>NZ_FMVS01000047.1 GCF_900102515.1 Butyrivibrio sp. INlla14
TCAGCAGAGTATAGTACAGAGAAACGTTCCTCATCTATTGTTGGAAATATCTCTTCTGCAAACACTTTTGCCCATGACCTGACCAGAGCTTTCTGCTCTCTTTCAGTCAAGACGTTAAAACTATCAAACATTGAAATCTGCTGGGAATCATTTGTGCGAAATGACATGACATGTACCTCGTGGATTTGATACTTATATTCTATCATGCTTTCGCCATGTCTCCCAGTGTTTATGCGGTTTGTATTAACTTTTCAAGGGACAGATATATGTAAATCCCATTAGGGATTAGCAACTATAGTTTTAGATTCAAGGGGCTTTTGACCCCAACATCATCCCATTGTTCTATAATAAAATCATATAAGATAATTATTTTTTATTGATAACATCTATCTAAAATAAAGATAAACTTTAAGTTAATTCTTAGGTCCCTCTTTTTGCCTCAGCAGAGTGTCATGAATTGCTCTGGCAATGGCTTCGTCCGGTGCTTTTCTAAGTGCCTCGGCTGCTGGGCTTTGTTTTACCTTTATTTCCGGTTTGGTCCCTAATGGTGGTAATGGCTTTCCATCTTTCTGACTCATGGCACCCTTATCTCCTATCTTGTTAGTCATGACATTCATGATCATCTGCTACAGATCAGTAGTTATATCGCTTTTTCCTTTTTGGCCTGTACTTTCTCGAACCATCTTGTAAAGTGTTGCCGCGTTGGTAACGACTGAAGCCAGGTCGAAGAAAGCTCCTGTGTATGATTTCAGTGCAAAATGGTACACAACCCATGGAATGAATGAAAGAGTCACTAGTAGCTTGAATTTCACAGGATCTTTTACATCCATAAAAATTATGTAGACAGTACAAACCGCTACCGGTATTACCCCAAGAAGCCCCTGTTCATTCATAACTACTGTCATTATGACAGAAGCTGCTATAAGGATGATCTTCCATATGGTATTAAGCTTTTCTTTATAACATAGGTAGTTTCTTAGGCATGACAGGACATTACTGATGGCTCCTGTTATGCCGCCAAGAAGTAGCATGCTCACTGCCTGCATCAGAAGCTGAACTATCTGCACTATGAGTATCTTCGATTTTTTCTTTATTGCACCTGAGCCTACCTGCAGCAAGGCGGCCAGAAAGTCTATTATATTTGCTATGATTATTGTCATTTTATACTCTCAATCCTACAGTTTTTTCCTCAGATCTTGGCCATTTCTCCAGCCATATTGATAGAATAATAGTCGCGGATTTCCTTGACATCTTCTGTCATTCCCAATATCCACATGAGTTTTGTGAGAGCCGCTTCGCTAGTCATATCGCGAGCTTCAAGAGCACCTATTGCCATGGCTCTTTTACCAGTCTCATATACGTCCATCTTGGTGCCCTCATATCTGCACTGGGTTCCTACTACCACGGTCATGCCACTCTGTATGACTTTATCCAGAGCTCCAATAAAATCATGCTTGAGAAAAGGCATTCCTCCAATACCGTAAGCCTCTATATACAGGCCCTTATAGCCCTGCTGAGCAATAGATTCAATAAAGCTCCTGTGAATTCCAGGAAACATCTTGATCATACAGACCTTATCTGAATAAGTGTTGGATAATTTAAAAATCCCCGCTCTCTCCGGAACAGCTGAAGTATCTATTTTCATTCCAAGAGAGCTGATTGTTGCAATGTTAGGGTAATTTATACTCTCAAAGGCATCGAAGCTAAGAGATCTGACTTTAGAGGCTCTGCATCCCAGGATTACCTTCCTGTTAAATGCCACAAAAACTCCCGGAATCTGGCTGGCCGCCATGTGAATTGCGCATCTGCAGTTTTCCATGGCATCTGCCACAGGGTTTGTAATAGATAGCTGCGAACCTGTGATAACTACAGGGATATTTACATTCCTGAGCATAAAAGAAAGCATGGAAGATGTATAGGCAAGTGTATCGGTTCCGTGAATGACAACTATTCCATCATAGTCATTTCTACAGTCACTTATCTTTTGCGCAAGAGCGCACCAATCCTCTGGGAAAATATTAGCACTGTCTACGGAGCAGAAATCTTCAATCTCAATATCAGTATCTCCCGATACCATTTTTAGCTCTTTTTGCATGTCATGGATAGACAAGCCTGGAATAAGACCATTCTTTTTCATTACTGCGGACAATGTTCCGCCTGTGTTTAATATTAATATTTTTCTACTCATTTTTATACTCTTCTCTGTCTCGCTACTGTCACTACATCCGAGACTAGTTCTTCCTTTTGAACGTAATCAGCAAGGTATGGTACACAGAACATGACCTTTCCATGTTCTGGCGCTGCAATTATCCCACGGTCTATAAGATTAGCCCGCTGTTTGCTTAACTTATTTATTGTAACACCAAGTCTTTGCGATATGGCAGACGTATCAGCCAGACGCTCGTTATCCAGGCATTTCGCCATGTTTAACAAATATGTCTTTTCATTATTTGCCATTTCGTCTAGTAACGGCTTTAATGCCTTTTGCTCGTAAGCATAAATAGCGTTTTTAATGGCAACCTTGGCATCTTCTTCTGATGCGCTGTACTTTTTATCAGTTATGTGCTCATTTATATGCAAAATAAGATGATAGCCCAGAAGCTGCATAATATACGGATGACCATAGCTAGCGGATGACCATAGCTAGCCTCATTAAGCTCTTCGATGATCTTAGCGTTTACACTAAGTCCTCGGATCTTAGAGAAAATACCTGTAAACGCTGTAGCAGCCTCATCCCATGTAAACAATCCCAGTTCCTCGTGAGTAGCCCTCCGCAAGTATGTACAACCTTCATGCTCTATTATTATAGACATAAAGCGGAAGAATTGTACAATGGATAGTAAGTATTAGATCATCAATGGGGAGCGTAAGGTATGAATATAAGATTTTTGGAAAAAGAAAAAGTGTTTGTAATTGACACCAAGGCAACAAGCTATGTGATGGGAATTGCCGGAGATGAGGGGCTTTTAGGGCACCTTTATTATGGGGACAAGATAGACCCTACTGATGCTGCATTTCTTTGGAAGGCAATTGAGCCTCAGGTTACTCCAACTGTGGATATGCGCGACAGAAGCTCTTTTCTTGACAGATTTCCCTTTGAGTATTCTTCCAATAACGTTGGGGACTACAGGAAAAGCAGCATAGAGATCACTGATAGCAACGGTCACTCAGGCCTGTTACTATGCTATGATTCTCATGAAATATTTAAGGGTAAAAGAGCTATTCCCGGCCTTCCAGCTACCTTTGGACAGGAAGAAGATTCTATGAGTCTTGAAATTACACTCATAGATAAGATTGTTGGGCTCAAGTGCATCTTATCCTATAGCATATTTGAAGGCCTTGATGTGATCACAAGATCTGTAAGACTTGAAAATACTTCTGAGAAAACTATATATCTTGATAAAGTAATGTCTTTTACTCTGGATATGGATCAGGAAAATTTCAAACTCTTAACTCTTCGCGGATCATGGGCCAGAGAACGCAGTATGGATTTTAGGGAAATAGGCTACGGGGATACTTCTATAGAGTCTTTCAGAGGAGAATCTTCTCATCAGTTCCAGCCATTTATGGCTCTTGTTCAAAATGAGGATTCACAAGATACAGGCAAGGTATACGGTTTTTCTTTTGTCTATTCAGGTAATTTTGAGGCTGGTGTTACAAAAAGTCAGTTTAACGATATAAGAGCCTACATGGGTATTGGAGCCAAGAATTTTAGATGGACACTGAAACCTGGAGATGTCTTTGAGGCTCCAGAGGTTGTAATGACCTACTCTTCTGCCGGCCTTGGGAAAATGACCAGAACATTCCATGATCTGTTCAGGACTCATTTGATCAGAAGTAAATATAAGGATATGGAGCGTCCAATCCTTATCAACAACTGGGAAGCTACATATTTTGATTTTGATAGTGACAAACTGATAGCCATTGCCAGAGAAGCCCAGAAAAGCGGCATTGAGATGCTGGTAATGGATGACGGATGGTTTGGTGAAAGAAATGATGACAATTCAAGCCTTGGAGACTGGTTTGTCAATGAAGACAAGCTAAAAGGCGGCCTTAAAAAGCTTGTTGACGAAATCAATGCCCTTGGCATGAAATTTGGAATCTGGATGGAGCCAGAAATGGTTTCACCAAAATCCAAGCTCTTTGAAGAGCACCCTGACTGGGCAATACAGCTCCCTGACAGATTTCCTTGCAGAAGCAGAAACCAATTAGTCCTTGATATCACAAGGCAGGAAGTCCGTGATTATATCTTTGGACGTATCAAAGCTATCTTAACTAGCGCCAACATTGAATATGTTAAATGGGACATGAACAGACAGTTATGTGACCTTGGATCCCTTGGACTTGATAGCGAATCTCAGGGCGAACTTAGCCACAGGTATATGCTGGCCGTATATGAACTCCAGGAGCGCATGATCACAGAGTTTCCTGATCTTCTACTTGAAAACTGCTCTGGAGGCGGTGGAAGATTTGATGCCGGTATGTTATATTACAGCCCTCAGATATGGTGTTCAGATGACACAGACGCCATAGAAAGACTTAAGATTCAGGAAGGAACAAGCCTTATCTTTCCTCTTAGCACAATGGGCGCCCATGTATCCGATTGCCCGAACCATATCGTTGGAAGGACCACTCCTTTTAAGACTCGCGGAGATGTAGCCCTTGCAGGAACCTTTGGCTATGAGCTTGATATCACCAGAATATCTGATGAGGACAGAGCTAATATCTCCCGCCAGGTTGCCTTATATCACAAATACAATCACCTAGTAAGAGGCGGTGATTACTACAGGCTCTCTTCCTACCAGAGAAATCATGAGTATGACGCCTATATGGTAGTTAGTAAGGATAAAAGAGAGGCCCTCATCACCTATGTTCAGGTGCTGGCTTCTCCAAATTCCTCCAGAAAGCTTTTAAAAGTTCCTGGACTTATGGCGGATGCAAGATATGTGATAGAGGGAAATGATACTGAACTTTTAGGATCAACCCTTGAAAAAGTAGGACTTGTCATTCCACCACAAAATGGTGACTATCGCTCTATGCTCATACATCTTATTTCTAAGTAGAAGGCGGTCAGTCTTCCTACTCGTCATCGAGCCGCTGACATATTCATATCAGCGGCTCTTATCAAATAAAACTATACCCCAAAAATTAACAGATTACTGCTGTCCGAAACCGCATTCGCCTATTGAATATGTTGCGCTACCTGTCCAGCCTGTAACAACTTCTTCATGGGCTGGAATCACAACACTTCTATTACCATCCTCTTCTGTAATAGCAATTTCTACTGGCTGACTACCATTAAGAGTAGCAGTAACCACATCATCCTTTGCATCAACAATGTTTCCTGTGATTGATGCTGAACCATCTACAGCTGTGATTGTGATTCTCTTGTGTGAGTAGTCAATCAAAAGACTTGCATCCATTGCTACAGGTGCATCTCCGACTACAAGCTCATAGCTTCCGTCAAAGGTCTCAGCAACCAGTTCTTCTACCTTAACTTCAAATTCCTGTGACTGACCCAGGAATGTACCAGTAACCTTCTTGGTTCCAGGTGTTTCAGAGTCAAATCCGTCATAGCTAAGACGACCATTCCAGATAGTCTCCTCTGCTCCGTTAGCGCGAACAGCTGATACTACGAGCTCTCCTGCATCGAAGGCATCTCCTGTGTAGAAAGTACGAAGCCTGGATGAGTCAATTGTAATACTCTGCGCTGCAGCATAAGGCATTCCATAAATGTTGATGTTACGTGTAAACATACCACCGCTAACACCATAGCTAAGGCTGGCTTCAAGTGTGTAATCACCATGCTCTGTATCAAAGATAAATACATCAGCATCTTCACCGCCTTCAACATTTACAGCTCTTGTAATGCCAGCACTGTTTAAAGTTCCTGTAATATGAACAACAAAGTTTCTATCACCATTTTCATCACGGTTATACCAGTAGCCGTAAACATACTCTACATTTCCGCCGCCCACTGATGTTGTAGGGCCTGAGAATGATCCATACATTGAACCATCTACTGCGCAGTACATATCAAGGCAGGCAGGGTCAACGATTGTTGCAAAGCCTTCTGTATACTGTCCTTCAAAGAAGTACGCTATCTGACCGTTCGTTTCCTTGGCTTCCCACTCATCGCGTGGAATAGCTGCAAGCTCCTCAATTGACATATTGGCAAAAGAGTTATCTGCAAGTTTCATTTCGAATGAATCCTCAACATCTGATGATTCAGCTAAAACCTCAGAAGCAGGAGTTACATCAACAAATGAAACTCCAAAGATTGCTGCGCAGGCTACTACCGCAAAAGAAACACCCTTAAGCAGATCTTTTTTAAGGTTAACCTGTTCTTCTGTCTTGGTCTGCTTCATAAAGCAAGCGATCACGCACAAAAGAGCGGCTACAAAAGTTCCAACCATGTAGAACACACAAAGAGTTGGATTACCACCTGCAAATGTTACATGATTGATAACGTCAGCAAATACGAAGTACAACTGAACAACTACAAGATAAAGAGCTACATTATAAATTGCTGCCTGCATAAAAGCGCCAAAACGAACAGGCACAAAAAACATTATGAGTGAAATAACCGCTCCAACAAGAAGCACTAAACCTGGCATAGGACCTTTATGTCCAAGAGGAGCAGCTGTTTCCTGAGTCATTAAAAAGCAAATAGCTGTGATAAGCGCCACAAGCGCTGATGCCAGGCAGAGATAACTACCAAGGGCTTTATTTTTTAAGCGTTCCAGCATTGATCCAAACCTCCATTAATTCTTCTTAGCAGCGGCAGAAGCGTTTTCTTTTGCAAAAACCTTTGTATATGTATAAAGGACATACATAGCTACTGCGCAGACTACAAGTACAACTGATACAACATCAAGGACTCTTAAAAGAATCTGCCACCAAGGAGCTGCATCAGAAACAACAATCTCAGATGCATCAGCGCCACCCATAGATGACTTGAGCATGATATAGTACATATAACGGTTAGAATCAAGAACTTTCTGAAGAAGATCACCATCATCTGTATCCATGATGAGCTTCTCAATTTCTGTAGGTCTTGCTGTATCAAGGCAGAAAATGTTATTTCCGGCCATGAGCATTTCTGGTGCAGAAGAATAAGCTGATGCTGTAAGTGCATCATCTATGATATATCCGTCATACTTCCACTCGTCACGGAGGATATGCTGTATACCCTGGCTAGCAGCGGCATACATAACACCGATACGGTTGTACGCTGTCATAACACCAAGTGAATCACCCTCTGCAAGTGAACCCTCAAATGCTCTCATATAAATCTCACGGATAGCCTGTTCGTTGGCAAATGTAGAAATACCCTGTCTTCCGGCTTCCTGCTCGTTCAGGAAGAAGTGCTTGACTGTTCCGATAAGTCCCTTTGTACGCATACCATGCGATACGTTCTTGGCAGCATAGTAGCTAAGTACACCATCCTCTGAGAAATACTCAGAAGTACGTCCTGAATATGGAGAACGAAGTGTATCAGCACCAGGAGCGTACGCGATTGGAATAGATGCATAAAGAGCATCTTCACCATACATCTGGCCAAATCTTGTCTGAACATCATGATCCCATGTAGCACCTACGATTGGAAGTGTAGCCCAACCTGTACAATTACGGCGATCTCCATATTTGAACTGACCATTCATACCTTCTGGTCCATCTACGATTGTGCAACCGGGCTTATTAACAGCCTTAACAGCCTTTATACCCTTTGAATCTCCCATGTTGATAAGAAGTTCAGAAAGAGTAAGCTGTGACAGGAAATCATCCCACTTAGGGTCATCAAAAGCTACACCCTTCATATCGATGAAATCAATCTTTTCATCAAGCTTAACACCAAGATTGAAATCAGAAACATGCTTGGCATTTGCAGCCTTCTCATAAGTCTGCATGTTAAGTCCGTTGTAAAGCTTGTCATTAACAGTAATTGTCTCAAGTGTTGTAGGATATGTAGCATCCCAGTCTGAACGTGAAAGATATGTTATCTTCTCGTTATCATCTACCCAATAGTTAACATCTGCATCATCGAAGGTATTTGTAACCTCTACCTCGCTGTTGTAGCGTGACTGACGATACTTGGTTGTATCAACTTCTGTATTAGGCGCTGTCCATGAAGATGTAGCCTCTACATTACCAGTAACAACGTTACCAGCTTCATCTGTCAACTTGCATTCTACTTCTGCGCCATATTTAGCAGCCATAACGTTGTTAAGAGCATCATGAGCGCCGTTACCTACTGCAAAATAGTAATCGCCAGCATCTAAAATATAGCCCTTAGCACCAAGTCTGTCATAAGAAGCAAGAAAATATCCTGGAACTTCGATATCAACAGTCTGTGACTCACCGGCAGCTACATCTACCTTGTCATAGCCAAGAAGCTGAATTGAAGACTTCTCAACGCCATTAAGAGCATCATACTCTGTATATGGTGACTGGCCATAGAGCTGAACACTAGCCTTACCATCAACAGAACCAGTATTGCTTACTGTTACTGTTGCCTTAAATGTATCGCTTTCCTGGTTATACTCAAGATTATCCATGTGATAATCGTAAGTTGTATAAGAAAGACCATAGCCAAATGGGAAGCATACTTCATCTGCATAGTTCCATCCCGCATTGGAAGCCTTGGCGCCTGTCTTAGAGTCTGCATTGCCACGACCCAGAACAGTATCCTCATATCGAGTCTCATAATATCTGTAGCCTACATAAATGCCTTCGTTGTAGCTTACAAAGTTCTCACCAGCTTCACGAGGAGTCTTTGTTCCATAATCATACTTGTGAAGTCCAAAGTTCTCTGCAGAAGGAGCTGAAAGAGAATTTGCTGCAAAAGTTGCTGTAGTATGACCTGATGGATTAACCTCACCTGTCACTACCCTGATAGCACCTGGCATTCCGTAGAATCCAGGGTTACCAACCCACAGAACTGCATCTACGTCATATTCTTCAAGCCAGTCTAGCTCAAGTGCAAATACTGAGTTCAAAAGAACTACTGTCTTATTGAACTTGCCTGAATCCTTGATACTCTTGAAGATTGCCTTCTCATTATCATCAAGTTCCAACATTCTCTTACCCTTTGCATTTGTCATTGCAAGGTCATTACCCTCTGTAGCAAAACGAGAAAGTGTTACAAAAGCCACATCTCCATAGGATGCATAGGACTTCTCTACATCTGCTGTGAAGATAGATGCATCATACTCACCTACACTTGATACACTTCTCGCTTCTGCAACAGGAGCAGCTGAATAAGCATCAAGGACAACTTGGTTTACATTAAATCCAGCACCCTTAAGAGCATCTACAGGAGTCTGCTGGAATTCTTTATTTGTTGAAGAACCACCTGCGGTACTACGGAAAACAGGATCTATACTTCCGCGTCCAAAAGCAGTTACATTACGCTCTGATTCAGATAATGGAAGAGCGTTATCCTTATTGTAAAGAAGTACGCTTCCTTCCTCTTCTTCCTGCTCACAGAATTTGTAAGCAGCCTCAATGTACTTGGCATAGCTATCATCTGTAAGAGTTCCATCCTCTGAGAACTCTGTGCCCCCGTAGGTAGCTCCAGATCCCTCAAGACCAAGTGCATGGTTGATCTCTCCTTCCTGCTGGAAAGCAATAGCAGTTCCTGTGAAAACAAGATTTGCCAAAAGAACTGCAGAACCTGCAAGTCCGAGCCAAAGCCCTGACTTGTTAGTGCTTTGTTTTTTCATCTTAATCCCCATCTTTCCTTAAATAAAAATGTTGTAATAACCCTCTCCCATTTATTAGGTTGTGCACCACCCACAAGTGAGATTGAATTTCATCTACAAATACATACTAGGGAAAATAAATACGGTATTCAACAAAATGGCACAATTGTAAAAAACCAGGTCACAATTTACACAAAAAAAATAGAGCGACTTAGATTTTTTTGTCCAAGTCGCCCTTTAAATATGAACGCATTGTTAATACGCATTTAATTCACTGTAAGATTTTCACTACAAGGAATAGTAATTAACAGGTAAAATATCTCATTTTCAACAAATATATGTGCAATACCACCATAAATCTCTGCTGTGTTTTGTATACTTTTCACACCATATCCATGATCTCTTTTATCTGCCTTCGTTGTCAGAAGATCTCCATCTTTAAATAACGGTTGATTGGGTGTATAGTTCTCAACCCTTATAACTGCCATGTTTTTCTCTTTATGAATATCCAGAGTAATGACCTTTTTCTCTTCGTCAGCTACTTGTTCAAGGCACTCTATGGCATTGTCAAGTGCATTCCCAAGCATAGAATAGATGTGGTAATGCTTCATGCGATCAAGGCAACTACCATCTGCAGAACATACAAGCATAATTCCTGCTTCATTACATTTTGCAGATTTCTGAGTAAGAGTTATATCCACAGCCTTATTCCCAGTAAAATACCTGAGATTAAGCTCAGCCATCTCTTCTTCAAGCTTGCTTCGCTCTTCCTCTGAAGCCCTGGTGTACTGCTGTTTGATGTCATGATAACGGATATTAATCTTTTCCATATCCCTTTTGGCCTGTTCATATTGCTGTCTGTCAGATTCTAAGAGCCCTGCTAGTATCTGATTTTCCTGCTGAAGCTGCTTGGTATTAAAATTTGTGTATTCAAGAGCAAGTATTGACAGCGCAAACAGTATACAAAAAGCATTCAGACATAAATAGCTTGTAGTATAAGAGGATGCTCCGGTATCAAACCCATCCTCCAAAAGTACACTTAAATAAATTGCTGCTATCAAGAAAAAGCCGGAATACAAAACTATCTTTGCATTATCAAACTGAAGATTTCCCTTAGTAAGATAAGGCTTGGTATATTTTATGTAGACAGCTATAGCAACCAAGACCGATACCACAACAAGTACTACAAGAGCAAAGGAGTAACCTGCAATATTTCTTTTTACTGAAAAAGGCACAACAATCATATAGGCTAGCTTACTTGAAATATGCTGAACAGCATATGCACAGGTTGTATAAAAGACATAGTGAATGAAGCTACATTCAAAGCAAATCCAATAAAGTGCCATCAAAAGAGCCGTAAACAAAAGGAGTCTTACCTTGCTCTCGATATTCCATCTAACACAAAGATCTGTTACAACAAGAAATGAAGCGACACTAAGTACAAACCTGGTGATAAATCTTTCTCTTTTCTGCTTCCAGGGCATAAACAATAGCGCTGCAAAAAGCATGCCTATCTGTACCTGCCTTGAGAAAATATATTCAATCACAGACATGGATCTTCCCATCCCTTCTTGGCAAGATATCTGGAAAAAGCATCCATAAAGGATTCCTTAAAGGTCCTTCCTATAGGAAGAAGCTCGTTTCCAATAAAAACATTAACACGACTCACCGCTGTAACACTTTTTATATTGACTAAAAAGCTTGAAGAGCAGCGCCAAAAGCCGTATTGGGAAAGCCTTTCGACTGCTTCCTGCATCGTTCCTCGATTTTTGATTACTATTCGCGCGCCAGTATTGCTATCCTTTATATTGTATAAAAGATAATGCTGACGGACCTCAATATAATCAATATCAGAGACACTAACTAGGCGAGAAATGGTTCCATCCTTAAGCACAAATTTAGTATCGCTGTCTGTATTATTGCGCTTCTGGTTCATTTTTATAGCATTAATAGCCCTGTCCATCGTTAGATTAAGCGCATAAGGCTGCACAGGTTTTACCATAAAACCTAGAGCTCCAACACTATAGCCATTAATTGCAAATTGCTGAAGATTCGTGCAAAAGACAATAACAACATCCCTATCAGTTTCTCTTATCTTCTCAGCGAGCTCCATTTCTGACATTCCTGGCATGTCTATATCAAGAATCAACATGTCAAAGCCTTTATCTCCGCTATCCAGGAACTTCAGAGCACTTTCATATTCACTTAATTCACATTTCAGATGATGAAGCCTGGCATAATCCGAGATTTCCTGATGAATACTCTCTCGAGAAGCCTTGTCATCATCTACTATTCCAATACGTATCACTTACTTTCTACCCTTCTAGTACACTGGGTTTTACTATGAACCTGCATACAGCTCGTTCTAGTAACAATAAACATTTGATCTATCTGCAATAAACACAGATTACTTTATATGATTCTGAGGCAATAAGCAACGAAAAAATGAATTTGTGTGCAAGCATCCATTCGCTTGCCGGTCTTGTGCAACAAAAAAGAGATACTGCAAATTACAAGCAGTACCTCGCTTTAAATAATTAGAGCCGATGAGCGGACTCGAACCGTTAACCTGCTGATTACAAATCAGCTGCTCTGCCAATTGAGCCACATCGGCATATATAAAAATACAGTTTGTACCTTCAAAACCGAACACTGATAATCTAAATCCTTCTTCAATCGTTCCTAACCTTCTTGGATAAGCCCTCGACCTATTAGTACACATCAGCTGAACACGTTACCGTGCTTACACCTTGTGCCTATCTAACCTCATACTCTCTAAGGGGTCTTACTGGACAAGCCAGGGATATCTCATCTTGAGGGGGGCTTCACGCTTAGATGCCTTCAGCGTTTATCCCTTCCGGACGTGGCTACCCAGCCTTATGCATCTGGCGATGCAGCTGATACACCAGCGGTCCGTCCATCCCGGTCCTCTCGTACTAAGGACAGCTCCTCTCAGATATCCTACG
>NZ_FMVS01000044.1 GCF_900102515.1 Butyrivibrio sp. INlla14
TCCTGGATTCTCGGAAACGTGACGATGAAAACCTCGTCACAGATTTCTGAAATCCGCTAAAATACTGAATTTATTGCCATTTCTCTCTTGATTTTTGCATCGTCATGTTTTATAATAATTATAGAAAACATGACGAGGTGGGGCGATGGCAATCATTACACAAACTGACAAAAGATCCGGTATTACCTACGCTTACGAGACAACCTATTACTGGGACAAGGAGAAACAGCAGTCGAGGTCCAAGCGTGTCTGCATTGGAAAGGTTGACCCAGTCTCTGGGGAGATAATCCCTACCAGAGGACGCGCAAAGAAAGGCGAGTCCAAGACTCCTAAAGCTTTGCCTGCCAGAACAGGCCCGGTCACATATACTGAGACAAAGCACCTTTATTTTGGCGCCACATATCTTCTGGAGCAGTTTGCTGATCAGATAGGACTTACAGCTGATCTTAAGCAGTGCTTTCCGGATATGTACAAAAAGCTTTTGTCAGTAGCTTTTTACCTTGTACTTGAGGATAACAATCCTCTATACAGGTTTGAAAAATGGAATCTTACCCATAAGCATCCTTATGGACAAGATATAGCTTCACCCAGAAGCAGTGAGATGTTCGCATCCATCACTGATGATCAGATAGCCAAGTTCTTGCGGTTACAGGCCAAGAGACGTGTCGAGGATGAGTACTGGGCTTATGACAGCTCCAGCTTCTCAAGCTACTCAGAAACTCTTAAGCAGGCTCAGTGGGGCAAGAACAAGGAAAACGACAGGCTTCCTCAGATAAATCTCCTTCTTGTGTTCGGAGAGAAATCCGGTCTTCCGTTCTATTACCGCAAGCTTGCCGGCAACATCCCTGATTCAAAGACGGTCAAGCACCTTCTTGAGGATCTGGATATCCTGGGCTTTGGCAAGACCAAGTTTGTCATGGACAGAGGCTTTTACTCTGAGGACAACATCAATGGTCTGTACAGGGAGCACGTGAAATTCCTTGTAGGAGTCAAACTCTCCCTGAAGCTCATCAAGAAGAATCTTGATGAGGTTTATGATGATATCCGTATGTTCAACAACTTCGACGAAGGCCTTAATACATATGGGCTTACAGTCAGTGCTGAGTGGAATTATACTCAGGACAGGCCATATAAGGGCGATACTATCGAAGAGAAACGCCGGATCTACATCCACTATTTCTACAGCATCGAAAGAGGTGCTGATGAAGAGCAGGCTTTTGACAAGCGTATCATGGACTACTGCAATGAGCTTCTTTCCGGCAAACCGGTTGAGGACCACAAGAAAGCTTACGCCCGCTTCTTTGAAGTAAAGGATACTCCTGTCCGTGGAAGACAGGTCTACTACAAAGAAGATGAAATCAAAGCTGCTCGTAAGTACATAGGATACTTTGCCATTATCACTAACGAGAAGATGGATGCCTTTACCGCTCTTCATCTATACAGGATGAAGGATGTTGTAGAGAAAGCATTTGGCAATCTCAAGGAGAGGCTCAACATGAGAAGGCTTCTCACTAAGTCAGAGAAGAATCTCGATGGCAAAATATTCAACGAGTTTATAGCACTAATTCTGATTTCTCACCTTGATCACAAGATGAAGGAAACAGATTTATATAAAACTTACACAATGCAACAGCTGCTTGATAAGCTTGATGTCCTTGAGTGTTACGAGGACGAAAAGCGTGCGCTCAGGATTGGTGAGCTTTTGGACAAGCAGGCTGATATATACACGACTCTCGGAGTGGCATTACCAACCTCGTCATGTTAATCTGAGAATCCAGGTTCTATAGTAGCATTTAACAGGCAAAACCTTTATTTGTGTGAATTTATATGTCATGGGGTTCCATCTCCGTCTGTATTCAGGGCTTACATTGACAATATAAATAAAAAAAATAACAGCCTTATAACCAAGTTTAAATTCAGATGCAAGGATCATGGGTGGAACCAGAGTGGATTGCAGCTTGGAGTAGAGTACGAAACGAATCAGAACAAGCATAAGCGCATTTTTCCAGCATTTATGGATGAGTATATGTGCGGATTCCTTGAGGATATATTTTTACGCCCATCATGCTATGACTGCAAATTTAAGAGAATTCCAAAAAAAACTTGCGATATTACCATCGCGGACTTTTGGGGGATTGATTCTGTTGATAAGAGATTTAATGATGGTAAAGGCACTTCGCTTGTCTTGGTTCATGGAGAGCATGGCCAGCAGCTTTTAGATGCTGTTCAAGGAAGGCTATATTTACATGAAGTTGATTATCATAAGGCTATCAGAAAAAATCCACCTCTATTGAAATCAGCAAAACTTTCAGAAGAGAGAAGAGCATTTTTTAGCGAATTAAGAAGTAAGGGATACAGTAAAGTATCCAAGAAATATATGAACACTCACAAGTGGCTATTTAGTACAGCTTGGAGAATATTGGGTAATATCATAGAAAAAATCGTATTTACAGCCCTTGCTCTTATTGGAATAAAAGCTACTGAGAAAAAATTAACTACAATTAGACAGTTTATCCAGTTCTGTATTGTAGGTGTTTCTAATGCATTGGTGTCATATGTTATTAATATTATTACACTTACATTACAAAGACCTCTGGGCTTCCGTTATGATTACATGGTTGCAAATGTAACAGCCTTTGTACTGAGTGTGTTGTGGTCATATCATTGGAATAATAGGTATGTGTTTGCTGAAGGAGCAGATAAGAGATCTAGGAAGAAGACTTTGTTAAAGGCTTATGCAACATATGCCTTTTCCGGGATAGTACTTAATAATGCCCTTAGTACGTTGTGGATAAGAGTTATTGGCTTTTCGAAGTACTTGGCACCACTATTAAATATTCCATTTTCTATGCCGGTTAATTTTCTCATTAGTAAATTCTGGACCTATAGAGAGAAAAGAGAAATCAAATGACAAATAGAATAGATATATTTAAAAGAAAAGAAGATTGCTGTGGCTGCTCTGCATGTTATGCGATATGCCCCAAGGGTGCAATAACTATGCTGGCAGATGAGGAAGGATTCGAGTATCCTATAATTGATACAAATTTGTGTATAGGCTGCAGAAAATGTATAAATGTATGTCCTATAAGGAGTATATGTAAATGATTCTATTGTTGGAACTACAATGCAAGGATTGGGAGCATAATAGGGTTAATTCTGAGTTGATTTTTCAGTTGAAGTCTGCATTTCCGTCTGAGGAGATGAAGTTATATGCTGAAGAAAAACATGTTAAGAAGCTTGCTGATATGTTGGATAGTCATAACATAGAGATTGATTCAGAAGTCATTGAATGGATAGACTATCATGGTAACAATGCTGATAAAGCAAAAGAATATGAAAAAGTAATTCGGACAATTATTGAGTCTAACACAGATGTTAAAAAAGTTATTTTTTTGTCAAGCAACAAAGGGACACTGCTTGCTGTTAGTGGTTTGGCAAGTCAGTATACCGATATTATCTTCTGTAATGTTTTGCATGCAGCATTGGAAGCGGTGTGTAGCGAAGGCCTAAAAAAACCGTTGAGAACAAGGATTTTTGAGCTTTTATGGTCTATAAAACATATGAAGAAGTATCCACAGCCTGAGAAACAGATTTCCATGAAGGACTGTTTGGAAAAATGCGATTCTGACAATATTGGCTTTTGGGTTTATACACCTTGCTATCAAGAGGAACTTAAGGGGAAGGTCGCTGATAGTGTGATATCTAGGACTCGTTTCCTACACCTGCCCTTTTACGAAAGCGAAGAAAAGAACTTAAGTATTGATGAGAATATAATAAAGGTAGGAATATACGGTCAGGCAGTTAATGACAATGCACAGGCTATTGTTGAAAGATATAACGAGGCTTACGACAATGGAATGGTCATTTTTAAAGTGATGTCTAAGAACAACAAAGAAATACTTCAGCAGAAGAATGTTCAAAGTATATTTGACAAGGATTATGTTACTAATGAAGAACTTGAAGAGGCTATCAGCAATTTGGACTTCATATTGATTCCTTATGACAGGAATCAATACAAAGTAACTGCCTCAGGGATTTTTTTTGATGCTATTTCAAGAGGGGTTCCTGCAATAACTTTGGATTCGCCTTATTTTCATTTTTATGACAAATATGATGTAGTAATGTTGGCGGAAAGTATTGATGCTGCATCTAAAATGATATCTGAACTTCATGAGCATAAAGATTTATACACTAGATATGCTAACTCTGAAAGAAAACTGGTAAAGAAAGCATTACATGAGAATATCACGACGATTAAGGAAGCGTTATAACATGTTTAGATTTGCTTTTTTAAAATATATAGTGAAGATTATTTAATATCAAAAAAAGCTTTTTGGAATAGTGACTGGAAGAGAGTATGAACGATACAGATTTAATTAGTGTGATTGTTCCAATATACAATATAGAATCCTACGTGGATAAATGTATCAGGTCAATAATAAATCAAACATATCTAAATCTACAAATAATACTGGTAGATGATGGCTCTACAGATAAAAGTGGTATAATTTGCGATAGCTATGCTGAGCTAGATAATAGGATACAGGTTATCCACAAAGCTAATGGTGGCTTATCAGATGCTAGAAATTATGGAATGGATGTAGCTAGTGGGGATTATGTCGCATTTGTGGATGGGGATGACCATATACATCCGCAGATGTATGAGATAATGCACAATCATATTATAGTTGATGATGCGGATGTGGTCACATGCTGGTTTGAACAATTTGATGAAGAAAAGTTTGGTGGGCCAATAGAAAAAGATTCTATAAGTGTTGAAGTGCTGAGTGGGGCTGAAGCAATAATTGATATTGAAAGACCTCATGTGGTAGCGTGGAACAAATTATATAAGAGATCGATTCTTAAAGATATCAAATATCCTGTTGGAAAGCTCCACGAGGATGAATTTGTTGTTCACAAAATATTTCATAAGTGTAAAAGAATAGCGGTGCTAGATGTTCCGCTGTATTTTTATAGCATTCGTCAAGGATCTATAGTTTCAGAGATGACCGAACGCAGAATCGATGATTCGCTTGAGGCATTTTCTGATAGAGTGAGATACGCTATTGAACAGAAATGGACAGAGGTAGTTCCTGCTGTATTAGCTAGATATTGTGATTATTGTATAGAAAAATATTACGGAATAGAAAATGGGAAATATATCTTAGATAAAGCAGTTATGGATAAGTTGTGGAAGGCAGAGCATGAAATGTGTTCTAATCACTTAAGCATTCAGCTAGATGAAAAATACCGTAAATTTGCAAATTCTCCTGCTGAGTACGAGGTATTCTTAAAAAGAGAGAGCATTAAGGCTAAAATAAAGTCTGTTTTGACTTTATTGCCCAGGGCGGCAAGAAAAACAGTAAGAGTTATAACCAAAAGAAAGGATATATGATAATAATAAACTATCATATGGAGAATAGATGAAAAAGGCGCTGATTTTTGGTATGGGTGGGTTTGTTGGAAAATATATGGCAGATGAGCTCATGCAAAGTGGATATGAAGTATATGCATGTAGTAGATTTGACAAACATGATAATGTTTATGATGGCTGGTACAATTGCGATTTAAATAATTCTGAACAGGTTAAAAATGTAATAGCAGAGGTGGGGCCTACACATATAATAAATTTAGCTGGACAGAGTAACGTTGGTATATCCTGGAGAATACCAAAACTTACGATTGAAACGAATGTATGCGGAGCTATCAATATTATTGAAGCTGTTCACGAATGCGACTTGGACAGTAGTATTCTTATGATTGGATCCAGTGAAGAATATGATGCTTCTGACAAGGCACTTTCGGAGAATAGTAAGATTAATGCTTCAAACCCATACGGTATATCAAAGATGATGCTTGGGTTGTTCTGCGAAATATATAGGAAAAGATATGGACTAAAACTTCATTATGTACGTACTTTTAACCATACTGGAATAGGACAGAATGATAATTTTGTTATTCCTTCTTGGTGCAAGCAAGTAGCAAGCATAACGAAAAGTGGAAAACCTGGATGCATGTATGTTGGCAATCTCGATATTGTCAGAGATTTTTCCAATGTAAAAGATATTGTTAGGGCGTATAGGATGATTATCGAGAGCAAAGATTGTAGCATTACATACAATGTAGGTAGTGGCAATCAAGTGTCTTTGAAAGAAATACTGAACCATGTGGTATCGCTTTCAGACCAACAGATATCTGTACAAATTGATTCGAAGCTATTAAGACCTATTGAGAATCCATATATTTGCTGTGATTCAAGCTTGATTCGGGACAGGTTGGGATGGAAACCGCAGTATAACATTTTTGAAACGGTAGAAGAAATATACCAATATTATATGAATAAGCATTGATCTTCAAATTATGATATGTATAAAAAATAATATGACAAGAAACAGTACAAGGTTATTGCTTCAGGCATTTTCCGAGAACGTTTTTAGAATCAAGGCGGTAATAAAAAATGCTTAACTTTGCTTTTTTGTTAAAAACATATGGTGAGGACTATAGTAGAGCTAAAAAACTGATAATTTCATACCGTAGGTTTAATGAGGACTCAATCAAACTCTTTTTGGTTTGTCCTGATACGGACAAAGAATTGTTTGCTGGATTTGCCGGGGATGATGTAAGTATTATTTCAGAAGAAACCATATGTTCAGAAGTGTTTACTGAAGATACGAATTTTACTGCTGGTTATCTGAATCAGGAGATATACAAACTGGCTTTTTGGGAACTGAAATTGTGTGAGAACTATATGTGCCTTGATTCAGATGCTCTATTTATTAGACCATTCTATATCAAGGATTTCATCTATGAGGATGCAATTCCATATACAGTTCTGATTGAAGATAATGACTTATGTGCAGATAACTATTACAATCAGATGTATTGGGTGGGGAGAAGAAAACAGATAGCCAAGATAGAAGATGCTATCGGTTATCATCCACATCATTTGCTTACCTGTCATGGCTTTCAGATTTTTTCTGGAACAGTACTTAAGTCTCTAAAAGAGGATTTCATGGCCGAAAGGGGCTATGAGTACAAAGATTTGATACAAATTGCACCATATGAATTCTCATGGTACAATTTGTGGTTGCAGAAAACAAAAAAAATACCAATAAATCCAATCGAACCACTTTTTAAGACTATTCATTTAAAACAGCATCATATAAATTATTATTTGGCAGGCATGCGCTTCAATGATTGGGCGAGATCTTATGTTGGAATTATAGTTAATTCAAATTATGGTGTGGGAAGTGGAGAGTACGAGGATTTATCTGTCTATAATTATGATAATGCAGATATTCCCGATGACATAATAGTCAATAATTATAGATTTTATAAGAAATTAATGGCAGGACGAATTCTTAGAAGAGCAAAAAGCGCTGTTAAAAGAATATTGAGGCATGGAAAATAGTAATGTAATAAGCATAGTTGTACCAATATATATAATAGAGTGGTATATCAAGAAATGCTTAGATTCTATTATAAATCAAGTATATCAGAATTGGCAGAATTAATTAGATGACAGTTACAGAGGAAGATTGGCAGGAAAACTGAGGAGTATTATAAATGGAACAAGATCAGAAATTTGATATAGTTATTACAGGTGATAGTAAATGGTATGAATTAAAGCTAAAAGAAGTATTCAGGTATAGAGATTTAATATGGCTTTTTGTAAAGAGAAGTTTTAATGCTCAATATAAGCAGACTGTTTTAGGACCACTTTGGTATATTATAAATCCTCTTGTTACTTCTTTTATTTCTACTATCATTTTTGGAAATATTGCTGGAATCAAATCGGATGGTGTTCCATATTTCTTATTCTATCTGGTCGGCTATACTTTATGGAACTATTTTTCTACATGTGTATCAGCCACAGCCAGTACTTTTACTACAAACGCTGGAATAATGGGAAAAGTCTATTTTCCAAGACTTACTATGCCAATTTCTTCTGTTTTGTATGCAGCTGTTAATATGATAGTAGTATTTGTTATGTCTATACTGGCAATGATCGTTTATTGGCTTTCGGGTAATCCTGTTCATACAAATATTTATGTCCTGATTATTCCTGTATTGATGCTACAAACAGCTGTTCTTGGACTAGGGGTTGGTATAATAATCTCATCTCTTACTACCAAATATAGAGACTTGGTAATTTTGGTTGGATTTGGCCTTAGTTTGTGGATGTATTTGACTCCGGTAGTTTATCCGATTTCAGAGGTTCCGGATAGCCTTAGGACGATTATCCTTCTTAATCCAATGTCTGCTATAGTGCAGAATTATAAATATGCATTACTGGGAGTTGGAGCTTTCGAGATTGGGTATTGGGGAGTGAGCATCGCTATAACCGTTTTATTGTTCTTTGCTGGGGTAATGCTATTTAACAAAGTCGAAAAGACTTTTATGGATACAGTTTAATTATTTTAATTAAGGATGCATCATGTCAGAAACAGTTATCAAAATAGAAGGATTAAAAAAACAATACAGATTAGGAACTATTGGTGGAGGAACACTTACAGCTGATCTTCAGAGCTGGTGGGCTAGAAAACGTGGGAAAGAAGATCCCAATACTGAGATTGGTACCGATATGTCGAAAGTTGGAGAGACTTTTTATGCTCTAAATGGTATCAACCTCGAGGTACATAAGGGAGAAGCTCTTGGCATTATTGGCGCTAATGGAGCAGGTAAATCTACATTATTAAAGTTGTTGTGCCGTGTAACCGCGCCTTCAGAGGGTACCATTAAGATGAGTGGTAGAATCGCAAGTATGCTCGAGGTTGGAACAGGATTTCACCCAGAACTTACCGGTCGTGAAAACATCTATATGAATGGTGCTATTTTGGGTATGACAAGAGCTGAAATTGATTCTAAAATTGAGGAAATTATTGATTTCTCAGAATGCCGTCAGTTTATTGACACTCCTGTCAAGAGATATTCAAGCGGAATGTATGTAAAACTAGCATTTGCTGTGGCTGCTCATCTTGATGCTGAAATTATGATAATGGACGAAGTGTTGGCTGTTGGTGATGTGAAGTTTCAGCAAAAATGTCTGGGTAAGATGGGGAATGCTGCTAGTAATGAAGGAAAAACGGTATTGTATGTAAGTCACAATATGAGTACTATTAGACAACTTTGTAATAGATGTATTGTTTTAGAACATGGGAAAATAGTATTTGATGGTGATGTGGATAAGGCCATTGCCGTGTATTTAGGTATTCAAAAAGGAGAATTTAAAAGTCATTACTTATTTTCTGATACTGTTCGTCCTTCATTAGAACATGGTGGAAAAATATTTGCAGAGGAATTACGTTTCCTTAATAACTCAACATACTTTGTTCAGAATGAGCCAGTTGAGGTAGAGGTAAAATGGAAAGCCAATGAAGAAGTCCGAAGAGTCGGAATATTGTTTATGATTTGTACTTTGGATGACAAAACTATAGGTTTCTTCCAGTCGGATAAATTAATAGATAATAGAGCCGGAAAAGAGTATTCAGTCAAAGTGCAGATGGATATTAGTAGTTTGATGGAAGGAGACTACTATACTTATTTAGACATCATATCTTTAAATGAATTTGGAACGCATGTTGGACTAGATCGACCTGTAGAAAAGATATTTTTTTCAGTACGTCGATCAAAGGAATATGATGGAATTATATGGAATAATAATGCATTAGGACATGTTGAATTTCCAAGAATAGAAACTGTAAATTGTAGAGAAATGTAATGGAGATATCTGTAAATGCTAGAACAGTTAAAAACAATCAATAGTTTTATAAACGATAGTTTAAATTATATGAAGAATTATCGAAGATATATTAAGGATGGAAAGATTGATAAATCTTTTTCTGGCTTTTTATATAATCAGTATTTGTTAACGCAGCGAAATGCAATTCTTGATTATTATAGAAATCATGTGGAAGAGGCTAAAAAATATCAGCACGAATTAGAATGCTTGAAGAAAAATCTCCCATATATGATGACATGCGATGTAGATGATTATGAAGAGAAAAAAAAGCTTATTCAGGATGATATAAGAACTATTGAGTTGGACAGGCAGACCAACCTGTTCTTTTTGACGAGAAAAGGTAGAAAGTTATATTTTAAGCGATCATTGGATTCAATAGAGAAGGTCAAAGAATATTATCAGTATTTAGCATATGAACAATCAGATAATTCTCCGCATAGGTATTTAGATGATTCTTTTGGAGTGGAAAAGGGGAGCGTTGTTTGCGATTGCGGAGCAGCGGAAGGTATATTTGGATTGGATAATATAGCTAATATTTCAAAGCTATATTTATTTGAATGTGATGCAGAATGGATTGAGGCTCTAGAGGCTACCTTTAAACCTTACAGGGATAAAGTTGTAATTATTCCTAAGTATGTCGGTGATGAAAATTCTGAAAATATGGTCACGTTAGACTATTATTTTATAGACAAAGATATTGACTTTATTAAAATGGATATCGAAGGTGCAGAAGAAGCCGTTCTTAGAGGCGCGAAAAGTATTCTGGGAAGATCGAATTCTTTAAAACTAGCTATAGCTTCTTATCACTCGAAAGATGCAGAAAGAAATATTAGAAAATTACTAAAGGACTTTGAGATAACGAAGAGTAAAGGCTTTTTGTTGCATGGTTGGGAAACAGCTGAACCTCCGTTTTTTAGAACAGGAATAACACGTGCATGTAAAAGGAAACTATGATGGCGGATAACAAGAAGTGGGTAATATATATTGTTTCACATAATACTCTATATAAACAGATGTATTTTCATGATTCTTTGTTTGGAAGAGATCATTTTCAGGTATTAAATGTTGGAAGTAGTAGTATCAAAGATAGTTTAGGCTTGGATGTAATTGATCAAAAATCATTAGATAAATACTTGGATTTGGGAAAATGGTGGGCAGAAAGTGAAGGGATATATAATATTTGGCGAAGTCAATTGTGGAAAGAACTGGATTATATTGGTTTTATCCACTATGATTTAGAATTAAGACTTGATGATAGAGTTGTTGGTTTTCCTAGGACTGATATCACTTCAAGAATAGAAGATTATTTAGCGGATAAGAAAGATATACATATAAGTTTTGAAACACATGATTTTGAGGAGGATTATAATCAAAAGATTATGGCAGATGAGGATCAGCCTGACAAACTAGTTGGAGATGGTAGAAACTGCTATGATTATATACTTGAAGAATATAACAATTATTACGGAACAAACTTTACGAAAAAAGATTTGATTAAAAGAAAGCAAATAAATTTGTGCTCATGCTTCATGATGAATACGGATGCATTTAATAACATGATGCTTTTTTGGGATTATATAATCAAAACAGGTGAGTTATTAAAATTTGATTCCAAACATTTATATCGCTTTCAGGGAGGAATGGCTGAACGTTTTTTTGGTGTTTGGATGGCTTTAAGGTATTCTGAATGTTTAGATTTGTCGCTTGTGCATCATTATAATGATGGCTTGAAAAATGACCTAAAAACAAAAATCATTGTCAAAAGAAAAGATGAAAAGGTAGGGTTAGCATCATTTTTTAATACTACGTTAGGGGCAGTAGATTATCTTACAAGAAAAGGATACACACCTATTGTGTGTGATGAAAAACGCTTTGGTTGGAATAAGTGGTTTAATAGCGAGAAAGACTATGACGAATCTGCAAAAGTTTTTGACGAAGTTGTAGATTTTCGACCTGATGATAGCTTGGAGATCCTTTATAATGATGAGCTTATTAAGTATTGGAACCAATCGTGGAAGAACCTTATTGGATTTGATAAGAACGTAATAGAACTTCTAGAGTATGAAAAAAGGATGCTGTTAGGTGGTCTTGAAGAAAGAACTGTAGGTGTTTTAGCTAGAGGAACTGATTATATTGCATTAGAGCCAAAGGGACATCCAAGGCAACCAAAACCAGAAGATTTATTTCCTATTATTGACAATTATCTATCAAATGGCTATGAGAGGGTATTTGTGGCAACTGAGGATACTTCAATTTTGGAATCATTTAAGAAAAAGTACAATGATAAACTAATATATAGAGTTAACACTATGTGCACTTATAGTGGACATGGTTATTTATCTGAACAAGGTAATGAAAAGGAGAGCGATAAGAAAAATTATGATTATTTAGTAAATATTTATATATTATCCTGTTGCAAGTGTTTTGTTGGAGGGAGAACGTCAGGAACAGTAATGGCATTTGTTCTTTCAGGTGGATATAAAGATTCTTACTTATGGAATCGTGGAAGGTATGGAGATGAAAAGTCAATGTCATTAGATATAGAAATAGAACAAAATAATATGGATTATACAGAATTCAAGCTGAAAAAATATTTTTTGAAACTATTAAAGATTTGCAAATTATGAAAAAAGATATGGTAAATAAAAACAGAGTGCAATCGATTGATATATTAAAAATTCTAGCGATGTTAATGATTTTTATAGTGCATTGTGTAAGTGATAGTTATAGTGCATATTCGGGGGTGCTCACTTATTTCCAATATGGAGTGGAAATATTTTTTGTATGCAATGGATATTTAACTGTAAAATCGCTTGAAAATAGCAACGTAAATCATAGATTTGTCCAGTGGTATTACAGAAAGTGGAAACGTGTGTTTCCAGTATTGCTTCTTGCTATTGCATTTTCGATAGTTCTAGAGTTTTGGAATTTGGGGTTATATTTTTGCAATGTTAGATATTTTTTGCTAAATAATAATGTTTCGCTTTTGACAGTAGTTAGTACGTTAACGTTGACAAATTTCTTAGTACCCAAGATGGGATATTTTAGCTTATTTACAAGTACCTACGCAATTACGAATCTATTATATTATTTAGTGAAAAAATATTTTGGATTCGAAGGAAAAAAGATTTGTATTGTGTATGTGATTATAGTTCTGGAGCTGTTACTTATGCCATTCATCCGTCCATATTTTGATTCGGAACATATGTATTTCTATTGGTATTTGGCATATACTCTTAGAGGGATGGCTGCTTTTTCAAGTGGAATAATTGGCTATTTATTTGTAAGGAGACTTAATAGGTTCTCAAAATTGAATTTTTCATTTTTGCTGTATCTGATTAGTGCTATAATAGGTTTTTTGTATTGTCTGTTACGAGCGTATTTTTACGTGGGTTCTTTTTTGACATCTTTATTTACAGTTATAATTATATGCATTACATACAAGATTGATTTGGGTATCTATGTAAATAAGATTTGCAATTTCTTTTCTCCCATAACATTCTCATTTTATCTTTTTCATACAATGATATACTACATGCTTAAAAAAATTTTATGGAATCTAATAAAATAGGGCTGCTTTTTGTGAGCTTGTTTGCTTCTGTAGTTTGGGCCATAATTTGTACTTATTTGTATGAGAGGCCGCTTATAAAGGGATTGGATGTAGTGACAAGTAAATTTCTGGAGTGAAAAAATTGGTTAATATTTGTTTTGTTGATTGGTGGGATGGGTTTGACCAAAATGAAAACTTTATAACAAAAATACTTGATAAGCATTTAGAGTATAAGTTAGTAACGGATCCCAAGGAGACAGATTTCGTTTTCTGTTCTGTGTTCGGAAAAGAATTTTTAAATTATTCATGTCCTAGGATTTTATTTACAGGAGAAAACTATGTCCCGGATTTCAATTTTTACGATTATGCAATTGGGTTCGATTATATTGATTTCGGTGACAGGTATATTAGGTATCCTCTTTATTTAGCATGCTATGGAGATGCGTGTGCAAAGCTTGAAACAGGTAACATTCCTTATGTTGATATAAAGAATAAAGGTTTTTGTTCGTTTGTAGTCTCAAATCATGAGTATGCCGAATCCTACAGAGAGAAATTGTTTGATGCTTTATCTTCTTATAAATTTGTGGCATCTGGTGGAAAACACAGGAATAATATAGAGCTACCGAATGGCGTTGAGGATAAAATGGAGTTTGCAAGGCATTACAAATTTGCTATTGCTTGTGAAAATGCATCTCATCCTGGATATTGCACGGAGAAAATAGTTGAAGCTTTTGCTGCAGATACAGTTCCAATTTATTGGGGAGATCCTTATGTTGATAAATATTTTAATCCGAAGGCGTTTGTTAATTGTAATGAGTTTTCTAATATAGACGATGTTGTGGATTATGTCAAAAAAATAGATATGAATGATGACTTATATTTGGATATGCTAAAGCAACCAAAAGTTGTTGAAGGTAATTTTTCATTTAATAGCATGCGTGAGGACTTTTCTAATTGGCTTATAGCAGTTGTTAGTCAGAATATGGATAACGCCTATAGAAGGAATAGAACAGGTTTTGTCAATACATTAGAGAAAGACTCTTTTATTCTGAAGGAATACAAAGAGAAAAGGGAGAAAAAGCAGGAAAGTATTGCGAAAAGAAGAAAAATCAGGCTCTTCAGGGGTAATGGTGGGTAAAAAATGCCATCAACCCCAGTGTTTATGCTGATCATGTGCATTTTTGTTTTCTGTTAGGAAGTGGAACCCTCAAATCCGAGCATACCAGATAGACCATATCGAGCATGTTTTGGATGTTGCGAAAACCATATGCCTTGCGGATAATCAGCTTGATTTTGTTATTAGTAGCTTCAATTCGAGCGTTACTCATGCCTAGCCTTATTGCATTCAGTATGTGCTCCCTGTGACGTTTGATCTTGAGGTAAAGTTCCTTGAAAGCACCAATCCTGCTGTGACTTGCCCACCAGAGCCAACGATTGAGGGCGTCCGCTGCCTCATC
>NZ_FMVS01000003.1 GCF_900102515.1 Butyrivibrio sp. INlla14
AAATGCTGGACTTCTGAAACAGATGTCCTATGGTGAACTCATGGATGATCTTTCATCAGCATGGCGTAGGGCGGATGCACCTGCAGAGCCATCATCCGCTGACGGGTTTTGGGTGCACACAATACAAACCGCAATGGAAGAGCTCGAAGCTCTTGGGCTTTCAAAGCCGGCTCCAAAGCCTGAGCCTAAGAAACGCGGGCGAAAGCCGAAGCCAAAGGATCAAGTTGAAATAAAACCCAAGCGGCCACGTGGTCGCCCAAGAAAGGAAGCTAACCCTTCTGCCGGAAATCTATAGTCCGGCAGATTGGGAAACTTTTAATAAACCTAAGATCAAACTTCCTGTGGGCCACCGCCAATTTCTACTGTGTAGAAGGTTGCATCATAGCCAATCTTCTTGCGGTAGTTTTCTCCAACTGTCTTTTTGAAGTTTTCCACAGCCTCGTCCTTAACAATTGAAACTGTGCAGCCGCCGAATCCGCCGCCTGTCATTCGAGAACCGATAGCTCCAGGGATCTTCCATGCTTCTTCTGCAAGTGTATCAAGCTCAATGCCTGTTACATCATAGTCGTCACGAAGTGACTCGTGGGACTGTCTCATAAGCTCGCCGAAATGATTGATATCTCCTGCCTTAAGAGCCTTAACAGCCTCGATTGTACGCTGGTTCTCATATACAGCGTGCTTGGCCTTTCTCTGCATATCAGGATCTGTAAGGACATCCTTGTGAGCTTCAAATTCTTCTATTGAGAGATCTCCAAGTCCCTTAATATCAACAGTCTTCTGAAGGATTGCAAGTGCTTCCTCACACATGCTGCGTCTTGCATTGTACTGAGAATCTGTAAGTTTGTGCTTTTTGTTGGTATTAGCAATAACAATCTTAGCTCCATCAAGCTTGATTGGTGCATATTCAAAAGAAAGATCTGCTGTATCAAGGAAGATTGCGTTGTTCTCCTTGCCCATTGCAGAAGCAAACTGATCCATGATTCCGCAGTTACAGCCGTTGTAGTTATTCTCTGAATACTGGCCAATAAGAGCTATATCCTGGTTAGTAACATCAAATTTATAGAGATCCCTTAAGATAAATCCAGTAAGGACCTCAAGGGAAGCTGATGATGAAAGACCTGATCCATTAGGAATATTTCCGTTGATAACCATGTCAAAGCCCTTATCAAGCTTCATTCCACGCTTTGCAAAGGCCCAGATAACACCGATTGGGTAGTTTGTCCAACCAGCCTGGTCACTTATAGTATCTATATCATCAAGATTTACTCCATATACGCCAAATCTGTCCTGGTTAACAGAATAGAACTGAACCATGCGATCATCTCTTTTTGCTACAGCTGCGTAAGTACCAATTGTAAGAGCGCATGGGAACACATGGCCTCCATTGTAGTCTGTATGCTCGCCAATAAGATTAACTCTTCCTGGTGCGAAGTATGTCTTGACGTCTTCTCTTTTTCCAAAAACCTTCTCGAAGTTCTCAAGAACTGACTGCTTCATGTTCTGATCGATCATAAAACCCTCCTGAATTTTAACTTTATGTATATTTCTATTAAAACTTTTGACCGCTTACTTGCTCATAAAGAGCAGTTATTCTGCTTATACTATATATTTATGCTGCAAATAATTAAATACCTCTTTGTTCATATTACCTGTCAAAATGTTAACTGTTGACTATAATCATCTAAAAAATTTTTTGAAAAAACCCGGGT
This sequence comes from Butyrivibrio sp. INlla14, assembly GCF_900102515.1. Taxonomy (GTDB): domain Bacteria; phylum Bacillota; class Clostridia; order Lachnospirales; family Lachnospiraceae; genus Butyrivibrio. Next base: position 1,710 of record NZ_FMVS01000003.1, read on the forward strand.
ATACATAAGCCATATACCCGGGTCGAATTGTTCATATGAAATTATGTATCTATACAGAACAGTGCAATTACTGCTTGGCAGCCTGAAGGAGCTTATCCTTGAGCTGTGTCTCGATCTGAGCAAGCTCAGCCTCTGCCTCACGGCGTTTGCTCTTACCTTCTGTCTGGATCTTAAGAACCTCATCAAGAGTTGTGATAAGAGATTCGTTAGTGTGCTTTAGAGTCTCGATATCAACAATTCCTCTCTCTGCCTCTTTAGCACTCTCGATTGTAGCAACCTTGAGGGCATCTGCATTGGCCTTAAGGAGTTTATTGGTCATATCATTAACCTCACGCTCTGCCTGAGCAGCCTGTGTTGAATGCTCGATACCAATAGCAATAACCATCTGGTTCTTCCAGAGTGGAATTGTATTAACGATGGTTGACTGGATTTTCTCAGCCATTACTGTATCTGAGCTCTGTACCATACGGATCTGAGGGCCAGTCTGCATAGCAATTGTTCTTGTAAGCTCAAGGTCATAGATCTTTTTCTCAAATCTGTCGCACTTATTAGCAAAATCCTTGGCCTTTTCAGCATCCTCAGGAAGTCCTGATGCCTCAGCCTTTTTCTGAAGTTCTACAAGAGTTGTGTTTCTCTCCTCTTCAAGTCTCTTCTTACCAGCAAGGATGTACATTGTAAGTTCCTTGTAGTAGTTGAGGTTAAGGTCATACATTCTGTCAAGGAGCTCAACGTCCTTCATAAGTGTAACCTGGTGCCTCTCAAGCTCATTAGCAATAGTCTCAACGTTTGTCTCAACCTTGCTGTACTTAGCCTTCATTCCTTCAATTCTATTGGCACTCTTTTTGAAAAGAGCCTTAAGTCCCTTCTCATCCTCAGCAACTTCAAAGTTCTTGAGCTGAGTAACAAGGTCTGTGATCATATCACCAACCTGGCCCATATCCTTGGTGCGGACATTGTCGATTGCCTTCTCAGAGAAATCTGCAAGCTTCTTCTGTGTTCCAACACCATAGTTCATGATACCTGTTGTGTTGCTGATATCGATCTGCTTACTAAAGTCCTCAACCTGCTTGAGCTCTTCTGCTGAAAGCTGCGCCTCCATAGCAACGTTGCCCTTATCCTTGACCTTTTCAGGTTCTACTGCAGGCGCTGGTGCTTCTGCTGCTGCCTCAGCCCCAAAAGAAAGTGTAGGTGCAGCTGGTGCTGCATCAAAATTAAGTTCGTCACCCATTATAAAAATCCTCCTAAATACTTTTTCTCTTTATTATTTCTGGTCAAATTCCAGCATTACCCCTTGTTGTGCCTGTGCCATTGCTCCTCCTGCTGTCTGAGCCGCCTGAGCTGTAGCCACACCTGATACCCCAGACATAAGGGCATCTTCTGTAAGTCCGTCCTGAGCCATCATAGTCTTCATAACTGATATATCAGATGAAATATCCCAGGCCAGATCCTGGAATAGACTATCAAGAAGATTAGCAAATGCCTCGTTGATAGTATCCATAACCGTTTCTATCTCTCGCTTAGTCTGCTTGACGTTTTCACCGTTTCCTGCCTGCTGCCTGTCAAGATCAACATAGGCTGTAAGGAGCTTTTTAGTTGTTGGCAGATAATAATTCATAAGCTTATGAAGATCATCTGCTGTCTCAGGCTCTTTTTTAACCTGTTCAAAAATCTTATTCATGATGCTCTCAAGCTTGTAGAGCTTGTTAGACATCTCCTCACTGTCAGGGACAATATCATTGATATGTCTTACAAATGCTATATACTCGCTTCCCTCATCCAGAATGCTCTGAACCTTGGGATCAATACCGTTTTCAGCAGCTCTCTTCTTGGTATCTTTGGCCTTCTGTTCAACATTTACCTGTTCTCTTGCAAGTCTGTCCTGTTCAGCGCCAAGATACAGCTGATATGCCGCATCTGTAATCATAAATGTGCTCTGAGTAGAATCAAATCTTCCTCTTGGAAGGTAGCCAAGATCCATCATTCCCTTTAAGTTCTTGCGGACATCCTCATCAGTCTCAAGAGCTGCCTGGGCAAGATCACTTACATTAAAGAACTCGGCATCCTTTAAAATATTGCCGTATTTGTGGTATTCCTTGGAAAGCTTAAGCTTTTTAAAGCCTCTAAATCCTATAAGACCTGAGCCAATCGTTAAAGCAAGCCAGGTAATTATAAGTGCTGGGATATGAGTAAACAGACATCCAAAAAATGCCCAGAAAAAGCAAAATCCCAGGGAACTACCAAGTATTCCCTCTAATATTCCATTATATTTGCTGACTCCCTTGGCCAAAAAAGGATATTTCCTTGCTCTTGGAGCAGATACCCTGTGCACAACTCTAAGATCCTGCTCTGGTACCCTTCCGCTTGCGTAAGTAGTTCTTCGTTCAATGCTGACTGATTTCACGGTACTTGCTATCTCTGAAGCCAATTTGCTGTAGTCATTGGTGTCTATAGCCTTGGTCACACTCTTTAATATATCACTTCCCGCATCCAATAAATCCTGCGTATTCTTCTCCACAACCTGCCTCCACGTATATCTTAATAAAGCAAAAATTTAACACACGATGCAAGTCCATTTTACAGTAACTCTACCCAAAATACAATTTGTTGAGCCTATTTGTTTCATTTTTAACTTGTTTTAATCCGCATAACTTGATTTAAACCATCCATAATTGATAAGATTGGTTTATAGATAGTTTTTTGAGGAAAAGACATGGAGAAAGCATATAAACTACTTTTTAATACAGAAGAATCTGACGACCTGTACGTATATTGCTGCGGCTTGTCCCAGACAGAGCCTGGTCACAGCTTTGGTCCCGCCCTTAAGCCCCACTTTATGATCCACTACGTGCTAAGTGGCAAGGGTTCTTTTTCTATTGGAGGGAAAAGATATCCACTTAACGAGAAATATGGTTTTCTCATCATCCCAGATGAGCTTGCCTACTACGTAGCTGATGAAAACGACCCCTGGACCTACGTTTGGATAGGTTTTGGCGGACGAAGAGCCGAGGAAATAGTATCTCAGCTTGGTTTATCCCTTCAGCAGCCTGTGTTTAAAAGTGAGAAATCAAAAGATATATACGACATAGTAAAAGATATGATGGATCATAACACCTTTAGTGTTGAAGATGATCTTAGAAGAAACGGGCTCTTATCAATGTTTCTGTCCGTTATTGCATCTGGCCTTAGCGTCACACCAAAGAGTGATTCCGGAAGTGCCAATGATTACGTAAACAGAGCCCAGGCCTATGTCCGCAGTAATTACTGTAACCCGATCAAAGTCACAGATATCGCCGACTACGTGTGTATCAACAGAAGCTATTTGTATACTCTTTTCCAGAATGCACTAGGTATTTCGCCGCAGCAATATCTGGCCAGATATCGTATTGCCAAGGCCGTTGAACTTCTGCAGCTCACAAGCCTTCCCATTGAGTCAGTTGCTATATCCTGCGGATACTCAGACCCACTTGTATTTTCAAAAGCCTTCAAGCAGGAAAAAGGCATTTCACCCTCTACCTACCGCAAGTCCCTTCCAAAGAGCGACAATGCAGCAGGTAAAGAGCATCTTCAACAGGTAGAACAATTGATAGAGGAAAAACATCTGGAATCGACTGATCCAAACTAGTAAATTCAATGCATCAAATTATTTAGCTTCTACGTTTACCTTATCCAAGTGCCATACTTCATCTACGTATTCCTGAATAGTTCTGTCTGATGAGAACTTGCCACAGCAAGCTGTATTCATAAGAGCCATTCTAGCCCAGCGCTTCTTGTCAGTGTAAGCATCTGAAATCCTTTTCTGTGCTTCCATGTAGGATTCAAAATCCTTAAGTATAAAGTACTGGTCTGCCTTGTTGGAATTAACTGTATTAAGGAGGCAGTTATACAGAGGTCTAAAGAGTTCTCTATCCTTGGAGAAGGTTCCATCTACCAGCATATCAAGGACTGTCTTGACGTTAGGATCTGAATTGTAGATATCCATTGGATTGTAATTGCCATTTTTCTCATATTCCATGACTTCCTGAGAGGATAGTCCAAAGATAAAGGCATTCTCTTCACCAACTTCATTGACAATCTCAACGTTAGCACCATCCATTGTACCAATTGTGACCGCACCATTTAGCATCATCTTCATATTACCAGTACCAGATGCTTCCTTACTTGCTGTAGATATCTGCTCTGATACGTCTGCTGCTGCAAAGATAAGCTCAGCGTTTGAAACCCTGTAGTCTTCTATAAATACCACCTTGATCTTGCCCTTGATATCCGGATCATTGTTGATAACATCCGCAACTGCATTTATAAGCTTGATCGTAAGCTTGGCTGTCAGATATCCAGCTGCTGCCTTGGCTCCAAAGATATAGGTCTTTGGATAGAAGTCTTTACTAGGATGCGTCTTTATATCATGATACTTGTACATTACAGTCAGTATGTTAAGGAGCTGACGCTTGTATTCATGAAGTCTCTTAACCTGAACATCAAAGATGGACTTGGGATCAACCTTAACACCGTTGTGCTCTAAGATATAAGCAGCAAGTCTTTGTTTGTTCTTGTACTTGATATCCATGAACTCGGCCTGAGCCTTCTTGTCATCCACAAAGTCTTTTAACTTATCCATCTGAGACAGATCTGTTATCCAGCCATCTCCAATCTTTTCTGTAACCCAGTCTGCAAGAAGAGGATTTGCATGCATCAGGAATCTTCTCTGGGTGATACCGTTGGTCTTATTATTGAATTTCTCGGGCATCATCTCATAGAAGTCCTTAAGCTCACGCTTTTTAAGAATTTCTGTATGGAGCTTGGCAACGCCGTTTACAGAATGTCCGCCGACGATAGCAAGGTGAGCCATCTTGACCTGATTGTCGTAGAGGATAGCCATGCTGCGTATCTTGGCCTGAACATCTATTCCGGCTGAGCCACTGTAGGTTCTCATGATCTGGTCAACAAATCTTCTGTTTATCTCATCTACTATCTGATAAATTCTAGGAAGAAGCCTTTGGAAAAGATCTACAGGCCACTTCTCAAGAGCTTCTGACATGATAGTGTGGTTTGTGTAACAGCAGGTCTTAGTTGTTACTTCCCATGCCTCATCCCATGAAAGATAATACTCATCCATCAGGATACGCATAAGTTCTGCAACAGCAACTGTTGGATGCGTATCATTAAGCTGGAATACAGCCTTTTCATAGAAGTGCCTGATATCATCGTGATTACGCAGATATCTCTGAACTGCTGTCTGAACAGAAGCTGAGATAAAGAAATATTGCTGCTTGAGACGCAGCTCTTTACCTGCAATGTGATTGTCATTTGGATAAAGGACTTCACAGAGCTGGCTTGCAAGGTTCTCCTGCTCTACAGCCTTCTGATAATCGCCCTTGTCAAAAGAGTCAAGCTGGAAACACTGTATTGGCTCAGCATCCCAGATTCTAAGAGTATTAACCACGCCGTTTCCATAGCCCAGAACTGGCAGATCGTATGGAACGGCCCTAACTACCTGGTAGCCTTCCTGTTTGAAGATGGTCCTGCCATAATCGTCAGTATACATATTTACATAGCCGCCAAATTTAACCTCTTTGGCAAGCTCGTTTCTTCTAAGTTCGAATGGATTTCCGTTTTCGAGCCAGGTATCAGGAACTTCTACCTGATAACCATCCTGGATTTTCTGGCGGAACATACCATATTTGTAACGGATACCACAGCCATAAGCTACATATCCAAGTGTAGACAGAGAATCAAGGAAACATGCTGCAAGTCGTCCAAGACCACCATTTCCAAGGGCTGGATCCGGTTCCTGATCTTCCACAAGGTTAACATCGATTCCCAGCTCATCAAGTGCCTCTTTTACCGGCTTATAAGCCTGAAGATTGATCAGATTGTTACCAAATGCTCTTCCCATGAGAAATTCCATGGACATATAGTAAACAATCTTGGGATCCTGCTCAGCTACTGCTCTCTGAGTAGTCATCCAATGATCAACAATGGCATCCTTTATAGCATATGCTGCTGCCTGGTAGATTTCCTGAGGTGTAGCCTCTTCCATTGTTTTTCTGTACAGGGTCTTTACATTGTACAGGACACTACGCTTAAACAAATCCTTATCAAAAGATAACTGTTTTTTCTTCATAAAGCCTCCTCAAATGCAAGATATTATTAACATTATAGCAAACATTTCTGTGCCCGTGTGGGTTTTTGCCATATGGACAAAACTATACGTATATATTTTACCGCAATTTCATTTATCTTTTTATTAAATATCCCTAAACACAAAACCGGTATTTCAAAATTTCTTTTTGCTCAATCTAATTTGAAACTAATATTCACATTTATCTTACCGATATATATATTGAAAATATCTGCACAAGGATGTCTGAACATGGTAATACAACACAATATAGCTGGTATGAATGCCAACAGACAACTGAATATCACCACTAATCTTCAGGCCAAGTCGTCAGAAAAGCTCTCCTCTGGTTACAAGATAAACAGAGCGGCTGATGACGCTGCAGGTCTTGCTATTAGTGAAAAAATGCGCCGTCAGATAAGAGGTCTTACTCAAGCCTCAGAAAATGCTCAGGATGGCGTTTCTCTCGTGCAGGTTGCAGATGGTGCCATGGCTGAAGTTCATGACATGCTACAGCGCACTAATGAACTTGCTGTAAAAGCTGCCAATGATACACTTCAAGACACAGACAGAGCCTATATCCAGTCTGAAATTGACAGGATAAAAGAGGAAGTTGACGCCATAAACGGCAAAACTACTTTTAATGAGATATATGTTTTAAAGGGAAAAATTACTGGTGGAATTGATCTTGGAGTAACTATTGATTCTTCTACTAAACTGCCTGACTGGGTAGGCATAAGTGATACGGATGGGGGACATATGTCCGGAAGCTATGGAACTAATCAGGCTTCATCCACTCTTGATTTTAGTAGCTTTGATGGTTCGCAGGACATGATAGATGAGCTTGCAGGAAAAGGTTTCCACTTTACCTGCTGTACCTGCGATAATCATTACAGCGTCAGGTTCAACAATGGTGAAGGCAATTCCGTAGAAACAAGTGGCAGGCATTATATTTATAATGTCGATATCAGTGGTGCGCAAAATGCTGATGATATTATGGACAAGATCATAAGCGGTACGCAAAACGGTCATCCCAACAACCACTACACAGAGCTCACTAAAGATAATGGCAAATTAGTCATCTACGATAATCGTCCAAATCAGCGCCCTTCAGCAAACTATGGTTTCTTTGGAGAGGGCGTTGCCAAAAAGCAGGATAAATATGATGATGCTGAAGGAGATATTATCCTTCAGGTAGGCTCAGAAACAGATAGCCAGAATCAGATTACTCTGGAAATGCCCTATATATGCGCACAAACCTGTAAGATTGATCAGATAAGTGTGATGAGCCACAGACAGGCACTTGATGCTATAGAGAGCATTAAGGATGGTCTTAGCTTCGTAAGCGAAGAGCGAAGCCGCATGGGTGCTTACCAGAATCGTTTGGAACACACTATTAAAAACCTGGATAATGTCGTTGAGAATACTCAGTCTGCTGAATCTCTTATTCGCGATACAGACATGGCCGCAGAAATGGTCAAGTACTCCAACAATAATATTCTGGCTCAGGCAGGACAGTCTATGCTGGCTCAGGCTAACCAAACCAATCAAGGTGTACTTTCACTTCTTCAGTGAGCTTAAACTATTTTCATATATTTGACTAATCAAAAAAAGACTGACAACGGGAATTATGCTCAATCCCGGAGCCAGTCTTTATTTTTTGCTCAAATATCATTTTGATGATTACTATATCTACTGAAGGAGTGATAGCACTCCCTGGTTAGTTTGATTTGCCTGGGCCAGCATGGCCTGACCAGCCTGAGCCAGAATGTTGTTATTAGAATATTTGACCATCTCAGAGGCCATATCTGTATCTCTAATCCTGGATTCTGCCGACTGAGTGTTTTCTACTACATTGTCAAGATTCTTGATCGTATGCTCAAGGCGATTCTGCATAGCACCGTAGTAGCTTCTAACCCTTGATACATTCTGAGCTGCGGTCTTAACAGTATCAATGGTCTCAAGGGCTTTTTGCCTTGTAGTTGTGTCAAAGGTCTTACCCTCTGAAAGAGCTGCCATTGTCACGTTAAATCTCTTTAGGGCTATCTCATTTTCGCTGGATGTTTCTGACCCAACCTGCAAAAATAGTGTATTCCCAAGGCCATCATCTGTACCTTCACCTGTCGCAGTACCGCTTTGTTTTTCAGGGAAGACATAGCCTGTTCCATAAGCATTTGCATACTGGGTGTTTCCTGTATTTATCGTATAATTTGATCCGCTCGATGTAAGCGATGAAGGAGCAAAAAGAGTCTCTTCAGGAGTACTTAAGTTTCCAAACAAAGATCCAGCTCCGTTTGTACCTCTTGCATCAAGAAATGCATCTGTAAAGGCAAGGGGGTCAAGCCCTGCCACACCGGATTTGGCTGATGCAGATTTAAAGTGTGATTCAAAATCGCTAAGACCTGAATAACCTGTTAGATCTGCTATAGCCTGATCTAACGTCTTTTTAGGAGAACCTGACATTTCTCCCATCAGCTTATTAAGTCCACTTGCAATATTAGATGAGTTCACAGCGGTATTGCCATCTGCAGCTGATACCGCGTAGCCAAGATACATAGCTGCCAGATATCCAGCTCCATAGGGCATTGAGTCCAGTTGTGACATGTATGATTTCATGTTGGCTTCACTAGATCCAGGGTTTAAGCTATTCGAAAGCCACCCACCATCTCCACATGAAGTCTGGGCAACACCTTCTACAAACCACTGTGGAAAACCAGATAGCATACCATCTGTCAGGGTATCATACATAGCAAGATGAGTCATCTCGTGGCCTATTGTTGCAGCAAGATCTGCCTTTTGAGCATCTGTCATGCTATCAAATGATGACAATGGATAATCCGCTGTATCGATCTGCATAGTATAGCTCATGACCGTGTAGGAGCTAGTATAGGACATTGAAAGGGAAGCTCTTGCCAGTGTGCCGCCAGAGCCATCAATGCCAGATAGTTTAAGTCCAACCTGAACGTCATTAGATGCAGCATTAGAGAAAAGAGTTGGAAAATTATTATATAGATTTGCTATAGCATCAGCAGCCGCACTCTGAACGAACTTGGCATAATCAGAATCAGCATAGCTTGTATCCTGACCAACAGCCTGGCTGGCTTGTGTATTAACCTTATTTCCATCGCTATCTACAAATTCACAGGTTATTTCTACATTGGTTCCATTGGGAAGGACCATTGATATAGAATTTTCTTTTCCCGAAGTAACCATTGCATTACTTGGAGAAAAGCCTTCATCAGAGAAAATATGTATATTATTAAACTCTGTAACTCCATGGATCCTGTCTATTTCTTCGCTAAGTCGCTGAACCTCAGCATTTATATATTCTCTGTCTGTATCCTGAAGCGTGTCATTGGCTGCCTTAATAGACAAGTCACTTGCCCTTACCAGCATGTCACTTACTTCATTCAAGGCTCCATCTGCAATCTGGCACCAGGAAACTCCATCCTGAGCATTGCTTGATGCCTGCGTAAGACCTCTGACCTGACGTCTCATCTTCTCTGAAATAGCAAGGCCCGCAGCATCATCAGCTGCTCTGTTTATCCTGTAACCGGAAGATAACTTTTCTGAGGATTTAGCCTGGATTCCAGTTGTAATATTCAGTTGTCTGTTGGCATTCATGCCAGAAATATTATGCTGTACTACCATTTGGCTACTCCGCTATCAGTCCCAATACCCCTCATTCCTTGCTACAAGAAGATCTCCACAAGCCGGGCACTCAAGTTTGATCTCGCCACTTAATACCTTTTCCATATCTACAATGTCCACATCTCCGCCGCAGATGCACTTTCCTCTGTATTCAACAACAGTGCCATCCTCTTTATTGAGGATAAATACAGGTATTGCGGAAATCTTGCGGCACCTTTCGCAGACGCCTATTTCCTTTGTTATGGTCCAGGTTCCGTTTGGATTTTTCTCAAGATCATTTCTTATTCTCTGCTGGGTATCTTTATTAAAAAGAGTTATTGTCTTTTCGATGTCAAAAAAGGTCATCCCCGCCCCAACCCATAGGTTTGCCTCATAACCACATCTTTCGCACTTTAGATTAACAATCTGTCCCATATTATCTCCTAACCCCAAAATACTATTTGCAAATACTATTTACTTTGTCTTATTTTATATCGGACAATTTTATTCGGTATATTATGCTTCAAGATAATTTTACACAACTTTTTTGCAAAAAAACGAGGGCCTCCAATTAAGGAGAACCCTCGCGTTTTATCATCTATTCTGTTTTGATCAGATCTTCTCAACTCCGATTGTTACCTTCTCGCCGTTGATATCCCATTCCTTGGCATTAGCAACGTCTGAGCCGTAAACAACTTCGTTGGCAAGAACTTTTGTAGAGATGCTGCTCTCGTTGTCCTTAACAATCTGCGCAAGCTTATCATTGCCGTTAAGAGAAACCTTGATATGATCCATAACTTCAAAGCCTGAATCCTTACGCATAGTCTGGATCTTACTGATAACCTCCAGAACAAAACCTTCATTGATAAGTTCCTCTGAAAGGTTAGTATCAAGAACAACTGTAATACCCCAGTTCTCCTGAGATACAAAGCCTTCCTTCTGAGCCATCTCGATAAGGAGGTCTTCCTTAACAAGTTCTACATCTACGTCGTTTACATTGAACTTAATTGAACCATTAGTATTAAGCTCGTCCATAGTAGCGTTTCCATCGAGGCCTTCAAGATAGGCCTTGATAGCACCGATGTTCTTGCCATACTTAGGTCCTAATGTCTTAAGCTGTGGCTTAAAGCTGTAGCTTGTGAAGTCACGAACATCATCTGTAAAGCTTACATTCTTGACATTAAGCTCTTCTCTGATGATCTCTGTGTAGAACTCGCCTACAGTCTGCTCTGCCTTAACATACATCTGTCCGATAGGCTGACGGTTCTTGATGTTAGCTGCGTTTCTTGCAGCACGGCCGAGTACTACGATATCAAGAACTTCTTCCATATCCTTCTCAAGCTTAGTGTCGATAAGAGACTCATCAACAGCAGGGAAGTCACAGAGATGGATTGACTCTGGAGCATCTTTAAAGCTGTTACGAACAAGGTTCTGGTAGATTTCCTCTGTCATGAATGGAACCATAGGTGCTGCAGCCTTACATACAGTAACAAGTGCTGTATAAAGAGTCATGTAAGCAGAAATCTTATCCTGTTCCATTCCCTTAGCCCAGAATCTCTCACGGCTGCGACGTACATACCAGTTAGACATCTCATCAACAAAGTTATCAAGTGCCTTACCAGCCTCAGGAATCCTATAGTTATTAAGGTTATCATCTACTGCCTTAACACAGCTGTTGAGCTTAGAAAGAAGCCACTTATCCATTACAGTAAGCTTATCAAGTTCAAGCTTGTAGTTTGCAGCATCGAAACCATCGATATTTGCATAAAGTGTAAAGAATGCATAAGTGTTCCAAAGTGTTCCGAGGAACTTACGCTGTCCTTCCATAACTGCATCACCTGAGAAACGGCTAGGAAGCCAAGGCGCTGAGTTAGTGTAGAAGTACCATCTGATAGCATCTGCACCATATTTTTCAAGAGCATCGAAAGGATCAACAGCGTTACCCTTAGACTTACTCATCTTCTGTCCATTTTCATCCTGCACAAGGCCGAGTACTATAACATTTTTAAATGCAGGCTTATTGAAAAGAAGTGTTGCCTCTGCGTGAAGTGAGTAGAACCATCCACGTGTCTGGTCTACAGCCTCTGAGATAAACTCAGCAGGGAACTGCTTCTCGAAGAGTTCCTTATTCTCAAATGGGTAGTGGAGCTGAGCAAATGGCATTGCGCCTGAATCGAACCAGCAGTCAATAACCTCTTTTACTCTGTGCATCTTCTTGCCGCACTTAGGACATGTGATCTCAAACTTATCAATGTAAGGTCTGTGAAGCTCACAAGTCTCTGCGCTAGGATCTCCTGAAAGCTCAGCAAGCTCTTTTCTGGAACCTACAGAAAGCTGATGTCCACAGTCGTCACACTCCCAGATATTAAGTGGTGTTCCCCAATATCTGTCACGGGAGATACCCCAGTCCTGAATGTTCTCAAGCCAGTCGCCGAAACGTCCCTTACCGATTGACTCTGGAACCCAGTTAATCTCTTTGTTGTTGCGGATAAGGTCTTCCTTAACCTCTGTAACCTTGATGAACCATGATGAACGAGCATAGTAGATAAGTGGTGTACCACATCTCCAGCAGTGTGGATAATCATGTTCCATCTTAGGTGCGCCAAAGAGAAGTCCTCTCTTATCAAGGTCTTTCAACACCTCTGGATCTGCACTAATTGCACCCTCATCCATTTCCTTCTGAGTAGGCTTACATCTCATGCCTGCAAAAGGAGTCTCTGCCTTGAGCTTACCTTCTGAATCTACCATCTGTACAAGTGGAGCGTCATATTTACGTCCAACTCTTGCGTCGTCTTCACCGAATGCAGGAGCGATATGTACGATGCCTGTACCATCTGTCATAGTTACATAGTTATCGCAGTAGATAAAGAAGCACTTCTTGTGCTGCTTCTCAGCCTCATCAGCTGCGCACTGGTAAAGTGGCTCATACTCTTTATATTCAAGGTCTGTACCTACATAAGTCTCAAGAACTTCGTACGCCTTCTGGCCTTCCTCTTTTGCAAGAGAACCAAGTACGTTGTCTGCAAGAGCTGCAGCAAGGTAGTATACGTTTCCATCAGCAGCCTTAACCTTAACGTACTTCTCATCTGGATTTACGCAAAGGCCGATGTTTGAAGGAAGTGTCCAAGGTGTAGTTGTCCATGCAAGGAAATATGCATCTTCGCCCTTAACCTTGAAGCGAACGAGAGCAGAACGTTCTTTTAATGTCTTATATCCCTGAGCAACCTCGTGTGATGAAAGAGGTGTGCCACAACGAGGACAGTAAGGAACTACCTTAAAGCCCTTGTACAGAAGACCCTTCTTCCAGATTTCATTAAGAGCCCACCACTCTGACTCGATGAAATTATCATCATAAGTGATGTATGGGTGCTCCATATCAGCCCAGAAACCAACTGTGCCAGAGAAGTCTTCCCACATTCCCTTATATTTCCAAACAGATTCCTTACACTTCTTGATGAAAGGCTCCATTCCGTATTCTTCAATCTGTTCCTTACCATCAAGGCCCAGCATCTTCTCTACTTCAAGCTCAACTGGAAGACCGTGAGTATCCCAACCAGCCTTACGAGGAACAGTATATCCCTTCATTGTGCGGTATCTAGGGATCATATCCTTGATGGCACGTGTAAGAACGTGACCAATATGAGGCTTACCGTTTGCTGTTGGAGGGCCATCGTAGAACATATACATATCGCCCTTACTACGAGTGTCCACACTCTTCTGGAAGATATTCTCATTTTTCCAGAATTCTTCAATCTTCTTTTCTCTGCCGACAAAGTTCATGTCGGTATCGACTTTGTTGTACATCTTTGAGCTCCTTTCTTGATAAAAAAAGAAGCCCCCATCCTTTGTAAAAAGGACGAGGGCTGATTAATCTAGTCTCGTTATACCACCTGTTTACACATACGCGCCGAATAATAAATCCGGTTGAATACGCTTCCCGTTAACGCCAGGATATACGGCAAAAATCTACTGTATTACGAATAATATCTGTTCGATTCTGCAGCTCAGAAGTGATTTTCGAAAAGCTCCTACTCGCACTGACTCGCACCAACCGCCAGCTCTCTGCACGCTTTCACAAGCTATCTACTGTCTTCGTCACAGCTTTTTATCTATAATGCACACATCATACTACGTATATTAAAAAAGTGCAAGCTAATAATATCAGTTTTTCTCAAGAGCCTTGTATACGCAAGCTGCCAAAGCTGCTCCTACAAGTGGTCCAACGATAAATACCCAAAGAGCTGCTATTGGAGCTGTATTTCCAGTAAAAGCTGCTACAAGTGCTGGTCCAAAGCTTCTTGCCGGGTTAACAGATGTTCCAGTAAGACCAATGCCGAGGATATGAACTACTACAAGAGTAAGACCTATTACAAGTCCGCCAAAAGAGCCATGTCCAGCCTTCTTGGATGTAACACCTAAAATTGCTATTACAAAAATAAATGTAAGTACGATCTCAACAATAAGTCCGGCTATAGGATTTCCATTAACACCTGCAAGGCCATTTGATCCAAATCCGCCGGTCTTGTCTTCTACGCCGCCAAGTCCAAAAATAAGTGCAAGGATTCCAGCACCAGCAAAAGCGCCAATACACTGTGATACAACATAGCCAACAAATTCGCTGACTTCCATACCGCCGCTAAGTAAAACTCCAAGAGAAACCGCAGGGTTAATATGGCATCCTGAAATGTTTCCGATTGAGTAAGCCATAGCTACGATTGTCAGACCAAATGCAAGAGCAGTTAAAAGATATCCTGATCCGCTTGCCGCATCACATCCAACCAGCATCGCTGTTCCGCAGCCCAGTACTACAAGTGTTGCTGTTCCAATACATTCTGCTACATATTTCTTCATACCACGCCTCCTAGAATTTAGGCCTCCGCCCATTTTTTTATACACTATATTATAATCATTTCCCATGGGAATTGTTACTCTTTTTCGATAATTATGTGACAATTCCAAAAAAGAATTTGCATCATGAATAAAATTGCTATATTTCTAAGCAAAATTTACTAGAACTGGCGCAGCGCACAGGGTATCATTTGTTTATCATATAATTTGATACATGCTTTTATTATCTCTTTTATAAAGGATGAAGGAGAACACACAATGAAGGATTTCGATTTTCTGCTGGACTACAGAGCTACAGCTACAGAAGCTGAAGTTTTCTGGGATATGCCCCTGGATGCAACGTCAGATACTATCTACGAAGTATTAGTTGATGGTTTTGTAACATCTAAAGTTAATAAGACACATATTTCTTTTGATAATCTGGTCCCAGACACCGACTATGTTGTTGAGATCAGAGTAAAAGACTCTGAAAAAAGTCTTGGAATCACCACTGTTCACACAGGCTCTGTTAAAAAGATGCTTGATGTAACCAAGGCTCCTTTCTTTGCAATAGGCGATGGGGAGCACATGAACACAAACGCCATTCAGGATGCACTTGATGCCTGTGATAAGGATTCTTGTGTATGTTTTCCTGCAGGAACATATCTTACAGGAGCTCTCAATGTGCACTCAGATACAGAAATCTATCTGGATGAGGGAGCTCTTTTGCAGGGAACAGACGAGCCCTTTGACTATCTTCCCAAGATACACAGCCGCTTTGAAGGCTATGAAATGGAGTGCTACAGAAGTCTTTTAAATCTTGGTGAACTTGACCACAACGCAGATTTTACCTGTGAAAATGTCGTTATCAGGGGAAAAGGTACTATCTATGGAGGCGGAGCTGCGCTTGCCAAGGCAATTGCAAGAATAGAAGGCGAAAGACTCAAGGACTATATCGCATCTCTTGGGGATAAGATAAAGGATTATGAGAAGCCAGAAACTATCGCAAGCCGCTTTAGAGGAAGGCTCATCAACATGAGTAATTGCCGCAACATCTGGATCCACGGACTTACCCTTGGCTATGCTCCTTCCTGGAATATTCACTTTATCTACTCAGATCAGATTGTTACAGATCATTGCACTATAAAGTCCGAAGGTATATGGAATGGAGATGGCTGGGATCCTGATTCATCCACAAATTCAACACTTTATGCCTGTGATTTCTATACTGAAGATGACTCCGTTGCCATCAAATCCGGCAAGAACCCTGAGGGCAATGTTATAAACAGACCAACCAAACATATCAGAGTTTTTGACAGTGTAACTCACTTTGGCCATGGCCTTTGCATTGGAAGCGAGATGTCAGGCGGTGTTGAGGATGTTCGTCTATGGGATTGCCAGATGGGACCGACCTGGTCAGGAATAGAGATAAAGGCCACAAAAAAGCGCGGCGGCTATGTGCGAAATATTCTGGTTCGCGATATCACAGCTTCTCATATTCAGATGCACTCTGTAGGTTACAATGACGACGGCGAAGGCTCTAAGGTTCCACCTCAGCTTGGGGATTGCCAATTTGAGAGAATACATCTCCTTGGAAGATACCTTGATAATAATGCCGGCAAAAATGAATGGCACGACTGCCCGTCAGTTCTGTTGTGCGGCTTTGATGTTCCAGGTTATGAAGTAAAAGATATTGTGCTTAAGGATATTGTTATGGAAGATAAAGCAGGAAGAAATAAGGCCTATGAAGGTGTGATCACTGATGTTTCCGACTTTACTCCTGATAATATAAGCCTTGAATATTGCGAAAATATAAAGTTTGAGAATATGACTCTTATTCCAAGACAACTTTGAAATACAAATCGAATTATTCATATCATAAAAAAAGAATTTGTTACCCGCGAATATACAGGTAGCAAATTCTTTTTTTCAAAGGATATAGTTCTTGTTTATCACAAGCATTTCTTACAGGAAATTCTTTAGAGCTTCTATGTCCTCTTTTGTGGTTGCCCAGTCTGTAGCAAATCTGATAACAGTATGGGTGTCGTCAAACTTCTCCCAGAAGCCATAACCAACCTGTCCATCTAGTTCCTTTAACTTATCGTTATCCACAATAACAAACTGCTGGTTTGTTGGAGAATCAAGGAAGAATCTGTAGTTCTTTTCCCTGAGGATTTCTTTTAACAGCTCTGCCATTTCTATAGCGTTTCTGCTGATTTCAAAGTACAGATCATCTGTAAACAAGGTGTCAAACTGCACTCCTAAAAGCCATCCCTTGGCAAGAAGGGCGCCATGCTGCTTGATAACTGGGATTGGATGGGCTGTTGTAACTCCATTAGGGAATACTACTGCTTCTCCAAATAGTGCTCCCACCTTGGTTCCACCGATATAGAACACATCTACAAGGCTTGCGATATCCTGAAGGGTAACGTCTGTTCTTTTGCTCATAAGTCCGTAGCCAAGCCTTGCCCCATCAAGGAATAAGGGAATCTTGTACTCCTTGCAGACAGAAGAGATTTCGGTAAGTTCCTTCTTGGTGTAAAGAGTTCCATATTCTGTGGGATGAGAAATATACACAGCACCTGGAAATACCATGTGCTCATGATTATCATCGCCATAGAAAGTATCTATGAATCCCTTAAGTTCCCTGGCATCGATCTTGCCAGCATTCTCAGGAAGAACAAACTCTGAATCCTCCTGTCTTTCTATGTGGCCAGGTATTGTCAGGACCTTGTGTCCGGAAAATTCTATTGCGCCAGCTTCGTGGGCTGCTATATGACCAGTCTGGGCCGCGATAACGCCTTCATAGGGCTTTAGGAGCATATCAATGATTGTCTGGTTTGTCTGAGTGCCACCAACAAGAAAGAACACATCTCCCTCCTGGCATCCACAGGCTTTTTTTATCTTATCTGCTGCAGATCTGCAGATATCATCCGTGCCATAACCCGGATTCTGAACAAGGTTATCTGCAACTAAACGCTCAAGGATTCTGGGATGGGCTCCCTTTGTGTAATCACTGGAAAAAGAAATCTTTGCTGACATTTTAGTCTATCCCCTTAATTATTCTTTGAACTGATCCTCTCTAAGTCCGTTGAACCTGCAAAAATCAGTTTTTTCCTCAATAACCTTAACAAACTTCTCAAGCCCAATCTGATCCTCAAACTTGAATCTGTCAAAAGAAGGGCTATCAATATCAAGAACACCAATCACCTTGCCATTACAGTGCATTGGAATAACTATCTCTGAGTTGGATGCACTGTCGCATGCTATATGTCCAGCAAATTTATGAACATCCTCTACTAAAAGTGTTCTGTCCTCCTTGGCTGCGGTTCCGCAAACTCCCTTACCAAGAGGGATTCTGATACAGGCAACCTTTCCCTGAAATGGTCCCAGCATAAGGGAGCCCTTATCTATCAGGTAAAAACCTGCCCAGTTTATATCTTCCAAGTTTTCAGCTAAAAGAGCAGATGCATTGGATAAAACCGGCATGAAAAAGTTCTCATCCTCCGAAAGTGATTTCAGCTGTTGTGTAAGTAAATCGTAATCTGTCATTCCTGGCATTTTCATTTCCTCCTTTATAGAAAATCCAAAAAAGGTATGAAGTCCTCCATGACTCCATACCCACGATTCTAACACTCTTTTATCTTGTATACAATCTATTTTTGTCAGTAAACTACTTTGTTTCTTCCGGTTTCCTTGGCCTTATACAATCTGTCATCAGCTAAATTTACAAGTTGTTCGGAGGTATCTCCTTTCTCGTAAATAGCGGCACCTATCGAAATTGTAAATTTAATTTTAGCATTTTCTATTAACAGCTCATTATCTTCTACCTGCTGCCTTATATCCTCAAGCAACTTGGCAAACTCATCATATGACATATCTTCTGGGGCTATCAGCAAGAATTCCTCGCCTCCCCATCTTCCATATAAAAGCCCTGCATCTAAATACCTTGCAAAAACGTTTGTAAGTTCTTTTAGGGCTTCATCTCCTGCAACATGGCCATAAGTATCGTTTATTTTTTTGAAATAATCTATATCTGCAATAGCAACCATCAAGTGCATATCTGAAAACACCTGTGCCCGCAAGATCTCTGAATCTAATATTTTCTGCATTCTCTGCCTGTTGTAAATGCCTGTCAAAAAGTCATGTTCCGCAGCCATCTGAAGTTCCATGTTCTTTTCTGACATTCTGATGTTATATGCAGCCGCATAAAACATAATTGCACTAAAGCCAAGAAATGCATTTACATAATACAAAGCACTGGCTACTTCAAAGGTTGCATTATACCTGGTCGGTAAAAGGCCTCTCCTTCCCAGAGCAGTAATTATCATGAAAGATGCAACAATGATAGTACTAAAAATGCCTATTTGTTTTTTCTGAAATCCATTTAAACCAGGTAGAAAAAATGGCAGAAATACACAAGACAAGGTTCCATAGAGCCAAAGCTGATATCCGCACGTTATACCAATAACGACGCAGCAGCATAGGGCATGAAGATATACTTCAAACACCATTATCCATATGGATAACAGTACTTTATTTCTTATGAGCACAAAAATACTGACTACATACGTCAAAATACTGAAGATATTAATTATGACCATGGGAGTAGCGCCAAGCCATATGTAAAACGCCTCCAGTATTAAATGCACAACTAAAAGAGCAGTGGCAACTACGAAATACTGCTTGTCAGATAGGTAATCGCCACCAACAACCTGTTTATATGTCCTATCACGCATAATAGGTTGTCTGCTCTCGTTCTTCATACCATAATTGTAATTCCGGGTATAAGAATGTTCAAATTAAGAAATGTGAAATAATAATAAAAACATTATTATATTTCGTCAGTCACCTGGAAGATAACAAACTTCAAATAATAAGATGCTGCTCCGCCCCAGAGGATTGGATGATCTGCTGCCTGCTGTCTGAACTCCACCTGTGTAAGGCGCTTGTGAGCATCTCTAGCTGCATCAGCTATGGTCTTGAGGAAAAGTTCTTCATCCATAAAGTGTGAACATGAGCAGGTTGCAAGATATCCACCGTCCTTAACAAGCTTCATTCCACGCATATTGATTTCCTTGTAGCCAGTAGCTGCCTTCTTTATAGAAGCCCTTGACTTGGTAAATGCTGGAGGGTCAAGGATCACAACATCAAACTTCTCACCTTTCTTCTCAAGGTCTGGAAGAAGCTCAAACACATCTGCGCACTGAAATGAGGCGATTTTTTCAAGTCCATTAAGTGCTGCATTTTCCTCAGCCTGTTTGCAGCCAAGATCTGATGCATCAACTCCAAGAACAGATGAGGCTCCGCCTGCTGCCGCATTGAGGGCAAAAGATCCAGTGTGGGTAAAGCAGTCGAGAACTTTTTTACCCTTACAGAGTCCTCTTATAGACTGTCTGTTAAACTTCTGGTCAAGGAAAAAGCCTGTCTTCTGGCCGTTTTCAACATCAACATAGTATTTGACACCATTTTCTTCTATGAGAACCTTAGTATCAAACTCCTGTCCTATAAAGCCCTTTGTGCGCTCAAGCCCTTCTAGTTCACGCACCTTGGCATCGCTTCTCTCATAGATTCCCCTGATATTTACGCCATCTTCTGCAAGAACTTTTTTGCAAATGTCGAGGATAATGCCCTTCATACGGTCAGTTCCAAGAGCCAGTGACTCTATTACCAGCACATCTGAGAACTTATCAATCGTAATTCCCGGAATAAAATCTGCTTCGCCAAAGATAAACCTTGTTGAAAGCTTGCTGAGCGCCTTTGCGTATTTCTCTTTGTCTTTAGCTGCCTCTTTATCTCCATCCAAAAGATATTCATCAATATAGCTGGCCATGACAGCTTTTCTGTATTCCCAGGCTCTTTTTATTCTTTTTTCCAATAAAGCTTCATCCACTGGGTTCTCTTTTTTCCTGGACATCATACGGATCCTGATCTTGGACTTTTCATTGATAAAGCCATATCCCAGGAAATATCCATCAAAATCGTGAACCTCTATGATATCTCCGTTTTCGAAGCTTCCTTCCACTCTGTCTACTTCATTGTCATAAATCCAGGCGCCGCCTGCCTTAAACTCGCGGCCCTCTCTTTTTCTTATTATCGCTGCTGCGTTTGCAGTCTTTATTTTTCCCATGTTTTTTCTCCAACTAAATTTCGTTAACTACTGTGTCATTTTTGTGCGCCCATTTCGCACAAGATTGTATAATAACATTATAATGGTAAAAGAGGAAATAGCTATGGAAAAAAGTCTTATTCTTATCAGTCTTGTCGCTTCGCTATTCTTTAATCCAAATTTTTCAGCGCAAGGCTCATCTGAAGATGTCTCTATTGTCATGGTGGGCGATATTTTGCTGCACACGCCTGTGGAAGAAGCTTCCGTGAGCGAAAATGGCGATTATAATTTTGACTATATTTTCCAGGATACAAGGGATATTATCAGCGCCGCAGATATTTCTATCGTTAATCAGGAAGTTATAATTGGTGGAGTAGAGCTTGGAATATCTGGTTATCCCTCTTTTAATGCGCCTTATGAAATTGGTGATTCTCTTGTAAATGCAGGGTTTGATGTTGTATGTCACGCCACCAATCACTCTCTGGATAAGGGGAAAAATGGCCTTCAGAATTGTTACTCTTATTGGAAGAACACTCATCCAGGCATGACTGTTGTGGGACTTAATTGCGATGAAAGTGACTATGCACGTGTAGATATTGTGGAATCAAAAGGAATTCGTATAGCAGTCCTCAATTACACCTATGGCACAAATGGCATAAATCCGCCAAAAGACATGCCTCATGCAGTCGATATGCTGGATAAAAGTAAGGTTATTGCCGATTTACAATACGCAGAAGAAAATGCTGATTTTACTATCGTTTGCCCCCACTGGGGAACAGAATACAATCTGGGTATTGATGCAAGTCAGAAAAAATGGGCCGAAGTATTCAGACAGTATGGCGCAGACCTTGTAATAGGAACTCACCCTCATGTTATCGAACCTATTGAGTTTTTAGATGATGGCATTTCAGGAATTACCAACAACCACGGCGGCGGCGATATGCTTGTTTACTACTCTCTTGGTAATTTCGTAAATTGGACCTCAAGCTCCGGCAGTGGCATTGCAAACCGCATGGTAGGAGGGATGGCTCAGATAACTATTGGCAGAAACTCTTCTGGTGAGGTTGTGGTTAAAAGCCATGGCATAACTCCTGTCGTGTGCCATCTTCAGAAAGGCCATCAGGGAATTCATGTTTACCCTCTTAGCAAGTACACTTCTGATATGGCTCTTCAGAATCAGATCATTGCCCAGGATCCTAGCTTTTCCCTGGAATACTGCACTAATCTGTGTAACAAGGTTTGGGCTGGTCAGTGGTAAAACATAGATTTAAAAGATTCAATAAAAAACCGTTGACAAACCCCATGGTCTAGTGTAATAATTACTTTGTTGTCGCGCAGACAACAGCATACGAAACGCGATAGTAGCTTAGTTGGTAAAGCGCCACCTTGCCAAGGTGGAGACCGCGGGTTCGAGCCCCGTCTATCGCTCTAAAAAAGGACATCCAATTGGTTGTCCTTTTTTTGTTGTGTGAAGACCGAAATGGTACTAGGGGACGGAGTCACTTTGCTTTTTGTTTGATCACGAATAAAGTTCCCAGCATGATCACTATGCCAAGTGGCAGGCAGATCAGCCAGTTCCTGATAAATCCGGATATGATATATGCTGCAAAAGATACAGCGGCTGCGGTCATAGCATATGGAAGCTGCGTAGATACGTGCTTAATATGATCGCACTGAGCTCCGGCGCTGGCCATGATAGTTGTATCTGAAATAGGTGAGCAATGGTCACCACATACAGCACCGGCCATGCATGCTGAAATAGAAATGATCATCAGCTCGTTCCCCATATTTGAACCAAATACGTTTACAACAATCGGAATCAGTATTCCAAAGGTTCCCCAGGAAGTTCCTGTTGCAAAGGCAAGGAAAGCTCCGATTATGAATACTACAGCAGGGATAAAGCTCATTACTGCACTTCCATCTGCAAAGTTTTCAAATATTCCAGCAACGTAATTTGCTGCGCCCAAAGAATCTGTCATTGACTTAAGAGTCCAAGCCAGAGTCAGTACCAAAATAGCTGGAACCATACTCTTAAAGCCTTCTGGAATTGAATTCATGCACTCGATAAATCCAAGAACTCTTGTTGCCATAAAGAATATAACTGTCAGTATAAGTGCTGCAACTGAGCCATATACAAGTCCAACAGAGGCATCTGATCCTGAAAAGGCATCAACAAAGTTCTCGCCTGAAAAGAATCCACCAGTATAGATCATTCCAATAACGCAGCATACGATAAGTGAAGCGATAGGGAAAATAAGGTGAATTACTCTTCCCTTTACAGATGTTGGTGGATGTGGCTGATCCACAGCTCCCAAAAGGCCTTCGCTGTCGCCAAATGCATTCTTAAAGTCTTTTACCTGAGAATGCTCTTCTGCCTTTTTCATAGCCCCATAATCAAAATTCATGAAAGTAAGGCCAAACATCATTACTATAGTTAGTAAAGCGTAGAAGTTATAAGGAATCGCCCTTACAAAAAGAGTCAGTCCATTAGCTCCATCCACAAATCCTGTAACAGCTGCTGCCCAGGATGAAATTGGAGCAATTATACAGACAGGCGCTGCTGTTGCATCTATAAGATAAGCCAGTTTCTCACGAGAAATCTTATGCTTATCAGTAACAGGTCTCATTACCGAGCCAACCGTGAGGCAGTTAAAATAGTCATCGATGAAGATAAGCATTCCAAGAATTATAGTAGAAACCTGCGCCCCAGCCTTGGTCTTAACATGGGCCACTGCCCATTTTCCAAAGGCCGCAGATCCTCCCGCTCTATTCATGAGCATTACCATGGTTCCCAAAACTACCAGAAATATCAATATTCCAACGTTCCATGAATCTGAAAGCTGAGCAATCATACCATCTTTAAATACATGCTCAATAGTCCCTGTAAAACTGAAGTTGGAATAAAGCATACCACCGACCAGGATACCGATAAACAACGAAGAATACACCTCCTTGGTTATCAGTGCCAGCGCAATAGCTATCAGCGCAGGAAGCAATGACCAGTAGGTATCAATAAACGTTATATCAAACATAACTATCTCCTTTACGTTAAAGTGATAAAGTTATCTATATTATTTCTTCTGATATTTCCTGTGTCAATGTTTTTCTTTGTGCAACAAAATAATTACACCTGTAGACTGAGCATTTGAGTGCGGAATGTGGTATGTTAGTAGTATGGAAGGAAAAATGCCATGAATATTGACATTCAAAAGATAACTGACGGGGATGAGAGCATAACAATCAGATATAAAGAGCCAAATCCCACCATAAATAAAATAATCGGCATTCTTGAAGGCGGATCTGGCAAGCTCTGGGGCAAAGTAGATTCAGAAAGCGTCTGCATTAACCTTGAAGACGTGCTCTATCTGGAATCAGTGGATGACAAACTATTTGCCTACACTTCCAAAAAGGTTGTCCGCATCGACGGATCTCTTTATTCCTTTATGAATGAAATAGACGACGAAAGCTTTTTTAGATGCAGCAAGTCAATGATCATCAACATAGGCAAGGTTGTGGCGCTAAAGAGCCTGTCTTCTAACAGGATTGACGCAACTATGCAAGGCGGCGAACATATCATGATCTCCCGGCGATACGCTGTGGATTTCAGAAGACTACTGAAAGGAGATCGATAACATGAAGGATGGTAAAAGAAAAAATGGATCCCGCGTAACATTGTGGGAACTCTACCTTACAAAAGAAATTGGCATCGAGTTCAAGGCCTGCCTCTACTTTTTTGCATTCCTGTTCTACTACTGCGTTTTCAGGATGATTGGCGGAATCTTCGTAGCAGATATCCTGCATATGACAGAACTGATCTTTACATGTTATTTTATAGGCTATCTCCAGGTATACGTCCTGTGGAACTTTGACGAAGCAGAGCACCTTGGCAAAAAAGAGTGGGGTGCCATTATTCTGTGCACTGCCCTATACTGCGGCGTTTCTTATCTCTTTAAATGGTTTGATAGAAACCTCCTTGCCACTATCCTCTTTGCGGCTTACATTCTGATTGTTTATGTCTGCGTTTTTCTGATCTATAAGTCCAAAAGACAAATCGATGACAAAAGATTAAACGAAGACCTCAGAATCTTTCAATCTGAACACAAAAAGTGAATCTTACCAGTTAATATGTGCATCTTGCGGGAACATCTATTGTTCCCGCTTTTTATTTGTGCTAAATGTAAGATATAGACAAACGAAATAAAGGAGACAATTTTATGACAAATATAGTCGAGATTGAAAATCTCACAAAGAGTTACGGCAAGAACCGTGGCGTAATAAACGTTTCTCTGGAAATTAAAGAAGGTGATATTTTCGGATTTCTAGGACCTAACGGAGCTGGAAAATCCACCACCATCAGATCAATGCTGGGACTACTAAAGATAAATAGTGGAAGTATAAAGATATTAGGCCTTGATAGCGTAAAGGATCATGAAGAAATCCTTAAAAATGTGGGCTACATGCCATCAGAAGCCTGGTTCTACGATTCTATGAAGGTCAAAGATGTAATAAAATACGCCGCAGATGTAAGAGGAATCGACTGCTCCCAAGAAGCCGAAAAGCTCTGCGAAAGGCTAAAAGTAGACTGGAACAAAAAGATAAAGCAGTTATCCTATGGCAATAGGAAAAAAGTCAGTATCGTGTGCGCAATGCAGCACAGGCCAAAGCTTTTTATATTTGATGAACCTACAGGCGGCCTTGATCCTCTTATGCAGAAAACCTTTTTTGACCTTGTAAATGAATACGTTGACGACGGTGCTACCTGCCTTTTATCTACTCATGTGCTGACAGAGGTAAATAAATACTGCAGACACGCAGCCATAATGAGAGAAGGAAGGCTCACCATGCTGGATTCCGTTGATATAGATGATGAAACCTTCCTGAAATTCTATGAAGATGGAGTGGAGGAATAAGAACATGAAACATATATTATATAGAGAACTAAAGCTTAATCTAAAAACATTCCTGATATGGTCAATTTCTGTTGGAGCTATCGGCCTTATATGCATCCTCCTATATCAGAGTATGGAAGGTGACATGAAGGACATGGCAGACATGTTCTCCAATATGGGTGCCTTCTCCGATGCCTTTGGAATGAGTACCCTCAGCATCGCAACTCTTTCCGGCTACTTTGCCACAGAGGTTGGCACTGTACATGGACTTGGAAGTGGCATGTATGCCGCAATTCTGGCAGCTGATATCATATCCAAGGAAGAGGATAAACACTCCGGAGAGTTTCTGTTTACCTTGCCTGTTTCAAGGTCCAAAGTCCTGACCGCCAAGGGAATCTGCGTGGCAATCATGCTAGTTCTTTTTACTATAATCTGCGCAATATTCTATGTATCAGGCTTCTGGTATCTTGGTGAAGAGCTGCCAACTTCCGAATTTGTCACCTTTATGTTAAGACAGCTCCTTATGAATATTGAAATTGCTGCCATCTGCTTTGCAATATCTGCACTTTCCGGAAAGAGCAAGATGGGTATGGGCCTTGGGATTACCCTTTTCTTCTATGTTTATGACCTTATGGGGCGAGTTGTTCCTGACCTTAAGGATTATCTCTTTATCGGTCCCTACTCCTATGCTAACGCCTCAGAAATCTTTTCCGGAATTGAAGTTTCTGCCTCTGGGCTGATATTGGCTGTTTGCGTATCTATTTGCGCCACTATCTGTGCCTACGTGATCTTTGGCAAAAGAGATCTTGCAAGCTGATTAAAAACAACGAGTCCTCACCATAACTGAGATAAATGATGATACATTCCAGTCAGTTCTCAACACGGTGAGATTAAGGATTGTTCCAACTACTTCGCATATTACAAATGCACCAAGCATGAATAGTAATATTTTTTTCTTATCTCCTACTGGCTTTTTAAGACCGATCCAGGAAAAGAAATTTTCTTTTTTCCTGGCGGTTATAAGCCACCAGATAAATGGAATGAGAGTAAAAAGAAGTATCTGCACTACTGAACCTATTAATTCATTAACTGTCTGTATCATCGCTGCTATCTCCATTCGGGTCGTATTTTAATATGTCTCCTGGCTCACAATCTAATGATTCGCAAATTCCTGCAAGTGTGCTGAATCTTATGGCATTCACCTTATTATTCTTTATCTTGGATAAGTTTACGTTTGCAATTCCAACCTTCTCTGAAAGGTCATTAAGTGACATGTGGCGTCTGGCCATCATTACATCTAGTTCTAGAACAATTTTTCCCATATCGATCTCCTTATAACAATCCTTCTACATCTTTTTCAAGTGATGCACCATATGCAAAATACTGAGCAAGGCAGAGGATGATCAGTCCAAAGAGAAATTCGCTAGCCTCTATGCCAATAGTGAAATCCTTGCTGATAAATCCTAGAACGATGTTTGCTATTATCTTGCATACTGGAAGTGCCAGTGCAATAAAGCCTATATTCTTGATGCGACTAACATTTGAAACATCAAATGGAGAAGCTGTATTAGTTGTCTTAAAGATAAGATTTACATTTCTAAACATAATAGCCAAAAGAACTCCAACCACCAGGCCATAAATAAGAAGTGCTGCCACTGCTGGTAAAAAGGTATTCTCATCAATTGTTCCAGGGTTGATGCCTGTAGTTGTTAATTGAAAATTGTTTGTCTCTGTGTAGGCCTTAAGAACCTGATCTTTCAGCGCTACAATAACTATTCCGGATAATACGATAGCTCCTGTGCCAACCCATGCTATAACTTCCATAACCTTGGCAAATACTGCTGTAAAGTTTCTAAGTTTTGATGTTCTCATTTTTTGCCTCCTACGAATTTCGTTTTGTTTTTAATGTTTATCGTTAAATTCATTGTAAAAGGTCATTTTATATTTGTCAACAACTTTTTAATGAAAAACGTTAAATTACAAAATCCTCGTAAAGCGCTTGGAGATGCGATATATTTATATTAATACTCAATAGTAATAGCATCGTATTAGGAAGGGGCCTGGAAGTATGGGAGTATGGAAAGTATTGTGGAAGCTGACCAAAGAGGCAGCGCGCTACAAGGGGTTATATGTAATTGCAATTCTGGCAACATTTGGGCTGACAGCAGTGAATCTTACTGCGCCCAAGGTTCTCTCAAATATGGTAGGAATCGTAGGAAAAGGTGTAGATGAAGCCGCGCTTTCACAGGTAAAAGGACTTGCCCTGACTCTTCTCATTCTCTATCTTCTAAGAGTTCTCTTTAGATTCCTTAGTAATTATCTTGCTCACAGAGCCGCCTGGTATCTTGTGGGCGACCTTAGAAGCAGACTCTATGACAAGCTTCAAAGCCTGGATCTTGGCTTTTTCCATGATAAGCAGACAGGTGATCTTATGAGCAGGATTGTCAATGACACAAGGGACTTCGAGCTCCTCTATGCCCACATGATCCCTGATATGATCACTAATGTCGTGACCTTTGTTGGAGTCCTTGTGATTCTCCTTACTGTAAACGTGAAGCTTGCGCTTATCACCTGTTTCCCAATACCACTTATACTTATTTCAGGAGTTATTTTTGCCAAGGTTGTAAGGCCATTTTTCAGGGCTTCTCAAAAGAGTATGGGCGAACTTAATGCACAGCTTCAGGATTCATTATCAGGTCTTCACGAAATACAGGCCTTTGGCCAGGAAAAATATGAAAGTCAGCGCATTAAGACAAAGAGCTTTGATCAGGTAAAAGCAATGCTAAGAGCCCTCAGAGCAAGCGGAATCTTCCATCCAAGTGTAGAGTTTCTCTCATCTATCGGAACTATCCTTGTAGTATTTTTCGGTGGTTACCTTGCTTACAGAGGTCAGCTTGGTGTTGCAGATATCGTAGCTTTTATGCTCTATCTCTCACTCTTTTACCAGCCAGTATCAGGACTCGCCAGACTCATCGAGGATCTTCAGCAGTCCCTTGCTGGTGCAGAAAGAGTTGCCCTTATTCTCGATACTCCATCCGCTATCTCTGATTCAGAGGACGCAGAAGAACTCACCGATGTAAAGGGGGCTGTTGCCTTTGAAAATGTAAGTTTTCACTACAGCAACGAAGTTCCTGTTTTAAAAGATGTTTCTTTTTCCTGCAAACCAGGGATGATGGTTGCCCTTGTAGGACCTACAGGAGTTGGTAAGACCACAGCAACCCAGCTGATTTCCAGATTCTACGACCCTCAGCAGGGCCGTGTTCTTATTGATGGAAAAGATATTAAGCACGTGACTCTTGAAAGCCTTAGGCATAACATCTCCCCAGTTCTGCAGGATACATTTCTTTTTAACGGCACAATTGCCGAGAACATAGGCTACGCAAGGCCTGAAGCCACAAGGCAGGAAATAATAGCTGCTGCCAAGGCGGCCAATATTCACGACGACATTCTAAATATGCCAAAGCTTTATGATACTCAGGTTGGAGAAAGAGGGCTCAGGCTCTCCGGGGGACAGAAGCAGCGAGTAGCTATTGCCAGAGCTATACTCAGGAATTCTCCTATCATAATTCTGGACGAAGCTACTGCTTCTGTAGATGTTCAGACCGAGAAACAGATTCAGGCTGCAATCAGTCAGATGGCTGGAAAGCGGACAATTATCGCAATTGCCCACAGACTTTCCACCATCATAAACGCAGACCTTATTCTGGTAATACATGAAGGACGTATTGTTGAACAGGGAACCCATCAGGAGCTCCTTGATAAGAAGGGCTTCTACTACGAAATGCAGAAGGTGCAGCTGTAACTTAGACTGCGTCTTCTTTCAGAGCCTCTATGATATTGTCGTCCTTGATCCTATGGATGCTAAGACCCATGCTGATTCCCAATATTGCAAATACTGCAATTATGACCACGCCATAAAAGGCAAGGTTCGGACTAAAGGTATACAGCGCAGAATCAAATGAGCGGTACATCATATAGCTTAGGAAAAGAGATATGGGAAGTCCCCAGAGCAAGGCCTTAAAGCCATAAAGAAATACCTCAAGCCATATCATTTTTTTAAACCCTCTATTATCAAGGCCCACAGACTTATACATTGCAAACTCTTTTCTCCTTAAGAGGACTCCTGTAGAAATAGTGTTCACAATATTTGCGATAGCTATAAGCGTCAACAATGTGGAAAAGCCGTACATAGCTGTGTTGAGCATAAGTGTAATAGTGTCCATGATCTTCAGCGAATCCGTAAGATCTGTACAATAATAGTTGTGATAACCATCTTCCATCAGACGCTGATAGATTTTTGAATAAACTGCTTTATTATCTGTAGTCTCAACTGCCAGATCAAGTGTTAGCTTATCCTCAGGAAGTACCTCTTTTGCCTTCTCATAATAAACTGACCTTGGAACAAATACTGTCATTGTCCCTTTTGGTATATAGTCAAAGACTTTATTGTCATCAGCATAAGGAACCAGTGCCGCCACTTCAATTGCAGGTGGGAAGCCCATTACCTCATCATAATAAAGGCTCTGGCCTATGATGCCTTCATTAAATACAGGTTCATCATTTATCTCATGGAAGTAACTGTTTAAGAGAACTCCTCTAAGTGTCCCTGAATAATAGTCCTCCCTTGAAAGCCCGTTTTCATCCAGAATCTTGTCAAAATCTTCATCATCAACTATTTCTACAGCTATAGTATACAGATCAAAGGCATCGGTCTTTTCTCTAAAACTCTCTGTCAAAAAGTTCCTATCTGCTATATCTGTGTTTGCAAGAGTTGTATATGGGTCATCTTGCTCCTTT
Source organism: Butyrivibrio sp. INlla14 (assembly GCF_900102515.1). GTDB lineage: Bacteria > Bacillota > Clostridia > Lachnospirales > Lachnospiraceae > Butyrivibrio. The sequence goes on from NZ_FMVS01000003.1 coordinate 32,080, forward strand.
TTAAATGAGAAATGGATCAGTCCAGAACAATAGACATCGTTTACTCCCGCCATTTCACTGATTGCTTCTCTTAATCTGTCACTTTCATCAAGTGAGCAGGAAGCTATGATCTGATAAGGAATATCAATATCGTAGCTATTAGCTCTTGCTATTGATCTGCAAAAGAAATTAAGAGTCAGGAAAAGAATTATAGAAACCGCAATGGATATAGTAATCACCTTTCCTTTAACTCCATTTCTCTTAATATTCTTGTAAGCAAGCTCTCCCTCATAACCAAATATCTTTCTGATAAGCGGATTGACGCGAAGGTTTCTTGCCTTAACCTTGATGGTTGTGCTCTGTCTGAGGGCATCTATAGGCATGATCCTGGCTGCCTTAATTCCCGGCACCAAAACAGAAAATAGTATTGTAAGGGCAGAAAAGATAATAATAGTTGCAATCACAGGAGCCTGGACTACTATTGGAATCGTACCACGCATGCCTTCAGCTCCAACAATGATATCTGCCTCAAGAATCCTTCTTCCCAGTATAGCCAGCGTTATCTTTGTTCCTATATATCCAAAGAGAAGTCCTAAAGGTATACCAATAAGGCCTAGTACAAAGCCTTCGTAGTAGATTGAAAATCTCTTTTGACGGGCCGTGGCACCAACGCTTGCCAGCATCCCAAGATATCTCATTCTCTCAGTTAGGGACATTCCTATAGAGTTAAAGATAAGGATAACTGAAGTTGCAATTACAATTGCCAGTGCTATTCCCATCAGAACAAAAAATCTTTTGTAGGAGCCGGCGCTACCTTCGAAGGCGAATCTACTAAGCAAATATTCAGTATTTATCGAGTACTTTTCGATTCCATATTTCTTAATCAAAGTCTTTATCTGCTTGATTGACGAGCTGTCACATTTTTTAAGCATTATAGAGACTGTTGCTTTCTCCCGTTCTGGATAGTAGTTATTATCCATTCCCCGAAGGATATCCCAGTCTTTAGTTGCTCGGTTTCCATGCAAAATAGCTGTAATGGTGCAGGTATCTGTAGAGTTTGCCTTGAATAATTCGTCGGATCTGTAATTTCCTCCAAGATATCCGAAGCCTTCAAGCTCGTTATCAATGTATCTGTAGCCTTCTTCAAATGTGAGCTTATCTCCAACCTTGAGATCAAGATCATTATCTTTTAAAAACTGCTCTTCAACAGCAATTTCTGACGAGTTTGAAGGCAGTGTGCCATCATAGTCTGAAACAACCCTCATAGAATAATCTTCCAAGGTAGCGTGATCGATGTTCCCGATTCTGAATCTTTCCTCCGCGTCTGTTAGCAGCCTTACGCCTGTCTTTTCTTCTTCAACCTCTCTAAGGCCAACCGTCTTTAACGTATTATCTGCTAAAAGGGCCTCATACTGCTCTTTTGAAGCCTTCTCAAAAGCAGCGTGGGCAGCTCCTGAAGTCTGAACTGAAATGTATCCAAAAAAGCTAAAGAAGGAAAACACGCCAAGAAGAATAGCACTGATAAGTGCAGTTGAAGTAGCTATACCAAGAATTGTTACTACAGATCTTTTCTTATTATCCAAAAGATGCCTTAGTGTTAACTTCGATATGATATTCATGATGCGATCACCCCGGCTTTCCCTGAATCCCTGGTAATCTGACCATCTTCAATTGTAATCACTCTGTCAGCTGAAAGAGCTATCCTCTCATCATGAGTAATGATGATTACGGTCTGGTTGTTTTCCTTGTTGAACTTACGAAGAAGCGAGATGATCTCCTTACTGTTCTCAGAATCAAGGTTACCTGTAGGCTCATCTGCAAGAAGGAGGGCCGGATGATTCATAAGGGCACGGCCAATTGACACTCTTTGCTGCTGCCCACCTGATAGCTGATTTGGAAGATGAGATAGTCTACTCTTTAATCCAAGCTTATCCACAAGGTCATTAAGAAGTGCCTTATCCGGCTTTTTGCCATCAAGAAGGATGGGGAGTGTTAAGTTCTCCTCCACATTCAGAATTGGTATCAGGTTGTAAAACTGATAGATAAGCCCAATGTTTCTCCTTCTAAAGATTGCAAGCTTTGTCTCGTCAAGTTTACCTATGTCAGTGCCAGCTATATTGCAGGTTCCTGATGTTGGCACATCCACTCCGCCCAGTATATGAAGAAGTGTGGATTTACCAGATCCGGAAGGACCGACGATTGCCACAAACTCTCCCTGTTCTACGTCAAAAGAGACGTTTTTAAGAGCATCTACTCTCGTCTCCCCCTGTCCATATACTTTGCATAAATTTCTGATTTCTAAAATGTTCATATTCATGCCCCTTTCTCAGTGCAGAAAAGAACTATACCAAGTGATTCTATCCATTATCATTTTTCCAATTGAATTATTCACTTTGTAGTTCAATCCTGTTATGAGAATAGATTATCGTCCAAGCCTTACTATCCGATGACTATTTAATTACAATTTTGTCATATAATGTATAACTCTGTTCTCAGAATATCTTAGGCTCACATTTGCGCTTTCACAGGATTGTCTTATAGAACCTTACATGAAACGTCGTTCCTTCTCCTTGCCTGCTCTCTACATGGATATCCCCATGCTGACTTGTGATTATCGATTTTGAAAGTGCTAGTCCAATTCCTACGCTATCTTTTCCCGCATTGCTGCCCTTATAGAACCTTTCAAAAATATGTGGCAGCTCATTTTCCGGTATCCCACAGCCGTCATCTTCTATTACAATTTCCGAATAAATGTTGGTTTCATTTGTAGTAATTACAAGTTTTCCACCTTCATCTATGTGTTCAATACAGTTTTTCACAATATTCTGAAGGGCTTCAATAGTCCAGTTTTTATCGCATTTTACGAGCATATCTTTGGCGTCATGGTGATATGTGATGTTTTTAAGTTCCATCTGTATTTCAAAAGGCTTCATCACTTCACTTATCAGCTCTTCTGCATTTTCTTTTTCCGGATTCATAGTGATAGTCCCTGCATCAATCTTGGATAGTTTTAAAAGAGTCTGTATGAGCCAGTTCATCCTATCAAGCTGGTTGGACTGTGTTTTGAGGAATTCATTTCTCTTTTGACTATCCTCTTCTGTCATGAGAAGATCGTTCATAACTATCATTGATGTAAGTGGAGTTTTCAGCTGGTGGCTGATATCTGCAATGGCATTGGCCATAGCCACTTTATCTTTTGACAAAAGTTCTTTTTGATGGCACAAAGTAGATGTGGCTTTGTAGATATTTGTTTTTAATATGGAAAGCTCCCCTTCCTCCTGATCCAGGATATTGGGGGCTTCTCCACCTGCAAGCACCTTTTCAAGGTAAAGATTAAGAGCATAAATGTCTTCATATCTTCTTTTTGTTATGTAGATAAATCCGCTTGTTATGGCCACGCCAAGTAGCAGCAATAGAAGAAATGCGGATATGCCACATAGCGCATATCCGCATACTGAAGCTACTGCAGTAAGTGCAGCTGCCAAAAGTATCATTATCCTTAAATCTCTGTTTTTAAACATATTTATCTTCCCCGTCGACTCACTTATCCACAATATACCCAAGACCACGCACAGTTCTTATGATCTGAGGATTTGCAGGATCTTTTTCTATCTTATCTCGTAGTCTTTTAATATAGACTGTCAGGGTGTTATCATTTACAAAGTCTCCGTTAACATCCCACATATCCTCAAGAAGCTGATTTCTGGACATTACGTTTCCTCTGTTATTACAGAAAGCTAGAAGAAGCCTGTACTCAAGAGCTGTAAGGTCGGCTGTTGTTTCTTTCCCTATAGTCTCATCAACTATTCCAACCTTGGCTTCACTTAAGTGTATACGGACATTTTGGATTTCAAGGATGCCCTCTGTCTCAGAAGTACTGGCATCTCTCCCGCGTCCGCTTCTGCGCAGTACTGTTTTTATCCTGGCCATGAGCTCATTTATCCTAAAAGGCTTACAAACATAGTCATCAGCTCCCATCTCGAGCCCCATAACTACGTTGACTTCAGCGTCGCTGGCAGTTAAGAAAATTACAGGCACATCCTCTTTTGCCTTGATATATCTGCAGACATCGTAGCCATTTCCGTCCGGAAGATTTATGTCCAAAATGCAGAGGTCATAGCTCTTTTCGCTAAATGTTTCAAGAGCTTCATTCTTGGTTCTGACATGAACCACCTCATAATTCTCTTTTTCCAATGAATATTTAAGCCCCATTCCGATGGCATCATCATCTTCCAGCAAGAACAGCCTCATCGCTTAACTCCTTTAACTTTGTTGATAATATCATCATATTACAACCACTAAGCTTTTACATTACAGTTTTGTCACATTCTATAGCAAATGATGCACTCAGTAATAACGCCACTTTTCTGATAAAAAAATCCCCAACAACTTTTTTGCTTACCATGTCTAATGCTCCATTTTACGAATTATCTTTTCCTGAATATCTCTGCCAATTCCAATTGAGGAGAAATACTCCTGCACAGTTCCGTGGTTTTCTTCTATAAGCTCTATGAATCTGACCAGGTTGTTCTCACTTGGAATGACTATGTTCATATCAAGTTCAGGGCGCTCTTTATGGATCAGCTCAAAGCGCTTTTTGCTGTTTTCTTTGGTTCTCATGTAATCGTAAACAATATCGCTTTTGCGTACACCGCAGAGCCAGAGAAGGAGTGCTGAGATTACGCCAGATCTGTCTTTTCCTGCATAGCAATTGAATATTACATTTACCGGCGCATTAGCAATAGTGTTAAAGACATCGCTTATATTGGACGCATGGGCAATCTTGTAGTAGCTCTCCGGAATGGCCTCTACGCTGTCCGGAGTTTCACTGCCTTCTTCGATTGCAATGTCATGATAGTCAAAACCTTCCAAACTAGCCAGTCCATGAGGCTTCCTAGCTTTTTCTTTTACCGATCTCATATCTATGACGGTAGTGATCCCTGACTTTCTCAAAAACTCCACATCTGTATCAGAGGGCTTTAGAACTACATCGCTTCTGATAATGCGCCCGTACCTTGTGTATGTATCAGTGCCATCAATCCTGTAGCCGCCAAGGTCTCTGGTGTTGATCGTGGTTTCCAATAGCGAGTACACCCTGCTATCCCAGGCATTATCGTAGCTTTCAATCATGCCAGATCCTTCCTCAAGGGCCTTAAGCTCTTTAAGACATAATTCCACCGATTCTTCAATAAATTCATCTGCCATTTCTCTGGTAAAAAAGAAAATGTCTTCATCCGGAACCTCTTTAAAATATTCATCCATTGATTCCATAAGCCAGGTCACATCAAAGTGACAAAGGTCATTTATCTTTTCCGCCTGAAAAGCTTCCGGAATGGATAGGTCATTTTTCAGATGATATTTATCTGCAACATATTTATTGATGATAGAGTAGTCCTTATGAAGTTTTTCCACATTTCCGGGAATCATTGGATTCCAGTGATATTTGTCATAGACAAAATGTCTGTAGCATATGTCCTGAACCAAATGAAGATAGTAACCCAGATATAGGTCATCTGATTTAAGCTGTTCACCGAACATGTCTCTGAAAAGCTCAAAATTATAGGCCTTTTTATTGTGTCCCCAGATATACTTGTTTAAGTGACCTTTTTTCCCTTCGCCTGCATCAGGGAGGATTGCGCCGAATTTAAGTCTGTTTATATCTTTAAATTTGTGTCTCTTTGTCAGCTCATTTGTAACTGCAAGATGTATTATGCTTGATGCCATGTCCCCAGTATCCTCCAACAAACGTTTTTTTCCTGTGCATACCTGATGTTCTTTTGTATTTTCTTACCTTGTCATCTGCTCAAGCATAAATTCTTTTACCGCTTCGGTGACAAGTTCAAGATGGTGATCGTAGCAGTGGGTATCTCCGGGAATAGTTACCAATTTACAGTTCTTATACTGCTTAGAAAAAATCACGGAAGACTCATAAGGAACGGCTTCATCCTGATCGCCGTGAACTATAAGCACTGGTTTTGTATACTTATCCACAAAATCCTCAACCTTTATAGTCTGAGCAACCCTAACGTAATTGCCTTTAAGCTTTCTTCCATCCCAGGCGTCAAGTTCATCGGGAATATTCTCCGGATCAAATATAATTCCGAGAAGTTCTCCGGTTCTGGCAATTTCTGGGATCATCGCAGCCGGTGATAATGGAATAAGCGCCTTGATAATATCTCTTTCCATTGCTGCAGCGAGCATTACAGAGAGTCCGCCCTGAGAGTGTCCTGCCATGTAAATATCTGTAACAAAATCAAGCTTCTTGGCATAGTCAACTACCGCAAGAATATTTGTAAGCCACTTAAAAAGCGTGTGATCCTCAAACTTTCCGTCGCTCTTTCCATGTCCGTACATGTCTGCGCGAAGTGTTGCTACCCCGATTTCATTAAGTGTTTCCTGAACCGCAACAATATGTCTTTCTTCACTGTGTCCTGTAAAACCATGAATTATGATGCACAATGGGCATTTCTCTGGATTATTCTTTGGCATATCTAGATAGGCATTTAATTTTATGCCGTCACAATCAATATACATTCTCTTTTCCCTCCATGTATGGTAGTGACTTCTATCATATATCTTCAGATAAGAGCAGGTCTACTCTATTATTGCTGGAATGGTCCTATGACTCGGTCCCTTAGTTTCTTTTTTTGCAAATATATAGAAGATGGTTTGTGTTGCCCAAGAGTTCCCTCTTTTCAGAAAATTGCAGGTACCACTCGAATAACTTGTTGAAATCTTCATCAGAAACTTCAAAATCAACTCTATGTTCTAGTGGTTCCAAAAGTCCGTCTACACCCGTTGTGGTTATCCAGGAAATATTTTTTTCTTTAAAGAGCTGCTCAAACTCAGTAATGTCATAACCTGTAAAGAGCTGTTCCTTAAAGTGTCTGATTTGATAATCTTTTGTAAAATTTTCTTCCTGTCCCAAAGCCCAGTTTCCATAAAAGTAATTAGAATACATGATTGCGTAAACTGATATGAACGCAAACATAATAACTCCACCAGGTTTTGTTACCCTAATGGCCTCATCTATTGCTCTGTTCACTTCATTTGATTCGTACAAATGATATAGTGGGCCCAAAACAAGAGTGACATCAAAGGTATTGCTAGCCAGCGCTCTAAGATCTGTGGCGTCTCCCTGGATAGAATGAAGGTTAGGAAGTTCTTTACTACGAGCCCTTAGCACCTCAAGATTCTTCTCAACCAGCTCAACTGCTGTTACGTTCATTCCTTCCTTAGCAAGAGCTATGGAATATCTTCCTGTACCGGCACCAATTTCAAGCACCTTAGAATTTTTATCAACAAATCTATGGATGTAATTCATAGTTGTAGCATATTCCAGCCTTCCATGAACTGACCTTTCAAGGCGACCATCTTCTTCATACTGGGAATAGAATTTGGTCACAATTTCTTCTCTTGAAGCACCCTCTGTTATCTGATCTATCCTAGTAAAATACTGTGTCTCATTTTCATGGTGGATATAAGCTCCATTTTTAATTTGCACCCGCAGGCTCGCAGGATTATCCTTATTCACAGACATATAGACTTCATGGATACACATCTGTCTTGCTTTTTCCAAAGTCAGCTCAAGCCCTTTTGTGGCATACCCTCTTCCCCTGTACTTTTTTGATATGCAATAGCCAATGTGACCGGGGCCTTCCCTTAGAAAATCATTCAAACAATGGCGCAGATTGAAAACTCCAACATATGTATCACCATCAGCCAGCACATAAGTAGTATCAGGTACAAACCCCTCCGGCAACTCTTTTCCCAGGGACCAGTTGCGCTTTTTTCAATCCATTCCAAAAACTGCTCATAATCATAGCCATATACATTGTTCATATAGCCATTTTCGTTTTCAGGAAAAGACATATAAAGCTCGTAAGTCTTTCTGTAGTCTGAATCCTGCACCCTAATTAGTTCCATTATCTTCTCCTCCTGGTTTTGAATATAAAAAAACCTCATCAAACATTTATCTGTCTGATGAGGCTTAATCTCTTATCTGATCTGCATTTTCATAACTATGCATTACCGCTTTCCTCATCATACATAACACCAATAAACCCCTGATTATTATTCACGGGCTGATTATTTGATGGTGTAGTTGAATTGATGAGTCTGATATTTTGCATGGTTTTCCTTTGTTTTCCGAAAATTATTAGTTGTTAGTATAATTTACAGACAAAAGGGTGTCAATACTCTTTTTTAACCCATTGAATAAAGCATTATCTTGGTGTATACTATGAGTTCGAATTGGGGTATGTGTTTGCGGACACATACTTGAGAGGATCGGAGAAATCTGGTCCTCTTTTTAATTAATGAATCAACCATCAAAAACTCAAAAAAATAATAGGCGGCAAAACCGCCTATTGATGTTATAGCTCCCACTTATTGGTGGGGAATCACCTGATGTTAAAGCTCCCGCTCATGGCTGGGAATCGCCTGCTGATGTTTTTTATGTCTCTGCTATGTTGTACTTCCTTATAAAAAAATGACCCGACGTGGTCCGCATCATAATGAGAGGCGTGTCGGGTTCTGTTGAAAATATTATATGGTTAAAGTAAGTTTTCGTCAATAAATAGGCGTGATTATCTAAATCTGAGGACAAACGCCTGTTTATCAGCTTTCATAGAAATTTTGTACCACATATGAGTTATTTTATGCGGTTGTTTTTGTGTTTATCAAGTCTCCTCCAAGAATTTTCCCATCATTACGAAATTTTTAGTTTCATAATAGGAAAGCTTTGAATAAAAATGCTTGTGCATTTCATCATTAACACTGTTCAACTCTATGATAGAAGCTCCACTTTTGACGACTTCCTGCTCCAGTATCTTTAGAAAATCTGTACCATATCCTTTTCCTTGAAAGCCTTTAAATATTACAATCTCTTCCAGAAAGTAACCTCTTATATCATCAAATTCCTTGAAATATCCCATTAAATAGCCTGTTATGGTGTTACTGTCATCTAGCTGGACCATACACATGGAGTCTTCCATTGTTAATACCTGATGAATTCTTTTGTATGCTTTTTCAAATGTCCAGCAGCAGTCTTCGACAGTGTTATAGTATTCAATGTTCCTTTCAACCACACATTCTAAATCTTTTTCTGTCATCATTCTGTAATTCATGATTCACCTGCCTGCTATACTTTTTCAACAAGGATTATCTTATCATAGTCACGCAAATGGACAAAATGAATCTATACACACATAGTCACACAATTTAATTGTAATGTGAGCATTATGCGTTGCAAACGCACTGTTTACAAAGTATTATGGAAAAGTACTTATTAAAAACATACGAGGAGACTACAAAAATGGTGATGTTTAGAAAGCTTAGAAATATCTTATAAGCATGAAACCTTATCGAAATAGTTTCATGCTTACTTTACGGGCAAACAAACTATTTTTTCATAAATAAAATCCTTTCGGTTGTTGTGGGCGGAAACCCACTGCCCTTGGGCGGTGGGAGGAGCCTTGTAAATTCGTAGCCATTAACCTTGGCTTTCGATGTACTTCTGTATGGTGGCTGATGATACTTCACCTATGCTACAAGCAAAGTATCCGTCAGACCAAAAAATTCTCTTCTTCCAATATTGCTTAGACAGAAAGCTTGGATATTTTTGCCACAGATAGTATGCGGTCTGCTGTTTAATAAGTTTTACAATGTCGCAAACTCTATCCGTAGTATCGTAGCTTATAAGAAAATGTATATGATCTTTATCAGTTTCCATAGCAATAATGCCGTACCTTTTGGAATTGCAGATATCGTATATTTTCTGTTTCACATCGTCAGCAATAGTACCTCTTAGCAGTTGCTTACGATGCTTTGTAACGAGAACTATATGTACTTTTAGACTGTACTTACGTCTATTTTGACGATTATATCTGTTATCCATACCGTTATTTCTCTGGAGGCGCAGGATACGGCATCTAGTGTGTGATTGTTCCATCCATCCAGTAATCTTGATATTCAAAGCGGGAAATGATGATATGTTGGCCACTATGGAATGGGTCATCATAGGTATGATATGCCAAGACCAACTCTCCGCTATTTGGCATTTTATCTGATACTTTAATCCATTTATCCATGCTAAAATCTCCTATAGATGATTGATTTTCACTAATTATTATTATATCATATGGTTAGTGAAACAAAAATGAGGTTAACTTATGGAACAAATGACAGTTACTGCTAAAATACAGATATACGTTAATACAGAAAGTAAGGTTTTACTTGATGAAACCATGTCTGTTTATTCTGATGCCTGTAATTATGTATCTGACTATGTGTTCCGCACTCACGACCTAAAGCAGTTCTCGCTTAACAAGGTTTTGTATTCTACACTTCGAGAGAAGTTTGGACTTAAATCTCAAATGGCTCAGTCTGTATTTAAGACTGTCATTGCAAGATATAAGACCATTCTCGAAAATCAGAAGGAGTGGATTCAGCCATCCTTCAAAAAATCACAGTATGACCTTGTTTGGAACAGAGATTATTCCCTTACACAAAACTGCTTTTCAGTAAATACACTGAATGGACGTGTTAAGTTACCCTATTTCGCTGAAGGCATGGCAAAATACTTTGACCACGACATCTATAAGTTTGGAACTGCCAAGCTTGTAAATAAGCATGGTAAGTATTTTTTGCATATCCCTGTTACCTATGATGTCGAGGAAAGTAATATCTCAGATATTTGTAATGTTGTAGGCATTGACAGAGGTATAAACTTTGTCGTAGCCACTTATGATAGTAAGCACAGGTCTGGTTTTGTAAGCGGTAAATCTATCAAACAGAAACGTGCTCACTACTCTAAACTCCGCAAGGAACTCCAAATACGTCAGACACCATCATCAAGACGTAGGCTCAAAGCTATCGGTCAACGAGAAAACCGTTGGATGCAGGATGTAAACCATCAGGTATCAAAGGCACTCGTTGAATCCAACCCGAAGCATACGCTCTTTGTTCTTGAAGATTTGTCAGGCGTTCGTAATGCTACAGAGCATGTCATAACCAAAGACCGCTATGTTTCCGTATCGTGGTCTTTCTACGACCTTGAACAGAAACTTATCTACAAAGCTAAACAGAATCAGTCTACTGTTATTAAGGTTGACCCTCGTTACACGAGTCAATGCTGTCCTGTTTGTGGACACATTGAAAAAGCCAATCGTGATAAGAAATTGCATCTGTTTACTTGTAAGAATTGTGGCTATAAGTCTAACGATGACCGCATTGGAGCTATGAATCTGTACCGCATGGGAATCAACTATCTCGAAGATAGCCAAGTACCTGATACAGTTACGGCAAAGTAAATCTTTGTCGTAAGGGGCGGTGTCAACCGTCCCATGGTGCGACCCCACGGAAGTCTCACCGACAAAATGTAGGAGTTATTGCAACGAACTACATGGGAGTCGCAAGCCACGTACCTTTAGGTGCGTGGTAGTTGACACACAGTACAACGGACTATGAAAAGGCAAAACGCACCTGCAATCAAACGTTGTTTGAACTCAACATAGAGAAATACAATGCTGTAAAAGGAAGTAAATTCTTTTTGGTGGAGCGAAATTATAGCCGAAATGTTGCTGACACAGTAGTTCTTGTAGAAAAGCATTTTGGCTGGTCTGTATGAATCTAGTAAATAACCACATGCAATATCCTAATTAAATGACAAGGTACAGGAAATGAGCCTTATAACTCACTTCTTGTACCTTGTTATCATTTTCCAGTTCGGTGGGAAGCCGATGTGAGTGCATGATCACATCGGCTTTGTTAGTGAGCCATTGGCCGACAACTGAATTGTAACTTTACTTCTGTTGAAAAATACGAAAAAATGGATTATTCTGAAATCGAAAAAGAAATGGATAAAATAAATAACGGTGATGCAGAACCTTTAAGCGACGCTGCTTCATACAAAAAGCATCGGGTGCTTTTGTTAGAACAAGAAGTATTATAATGAGAGTTGAAACAAGACACGACCACGGAGAACGAGGCGATTATTACAATTGGCAAATAATATGATTGTAGAGTCGGACTATTTGATTCTGCCATAATTTATTGTATTAGGTAAGGGAATTTTATGGATAAAACAAATCCTTTCGGCTATAACTTTAAGATGACAGCCAAGCTACTGTTCAGGCTCCTTCCTGTGCAGATACTTCTAAGCTCTATTATTACAATAAACGGAATTGTAACCGGCGTTTTTGCTACTAACTATGTTGGCGAAGCAGCTATGGGCGCCGTGGGATTATATAACCCTATAAACTTCCTTGTGAGCAGCATAAGTAACTTGCTCATGATTGGAGCAGTGGTGATATGTGGAAAATACATGGGTAAGAACCAGGTTGATCAGATGCAGAATGTCTTTACATTGGATATAATTCTGTGCACCATCATATCTGCTGTGATTGTTGTAGGTTTGCTTATTTTGGGAATATTTGATTTGACAACCGCCATGTCTCCTGACCAGGCCACAAGGATTGTATTTAACAGATTCTTGCTTGGGCAGGCTATTGGTGTTTTCCCTCTGTTTATAGGCAATCAGCTGGCGGCATTTCTTTCACTTGAAAACAAAGCTATGAGGACTACCGTGGCCAGTATCATATACATAATTGCCAATCTTTTATTTAACTATATCTTTGTGCAAGTAATGCATCTTGAAGCTCTTGGACTTGCTATGGCATCGTCTCTTGGAATGTGGGTATTTATGCTGGTCCAGGCTCAGTACTTCTTTTCAGCCAAGGCATCTATCAGGCTTAAGTTTAAGGGACTTAAATGGGAAGATGCAAAGGAAATGGTGAAAAAAGGAAGCCTTGGTGCTATAGGTAACGGTTATCAGACTATTCGTGGCTTTATCGTAAACGGACTTATCATTTCTTACGTGGGCAGTGCAGGTATTTCTGCGTTTGCAGCTTCAAATGCCATAATGGCTTTTTTCTGGGCAATCCCCGCGGGGATGTTAAATGTCTCAAGGATGCTCATGAGTGTCAGCGTCGGTGAAGAGGACAGGACAACTCTTGCCAATGTCATGAGGACAGCCCTGTTCAGGTTTATTCCGCTGCAATGCGCAATTGCTGCATTTATCATCTTTATGGCAAAACCTTTTACCATGGTTTTTTTTCAAAATCCTGCCGAGCCGGTATTTGATATGACCATGTGTGGATACAGGATACTGCCTATTTGCATGCCGTTTTCTGTATGGCTCATGCACTTTAGCTGTTACGCTCTTGCCTCGGGCAAGCAGTTTATGGTCCACCTGTATGCAATCCTGGACGGATTTGTCTTTGTATGTATCTTCACGGCTTTTTTGATACCATCCTATGGCATGAATGCAGTTTATTATGCAAATGTATTAAACGGTATATTTTGCATGTTAATTGTTATTATTTACGCAATCATCAAGAATAAAAAGATTCCGGGAAATATAGACGAACTCATGGTAATACCTGGTAATTTTGGAGTGGATGACAATCACAGGATAGAACTTAATGTCCACAGGATGGAAGATGTGACAGAAATCTCAGAGGTTGTTCAGAGATTCTGTACAGTCAAGGGCATAGACAAGAGAAGGGCTTATTTTGCCAGCCTCTCTCTCGAGGAGATGGCAGGTAACGTTGTTAGCCATGGGTTTACCATGGATAGTAAGCCTCATAATCTTACTGCCAGGGCAATAGTAAAGGATGAGGATATTATCCTGTCTATCAAGGATGACTGTCAGCCATTTGACCCTGTCCAGAGGCAGAGAATTGCTGATCCTGAAGATAAGACCAAAAATATTGGACTTCGCATGGTCTATAGGATTGCCAAGGATTTTACCTATCAGAATGTCCTTGGGCTCAATGTTCTAACCATAAAGTTGTAAAAGAAGGATATGACTTTTAAGAGGAGCATATGTTTGAAAAACTTGAAAGCCTGTTAACAAAAGGTAATTATAAAGAAGCACTCTATGAGTTTCGAAACCAATACTATCATGCTGGTGAGTTGGACAATGAAAGCGCTGCAAAACTTTGCATTTTGGAGGCTTCTTTATGGGAAGGCCTAAGGGATGCTACAGCAGAATTTGGAGCAATATCCAGGGGCATGAAATATGCCCCGACAAACTATGAGCTATTTTACATGCTTGGTCTTTATTATCGCAATTTAAATGTTAATAAGGCATATCTTTGTATGGAAATGGCTTATTTTTATTGTGACAATGAGGATAAATCTTTAATTGAAGAAACTTTTAATGAGCTTAAGAATTCTCCGGGAATGAGGGTAAGAAACGTCAGCATTCAGATTCTTTCTTATAACGACCTTGAAATATTAAAGTCTTGCATTGAAGCTATAGAGAGTTGCCTCCCTGATAATTCTTTTGAAGTTGTGGTAGTGGATAATGCATCAACTCAGAGCGGTGTAAGAGAATATCTTAAAGGAAAAAGAGATAGCGCATCTTACAGATTTAAGCTGATTGAAAGTGATGAAAATCTGGGATTTCCGAAAGGTAGTAATCTTGGATATAAATACTGTGCCCCTGCTAATGATGTATTATTTTTAAATAACGATGCAGTTCTTACACCAAACGCCCTGTTCTATCTGAGGATGGGACTATATGAGGATAGGAATGTAGGGGCATGCAGTGCTATGTCCAACAGTGCTTCTCGTCAGGAAATTGATCCTTCTTTATTTGAAAAATATGTCGGAGAAGAGCTTTTGCCGGGATGGCACAAGAAGCTGGGCTTTAAGAGGAGTCTTGACATATTTAATAGGTATGCTTTAGATAACAGCTTTCCGGACTTTAAGTCCTGTATAAGGCGATTCAGGTTAACGGGGTTTGCACTTCTTGTTTTAAATGATGCTTTAAAAGAGGTAGCTCCTGATGGGGATGTCTTTGATGAACAGTATTCCCCAGGGTATTTTGAAGATGATGACCTTGGAATAAGATTGGCTGCTCTTGGCTATAGACAATATGTCTGCTCGAATAGTTTTATATATCACGATGGCGGTGAAGGTTTTGAAGGTCACAGTGATTGTTTTGAAATCAATAGAGAGAGATTCAAGAATAAATGGGGCTTTGATGCGTGGAAATATAGCCTTGAATGGGACGAGGCAGTAGCAGCAGTAATAGCTTATGCAAAAGATGCAAAGCGTCCATTGAGGATTCTTGATTTTTCCTGCGGCCTTGGTGCTAATGCATCTTTTATTAAACATGCACTACCTGAATCTTATGTATGCGGAGTCTGCGTCAACTCTTTTGCCGCTCGAATCGCGTGCACTGTAGCTGATGAGACGGCCTGGGGAGACCTCGATACCTGCACTCTTCCCTGGGCAGAGCATTCCTTTGATGTAGTGATCCATGAGAAAGAATCAGTCCGCCGTGCGCGGGCTTCTCAATATTTAATTTGTAATGGTATTATCATTGATGAAGACTTTTTAATGAACTATTGTTCAAAAAATAATAGTTGATATTGGTTACTAACATTGGTTTACCGGTGGTTTCCAGGGTTTAGGACAGAGAAGTGTAGTTCTGCCTATATCCGGAAGAACATCATATATAGAACATCCCATACGCTCTTCAAAATCTTCTTTTATTTTGAAGGCAATCTCCCAGCCTTTTATGTAGCCTTCCATAATTCCGTATCGTCTTGTAACATCAACAAATCTTTTTTCAAGAATTACAAAACCATAATCTGCAGCAAGAGAATCACAGAGCTGGATCAGCTTGTCATAATCATTCGGCTCACCACAATTTATTATGTAATCTTTGATAGCCTTCTCATGTCCTGTTTCGGGCTCGTAGCTAAACTCATTCTGCATGCGAAGATAGGAATGTGTCATGCAAATTCTGGCTGGCTCATCCCATCCTTTTTCCATGCAGTATTTGTATCCCTCATATACATGCCTTGGAATATTTACTATACCTACTCGTCTGCCTATATCATGAAGGAGTCCAAGTATATAGGCTTTCTCTGAATCCATATCATGAATCTTTTCAGCAATGTTACGAGCTGCTATGCCAACATTCTTTGAGTGATCCACCCATGGTCCGGGATTTAGTTTTCTTGCTATTTCTAACTCTTCCAAAGCTTCTTTGACACTTGGAAACATCTGTTATACCTCCAATCTTATCTTGACTATATTCAGGCGCGCACTGAACTTATCATGCTATAATCAGATTATAAAAGGTGACGTTACGTAATCTTCAAGCATTTTTTAACTATAATGCCTAAATGGAGAAAACTTTATGAATAAAAAAGGCTACTATTCATCCGGACAATTTGCTAAAATGGCTCATGTATCGGTAAGAACTATAAGATTTTATGACCAGAAGGGTCTGCTTGTGCCATCTTATATAACCGAATCAGGTGCGAGATTTTACACAGATTACGATTTTGCTATTCTACAGCAGATATTGCTTTTAAAGTACCTGGGATTTTCTCTGGATGAGATAAAAGAAATACCAAATGGTCAGACTGATAATCATTTCATTCTAAATGCCCTAAAGATGCAGAAAAAGCTGCTTTCAGAGCGAATTGATGAAATGAAAAATGTTGAGGCAGGTGTAAATGCCACCATTAAAGCTATAGAAAGCTCTGCCACTCCCGATTGGAAGCAGATGCTTGATCTGATTCACATGACTTCAATGGAGAACAACCTGAAGAGTCAATATCAAAATGCCAACAACATCTCTGCCAGGATAGATCTTCATAACAAATATTCAACAAATAAACAAAGATGGTTTAATTGGGTATTACAGGAATGTGAAATCTCTTCCGGGATGGATATTCTTGAGCTTGGTTGCGGTAATGGAGCATTATGGGCAGAGAATATAAGCGAATTGTCCAAGCGCAATTATACAGATATACAAATAACTCTTTCAGATATCTCTGCCGGGATACTGCATGATGCAAGACAGAATATAGAAAGCGCGGTATCAGCATATTCAAACGAACTACGGGATTTCTCTTTTTCTTACAAAGCATTTGATCTTAATAATATACCATATGAAGATAATTCCTTTGATCTAGTAATTGCGGGTCACGTCCTTTTTTATTGTGAGGATGTCCAACTTGCCTGTAAAGAAATAAGCAGAGTGCTAAAGCCTGGCGGAAGATTTGTCTGCAGCACATATAGTAGTAACCACATGAAAGAGATCAGAGAGCTGGTAAAAGAATTTGATGATAGAATCGTGCTTTCCAGCAATGACTTGTATAAAATATTTGGCTTGGAAAATGGTGCTAACATCCTGCGGAGCGTATTTGAAAAAGTGGAGCTGAAGAAATACCAGGATGAAATAGTCATTACTGACGCCGGCCCGTTAATAGATTATATCTTTTCATGCCACGGCAATCAGAACCACTATCTTCTGAATAGATATGCAGAATTTAAGAATTATATCATTAAAAAGGCAAGTCACGAATTCCACATCACCAAGGATGCCGGGCTTTTTATTTCAGACAATTAAAAAAGGACATCCTCTTGGATGTCCTCACTTTAGAGCGATAGACGGGGCTCGAACCCGCGGTCTCCACCTTGGCAAGGTGGCGCTTTACCAACTAAGCTACTATCGCATATATGTAAAGTCGCTTTCGCGACAGCAAAATAAAATATACACTAGTGGTTTTAGTTTGTCAACAACATTTTTGAAATATTTTTTAAAATTGTTATGTTTTTATAACTTTGCGTACAAATATATTCTTTATTGAAATAACAAGTGTTAAAATTATTCTGAAGGATTGTAACTTTAAATGCATGCAGTAGAGTGATTCTATATGGTATAAAGTTATGACAAGTATCTATAATAATTCATATGAAACATTTCTTGTTAATAACCGGATCAGGATCAACAAGTATCTTAATCTGGCTCTTTGGCTTTGTGCATTGACGGGGCCAGCTATCGCTATTGGCATTTTTTTCCATGCCTTTAAGGATGTTACCTATTCTACCTGTGCAACACTTTCTGCTCTCACTATTCTCGTGGCTCTTATTCACTGGATCCTAATCAATCGCCTCCCAGAATCAGTAATTGGTAGTGTATATGTCTTTTTGGTCCTGGATATACTTTTGGTATATATGGCCTACTCTCACATCCAGATCAGGCTTACCTGGTTTCTTGTACCACTTCTAAGCCTTGCCTACTGCAACTATGGTATTTTCTTTACATCTCTTTTTATTACTTACGTTACTATGTGCCTTTCTTTATACTATACAGCTCCCTTCTATGCTGGACAGCGAGCCGATATATCTTCGTTTAATTACTATTTTGCCAATGTTCTTTCCGGAAGCTCAATAGAAATGACAGTTATGGCTATTGCAGGTGTTGGTATCTTAAAGACTATGCAGAGGCATCTTAAAGAGCTGCTTGGAACCTATAGTGATATCAAGAATCAGGAAACCATGGTCCATGATTCTGTAAACACCTTAAAATCCATGGCGGGTATCTATGATAATGTTAATCTGCTGATCTTTACAAATATGACTGAGGTTGCACTTCGTGGCGCAGATTCTGCAGACAGCACCCATAATATCGAGGGTTGCGACCATACTTATATGGTCAATGAAATGAAGAAAAACATAAGCCCTGATCAATTAGACTCTTTCATGGAATTTACTGATCTTAGGACACTTAGAAATCGTCTCCAAGGTAAAAAATCCATCTATGCAGAATTTATTAACGTTGTCACTGGTTGGTTCCGTGCCCAGTACATCACTGTAGAGACGAGCGAAGATGGCATCCCTCAGATGGTTGTTTTTACAGTTCAGGACATAGAAAAAGATAAACGCAAGGAAAGTAATCTGATCAAAATGGCTCACACAGATGAGCTTACAAAGCTCTACAACCGCAGAAGATACGACGAAGAAATCTGCATATATAGAGAAAACGGCCTTGATCAAGGCTTTTCACTATTGTCTGCAGACGTAAATGGGCTTAAAATTACCAATGATACAAAAGGTCACGCAGCTGGTGACGAGCTCATAAAGGGCGCCGCAGACTGCCTTCATTCTGCTGTTGCTCCTTATGGCCAGGTATATCGTACTGGTGGAGATGAGTTTATGGCTATTCTCCATATAGATGACTATACGGAACTTATCAGTGAAATAGAAGCCCGTGCTAAAATATGGCGCGGAAACTATTCAAACACTCTTTCTATTTCACTTGGATGTGTAAGTCACAGTGAATTTCCTGATCATACTGTCGATGAGCTGGAGCACGTGGCCGACAACCGCATGTATGAAGCCAAGGAGCAGCACTACAAGAAAGCGGGAATTGACAGAAGAAAGAAATAGGACTTGTTCATGGGAAATTACGGGGAGAAAGAGAGACAGGCTTTAGGGGGTATATTTTGCCTTATCTCTATTATATGTTTTGCCTATATATGTAAATTTGCAATGGGAAATGACATCTGGTACGACGAGGTCTTTTCCCTTGCTTTTGTAAAAAAAAGCTATGGTGAGATCATAGCTATGACTTCAAGGGACGTTCATCCGCCCCTTTATTATTTTTATCTAAAAGTAATAACTTCAATAATCTGTGCCTTTGCCGGCACTGATAAGCTTATCATCGCATCCAAAATTGCATCGCTCCTTCCCTGGATTTTCATTTTTATCCTGTCAGTAACCTATATAAGGCGCAGGTTTGGCCTAATGACTAGCGGCCTTTTCATGATGCTTATCACTATGATGCCTCAGATTCCCACCTACTATGTCGAGATCAGAATGTATTCGCTTGCTCTTTTCCTCATCACCTCGGAGATCATGCTTACTCATAATATTCTCAGCGGTGATGACAAAAGAAAAAACGTGACCTGGATATTATTTTTCATGGTTGGTATTCTTACGGCCTACACTCAATATTATGCGTGCATAGCTGTAATTGGTTGCTATGGAGCTCTCTTTATAGGAATTCTTCTAGGTAAACTCAATGATAAGAAATCTCTTTGGGTGCGTTTTTCTGCCAGTGTACTAGCCTCTATCCTGCTATATCTGCCCTGGCTACCACACCTGAAAAATCAGATGGATTCTATTTCCGGCAAGTACTGGATACAGCCTCTGACTCTTAGAAGTATCCTGGGCTGCGCCAAGTTCGTACTTCTTCCTGTGGTTTATATGGGCAATCTGCCTGTAATTTCGGCAGGTCTTTTAATAATAGCGCTTCTGGTACTTACTATCCTCTTTATAAAAAGAGCTACAAAAAGCGATATATCTTTTGCCCTCTGCTGCCTTATGCCTGCAATTATCGTAGTTATCAGCGGATTTATTCTGTCAGCCCTTGGAACTCCTATATTTGTGTACAGATACCTGATTCCTGCTCTTGGCGGATTGTGGATTTTTGTGGCCTACATGTCTGAAAAGGCTGTAAATAAGCCTCTTTTAGTACTTCTATTTATACCAATGCTTATGGTATGTGGCCTAAATATGAAAGGCCTTGGAGACGAGGAAGGCAATAAGCTTGCTCAGATGCAGCTTGCATCACCTGCCCTTAGCGAAATTCCAGAAGGATCGATCATTATCACAAACTTTGACCACGTGTGCGCTGTCACTTCCTTTTACAGGCCAGATTGTCAGGTATATATGTATGAAGCAGAAATTGACCCACTTTTAAAGGATATGATGGGAAATATCACGGATAATATCGATGAGTCCAAGGTAAAGTCACTGGTAAAAGATGAAAATGCCCCAGACTCACAGAACGTATACTTCTTTGGAAGCTTTAACTCAAGAGAGGAAATTGTTGATAACTGGGCAAAAGAGGGCATAACCAGCCCGCTTTCAGGTAGTTTCCTTATAGAGAGATATTGGATAAATATTTACAGATTAGAAGGATTGGATAATGAATAAGAACAGACTAGTAGACACCATAAAGGAACATCTTGCGGCAGCAATACTCATTGGAATTGTAGCTATAATCTACATTATCAACATGTTTAAAAATGGCCCCTGGTATGATGAGCTTTATACCTACTACTATTTTATCAGTAGAGGCCCCATCTATGCTGCAATCCACTGGCCCGTTCCAAACAATCATGTGGGTTATTCTGTACTGTCCGCATTTCTTGATTTCTTTGGTAATCCTTATGTGGGTCTTCGCGGCATTTCAGTGATCTGCGGAGTAGTTAATCTTTCACTTATCTATTATTTGTGCAATAAATTCATGAATAAGTTTTTTGCCTTTTCAGCCATGGCCCTGTACGCCGGTTCCTACCTGCCCTTCAGGCTCTCTTTTCAGGGAAGAGGTTATACTCTGGCTGCCTGCTGTCTTCTGATATCCACTTGTGCCATCTATAAAATATCCCTTGGAGACTGCAGATTAAGGTACAATGTGACCTTTGCTACTGCCCTTACACTTGGGCTCTATACGGTGCCAAGCTCCATTTACTGGGTTATTCCAGTATGTATTTCAGGTGGTCTTTTTCTTCTCTTGAAAAAGAGATATCGTGATCTGTTCAGGCTTATTGCCAGCGGTCTTATGGCGGCTATAGCAACTTTCTTTTTATACCTTCTGATATGGCTAGCTATTGGTGCTAATCTTCTTAGCAAAGACTCCAAAAGCGCCTATTATGGCCTGTCTCAGGTAAAGATTATTCTAAAAGCTCCATTTTCTGCAGCTGGAACCGGAATTGATTATATGCTGGCATCTCCTTATATCCAGAGTATCGACAGGCTGGAGTGCATAAAAAAGCTTCCTGAATACTTCATATCACTTCTTGGAAACTTCTACGCAAATACCGGCGTTTTGCTTCTTGTTCTGACTGTGCTAATTCTAGTGCTTAATATTGTTATCGCCGTTAGAAGCTGCAAAAATGGTGGTAATGCTTTTCTTTCTCTTTTTGCCTGCTGCGGACTTTTAGTTGTGCCTGTTATGCTGATCATCCAAAGTGTTCATCCTTATCTTCGAGTACTGAGCTTTTATGCGATTTTTCTTTTTATAGGGCTTCTAAATGCCATGTCTGAAACTTCCACATGGCTTAACAAAAAATCTGTCTCCTGCGGTCTTGGAGTACTGATGTTTATTATGTCTATTGCCATTTGCCTCTCTAACAGCCTTGGTGGCTACTACAATGGTCCTCTTGCAGAAAGAGAAAATGATATCAATAAGGCTCTTTCCCAGATGGAGAATGTAAGCCAGATTGATACCATTTTTTATACAGATGATTTCCAGAAATATGTTCTGAAGTTTTATTATGATGTAAATCCCCAGGAAGTTTACGTCATGGAGGATGCTGCTTATGTCATCACTGGCCCTGAATTTTGGGATAATACCAATGTTTCTCCCGAGTGGCCTATTCTATATGGCTACAGCGATGGTTTTACAAATTATGTAAACTCTGGCATGACGAAAATAGCTGGATCAGAAACCTATTCTATCTATAAGAAAAATACTGAGCATTAAGTCATTTTCCATATACAATTTCGTAATACTGCCTTGATGTTATATGATAAACAAGCGCATAAGTACCTAGGAATATGAGACTTACAATGGCAATTGCCAGATTGAAAGTAAATGTGTCAACGTAGAGGATCATGGCAAGGAATAGCCTTAATATCCTGCTTGCGAAAATAATGTGGATAATTGCGCATACCGCAGGCAGGAAAAACATTATCATAACCTGATTTCTGATGACGCCTTTTGCTTCCTTGACGGATAAGCCTGCGTTTGAGAGGATTTCAAATCTCTTTTTATCTTCTATGCCTTCTGACATCTGCTTGTAGAAGATTATCATCACAGTTGCGATGAGGAAAAGAGCTGCAAGGAAAATTCCAACAAAGAATGTTCCGCCATAAATACTGTAAAATACTTTCTGTTCTTCTGCCTTGTAGCCAACCTCGGCGTTTTCAAGTTTAGAAGATAGTTCATTTCTGACAATATCTACCTTGCTCTTGTCAACATCCTTTGGAACATTAAATCCAAGATAACAACCATCGTATCCATCAAGCAAGGCCTTTTCTCCATTTAGACAAGTGTTCTTGGCTTCTATGAGAGCCTCAATCTCTTTTTCATCAGAAACTACGATTATGTCTTTTGAAAATAGTCCCATGGCTGGATCAAAGGTCTCTACAAGACATTCGTTTCCAATTTTCTCTTTTACCTGATAGTTCTTATCAAATATTGAAAGGATGCCCTTTTTAACCTTATCTGCAGAGCTGTAGCGGAGTATCTCGTTCTGGCCAAGGCTTATATTATCACCAGTGTATGCATTATACTGTTCGGCTGTGATCATATACACAACTCTCATCTGTGAGAAATCTGCAGTCATTCTGGTTAAAGGTGAAAGTCCTTCTCCATCTGCAAAGCACAGATCTTCATGGTAGAGTCTTACTATTTTTTCTGTTCCATCTACATTTCCCGCCAAAAGGGCTTCATCTAATGATTCTTCTAAGCTTTCGCTGGTTTTACTCCCATCATTTTTACACCAGGTCACGATATCTCGCCTATACATGCTGTTTATATTCTGCTCGCCCAGCATTACAAGAGAACTTGAGCACACCATCAAAAGGATTACGGCTGTGGATAAAATACATATAGATGCAAGTCCCGCAGCGTTGTGCTTCATTCTGAAAATAAGGTTTGAAAGGCTGATAAAATGCTTTGTCTGGTAATAATATTTTTTATTCTTCTTGAGCATCTTGAGGACAAATATAGTTCCTGCAATGAACAGCGCATAAGTTCCTATAGTTACAAGAACGATTGCTGTAAAGAGTGAACTGATAGCAGAAAATGTGTTTTCAATATTGACTGCTATAAAGTAACCTGCAAAAAGAGTTACTGCGCCGATCACAAGTAGAACCCACTTTGTCTTTGGCTCTTTTTCTCCAAGATTCTCACTCTTTAAGAGGTCGATTGGATTGCCCAGGCGAACTTCCAAAAGGTTGAAAACAAAGAGGCTGATAAATATAAGTCCAAAGAATACGACTGTAATTACTGTTGCCTTTAGAGAAAACTCCATTCCCTTTACAACAGGCTGGTGGACCAGCTTATACAGGAAAAGAACTACAAGTTTATTCACAAAAACGCTGGCAAGTATCCCTAGTACCATAGCAGATAGCGCCTGAACGCCGCTTTGTATCAGGAGAACTCTGCTGACATTTTTCTTGCTAAGGCCTAAAACTCCATAAAGTCCGATTTCTTTTTTACCTGACTTCTGTACGAACCTGTTGCCATACATGAGAAATATTACTGAGAAGATTGCTACTGCAATACTTCCAAAGCGCAAAAATAATACGATGTAGTCTGCTCCGTAGAACATTGGATGTCCATTACTTACAAGAAATCTGCTGTAAATAAGCGACATCAAAATGTGGAAAACCATTACTGTTATTGAACTTACTAAAACGTAAGGCAATATAGTTTTTTTGTTATTCTTAAGACCGTTAAAGGCAAGTCTTCCTAGGAGATTACTGGTCATTTTCTTCTCCTCCCCTCATGAGAACTGTCACTGAATCGCAGATTTTATCCAACATCTCGCTTCTGGACATCTGACCTCTGTAGATCTGGTGGAAAACTTCTCCATCTCTTATGAACATTACTCTGTCGGCGTAGCTTGCAGCCACATTACTGTGGGTAACCATTAGGATTGTCTGGCCGCTTTTGTGGATATCTCTCAGCTGATGCATGAGATTTGTTGCTGCCTTGGAGTCAAGAGCTCCTGTAGGCTCATCTGCAAGAAGGATCTGAGGCTTAGTAATAAGAGCTCTTGCTACCGCTGTTCTCTGTTTCTGTCCACCTGAAACCTCGTATGGATACTTATGAAGAAGCTGCTCTATACCCAGTGTTTTTACCAAAGGCTCGACTTTTGCATCCATTGTCTTATAGTCTTCACCTGCAAGAACAAGTGGGAGTTTGATATTGTCTTCAATCGTGAAGTTATCAAGAAGATTGAAGTCCTGGAAGATAAATCCAAGGTTATTTCTTCTCATGATAGCTCTTTCTCCGTCCTTAAGTGATGAGAAGTCTTTTCCATTTACCAGAACCTTACCTGCTGTTGGAACATCAAGGCTTGCAAGGATATTTAAAAGAGTTGTCTTGCCACTTCCGGACTCTCCCATAATTGCAACAAACTCGCCTTTTTCAACACTAAAATGAACATCTTTAAGGGCTGTAACTGACTCAGTACCCATTCTTGTTTTATATACTTTTTTTACATGATTTACTTCTAAAACTGACATTGTTTTTTCCTCCACTATTTATCTCGTCTCTCGACAATATAAGGTTATCAAAAAAGGAAATGCGCTGCCTTTTATTTGGCTTACATTTCCTTTGTTCTGGCTTACATTTTTGTAAGGTTAAGGCACTTTTAAAATCGAATTCTATCAATATCTCTTTACATCACTGGCAGATATCTTCTCTCGCAGAACTGAGATAATAACGTCAGTTCCGCGGCCCACCTCAGATTCAATACGGATCTTGTGGCCAAGTTTATCGCAAACTCCCTTGCACATATATAGTCCAAGGCCACTGGCTTTTTTATCGATTCTGCCATTGTAGCCGGTATAGCCCTTTTCAAATACTCTTGGAAGGTCTTCGCTCTTAATGCCAACACCGGTATCTCTTATTACAATTTCGATTCCAGCATTATCTCTTGCAAAGATCTTAATTCCGCCTGTCTTTGTGTATTTAAGCGCATTTGACAAAACCTGCTCCAGCGCAAAAGAAAACCACTTCTCGTCTGTTAGTATCTCTTTATCAAGATCTTCAAGTTCCACTGTCAGATGCTGATAAATAAAGATTGTTGAAAACTTTTTTACCACCTGTTTGATAAGGGGCTCAAGCTGGCATTTCTCGAGGACCATATCCCCTGACATGTCCTCAAATCGCAGATAATTAAGAGCCATGCTGACATAGTTTTCTATTTTAAAGAGTTCTCTTTTACAATCTCCGATAGAAGGCTCTTCGTCCTGGAAAAGGAGCTTAAGAGCTGCGATCGGAGTCTTTATCTGATGAGCCCACAGAGCAAAAAAGTCCTCTTTTTCCCGCATCTGTTCCCATCTGGTATCCCTTATATCCTCTGTTTCTTTGTCTTTAGTATTAGTATCAGAAATATCTTTCTTATTCTTTCTATAACTAATTACAGAAGCTACAACTGTAAGCAGAAAAAGAAAGCTAATTTCATAAAATAGAAATTCGCTTTCTATGTTGTATAAAACGCCTGCAATTATGAGTACCGCTGCCAGTAATGCATTGGTTACTATGAGCACTTTATTCTTTTCCCAGAATTTATTCTTCCCCAACAATGTATCCCATTCCTCTCTTGGTAGCTATGAAATCCTCAGCTCCGGCAGCATCGAGCTTTTTGCGGATTCTGGTAACGTTGACAGTTAGTGTATTATCGTCAACAAACTCATCTGCTCCCCAGAGCCTCTCCATGATTGTTTCTCTTGAAACCACTTTTCCCTGCTGCTCCATCAGGGTTTTAAGAATCAGGTATTCATTTTTGGTAAGATCCAGTCTGTTGTTCCCTACGTTTGCGGAAGTATCGTCCAGGTTTAGTCTTACATTTTTTACCTCAAGCTCATGAACTGCAATGCTCTCTCCATAACTCCTGCGAAGGATTGCCTGGATCTTGGCTGTCAGAACCTGCAGGTCAAAGGGCTTGGCAATAAAGTCATCCGCTCCCATATTCATGGCCATTACTATATTCATGTTGTCATCAGCTGATGACAGGAACACAATGGGAACCTGGGATATCTTCCTGATCTCGCTGCACCAGTAAAATCCGTTATAGGCAGGAAGTTTTAAATCCATAAGAACTATATCGGGCTGCGCTTTCTCAAATTCCCCAATGATATTCTGAAAGTCCTGAGCCTTAAATGACTTCATCTGCCAGGTTTCAAGGTGCTTGGCAACCTGCCCTGCTATTATTTCATCATCCTCAACAATAAATACTTTTCTCATACACTCGCCTTTCATCATCTAGTCTTCTTCGATTCTAATTCGAAAAACGATTGTTGTCGAGCATAGCAAAACATACATATCACTGGAAATATTTTTTTTGCACACTTAGTACTGTGGTGAAGTCGCAGAAACGCTATAGTAGTAGATCATTCCATCATAGAGGTCAGCTGGTGCCATCTCAATTCTGTAAGCAAAATGCGCAAGATAATACATATCTGATACTGCCTCTCCAAGAGTTCCCATTGATACATTAGAATGAACCAGGCCATAAAGTTCCTTGTTATCCTCAGAGGAAATGCTCTCAAAATCCAGATAAAATCTCTTATCTTCCATGTACTTGGCCTGATAAGCTATAGGATCAGCTGTAGTAAAGAAAAAGTCCTTTCTCTTATACTCATCAGAAATCATGCTTTCTACTCTTGCATTTGTTTTCCCTTTGAAAAAGTCTGTACCAAGGCTGTAGTATGCATCACCAAATTTTTCTTTAAGTAGGCCTCCCATTGTTACAGATTGCACCATACTATGTGGCTTTTTGGAAATATGTCCATCATGAGCTGCAAGCATGATCTTACCTGCTCCGATTTTCTTTTCAAGCTCAAGAATCCATGATACATTGTCAGCCATTGCCCTATCTCTTGCTGCTAATGTAGCCTTATCAGCAAACACATAGTCAACACATGTAGCAATATTATCGGCAGCTTTAGTAGCGAAAATGACATCTAAGTCCTGATCATTTGCAGCTGAAGAAGTTACCTCTTTTTTGATATCTTCAAGCTCTTCTTTAACCTTTTTAACATGATCTTCTGTCATGGACTCAGTTCTGTTCTCATCAATAAAATAGTCAATTTCTGAAGTCTCTTTGACAGTAATGTTGTTGTTCTTCATGTAGTCATATAGGTACTCTACACTCTTTTCCGGATTCTGCATGTCAAAGCCGTAAAATCTTATCTTCTTATCTTCTGAAACAGAAGCGTTATACTCTCTCATCCAATCAAGAAGATCTGCCATCTGCTGGGTGTGATATATATTAAAACTTAGATTATTAGCAATTTCTCTGGCATCACCTTCTCCGCCCTGAACAAATTCATTGGCTCTAAGGCAATCTCCGAAGTCTGCTTCAAGGCAGAACGCACTATATTCCTCTTTTTCCACAAGCATTTTGAAAACATCAAGCTTGGACTCCTGAAATTCCACGCTTCCATGTGTTGCCTCTCCAAGACCTACAATCTGCACGCTGTCAGGTATGTCTATTTCCGATACAGCTACTGCGCTTTCAACCACAGTTTTATTCTTATGCATAGCAAGGACTGTCTTATAATTTAGTCCTACAACCAGCAATGCGCTGATCACTAATACAATAATCAATGATACTTTTCCAATCTTTTTTAACACTTTCATTTTCATACTCCTTTTTAACGTGTCATCAGGAATATTTTCCCGCACGTATTATGTTGACTTAACATTTTCCGACAATGAAATGGTAACAAAAAAGGAAATGCCCTGCCTTTTATTTGCCTTACATTTCCTGTCAGTTACCTTACATTTTTGTAAGGGATTGCAACTTAAACACTCCTGATTGCAACTTAGCACCCAAATTATTGTAACTAAGACCCCTACTTGGTAATGTGTGTATATCAAATGAAACCACTACTGAAAAGGAGTTTTTACCATGAATACACAAACACTTACAAAGAAAAGAAACAGATTTTTCCAGGGACTTGATTTCCTCGGCTACTCTTTATCGACTTTTGGTGTAATCGGCTTTGAGCTTTTACTTACTTATGTTATTGAATTTAACATATACGGATACAGTGATTGGAAGAGTTATGCTCCATGGCAGAACATTCTTCACTGGATACTGACCTGCATCGTATGGGGCCTTGGCGGAATGTATGTTGTCAAAGATTGTGCTCGCAAATCAGATGTGAACCTTATCAAGGACTTTAAACAAAAAAGCCTGTTACAGGGCGCAAAAGAGATGTCTCTTTTGCAGTGGGTTCTTCTCGTTACAGGAACAGTACTCATACTAATATCTACTTGGATCGACTGGGACGGCAGCAAGGTCCTTAAAGAATATAGTAGCAAGGGAATAGTTCTTTTTACATTCCAGTATATTTACTACCTTTTCGAGGTTTTCCTCGTGCTTCTTATCATTGTTTTTGGCCAGTATGCGTTTGAAAAATGGTTTAAAAATGATAAGATTCCCTATGGAGGAATTGTAGTAGCACTTACATGGGGACTTGGCCACTGGCTCACAAAGGGATCTCTGATGACAGGAATTTATACAGCATTTGGTGGCTTCGTATTCGGTGGAGCATATCTTCTCACAAAAAGAAATCTGAAGCTTTCCTACTTATTCCTCTGCATCATGTTTATTTTATAAGGGGTTACAATGAAGTTTCTTAAGACCAAAGAGGAAAATCTTGACGAAAATTACCTAGAATTACATTACGATGAGATAGATAGTGAAACGGCCGCAGTTCTTGAAAGACTGCGGCCTGCACTTAAATACATAGAAGGAATCTCTGATGGGAAGAGGGTGACATTTCCTCTTTCTTCCATTTTTTATTTTGAAACTGTGGACCGCAAGACCTTTGGCTACACCAGTAACACCTATCTTGAGGTAAAAGAGACACTTCAGAATATCATTGATGACCATAAAGAAGCTGGATTTGTGCGCATCAGCAAGTCCTGCATAGTTAATCTCTACAAAATAAAACGCCTTCAGGGGGACCTCAATATGAGGACTCTTATATATCTCAAAAACGACGAGTGCATCGTTATGAACAGAGGCTACAGGGCAGAATTCTACCAGGCTCTTAAACACATACAGGAGAAAAAGCATGAAACTAATTAACAAAAATAATTTTATATCCATCGTCTGTGTAACCTTCACACTTATAGTATGTGGAAAACTTATCCTTGAAAAGATTACAGGCTTTGTAGATAAGAATTACACAGAGAATATATTTATGTGTCTTGGAATTTCTATTCTTGCCACATTTATTTTATCGCTCCATTATTATCTGCAGCGTTTTCCTTTTATCCCAGTGGTCATCGGACAGTACCTTGCGCTTATTGGCTTCGTCTTTTTGGGCATATGGATATTGGGACATTTTACAGAAAACTCCCCATCCGCTTACCACGACATGTTTGTCTCTGTAACTATTCCCTATGTTATTGGCGCTGTAGTTTATTACATAAGCTACTTTATGGAGATAAAGAAGGCAAATGAAGTATTCAAGAAGCTGAACTAGCGGCTCTGCAATTATAACACCTACGGTAATGAACCATCTAATTACCTCAGGCGTTATTTTTTTGTACGTAAGTTTTTATTTTATTAAATGAAGGCTCGTTAACGAGTGACTGGGGCCTTTTAGAATTGAATTTACATCTATTTTGCATTTTTTAGAAATCCGGATAAGGTAAAAAAATTCCAATACATCTAAAATTCTCTTTCTAACAAAAAAGTTGTAACAAAAAGTTGAAATCTCCGTTACTGCACCTGTTCACGCTAATACTCTTACATCTTTTTTATTTGTTTTTCACGTACAGATGTAGTTTTGCATCGAAGATGCCTGGATAAATCATTGTTCACCTTCAATTGCTACAACTTTTTTGTCGAAAGCAAAATTAAAGATGTACTGCAAAAAATTGCACTCATCTTTTTTGATGAAAATAATAATCTAGATGTACAATACAGAAATATAGCCCCCGTAAAGACCCGCAAAGGCCAAATGCCTGCATCATCATATGTTCCGAATTAAATTTATGACAGGTATCAAGTATCTGTTTCAGTTTTTCTTTCATTCCGGTCCTTTCTTCTCCAATGCTTATATGAAATACCTTCTGTTTTATGAATTCTAGACTTTTTTCAGAATTCAGACTCATTTTCCTTTTTGCTTAATATGAGTCATTAAAAATTCTACCGTGCAATGACTCATATTCTGGTTGTTTGTGTTTTGAGTCAACACATTTTGAGATTTTAATTGACCGCAATATGAAAATATAAAAAATAGGTCAAGCAAATAGCCGTAGACGATTGACTCCTAATGAAACTTTCGGATAATGAGTCAATGGTTTACCTGATTTGATATGACCGCAAGTTGCAAAATAAGAAATTGAGTCAATCATTTATCATTGCTTACAGACATTGGTAAAAAAATAGATAGAAAAAAGTTAGAACTGAGAATCGAGGCGACAAGATTCGAACTTGCGACCTCTGCGTCCCGAACGCAGCGCTCTACCAAACTGAGCCACGCCTCGATAAAGATGCTGATGCATGTTAATATGCATCAGCACTGAAAATTGTATTATTTTATCACAAGATTGTCAAATAGATGTATTTTCCTCTGTCTCATCGACAGTCTTCTCAACAGCCTGTTCTTCCGTAGTCTTGGATATTACAGACAAATCCTCCAGATCTTCCCTCAGAATTGTCATCATATCATCTCCAGTAGGATTCTCTATTCCGGAGATTCTGCGGGCCTGATTAGTTATGATTTCTTCAAAGAGATTACGGATCTCTCTGGCATTAGCAAAGTTCTCGATGTTCTCCATCTTCTTGGCTGTAATAAGAGCTCTGATCTGATGCTTAACATCCTCATCAACCTTGTAATCGTACTTGTCACAGTTCATGTAGAATATCTGCTCAAGCTCATCGATGCTATAGTCTGAGAAGTCTATATATTTGTTGAATCTGGACTTTAATCCTGGGTTAGACTCTATGAACTTCTTCATAGGCTCTGTGTATCCCGCTACGATAACAACAAAGTCATCACGGTTATCTTCCATAGCTTTTAGGATAGTATCAATTGCTTCCTGACCGAAAGCGTCGTCCTTCTGTGAAAGAGCATATGCCTCATCAATAAAAAGAACTCCACCCTTTGCCTTTTTGATCTGCTCCTGGGTTTTGATAGCTGTCTGTCCTACGTAACCAGCTACAAGTCCTGATCTGTCTACCTCTACAAGCTGTCCCTTCGAAAGAACTCCAATCTGCTTGTAAATCTTGGCTATAATTCTAGCAACTGTGGTCTTACCTGTACCAGGATTACCAGTAAACACAAGGTGTAATGATACTGGAACTGACTTAAGTCCCTGGTCCTGTCTAGCCTTCTGAACCTTAACAAAGGCCGTAAGCTCTTTTACATCATCCTTGATCTTGTCAAGTCCTATAAGCTTATCCAGAGTTTCCATTGGGTCTTCCTCTGGCTCCTGCTCCTTGGGCTCTTCTTCCTGCCTGGGCTTTATGCCGGCAATCTCCGGATCAGACTTAAGAAGATTCTTGGCTTCATCAAGAGCGCTGTTAGCGTTCTTAATTGCATCTCCAAGGGAATCAGCCGCATCTCCTATTGCTTTCTCCTGTTCGATCTTTTCAGGTGTCTTTTCTTTCTCTTTCTCTGGAGCATTCAGCTCGAATTCCTTGTCAAATACAGATCCATCAATGCTGTCAGCATTAACTTCTGATGCTGCTTTGAAAAAATCATCGTAAACGCTTCCAAGAAGGTTTTTCTGCATGTTAGTAATCTTATTAAGTGTCTCTAATTCTTTATCTAAATCTTTATTAGTCATTTAAAAACCAGCCGTTTCTGGTAAGGAACGTTCTATTTGCAACCATTGAATTAACGTCAGCCCCGATTATAGCTGAAGCCTGAGCCTTGTAAGTCTCCTGCTGTGCAGTTCCCATAGCCTTGTAGTAGTTATAAGCCATCTTGGGCGTTCCGTCAAGGTTTTTAAGCCCCTGTGCAATATGGCTCTCCATTTCGTGAGCATTATCAGTTTCCCTAAAGAGGATAAAGCTCTTGATATAAGGATTATTGGCAGCCATTGTATATGCATATACGATAGAAGCGGCCTGAGCATCCTCACCAAATTCAGAAGTATAGCCAATCTCTGTAAGAGCAACGTTGCGGACCTGTCCTGCAGGATTTAAGAACGCTGGCTGGCTTATGTAGTCAGTAAATACATAAATGTTCTCCATTGTGATGTACTTACTTGATACATTATTGCTAACGTACTGAGCCTGCTGCTTCCAAGCATATGGGTCAAACAAAGGTGCATTGTATGGATGAATAGAAACAGACCAGTCGATGTTTCCTTCTCTTACCATGTAGTAGTTGAATCTATCAAGGAAGTCCTTGGAAAGTGAACATCCAGGATTTGATTTTCTCTGCCACTCCTGATCAATAGAGTTGTAGATTCTGGCATTGGCATTAACTGCCTTGATCTCATTGTAGAAGATTCTAAATGCCTTCACATACTCGCTGACATTGAGCTCAAGATTTGTTGAGTTCATGTAGTACCACTCTGTTCTGGCATTAACCTCATTACCAATAACCCAGTTATCAACTGTACCGTAGGCACCACCTGAATATCTGTTAGCCAAAAAAGCTGCAATAGCCTTAAGATGCTGAGTTCCGCCATCTTCCTTGGTGTTCATCGCATAGCCTGGGCATACATGTGAATCCCTTGAAAGAGGATGAATAAGATCTGCTCCAGCGGCTGTCTTGTTATTTAAGATTGTAAGTGTAAGCTGGAAATTGTTGCTACGGCAGAAGCCCACAAATGCATCATATTGAGCCAGGCCTGCACTGCTGAAATAATAGTCAACACCATTGTAATTAAACAAGATTGCTCCTGGATCTGTTGCCTGGCAGACAATATCCCCCATGTAGAGGTTGTAAACCATCTGCGCAATACCAAGATCCTTGAATGTTGCTGCGTTTGCATCATTTGGAAGAATACCCTTGATGCCGTGATCATTTCTGGCAACTGTCTTGTAGGCGTTTCCCTCAGGGTTTGTGATGTAGTGCTCATCACTTACCTGAATCATTGATCCGCCGCTCTTTACAGCAACCAGGAACTTTTTAGACAGATTTGATTCTCCTGAATTATATCCAAGAGGAAAAGAAAAAGTGGCATTATTCCCCCTGTCTGCAGAAGCCACGATCTTGCCAACGGTTCCATCCTGATACACTTCATCTGAATACAAATAGAATTTGCCATCATCTGAAGCAGGGACATTTGAACAGGATACGTTAACCACAACATTGCCGCCCTGGATCACGCAGGATGTGATGCTCACAGGTCTTCCTGCTGCCTCTGATACAAGTCCTGCGCCGCCGGAAACGACAAGAGCTCCCTTTATGCCGCAAGCAATCGCTGCCGCCATAGTGACTACAGCGACTACCTTCTTAAACATACTTATACTCTTTTTCACACTCTACCTCCAAAAATAAATTTGTTATCAAGCCCCGATGATTGCATCTGCAAAGCGTTCAAGGCTCTCCTGATCATTTTTATGAAGTGCACTTTTTATTGTAAGACTCTCATCTACAATTGTCACGTTTTTAAGTGTAGAAATCTTCTCAGTCATGAGTTTAACTGTAACCGGAGCCCATGTGCCGTTCTGGGCCAGCGCAAATACTCTGTTCTGCACTCCAAGAGCATTCATATCTGATAAAAAGCTCTCCATTGGTGGATAAATTCCGTTGTTATAAGTCGGGCACATCAGTACAAGCTTTTTACAGCGCCATACTTCGCCAATAAGGTATGATACATCTGTTCCTGAAACATCAAATACCTTAATATCAGCATTTGTCTTTTCCCTGATGCATGAAGCAAGGGCCTGCGCAGCACTTGCAGTGTGTCCATATAAACTTCCGTATATAATTGCAATATCGTCAGTCTCTGGCTCATAGGTGCTCCACTTCTGGTACTTATCGATAAACCAGGCAATATCTTTTCTCCAGACTGGTCCGTGAAGAGGCAGAATCATCTGAATATCAAGTCCTGCTGCCTTCTTGAGTACTGCCTGAACCTGCATACCATATTTTCCAACAATATTTGCATAATATCTTCTTGCTGAATCCAGAAAATCTTTTTCAAAATCATACTCATCGCTAAAGATTCCGCCATCAAGTGCGCCAAAGGTTCCAAAAGCATCGGCGCTTAGAAGAGCCTTGCTAGCTGTATCATAAGCAAACATAACCTCTGGCCAATGCACCATAGGTGCGTT
Source organism: Butyrivibrio sp. INlla14 (assembly GCF_900102515.1). GTDB lineage: Bacteria > Bacillota > Clostridia > Lachnospirales > Lachnospiraceae > Butyrivibrio. Next base: position 66,942 of record NZ_FMVS01000003.1, read on the forward strand.
TACAAACTGGAAGGTATGTTTTCCAGTAGAAAGCGTATCTCCCTCTTTTACTTCTAGTTTGTTATAAGAAGCTGATTCAGGGAAGAACTGCTCCATAAAGGTAAATGTCTTGGCATTACCAACGATTGTTACCTCTGGGAAAAGACCTGCCACAAGGCTTATAAGTGAGCAGTGATCAGGTTCCATATGAAGAACCACAAGATAATCCAGCTTTCTTCCATCAAGACTGTCCTTTAAATTTTCAAGATACTGATCTGACACTGTAATATCTGCTGTGTCAAAAACAGCTGTCTTTTCATCATCAATAAAATAGCTGTTGTATGATACTCCCTCTGGTATAGGAAAAATATTTTCAAAGCGCTCAAGTCTCTTGTCGCTTCCACCAATCCAGAATATTCCGTCCGTAATCTTTTTTACGCCCTTCACAATTCCACCTCCGCCAATTTATTTTTTCAACATTATCAATATTTTCTCACATTTATGACTTAAATCAAACCTTACTTATTCTTAAATTCAAGAATTGTTTTTTCCACAACCTTTATGTCTATAGGCTTTGTTACATGTGCGTTCATTCCGGCATCAAAGGCTAGCTGTACATCATCTGCATATGCATTGGCTGTCATGGCTATAATAGGGATTCTCTGTGACCAGTCTGTACCAAGTGCCCTGATAGCTGCTGCCGCTTCATAGCCATTCATTACAGGCATCTGGATATCCATTAGGATCATGTCGTAGTCTCCCTCATTGGCTGCCTTGAACATGTCCACAACTTCCTGACCATTACATCCTCTAGTGACCTTGGCTCCGCACATATCCATAAGTTCTGTCAGGATATCCGCATTAATATCATTGTCTTCTGCTGCCAGGAATCTCATTCCTTCAAGAGGATTCTTTGCTTCTTCTTTGACTTCATTAAGCTTTGTAATATCATCAATAGCCTGTCGCAGATTAACCTTGAATACTGGTTTTTGAAGTACCTCATTACAACCAGCTTCTCTTATTTTATCCGCCAGCTTCTCATAGTTATCCACAACTGCAATGATAAGACTGTTATTTCGTTTGTCTTTTCCACGTATATTCTTTATTAGCTCAACAATATCAATATCTTCTACAGTCTCATCCACCAGAATAAGGTCATAGTTCTTATTCTCCGCAGCCATATCATCTATCATCTTTATGGCTTCGAAGCCAGAATATGCGCAATCTGCAGAAAATGCATCCTTCTCATAGGCTTTTCTGTGCTTGGCATCCTCTTCCATACCACTGTTAATAACAAGCATAGAGTGAATTCCATGGCCGCTCCAGAAATCCACATCCTTACTTTCCACAGCCTTGAGCCTTAGGTTTACTGTGAAGGTGCTTCCCTTTCCCTCCTCAGATTCAACTCTGATGGTTCCACCCATAAGTTCTACAAGGCTCTTTGTGATAGCCATTCCTAGCCCTGTTCCCTGGATTGTCTTGGTTGCACCCTTCTCCTCTCTTGAGAATGCATCAAATATCTTATCCTTATACTCTGCCTTCATTCCCATTCCATTGTCTTTTACTACAAAGGTCACATTCTGGAATCCTTCTGAAGAAGAAGCAGACTCACTTATATTAAATTCAATCTTTCCGCCTTCTTGCGTGTACTTTATAGCATTTCCAAGGATATTCATTAGGATCTCATTTATCCTCTTCTTATCTCCTATGAATATCTCATGCTGCATGGCTCCTACAGTTACCACGTACTCCTGATTCTTGGCCTTTGCCTGGAAGCTTATAACGGAGTTTATCTCCTCCAGTAATAGTCCCAGTGGAAGCTCAGCTATATCAAGGGTGGTCTTACCGCTTTCAATCTTGCTCATATCAAGAACATCATTCAGAAGTGACAAAAGATTCTGTGAAGCAAGGCTGATCTTGTGGGTATATTCTTTTACCTTATCAGGATCATCAGAATGTTTGTCAATAAGAAGGTTAAAGCCTGTAATAGCATTCATAGGTGTCCTGAAATCATGGGACATATTGGCCAAAAAGCTAGTCTTTGCCTTATTAGCAGTTTCTGCTGCGCTAAGTGCTTCCTGAAGCTGGTGATTTCTCTTGAATTCCTGAGTTCTGTCATAGAGGGCCAGAGCAATTCTCTTTCCACCATCATCTATTGTACATACTATAATTCCTCTGTAATACAGGCGGTCACCGGTCTTTTCATTTTTAAACACTATCTCATCCAGTATTATTTCTTCGCCTTTATTACGGCAATTTTCTATGATACTTTCAAATGTATCGTATTTGTCCTCTTCTATAAGGTGCGCCTTCTCTATATTCCTTATATCATCCTGTATTTCACTTAATGGTATACCAAGAACATCCTCCACATTAGCTGTTACAAAACTTGGTTTCATGCTGTCTTCATCAATGATTGCCAGGATATCATTATTTTTTTCAACTACAAAGTCAAACAGCCATTCTCTATAATGGATATCATTTTCCTTCATCTGAAGGTCTTCTTCGTTACGTCTGTTGATTTCCTCAACCATCTCGCTTAACTGGCCTGCCATTCCTACCATTGCTGTGGAGAGGCTACCAATCTCATCATTGGTTCCATCCTTGTCATTTACTGCGAAATTGCCCTTCCTGATCTGGCCAGCTATTTCATTTAAATTCTTTATCCTGCGGCTTAGCTTTTCAGAATAAATCGATGCAACAACAAATGACAGCATGAACAATATCGCCGCTATCACAACGTCTGACATCAGGATTGATACTACATCTGAGGTGATCTCATTTCTATCTACATAGTAAAAGAGCTTCCAGCCATTAGTCAGTTTTCCAGAAGAAGCCATAAAATAGTCGTTCGTATTTATGAACTGGTTATCCATGAAATCAAGTCCATATCCCATGGCAACCTGACATATTTCTGTATCAAGCTTTTTATCGTCTATAGCTTTATGTATTATGATATTTCTGTTTTTATCTAAGATAAGAATACCATTATCCAAGTATCCAGCGTGATTTATAAGGGAAAAGAACTCATTATTGCTTATCTTTACTACAACCATACCAACAATCTTTGAGGAAGTAGCTATATCTACTAGTGCCTTTATCGCATAAACCCCTCCGGCGTCGTCAGTTACCCACATTATGCTATAGTCATTTCGGCAAAGCTCATACCATTTTTTCTCATGCTCAGATGCAGGCTTTTTTAAAAAATCTCCAAGATGATCCGCAGGAATAAGCTCTGAATACACAATAATTGACTCGATACTACTATCACTACTAAGGTAGTACCAGATAAGAGGTTCGATATTTATATTTAGCTCTTCAGACAAGGCATAAGGATTGCTGCTTGCATGCTCAAGTGTTTCTCTTAATCGCTCTTCAAAAGTTAAGAAGTTAATTACATCATTTTCTTTTTTGCAATTGCTCTCCAGACCATTAGAGATAACTTCTGTATCTCCCTGCATGGCTATCTGAGTCTGCTGGATAAGGTTATTTCTAGCTACTACATACATATAAATGCCCAGTATCACGATAGGCACCACAATAAGCACAGCTATGATTGCTCTAAACTGCGTCTTTATACTAAAACTCCATCGACTTTGCTTTTTTGCACTCATAAAAACGACCTCTTAGTTTTCTTTGAAAATACTGCCAGCCCTATCATCAATCGACTTAAAAGCTGAATCAAGACTCTTATCACCCATTACAACTCTCTGAAGTTCCTCGCCAAAAACTTTATAAATTTCACTACTGTGATCTCCCCAGCTGTTCCATGGCATTACCATTCGTCCCGAATCCTCCAATGGTCTTATGGAATCAAATTCCTCTGGATTGTCAAAAACAACTCCTTTTAGATACGTCTGGCTTCCCTGTCTGTCCTGCCACAAGGCTCTCTGACCTTTTTCTGTAGAGATAGACTCAACTACCTCCTTGGCAATCTGTATGTTGGGTGCAAAGCTGTTTACAGCAAAGCCGCAGTTACATCCACCAATAAGAGCCGCTCTTCCTACAAAATCACTATACACAGCCATTGTGCCCATTTTAATATTTGGATTAGCCTCCACTATTCTGTTGTAGTCATATAGTCCGCCCATGTACATAAAACTCTTCCCAGAAGCAAATTCATCTATTGCCGCTGCTTCATCCATAATGCACATTTGCCTTGTATAAACCTTATGTATGCAAAGCTCCTGCCACTTGGACATATACGGCCTTATCTCATCATAAAATGACGCCCTTCCATAAGCCAGGCGTCCTCCAAATTTCTTGCCTTCATTTGAGGTAAAATACCCCGAAGCCAAAAGAGCCAAAGCAGTATCCGCAACTTTATCTGTGTCCTTTAACCCTGCCGACATAGGCTTTATGCCCATTTCATAGTTCATAAAGTCGCACAGTTCCACAAAGCTTTTAAAGGAAACCGGAAGCTTTTGCCCACTTTGATCTAGTATTTCTTTATTGTAAAAAATACACTGAAAATCGCTTGTGCAGGGAACAGCGTAAACCTCATTTCCATACATAAAGGCATTACGGCCTTCATCAGTAAAGTCCTGACAATACTCAGAGAGATCTTCTATATACCTGTTCTTTGCATGCTTTTTAGCCATGGTGGGTGTCATCATGACAATGCTTGTGGCAGTCTTTGAAGCCAGTTCAGCATCTATTATTGGTTCGTAGCTGTTTTTAGATATATATTTGTATTCAAATGTATAATCCGGGTGTTCTTCGGCTAGAAAAGCCATTAGATTTTTGACACAGGACTCATCGAGCCATCCTGATATCTGCACAGTTTTATCTGGGTCAAAGAATTTGAGTTCCTCAGATATACTGTTCTCATAGTCTTCTAAAATGTGCGCACCTTCCTCAAAGCGTACATAAGGATTTCCACATCCTGATAGTACACCAACTAAAAGCACGCAAATGCTGGTCAAAACAGAAAAGATATTTCTAACTTTTTTTGCTATCATATGCCCCTCAATAAGCACATTTTAAACTAGTTATCTTATCAATACCTTCTTGATTTCCCCAACGTAAATTACATAATCCGCTATTTCTTTTTCCTCTACCTCTGGGAGAATGCTCTTTATAAAGCCCTCCACACCGATTTCTTTCTTATAGAGCACTCTGCATATAATAACATTGCTGGCTTCCTCAATAAGTGGAACCCCCTGATAATATCCCACATTGAGTCTTGCACCCTTTATTTTGTCCTCATCCCTGCCTGAAACGGCTACGAGGTACTTCATAGCACCTCTATATTGCTCATTATCTAAAAAGCTAAGCGAGTATTCGCCGGAAGCATCAATGAGTTCCTTGGTGTATCTGTCTTTCCTGACACAAATAAAAGTGACGCGTTTCCCCCACATCTGGCCAACTCCACCATTTGAGGTTGCTGTAGTGTTGACCTTTGTTCCGTCTCCTGCAGTTACAAGAAATCTTCTGCCACTAAAGACATAAGCGCCCTGCTCAACTTCTTCCGGGTTAAAGTCCTGAAATACTCGCATATACACCTCCAGAAACAAGGAAAACATCAGAAATCTCTAATCTTATCGTCCTCTGTGAGACCTGTGTTTTCAATTTTAGTTATCGTTATTTTATAACTATAATTATCGCTTACTTTTATAGTAACACGGTCTCCTACTTTATGTCCAAGTAATTGTTTTCCAAGTGGTGATTCTATACTAATAAGACCTTTTAGGGAATTCTGACGCATTGTTGTAACAATCTTGTAGGTTTCATCAACATCATCTTCCTCAACATGTACAGTGACTGTCTTATTCATTCCGACCTGATCTTCTGTAGTGTTGTCATCAATAACCTTGGCGGTCTTTATCATTCTCTCTAAAAAGCGGATACGGCTTTCATTCTGATTCTTGGCCTTTTTAGCTGCGTAATATTCAAAATTCTCAGACAAATCTCCCTGAGCTCTTGCTTCCTTGACATGCTCTAAAAGCTCTTTTCTCACAACGATCTTGCGGTGCTCGATCTCTGCCTCCATATCCTCAATATCTTTACGTGTAAGTTCATTGTTCATTGGTTTCGCCCCCCTAAAAATTAAAGGGCGAAGCCATTCGGCCTCGCCCCAATTTGATCTAGTTCTGATCGAATCAAGCCTTTCCAACTGATCCGAAGAGTTCCATCTTCTCCTTAACTGTAGCCTTGATAGCTTCAGCGCCTGGAGCAAGAAGCTTACGAGGATCAAATCCCTTACCCTCAAGGTCCTTACCAGCCTCAACATACTTACGTGTAGCTTCTGCGAATGAAAGCTGGCACTCAGTATTAACGTTGATCTTGGATACACCAAGAGAAATAGCTTTCTTGATCATATCTGCAGGAATTCCTGTGCCGCCGTGAAGTACGAGAGGCATAGCTCCTGTCTTCTGCTGAATAGCATCAAGAACGTCAAATCTAAGTCCTGGCCATCCCTCTGGATACTTACCATGGATGTTACCGATACCAGCTGCGAGCATATCTACGCCGAGATCAGCGATTCTCTTACACTCTTCTGGATCAGCACACTCGCCCATTCCTACAACGCCGTCTTCCTCGCCGCCGATTGAACCAACCTCAGCCTCGATAGAAATACCAAGCTGGTGAGAAACGTTAACGAGCTCTGATGTCTTAGCAACGTTCTCTTCGATGTCATAGTGTGAACCATCGAACATGATAGATGTGAATCCAGCCTTGATGCACTTGTAACATCCGTCATATGTACCATGATCAAGATGAAGTGCTACAGGAACTGTGATTCCAAGGCTCTCGTCCATAGCCTTTACCATTGCTGCAACAGTACCAAAACCTGTCATATATTTACCAGCACCCTCAGATACACCAAGGATAACTGGGGACTTAAGCTCTTCTGCTGTGAGAAGGATTGACTTTGTCCATTCCAGGTTATTGATGTTGAACTGACCAACTGCATAGTGGCCTTCTTTTGCTTTTACAAGCATGTCTTTTGCGGATACTAACATTGTTCTTCTCCCTTATTCCGTTGAATTTATAGATAAGTACATTATATACTCGTTGTCTGAAAAAATAAAGTTAATCATTTCACAATCAGCCAAAATCAAAGAAGTTATCTGCCCAGAATTCATCATCTGACACAGGTGCAAAGCTGTTGTATCTAAGCACTATTCCTGATCTTCTTGAAAGCGTAAGAGTAAGAACACCATCCTTGACTCTTACAGTTGATCCGTCTTTGATATAACCTGTATTGTCTGAAGATAAAAGAGTACTGAGATTGGCATCCCTTGGGATTCCTGTCTGCCATACCTCTATCTCTTTGGTAACTTCAAAATCATTATTGTTGATTGCAACAATGACAGCCGCTGTTCTATTAAATCTTCCATAGGCGATAAAATTATTATCTGCCAGAAGTTCTCTGATAGATCCGGAAATAAGCTCAGGGCATTCCTTGTGGATAGCGATCATATCCTTGTGGAAGGCTATCATCTCTTTATCCTCATGGCCCCATGGGTAAGTTCTTCTGTTATCTGGATCTGTAAATCCACATAATCCTGCTTCATCTCCGTAATATATTGTAGGAGCACCAGGCCATGTCATCTGAACAATGACAGCCTCTCTCATAACACCCTTATTGATTCCTGTCTCTGCAGAAGAAGGCATAAGATCTGATACTCTTCCCACCTTCTGAGATGTTCTTGTAAGAAATCTTGAATGATCATGGTTAGACAATTCATTCATAGCAGTGTACAGAGAAGGCATGCTGAAATTCTCGCCTCCACAGTAGTTCATAGTATCAAAGAACTCTCTTGCGTTACCTACTCTTGCGGGCTGAAATTCATCTGAATGTTTCTCCATTCCAGTCAGGAACCAGGTGAGCGGCTCCATGAAGGCATCGTAGTTCATTACAGTGTCCCATTCATCTCCCTGCATCCACTCGCCTGCTGGTCCGTAGTGTTCAGCCAAAATTATAGCCTCTGGATTGGCCTTCTTGACTTCTGCCCTGAATCTCTTCCAGAACTTGTGATTGTACTCTCTGGAGTGGCCAAGATCTGCCGCCACATCAAGTCTCCATCCATCAGCATTGTAAGGTGGAGAAACCCATTTGCGTCCGATTCTTATTATATAATCTTCAAGCTCCTTGGAGCCTTCATAATTGAGTTTGGGAAGGGTATCATAACCCCACCAGCCATCATAATTTCCATTGTATGGCCAGTTTCCTCCGTTAAAAGAGAAGAAGTCATGATAAGGACTGTCGCCAGCCACATAGGCGCCCTTCTTATAATCGCTGGCCTTTTCGTATATACGCTCTTTGTCCAGCCACTTGTTAAAGGAACCACAGTGGTTAAAAACTCCGTCCAGAATTACTCTTATGCCTCTCTTGTGAGCCTCTTCTACAAGCTGCGCAAAAAGGGCATCACTGGCTTCAAGATTCCTCTTACTTGTCACCCTGCTGATATATCTTGTGGACTTTGAATTATCCTCTGAGCCGTCATTGAGTTCACCTTCGTCCTCAAGTATCACTCCAAAATGTGGATCAATATGATCGTAGTCCTGAGTATCATACTTGTGAGAAGATGGAGAAACAAAAAGTGGATTAAAATAGATCACGTCTATTCCAAGGTCCTTAAGGTAATCAAGTTTGTCCATTACACCCTTAAGGTCTCCGCCGTAAAATTCTCCAAAATCCCATTTTGAATCAGGATACTGACTCCATTCATCAACATGAATGCTCTTGTGTCCGTTATAAACATATTCTCCAGTCAGTACATCGTTGGACTTATCTCCATTACAGAATCTGTCAACGAAGATCTGATACATTACAGCACCCTTGGCCCATGATGGTGTAGAAAAGCCTGGAAATATCTTAAACTTCATACTATCAAGGATATTCCTGCTGCAGCCTCTCTTATCGTATATCAAAACATTGCCATCATCAGCACTTATCTCGAAGTAGTACATCACAGGTTCACTTCCTGTCTTCACTTCCACGTCGAAATAAGCAAACTCACCATCAGTTTCACTAAGGCGCATCTTGCGTCTCTCATTCCCCCAAACTAGTGTAGGTTCTACCTTATCCCCTGCGGCAGTTCTAAGTCTTACCTGTGTCTTTCTATTCTTATCTGGTTCCGCTGGTCTTAAATAATCCAGGGTCATATCATGAAATAAAGCTTTTGTGTTCATACTCTTTCCTATACATGCAAAAAAGACAGCTACGACGCTGTCTTTTTAGAGAAGGTATTTCTTTCTTATGGGGTATAGCAAAAAACTATATAATGTATTGGGGGGTTACGCATATTATACTAACATCCACCCATACCCGCGTAAAGACTAATACTTCACAAATTTGTCAAAAACAGCTGTATGTTTTTGTGCATTATTACTAAATTATATTTCTACATCCACGTCAGTAATGATTTCTCTCCCCTCAAAGAGAGCTTCAAATTCTTCTCTGCCAATCTTTTCTTTCTCAATCAGCAGATTCGCACTACTATGGAGTATATCTTCGTACTGAAGTATTATTTCCTTAGCTTTATCATAGCATTTATCGATGATCATCTTAACTTCTTTATCGATTTCCCCCGCCATGAACTCACTGTGCTTTTTGGAATGAGAAATGTCGTATCCGATAAATACATCTTCCTCATTCTCATCATAATTTATGACGCCTATATTCCCCGACATGCCATATTTGGTAACCATGTTTCTGGCCTCAGTAGTTGCCTTTTTGATATCACTTGAAGCGCCAGTAGTAATGTCGCCGAAAATGATCTCTTCTGCAATTCTTCCGCCAAGAGAAACCATGATATCCTCAAGCATTCTCTTTTTGGTAATAAACATTTCATCCTTTTCAGGAAGTGGCATTGTATAACCAGCTGCCCCAAGTCCTGTAGGAATGATAGATATTGTATGTACTGGTCCGACTTCTGGAAGAACATGGAACAAGATTGCATGACCAGTCTCATGATAAGCCGTGATCTTCTTCTCCTTGTCGGAAATGATACGGCTATGCTTCTCAGTACCGATTCCAACCTGGATAAATGCTCGCTCTATGTCCTCCTGTTTGATAACTCCTCTGTTACCCATGGCTGCATTAATAGCAGATTCGTTAAGGAGATTCTCAAGATCAGCTCCAGTAAATCCTGCTGTAGTCTGTGCTACCTTCTTCAGATCAACATCATCGGAAAGTGGCTTATTGCGGGCATGTACCTTGAGAATTTCCTCTCTTCCGCCTACATCAGGTCTGGAAACTGTGATCTTTCTATCAAAACGTCCTGGTCTCATGATAGCTGGATCAAGGATATCTACACGGTTTGTAGCCGCCATAACAATGATTCCTTCGTTGGTTCCAAATCCATCCATCTCAACCAGCATCTGATTAAGAGTCTGCTCTCTTTCATCATGTCCGCCACCCATACCGGTTCCACGTCTTCTGGCAACGGCATCTATCTCATCGATAAAGACGATACATGGTGCGTTCTTTTTTGCATCTGCAAAAAGATCTCTAACTCTTGATGCACCTACACCAACAAACATCTCAACAAAGTCTGAACCTGATATTGTAAAGAACGGAACTCCTGCTTCTCCGGCTATAGCCTTGGCAAGAAGCGTCTTACCAGTACCAGGAGCACCTTCAAGAAGAACTCCCTTAGGTATTCTTGCTCCAACCTTGGTGAACTTGGCAGGATCCTTTAGAAATTCAATGATCTCTGCAAGCTGTTCCTTCTCCTCTTTAAGTCCGGCTACGTCATCGAGCTTGGTCTTATTCTCTTCGCTGGTAGACATTTTGGCTCTACTCTTGCCAAAATTCATCATCTTGGCATTTGTTCCGCCTCCAGCCTGCATTCCAGTCATCATTGTAAAGAAGAACACCATGATAACAAGACCAACTACTATTGGAATAATACCGTTTATCAGTATATTTTCGGAAGGTATGTCCTTGACCTCCAATAACACATCTGTTCCAGTCAAAAGAGCTTCTACCTTTGTGACGTCTGTTGAGTAAAAAAGAACCTCGTCACTTCCGTCAGTAAACAATACTCTTACAGATCCAGTGGGAGTCTCTGCATTTGGCATAATGACAACTTTTCCAACCTGACCAGCTTCTATATCTCTGGTAAGTGTTGTCACGTTGTACACATCATTACTATTATTTAGTAGTCCGCTGCCGTATTCCATAACAACTACAAAAGCAAGCATTATCAGAATAATTATGAACAGCGAATTAAAACTTCTGGACTTATTCAAATTCCCCTTACCCCCTTCAAGGATAATTAATTGAACTCAACTACACCAATGTAAGGAAGATTGCGATATCTCTGGTCGTAGTCAAGGCCATAACCTACTACGAACTCATCTGGGATTTCAAATCCTGTATAATCAACCTTGACATCTGTGACTCTTCTCTCTGGCTTATCAAGTAATGTACAAAGCTTGATGCTGGATGGTCCTCTGTCTCCGAGCATCTTTATAAGATATGAAAGAGTTCTGCCTGAATCAACGATATCCTCAACAATAAGAACATCTCTGTCCTTGAGTGGTTCATCAAGATCCTTGACAATCTTAACTACTCCACTGGATTTTGTAGCACTTCCATAACTGGAAGCTGACATAAAGTCCATAGTTACAGGAACTGTAATACGCTTAGCAAGCTCACACATAAAGAAAACACCGCCCTTTAAGACGCATACCAGGTGAATTGACTTCCCCTGATAATCCCTGCTAATCATATCTCCTAATTCCTGGATTCTCTTATCCACTTCCTCTTCTGTAAGAAGGACACGAACTGATTCAGCCATTATTAAAAACCTCCATTATTCAATATTTATAGCTAATATCCTGCCTGTTGTATCACTGATCTTATAGGCTCCACTCATTCTAACTCCCGGAACCCATAAAACGTTACTACCATCCGTCAAGAGATAAATCTCATCCCGTTTGGATTGTGGAACCTTCTCATCGGTCATAAGCTTGCTTATTTTCTTCTTGTGAAGGCCATCTTCCTGCTCTAGAAGGATGTAATCATCTGGTCTGCGGCATCTAAAAACAGCTCCTTGTATTCTATCATAATCGAACCATTTAGTATACGCTGACGACGGAAACAGTTTCCCACCATTATATTGCAATATACTTATATGTGCCACACCTAAATTTGGAATATCTAATGATATTTTATCACCCACATCCAAATCCCGCGGTATTTCTAACTCTTTGGCCTTATCAGGTATTTTTTTTATGTCCTTTTTTCCTATTGTAAGTTCATCATAACTTCTAAGTGCAACAAGCCCATATGGCAGATCCACAGAGGCACTTCCGGTTGAATCACAAGAAAGAGCAAGTATAGAGTCAACATGGGCTGACGTGATATCTTTTCTGTGAGGTGTGAGTTTCTCAAGACTTTTTAATATAATGTTGGCCTTAATAGCCTCATCGCAGTCTCTAAAAGCCTTCAGATCTATCAAAAGATTACTCTTATTTCCTTTGACTATCTGCTTAAAAGCATCATCAGTCCTATTCTGGATATAATCATCTGCCTTGGCAAACTCAATAGCAGCTCTGCACAAATGCGCTACAGCACTACTATTAACATCTTTTTCCATTTTGGGAATGAGAATATTTCTCACTATGTTTCTGGTATGGATATTCTCATCATTGGTTTTATCATGGCAAAAGAGCTGTCTCTTTGCTTTTAAATATTTCTCAATTTCATCTCGTGTGACGCATAAAAAAGGCCTTATTATGTTTCCTCTTACCGGTCTTATAGCGCCTGCTCCATGAAGCCCGCTCCCTCTTAGAAGATTCATAAGAAGTGTCTCAGCCACATCATTTTGATGATGGGCAACAGCTATACAGTCTGCGCCTTTTCTTTTAGCTGTTTCCTCAAATGCTTCGTAGCGAGCGCGTCTGCCTGCTTCTTCCTCAGTCATTTTCCACTTTTTGGACAGAGCTGGAATGTCTTTATTATAAAAATCACACTCTATATCGTGTTCGGCACAAAAGGCCTTTACAAAGGCTTCGTCCTCAGTTGCCTCTTTCCTGATACCATGATTTACATGCACTGCAACTATATTAATGTTAAGAACCTTTTTTAGGGCGCGCAGCACAAGAAGCATGGCAGTTGAATCGCCACCACCCGAAAAACCCGCAAGCACAGTGCTTCCGGGATTGATCATATTATTAACTTTTATAAACTCATAAACTTTATTTTCAAAATTATTCATAATATGCCTAAGGAATAAAGCAAAGCGCAGACTTCATACGTTTCCTCGTATTGATGCCTGCGCCTTAGTTCATGATCAGTTGTCTTCATTTCTAAAGACAATTTCCCCGGGATATACTAGTCCCAACTTATCTCTGGCTGTATCCTCTATGTACTTACGCGTATGCGTATACTTCTCAAATTCGGCAATCTCTGCACTTCTCTTATTTTCTTCTTCGATCTGTGCAACGAGTGCCTCCTCTCTAGCCTGATATTCATTAGCTTTTTTAACAAGTGAAACACTCGATATAGATACTACCGTGACTAAGATCAACACTACGATACTAGCCCAGATCATACCTGCCGTATTTTGGAAGCGACGCCTTTTATAGCGTGCTCGCCTTGCCATAATTCTTTCCCTCATACAAAAAATATTGATATTTACCTAAATTTATAATAATACAGTTTTTTATTTCGTGTCAAATGTAACGATAAAGCTGACTTACGTCCTCTTTATGGATGGTTTCTTGCACATCTAATACTTCTACATTTACGTCTTTGTTACCAAATCCAATCGTAATCTTGTCTCCAACCTTCACCTCTGCAGAAGCCTTGGCTGGTCGGCCATTTATCTGTACTCTTCCTGCATCGCAGGCTTCGTTGGCAACTGTGCGTCTTTTTATAAGTCTTGTTACTTTTAAATACTTGTCTAATCTCATTTTAATCTCCTGAAGATGCAGAGGCTGTGCTTGCTGCATCGCTTATTTCTGTACTGCCTGAATGTGTTCCTCCATCAGATGATGAGGAAGAAGAACTATCATCAGAGCTTTCTCCTGAACTTGCATCCTTGGAGGAGTCCTGTCCGCCAGAACTGGATTCTGAAGAAGCATCCCCTGATGAATCTGAAGATTTCTCTGATGAAGCATCTGAAGAAGCATCTTTTGATGAACTTGAAGCTGTCGTAGCACTTGATGATGAATCTTCATCAGACTTTATCTTGATCATAGGTGGGAACTTATAATCAAGATCTGTTTTCGAAGTATCTATGTGGATTCTATAACTCTTTGTCTCGTAGCCATCTTTTTTCAGGATAACTTCATGGTTCCCTGAAATCTTGGCTATACTACATGGAATCATTCCAATATAACTGCCATCAAAATAAAGCTCTGCTCCATTTGGTTCATCCACATATATCCTGTAGCCCTCGATTACTTTGTTCTGCGCTGGATTATCAGATGAATTCTGGCTTACTGTTTCTTTTTTCTTTTGCTCAGCCGTAGTTGCTGTGCTTGCGCTCTTATCCCTGCTTGCGTCTTTGTTGCTAAGATCAGAGGATTCCTTATGAGGAAGCGTAGATGCTGAAGCCGCACTACTACTTTCAACTGCTGCAGAATCCTTTTCCAAAGATAAGCTGATAACGGACTTGGGTGTTCCTATTTTGAGGTACTTGGTCTGGGTAATATAGCCCTCCGCTAAGATTTTCAGATTGTGATAACCATACTGGATGCTCTGAGGAACCTTAGTCAGAACTCTCTGACCGTCCACAAAAACTTCTGCTGTTTCCGGCTCAATCTCAAATGTAACAAGGCCTTCCTTGGGCCTTGAAATGTTAACTTCACTTGTATCAACAACTGTCTCCTGATTACGGGATATGTTAACTTCAGTCTGATAATTGGCTCCATTTCCAAGTATCTGAAGTGTGTAGTCCCCTTCAGGCGCACTTAGGAGCATGTTAGGCGAAATCTTGTGAATCACTGCGTTATCAAGCTCAATCCAGGCTCCAACAAGGCTCTGGTTTTCCACCATTTCAGATGATAGACTCACGTAGCCATGCCCGCTCTCTACAACAACGCTATAAATATCATTGTCTATACCACAAACTGTAACCGTGTCTGTTTCAAGGATATCCTCTGCAAGAGCCAGCTGATCTTCGGCTATGATAAGAGTCCTTGGATCAATCTTATAAATGCTGCCATCTACTCTTGCTGTGCCATCATATCTGACAAAATCATGGTCTCTTGTAGTTGCAATAGTCCACGCCTTCCTTGAAACATCCAGCGTTGTGATATGCTTGGTACTCTTTAAAAAAGTAACATCTACAATCTGTCCAACTTCCAAGAGCCTTGGAGAAAGAGCCCTTCCATAGATGTCATACATCATACTGGTATTGTCGTAGCTAAGGGTATAGGTCTTGCCTGTGGAGTGATTTCTAAGTCGTATTTCCTTTTTATCCACATCAATAGACCTAATGGCTGCAGTATCAGCTGAATCATACCTGCCAATAAGAGAAACGTTAACCTTCCCACCGCTTGTAGCCTCTGATACTACTGCGGAATTTGAGGCCATGATCATTACTCCAATTAACAAAAGAGCCAATATCTTTTTCACTTTTATCCCCTCAATGATCCCTCATAAAATCTCTTAGGCGCTCCGGCTCTAGCAAATACTCCCTGGTGTTATGCTCTGGATTGTCCAAAACATCCGAAAGCATATTACTTAGTATATTTCCAATTGTCTTTCCAGGCGTTACTCCAAGTTCTATAAGGTCTTTGCCGTTTACAGCAAGGTCCTTTAGGGTGACACACTCTTTTTCCTTGAGGATTTCCTCGTATAGGGCTCTTATATCATCAATATCTCTGAGCTTATCCTCTCTTGCAAACTCGCTTTGGGCAAGAGTGTCTGCATGTCTGACCTCCAGCCAGTCGTTAAAAGCATCTACGCCTACGCGGTTCATGGCTCTTCTAACATTTCTGGGGGTAGCTTCGAATCTTTCATCGTGGTGCAGGATAAGATTGCAAACCTTATCCATGGTATCTCTGTCAAATTTCAGCCTTCTGAAAATATCCCTGGCCATTTTCACACCTTCCACATCATGTCCGTGGAAGTGGCTTATTCCTTCTTCATCTACTGTAATTGTAGCAGGTTTTGCCATATCATGCATTAGCATAGTGAGTCTTAATACTCTGTCTGGCCTTATTACCTCCATAGCTTTTATGATGTGCTCACCAACGGAGTAAGCGTGATGGATATTGTTCTGTTCTGTTTCCATACATGCATCGAACTCAGGCAGTATAACCTTTGTTATACCAAGTTCATATGCATCTCTCATTTTTTCTGGATGATCTGACAAAAGAAGTTTCACAAGCTCAACCTGTATTCTCTCAGCACTAATCTTCTCAAGAGTAGGCGAAAGCTCTTTTATTGCTTCTTTAGTCTTTTCTTCTATTGAGTAATCAAGCTGAGCTGAAAATCTTATCGCTCTCATGATCCTGAGAGCATCCTCAGAAAACCTCTCTCTTGGCTCTCCTACGCACCTGATCAGACCTTTTTTGATATCTTCTATCCCTCCAAATCTGTCTATCAGGCCCTCTTCTTCGCTATATGCCATGGCGTTAATAGTAAAGTCACGCCTCTTCATATCCTCTGTCAGGTTTTTTGTGAATGTAACCTCGCTAGGATGTCTGTTATCCTCATACTTTCCATCAACTCTATAGGTCGTTACCTCATATCCCTCTTTTCCCATCATGACGGTAACTGTTCCATGTTCTATTCCTGTATCAATGGTTCTTCTAAAGAGCTTTTTGATATCTTGAGGCAGAGCATTTGTGGTAATATCCCAATCTCCTGGTATCCTGCCCAGGACTGCATCGCGGACGCATCCCCCAACCACATAGGCCTCATATCCAGCTTGGTGGATTGTATCTAATATTATTTTTGCATTATCTGGTAAATTAATCTTCATATCTCAATAATAGCTTAAACACCTTTACTTGTGAATAATATGCTAGGCAATTTCTGTTAATGGAAGTATACTAAATATATGTAATTAAGAGGATTTTATTATGAAATATCAAAAGGCGATTAAGATTTTCTTGTTGTCCTTTGCTGTTATTATCCTGATACTTACCGCTATTTTTTCGGTTAAGATGATGGATCTGATAGTAACTCCTCCTGATTCTGTCATCTCTTTAGACGATGATTGGACAATAGGTTGTAAGGGACAGCTTTTCCACTGCGATGATATTTCTGAAGCCGACATTGGAGTAATAAATGAGTTCGAAAAAGTTATTATTTCTAGAACTCTTGATGATGTGGGCTTTGATAATCCATGTCTTTCTTTCTATTCTATCCATGCTCTTGTCTATGTCTATCTGGACGAGAAACTTATCTATGACTTTGGAATGGACTATTACCTGGCCAGAAATACTGTTCCAAAAAAGACTCACTATATCAGTCTTGGTGATGATTACGCAGGAAAAACTCTCACCATTCAGCTAATTGGTGGAAGAAAAGCCTCTTTTTCCGGACTTTCAAACATATTTCTTGGAGAAAGAGATGACATCCTTACTCTTGATTTTCACAAGTCTTCTATCCCTATCGCTGTTGGTGCCTTTTTGTTTACTTTGGGAATCATCCTTATAATCCTGTCACCATATCTTTTTATCTATCACAGTAATGACCTTCGAATTCTCTTTAGCGGGTTAATCTCTATCATGCTGGGCATATATGTTATGTCCTATTACAGGGTTTTCGACCTGCTCCTTGATAACAGCCTTAACAATACAATTTTTGAGTATGCTTCGCTTTATAACATTCCAACTGTAATAGTGGGCTACCTTATGAGTGTATATAATGGAAAAACGAAAAAAATCTTTGCAGGCCTTTTTGTCCTTGATATTGGTTTTTTCCTTTCTTCTATAGTTGTTCATTTTTCTCATATAGCCAGATTCTCAGATTTTACGCATGTTCTGCACATTGTTTCCGGAATAGAATTTGTCATTTCAGTGTTCCTGATATTCCGGGACTATATTGCTCACAGAAATGATAATGTAAAAAATATTTTTGCTGCAGACAACATATTTGTATTTGGCCTTGTAGCTTTCATGCTTTTTTCCGTAATAGATATCGTCAGATACAACATTTTAAAATATGGTCATGGAGGTGGTGAAACCAACGCTTCGCTTACTGGTTTTACCCTTGGAGCCCTGATATTTGTAGTTTGCCTCATGATCAGCTATCTATATTACAGTTTATTTAGTTCAAATATTGCATCTATGCAAAGCAAAATCGCAGATTTAGCCTATACTGATGCGCTTACAGGTCTTTCAAACAGAGCCCGATGTGAACAGGTGATGCAGATGCTTTCTTCCCAGCACAGCACCTATGCCATTATAAGTCTGGACCTCAACAGGTTAAAACAAGTAAATGACACTCTTGGGCACCACGAAGGAGACCGCCTCCTTACGGGTTTTGCCACAATTCTATCTGATTGTTTCTGGGATGCCAATCTTGTAGGGCGCATGGGCGGTGATGAATTCATTGTAATACTGATGGAAGATAGAACTCTTAATCTCACCAAGCGCATTCATGAGCTTTACTCTATCATAAGCGACTGGAATCATAAGGAACAGGCTTTTCAGTATAGCGTTTCCTATGGATATTCCTACAGCTTTGAGGTTCCAAACAGTTCAGCCAATGAGGTCTATATGCTGGCAGACAACAGGATGTATGAGATGAAACGTGAGCATCACGGAAAGGAAGATCAGGAGGTGACGGCTAATGTATAAAAAGAGATCTTTCCTGATCATTGCTGTTATTCTCATGCTGGCAATAATTGCCGGCCTTAGTTTTGTGTTCTCTTTTACCCCCAAATATCCTGTTATTACCCTTGACAAGGGTTGGACCATTTCTTATCGCAATGAACATTATCTAAACACAAACTTAGAACACCTTGGGTCCCAGATAGATACCACCTTTTCAAAGGGAGATATTCTGGCCCTTACTATGACTCAGCCCCTTTTCGACATTGGCGCTCCATTCCCATATCTAATGTTTAAAACTCAGTTCTGTGCATATGAGGTATATCTTGATGACACACTGATAAAAAAGGAATACACAGAGGACACCTCTGGTTCGGCCTTTATCGGCATCGGTTTCCATAGCGTGAGACTTCCGCAGGATTATGCAGGAAAAAAGCTATCGATCATAATGTATATTACGGAAAACGACTCAAGAGCTGATATCTTAAGTCCTCTCCTTGGCAATTATGATGACATTTACAGGATTCTTTTAAATTCTGTTCTTTTCCCTGGCTTTACATCCATTTTTCTAATCCTGTTTGGATTAGTATTCCTTATAATATCTCTTTTGTTCTATGTAAGGACAACTGGGGTATCCTCTCAGGTTGTATGCTCTATACTAAGCTCAGTTACCGGCCTGTGGATGATAAATGCCTATGACGTGATTGATTTTTATGTTAGTACTCCCTTTGCCACATTTTTGGAATACTCCGCAATGTATCTTATTCTGCCCCTGATGTACCTTCTTGTTTATATCCTTCACAAGAGACAGTCCAATTCCGTTACAATCTTTCTGGGATTCTCAAGTTTTATATTTGCCGGACTCTTTATCGCTCTTCATCTTTTTAACAGGGTGCACATCCATCACTTCAGGATGCCATTTTATGCTATGTGCCTTCTGGGACTTGTTCTTTTGATAGTTTATGACATAAGAGATATAAAGGCCAAATCCAAGAATCCATCCACCAGGATCCAGATGCTGGGACTAACGGTTCTGGCACTTTCCTTTACAGTGTATGGTATTATCGGAATGCTAAGCGTCATTGTAGACTATAGACAAAGCTATGTACTAAACTTCCTTGTTCCAGCTGGAAGCCTGTTCTTTGTTATAACGCAGCTATTACATCATTTCATCTTTATGACAAGAACCTTTGCCCAGAGGCAGGAATATGCTTCCCTTACGCAGATAGCCTATATTGACAATCTGACGGATATTCCTAATAGAGTAAGCTGTGATAAAAGACTTTTGGAACTTAATCAATCGGAGGATGACTTCTGTATTCTTAGCCTTGACCTGAACGGGCTAAAAGAAGTTAATGATAACTCAGGTCACCCCGCTGGAGATAATCTCCTTAAATCCTTCGCCACATGCCTAAAAGATGTATTTGAAGGAACCGGCGAGTATTTCCGAGTTGGGGGCGATGAGTTTTTAGTTCTTTTTACTAATATAGAAAAAGAGCTGCTGGATTCCATGCTGATGACTCTTGATTCCAAGCTCCTTGCTCTTGATGAAACAGATCCGGAAGCTAACCACAGCGTATCTTACGGATATGCTTACAGGTCAGAAACCGAGGATAGAGATACCCATTCAGTAGTCATGCTTGCTGATAAAAGAATGTATGAATACAAGCGCAAATTTTATAGTCACCTGATGAAAAGAGATTAAGCAGTATTAGGAAAAAATAAGCAGGAGAACCAAACTTGGCGCTCCTGCTTTTCTTTTGCCTTATAAAACTAATAGAATTAGTATGCTCTTCCCCAGTAAACCATCTTCTTGGCTGGCTGTCCGCATACTACACACTTGTCTGAAAGATTCTCCTGCTCGAATGGAATGCAACGGCTTGTTACATTGTATTCTTCCTTGATCTTGTCCTCACACTCACGGCATCCGCACCACATAGCCTTTACAAAGCCCTTTGTCTCCTTGAAGGCCTCTGCAAACTCTTCCTTGTTGTGAGCTGCAAATGTATGCGCCTGAAGGTGTGCCTTAGCTCTATTGAACATGTCATTCTGGATCTGATCAAGAAGCTCTGCCATCTTGGATGGAACTTCATCAATTGCACATTCAATCTTTTCTCTTGTATCACGACGGCAAAGTACACACTTGCCGGCCTCAAGGTCCTTAGGTCCGATCTCTACACGAACTGGGATTCCTCTCATCTCCTGCTCAGCGAACTTAAAGCCTGGTGTTCTGTCTGTATCATCAACCTTAACTCTGAAATCTGAAAGGCTCTCAGCAATCTTATTAGCTGCCTCAAGTACGCCTTCCTTCTTCTGCTGGATAGGAATAACTACAACCTGGATTGGAGCGATCTTAGGAGGTACTACAAGACCTGAATTGTCGCCATGTACCATGATCATAGCTCCGATTGTACGTGTTGTAAGTCCCCATGAAGTCTGATTTACATAGTGAAGCTGGTTGTCCTTGCCTGCATACTGGATTCCAAATGCCTTGGCAAATCCATCACCAAAGTTATGGCTGGTTGCGCTCTGAAGAGCACGTCCATCATGCATAAGCGCTTCTACAGTATATGTAGCCTCAGCTCCTGCGAATTTTTCTTTATCTGTCTTCTGTCCCTTGATTACAGGAATCGCCATATCGTTCTCAAGGAAGTCAGCATATACATTGAGCATCTGCTGTGTACGCTCTTCTGCCTCTTCAAATGTAGCGTGGGCTGTGTGTCCTTCCTGCCAGAGGAACTCACGGCTTCTAAGGAAAGGTCTTGTCTCCTTCTCCCAACGAACTACGCTGCACCACTGGTTGAGAACCTGTGGAAGATCCTTGTAGGAATGGATCTCATTCTTGTAGTAATCGCAGAAAAGAGTCTCTGATGTAGGACGTACACAGTATCTCTCTGTAAGTGGCTCAAGTCCTCCGTGTGTTACCCATGCAACCTCTGGAGCAAAGCCTTCTACATGATCCTTCTCCTTCTGAAGAAGTGATTCAGGAATAAACATTGGAAGATAAGCGTTCTGAACGCCTGTTGACTTAAATCTTGCATCAAGATGCTTCTGGATGAGCTCCCAGATTGCATATCCTGCTGGTTTGATAACCATGCATCCCTTGATGTTAGAATAGCTTACAAGGTCTGCCTTGATGCACACATCTGTGTACCATTGTGTGAAATCTTCATCCATGGATGTGATTTCTGCTACGAGTTTTTTGTCTGCCATTTTTCTTCTCCTTTTCATTGTTTCTGTGTTACGCAGGTCTAAACCAGCGCGTTACAAAATGCGGGATTGAAGGCATAAAAAAACCTCCTGATCCCTACAACAGGGACCGAAGGTAATCGGCGGTACCACCCTATTTAAATCTGGTCTATGGCAAATATTCCAGATTTCTCTTCATTAACCCTTAACGCGGGATACGCTGTGCTTACATAACCTGTCACTCTCCGAATACGTTTCTAAATATGGCTTGTGATCAGTAATCTCACACAGAACTCCAAGGCAGGTTCACTGTTTTGTCGTAAGAGCCTCGCACCAATAGCCCTCTCTCTGAAACGCCTACGCAGTTACTATTCCTCTTCAACGTCTATAAATATATTTAAAGATGATTTTATTCACATTTCAAATTAATGTCAAGAAATGATTTGGATCAAATAATATGACCAAAATGTAAAACATTAAATATCATCTAAACTAAATCGATCAAACTGCCGATATAAATAGTGATAAGGATTAATGTGCCAAAATGGATTTTTGTGCCAGATGCGTCATGGAGGATGCAAATGTCAGTAGGTATTCTGAGTAATGTAACTTCATACTCAAATATGTACACAGGTAAATCTTCATGGGGCGAATCTGCGTCAAAATCCACCTCTGGTCCAAGCATTGAAAATACTGAAGGTTCCAGTTCTGATATGCTGAGAAAACTGGAGTATAACCGCTGGAAACAGGAAAAGAAATCCAGCGTCGTTGAGCAAAGCGTAAGCTACGCTGACCAGCTTAAGGCCTCCAGAAAGAAATCTAAAGAAATATCTAATGAGAAGAAAAAACTTCAATATAGTTTCAAGAAAATTTCTTCACAAATTATCCGCAGTAAAAACTCGGTCAGTGCAAGGAGCGCCGTTCAGGCTGCAAAGCGCGAAGTAATGCGCCTAAAAAGACTTCGAAACACTGGCGAATACGATGATGAAGAGCTTCAGCTTGCTATAGATCACGCCAAATCAATGGAGCAGGTAGCAAGGAAAAAAGCCGTTCACCTGGAGCAGGAAGAAATGGTAGAGCGTCACCAAAAGGGCTTTGGTGCTGCGCTTGAGGAAATAGAAGATAAAAAGAAAGAAGACGAAGCTGAAAATCCTGAGGAATTGGAAGAACTTGAGGACAGCGAAGAATTAGCCGATGCTGCTAATGATGGTGACCTTGATGTTGATCCCCAATACATTCCAGAGATGGATCTTCAATATGAACTCCAGCAGTCTCTTGAAGAATTATTAGCAGAAAACCAATACGAGCTAGAAGAAATGATGGCATCGATAGCAGAAAATACTGAGCAGGTTGCAGACACATCCTCACAGAGCATGACTGAAATGATGGATCAAATGAATCAGGCCATGTCTGAGATGATGGAAGACCTTGATCTTACTGAATTGTCAGAGACTCTATATGCACCAGACCCCAATATGTCTGAAGATGATCTAAAAATGTTAAAGATCAAACACCGCGCAAAAGAGATGAAAGAAATCGCTGAAGCTGACAAAGAGTATCTCAAAGGCCTCATGGAACATGAGAAATCCAAGGCAGCAAACTCAAGTGCCATTTCAACAGGAAGCTCATCTCCTAGCCCCGCAACTATATTGGGCGGTAGCTCATCAAGCCAGATTACTCCAGTAATATCAATGCCCGGTGCCGCCATGGGCGGAGGAATCACCGCGCCCGCATCTTCTGGAGGTTTCAGTGTATCAATATGATGCTTGATAATAACCTAGAATGTGATATTATAAAGATACAAAAAGAGTGCTACCTGATAGAAGGTTGGCCAGTTTATTTAATCGTTAAAAACGACCGTTTCCTTGGCTTGGGCGGTCGTTTTTACTTATGTATTTTCCTACGGCAACGCCGGCAGAAAAAATCGATATTACAGCTGCAGCTGCACCTATAATCTCAATAATCATAAGCAGGCCCTCCTTTAGCAAGATTTTTGTTGAACAAAAACTCCTTTCTATAGGATATGGCCAACCGCCTACCTGTCATTTCTCTTGGTAGCACTCAACTTCATATTTTATCATGTCATTCCGGCATCGGATATAAATATTATTAAGCTAAAATATATGTATTATTCCGATGTTTGAAGATTTAAGCCCATCTATTCAATGCTGTTATATGTGATTCTTTATCCATGCTACAGACGTTCTGAATATTTTTGTTCTACACTGAAGAACTATAATAAGCAGTGCTGAGCCTATTGTACATATTATTCCCTTTACAAAAAATTCTCCACTAAGCTACTTGCTCTGTGAAGTCTTTTTTATATTAATGACTAAAAGACCTGGTCACCCAGGTCTTTTGTCATTAGAGGTTTTATAAAGGAAATACGTTATGGCGAACGTAAATCGGCATTGCTATGTCAGCGGTTCAACTCACTAGTTGGCCCATCTGACTGGTGGTTTCTGATAATACTATCGATCTCTCTAAGATCGCTTGCTGGAAGGTCTCCAGGAATAGTATTCTTGACGCTTGATGTGGCATTACCATAGGCAAGAGCCTTGGCTACATCGTTGTATTTGAGCATTCCGTACAGAACACCTGATACATAAGCATCTCCAGAACCAATTCTATCTATTACATCAATATCTGTATAAGGCTTCTCAGTAAAGAACTCATCTCTGTCTGCATCATAGATTGTAGATGTAAAGTTATGCTTGCGAGGACTAATAACCTCTCTCTGTGTTGTACATACAATCTTTACAGGATACTCTTTGGTGTAGCTTCTCATGATGTCCTGAAGGTCGCCATCCTTCTGCATCATACGTCTTGATGTTTCCTCAGATACAAAGAGGATATCAACATATGGCAAGATATTCTTGATAGCTGCCCTTGCATCCTCTTCGCTCCAGAGATTTGCTCTGTAGTTACAGTCAAAAGATACTAAGGCTCCGCCCTTCTTAAAGCGTTTTATCATCTCTGTAGCCACTTCGCAGGTATTCTTGTTAAGAGCAAGAGATATGCCGCTTGTGTGGAACATTCTGGTGGAAGTGTAGACGCTTTCTGGAATCTCATCAAGAGTAATTCTGGTTATAGATGAATTCATTCTATCGTAAACAATAGATGGCTTACGTGGCGCTGCGCCATTCTCGTAGTAGTAAATCCCAAGACGAGCCTCAGGTGACTCATCATAGATCAGATAGTCATCTGAAACACCCTCAAACCTTATTCTGTTCTTGATAAAAGTTCCAAGGGCATTCTGTGGAAGTCTGGATATCACACCTGTACGAAGTCCTAAAAGCGCAACTCCTGATGCCACATTAAGCTCGGAGCCACCAGCCCTCTTATCAAACACATCACCACGTGTCATACGTTCATAATTGGGTGGTGAAAGGCGAAGCATAATCTCACCGAAGGTTAAAAGATCAAATCTCTCGTCTCCCATAATGGCCTCCTAGCATAAGTGTTAATACATCCATAAATTCAACGAAATCTTATTGCTTACAATGCACATGATATATCAAAAGATATTCCAATGTAAGTGCTTACATCGTACCAAATATGGAATATTTTGAATTAAAACGTTTAACTTTACAGTCTGGAGGTGTCTTTATCGTTATATTTTGACAGGACTACCTCGCCCTTCTCAAGCGTTGCCTTTACATCTATGACTCGCTGATTCTCAGAACCTCTAAATCTAAGCATCAGATTCTTTTTATCCAGCATAAACTCCCCATCCACAAGTACATCTGTCATTGAGAGGATAGCATCTGTGTCTTCGCTGTGACACCTTTTGTTATCAGGATCAGTGAGCTCCTCCCATAGATATCCTGAGTAAATCCATATGGTAGCCTTGGGAACTTCTCTTTTTATACGCTCTATAAGGGGCTTTATCTCCTTCTGGTTTACAACTTCCATAGGCTCTCCACCAAGGATAGTAAGGCCTGCGATGTATTCAGGCTTTAAGGATTCCACGATATCATCCTCAACCTCTTTGGTATAAGGCACTCCATAATTAAAGTCCCAGGTCATCTCGTTGAAGCACCCCTTACAGTGATGAGTACATCCGCTTACAAACAGAGCTGTCCTACATCCTATGCCGTTAGCTACATCGTTATAATAAACCTGCCCGTAGTTCATATTTCTAGCCTTTCTACAACAAAAGCCGGGGCAACTCTCCCGGCTCTTGTTTCTATTTCAATTTCATAATCCCCCGCGTGTCTACCTACCACGCATTATTTCAAAAGAGTCTTATTAGAGCTTAGGATTGCTCATGTGAAGCACTCTTTCTTTTATCTCCTGTGTACGTCCCTGGTTCCAGTACTGAGTACCGATGTATCCACATGTACGTCTAGCAACGTTCATCTTGTTCTGATCACGGTTTCCGCAGTTAGGGCACTCCCAAATAAGCTTGCCGTCTGTATCTGTAACTATCTTGATCTCTCCGTCATAACCACAGCACTGGCAATAATCTGACTTGGTATTTAGCTCAGCATACATGATGTTCTCATAAATGTACTTCATTACTGAGATTACAGCATCGATGTTGCTGTTCATATCAGGAACTTCTACATAACTGATAGCTCCTCCTGGAGAAAGAGCCTGGAACTCTGATTCAAACTTGAGCTTAGTGAATGCGTCAATCTGCTCTGTTACATGAACGTGGTAGCTATTTGTAATATAGTTCTTGTCAGTAACTTCTGGGATAATTCCAAAACGCTTCTGGAGGCATTTTGCAAACTTATAAGTTGTTGACTCAAGTGGTGTTCCGTAAAGGCTGAAGGCAACATTGGTCTCAGCTCTCCACTTTGCGCACTTGTCATTTAAAAACTGCATAACCTTAAGCGCGAAATCTTTTCCCTTAGGATCAGTATGAGAAACACCCTTCATGTACTTGGTACACTCGCAAAGTCCAGCGTAACCAAGAGAAATAGTTGAATAATTTCCAAAAAGGAGTGGATCAATTACCTCACCCTTCTGTAATCTGGCAAGTGCTCCGTTCTGCCAGAGGATTGGTGCTACGTCTGAAGGAGTTCCAAGGAGCCTGTTGTGTCTGCACATAAGTGCTCTCTTACAAAGCTCAGTTCTCTCTTCAAGGATTTCCCAGAACTTCTCTTCACTCTTGTAGGAAGAGCAAGCTACATCAACAAGGTTGATAGTAACAACGCCCTGGTTGAAACGGCCGTAGTACTTGTGGTCGCCCTCTTTATAGTTAAGAGCATGTGATTTGTTGCCCTGATTGCAAAGGCCCTCAGCATTCTCTTCACTATCTGGTGTCAGGAAAGATCTGCATCCCATACATGGATATACATCACCTTTCTTGAGTTCTTTCATTTTCTTGGCTGAGATGTAATCTGGAACAAGTCTCTTGGCTGTACACTTTGCAGCAAGCTCTGTGAGGTACCAGTACTTGGAATCCTCGTGAATATTGTCCTCATCAAGAACATAGATCAGTTTAGGGAATGCAGGTGTGATAAGCTGTCCCTTCTCGTTCTTGACACCAAGAATACGCTGCTTGAGCATCTCCTCGATCACCATTGCAAGATCTTCTCTCTGCTGTCCCTCTGGAACCTCATCTAGATACATGAAAACAGTGATGAATGGAGCCTGTCCATTTGTTGTCATAAGAGTGATGACCTGATACTGAATAACCTGGCATCCTCTCTCAATTTCCTTTCTAACACGCATCTCTGCGATCTCATCTACCTGCTTCTTGTTGACCTTGACTCCAGCAGTTTCAAACTCAAGAGCAACCTCCTTGCGGAACTTCTGTCTGCTCACGTCAACGAAAGGAACAAGGTGTGAAAGAGTTATGCTCTGTCCACCATACTGTGAGCTGGCTATCTGCGCAATTGCCTGTGTTGCAATGTTACAAGCAGTTGAAAAGCTCTTGGGACGCTCGATCATGGTTTCAGAAATAACTGTTCCGTTCTGGAGCATATCCTCAAGGTTTACAAGACAGCAGTTGTGCATGTGCTGTGCAAAATAGTCTGAATCATGGAAGTGGATAAGTCCCTCTTCATGGGCCTTAACAACATCCTCAGGCAAAAGAAATCTTCTGGTAATATCCTTGCTGACTTCTCCAGCCATATAGTCTCTCTGTACGCTGTTAACAGTAGGATTCTTGTTGGAATTTTCCTGCTTGACCTCTTCGTTATTGCACTCGATAAGAGACATGATCTGCTCATCTGTTGTGTTGGATTTTCTAACAAGGGCGTGCTTATAACGATATGTAATATATTTTCTGGCAACATCATACTTACCAGCCTTCATAAGGCCATCCTCAACCATATCCTGGATTTCCTCAACGCTGGCGGCACGAGTAAGTGTTGCGCATAATTTCTCTACACTTGTGGCAATATCAATGATCTGGCCATGGGTCAGCTTCTTCTCCTCAGTGACCTCGTTGTTGGCCTTCTCAATAGCTGCAATGATCTTGCTGACATCAAATGCAACCTCTTTACCACTTCTCTTGATGATCTTCATAGGAACCCCCTCTAAATAAACTAAAAACTATTATATAAACTGGTTTTTGACCATAAAAAATATGTTTGTCATGCAGAAAGCTGGCATGAAAACATATTTTAATTTGTTTGAAATCACAATATCTTGTAGTTACATTAAAATAATAATACAATATTTTGTTAATTTCAAGTCTATTAATTTCAGAGTTTTCGAACCTCTTCGAGGCGATTATGCAGTCTTTTCAAGTGTTCCAGAGTTTTCTCATCTTCAATAAATTTTTTTGAGAAATAATATTCCGTTTTAGACTGCCCCAACATCTTGTGGTAGTCATCAAAATAGACCTCTGTATCTTGATCTGTATTCATATCAAGTGAAAGAACGTCTGCAAGATGATGAACAGTACCAAAATTACCATCTACCAAAAGCGTATCTGCGCCAAAGAAATCCCTGAATGCTGGCTTGAAATAGTTAAAATGAGTGCATCCTAAAACCAGTGCACTATATTTAGATGCATCATGATCTGCAAATGAGTTTCTAATATACTCAATTACTTCTGGCGTGTCAAACATCTCTTTTTCTGCGAATTCTACTAGCTTTGGCATGGGTTTAAGGTCTACTCTATGCTCCTCATCTACCCTGTGAAGAAGGTCTCTTAATTTATCCTCTCTGATGGTAACTGGAGTGGCTATTACCATGATCCTTTTTTCATCAGTTCCCTCTACAGCTGGCTTGACAGCTGGCTCCATACCAAGGATTGGGATGTCAAAGCGGCGTCTTAGCTCCTTAATAGCAACACTTGTGGCTGTATTGCAGGCTACAACAAGTGCATCTGCGCCTTTATCTATGAGAAATTGAGCGTTATCAATGGCAAAGCCAACTATCTCCTCTGGAGTCTTAGTTCCATAAGGAACATGCTCAGTATCTGCGTAAAATATGTATTCTTGCCCCGGAAGTCTGTGGTAAGCCTCATGTAGTACGGACAGCCCACCTATCCCGGAATCAAAAATTCCTATTTTCATATGCTTTTCCTATCTTTACTTTTTCTTTTAAAACAATTAATCTTAATTTATGAGCGAAAAAAAATTTGATGAATTACAAAAATTATATGATAACTCCAAGGTAGGTTCCCTTGTCCAGGAAATCTGCGAATACTACGCAACCCTTGATGGCTACGAAGATAACTCCTACCAGGATGAGATTGAACCACCAGAAATAGTGGAGTCAGTCTATCTTTTGTTCTGCACTCAGAGTCGTGAACAGATTCTGGATGAACTTGCTATTGTGCAAAAAAAATATCCCGAACTTTATAGATCCTTAAGCGGGATGCACAATACTCTTTTGATCAATATGGATTATCGCTCACTTGAAAAAAGCTGCGGAGAAAGAATCGCGCAGTATGCTCAGAACACTTCTCTGGAAGAGGTCCTTAGCTGCGCTGAATCCTGTTCTCGTACCAGCGACAATCTGTCCGAAGCTGTGGATAAGTTCTACACCTGGCTCCACAGCCGCAGAAGATGATCCATGTCATTATTTTACTTCAAGGTATTTCATTGATGCATATAATCTCTGACCATTGTATTCAACAAGCGCCCAGCTATTATCTGCATTCACTGCAACTCTTTTAAGTTCCGTACCCTTGTTTACAGTTCCCATAACTGTGTCTTTACTGCTGGAATTATCAACAGATCTTAAATTGAGCATCTCAGCTGTAACTACAACTGTGTCATTTTTCTCTGTATATCCGCTAGGAAGCGCCAGTTCTGAAACTGATACCTGCTCTTCATCCGGATCTGGTGCCAGATATCTGTCGTAAACCTTGACCTTTAATACAATTGCTAAAAAGGCCAAAATGATAACTCCAGTGATGATAGAAGAGATTCTTACGAACAGTTCAATTGGGAATCCTCCCTCAGAATCTTCCTCTTCGTCATAGCCCTCATCATATCCATCTTCGTAGTCTTCATCGTAATCGGGATCATAGTCATCTTCATAATCCCTGCCATCATTTCCAGGCAAGTCCTTGTTCCAGGCATTGTCAACTAACTGACTGTAGTCATCCTGTGAATACTGGGGCTGAGGCTGCACTGGCTGCTGATACTGCGGCTGAGCATATTGCTGCGCCGCCTCCTGCATCGGTGGTCTATTCTGTGCCAGCTCTCTTTCCTGCTCCTTCTGCCTCTCCTGATAGAACTCCTCTCGCTCCTCGGCATTAAAGAAGTTCATTGGGTCTTCTATCTGGATATCAATATCTGTTGTATCCCCGACGTTGTCTTTTCTCTTGTAGTCTTCAAATTTAGTAATCTTATCCGCCAACGTTTCTACCTCTAAAGTAAAGTGCTGACCTTTAGGCCAGCACTTTATCAATTATTCCTTGTAATTTAGCCTTATTAAGTGCTCCAACCGCTGTCTCAATAACTTCTCCGTTCTTGAAGAAAGCAAACATTGGAATCGACATAACATTATACTTCTGAGCGATATCAGGAGACTGATCAACATTGATTTTACCAATCTTCATTTCTCCCTCATACTCTCCAGCAAGTTCATCGATAACAGGGGCCATCATCTTGCAGGGGCCGCACCAGTCTGCGGAAAAATCAACGAGTACCGGAATCTTGCTGTTTAAAACCTCTTCTTGGAAATTCTGACTGTTTAAACTGTAGTCCATAAGTTACTTCCCCTTTCTGCTAACAATGTATTTGTAGATTGGATTGCCTTGTGATGAGAATTTCTCTTCATATTCCGTCATTACATTACCCTCATTCATGACTGGGTCGTTATGAAGATCATATGTAACTGCATCCAGGGTCCAGCCTGCTGGTTCTACCTCTTCCACTGCGAAATCAAAAAGGTCCTTGTTGTCAGTCTTGAACTCTACAACTCCATCGCTTTTAAGGATCTTGTCGTAGCGTCCCAGAAACTCTCTGGAAGGAAGGCGCCTCTTGGCATGTCTGTCCTTGGGCCACGGATCGGAGAAATTGAGGTAGATCTTATCAACCTCTGAAGGAGCAAATACATCTGTGATATTCTCAGCATCCATCCTGATAAAAATAACATTTGGAAGCTGTCTCTCCTCCTGCTTCTGAATTGCTCTAAGAAGTACACTGGAATACTTCTCAATTCCAACATAGTTGATATCTGGATTGAGTTCTGCCAGATCCATAAGGAATCTACCTTTCCCCATTCCTATCTCGATATGGATCTTGTGGTCATTACCAAATACTTCTTTTTTCCAGAGTCCCTTTTTTGTTTCTGGATTCTTGACAGTGTACTTACTGTCAGCAATAACTTCTCTGGAACCTGCAATATTTCTTAAACGCATTTCTCATCCTACCTATAAATCTTATAAGAGAATTTTACAACATTTGCGACCACTTGGAAAGTATTGTATTATCTATATACTATGAGACACTTATTTTTCTTTTGCAAAAGAAAAACCAAATACCGCGCGGCTTTAGGCTGTCTTCTTATCTTTATTAGCCTATGGGGGCTCCGTCTGACAGCGCTTGCAGAGACTGTAGATTTCCAGGCAGAGGCAGAAGCCAGAAAAGAGCTGCCCATACAGAGTAATGAGACAAGCGGCTGGCCGGAAGGGCCTGCAATTGGGGCTGAAGCTGCTATACTGATGGATGCCAGGACCGGAACTATTTTATATTCCAAGAACATCCACGAAGAACTTTTCCCAGCCAGTACTACTAAGATAATGACTTGTCTTTTAGCTGTGGAAAATGCCAACCTTGGCGACAAGATCACATTCTCAAATGATGCCGTGTTCAGCGTACCAAGAGATGGTTCCTCTATTGGAATGGATGTAGGCGAGTCGATCACGCTTGAGCAGGCGCTTTATGGAATCATGGTTGGAAGTGCCAACGAGGTTGCCAATGCTGTAGCAGAACATGTAAGCGGCAGCATCGATGAATTTGTTGCTCTTATGAACAAAAGAGCCAAAGAGCTTGGATGCACTAATACTCACTTTAGTAACCCTAACGGGCTTCAGACAGATGACCATTACACAAGCGCTTACGATCTTTCTCTGATAGCCAGAGCTTTTTTTGACAATGAGCTTTTGTGCAAGGTTGGAAATACTCCTAGATATCATTTTACAGCAACAGACACTCAGCCCGATGACTTCTATTTAAACAACAAGCACAAGCTGATCACAGGTGAAGTTAAGTATGACGGAATAGTTGGTGGCAAGACGGGGTACACTGACCAGGCCAGAGAAACTCTTGTAACCTGCGCAGAAAGAGATGGGATCAAGCTTATATGCGTTGTTTTAAAGGAAGAATCCCCTTCTCAGTTTACTGACACAGCAGTTCTTTTTAACTATGGTTTTAATAATTTTGAGGCTATAAATGTTTCCCAGAATGACAGCCGTTATATGCCCAATGATTCTTTATTCTTTGAATCAGAGCATGACGTGTTTGGCAAATCCGGCGCCATTTTAAGCCTTGATGAGAATAGCACGATCATTATTCCTAAGACCTCATCTATAGAAGACACAACCTACACCGTATCCTATGATCTTACACAAAATGATCTGACGGTTAATCCAAATGCTCTAGCCAAGGTTATCTACACTTTTAACGAGGTTCCAATAGGAAATGCGCTTTTGTGCTATGAGGGTAGTAGCTCTGATGGATCCAGAGGCGGCTCATCCCATACTCATACAACATATATTAATGTTAAATATCTATTCGTGTTTGCAGTGGTTTTCGTTTTACTTACAACTTTGATCTGCTCTGTTATCACCAGAGTCCACTTTAGCCACAAATACACCAGTAAGAGCGACAGGATGCGCTATCGCAGAAGAAAGAAAGAATATAAAAAAGGCCACGTGAAGTTTTAATCCACGGGCCTTTTCTTTATTTTTCTCTGTTTTATCTTCATGGCTTCCACATCTTCTGGCTGGATAAACTTACAGGTCTTTACCACAAATAACCTGCCGTTTTCAGCTTTCTTTATCCTGACTTTGGATTTCATAAAACCATGAAGCTCACAATATGCCACAGAATAATAGTGTTTACTGTTTGGTGTAAACCACTTGACCTTACGCCTGATGTTCCTGTGACAGATATAGCATTTGGTGCTCATTATTTCTATATTTTCCAGGATGTCTTCCTTGGTATCAAATTCCCTTGAAATATATTTAAAGTAATTATCAAAGGTAATTTTTATCTCCTGTTTTCTTGTCTTGGGGGTCACATAGGTATCAAAAGAAACCTTCTGCAAAACCTTGTCATTTAGTCTCTTAAAGATTCTGGCTGTATACTCAGCATCTGCTAGCGCTCTATGAAAAGGTATATCTTTTTCCATTCCAAGCTCATCAACAACTGTTGATAAACTCTTTCTGGACTTGCCGTCATCAAATGCAAGTGAGTAGAGCTTCTGAACATCATAAAAGGCTATAGGTCTGTCAGATAAAAGAGGCATGCCAAAGAAATCCAGGTTTCTCTGGAACTCCGTAAGGTCCAACGGTCCCCAGCTGCAAAACTCAGCGCCTTCTCCACACCAGCTTAGGAACTCAGATGCCACTTCCTGGAAAGATCCTCCTTTTTCAAGGTCTTCCATAGTAAGATGGATGAGTTTGCCTGTGATCCTGTGCATCTGCTTGAATACCTGAGGTTTTATAAGTCTGGAAAACTCGCCTACTTTTTCTTTTTTCTCATTAAGTTTTACGGCACCTATTTCTACAATCTCAAATATGAGAGTCTTGCCGTTTTCGGTTACTGGTGCCTCTCCCTGATTCCATTCCAGGTCAAAAACAATGTAATTTTTCATAAGACAACTATAAAATGCTAACTTATTTTTTGCAATATTTTTAAATTTTCTATTGACATTTTAGATTGTGCGCAATATAATTTAAATAAATCGAACGTTGTTAATTATCGAATGTTAAATAGTTTATTTCGGAGGTAATAGAAATGGGATTCTATGATTATTCTGTCACTGATGCTCAGGGCAATCAGGTTTCAATGGAGACTTTTAAGGGCAAGGTTGTTCTTGTAGTTAATACTGCTACAGGTTGCGGCTTTACTCCTCATTACAAGGACATTGAGGCTATGTATGAAGAGTTTAATGAAAAGGGATTTGAAGTTCTTGATATTCCTTGTAACCAGTTTGCTGGGCAGACTCCTGGCACAGATGAGGAGATTCATGAATTCTGCCAGCTCCACTACAATACAAAGTTCCCTCAGATGACAAAATCTGATGTTAACGGCGAGGGCCAGCTTCCTCTTTACAAGTTCCTCAAGGAGCAGAAGGGCTTCGAGGGCTTTGGTAAGAGTCCTGCAGCACTTGCAATGAGCGTAATGCTCAAGAAGATTGACAAGGATTACAAGAATAATCCTGATATCAAGTGGAATTTCACTAAGTTTGTAATAGACAGAGAAGGTAATGTTGTTGCTCGTTTCGAGCCTACAGCAGACATGAAGAAGGTTTCTGAGTGTGTTGCTTCTCTCCTTTGATTTTTGCATTCTCCTTACACATTAATTTACATAAACAATACAAAAAAGAAGAAAGGGTCAGCGTATGGTATTGCGCATGATCCTTTCTCCTTTTTCCATAATTCTTTATAATTTAATAAACTTTCATTAGCATCAGCTCATCTGAATACTCTTGCAGTCACAAAAAGCCTGCCTTTTCTGGTAATATTTGTTGTTCCAAGGTATATGAATTTCCCGTGGCCTCTAACTGACACCCTTGAACCTGCTTTAAGATCGTATCCACCGCTATAAGCCGTCCTTCCATCTATAAAAACAGACTCGCTTTCTATAAGTTTTTGAGCCTCTGATCTGGACAAATGGTACACAAAGGCCAGGATTGCATCAATTCTCTCTGAAGCAACGCTCCCTGATATTTCTTCAAATTTTGGCACTATGTTGCACTCTGCCGCATTTACTATCTCGCATCTTACAGAGGTGTGGCGAATCCTGATAAGCTCTTTTACCATCATTTCAGCAATATCGGGAGTTGCAAAAATGAATGCTTCCTTGTCTCCTGCCAGAATATCACCAATCTGATCACGCTCTATACCTAGATTCATAACACTTCCAAGATAGTCTCTATGATTAAGGTCATCTGCAAATTTGTTATTTAGAGGTGTCACATGAACACACTTACATACGCTGTTTTCAGCATTTTCAGATAGTAAAAAGCTTTCTTCATCCATATAATCCGGCAAAAAACAGATCATTCTCCTCTCTGCATCATCGATACCGCCATAAGCTACGTATCTTGCGCCGCAGTATTCATGAACGTTTGAAGGTACTCCATCTGCTGCTAATATCTGATAAAACATGGCAAGTTCTGACACTGACAAAAAATCTGTGTGAGTCACAAAGCCGTTCATATATGCTCTTCCCGCCAGATCTCGAACCCTTCCAGCCAGAAAATCTTTTGTTTTTTCTTCCACCTTGATACTCCTTCAAAAAATATGCCCAGGGCAAATAACTGTCCTGGGCTTAATTATAATATCTTTTTATCTCATCCTACAATCAATATGTAAGTGTAGGTGTCCAGTATTTCTGGCCATAAATATCTGTGAAGCAGTAGGTTGCATATACCTTGCCTTCGCCTACAGGGAGATTGATTATCTCCATTTCTGACATATCTTTGTCTACTACAACCTGTTCTCCCAGGTAGTAGTTCTGCTGGAAGGATTTATCATAGTTATAGTAATCACATACATAGTCGATGGTGTCGCCCTCTTGAATTTCTGTAAGGTTTTTGGCTATCGTCTCTGTTTCACCCTCTACATAGTCATAGCAGGCTCCGGCAACATAGCCGTCTTCGTTTTCAGAATCAAATACCAGGATAAGGTTGCACCTCTCTCCGTTCAGCTCGCATGGTACGCGACCAGTTATGGCATAGCTACTATCATCGCCCTGAACATCGATCACATAAAATGCAACTATCTGACCATCTATAGAAAGCCAGGTTTTGTCATCTGGTGCCATGAGGTTGCCCTCTTCGTCAAATTCAAAGGTTGTATCATAGCCCAGGTCTATATAGCCTTCTCCATCATCGTAATACAGATTAAGCTTTAAATCCTGTACCAGTTTCCACTGATCAGGTGAAAGAGTTATGCAGGTATAATCTTCAGCATTGGTTGTCCAGATAAGTGCTGAAGGATCAAACTGGTTGGCAGCTATATATTGCGCCGCCTGCTCAACATCCAGATTCTTGCCAATAAAGCTGCTGTTTGATGATGTAAGTCCGGATATGCTACTAAAATCACTTGAAAGGAAGGTTGACAGGAGCTGAGATATCATATCTGCTGATGAAACTCCGCTGCCCTGGCTAAATGTCTGGTCTCCAAAAAGAGATCCCATAGGGCTACCTGTTCCGCCTGCAGCAACCTGTCCTGCGACTTCTAATGATGCAAAATTCTGGATACATTTTGCATATTCCTCATCCATTCCGATGTCCTCATAGGTTCCAACCATAGAATCTACTTTTGAGGCCTTCTTGTATGGGAAGTAGATTGAAAGGCCATATGCATTTGTCATATTTGAGCTTGTTCTATTGTACTTAATGGATCCCTTTAAGGCAGTTGCCAGCTCTTTTGCCTCATCTGTTCCAATCCTGTTGGCAAAATCCACGAGATCTACCTGATCGATTCTGGAGGATGATGCAAACTCTCTTGTACTGCTGCGGGCATTGGATACTGCTGAGTATTCGTTACTCTTTATCATTTCTGAGGTATCCTTGGAAAAATCCGCAAGTTCTGATGGCACTGTCTGTGACAACTCTGCAAGGTCAATAAGTGAAAGTGTTGTCTTCTGTCCTGGGCAGGTCTGAGCACAGGCACTTGTAAAGGAATCAATAATATTTTTGCCTATTTCTATTGTTTCCATGGAAGTATTGCTTCCAAGTGCTGTCAGCCAGTCTGTGTAGTACCAGCCCACACCTGGCTCTGTCTCTTCTGATGCCACAAGGTAATCTGCGTAATTTGATACAACAAGAGCGTTCTCCACTGTAGCCATAAGACAGGTATCAAAGCCAACAAAATCAAAGGTAACTCCACCATCCTTAAGGGCCTTATTTATTCCTGAAAGTGACATTGCTCCTGCTGTAGGGAATTTCTCATCATAGCCATAGCCGCCTGTTGAGCCGCCGCCATGATTCCAGAAGATAAGTTCATATCTGTCTGCGGGAAAACTCTTTGCGCCCCACTTGATAAATCCTGAAAGTGTATCAGGCTTAGTCATAGGAACGCTTCCAAGATTGTCATTTAAGCAAATGAGCTTTCCATCTTTTACCTGATAAATCTGATTTGTAGAACTTGATATCACATTGTTCTGCCACTGCTTGGCTCCACCTGTGTAGAGTATGAGGTTTATCTTATCTCCAAGCCTTGCGGAGAGCATTTCCTGAATATCCTTGGAAGCCATGCCGCTTCTGGACTCGAGGTCTGCTCCACACATATAGACTAGAATAGTGATGGTATCCTGGCCATTTCCCTTTATGACTGTTCTCTTTGCTCGTGCATTTGAGGCAACAGAAGTATCTAGTTTACCTGTGTTTGGTGTATCGCTCCAGCTGGCTGAGGCCATATTTCCACCTGAATAAGGCATGCTTCCACTTCCAAGGAGGGTGCTGAGCATAGAAAGGCCGCTTCCGCCATAACCTGACGTCATATCAGATGTCTGTGTCTGAGTTGTCTGTGTCTGTGTATTGCTATACTGTGGCTGAGCAACTTCCTCATAATCTCCAGAGCCTCCGCCGCCTAAAAGAGATGTAAGGCCTCCGCCTCCACCTAATAGCAAGAATAACACAATTATTATTGCAAACAGGGGACTTCTGCCACCGGATCTGTTCATTCCGCCGCCATTTCCACCAGAAGAAGCGTTACCTCCTGGAAGGCCAGAGTTTGATCCTACCGGGCCTCCTCCAAGGCCTTCGCCTCTTTTATGTACTCCAGAACCGCCTTCGCCAACTTTTTTCTTTCGTCCTACAGGTCGATCTTCCATTTACTGCCTCCTAAATTATTATCTTTAATCTGACAAATCCATATTTTTTCTGACTTTACTGCAAATTTTATTATACTATGTTTTTTCTGCTAGTGGAAAGTGGCGAAAAAATGTCCAGACTGGAATAATTCCAGCCTGGACATCCTTACTTTTTTACTTTTCTTATTTGATCAACTTACCCTGTGCATCGAAGGTGTACTTTTTAAGCCATTTTGTTATTGTCTCATCCTGAGCCATAGTACCATCGCCCTTAGCATAGTACTTATCATCGCCTACGTTGATCCAAGTATTGATCTGAAGTTTACCTTTATCATCAAAGCAATAGGTCTTGCCATCGATAAGAGTAAATCCTGTCTGCATCACACCATCTTCATCAAAGTAGTATTTTGCACTCCACTTTTCAAGCCATCCTGTATGAAGCTTTCCGTCATTTCCAAAGTAGTACTTGTTATTTCCATCCTCTACGAAGCAGGTTTTCTGCATTACACCTTTTTGGCTGAAGTAGTAATATACTCCATCAATCTTCTGCATTCCAGAAAGCTTTTCACCTTCCTTGGTCTCGTAGTAGGTTGATCCCCACTTTGTATACCAGCGGCCATTAGTGTATCCGATGTTCTCTTTTTCTTTATCCATCGAATCCTTTATTACTGCGATAAAGCTAAGTACAGGATCTGGATTTCCAGTCTTGGCTACTCTCACTGTTACCTTTGTGTCAGCTGATACTTCAAAGCTGACTGTCTCAAGCCTTGCACTGTCTGAAGAGCCAAGTGTAAAGTTGTGTCTGGCAAGCTCTTTTCCATCTGCGTCTATAACTGTGATACGTGTAGGTCTTGATGTGTTCCACCACTCCTGATAGCCTGTCGCTACTGTATACTGACCTTCTTCAAGAGTAAAGGTGTAATCGATAGTTTTGTTTCCAGCAGCCCAGAAACCATGTCCCCAGATATCAGCGCCAGAGTTCTTAAATCCAACATCGTAGCTGTCTGCGTTTTCAGAACTTCTAACACCGTTATATCCGGCAATACCTGTTACTGCATAATCTTCATCTGCAGTAGCGTTTCTAAGCTGTTTCTTTAAAACTGCTCTTGCTGATGAAAGGTACTCTGCCTCTTCATCTCCCAGAACATTTCTTGAAGCACAGTCGTAGAAGTAGATCATCTTGTCAGGGATCATGCTGACTGTATGTGTAAAGCTTCTGTTGTAATCAGCAAGGACTCCTGTAATCTCTACATCTCCTACAAGTGCAGCCTTATCTGTATTCCAGGTAACAGCTTTTGTTACCTTGCTTCCATCTGAAAGTGTAAGTTCAACCTCTGAAGGAAGCTTTTCTTCAAGGTCTTCCTTGGAAAGAGCATATGAAGGAAGCTCTGTATTTATCTCGAACTCTCCCTTATTTTCAAGTTCATCCAGTGTCCAGTTTGAATAGCTTCTAAGCGCTATCTTTTTGCCTGATAAAAATTCAACTGGAAGCCATACATATCTTGACTCTGAAAGATCTCCTGAATTCCATCTGTCACCCATGTAAATGAACTTACCTGCAGCTGCATCAACTGGGAATACGCATGTAGACTGTGTTCTATAGGTTGTATTTGCACCAGAGTCTGTACATGGGTTATTTACCTGTGTCCAAGGTCCAAGTGGCGAATCTGCATAAGCATAGCTAGCAGGGTTTGGATCCCATCCTGTACATGCTGATGTGATCATGTAATAGGTTCCATTGTACTTGAACATTGCGGGAGCTTCTCTTGATGCGCCAACAAAGTTTACTGTAAAGTCTTCGCCCAGGACTGCGTGTTCCTGATCCTTGGCAAGATATGTGTAGTCTTCATTGAGCTTTGCAATGTACATGTTGGTATTTCCGTCAGATGAGTACATTACATAGGCTGTTCCGTCATCATCCTTGAAGACGTTCATGTCTCTTACAGATCCCCATGAAGATGGAGCACTATCCCAGCTATGATCTGCATTCTCATCATAGTTGAGTTTGTAGGAACCAAGATACTTAAATGGTCCAAATGGAGAATCTGATATAGCTACACCGGCTTTTGCCTTACCATAGTTAGAACCTGTCGGGTTATCCTTGGTCGTTCCGTCGCAATGCCACCACATTACGTACTTGCCAGTCTTGTCGTTATAAAGAACCTTAGGTCTCTCCATAACTGTTCTGTCTGCCGCAATGTTCCAGTAGAGCTCTTCGAGCTTGCTGTCATAAATAGAATCTGTTGCAGGCTGATCCTTATAATCAGCGTAAAGTGTGCTGAAATACTCATCATTCTCAAAGATTGAAAGATCTGCCTTATAGCCTTCGTTCTTGTAAGTGCCATAGTCCTCATCAGATACAGGAATTGCTCTGAAAGGAACACCCTCATCTACCCAGTTGTAAAGATCAGTTGAAGTATAAAGATGTACTCCAACAACTGGCTGATAATCATATGTCTTGTCTTCACCATACCAGTAGTACTTGGTAACACCATCAATTGTGAACTGCTGGATCTGTCCGCCATGAGCCTGTACAAGGACTCCATTATTGTCGTACAAAGGAGCTCCCTCTACGCCTGTAATTGATGTGTAATTAACTATGTGTGTCTCGACAAGATTATCAAACGCTTCTTTCAACTTCTTGTATGCCTCTTTTATAGCTACAGCGTCTTTTGAATTTTCATCTATGAGAGCCTGTGCTGCTGCTACTTCCGCCTCAAATGCTGCAAGGCTTTCCTTTGTATAGGTCTTTCCTTCCATTGCCTTACGGAGGTTATCAATTGCAGTCTTAAGTGTATCTACAGTGTACTCAGGAACTGCTTTTACAATAATATAGCTAAGAAGTGGATCTACATATGAGCTTGTTCTGTTAGTTGCATAAGCATAAAGATTAAGCTCACCATCTGTTACTTCTACTGTGTAGGTCTTTTCTACAAGTGATCCCTGGCCAAGGCTAAGACCTGACTCTACATTTGCTCCCTCGAGATCATAGCTGATGTCTCTTGCGCTCCAAGGGCTCTTGACACCTATTGTCACAAGATACTCGTTGCTGTTTCTGTCTGGAAGTTCAAAGCTATAGTATAGTCCGCTGACGCCTTTCTTGTAGGTCCATCCCTTATCAGACATATAAATATAGTTGCCTGTAAGTGAACCATCTGCAGAACCGCCTGCTACTCTTACGCCATATTCTGGATCTGACAAATACCCCCAGCTAAGGCCTGTTCCAGCATCTACTCCAAATTCCTGCTCTGTTACTGACTGATAAAGACCAAGTCTGTTGTCATCAGGAACCTGTGTGTTATCTGAGCTACCGCAGTCAACGAGATAAAGAACATAATCGTTTGCTGCAATCTCATCTTCTGAAATCATGTTACCATCTGACTCTACAAACTCAGACAGCTCTTTTACCATAGCATCAATGTCCTGCTGAGTTGTTGCTGCTCTGAGCATAAGTGTCTGTGCCTTTTCTAAAAGAACATGTAGTCTGGACAGCTTAGCTACTGAATAGTTTGTTGTATCTATCTGCTGAGCCTTGACCAGCTGACTCTTTAGCTCACCAAGAGAAAGGTTCTTCTGTACCCTGATAAATGAAAGAACTGGATCAGGGCCGCCATTTTTCCTGACTGAGAAGGTTACATCTGCCTTCTCTGAAAGGCTGTAGCTGTATACTGGTGTATTCCAGTTATTCTTGCCGTTCTTGGAATTAGTGTTTCCAAGGATGTACTCCTCTTTATCTGTTACTGCGTATACAGACATAGGTCTTGACTGATTCCACCATTCCTTAAATCCGAAAGTCAGCGTGTAATCGCCTGCATCTAAAGGAACTGTGTAATCAATGCTCTGATTTGAATATGCATACCATCCATAAGCCCATGGATCATCGTCTGAGTTGTTGTATGCGCCGTAATCCTCAAGTCTTCCCCAGGTTCCATCGTACTTCTGATCTGGAACTTCATTGAAAAGATCTGCATAGGAATCCATTGTCTTGTATGAAGTATGACCTTTTTCATTGTCGTTACAATCGATGTACCATGCCATATTAGGGTCAACAAACTTAATTGCAAAGGTTACTTCATATCCGTAGCCATCGAGAATACCTGTTACTTCGCTGGCACTTGTAAGATCAAGTCCTTCTGTTTCCCAGGTAACCTTGGCATTTATAGTGTTGTTCTTGCTTGTCTTTACGCTAACAGTTTCAGGAAGAACTGCGGCTGTGCCCTTAACTGCAAAAATAGTATTATTGTCTACAGAAACTACTGTCTCTGCGCTGCTGTCATATACAACACCCTCAATTATGTAGGTTGTGATTGAGTTAGCCTTAAGTGTTGCTGTAACATTCTTGGCTTCTGTATCAACTACGATGTTATCGCTAGCTGTTACATCTGCCCAGTTCTCGCCATCAGCTCTGCTTCCACTTGTACGGATTGCAGTTACCTTTGTTCCAATCTGTGAGAAGTCCTGAAGGTTAAACTTCCAGGTCTTGTCATCTCCAGCTGTGTTCACAGCAACAACAACTACCTTGCCTTCCTTGGGATCAAAGGCTGCTACTGTCTGATCGCTTGATCCGATGATAGCGTATCCAGGTCTGATATATCTTGAGAACTGTCCAAAGGCGTAATATTTTTTGCTAAGGATAAGTTCCTGTGTATCATGGTTTGCAATTGCAATACCCCAGAAGCCATTGCCTTCTGCGAGCATTTTTTCTACTGACTCAGCTGTTGCTGTATCATACTGATTGTTTGAATCAATATGGATATCTACTGCATCCCACATGATCCATGCTGATGGCATCATGCCATTTACGTCAGTTATGATTCTCTGCGCAAAGCCAAGTCCAGCCTTCATCTCGCCTGCATTTGTTCCTGCTTCGAAGGTTCCATCAACTTCACTCATCCAGAGATTCTTGCCAGCTTCTTCTGAAAGAGCCTTAAGTCCTGCTCTGTTTGATCCGCTGTAGGTATGAGCATCGATTCTATCCACAACCTCTTTTGCCTCATCTGTAAGTGCGTTAAAAGATGTAATAGCTGTATCAATGCTTGTTTCATCAGAGGCAGAGATAAGGATGTCTATTCCCTTTTTCTCAAGCTCTCTGTTGAGTGCCACAAGGATTCTTGACTGAGACTCACCAATATCAAAGTGGCAACCTTCCTGCTTGTTACTGTATGCGCCCCAATAGTTTGTATATGGCTCGTTCATTGGAGTTGTGGACTGGAAGTTAATAACTCCTTCCTGTGCCCAGTGCTCAATGACATCTGCCATATAGCATGCAAAGGCGTTAACTGAATCTGCTCTAAGGTTATCCTCATTTGCATTCACGTTACCTGACGAACATCCTGATACTGTCATGAAATATGGAGGTGAATTGGAAAATGCTTCGCCAATAAACTCATCTCCCGCAGCCTTGGCTGCCGCAATAAGAACGTTCATCTGATTCTTGTCGGCATCCCAGTTGTAGTTCCAGGCAAAGCCGCAGTCAAAGTCTGCTCTTGCAAAATTTGTCTCATAGTACTGGGCATCATGCTTCTCAAGATTGATCTTTGTTACGTC
The DNA here is from genome assembly GCF_900102515.1 of Butyrivibrio sp. INlla14. GTDB lineage: Bacteria > Bacillota > Clostridia > Lachnospirales > Lachnospiraceae > Butyrivibrio. Next base: position 110,765 of record NZ_FMVS01000003.1, read on the forward strand.
TGTTGCGTAGCCAGGAACGATGGAGTCAGATCTTCTGATGTGGTCTCCGTGAAGGAAATCGCTGCCTTCTGGAAGCTCGCCTTCTTCACCAGACTTGATGATTGCCATCTTTACATAGTCAAGACACCAGTCTCCATCAGCTCCACCGATATCGATCTTGTTTGTGCCTGCCTTGAGCTCAACATCTTCAAATGTTACAACAAAGAGCATATTGTTGTTGCCAGAAGCTATAACGCCCTTGTTTACGTCATCAGCATGCTGAGTGTAAACCTTTGACTGTGAAGGAACATCTTCAAGAAGTGCATCGCTCTTATCATTCGCAGCGGTAGTAAGTGCCTTGGTCTCTGCTACTTCTTCTGCTGTGTCTTCTGTTTCTTCTGTGCCTTCTTCAGATGAGGCTTGCTTATTTGCTTCTTCTGAAGTTTCCTCTTGCTCTTCCTTTATTTCTCCTGCTTCTAACTTGTCCTCTGTCTCAGATGCTTCAACTGATGCAGCATCAGATGCCTCTGTTTCTTTTCCCTCTAGAATATCGCTTTCTGGAACAAGCTCATCCCCTTCTGTTCCAGCCCCTTCTTCCTCATGCTCATATGTGGTAGCTCCCTCTGTAGTTACCCTCATGCTAACGCCTCTCTTATTGGTTCCAGAGAGTGTAAAGAGCATCTTTACTGTATATGTACCGTCCTCTTCTACGTTTATCAGGTAGTGAAGATTGTCACCTGAGCCAACTTCTCCATCAAGATTATTGACCCATCCGATTGTATCAAAAGAACCAACATTTTTGCCTGCTGTAAATCCAAAATCCGCATCAGATCTTGAAAAACTTACATTCTGAAGGCTGGTGTTGGCAGATGGACTCATCTTAGATCCGGCATAAGTTAGAGCATCCGAAGATGTGTCATAAAATACCGCTTTTTCGTTTATAGATACTTCAGGTGCTTCTCCAACGTTGTCTCCACCACCAACGTTGTATCTGCCGATAGTCATTCCAAGGCCTTCTTCTTTGTCGTAGAATGCTGTCGCAGACTGCTGCGTAAGTTCATCGCTATACCCCACACGATTTGCCCACCAGCATAGGCTCGTTCCAAAGCCCTGGAACTCACCGAATCCGTCGCCATCAGTGTCGTTAAATACTGATGCTTTGGCAGGTGAAAGCTTAACAGTCTTGTCCACCTTAACGTCAGCTGCCTGAGCCTCTATCGACGATATACTCCCGGCCTGAAACAAGGTAGTAACACCCACTGTCACTCCAAGAACCGACGATAGAACTCTCCTCCAATCCTTTTTCATTTACATACCCCTTTCAATTTTTCATACTATCGATTCCCCACATCGATAATCCTGTACATTTTGATTTGTACATTATTGATAAGTCGTCTACGTAAAATTCTAAGATTAATTGTGAAATAATGCTATCTGACATTTTTACTAAAATTTTACTTCAAAAATTTTGCATATTTTTAGCAAGTTTATCCCGGCATGCTTTCATGAATAATCACCAAAAAAGGAGGTCGCTTTCGACCTCCTTAACTGTTCAAAATATTTCACACTAATTTCCTGATACTTCCTCTTTCCATCAAGGTTGTAGGAATCAGTGTAGTAAATGGTATATTCACATAACCATTTATTAATTTAGTAAGAGCCTCTACTGCGGCTCTTGCCATTTCGTCCATATAAATATGAATTCCTGTAATTGGTGGCTGCATATATGAAGCAAGAACAGTGTCATTGTAGCCAAGAACACTTATATCATCTGGCACGGATAGCCCTGAATTCTGCACAGCCTTTATAGCTCCTATAGCTGTCGCCTCATTGTAAGTAAAAAGAGCTGTCACCTTATCTTCTGGCTTTCTCAAATTATTATCAGAAATAATGAATTTAAGTATCTTTTCTGTAGCATCCCTTGAAGTTCCAGAAACATCAATTGTTTCAGGATGCACCCTGCCCTGATATTCCTTGGTCACTGCTTTAAAGATTCTGCGTCTGTCCTCTGGAGCTGTTATGGCTCTTGAATCTCTGGAATTTTCCGGTCCCACAAAAGCTATATTGCTATGTCCCTGCCTCACAAGGTAATCAACTCCTTGCCTTACGCCGGTTTCATAGTTTGTCTTTATTGAGCAAAACCTCTGCTCATCAGGGGAAGAATCAATAAAGACTATTTTCTCAGTCTTTTTCCGCATGGCCAAGACACGCTCGTCTGAAAACTGTCCTATTGCTATGATTCCATCAACAGGACTGCCCATATTTTTATACTCGCCATGCTCTTCATCATACTGCATAGGAATAGCTTCAATTTCTTCTTCCATGCACACTTTTTCTACATTGTTCTTAAGATACATGTAATAGGCATCTTCTATCTGCTCGCCTACACTAAGCATCTCCACTATTCCGACACGAGATAGCTTATGAAGGCCTTTTTTCCTGGCTGCTTCAACTCTTTTTCTCTCTGTTCTTGTCTTGTAATTAAGACGGCCAGCGGTTTCCATTATAAGTTCCCTTGTTGCCTCCGGAACATTTAGAGTATCATCCTCATTTAAAACTCTTGATACCGTAGCTATAGAAAATCCACACTCTGCCGCTATTTCTTTTAATGTAGCCATTATTACCCCCGATACTTAATCGCCATTATCCAATTACAAATGTTGTGATTGAGCTGCCTTTTATAAATGACTTGAAGGTTTTTCCGTCTACTGCTGTATTGCATGTATCTGTTACAGATACAAGATTCTCTCCATTAATGTTTCCGCTTGTTCTTATAATTTCAATTTTTGAAGTATCAACATCAAAATCAGAAAGATCAAATTCCCAGCAAAGATCATCACTATTAGTATTCATAGCAACTATAACAACCTTTTTCTCATCAGGATTGTAGGCCGCTGCAGTAACATCACTTGAAGCCACTAGGCAGTAACCTGGTCTTATATATTTGGAAAACTGTCCCATCGCATAGTACTTCTTACTCAGAAGAAGTTCCTTTGTATCGTGGTCTGCGATTGCAATGCCCCAGAAGGGAAGACCTTCCTGAATGATCTTGTCTGCTTCTTCTCTCTTGCATGTATCATATTTGTTATTAGAATCCACATGACGATCTACGGCATCCCACATGATCCAGGCTGATGGCATAAGGCCATTTAAATCCTGCATGATTGCTTCTGAAAAGCCAAGCGCTGCGCTCATTCCGGTGTCCTTATGTCCTATCGTAAAGGTTCCATCGACTTCGCTCATCCAAAGGTTTACATTAGCATCTTCTGCTGTTGACCTTAACATTTTCCTCATGGTTCCCTGATAGGAATGAGTGTCTATTCTTTTTACGACGTCTTTCGCCTCATTTGTCAGATTCTGATAAGAAGTAATCTGTGTATCAATGCTGGTTTCATCTGATGCGCTGATTATTATATCAATTCCCTTATTTTGCAGTTCTTTATTAAGCGCAACGAGAATCCTTGACTGAGACTCGCCCTGTGAAAAATGGCATCCTTCCTGCTTTTCACTAAAGGCTCCCCAGTAGCTTGTAGCAGGCTCATTCATTGGAGCTGCGCTCTGGAAGTTTACCAGCCCCTCTTTTATCCAATGCTCGATAACATCTGCCATGTAGCATGCAAAGGCATTAACTGAATCTTCTCTAAGGTTGTCCTCTGAGGGTTCCTCGTTTCCTGATGAGCAGCCTGATACCGTCATGAAATATGGCGGTGAATTGGAAAATGCCTCTGCTATAAACTCATCTCCTGAAGCCTTGATTGCAGCAAGAAGGATATTCATCTGGTTCTTGTCTGCATCCCAATTGTAGTTCCAGGCAAATCCGCAGTCATAGTCAACTCTTTCGAAATTAGTCTCGTAATAATCCTTACTATTTGCGTTTAAATCTACTCTTGTCACATCCGTTGCATATCCAGGTACCACAGAATCTGACCTTCTAATGTGATCCTTGTGAAGATATGGGCTCTCCTCCTTCATGCTGGCTGTAACATCTTCTGTTGTCACATTATCTCCGCCGCCTATGTTATAGCGGCCAATTGTCATTCCTATTCCTTTTTCCTTGTCAAAAAAGGCTTCTGCTGACTGCTCTGTCAGTTCCTGGCTGTATCCACATCTGTTTGCCCACCAGCATAGACTTGTTCCAAAGCCCTGAAACTCGCCAAATCCGTCTCCATTTGTATCGTTAAATGTCTGTCTGTCACTTATATCAAGCTTTATCAGTCTTGCTATCTCCATATTTTCCAAGTTTTCCTCTCCTGTCTCTTTTCCTTCTGATGTGGCCTCTGTGCTGATTGTTTCTGCAGACGCACCAGCGCTTTCTTCGCTCACTGCTTCTTTTTCCCCCTGACTTGAGCAGCCGGCAACTGCCCCTGCCAAAAGTGCTGCCAGTACCAGTCCTGACACAGCTCTTTTTACTATTTTGTTTTTCATTTTGTAACCCTACCCATAGTTAAAAAATTTTACTAAATTTTACCACAAAAAAAGTATTACCCAAAACACTTTATGCTCGGGTAATACTTTATATTGCTGCATTTTATTAATTCAGTTATCCTTGGTAAAAAATTTACTCAAGTTCCTCTGCTACATCCTTGAGTAGCATCCTAATTCCAAGGTGCTGAGGACAAACTGCCTCACAGCCACCGCACTCTATACAAGCGCTAGCTGCTCCATGTCCCTCTGCCACCAGTACATTTCTGTAGTACATCTTCTGATTCCAATCATTAAAGATCTTTCTTGTGTTATAACATGAGAACATCTCTGGGATCATGATGTTCATAGGGCAGTGATTCTGCTCTACGCAGTAATGGCATGATGTACATGGGATCATATCAAGTCCCTTATAAATAGCTGTGACCTTGGCTACAGCCTCCATCTCTTTTTCTGAAAGAGGCTTAAAGTCCTTCATGTAAGAAACGTTGTCCTTCATCTGTGCCATGTCGCTCATTCCAGATAAAACTACGCGGATTCCTTCCTGTCCTGCCGCAAATCTGATAGCATAGCTTGCATTTGAAAGACCATCGCCCATACCATCAAATACTTTCTGAGCATCCTCAGGGAGCTTAACCAGACTTCCGCCTTTAACTGGCTCCATTACTATCATTGGCTTATTGTGCTTTCTGCAAACCTCATAGCACTTGCGGCTCTGAACTGATGGGTCTTCATAGTCAAGATAGTTAAACTGAATCTGAACGATTTCCACATCAGGATATGTTGTAAGGATCTTATCCAGAACCTCTGCACTGTCATGGAAAGAAAGACCTACATGCTTTATCTTGCCCTCTTTCTTGAGTTCAAAAGCAGTCTCATATGCTCTGCACTCCTTGTACTGCTCAAAATTTCTGGCATTCTGCGCATGCATAAGGTAAAAGTCAAAATACTCTACGCCGCAGGCATCAAGCTGACTCTGGAAGAAAGGTCTGATGTCCTCTTCCTTGTGGAAATATGAATCTGATAATTTGTTTGTTAAAAGAAATTTCTCTCTAGGATATCTGTCTGAAATCGCTACCTTTATTGCCTTCTCAGATTTGCCATCAATATATCCGTGTGCAGTATCAAAATAGTTGAATCCATTATCAATGAAATAATCAACCATGTCCTTGAACTGCTCAATATCTACTTCTGATCCTATCATCGGAAGTCTCATACAGCCAAAGCCAAAAAAAGTTTTTATCTCTGGAAAAGAATTATCCATCGCCTACCTCCAAACTCATTAGATACAATTAAATTTTGCCAAGATTATTACATATAAATTTTATCATATCCTGAGTTTGAAAACATTTATTTTCTTGTTCTGTTTTGACTTATTTCTGCCTGAACAATTAACCGTGTATTTATTCCCAGTTAAGCTTAGTCTTAAGATAATCCACAAGCTCTTTTGAAGCATTTTCATGTGACTTTCTGCCAGGGTGCATATGAGAACCATAGGTGTCCATTTTTGTGTTTGGAAGCTGGAAAAAGGCTATATTTTGATCGTTAGTTTTTTCTTTATACCTGTTCATTCCCTCTGTGATAACAAGGTTAAGATCGCAGCCCAGCATTCCATAGCACCATACAATATGTGCCTTTGGACTGTGCTTTCTAAGCATTGTAAGGAAGTTCTCTACAGCGCCTACAATCTTAAGCTCATCTTCTCTGTTTCTGGAACCATCTGGATTTCTTCTCATCTTGTAGGTCTTGCCATCATCAGGATTTACAAACTCAGCCTGGTCAAAAGAAGTTGCATCATTAGTTCCAAGGTTGACAATAATAGCATCTGGCTGCCAACTGTCAAAGTCATACTCATCAGCTGCTCCAAGGGCTTTGTTCCTATCACCATTTGCAAGTCCGCAAACCTTCTCGTATACAGAAGGAAGATTATGTCTTACGTCATTGTCCCATCCAACGAATACTCCCCATCCGCCCTGGGATATAAGGTGGTAATCTGCAGAAAGAGCCTTAGCTGTCATTGTGGCATAGTTAACTGAAGCACTCATGTACATTGCAATCCAGTCAACATCTTCAAAAGCTCCGTAGCTTCCTTCTCCAGAAGTTATGCTGTCACCAATAAATTCAAGCTTTCTTTCATATTTAGGAACGCTCTTGAACTCTCCGTTGAGCTTAAATCCTTTTACCAAGAGGTTTACAACCTCGTCATCATTCATGGCCTGAAGTTCTCTGTAGATTCTGACTCTTTTAGAAGCGGCTGGATCCATGCTTCTAAATAGGCAAATACTGTGCTCTCCTGGAAGAAGCATCTGTCTAGCTATAAAGGCACCGTTTATTTCTACAGCCACCCACATTTCCTGAAAATCAGACTCTGTTTCAAGCTCTATCCAAAGTTCAGAGCCTGTTACAACAACCTCTACACCTCCGCCATTAAAGAAGATGGGAAGTGGCTGGCGCTGCTTCCCCATCCTTCCAAGTATGTGAATATTTTCTGCAGGTATATCTTTTATCTCAACGTATCTTAATTCACTCATTTTTTAGCTCCCCGATTTTATTTTTATTCTAAATTGAGCTAATAGCGTGGTGGCTATTAGCTCTAAATAATTATCTTTAATTCTATATAATTCTATCTTAATTCTGAGGTGCCTCAGTACTCTGCTGAATTGGCTTGCCAGTTACTGGGTCAAATTTATATCCGCTATTTACAGGCTGCGCTGGAGTCACTTCTGACTGTACAGGCTGTGGAGCAATTGGCTGAGCTGGAGTTACTTCTGGTTGTGCTGCCTGGAATTGCAGATTAGGCTGAAATGGCTGTGGCTGCTGCACAAACTGCTGTGGCTGTGGATTTGGCTGCATTGTAGGTTGTGGCTGTACTGGCGCTGCCTGTGCTGGAACTACAGTTTCTCCAGCCTTAAGCGCCATACCATAGCACCAGATCACCATAAGTGAACGCTTAAGTGCATCAAATACTGTTGTAATGATAAGATCATCAGTATATAAATCAATAGTAAATGCAAATCTAATTACAAAACAGAGCGCAGCTATTACTGCTGGGATCATTCCAAAAAGAATTGCTTTCTTTCTGTTCTTGATAACTCCAAAAGTTGTGAGAACGCAAAATACCAGAACAGCTACATAAACAAAAACATTTCCAAAATATTCAACAAAGCTATCAGCTTTCATGTATTTGGTTGGGTATCCTAATACCTTGGAAAATTCCGTAACTAACACGTAAACACTGTAAGCAGCTGGAAGTAGTGATAAAAGAAGGCTGAGCCAATTCTTCTTGGTACGCTCAACTATCATTATCATGAGCATAAGTGCAATTGCCAGCTCTACAAGCCATCCACCAATCACCAAACCAATAATTGACTTGTCATCCTTAAATGATGGAATCAGTTGAATGATATAAAAGATTTTTGTTCCAAGAAAAATTACTGCAAATATTCCTACTAAAATTTTGCTAAGAACCACTGAATCCTTTTTTATAATCTTAGCAATAAGTGTTGCAATTCCGCATACTGCAAGAACTGCAGCAAAGGTGATAAGAAGCACAAGCAGTGCTATTCCATATTCCTTGCTAAAAATATTCATTTCAAAAACCCTCCAACAAAACGTTTTCTTTCAATTGCAAAAAGATTATATCACTTCTCCCCAATAAATTGTTATATTTGAGAAAAAAGTTCTATATTTAGTGCTGAAGTTTAATCGATATTTCCTCAGCAGTACTATCTCCTTGAAGTATACAAAGTTCTTTTTTTCCGTCCGTATACCAGGAAAAATATTTTTCGAAGTCTTCCTGTGAGCAGTCTACAATCTCAGGTTCAAATCCGGTGAAGGCACTGTCTCTTTTGTAGGTGTAACTATACACTCCATCGCTGCCTTTTTTTCCATACTTCCAAAGTTCTCCGTATAGATATCTTCCCTCTACATATATTCGATAGTAGCAGGTGTCCTCTGTCCCCGCATTTTCATCACGAATAGTATAACTAAAGAGGTTATCTCCCGGATAATAGGAAAGAGTACCCTCACCGTAATCTTTGTAGGACTGATCTTCCAGAATTGCTATGCTACTTCCATTTTCCATCCTATATAAAGAAAAACGCTCTCCAGGAATTTCTGCAAGAAGCTCCGGCGTTTCTTCATCCGTCACATAAACCAGAGCAAATCTTGCTTTATCTCCATTTTTGTCAGTATATCTCTTTATATCTGCAAGATATGCATCTCTATAATCTGTATAGCCGTAATTATCATTATCAATAGCCGCTACTAGCTCACTGTATGTCATGTCTCCACATAAGAACTTAGTTGCATTAGAAGAACACGCCATCAGATAACTGCTTAGTAGGATGTTGTATTCAGACTCTGTAATCTCAACCTTTTCTCCATCAACGTATTTGAAGTACCCTGGTTCTCCCCAGTCATCATCTGTAGCATTGACACCATAGTAATAGAGAACCGTCTCCATTTTATGAGTTTCTTCGTTGAGTTTTAAATAAGTATCGTAATATGCTGAGCCAGCTCCGTCCTGGTCAAAGTTTTCAATCAGTGCTGCCCTCTCATAGTACTCATAGCCTGCATTTCCTCCTGCTCCATATCCCCAGTCGGAAATAATAGGATACACTTTTCCATCCTTAAACTGATAAACAGATACGCTATAACCGTTATTTCCTGCTACTAACTCAGGAATGTCATCCTCGTCAAAATAGATCAGACTGAATCTTCCGTTATTTAATGTTCCATCGCTACTGCTTGAACCACTATAATTACGAGCAGTATACTTAAACGCCTCTTTGTAATCCGAAAATCCTTCACTATCATGACCATCTGTAAGATAAGCTAATACTTCGTTCGCATCTGGATTTTCAAGTGTATACGAAACATGCCGGGAAAGGCCAAAGTCACATAGATAATATCCATTTGAATTATATCCTTCATCCCAATAGTATAGCTTTACATCATGACCTCCGACTCTATCTGTAATGACTATAAGATCTGTTTTCCCATCCAGGTCATAATCGGCGGCCAGTACTTCATCTACAGTTTTGATAAAGCCAAGATTACCTTTATCTTCATAAAGGTCTATCCAGTCATAAACTTCATTCTCCTGAATAAGCGCTATAGAAAAGCTATGAGTTCCTGTTGGCTTTTTTGTCTTTTTATCTATAACTTTCTCATCATCATAGACGGCAAAAGAAACCTCCCCATCAAACATAGATATTTTCGAGGGAATTACCTTGACTGCCCCTTCTTCCCAGTGAATCTCGTTTGAAAGTACCTGGTATCCCGCCTCACCTTTTATAAGATGAATTTCAGAAACGGCCTGGTGATAATTTGTATAGGCATAGCTCTTGGTCTTAAGTATGATGTTTCCGTCACTTTCAGTTACGTCTGTACAAATAAATTTGTACTGTGGTATTCCGTTATACTTATAATCTGCTGTACGTAAAAAGCTGACATCGCAGTACCATAAGGTATCTTTTCCACCTCTGTACCATACATTTTCCTTCTTGGCCGCTGCCTCTTTTGTAAGTTCATAGGCTGTTCCAACTTTTGCCTCTGTATATGCCCTTATTTCTTCGTCAGTGATAACAAAGACGCCCTTTTTAAGCTCCTCTTTCTCAGCTAGCTCAAGGTATTCATTTCTGTTCACTGGTGGCATTTTTTCTAGTGGTGTTCCAAGGTATCCCCTCATAACCGCTTCATACAATGCATCCTCCCAACAAATGTCCTCTGATGTCGAGAAGGTGTCTAGCAAAAAACTATAGTTTTCTGGCTCATCAATCCAGGTCTGCATCTGCTTTAATAGTTCTTTATTCTCATCTACCGTGAATGCCTCAGAGGCTACATCATCTTCGTCTAATGAAACTGATATAGTAGAGTAGCTTTCTGTCGGAGTATTGGACGCTTCTTCAGCACTACTACCTTTTGTTCCATTACATCCTGTAAGGAATACTGATAGCGCCAATCCAATCATCCACGCATTTTTCCACATTTTCCTATATATCATATCTGCCATCCCCCGCTAGTTTATATTTGATAAATTATCTACTTAAACTCCACTCACTAACATAACAAATGTGGAGAGCATATTATTGCATTGTAAAAAAAAAGAGCCTGAACGAATGGATAATATTCACTTTGTAAAATATTTTTGCCACACAACAATTCTTATTCGTATATATAGTCAGCAAACAAAAATTGCAAAGGAGATTATTCTTGGGTCATTCAGTTCAAACAAATGAAACTTGATATTCTAAGAGAGACAAGAGAAGACTTGAGGGTATTAGGTCTCGAATGGCTGCTTATGAAAATGAACAGGCAGAATGAGAAATTGTCACCCAGTGTCACCCACTTGGGACTACCGCCATGCGCGAACGAAGGAAGCAGAGCTTCCTTCTCCGCGGGCTGTCGCCCTATAAAAAAGGATACATAAAAGCTCTCGCGTGAGGTAAACTCCCGTCGAGCTTTTATGTATCCTTTTTTGCATGGCTTGTAGCCTTCGCGAGTGTTCCCGATGCGATTCGAACGCACGACCTTTCGCTTAGGAGAAGAAAGCTCACTCATAAAATGTAGAAAGGGAGCGCCTTTCCATACCACCATTTTGAAAACTCACTCAGTTACTCACTCACCCGAACAAGAAGCCGGAAACTTGCTATCAATTACTTTTTCTATAAGGTACACCCATTATACAATAAATCAATTATGAATTGTCCAATAATCTTTATATGCGTAGTGGTCTATTGTTCCAACTAAGAATTTTTCGGATTTTCTGAATCCATAATCTGAGAAAGCTTCGATTCTTTCGACAGCATAGATTGGAACTTTTGATATTATTTCTTCACACTCAAACATTTCATATGCTGGTGGCACAATTGCATCAAGGACATTTTTTATGAGAGATGATTTCTCATAGTCACTGCCAAGATCAATTCTTAATACGCCAACTCCATTAAAATCATCATCTGCACATCTGTGGAACAATTCTACAGATCCGATAATGTTTGAAGAGATTTTTTCCACGATTACCCATCTTACAAACCACTTCTTCTGATATGAATCCAGCCAAAAATCAATTGCTGAATCCATCCTTTCTTTTGTAGGATAATAGAAATTATCACCATGACAATTATCGCTATTGAAAAATGGTAATGCGTTTTTGTCACTGTAAATCTTTAATAGTTGTCCTGCATCTTCTTTACAAGCAAATCTTAGCAAAACTTTGTCCGTCTCTATATCTGGACATTTTTCATAAACATCATTCATAACGAATTTCTCCATTTCTATATCTTTTTTAGCCCATTCATTCGTATATCTTCCAGCTCCTGCGCATTCAAGCAACCACTTTGGTACAAACGCAAGTATTCTTTAGATACATCTGAATCAAATATTAGAACATCATCAGAATTGATAGTTACATCAACACCGCTCCGATATAATTCTGCAATGGGGTGCGCCTTCAAGTCTTTAACCCTACCAAGAAGATAATTACTAGAAGGAGTAATGTTCAACCGGATATGATTATCTGCTAAAAAGCGAACAACAGATGGATTATCCACTGCTGCAATTCCGTGTTGCACCTCATCTAGTTCAAGATATTCCACAGCACGACGTACATCATCAGCAGTGCCCCATTCACCTACATGGGCTTTTAACTTAAGTCCTTCCGCTTTTGCACGTCTGTAGATTGACTTAAAATTCTCAATTGGTTGTGCCAGTTCATCTCCATAAAGGTCAATGGAATAAAACGCTTTGCAGCCCAAAAAATGAGAAAGACAATCTTCCAAATAAGCTATATCACAATGCCTGGACATTCCAATCTGTAATCTAAGTTCTATCTCTGGCGCAATATCCTTATGCGTTGTTTCAAATACCTCCACAAGCTCTTCGATATTTCCATGAAAAAATTCGCCTAGCCCCCAGACATCTTCTCCAATTTCTAATATAGAAACACCATCCTCTTTAGCTTGCTCAAAAGTCGCTCTTATCAATATTCTACGACCTTCAGGTGAGTTAAAATAATCACCTATGTTTTTTGAATTCCATGCATGCATTTCATCCATGGATTGGAGAGGCTTTTTAATCGGCTGAATATCCCTTCCTGTGTATTCTTTCAAATAATTTCTGCTCCCTCCAAGCACAAAGTGATTGTGCAAGTCAGACTTAGGTAGCCTGCGGATTGCATTTAGATTTTCCTGTTCCAATGCCTCTATAAATTCAGTATTCATATATGTATTCAACCTCATCAAGTCTAACTACTAAGAATTTCTTAGTACTTCGATAATTTACTACTTCATTTATGAAGTAGTATGTTTTTTCCTATAATTATGGCCTTCGAGTCATTTCCATGTCCAATTTCTCTTGTGCTTGCAACAGGAAGAGTATTATTTATATGCATTTTAAGAAGATCAAATACAGAGAGCTCCAAATCTGCTTTTTCATATTCTGTAAAAGTTCCCAGCAAGACACCAGCAACCTGATCAAAAACACCCATTTGCTCAAGTTGTGAAAATAAAGTAGCTATCTGCCCTGATTCACCACCTAATGATTCTAATAGTAGAATCTTGCCGTTCAAATCTGGCCAATACTTAGTGCCAGCAAGCTTTAATAGGCATCTTATATTTCCACCCACGATAATGCCTTCCATTTGATTTCCCTGAATAAAGTCATAATTAAAATCAAGTAGCTCAGATTCCTTTCCAGACAAGTAGCTAGAAAATCTCTTTTGCTGTAAATCAGATTTGGAATATACCATATTTTTTATTTGATATAAAACGGATGACTTTCCGGTCATTGCAAAAATAGCATTTATCACTGTAGTAAGATCACTATATCCCCAAAACATCTTATCAGACTTGGCAATCAAATCATAATCTAGATATTTGAGTATCCCATTAGCCAAATCACCACCGGATATATCATAAATTGCATCAATGGAATCATCTGTCCAAAACTTCATTAAGTCCGCAGCTCTTTCCTCATCTGTACCACTAAATTCGTCTGTTTTTGACATTATATGTAGTGACAAAACCGCTTCAATCCCCATTATGTTCAGAACATCTACAAGCTGTTCATTCTGCTCTTTCCACTCTTTTCTCTGCCCATTTGAACAAGCTACAATTCCCGCCTTCATCGTTTCTCACCCTTTACAAATTCATAAACTTTCTCTGACCAGCTCCAGATATCCTTGCAATCATTATCAAGATAGAATGTCTTACTCTTTAATTCTTGTGGAATAATTGATTCAAATGACGTTCTCTCCCCTGATGGAATGATAATTGTATCCACCCAATCTGATAGTTTTACCTCATCTTTAACCTTCAATGGAAGTACGCCTTCAAAAGTAACATTTGGATGATTTTTAATCTTTTCATAGCGAAAGAAAAAACGTACTCCAGGAGTAAAATTTTCGCTTAGGTCTTTTTCCGTAGGGAATCGTTTCAGTTTTCTTTCCATAACCAATCTATCACCAGCTTGACAATTCCCCCATGCAAACATCACATAATCAAAGAAGTCTTCTGGATCATTAGCTGCGTTTCGATTTTCTGCTTTTAAAACTGATGCAGGTACTTTTCTCCATTTAGTAGGAGCCTGCAATGCACCACACTTAAAAATACTTATAGCATTTTCGATTGGTGCAGTATGGCAAACATAATCTGTCATGCAGCCCTTATATTTAGGACATGCTACGCACTCGGTTATTTTCTCTGGAACAGTTACTCGTTTACCAGAATCATATATTTTCCTATATTCTTCAATCTTTTTTAAGATATTATCATCAGCTTCTACAGAACAAGCCCTGTCATTTTGTTTTTCGTAATTTATGAAATCATATACTGTCTGGATTTCCCATTCTGTAATATTAGGGTATTCTGAAAGCTTTTTGTAAAATACTCCATCCCAGCATTCGGTACATTCATATTCACCTATCTTGATTATCATTTATAGCCACCATTTCTATGAAACCACTTTATATTTTAACCGTACATAAGACTTTTCCAACACTTCACAACTAATAAGACTCAATACACCGAGCTTGTTAAGATCATTTTCACTAAGTATAGAGCTACCATCAATAAGGGTACTTGTGTTTTTACCACCTATTAGTACAGGCGCAACTACAATATCAACATAATCGAACAACTTTTCACGAAGGAACATTCCATTCAGTGTTCCACCACTTTGGATCGTGATTCTTTCGCAGCCATACTTTTCTTTCAACTCTGCAAGAGCATCTTCAAGAGAAAGAGATTCCTGAGCTATAATATGTAGATTATCCTCATTTACATTGTAAGCAGGATGATTTTTATTCGTTGTTATCAAAACAAACTCTTTTGATTTTGCACAAAAATATCTCACACCATGCTCTGTCAAATGACTGTTATCTAATAGTACAAAAGATACCGGTGTCTTTTCTGGAAAAGGCTTTTCATTTACACCCATCTTTGCTTGTACACGTCCGGTATTAAATGACCACAAGTCTGTTGTCTGCTCAATATCATAATACTGCTGTAGACCTTCCTTCAATCCTTCAATATTTGGAAAATCTTTATCAACATCCAAGGTATCTGATGCACCGGGGCTTATCTTTCCATCTACAGACATAAGCATAAAAAGAGTTGTAATTGGTCTATCGCCCATCAAATAATTCCTTTCAAGTTATTTTTGTTGTTAAGTTCTTTTATATTTCCTCAGTATACTTGAGTCGGTACATACCTTTTCCTTTACCGGTAAGTGCGACTACTACTTCCATATCCTTAAGCTTTAAAATTAAATTTCTAGCCGTTCTTTCTGAGCATTCGACAGTTTTCATTACATAAGTCGTTCCAAAAACCTGATTGGCTTCGACATTATCATATATCTCACATAAATTCTTTATTGTAGGTTCGTTATATCCCTTATTAGCATAGGCCTGCATAAAGGATTCCTTTGATAACTTAGTTGTTTGATCTGAATCGGCAGATTTTTCTACATCAACCGGCAAGTTTTGGTCTGAATCGGCAACTTTTGTAGTGTCAATCGGCAAGTTTTGGCCTGAATCGGCAACTTTTGCCGTTTCAATCGGTAACTTTTGATAAGAAGAACTCATTACAATGGTCTTAAGTATAAAGGTATTGTTATTAAATACCGGATCAGGAAGTCCAATAGCTTCCAGCTCCTTACACATACGGTCAACACCCTCACCATATTCCTTTACATAGTCATAATCCTTGAGAAAAGCAGCAATTTTAGGATTTCTCGAAAAATGCGTATAACGAATATTTTCTTTTTTAACCATGCCTGCAAACGTGCCTGGACTATCTACTTCGAGACGATCATCAAACATTTTTATCTGAATATCAGTTCCTTTAATGCCATAGTCACGGTGAGTTACTGCATTAACTACAATCTCGGTACGTACAAACTCACTGTATTCTTCTTCATTGACAAAAATACCATCATGGCCAAGATACGTCTTTTCTTTCATTTGTATCTTAATGAACTCAACAGCTTTTTCAACCTGATCAAGGATACGACCCTCAAATATAACATCCTTAATAACATTCATATCCTTGCCTACTTTTGCTTCGATGCCGTCATATCTGATAAACCTTATAAATGCCCGTGGGAAATAGTCCTGAGGCTTCTTACCAAATAGCAATATCGCAGCAACAGAAACTCTTTCCTTACCATCTTTTACAGTTATAAACTTTTTATTTTCCCTAAGATATTCCTCAGGTGACTTGGAATACTTTATCTTTTTGCAATAATCTCTGACAAATTCAAGATCTATATCTTCAACAGTAGCATCAGCAACTGGTTCATCCTCATAATAGCGGACTCCTTTTGCATACATCAAAGCCATGCGATCCTCAAACCCCAGCTTTTTACTTTTATCACCTACTCGGATAAATGCATCATCTGCCTGGTTAGAATGAAACTGCGGACTAGCTTCAATATGCATAAGAAGGACATGATCAGGCTTTCCTTCATAATTGACACATTCCACCATCTCTGTAGTTACTGGAATTGTTGGATTACAAAAATCGATTGGAGTACGAAGGATCTCATTTAATTGCTCCGTATAGTAATCAACTCCCTCAATACGTCTATGTTTATCAGAAATGCCTATTGCTACTGTTCCACCATCAGCATTGGCAAAGGCACAAAGAGTGTCTGACAAGTCTGCCGGCTTAATATGGATACTTTTTCTGTCAAATATCTGCTTTTCTTCTTTTGCTAATACTTCATCTATTGTCATTTATCTTGGTTTCTCCTTCTGCTTATATAATATAATTCAAGGACTCCTTAGACTATCTTTCCATCATTCATCCCATCACGCAAAACTCCAAGCGCCCTTGTTTCTATAATCTGCAAATATTTCTCTGTCAGATGGAAAAAAGCTGCTGTTTCTTCGATTGTCTTATATTCAAGAGACTCTATACCGTAGCGATACATAAGAAGTCTGCGTTCACGAGCCGGTAGTAGTTCAAGGCGGTTTCGCATCTTTTGAATCATGACACAAAGTACTGCTTCATCACCTACCGGGTCATGTATTCTTCCATCAGAAATCTTTTCCGCTTCCGGAACACCATCTTCGTCAACAGGATTATCATTCAGAAATACCTGGACAATGCCGTGATTAACCAGTTGCCTTTCAAAGGATGAATCACCCTTCCTACACAAGTCACGCATAGCATTTCCGGCAACTGTGTAAGCATATGTTGAAAACTTAGTCTGGGAATTTAGATCATAGCTCTTAGCAGCTTCAAGTAGAGCAAACCTGCCTTCCTGAAGCAGATCATCCATCTCAATTCCGGCATAATGATTTATATCAATATCATGGGCAACTGCTAGACTCTGTGCAAGCCCCTTTATAAGTCCTTCATTTGCAAGCAGTATCTCTGTTTGCGCAAAAAGGTCATTTTGTTTTGCAAGTTCACAAAGCTTTCGATTGCGACTATCGACTTCATTAATGTTTGTCATTTTTCATTCCATAATTTTGCCATCATAGAAACTGATTGATCAATCAGCGGTTCTATTGTTGCCATCTTTTCATCGCTTATATTCTTATCTATCTGAATACCTTTAATAACAGCATCCTTTAATATCTTAATCTTTTCATCTTCAGGAAGGTTCTGAATGTTAGGAACGGCCAGAGCCTCATTTTTAACCTTTTCAATAATTTCATATTCCAATATGTCAGAGTTGTTATTTATTTCTGCAACTTCATCAACAACTTTCTTTTTTATTTCTCTAATGGAAGCCATCAATTGCCGTTGAATCCTGTCAAGTTCCACATTACCTGCAGGCAACTTAGCTGCTTTTAATGTCTTTTTAGTCTGCTGAATTTCTTTATCATTTGGAACCTTCCCCGTTTGTGTTAACTCATTCAGAAGATCATAGGAAAAATCCAAAAGTTTATTCTGCGTAGCAATGAGTTGTGTGATGGCACCCGAAAAATATGTAGCTATCATCTTTGTTGCCATTGCAAATTTATCATTGACAAGCAGTTCGTTTACAACTCTTGGATCGACTTTTCCTGAATATAAATTTTTGGCAGCTTCAACTGACAGACCAAGCTCTTTAATGTCATATCCTGTGTTTTCAGGAGTATTGGTCAACCCAAGTATGTAATCTGTCGGCACTTTATATAGCTCCGCAAGTTTTATTAAAATATCGCTGCTGATAGTTTTGGTAGAGCCATTTTCAATTCTGCTATATGTGGTCTTATTAACACCAATTGCTTCAGCAAGTTTTTCTCTGGTCTTATAACCGTTTGCTTCTCTAAGTTCTCTTAAACGCTCTTGAAGATTTCCCGGTAAATATTCACCCATCTATTCAGCGATCCTTTCTGTTTATTCATACAAAGAAATAATATCATATTTGGATGCAAATCTGCATCAGAACATTCAATATTTTCTCGAAGTGAATGCTTATTGATGCAATTTGCTATGAAAATGAGGTATTAGTCATTTTCATACGAATAATTAATTAGAGCGGTGTTCAGAGGGCGCAGCTCTTTGATGGATTGTAAAGGCAAAGCCTTACGCAAGGTATTGGAGTAAGACTCCAATCGGGATGCAAGGGCAGAGCCCTGCTGGGGTGCAGGGGTAAAACTCCCGCTCGGGTCCAGGGTGAAGCGCATGGGCAGATCCAAGGTGCAACCTTGGCCCAATGATGTGTTGCATGCGACACATTGTATTGGGTTATATCCTGTCGCGCTACGCTTCGGACAGGGGCGGCTTCGCCGGAAATCCAAAGCAACTTATTAATATTTTTTAGCCACTTGATTTAGAAGGAATCGGATAAAACCGGTTCCTTTTTTCGTGGCAGAAAGGAAGGAAACTAATGAAAAAAGTAAGAGCAACAAGACATAACGGCAGAAAAGGAAAGGAGGGAATTTTTAAAGCCGGCCACAACGACAGGTCTTTTGATCTGGACAATGCAGAGCATATCGATAGAGATAGATGTGCTCTTAATGTCTACTGGGATTGTTATCAGGGATTTAATTTCGCTGATGAAAATGGTAATCGCCCTGAAAGGAAATTTAACTTTGATGAGATTGAACGGGCTTTCTATGAAAATAAATTTGGTGATTCTATCGATGCCCAAAATGAGCGCCACGTGAAATCAAGGCACACTGAAAGAATCCGTCAGGTTGTGGATATCCTGAAAGATCCTAAGACATGTCCTGAAGAAACCATTTATCAACTTGGCACCAAGGATGGTCATGAAGATCCTGCACTGTTTACTCAGGTAGTAGCTGAACTGATTCAGGAAATTGAAAGCCGATACGGTTCGAATATCAAAATTTTGGACTGGGCACTCCACATGGATGAAGGTACGCCTCATATCCACGAACGTCATGTTTTCTTTGCAGATGATAACTATGGAATGAGTTTTCCAAAGCAGGACAAAGCACTTGAAGTTCTTGGATTTGAAAGACCGGATTCTACTAAAAAGCAAAGTAAGCACAATAATCGGAAGATGGCATTTGATGCAAAGATCAGATCTCTTTTCATCGACATTGCAGAAAAGCATGGCATTACGATTGAGGAAATTCCGTTGGAGGGAAAAACCCATTTGGAAAAAAATGACTTCATTATAGCCAAGCAGCATGAAGAGATAGCTGCAAATGATGCTTATATTGAGAATCAATTATTAAAAATATCCGATATTGATGCTTTGGCTGCTGATGTCGCTGAAAAAGCATATGAAAAGGCATGCGAAGTCGTTACTGACACCGTCAAAGAAGAGACTGTCAAATCGGATATAGAGATTATCAGTGCTTATCAAAAATGGTTTACAGCACCTGAACGAAAGAATTCTCAGGAGCATAAGACTCTTGTAAAGAAGGTTTTGGATGTGATTATAGATAAGCTTGCTCGTAACAAAGCCGTTCTTCTTGAAAGAGTCAGAAGCGTCTTAAATTCTCCAGATGTGAAATCAAAAAACAAAACTGAAATCACAAAAACAGCAAAAGAATCTCTTTTAGCAAGACTTCAACAAACCAAAAGTGAAGTTGATAGAAGCAATTCTTCCAAAAATATTATTTCTAAAAACAAGAGAAAAGATATGGAGGAGCGCTGATGGGAATTTTCGATGTTATTCGTGAAAACGTAACAGCCAGGCAGGCGGCTGAGTACTACGGAGTTCATGTCAATCATAACGGAATGGCCTGTTGTCCATTTCACAATGACCGACATCCAAGTTTGAAACTTGATAAAAGATTTCATTGTTTTGGCTGTCAGGAAGATGGAGATGCAGTTGACTTTGTAGCGAAGATGTTTGGACTGAGAACTATAGATGCTGCAATTAAGATTGCTGAAGATTTTAATTTGACTGTTGATTTCCAAAAGAAAGAATCAGCAAAAGAACGTAATGCAAGAATTCGCCTAGCCAAAGCTAAAGAACATGAAAATAAAGTGAGACGTGCTTATGCAGAAGAAATCAGACAGTTTCGATTGAAGCTGTCTGATTTCTTTCAAACCTTCCATTACTGGAATCTTGAATATGCACCAACAGAAGATGAATGGAATGCCGGAACTATCGATGAGAGATATATTGTCGCTGCTAAGTTTATTGATCAAGTTGGCTATATTCTGGAAGTCATTGATTTCGGTAACGACGATGATATTTTTGAAATTTACAAAAAAAGAGAGGAGATAATTAGCAAATATGAACGAGAAATTACCAATGCTCAGCAAAGAGCAGCTAGATGAGGTAGGTAAAGAACTATTACCGGTTGAAAGTCTTAGAGAGACTCTTGAACTAAATGAGAAAGGAAACCCAAAAGCAACCTTGGCAAATGTAGTAAGGATCTTGAAACAGGATCCTTTTTTTATAGGGGCAATTCGACTGAATGAATTTACCGGAAGAATTGATGTTGTTAGAGATCTTGGTTGGAAGCGTGAACAAGATACTTTGGATGACACTGATATGGCATATATCGCTCTTTATATAGAAGAGAATTACGGAATCAGCTATAACAGCGCACTAGAAAAAGCTATTCAGGTCGTGGCTAACGAAAACAGATACCACCCAATCAAAGATATTCTTAACAGTCTTGTATGGGATGGAATGCCTCGCCTAGAAAATATGTTGACTCATTTTTATGGTGTTGAAAAAACAGAACTTGTCACAGAATCCCTGAAGATTTTCTTGCTGGGTGCAGTTAGCAGAGTGTTTACCCCCGGATGTAAATTTGAAATATTTTTATGTCTTGTAGGGGATCAAGGTATTGGCAAATCAACGTTTTTCAGATTCCTTGCAATTAAGGATGAATGGTTTTCAGATGATTTAAGGCGTCTTGATGATGAAAAGGTTGTAGTAAAGCTTCAAAGCCATTGGTTCATTGAAATGGCTGAAATGCTTACTATGCTTAACTCAAAGCATGATGAAGATATTAAAAATTTCTTGAGCCGACAAAAGGACACTTATCGAACGCCTTATTCTAAACATCCCAAGGATCCTAAGAGGCAGTGCGTCTTTGGAGGAACATCAAATAAGCTTGAGATTCTTCCTATGGATAAGAGTGGAAACAGGAGAATCATTCCTATTGAGACTCATGGAGATAAGGCCGAGGTGCACATTCTTGCTGATGAGGAATACTCCAGAAACTATATATTACAGGTCTTGGCAGAAGTTATGGAAATCTACCGAAGCGGCAATTTTTCTCTTACCCTTCCAAAACATCTTGATTCTGAACTGGCTAAGTATCAGCAACGATTTACTCCTGAAGATAATGATCAGGAATCGATAGAATTCTTCCTTTCCAACACTCATGAGAAATATGTATGCGTAAAAATGCTCGCATTTGAGGCTCTTGGATATTCTCAATATGATCAGCTGAAGAAAAGCGATTCTAACAAAATATCTGAAATTATGCATCACAATCCTGATTGGGAAGCGATTGGAACGCGAACTGTATCCAAATATGGACGAGTCCGTGCATGGCGAAGAAAAAATGATTCCATTTCGGATGAATGCTTTATAGAAGCTCCCGAACAAATGGAAATACCATTTAACAACTAAATAATCGCAACTACTAATGTAGCAACCAATTACAGCAACTAACCAAAAAACTTTTTTGGAAGGTTGCTGTTGTTGGTTGCTTTTTTATGTAAAAAAGGAGACAAACTATTGAATTTACAAAATATTAAAGACGATAGACCAATCATTCTTGATGATAATACTACTTTACGTCCGAGGGATTTACAGCTATTATTTAGCTGTGGTATGGAAAGCGCCAAGGTAAATGAAATGATTACAGAGGCGAAACGTAACTATGTAAAGTCAAAACATTCTAGAGCAATTTTCCAGTTACCTCCAAGCAAGAGCTGGAAAAACGGATGTTATAAGACTTACGTGTATGTTGATTCAAAAAGAAAGGAGATCACATCCAGTACAGAATATAAGCTTATAGAAAAGCTATATGATTTCTATTATGAAGAGGAAAATAAGGTAAAAACTCTGGAACAGGTCTTTGAACTGTTTATGGACTATAAGAAGAACTGCTTAAATCGGCGTGATAAAACTATTATTACTGACCGTACCCGTTTTAAGCATGTATCAAAGACGCTTCTTGAAATGGATATCAATGAAATCACTGATGAAGATATCAGAAGATTTATTGTTACTGAGCTTCTTCCCAATAATCCTAAGCCAACCTTTATTAAAAGAATGATTCAATCTCTAGGTGCTGTCTTTGAATATGGTATTAAGAAGAAACTATGCTTTGATAATCCGGTTCGTTATATAGAAGCTCAGGATTATTACAAGCAGTGTGACCAGCATGCCAAGACTGATGAGGAAAAAGCATTTTCAACTGAAGAACTTGCCTTGATAACGGAAGATGCTAATAAGTATCTGGACAATCCTAGAGTTTTAATGTCGCTTCTTGCCAAGGAAACCGGTATGAGAGCCGGAGAGCTTTCTGCTTTGCATGTTGAGGATATAGGGGATGATTTTATCCATGTTCACAGACAGCAGATAAAAGAATCTGAAGGTGATCATAACAGACTGGTTGAGGTTGGATATACCAAAGATGAGCGCATGCATCCTCATAATGGAAGATTTATTCCAATAACAGAGGATGCAAGACGTGTGATTAGCCTAGCGATGGCTATTCCAGGTGAATCACAATATCTTTTTCATGATGCAAACTGCTCCAATATGGTTCCAACCGATGGGTATGTGCACAACCTTAGGAAACGTTGCAAGAGACTTGGCTGTGTACCGACTAATAATCATGCTTTTCGTATGGCTTTTAATTCAAGGCTGATTGAAATGGGCTTTTCTGCTTCTGACAGAGCCCTAATCTTAGGACATGAAGTTCAGACCAATGAAGCACACTATTCTTTGACTGACAAAAGAAAGCTGAACGATATAAAAGAGCGCCTAACACAAAATAAAGAGGAGCCCTGATAGGCTCCTCACAGCGTCCACGAGAGGATTCGAACCTCCGACACCCGCCTTAGGAGGGCGGTGCTCTATCCAGCTGAGCTACGTGGACTTATAAACAAAAGAATACTATGTATTCTTTGTTATCCTTATTTAGTTTTACTCACTCAAACTCACTCACTTGAGCTTCTCAAGATTCCCCTATTTATGCGGTTTTTAGGCCTTTAACTTCCGCTTAGGAGGCGAACGCTCTATCCTGCTGAGCTACGGAAACAAATATATGGCGCGCATATATGCGCGCCTAGTTATTTTAACACAGTCATCTTTAATGTTCAACTTGCTTTATACATTATCCTTGCTTAAAAGCACATACTCGTAGGTGTCTGTCATTAGATTACTTTCGTAAAACTGTGTTATTTTGCCTTGTCTACAGAGGGCTCCGATACTTGGTGTTTTCAGCTTTTTTAGTTCTTCCTGTATAGCGTAGATCAGTGCTGCGCCAAGCCCCAGGTGCTCTTTCTCAACTCCCATATATAGCAGGATAATTCTCTTTGGCTTTTTCCTGTTTCTGAGTAATTTCAGAATATTAGGCAGATTCAGGTGATACACTGTATTTCCGTAGTCTGGAATGTTGACATAGAAGGCTACCGCCTTGCCCTTGTAGTAAACAATCTTGGTCACATCCATGTACATGATTGACTTATATGAATTGAACATCTCCCTAAAGACATCCTCGTCAATATGCTTGTACACAGGAAAAGAACTATATAGCTCTGTGATCAGTCTGTAAACATCACCTATTATCTCATCATAGGTATCCTTGGTAGGGCTGATAATCTCATACCCTTTAGCCATGAACTCATCATATCTTTTTTTGAGCTTGGGACTTACATAATCCTTTTTTATGACTTCATAATCGCTTGAGATATAGCGCTCCGCCACTTGATAGCCATTATCTGTAAAAAGTTTCAGGTAATAGTCCTTATTGTAGGGCTCTCCCGTATAAGGCCTTCCTTCAAATCTATTGACCTTAAGTCTGTACTTGATCCAAAAAGATGCATCAACAGGACCAACTATCTTGTGATATCCAAGCTCTTTGCAGAAGTCATCTGCTTTTTTAAAAAGAAAAGCTGCTACCTGATCATCATCAACGCACTCAAAAAAGCCTATATATGCATTATCATCGTTATCATATGTTGTTATAGCAAAACGGCCAACTACCTTACCAAGAGACTTTTCGTATACGAGAAACTTAGCCAGCCTGAAATCCTTGCTAAGTGGATGCTCTCCGAGCAGTATTTTCCTCATCTGCTCTGGATCTTCCATGTTATCCCTGGAAGAATAAAGTCTCTTGGGAAGACTTATAAAGTCGTTCACATACTTTTTTTCTTTTTCAAATTTAACAAGTTCAAATTTCTTAACTTGCGACATCTTTAACTTCTTTCAGAATCTGTATTTCTCCAGTATTTCCATTCATCGTTATCATGTCTCCTGAATGGATGGCACTAAGAACATTGTCTACACCCACAATAGAAGGAATTCCAAGCTCTCTTGAGATAATAGCTGTATGCGAGAGGATAGAACCTTTCTGCGCAATCACTCCCTTGGCTGTTGCAAGAAGGAAAACCCAGCCAGGATCTGTCATTGCCGTTATCAGTATCTTATCCTTAACATCCTGTCTTGCATTTACATCTGTAACAACCAGCGCTTCTCCCGTTACAACGCCATTTGAGCAAGGCACTCCCTGGAGTTTTTTTCCGTCAAAAGAGTTCTTGTGAAGAGAAACTCTGGCGCACTTTTTATCAAACTCTTTTACCTCAAAGATAATCCTGGTGTAGGCCGGTAATTTTTCAAAGAATTTGTAATCCTCTTTGCGGTTATGGATCAGGTACTTGATACCTGCGCTAGCTTCTGTATTTCCAGCGTTCCTCGTCAAATTCTTCTCTGTGTCACATTCTTCTGATAATGTACCAGAATCACTTTCAACAAGATCCCAGATTTCATCGATTGTAAGGTAAAAGATATCTCTTTGGCTCTCAATAATACCTTTATCGGCAAGATTCTTGCCAATCTGTAAAAAGATAGTTCTTACAATACCAAAAATTCTGGTTCTGTTTAGCCTTGAAGACTCTCTGTTTGCAATGCCAAGGGTGCAGCGTTTTATGAGTTTTGTTGTATACTCATCAAATTTTTCCGTTTCAGCCCATTGTTTTTTGGCATTCATATCCTGATATACATCGAATAGTTTATCTAAATCTTCCCTATATTCGTCAATTCTCTTATCAAGAAGCTCAGGATTAGTCCTAAAGGTCTTACTCTCCAGTTTTAATTCCTCGAGGTTTCTGTCTCCGTATTCAGAAATATAAGCCTGCTTGGCCATCTCATATTGTGAAGGCTCCATCCAGCCTTTATTCATGGCAAGAGCAATCATTTCTTTTATTGGTTTAAGGCTTTCAATATTTGAAATGCCTGAAATATAGGCATTTACACTGTCATCATTTTTCTTATATTTTCTTTTTAGTCTCTTTTTCAAAAGTCCTGTATATACAAAGGCATAAAGATCATTCAAAAGAGTTATATCCCATATATCCAAGAGTTTGATCTTTAATTCTTCATATATAGCTTTCAGCTCTTTTGATGACAGATTATTGATATCTTTTTCATAAAAGCTTTTGTTTATCTTCTCAAACTCTGCAGCAAGATTTTCCATTTGCTGAGGAACTTTTCTAAGCTCTGATAAAGTATTTCGGTATATCTTTGCTCTCATAAATGGAGACTGCTTCACATAGCCTTTATCATAGCTTTTATTTTTTACTCCCAGCATTTCCTGCCAGACTGGAATAATAAAGCTATTAAAGGGAAGGCACTTTAATAGAGCGTACCAATTGCTGATTTTGTAATACACTCTTCCATTTACATGACCTACCATGTTGTTTACGTTTTCTTCAAATTTGGATAATTCCCTGTCGTCTTTGAGAATTCTTTTGCAGACGCCTCTAAATACTCCGCTGTAAACCACGTCAACGAAAGACTCTGTCAGGGGCAGTGATAATCCCGGATAACTTTCCACGATATTACTATTGTCAAAAATAAGAGGCTTTTCCCCTTTTATGGTGGTTATATCGCGGGTTTGAAGAATAAAAATTTCTCCATCTTTTATAGCAAACTCTATATCAAGATAGTCTCCAAATATATCTTTTATCTGGCTAGTTATATCTATGAGTCTTGTTACAAAGTCATATGATAGAAGATTCTCTTTTCCCTCAGAATAATAAATATTATCGGTTAGATTATAGTAATAGGTCACACTATCAGCTTTATCGGCGACAACGCCCTCACCAAGCCCTCTTGAAACACTTATAACAGTTTCGTTTAGTATTCCCTGTGGATTTGCTGTAAAGATAACTCCTGCAAAATCAGCATCAACCATCTTCTGGACTATTACATCCATCTTTATGTTTGATGCAGATATCTTTTTACTCTTTAGATAGCTCTTTACACAATCATTTGTAAGTGACTTGTAGCACTTGGTGATCATTGCATCTATGTCATTCCAAGCCACGTTGAGGTAAGTGTCAAACTGGCCTGCAAAGCTCGCATCCTTATTATCTTCCAAGGAACAAGCGCTTCTGACAGCGTAATACTCGCCCTCTGCATTTTCGAGAAATGGGTTTTTGAAGTGATATTTCTCTACTCCTCCAGCCTTCTTTACCTCGTCATATGAAACCACAACAAAGGGAGGAACATTGATATTCCTCTCCCTCAGTGTGATTAAATTTGCCGCCTTTTTGCTCAGCATATGTTGATCAGATCCTTCCGATAATTAAAAATACAGCAACGGTGATCAGCATAGTTGATTCCTGCAAGTATGTATATCTCTCTACTTTATCAACAACCTTGAACTGTTCTGGATCACGCATGAACTGAATAAATTTTAATGTCATCCATGAGACTAAAATTATTAGTACTATAACAGAAATCTTATTCAAATTAAATACCAAAATAATATTTGTGATAATATCGACAATTGTCAGAATAAGGATAAATCTTGTGCTCTTTTTGTATCCAAACAGCTTTGAGTAAGTAACGTAATCTGTTTCGTCCTTGGGTGCTCGTATTTTTCTTGCAATTTCCCAGATAAGTGCTGGAAAATACAGTGTCCATAGTGTCATGATTGTGTAGATACTGATGGCTCTTACATTGTATTTAAGTACGGTAAAAGAAATAATGTATAGATTTATAAACATCTGGACCGGATTATGTGTAACAAGCGCAAGTGGCAGACATGGCTGTATCTTGGCTTTCTGGAAAAACCATTTGCTCATAAGGTATCCATAAAAATACAGGATAACGAAGAACAGGAGGTTATTCATGAACAGTACATTTAAAATAACAGCTATTGCCTCAACTATTGTGCAGATGATCATTACATCTTTTCTTTTTACTCTTCCTGAGGGAAGCGGCCTGTCTGGAAAAAGGACGCTGTCTGTCTCATAATCCTTGAGGTCATCGGCAATTCTAAGCCATAACAAAAAAGCAAATACCGTATATGCTCCAACAAATTCCTGAATTCCTATGTTAAAGGTAGTTATTCCTTCGTTCAGGAGAATAATAAAATGAATCTCCATAAACACAATGAATCCAAGGATCAGTCTTGGAATAATTGGATATCTTTCCTTAAAATAAATGTGCAGCCTTTTTAACATATCTTCCTCCCTATCACTTCACCACAACGAACTTTTGATTCTATATCATTTCTGCTGTTATCAATGATATCCTGGTGAAGTTCTATCTTTTTATCCTGTACAAGTACAGCAATTGTTGAACCGCCAAACTCGAAAAATCCTTTTTCATCGCCTTTTTTGAAGTTTTCTTTGTTGTTATTTGTCACTTTCCCGATGAACATGGCCCCAACTTCAATCTGAATTATTTCCCCGAAATTCTCTGTATGCAAAAGACTGACTGTTCTTGAGTTTTCTTTATATATTCTGTAATCTTTTGAAATTGACCTTACAGTATGGAGCTTTCCTTGAATTTCAAGGGTTTTATCAAGTCTTCCATCATCAAGATAGATATATCTGTGATAATCATCCACGCATAATCTGAATATCAGGCACCATCCCCCGTTAAAAGAACTGGTGTCTATTTTATTTCCAACAAGTTCAGCAAGATTATATGTACTTCCCTTAATGTCCACCATTAGATCTTCTGTGATCTTATAAGCAAGAAGTTTTGAGTCACATGGAGAAATGAAGCTTTCTTTTTCCATGCAGATTTCCCTTGCTCCGTCAGATAGTTTTCTGGTAAAAAAATCATTGAAGGATGTGAATTTTCTTTTCTCAAAATCCCTCATGTCTATGCCATTATCTGTAATAAATTTATCTATCTTTTTGGCGCTAAAAGAGCTATTGTTGAAAACTCCATAAACCTTTGAAATAGCAGGATTTATTGCCAGTTTAAGAACTAGTCTGCCAAAGGGGTTTTTATATAAAAAATCTAGTGCCTTTTGTCCTGATTCTTTTTCCTCGACATATTGTCCTGATCTTCTGTCATAGTATTTCATAGCACCACCAAATATATTGAGATCATGGCGATTCCAAGCAGAGAAAATACAACATATGAGATTTTTCCTGGCTTAGGAACATTTATGTTTAGAATTTCAAAAAATGCTTTTGTCAGAACGAACAAAACTACAAATACTTCAAATATCTCTTTTGGCATCACAAAGCTGACCAGGTATAAGACAGGAAATATCAGTGCTGAATATGTTACAGGAACACCTGTGAAGTACTTGGCTGGTTTGTTAATATCAGCTGTCTTAATGTTAAAGTAGCCAAGTCTTGCTACTCCACATATAGCAAACACTGCATATGCAGCAATGTGCCATATGCTGTTAAAGCCCATTGAAGTAAGGATAACTATGGGAAAATCCACAAAACAAATGACATCGCACAATGAGTCTTGTTCAACACCAAAGGCTTTTTCCTCGTCATCTCTATCAACTTTTCTTGCTACTGCTCCATCAAAAAGGTCACATATTCCTGAGAGCATAAGGCATAAAAATGCGTATTTAATGTCTGCTCCACTTATAGCCAGTACCATTCCAGTCACTGCTATAGTAAGTCCTATATAAGTAAGTATTCCTGCTCTACCTTTTCCTTGTCATTAACAGGAGAATAAGTATCATCAAGAGCTATTGTATCCTTTATCATCTTAAGGACTGGAAGCGGATCTTCATAATAGCAAGGGTATGTCACATCCAGTTCCCTGCCTGAATGATAGCCATATCTGTCTATTATTTTGGCGGCCTGTTTCATGTACTTGTCTTCTTTTTCATGAAACTTATTTAACAGTTCTTCATCTGATGAGTCTTTCCATACACTCATAGCTTCTGGGTCTAATCTTATGCCTCTTGATAACTCCCATATCTCATAAAAAGGTCTCATGTGAGATACATCCTCAAGATTTCCAAGAAGCGTTAAATACTCACTTTTAGAAACTATTTTTAGCAGCTGGCTTTTGAAAACTGCCTCCTGTACTGTGTTAAGAAAGACCTGCCAAAAGTATGTCGACTCGCTTTTTAGATATGCAGTCTTTGTTATATCGATATACTCAGACTTTATATCTTTTATGCCATGCTCATCATATTTTTTCTTATATTTGTAAAAATCTGTTAGAAGCGCTCCTTTAAGCTTGTCATAATTTTTCGAGCGCTCTCTTTTTACTTTTATATGGCCAAGCGCAATCCTCAGCATTTTTATCCCGGTTTTGGGCGTGAGTCTTGTGATCTTGCCATCACCCTCATACTCACCCTTAATTCCGTATTCATTATCAAAGTCTCTTTCTTTATAGCCAATTACCTGGCTCATAGCTCTTTTTACAGTTGATGTATTCCAATAGCATCTTCCATAAAACCTATTTATTAGCTTCTTATCAATTTCGCCTTTTTGCAGAATCCTACTCTCAATTAGATATTTCCTAAGAGTATATTCCCAAATGTACTCATAAAGACTATACATGTATGGCCTACTTACTCTTGCAGAAACTCCTCCGTCCTTGAAATTGGCTGTGGTCCAGTTTGCTTCCAATCCTGAATATTTGATGCTCGTTATGGCCCTGGCCTGTAGAATATAGAGTTCATCATCTTTTATGGCAAATTCAATATCACAGGGGTATCCGTAAAAGAGCTGTATATTAAGGAACTCTTTTGCATAGTTCTTAAATTTTTCTGAGCTTATAAGTGGTTTTTTTTCTTTTTCTCCCACTTGTCTATTCTCATACCAGTCATAATGGAACTGTTGTGGCCTGTTTTTCCCACTTACGATATTCTCGCCAAGACCTTTTGACACTTCTACCAGCATCTCAGTATCCTTGCCGGTCTGTGGATTTATGGTAAAACAGATTCCACTTAACTCTGAATCAGCCATCTCCTGCACTACTACTGACATCTTTAGGTTTTGTGCATCTAGACCGTTATCAAGAAGATATTTGAGGGTGTTCTCTGAAAACATTGACCTGTAGCAATTTATTATATTTTCTTCAATCTTATCTGTTGTAACATTTAAAAAAGTATCGTACTGCCCAGCAAATGAATATCCCTTCAAATCTTCTTTTGAAGCACTACTCCTGACTGCATACTTTTTATCTGTTTCCAGCAAAAGAGATATCTTTTCTTTAACTATCTTTGAAAGCGCTACTTTGTCGAATAGACAACGTATATTTTCAGAGATTTCCTTTACATTTGATACGCTAAGATTTTTTAGTTGCCTACCTATCTCTGTACTTATTTGACTTTCTCTGATTGTCTTATCGTAAATATCTGTATCAATAATAAAACCCGATGGAACGTTAAATCCTTGTTTTTTTAGTTCTATCAGTGATTTACCTTTATTCCCAAGTTTATTACTTATTTCACTAAAAGCTGATAATTCTACTACCACTTTATTTACCTAAAACATATTTTTTCTTAATTTTATTTTGTATAAAAAAATATTAACTATTATATGGGTAAACGCTCCTATGAGAACGTAGGTTATATACATCGCAAGTCCAAGATCATAGAACATCCACACAACCAGAGCCAGCCCAAAGATTGAATCTGCCTGATCCAAAAAAATGAAAAAGACTTTCTGTGGTCCATTCATTGTTTTCCCTGGAACAATATCCATTCTTCTCTTTATAAAACTATTAGGAAGTTCGAATAACGAATATGCTATTCCAAGTAATAAACCTATCAGAATATTGAATTGTTGCGTATTTGAATGCTGATAATAAAAGAAATTCAGATGCTCAATCTTTAATATATTGCAGATCATCCCCCATATAACATAAAAAATCATATTAAAAAGCAGATAGCCTATCACACCTTTCCAGGTTTTATTTTCTCCAAATACTCTCTTTCCATCCACAAACTTTCGTCCACCATCTATAGGCTTTTTGAAGCTTTTAAAAAGATCAGATTTACAAAATGCCATATTTGCCATGCCTGATAAAATAGGCGGGATGAGCGTAATATACATTTTTAAAACAGTTCTCAACATTATTTTTCCCCTACTCATCTTCGCACAGACATTCCTATTTTCTTGTTCCATGTCCTTACGACCTACAAATAACTTGGTATTCAGACATCCATTAACTTTGCCTGTATTGTGCAACAAAAAACGAGGTGCATTATACACCTCGTTTCGAAAACTGGTTTTTATAACTGAATTGCTGTCTTTAGTGCTATTTCCATCATATCTGTGAAGCTGTTCTGTCTCTCTTCAGCAGAAAGTTCCTCTGTCTTATAAAGATGATCAGAAACAGTAAGAATTGTAAGGGCGTTCTTTTTAGCTTCTGCTGCATTCATGTATAGAGCTACAGTTTCCATTTCTACTGCAAGGCATCCAAGATTTCTATAACGATCTGCCTCATCACAGTTCTTCTTGTAGAAAGCATCTGAAGCAAGTACATTACCTACATGGTATCTTACTTTCTTATCTCTTGCGATATTTACGGCTTTCTCAAGAATATCGTAAGTTGCTGTTGGGCAGAAGGTTCCTGGAAGTCCAAACTGGAATCCGTAGTTTGAATCTGTATGCGCTCCCATTGCAAAAATGATATCTCTAACATTAACATCATCCTGCATTCCGCCTGCACTACCAACTCTAATGATATTATCTACATCATAGAAATTATAAAGCTCGTAGGTATATATACCAATTGAAGGAATTCCCATTCCGTGTCCCATTACAGACACCTCTTTTCCTTCATATTTACCTGTAAAGCCCAGCATTCCTCTTACCTGGTTAACACATTTAACATCTGTAAGGAAATTCTCTGCTATAAATTTTGCTCTTAGTGGATCTCCCGGCATCAAGACTGTCTTGGCAAAATCGCCTTTTTCTGCACTATTGTGTGGTGTTGACATATCTTTGTCTCCTTTCATATTTAATTTTTTTAATCAATATTTCTTTTTTATATTTCCTTATTGCTATAGTCTGCAGTCTCACGACGTTGGCTACTATGTATGTTGTTCTACAATCATTTGGATTCAGGATAATTAATTGCCCCCTGCATCCAAATATTTCCCTTAAATCTACGTCCAACTGCTGGCTCTCCGAGAAGATCAACTTCATTGATAGCTACATCAAATTCAAGTTCATTACAATTGATACGCATAATATGGACAATTTCATCTGTGAATCTGTTTTTAACTTTTTTAGTCTCAGTAATTTCTCCCAAAACTGAGTAGTGATCACACTCTACTCCATAAGGCATGAAATAGGAATCCACGAGACTATATACATCCTGCTTTCTTATTTTCTTAGATAGAGTTGTATAAAGATCCATATCTTCAAGTGTCAGTGATTCTATTGCCGTTTCATCACCTTTTCTTGCATTGTTAATGAGCTTGTTACGGTAACCCATTTTCTTTTTAGCGACTTCTTTTTCTTCTTCGGTCTTGGCAATGGGCATCATTATCTGTCCCTTAGTAGATAGAGCAGACAAACTTAAAGTTGTTCCCCTTATAGGAAATTTCTTCTCATTCTCATATTTGATATAAGGAATCATGTTCTGAAGATAAAAAATAAGTGTCACTCCTACTCTTGGTTCATTGCAAACACCCTCGTAGGAAATTGTTGCTGCGTGCCTTTCAATATTTATATCTTCCTCTGTGCTGACATTTGTTGGAATAAGATATGGATAGTAATATTCATATATGAATTTATCTTCTTCATCAAATTCACCGCATACAGCCAGCCCTATATAATCAGCAAAATCCCTGGTAAATTCCGCAATCATACCATCCTCAGGTGTAGTCACATAATTTCTTCTTGTGGCATCCTGAATTGTGGCTGTTATCAGAGCGTTTAACTCTTTTCTGTTTTTAATTTTAGAAAAGCCCACGGCTCTTAGGAACTTATGCACAGGGATTCTACCTCTTTTATCTATATTATTACTTCTTTTTTGTTGGTACTAAAACTTCTTTTCCACCCATATATGGACGAAGAACCTCTGGAATTCTAACACTTCCATCAGCCTGAAGATTGTTCTCAAGGAATGCGATAAGCATTCTTGGTGGTGCAACTACTGTATTGTTAAGTGTGTGTGCAAGATAGTTGCCATCTTTGCCCTTTATTCTGATCTTAAGACGTCTAGCCTGTGCATCTCCAAGATTTGAGCAGCTTCCTACTTCGAAGTATTTCTTCTGTCTTGGTGACCAAGCCTCAACGTCACATGACTTGCACTTAAGATCTGCAAGATCTCCAGAGCAACATTCAAGAGTTCTTACAGGAATATCCATTGATCTGAAAAGATCTACAGTATTCTTCCAAAGCTTGTCATACCAAGTCTTTGACTCTTCTGGCTTACAGATTACTACCATTTCCTGCTTCTCGAACTGGTGAATTCTGTATACACCTCTTTCCTCAATACCATGAGCACCTTTCTCTTTTCTAAAGCATGGTGAATAGCTTGTAAGAGCCTTTGGCACTTCTTCTTCAGGGATGATCTGATCAATGAACTTACCGATCATTGAGTGCTCACTTGTTCCGATAAGATAAAGATCTTCGCCTTCAATCTTATACATCATTGCTTCCATCTCTGGGAAACTCATAACACCTGCTACTACGTTTCCATGAATCATGAAAGGTGGTACGCAATATGTAAAGCCTCTATCAATCATGAAGTCTCTGGCATATGAGATAACTGCAGAGTGAAGTCTTGCAATATCTCCCATAAGATAATAGAAACCATTACCTGCAACTCTTCTAGCTGCATCAAGATCAATACCGTCAAAGCTCTCCATAATATCTGTATGATATGGAATCTCGAAATCAGGAACTACTGGCTCACCGAATTTCTCAATCTCTACATTCTGTGAATCATCTTTTCCGACTGGTACAGATTCATCAATGATCTGAGGAATGATCATCATCTTATTTGTAACTTCTTCATCAAGTTTCTTCTGGTTTTCTTCAAGTTCCTCAAGTCTCTTGGCTTCCTTGGCTACTTCTTCTTTAAGTGCCATTGCCTCATCTTTTTTGCCCTGAGCCATAAGAGCACCAATCTCTTTAGAAATCTTATTCTTGTGAGCTCTAATTTCATCAGCTTCCTGCTGGTTTGATCTTCTCTGCTCATCCAATTTGATAACTTCATCTACAAGAGGAAGCTTTTCATCCTGGAATTTTTTCTTGATGTTTTCTCTTACAACATCTGGATTCTCACGTAAAAATTTAATGTCGATCATCTTGATCTCCTCCAAGTTATTATTTATTTGAAGATATCCTTTTATTCTTATAGAGTTGATATCTTTACCTAGCTTTTTGATGATACCTTTATTTTAAAAATATCATTTGTTATTGTATTATCTGTTTGTACTTTCTAATGCTTTATCTAATGCTCTTTTTTCATCTTTGCTTAATTCTACATCAGATATTCCTGCTTTTATTTCTTTTGAATAAGAATAGTTCATTCCATCTGAATTGTGAACTGAATTTAAAAGAAATCCATTATCATTTTCATCCAGCATGCAAAGCGCAAAACTTAGTTTACCACCATTCTGGCTAAATGCATCATATTTCTCTAATCCAATTTTCTGGAAAGAATTATTAAGCCTTTTATTTATATTGATAATGTCTTTTCTATTTTTTTCGTTTTCACTTCTGATCATTCTGTTGTCATGGAACAGACCAACAATTTCTTCTTCCAAAGATTCCGCTTCTTTTCCCTGCATGAACTTGGAATACTTTCTTTCCAGGTTCTTAAGTCTTTTCCCCTGAAGAATGATGATTACAAATGCTCCAATCAAAAGAACTAACAACACCAGGAATAAAATCGCAGGATCTAAACCTGCCATTCCTATAGCATTAAATATATTACTCTCCATCATTGTCCCCCGACTATGTATTTAGTTTTCTTTACATATTCTTCCGATGATTTTTTCTAAATCATCATTGTTATAAAACTCAATCTGAATAAGGCCAACTCCATCGCCTTTAGATGAAATCTCAACCTTTGTTCCAAGAGCTTGTTTACATTTTTCAGCAACATCGCTATATACAGCTTCGATACTTGGATTAGTCTTAGAAACTTTTTTCTTGGAAGTTTTTCCTAATCCCTTTACAAGCTTTTCTGTTTCTCTAACACTTAAATTCTCATCAAATACTTTTTGAGCTATCTCAGCCTGTTCCTTTGGATCCTCAATTGAGATAAGTGCTCTTGCATGACCTGTAGATATCAGTTCCTGTATTACCATTTCTTGAACTCTGCTACATAGTTTTAATAATCTGAGAGAGTTTGTTACATATACTCGACTCTTTGATACTATTGCAGCAAGCTGGTCCTGTGTATATGAATACGCATCAATAAGCTGCTTAAATGCAAATGCCTCGTCAATAGAATTGATATCTTCTCTCTGTAAGTTATCAATTATAGAAAGCTCAGCAATTTCTTCATCTGAAAGATCTTTGATTATTACAGGTACTTCTTTTAACTCTAATTTTTTTGCAGCACGCCATCTTCTCTCTCCGGCTACTATCATGTAACCACCATTTTTTCTAGGTGTTACAATAAGTGGATTTATCATTCCATGCTGCTTGATTGAATCAGCCAATTCTAAAAGAGCATCCTCATCAAATGTTCTTCTTGGCTGATTCTTATTTGGTTCTATCTTGGTAGTGCTAAGATTAACTATCTGACCTTCAATATGTTTTTCTTCAATCTTAGTTTCTTTTGTAGTACTTACCTTTGCAGGTATTAAAGTATCAAGGCCCTTCCCAAGACCTCTTTTCGCATTTTTAACTGCCATTGTCTCCTCCAACATTTATCATTACTATAATAATCGCACTTAATTCAATTAAAACTCTCTCTCAACAACTTCATCAGCAAGAAGTCTATAAGCTTCTGCACCTGCAGACTTTGGCTCATATATATTTATAGGTAGGCCATAGCTTGGAGCTTCTGCTAATCTTATATTTCTTGGAATTATTGTCTTATACACATTTTCCTGTATATGTTCCTTAACATTTTCTACTACCTGAAGAGAAAGGTTTGTTCTTGAATCAAACATTGTGAAGACAACGCCTTCCATTTCAAGTTCTGGATTCAGTCTTTCTTTTACAAGGTTTACTGTATGTACTAACTGACTAAGTCCTTCCAGAGCATAATACTCACATTGAATTGGTACTAATACAGTATTAGCTGTAGTCATAGCATTTATTGTCAGCATGCTAAGTGAAGGTGGACAATCTATAACAATAAAATCATAGTTATCTTTTACTTTACTGATTGCCTCTCTTAAGATGTATTCCTTTTGATCAGCATCGATTAGTTCAATTTCTACTGCTGCTAGATTTACATTAGATGGAATAATATCTATTCTCTCAAAGATTTCTTTATGGATAGCTTTCTCTATATCACACTCTCCAATCATTAACTCATAGATAGTATTTTCTAACTCATTCTTATCAAGACCAAATCCGCTTGTTGTATTTCCCTGTGGATCTGTATCAATTACTAAGACTCTTTTTCCTTTTTCTGCCAGAGCTGCAGACAAATTAATAGAAGTCGTTGTTTTACCGACTCCTCCCTTTTGGTTTGCTATCGCTATTACTCTACCCATTTCTCCTCCACAATTTAAACACTAATATGATTTTATCACAAATTAGTTTTTGCGGTTGATACATTTTATAAAACTTACTTATTTTTTACAATTACTATTCAAGATAACTATATCTAGTATGAAGAATTTTCTGACATAATTACACAATTACTTACACGGATTAATGTTTCACAGTTATTTATACTAGATTTTGTGTTTCAATGTTTCACGTGAAACAATTTTTTGTATAATAAACAAATTTAAATATTAATGTTTCACGTGAAACATTGAATAACAAATAAAAGTAAAACACAAGATATATTAAAGCGGAGTTTTGGATGGAACACCAGCTTTACGTGGATACTTTTTTGAGGTAGGTTCTACTTTATTTACAATACATATTGTTCTACTATAGTCAGAATCCGGAAGAATAAATTCATTAGAACTTGTAAGCTTACCACCAAGTAAATGAATAGCACCTTTAGCCTTACCTAACTCCTCAGAAGCTTTCTCACTTTTAAAAGCTATAAAATTTCCTCCTACCTTCACATAAGGAAGACAATATTCACAAAGAGTTGACATATTAGCTACTGCACGAGAAACGGCAATATCAAAAGTCTCCCTCAATGAATCTTTTTTAGTTGAAGCAAAATCTTCTGCTCTACCATGAAGAGTAACAATAGATCCCTGATCATTAAGATCAAGTTTATCAATTACTTCATTCAAGAAATTTAGTCTTTTATTTAAAGAATCAAATAAAGTGATCCTAAGATTTGGAAAAACTATCTTAAGAGGAATACCTGGAAAGCCAGCACCAGTTCCAATATCTATGAGTGAAAATTCATCTGAAGAAAAATCAAAAAACTGACATGCTGAAATACTATCGACGAAATGTAATTTACATACATCTTCAAAGTCTGTAATGGCAGTCAGATTCATAACTTCATTCCATTTTACAAGTAATTCATAATATGTATTGAACTGTTGAAGTTGTTTATCACTAATCTCAACACCAAAAGTATTAAAATCAGCAATCATACT
The DNA here is from genome assembly GCF_900102515.1 of Butyrivibrio sp. INlla14. Classification (GTDB taxonomy): domain Bacteria; phylum Bacillota; class Clostridia; order Lachnospirales; family Lachnospiraceae; genus Butyrivibrio. The sequence goes on from NZ_FMVS01000003.1 coordinate 149,172, forward strand.
TGCATATTTAACTCTCATCATTATTTCCTCTATTCAAAGTATCTAGATATATTAATAAAACAGATACATCAGCAGGATTAACTCCACCTATTCTTGAAGCCTGTCCTATATTAGATGGTCTAAATTTCTTTAATTTTTGTCTAGCTTCAAGTCTTAAACTAGAGACATCATCATAATCTATATCAGCAGGAATTAATCTTTTTTCAAGTTTTTTAAATTGTTCAACTTGTCTTTCCTGCCTATTAATATATCCTTCATATCTAATAGTTATCTCAACCTGTTCAATAATATCTTTAGTTAATGAAGGTCTATCAGAATCGATAGGGGCCAATTTTTCATATGAAAACTCTGGTCTACATAAAAGTTCTGCAAGAGAAGTCGCAGTCTTTAATGGTGTGCTACCGCTCTCCTCCATAAATTTCTGAATAGTAGCATTAGCACCAACGGAAGTTTTCTTTAATCTTTCAACTTCCAAATTTATGCAATCTATTTTACTGATAAGTTTATTGTATTTTTCATCACTAATAAGACCAACATCATGACCTTTCTTTCTAAGTCTGATGTCAGCATTATCCTGTCTTAACAAAAGACGATACTCTGCTCTGGAAGTCATCATTCTATATGGCTCCAAGTTTTCTTTTGTTACAAGATCATCAACAAGAACTCCAATATAACCTTCTGATCGATCAATAGAAATGTAAGGCTTACCAAGAATCTGCATAGAAGCATTAATTCCGGCAAAAAGACCTTGCGCAGCAGCTTCTTCATAACCACTACTTCCATTAAACTGGCCAGCACTAAATAATCCATGGATATTTTTTATCTCTAAAGTAGGATTTAATTGACCTGGACAAAGGCAGTCATATTCAATTGCATACGCACTCTTAACAATCTTACATTTTTCCAAACCAGGAACAGTTCTATACATTGCAATCTGTACATCTTCAGGAAGAGAAGAACTCATTCCATCAATATACATTTCATTAGTATATGTACCTTCAGGTTCTACAAAAACCTGATGTCTTTCATGATCAGGGAATTTAACAACTTTATCCTCAATAGAAGGGCAATATCTAGGACCAATGCCTTCAATAATACCAGCATAAATAGGTGATCTATCTATGTTATTTCGTATTATTTCATGTGTTTTTTCATTAGTATATGTCAACCAACAAGATACCTGAGGTCTTTGAACATCTTCTGGATCAGTATCAAAAGAAAAAGGAATGACAGGTGTGTCACCAAACTGCTCCGACATTTTTGAATAATCAATAGAATTGCCATCCATACGAGCAGGTGTACCTGTCTTAAATCTTCGAAGCTCAATACCAGCATTTATAAGAGACTGGGATAAAAGATTCGAAGGCTGTAAACCATTAGGACCACTGTATGTAATAGCTTCACCTGTAAGACATCGGCTTTTAAGATAAGTTCCGGTACAAAGAATAACTGATTTAACATCATAAATAATGCCAGAAAAAATCTTGATTCCGACAATCTTCTTGCTATATTCTTCTTCAGAATTATCTACCTTATAATCTTCTACTATAATTTCAGAAACTTCAGCCTGCTTAATTGTAAGATGTTCCTGATGCTCCAAAACTCTTTTCATTTCTTTGGAATATTCCATCTTATCAGCCTGACATCTAAGTGAATGAACAGCTGGTCCTTTGGAAGTATTGAGCATCTTGGATTGTAAAAAAGTTTTATCAATAACTTTTCCCATCTCTCCGCCAAGAGCATCTATCTCTCTAACAAGATGTCCCTTGGAAGACCCACCAATATGGGGATTGCATGGCATGAATGCTATATTGTCAGCACTCATTGTAAATATAATAGTTTCAAGTCCTAACCTGGCACAAGCAAGAGCTGCTTCACATCCAGCATGCCCAGCACCTACTACGGCAACATCATATTTTTCTCTAATATCTAACATAATTTATTTTCCCATACAGAACTTGGAGAAAATTTCCTCTACAAGATCATCTCCAACTTCTTCACCTATTATTTCGCCTAAACTTACATAGGCATCATTAAGATCAACTGTATAAAAATCTTCAGACAACCCTTTTTCAATACTATCAATTACAAGTTTTAAACTATTCAGAGTTTTTTGAAGAAGATTCTTGTGCCTTAAATTAGTAATATACAGCTCCTGCTTTGGAACAAGCTGTCCATTTAAAAACAAATCGGTAACTGCTGACTTTAAATCTTCAATACCATTTCCCTTTAACATTGAAGTTTTGATAATGGGCACTGATTCATTTTCTGACTCCGAAAAAAGAGTACGAACAATATGTTCTGTAATTTTAATATCACTACTTAAGTCATCTTTATTAAGTAGTACTATAGTCTTCTTATTTCTACAAAGACTTATTATCTCTTTATCCTCATCATCAATTTCAGAAGTTGAATCGAGTATATAGAGTACAAGCTCTGCATCATTAACCATTGCTTTTGCTTTATCCACACCAATTTTTTCAATAATATCCTCAGTGTTTCTAATACCAGCAGTATCAATAAGATGCAAAATTATATCACCAAGTCTGACAGTTTCTTCAATGATATCTCTAGTAGTACCGGCTATATCAGTAACTATAGCTCTTTCATCACCTGTGAGCGCATTTAAAAGAGATGATTTACCAGCATTTGGTTTACCAATGATCACAGTCTTAATACCATCTTTTCTGATTTTTCCTTCATCAGAAGTAGCTATTAAAGAATCTATTTCTGTAATTATAGGATTTATTATTTTAATTAAACGATCAGAAAAGCCAGTTAGATCATAGTTTTCAGGATCATCTAATGCAGACTCTATAAAAGCCATTTGATAAATTATCTTTTGACGAATTTCTTTTACTTTTTCAGATATTTTACCTTGAAGCTGATTTCTTGAAGACTCTAGTGCAAAATTGTTCTGTGCACTAATAACATCCATGATAGCTTCTGCCTTCGTTAGATCAATTCGACCGTTCAAAAAAGCTCTCTTTGTAAATTCACCAGGCTCAGCCATTCTACAACCACTTTTTATAAGTAGTTCTAATATCTGATTCATCACAAGCATTCCGCCATGAGAATTAATCTCGATAACATCCTCTCTGGTATAACTATGTGGAGCTTTCATGTATGAAATCATAACTTCATCAATAACACATAAGTCATGATCTTTTGATTCATCCACAATATATCCATAAGTAATGGTGTTAGGTCTATGATCAGGCAAATTGTGTTCTTTTTTTGCTGAAATATATATTTTATTACAGATACTGATTGCATCCGGACCACTTACTCTAATAATACCAATACCGGCATCAGACATAGCTGTTGCAATAGCACAAATAGTATCTCCACTGAAATTATTTAGTACAGAACTCATATTCATCTTCCTATAAATATTTGAACATTATCACAATAACTATAACACAAGAAGAACAAACAATACTTTCAACTTAAAGAAAAAGTCGAGAGGTTATCCCCTCTCGACTTTATAGTTTTAGAAATTATTTCTTAAGTGTAACTACAACGCGTCTGAAAGGCTCATCACCTTCACTGTGAGTTGTTACATATCTGTCGTTCTGAAGAGCTGAGTGAATTATTCTTCTCTCGTAAGGATTCATTGGCTCAAGAGCAACTGACTGTCTTGTCTTTCTAACCTTATAAGAAATATTCTTGGCAAGATTTTCAAGAGTTGCCTTTCTTCTCTCTCTGTAGTTCTCTGTATCAACCTTAACATGAATGTAATCAGAAGATTCTTTATTAACAACAAGAGAAATAAGATACTGAAGAGAATCAAGTGTCTGTCCTCTCTTACCTATAAGAACACCCATCTCAGCACCACTAAGTTCAACATCAAGAATATTATCTTGAGAATTAAACTTAGCATTTACAACAACTTCCATTTTCATTGTTTCAAAAACATCTTTGAGGAAATCATTTGCCTTTTTTACAAGGTCATCACCATCAATGTTAGATGTCTTATGATCTTCAGTTTCAGGTTTATTATCTGAATCAGCGTTAGTATTTTTCTTTTTGGAATCATCCTTTTTAGAAAACTGTTTAGTATCAGTAGATTCAGCCTTAGGAGCTTCTACTTCAACAGGCTTTTCTTCTTTTATCCTTGCCTTGATAACAGCAGGCTTTGCATTGATTCCAAGGAAACCTGCAGAACCACTTGAAACAACTTCATACTCTAATCTATCACTTGTAACCATGAGTTCTTCGCAAGCTTCAGTGATAGCGTCATCTATATTTTTTGCTGTAAACTCCTTAAACTCCATCGTCCACACCCCTCATCAATCTTTATTATAGTTTTCGTTATAATCTTTTACCATGTTAGCCTTAGCAAGGAGAGAATCCTTACGAATCTTGTTATTCTCGTAAACCTTCCTTGAATTAGCAACCTTAGCCTCAACATCACCAGAAACCTCTGTAGAAGCACTCTTAGCTACATTAGTAATATTTCTGGTAGACATATTTGCATATCTATTCATCTGAGGAGAAAATTTCATTTTCTCCATTTTCTTTTTGTACTTCTCAGTATTCTTGGCAATTTCAGCATCAATATCTGTCTTATCAATATGCTTATTGATAACAATCTGTTGAATTGATCTGATAACAGCACCTGCAATCCAGTAAACACCCATACCTGCAGGAAGACTCAAACAGAAGAATGCAGACATCAAAGGCATCATAATATTCATAGTCTTCATAGACTGCTGCATCTGAGCAGCTGGATCATTAGGATCTATCTTAGCATTAGGATCTACATTCTGAGGCATCAACTTAGTGTTAACCCACTGAGTAAATGCTGCAAGAACAGGAACTATAACTCCTCCAAAGAAAAGAAGGAAATTTCTGTTAGCAAATGCAGTCTGGATCATATACATAGGACTATCTGCTATGTTAAGACCAAGAAATGAGTTAAATGCATTAAGAGCTGTATGTGTTTTATCTACAGAAGATGAAAGACTTGTAAAATGCTCAGAAATGCTAGCCCAATCAGATGTTGAAGTCTTATTAAGAATATCAATGTAAGTATTCTCAATAAATTCTACATTACCAGAAGTAAACTGTTCATTGGAAAATCTACTTGAAAATGAAGCTGCACTCTTTAATGTTGAAATGAAATCAGCAGCTCCATCTGCTAATCTAAGTTCCTCAACAAGAGGATAAAACGCATTTCTAACTATAGTAACATAAGCTGGAACATTGCTGATTACTCTATAAAGAGCAAAAAGAATAGGCATCTGAATGATAAGCTGAAGACAGCTACCAGTCTGAGATACACCATACTTGGCATAAAGTTCCTTGGTTTCAGCCTGCATAGCAAGCATAGAATCATTATCTTTTTTTCCTTTATACTTATCCTGAATAGCCTTGAGTTCAGGACTCATCTTAGCCTGAAGCTTAGAAAACTTCTGCTGCTTATAAGTAAGTGGAAGAAGACATAAATAAATAACAATAGTAAAAATGATAATAGCAAGACCAATGTTTGGAATTCCAATAGCATTAAGAACATTAAATATTCCATTCATTACGTGACCAAGAAGCCACGCTACTGGACCAACGATCTTACCGTTATCCTTGGTTAACAAAACTCCTAACAAATTATACCTCCTCTGAAAGTTCACGGAACAGGATCATAACCACCGCTTGAAAAAGGATTACATCTTAATATCCTCCAAACAGCCAAAAGTCCCCCTTTGATTGCTCCGTACTTTTCTATTGCTTCTAGTCCATACTCCGAACATGTAGGAATATATGGACATTTTGTTCTCTTTAATGGAGACAAATACTTTCTATAAAGTTTAATTATAAAGATAAGTATTTTTTTCATTGAATACCGCCATTTTTCTTTATGCGGGCCTTACCTGCCAGGTATAAAAGAGATTCCTGAATATCAAAAAAACTAGCATCTCTCGCACAGGCCCTGGCTACGACTACCATATCCAAACCACTATTGAATACACTTTCCTGTAATCGGTATGATTCTCGAACAAGTCTTGCAAATCTGTGCCTTACAACACTGTTCCCTATTTTTTTACTACATGAAATCCCAAGTTTATTGTCTGAACGGCCATTTTCCCACACATATAGAACAATAAATTTATTAGCATAACTCTTGCCATTCTCATAAACATTACGGAAATCAGTTGTTTTTTTCATTGATTCTGAAAAAAGCATTTTTATTATCCCTTAATTTTTTGAAGAAAAAAGGCCACATTAACTGCGGCCTTTAAATCATGCTGATAATCTCTTTCTTCCCTTTGCTCTTCTAGCAGCAAGAACTTTTCTGCCGCCCTTAGTAGCCATTCTTGCTCTGAAGCCGTGTACTCTGGCTCTCTGGAGCTTATGAGGCTGGAATGTCATCTTCATATGGAAACACCTCCTTCTTATTCAAACTAGAAAATCTCAAATTTAAAGTACGTAACCACCCAAATAAAACATCTAGTTCCATTTAAATGATTAATGATTGCATCCATGTGTGGAAAAAATCTTTATAATTATAATAAATAAAAACACGACAGTCAAGCCATAAACTCCCCTAAATTACGTTACAAAATAGTAAAAAAAATTTTCAATTAATTTTCAACAATATGTGGTGCTGAAAAAAGTTTTCCACATCAAAATGTTGATTTTGTGGATAACATGTTGATTAATATTTTACCTACAAATTTATCCACATTTTTTAATTTTTTGTGGATAACCCGGTTAATTAATGGTTGATAAATTAATGAGAATGGCCATTTTATGCGCTTTGTAACTGTAGATTATTAATAGTGGAAAAACAGGACTTTTTCCACACCGCATTTTTTATAGGGTGTTTTTATACCTAAAAAAATGTGTTTTCCACTTTCCCACAACTTACCCTATGTGGTTTGATATTTAAACCGGAATAATATAAAATAGTTAAAGTCTAAAATTATGCTTTGTTGGGAGTTTTTTCATGCAATCATCAGTAGAAATCACAAATAAACTAAAATCCAATTGGGATGAAATCAAAAAAAATATAAGAATAGAGTCAGGTATAACTGATATCTCTTATAGAACATGGATTGAACCTCTTACAGTATATAAAGTAGAGAATAATACTGTAATGATTCTTATTCCACAGGATAATCCTGTGGCTCTTCAGTATATCAGTAAGAACTATATGGACTTTTTCAAAGTAACAGTTTCCGAGTTCTTAGAAGAAATGGTAGAAATATCTTTCATACTTAATAAAGATATTATTAATAATGAAGAAACTCATGAAAATAAAAATACAGATAATGAGCAAGGCCAGTATTCAGGCAATTCTAACATTGATCATTCAAATCTTAATCCTAAATATAGATTTGATACTTTTGTTGTAGGTAGTAATAACAAGTTTGCTCACTCAGCTTCTCTTGCTGTTGCTGAGTCTCCAGGAATTTCTTACAATCCTCTTTTCCTTTATGGAGGACCAGGTCTTGGAAAGACACACCTTATGCACTCAATAGGTCACTTTGTCATGGAACATAATCACCAGGCCAAGGTTCTGTATGTAACTTCTGAGCAGTTTACAAATGAAGTTATTGAATCAATCAGAAGTGGTAAGGCAGAGAGTATGTCCAAGCTTCGTGAGAAATATAGAACAGTAGACGTTCTCATGGTCGATGATGTTCAGTTTATTATAGGAAAAGAGTCAACTCAGGAAGAGTTCTTCCATACTTTCAATGAGCTTCATCAAGCAGGAAAACAGATTATTCTTTCTTCAGATAAACCACCAAAAGAAATGGAAACTCTGGAAGAGAGATTCAGATCAAGATTCGAAATGGGTCTTATAGCAGATATTCAGTCACCTGACTATGAGACAAGGATGGCAATTCTTCGTAAAAATGCTGAAAACTATGGCAAGCATATAGATGATGAAGTTATCAACTATATTGCTACTAATATTAAATCAAATATCAGAGAGCTCGAAGGAGCATACAATAAGATAATCGCCTACTCAAGACTTAATAATGTAGATATTACTCTTGAGAACGCAATGGAAGCTCTTAAAGATATCATCTATCCAGATAAAACTAAGGTTATTACACCACAGCTTATTATTGATACAGTCTGTGAGCAGTATGGATCCAAGAAGGAAGATATTTTCTCCAAGAGGAGAAACTCAGAAATAGTTCTTCCAAGACAGGTTATAATGTATCTTTGCAGAGAACACACAGATGCTTCACTAGAGGAAATAGGTAAGCTTCTTGGTAAAAAAGATCACACTACAGTAATGAGTGGTATCAACAAAATTAAGAAACAGATGACTTTCGATGAAGAGCTTAATAAAAATCTGGATATAATAATGAAAAAAATAAACCCTTCTTTATAATAGGTAATTCACAAAAACTAAATAGTTATACACAATTGTGGATAACTTTCTTGATAACTTGTGATTTAGCTGGGGATTAATTGTGATTTAAGGTGGATTAAGTTTTTTATAGCTTATTTGTCAAAATTTGGCTTGTTTATAACTTTTTAATTTTCAACATCAATTTTTTTGTTTTCAACAATCAAAAATTTGTAAAAAAGCCGCATAAATTGTATAATAGAATAGGTTTTACACTTATCAACAGCTATTATTAATGTTTTTATTATTAATTAATATTAATTTTATACTTTAGCCAGCGAAGGGAGTATGTGGTTAAATGAAATTCGTTTGTTCTAAATCCAACCTCGTTAGTGGATTACAGATTGTATCAAAAGCAGTTCCTTCTAAAACAACAATGTCCATTCTCGAGTGTATATTAGTAGATGCTACTGAAGGAGTTATCAAATTTATTGCCAACGATATGGAACTTGGTATTCAGACTATAGTAGAAGGTGATATAGTCGAGAGAGGTTATATTGCTATAGATGCTAAGATCTTTGTAGATATTGTAAGAAAGCTTCCAGATAATGCAGTAACAATTGAATCTGATAGCAGCAATAAGGTAACTATTAGTTGTGAAAGAGCCAAATTCAATCTTATCGGTAGGAAGGGTGATGACTTTACTTATCTTCCATCTATTGAAAAGATTGATGGAGTATCTGTTTCACAGTACACACTTAGAAACGTTATACAGCAGACTATCTTCTCTATTGCTGAGAATGATGCCAATAAGATGATGGCTGGCGAATTATTTGAAGTAGATGGCGAGAATCTTAAGCTTGTTTCTCTTGATGGACATAGAATTTCTATCAGAAAAGTTAAGCTTAATGGCAACTATCCATACAAGAAAGTTATTGTTCCAGGTAAGACACTTGGTGAAATAAGTAAAATTCTTGGAGATAGTATCGAGAAAATAGTAAATATATATTTTACAGACAAACATGTTTTATTTGAGTTTGATAATACTACTGTTGTTTCAAGACTTATAGAGGGCGAATACTTTAGTATTGATCAGATGCTCTCTAGTGATTATGAGACAAAGATCAGTATCAACAGAAAAGAGTTTCTAGAGTGTATTGATCGTGCTACTCTTCTTGTTAAAGAGGGAGATAAAAAGCCTGTTATAATCTCTGTTACAGATTCAAATATCGAACTTAAGATCAATTCAGCAATTGGTAGCATGGATGAAGAAATTGAAATAGATAAACAGGGTAAGGATCTTATGATTGGCTTCAATCCTAAGTTTCTTATTGATGCCCTCAGAGTAATTGAGGATGAGATAGTTGATATTTATCTTGTTAATCCTAAGGCTCCATGCTTTATAAGAGACAAGGAATCAACATATATTTACCTTGTTCTTCCTGTAAACTTCACAACTGTAGACTAATACAGGTTTCAAGGCATAAATAAGATATAAGGATTTTGTAATGGAAATAATCAAATTACGTGAAAATGATGATTTTATAAAACTTGGTCAGGCCCTTAAAAAGGCTGGACTTGAGGGGTCTGGAGTGGATGCCAAGAATGACATCCAAGCCGGACTAGTTAAGGTTAACGGAGAAATAGAAGAAAGACGTGGCCGTAAGCTATATGATGGTGACATTTTTGAGTATGATGGCACACAGGTTAAAGTTGAGAAATGATAATCAAATCACTTGAACTAGCTGATTTTAGGAATTATGAGAATCTAAAGATTGATTTCAGCAGCGGTACAAACATACTTTATGGAGATAATGCCCAAGGTAAGACTAACATTCTTGAGGCTATATTTGTTTCGGCTACTACCAAATCTCATAAAGGTAGCAAAGACAAAGAAATAATAAAGTTTGGAAAAGAAGAAGCTCATGTCAGGACAATTCTTGAAAAGGATAATGCAGAATATCGCGTAGATATGCATCTTCGCAGCAGTAAATCCAAGGGAATTGCAATAGACGGACAAAAGATAAAAAGGGCATCAGACCTGATTGGAATGCTCAATGTAGTTTTTTTCTCGCCTGAAGATCTTAGTATCATAAAAAATGGTCCTTCAGAAAGGCGTAGATTCATGGATATGGAGCTATGTCAGCTGGATCAGATATATCTTAATAGTCTTTCAAAATACAACAAACTTGTTGTAGAGCGTAACAAAGTTCTTAAAGATTTGTATGAGCACCCTGAAAATAACGTTTTACTTGATGTTCAGGATAAGCAATTATGCGAATATGGATCTGTCATTATCAAGACAAGAGAAAAATTCATCAGAGATCTTAATGAAATAATAAGACCTATACATGAAAAGTTAACAGGACAGAAAGAACTCCTGTCAGTTTATTATGAGCCAAATGTCAGTGCTGATGAATTTGAAAGAAAATTAAAAAGTGCAAGGCAAAAAGATATGTATGCCAAGCAGACCACAACAGGTCCTCACAAGGATGATTTTTCTTTTGTGATACAAAAGAAAAATGCAGATTCAGAAGGATATGGAGATGGGATAGACATCAGAAAGTACGGTTCACAGGGACAGCAGAGAACTGCTTCTCTCTCACTCAAACTTTCTGAGATTGAGATAGTAAAAAAAGCCAAGAAGGAAAATCCAGTACTACTTCTCGATGATGTATTGTCTGAGCTTGATAGTAACAGACAGAATTATCTCTTAAATACCATCGGAGATATACAGACTATAATTACATGTACTGGACTTGATGAATTTGTTAACAACAGATTTGAAATAGACAAGCTGTTCAAGGTTACAGAAGGAACAGTAAGTAGCGAGAATTAGTAGAAATACTGATAATTGCCAGGAATTTAGAAATAAAAAGAAATGGAGCAAACAATGAGCGAAGAAGCAGTAAACTATGGTGCCGATCAAATCCAGATTCTTGAGGGACTTGAGGCTGTAAGAAAAAGACCAGGTATGTACATTGGTACTACTGCCAGCAGAGGTCTTCATCATCTCGTATATGAGATAGTTGATAACTCAGTTGACGAGGCGCTTGCAGGATTTTGTGATCACATCGAAGTAATTATCAACGAAGACAATACAATTATTGTTCAGGATAATGGTCGTGGAATACCTGTAGATGTCAATCATAAATCAGGACTTACTGGTGTAGAAGTTGTATTTACTATTCTTCACGCTGGCGGAAAGTTTGGCGGTGGAGGATACAAGGTTTCTGGTGGATTGCACGGAGTTGGTGCATCTGTAGTTAATGCTCTTTCTGAGTGGCTTGAAGTACAGGTTACAAGAGGTGGTAAGGTTTATCAGCAGAGATACGAAAGAGGTAAAGTATGCTACCCTCTTAAGGAAATTGGCACAGCTCCAGAATCAGTAACAGGTACAAGAGTATACTTTAAGCCAGATGCTGAGATTTTCAGAGAAACAACTGTTTTTGAGTACAACATTCTCAAACAGAGACTTCGTGAAATGGCGTTCCTTACAAAGGGACTGAAGATAACACTTACAGATATGCGTGTAGAGGAAGGTGAGGAACCTATTGTACAGACCTTCCACTACGAAGGTGGTATCAAGGAGTTCGTTCAGTACCTGAATAAGAGTAAGACATCTCTCTATGATGGAATCATGTACTTTGAAGGAAATAAGAACAATGTTCAGGTAGAAGTATCTTTCCAGCATAACGATTCTTACAACGAGAGTATCTATACATTTGTTAATAACATTAATACTCCTGAAGGTGGTACACACCTTGAGGGATTTAAGGCTGCTCTTACCAAGACATTCAATGACTATGCCAGAGCTAACAAGATGTTAAAAGACAACGAGGAAAACCTCACTGGTGAAGATATCAGAGAAGGTCTTACAGCAATCATTTCTGTAAAGATTGAGGACCCTCAGTTTGAAGGACAGACGAAGCAAAAGCTTGGAAACTCTGAGGCAAGAGGTGCTGTAGCTAGTATAGTTGGTGAACAGCTAACATATTATCTTGAGCAGAATCCTAATGTTGCCAAGCAGATTCTTGAAAAGGCAATCCTTGCTCAGAGAGCAAGAGATGCAGCAAGAAAGGCTAGAGATCTTACAAGACGTAAGTCAGCTCTTGATGGAATGGGACTTCCAGGTAAACTTGCAGATTGCTCAGATAAAGATCCTAAGAACTGTGAAATCTTCATAGTTGAGGGAGATTCTGCCGGCGGATCTGCTAAGACAGCAAGAAGCCGTGCCACACAGGCTATTCTTCCACTTCGTGGAAAAATATTGAATGTAGAAAAAGCCAGAGTTGACAGAATATACGGAAATGCTGAGATTAAGGCTATGATCACAGCATTTGGTACAGGTATCCATGATGATTTTGATATCAGCAAGCTAAGATACGACAAGATCATTATCATGACCGATGCCGATGTTGATGGTGCGCATATTTCAACACTTATGCTCACATTCCTTTATAGATTTATGCCAGAGCTTATCAAGCAGGGACATGTTTATCTTGCCCAGCCACCACTTTATAAGCTTGAGAAAAATAAAAAGGTCTGGTACGCATACTCAGACGAAGAACTTGATAAAATCCTTACAGATGTTGGACGTGATCAGAACAATAAGATCCAGCGTTATAAGGGACTTGGTGAGATGGATCCAGAACAGCTCTGGGAAACAACAATGGATCCTGAGAGACGAGTTCTTTTGAGAGTAAACATGGATGAGGAATCATCATCAGATATTGATGTAACCTTTACTACTCTCATGGGTGACAAGGTAGAACCTAGAAGAGAATTTATAGAGAAGAATGCCAAGTTTGTTAAGAATATTGATATATTCTGATAAAAAGGCAAACAGTAATAAAAAATAAATGGTGGCTAACAAAGCATCATGAAGAAAAAAGGAAAAGATAATGGCAGATAATAATAATATCAACAACGAAATGCCAGATGACGTTTTTGATAAAACAACCACTGACAGAATTAAAGAGGTTGATCTCCAAAAGACCATGGAGTCAGATTATATTGACTACGCTATGAGTGTTATTGCATCTCGTGCTCTTCCGGATGTAAGGGATGGTCTTAAGCCTGTTCAGAGAAGAATTCTTTACTCTATGATTGAACTGAACAATGGTCCTGATAAGCCACATCGTAAGTGCGCTCGTATCGTAGGTGATACAATGGGTAAATATCATCCGCACGGTGATAGCTCTATTTATGGCGCATTGGTAAATATGGCTCAGCCATGGTCCATGAGATACTGCCTTGTTGACGGACACGGAAATTTTGGTTCCGTTGACGGTGATGGCGCTGCTGCTATGCGATATACAGAGGCAAGACTTACCAAAATCTCAATGGAAATGATTGCCGACATCAACAAGGATACAGTAGACTTTGTACCAAACTTTGATGAGACAGAAAAAGAGCCTTCTATCCTTCCAAGTAGATACCCTAACCTATTGGTTAACGGTACTACAGGTATTGCGGTTGGTATGGCTACTAACATTCCTCCTCATAATCTTAGAGAAGTTGTAAATGCTGTTGTTAAGATGATTGATAACAGAGTTCTTGAAGATAGAGAAACTGAGATAGAAGAAATCCTTGAAATAATCAAGGCTCCTGATTTCCCTACTGGTGGTATCATTCTTGGTACAAGAGGAGCTGAGGAAGCCTATAGAACAGGCCGTGGTAAGGTTATTGTAAGAGCTGTTACAAATATAGAGCCTATGCAGAATGGCAAGAACAGAATCGTTGTAACAGAGCTTCCATATCTTGTAAATAAAGCTAACATGATTTCTAAGATTGCTGAACTTGTTAAGCTTAAAAAGCTTGATGGAATCACTGCTCTTCGTGATGAATCAGATAGAGAAGGTATGCGAGTTGTTATTGAGCTCCGTAATGATGTAAATCCTAACATCATGCTCAATAAGCTGTACAAGCATACACAGATGCAGGACTCCTTCGGTATCATCATGCTTGCTCTTGTTAATAATGAGCCTAAGGTTCTTAGTATAACAGAGATGCTCAAGTACTACATCAAGCATCAGGAAGAAGTAGTAACAAGAAGAACCAAGTATGATCTTAACAAGGCAGAAGAAAGAAATCATATTTTAGAGGGATTACTAATCGCTCTTGATAATATCGATGAAGTAATCAAGATTATTAGAGGTAGTGAAACTGTAGCTCTTGCAAAAGAACAGTTGATGGGAAGATTTGGTCTTACTGATGTTCAGGCGCAGGCTATTGTAGATATGAGGCTTCGTACTCTCACAGGCTTGGAAAGAGACAAGCTTGAGCAGGAGCACGCAGAACTCTTAAAGAGAATCGAGGAATTAAAAGCTATTCTTGCAGATAGAAAGGTTCTTCTTGGCGTTATCAGAACAGAGATTACTGAAATTGCTGCTAAATATGGCGATGACAGAAAGTCTCAAATTGGTCATGATGATTCAGATATTGATACAGAGGATCTTATCCCTAATGTTAATACAGTAATTGCCATGACAAATCTTGGATATATCAAGAGAATGTCAATTGATAACTTTAAGTCACAGAACCGTGGTGGTAAGGGAATCAAGGGAATTACTACAATTGACAATGACTTTGTAGAAGATATCCTCATGACAACGACTCATAATTACGTCATGTTCTTTACTAACACAGGTAGAGTATACAGACTCAAGGCATATCAGATTCCTGAGGCATCCAGAACATCAAGAGGTATGGCAATTGTTAACCTCCTTCAGCTTGCCCCAGGTGAAAAGATATCAGCTATGATTCCTGTAAAGGGCTTTGAGGACGAGGATAAGAGCCTGTTTATGGTAACCAAGAAAGGTACTGTTAAGAAGACTCCTATCACAGACTTCTCAAATGTAAGAAAGACAGGTCTTGCAGCTATCAGTCTTCGTGATGATGATGAACTTATCGAAGTTAAGACAGTAACCAAGAATGCAGAAGTATTCCTTGTAACCAAGAACGGTATGTGTATCCACTTTGATGAAGAGGATGTTCGTTCAACAGGAAGATCTTCAATTGGTGTGCGTGGTATGATGCTGGATGACACAGATGAAATTGTTGGAATGCAGCTCAATACACAGGGTGATTCACTTCTTATCGTCTCCGAAAAAGGTTACGGAAAGAGAACAACTCTTGATGAATTCCATAGCCAGTTTAGAGGTGGTAAGGGAGTAAAGTGCTATAAGATCACTGAGAAGACTGGTAATGTAATCGGTGTTAAGGCTGTTAATGATGATAACGAGATCATGATGATCACAAATGCAGGCATTATTATACAGCTTCGCATGGATGAAATAACTATCCACGGCCGTGTAACTTCAGGTGTTAAGATGATCAATCTTGATAAGGGAGTTACTGTAGCTCAGATTGCCAAGGTACGTGAAAAGATTTCTGATGGAGATCACGATATAGATAATATCGATGATGTTCCAGAAGAAGTAGATGAAAAAACAGAAGTACAGGATGACGATGAAGAGTAATACAGTATTTTGATTTCAAAGGATGAGGGGCCTATGAATATCGGACTGTTAATATCAGAATTAGAAGATCAGGAAGTTAAGAAAATATGTATAGGTGCTAGCCAGGCAGCCAGAGATAAAAAGGCAATTCTCTGCATAATGCCAGGCAAGTACCTGATACCAGAAAATGAAAAAGAAAATCCGTATGAGTATCAGCACTCTGCTATTTTTGACTATGCGACGGATTTTGCTTTTGATGTCCTGATAATAGATATAGACAGAATCGGTAGAAATGCTCCAATCCTAAAAAAAGAGTCATTCCTAAAAAAGTTTGGTGACATACCGATGCTCACTTTAACTGAGCAGGAAGGCTTTGATTCAGTTAACTGTGTTGAGACAGACCATGATCAGCATGAACAGTTAGGCTACGAAGCAATATGTGATGCAATTTATTATGTACAGAATAAAAAGCTTCCAGCACCTGAAAATGTGAAGTCTTTTAACTTTGTGGAAAAAGAAGCTTCAGATGCACTATGTGTTATTTCAAAAGTCAGCTATGCTCTACTCCACAGAAAGTATCCTTCAGAAAAATCCTATGATATTTTCGCAGATATCCTTCTGAAAGAAGGTATAAAAGGCTGTTCAGTACTTCTCTATGACAAAAAAATCAGAAATTCTGTTAAATACTGGTGGGAAAAGCCTGAGACAATATGCTGTAAAACCAGGCTTGTAAATGGCATATTAACAGAGTTTGAACCAAATGAAAGAGTTACAGAAACAAACAAGATAATAGAAAGTATATCAAGGGGAAAGCCTGGTATATATATTGCTGGACCTTTATTTGTAGGTGAATATCAGCTAGGTCTTTTTATAACAGAATTTACTGCTAATATGCTTACAGACTATTATTTTGAGAGTTTGCTCAGCGTTGTAACTGGAGTTTCAAGAATATCCTATCTTGAAAAAGAGCTAAAGAAAACAAATGAAGAGCTGTATGAAGTACAAGAAGAACTTGCCAGAGATGATTCCGTTCTTGATCATATTGGTGATCAGGACTATCTTACAGGAGGACTTAATAGGCGAGGATTCTTTGGAAAGGCATATGATCTCCTAAAGGATAACTTCAAACCAGGTAAGTACGCTATAGTGGCTTATATACATATGGAATCTCTAAAGAGAATCAACGATATGTATGGTCATGAAGAAGGTGACAGAGCTGTCAAAAAAGTGGCAGATATTCTTGAAAGTGTATTTGAAGATTGTATTTACGGAAGAATCCGTGGTAATGAATTTGCAGTATTAGAGATTACTGATGAAGAAGGCAAGGCAGAGAGCTTTAAGCAGGAAATGTCTACGCAGAATGCCAAGCTTTTATCTGACTCCAGTAGATACATAAATCACCTGCAGTATTCTATTTGCGAGTTTGGATATGATGAAGATTTATCTCTTCGCGAGATGTTAAAAGAGACAGATGAGAACTTGCAGAGAATAAAACAGATGCAGTAATATAAAAATCCCTCTCTTTTGGATTACAAAAGGGAGGGATTATTATATTGCAGAGCCACTGATATGAAATATGTCAGCTAAGCTGACCAGCGGCTCGCAGACGAGTAGGAAGGCTGACCGCCTTCTACTCGATTATATAGCCGTTTTCATAGATCTGACATAATCTTCTATGTAGGAAGGTGCTGATTTTCCATGTTTTTCAAGAAGTTTTATGATTGCGGAACCTACAATTGCACCGTCTGATATAGAGGACATTTTAGAAGCCTGTTCTGGAGTTGAGATTCCAAAGCCTATAGCGCAGGGAACATCAGTATTTTCGCGAATGACTTTTACGATGGAATCAAGATCTGTTGTAATTGAGCTTCTTGTACCAGTTACCCCAAGGCTTGAAACAACGTAGATAAAACCTTTTGCTTCTTTTGCTATCATAGCGATACGATTAGCGGATGTAGGTGCAATCAGTGAGACCAGATCAACATCATATTTATTGCAGACATCTTCAAATTCCTCTTTTTCTTCAAATGGAAGATCTGGAAGAATCAAACCATCAATATCTATCTCATGACATCTTCTGATAAAATCCTCTGAACCATAGGAATAAACAACATTTGCATAAGTCATAAATACCATAGGAACAGAGACTTCTTTTCTAAGATCAACTACAAAATCAAAGATCTTATCAGTAGTTATGCCACCTTTCAATGCCCTTAGATTAGCACCCTGTATTACTGGGCCTTCTGCGGTTGGATCAGAAAAAGGGATACCAAGTTCTATAAGATCCGCACCGCCTTTTACAGCAGCTTTTACGGCTTCTTTTGTTGTATTTAGATCTGGATCACCGCAGGTTATAAAGGCTATAAATGCTTTACCATTTTCAAAAGCTTTTTTAATATTACTCATAACGTTCTCCTGTTAAATTCAATTAGCAAACGAATTGTTTATATATAAAGATTTGATTACTCTGAAATATTTTCACCACGATATCTTGCAATTGCTGCGCAGTCCTTATCTCCTCTTCCTGAGATGGTCACAACAATAATCTTGTCCTTATCCATAGTAGGTGCAATTTTCATTGCGTGTGCCAGAGCATGAGAAGACTCAATTGCAGGTATGATACCTTCAGTTCTGGAAAGATATTCAAAAGCATTAACAGCCTCATCATCAGTTATAGCAACATATTCAGCTCTATGAATGTCGTGCAGATATGCATGCTCTGGTCCTATTCCAGGATAATCAAGGCCTGCAGAAATAGAATAAACAGGAGCAATCTGTCCATACTTATCCTGACAGAAGTAGGATTTCATTCCATGGAATATTCCAAGACGACCAGTATTGATAGTAGCTGCTGTTTCAAAAGTATCTATGCCTCGTCCTGCAGCTTCGCACCCAATTAGTGCCACAGATTTATCTTCAATAAAATTGTAGAAAGTACCAATCGCATTGGAACCGCCCCCAACGCAGGCTATTACAGCATCGGGAAGACGACCTTCCTTTTCAAGCATCTGCTCTTTGATTTCTTTGGAGATGACAGCTTGAAAATCACGAACAATAGTAGGAAATGGATGAGGTCCCATAACAGAGCCAAGGCAGTAATGAGTGTCATCAATTCTGGAAGTCCACTCTCTCATAGCCTCAGATACAGCGTCCTTTAGAGTCGCTGTTCCGGAAGTTACTGGAATAACTTCTGCTCCTAAAAGCTTCATTTTGTAAACATTAAGAGCCTGCCTTTTAGTATCCTCTTCTCCCATGAAAACAACACATTCCATCCCCATAAGAGCTGCTGCTGTAGCAGTTGCAACACCATGTTGTCCAGCACCTGTCTCAGCTATAAGCCTTGTCTTACCCATCTTTTTGGCTAAAAGAGCCTGACCGAGAACATTGTTGATCTTATGGGCACCAGTGTGGTTCAAATCCTCTCTCTTTAGATAAATCTTGGCACCACCAAGATCCTTAGTCATTTTCTCTGCATAATAAAGGCGTGAAGGACGGCCTGCATATTCATTCAAAAGCTCTGTGAGTTCTCTGTTAAACTCAGGATCATTTTTGTAATGATTATATGCTTCCTCTAGTTCAATTACAGCATTTATCAGTGTTTCTGGAATATACTGTCCACCATGTACACCAAATCTACCCTTTGAATTACTCATATTCTTTCCTACTTTCTGATAAATCTATTATTCTCAAAAACAAATTTATAATCTGACATTTTCTATAAACCGCTTCATTTTAGCTATATCTTTAACTTTGTTTGTCTCAATACCAGAGCTTACATCCACGGCAAAAGGCTTGGCTATGTATATTGCCTCTTTTACATTTTCAGGAGTAAGGCCTCCAGCAAGAAATATAGGCCTATTTAGCTCTTTTAACAGATTCCAGTCAAAAGAACTACCGCTACCCATTCCCGAATCAAGAAGATAATAATCTGGCAGCGAAAGATCAGGATCTGAGCCATTGATGGCATCATATAAACTGCTCTGCTCATGGAGTCTTACAATATCTTCACTTGTTTTTATTATTTCAGCTCTTATGATAAGTGGTGAGTTTAGTACAAAACTCTTTCGTAATTGCCAGATATAATCTGCGTTTTCATGGCCATGAAGCTGGATAACATCAATGATTTTTTCATCAACAAGTTCTTTGATAAAAGAAATATCTTCATCTACAAAAACGCCTACAACAGTTATCTTGGGATCAAGACTTGATTTAAGTCGTTTCGCAGTCTCTTTATCAACACAGCGATGACTCTTTTTGTAAAAGACAAATCCGATGAAATCAGGTTTAACTTCATTTGCAAATTGAATATCTTCATCTCTGAAAAGACCACACATTTTAATCTTTGTCACGATACACCTCCTTTTTTGTTTATATAAGGTTAAGCGTATCTAAGCATTTGTAGAAGGCTCTTTTTATCCGAAGCTTTCATAAGCGCCTCACCTATAAGCACCGCGTCAGCTCCAAAAGCGTTGATATTTCTAATGTCTTCGGCGGATTTTACACCGCTTTCAGAGACAAAGAGAACATCTCTTGGAACTAAACTTCTAAGCCTTTTGCTATTATCAGTATCAACATGAAAATCCTTTAAATTGCGGTTATTGACACCGACAATCCTTGCAGATGCCCTAAGCGCTGTCTCTATTTCTTTTTCATCATGAGCTTCCACAAGAGCAGATAGGCCAAGATCATCGCATATATTTAAGTATTCTCTTATCTGGCTTTCTTCCAGGATAGAGCAAATCAGAAGTACAGCCTTTGCTCCAAGGGCCTTGGCCTGAAAAATCATGTACTCATCGACTGTAAAATCCTTTCTGATACATGGAGTATTCACAGCTTCAGCAATTTCCTTAAGATAGGAATCAGCGCCTAGAAACCACTTAGGCTCAGTTAGAACGGAAATACATTCTGCGCCGGCCTCTTCATACTCTTTTGCTATATCGAGATAAGGAAAATCCTGAGCAATTATACCTTTTGAAGGAGATGCCTTTTTGCATTCGCAGATAAAAGAAATACCTGGTGTAGAAAGAGCTTTCTCAAACTCAAAAGTTCCCTTTGGCATATCCTCAGCTATTCTTCTTATTTCTTCAGTTGATATTTTTTTCTTGGCCTCGGATACTCTAAAGCTTGCGTAAGAAGCCAGTTCATCAAGAATTGTCATCGTGTTTTCTTTCTTTCTAAATAATTTATGTATTGCTTATCTCAATCAGTTTTTCAAGAGTTTCAGTAGCTTTGCCAGAATCAATGATTTCTGCGGCAAGTTTAACTCCATCTACGAAGGTATCAGCCTTACCACCAATATAAAGAGAAGCGCCGGCATTTAAAAGAACAGCTTCACGCTTAGGTCCTCTTTCCTTGCCAGAGAGGATATCCCTTGTGATCTTTGCGTTCTCTTCAGGAGTTCCACCAACAAGCTCTTCTTTTTTGCAGGTCTTAAAACCAAAATCTTCTGGACAAATGGTATAAGATTTGTACCAGCCATCCTTGATCTCGCAGATAGAAGTTGGAGAACTCATAGAAATCTCATCCAGTTTATCCTGGCCATATACAACCATTCCGCGTTTTACTCCAAGGCTAATAAGAACCTGAGCAAGAGGAATGATAAGATAATCATCATAAACGCCAAGAAGCTGCATAGATGGTCTTCCAGGATTTGTAAGAGGTCCAAGAATATTGAAAACTGTTCTAAATCCAAGTTCTTTCCTGATGGCTCCTACATACTTCATGGAAGTGTGATATTTCTGGGCAAAGAAGAAACACATTCCAGCCTTTTCAAGGAGTTCAACACACTTTTCAGGACTCTGATCTATGTTTACACCAAGAGCTTCAAGGCAGTCCGCTGTTCCACACTTTGAAGAAGCAGCTCTGTTACCGTGCTTGGCAACCTTCATTCCACCGGCAGCTGCAACAAGAGCAGATGTTGTAGAAATATTGAAGCTGTGAGCATTGTCTCCGCCAGTTCCTACAATTTCAAATACATCCATTCCTGTATTTACCTGTGTAGCATGCTCTCTCATTGCTGTAGCACATCCAGCTATTTCATCGGTTGTTTCTGCTCTTGCACTCTTTGTTGAGAGAGCTGAAAGAAATGCCGCATTCTGAGTGGGTGTAGTTTCTCCACTCATGATCTCGTTCATTACTGTGTAGGCCTCATCATAAGTAAGGTCTTCTTTGTTTACGATTTTTACGATTGCTTCTTTGATCATTGTAATTCTCCTTTTCTTTTTTGATTTTTGGGTAAATGAAAAAGCGTTCTGACTATCTGCCAGAACGCTTTTCAACGCTTTTTTTAAAGAAAAGTCCCTGACAGAATAATCTTCTGTCAAGGACGAATGTACAATTATACTATCCGCGGTGCCACCTTGAATTCGTAGTAAACTACGCGCTTATTTAAGATACAGATTCTGAATATATCAGACTTCATCATATCTCTGACTACTAACGGGAGTCATCCGTTGCAGAATACTCTGTGCCGTGAACATGCACATTTGACTGCACCCTCGGCGGTCCATTTGAATATGTGTTTCTTACCTATTCTCAGCTTATCAGGCTCTCTGTGAAGGCATCATAGACGTTATCTCCGCTTCATTGGTTTAAAGTATTAAGTTATTAAAATATTACTACTGTACAAATAAGTTGTCAACAACCAAATTTTTTGTTTTTTCATTACATGATTCAGAGTCAGACTCGGAAATTTGCAATTTCCTCGTTGACGAATTCTCGTCAAATGGATAATATCC
The DNA here is from genome assembly GCF_900102515.1 of Butyrivibrio sp. INlla14. GTDB lineage: Bacteria > Bacillota > Clostridia > Lachnospirales > Lachnospiraceae > Butyrivibrio. Next base: position 171,677 of record NZ_FMVS01000003.1, read on the forward strand.
GAAATACATCTATATAAGCAAGCTTATTATCTGTATTTCGGACATTATCCGCTTGATTCTGAATCTACGCAAACTGCGCCATGTAAAGGTCGTAGTAGGCACCACGCTTTGCTATAAGCTGGTCGTGATTACCACTTTCCATAATGCCACCATTGTTTATAACAAAGATGCGGTCTGCATTCTTGATAGTAGAAAGACGGTGGGCAATGACAAAGCTGGTCCTGCCCTTTAAAAGAGCCTGGATACCCTTTTGAACAAGAAGCTCAGTATGGGTATCTATACTACTTGTAGCCTCATCAAGAATGAGAATCTTAGGCATAGAGATCATAGTTCTTGCAAAGGCAAGGAGCTGTCTCTGACCAATTGAAAGGCCAGCACCACGCTCTTTTAACTCAGTATCATAGCCTTTTTCAAGCTTCATGATAAAGTCATGGGCGTTAACTGCCTTAGCAGCTGCAATCATATCCTCTTCAGTGGCATCAAGATTTCCGTACATAATATTCTCACGAACAGTTCCGTGGAAAATAAAGTTATCCTGAGTCATAATACCCATCTGCTTTCTAAGGCTGTTAATAGTAACATCAGTAAGGTCATGACCATCAACCCTAATCTTACCCTTTTGAATATCATAAAATCTGCTGATAAGGTTTACTATTGTTGTCTTGCCAGCACCAGTAGGACCAACAAGAGCAATAGTTTCACCAGGGTTAACGGTAAAGTTCACATTATTAAGAACCTTAGTCTCAGTTTCTGTGCCTTCGTCGTAGGTAAATCCAACATTCTCAAAGCTTACCTGACCTTTAATTTCGGGCAGCTCTGTCGCATCTTCTTTATCTACTATTTCAGCCTTAGTATCAAGAATATCAAATACCCTTTCAGCTGCTGTGATATTAGTGATCAGCTGATTATAGTAATTGGATAGACCCATGATAGGACTCCAGAACATACTGGAATAGCTTGCAAAAGCAGTGATAAGTCCGATAGATGCAGAAGTATAGCCAAGAAGCCTTACTGCTACAAGATATAAGACCATGCTACTGATAGCCCAGCTCATATCAATTGATGGACCAAAAAGGTCAGCAGCTCTGCAGGCAGATATATAGGCATCTCTGTGAGCATTAGCCAGTTCTCTAAAGGTCTTCTTGGTCTCATCCTCTGCATGAAAGCTCTGTACAACAGAGATACCTGCTATGTCCTCGTGAACATAAGCATTCATATTTGATGATTTCTTACGTACATCCTGCCATCTCTTGTGGTTAACATTACGAATCCAAAAGATACTTACGACCATCACAGGGAGTGATGCAAAGCATCCAAGAGCAAGTCTCCAATCCTTAATCAGCATGATGATGACTACGCCAAATACTGTAAGAAAATTTGGAATGAGATTTGTAATGGTATTGGCCATTACATCCTTCATTGAATTAACATCACCAATTATGCGGGCAAGTATCTTACCTGTAGGTCTGTTGTCAAAAAAGGTAAAAGACAAGGTCTGGATGTGTTCATACAGTTCCTGACGAATGTCCAAAAGGACCTTGTTTGCAACTTTGTTCATCATGTACATACGAACTTTTACAAAAAGAATATAGGCAACTCCAAGAATTACAATGATTCCGGCAATTGTTAAGAGTCCAGGTATATTCTTGTTTGCAACATGTACATCAATTGCATATTCAATGAGAAGAGGGCTGACAAGGCTGATAAATACAGTAACTGCCAGCGAAATAAGAACTGGTATGATCTCTGGAATATGCGGTCTAAGATAACGGATAAGGCGGGCAAAGATCTTTCGCCTGTCCGTGTTTGACATTTTCTCATCTTCACGAAATGAGTTAGCTGCCATTACGCACTCACCTCCATTTCAGCGGGAGCTCCATATTGTGCGATATACGTGTTGTAGTAGAGCCCCTTCATTTTTAGTAATTCTTCATGAGTACCGCGCTCTGCGATGCGACCATTATCAAGATAGATAATCTCATCAGCATTTCTTACAGCTGATATTCTGTGGGCTACGATAACCCTGGTAGTACTCTCTATTTCATCAAGAGTCTTCTGAATCTCAGACTCTGTCTCCATATCAAGTGCTGAAGTTGAATCATCAAGCACAAGAATAGGTGCGTTCTTGGAGATTGCCCTTGCTATACTGATCCTCTGCTTCTGTCCGCCAGAAAGACCAACACCTCTCTCTCCAATAACTGTCTTGTAAGTATCATCAAGCTTTTCGATGAAATCACTAGCCTTGGCCTTATCAGCAGCATCTTTGATCTCTTCCATTGTCATGTCATCCCGCCTACCCATGCGGATATTTTCCTCGATGGTATCAGAGAAAAGAAATACATCCTGCATTACAACAGCAGTTGCCTCGCGGACCTGTTCAAGCTCCATTTTTTCTATGTTGTTACCATCAAGTCTGATATTTCCTTCCGTAGGATCATAGAATCTCTGGAGAAGATTTATGATAGTAGACTTACCAGAACCAGTCTGTCCCATGATTCCAAGAGTCTTTCCAGGTTCAAGCTTAAAGCTGATGTCTGAAAGAATCTCTTTTTCTCCAAGAGTCAAAGACACATGATCAAACTCCACTGCGCCCTTTACAGATTCTACATGCACAGGATTCTCTGTGATATTAAGTGTTGAATGCTCGCTATAGATCTTTTTGATCTTCTTCATAGAAGCGAGAGAGCTGGAAAACTCGTTAGTGATCCAACCAAGCTCCTCCATAGGCCAGGTGCAGTTTCTGGCATAAATAACATAAGCAGTAAGAGCACCAAGAGTCATATGACCATTGATAACAGCGATTCCGCCAAGTACAGCGCAGGCTACTGGAAGAAGAGTTCCTGCCAGCATAAATACAGGGTAAAACTTAATAAGAGCCTTAGCCTCCTCCATGTTGAGGTCATAGTATTTCTTGTTATGTTTAAAGAACTTCTTGATCTCGTAGTCTTCTCTTGCAAAGGCCTTTACAGTTCTTACTCCTGCAAGATTCTCCTCAGCTGTTGTAGTCATCTCGGCATTCTCTTCACTGATGGCATCATAGACCTTATCAAGCTTTCTTTCCATAACAATAGCTGTTGTTCCGCAGATCACCATAAAGGTTAATGGCAAAAAAGTCAGCGGCACATTTATAGAGAACATGAAGTAGAGGATAAGCACTGAGTTGAGTGTTACCTCCATTCCTCTCATTGCCACCATTCCAACCAGCTGAAAAATTTTATCTATGTCATCCTTTACCCTGGCCATAAGTTCACCAGTGCTGGAATCATCGAAATAGTCAAGAGAAAGACTCTGAATATGATCAAAGAGATCCTTTCTCATCTCAGTTCCAATAGTGATGCAGTTCTTGTCAAAGGTAAATTCTTTAAAATAGCCAAATACACTTCTGCCGACGCCAATGAGGATTATGGCTAAGAGCAGAAATGGAAAGTAAGTAAAATTCTGGCCAATGATTACTTCGTTAACGATACGTTCTGTTACTTTAGGGAACATCATGTCAAGGGCAATAGCAATGATCATAAAAAGTATTGCCATTGTGTATGTTGCCCAGTGCTTCCGCACATAACTTCCAAGTGTTGTCATTTTCCCTCCCTTGTTGCTAAAAACAGTTAATAGTTTCTTCAATCTCTCCTCAGGTGCAAATTTGTGATGCATAAAAGAAAAAAAGTTTCTAAAATGCATAAAAAAATCCCAGGTAAACAATTCACATTTACCTGGGAACACACGTCACAAAAAAGTATTCAGATTAAGTTACTACAAAGTAGCCTTTATCTAAAAACCGCAGCCCGAGGTAAAGTGATAGCAAAAAATGTCGCTTTTGCAAAAAATAAATTCGCCACTCTGTTTGTCATAGTTCCTTACCTCGCTTTCTTTAATATTTATCAACTCGTAGCTAAGTTGATATGCCAATGATTGCACAATTAAATTTCATTGTCAACGAAATTTTTTGAAATTTAATACATTTCTAATAAATGCAAATAGCCAAAAACATGTAATACCTTGCGTAGTGCAAACAATTGCGCTTTAATATTTTTGTATTTACCTCTTACAGAAAGGACATAGTTAAGCAAAAGAAAGCATGGATAACCTGATCTTTAGTCTCAATGCCACTCTGCCAATATTCTTACTGATGGTATTGGGCTACGTATTTAATAAACTGGATATAATCAATGAAAAAGCAGCTTCCTGGATGAACAGATTCGTTTTTAAGATAGCACTTCCAGTTCTTTTATTTGAGGATTTGGCAGAGCAGGATTTTGCTGGAACCTGGGATGGCAAATTCGTTCTATTCTGCGTAATTGCAACGCTCTGCAGCATTTTCCTCATAACCCTTATTTCCAAACTGCTGGTAAAAAATAAGTCTGAGCGCGGAGAGTTCATACAAGGCTCCTACCGCAGTAGTGCTGCTTTACTTGGTATTGCCTTTATCCACAACATATATGGAGAAGCAAGCGTAGGAATGGCACCGCTTATGATAATTGGAAGTGTGCCTCTTTATAATATCTTTGCAGTTACGATACTAATGCTGACAGCCCCCAAATCTGTTGTCATTGGAAGATATACAAGTGAGGACAATGATTCGGAAACTGTGCGAAGGGAACTTATCAGGAAAACACTGCTTGGAATACTAAAAAATCCCATACTCATTGGTATATTCTGTGGCCTTATCTGGTCACTCATAAAGCTTCCTATGCCTAAGATCATGGGAGTTATGGTAAAAGATATAGGCGCACTGGCCACACCAATGGGACTCATGTCCATGGGGGCAACCTTTGAATTTAAAAAGGCAGCTAAAAAAATAAAGCCAACCATTGCGGCAAGCTTTATCAAATTATTTGTTTTAGTTGGTCTGTTCATGCCTGTTGCAGTAAAGATAGGATTTAGAAATGAGCAAGTGATCGCACTTCTTGTAATGCTTGGATCAGCGACCACTGTATCAAGCTTTGTAATGGCCAAAAACATGGGACATGAAGGAACACTTAGTAGCAGCATTGTTATGATGACAACCTTTGGATGCTCATTTTCTCTGACATTCTGGCTTTTTGTACTAAAAACTCTAAATATCATATAAACGAAAAATCCCACTGCGGTCGAAACCTCAGTGGGACTTACTATCTTCAAATACTCAAAATTCAACCTTAGCAAGGAAACTGTCAATCTTGTTCCAGTAGTTAACAGGATCCTTTACCACTCCTTCAATATGGCCAGCTCCTAAGATCATGCAATACTGCTTGGGACAGTTTGCTGCCTCATAGAGCCTTGAACACATATGTGGATCAATAAATGTGTCATCATCTCCGTGAATAAAAAGAGTTGGTGTCTTTGAATTCTGCACAGCTTCAATAGGATTAACCTCGTTGATATCATAGCCAGCTCTAAGCCTTATGATGACCCTTGATAGGAAAAGAGCTATAGGAACAGGAACAAAGGAACCCTTAAACATCTTGTAGGTATGAGCAAACTGCTCACGAAGAGTTGTATAGGAACTATCTGCAATTGCAGCCTTAACATTCTCTGGAAGATGCTCACCTGTAGTCATAAGAGTTGTGGCAGAGCCCATGCTCATTCCATGAAGCAAAATCCTGGCTTTGGGATCTCTTTTGATGATCCAATGAATCCATTCCATAATATCAAGTCTGTCATCATAGCCATAACCAATATACTTGCCTTCGCTCTTACCAAAGCCCCTAAGATCAGGAAGTAGACAGTTTATACCCTTATCAAGGTAGTGTCTTGCATAAATACCGTTAGTTTCGTGATTGTCCCAAATGCCATGGATTATGATCGCATATCTGTGACTTTCTGAAGCTGCTGGGATGTATGATGCATGGAGCTTTATCTGATCCAAAGCATCGATGTACATGTCCTGTCTGTCTGGATGATTTCTGACAAACATGCGCCCATCAGTGATAGATGGATCAAAGTCCTTGTCATCATCTGTGTGCTGGTGTGGAACGGAAGAAATCTTGTAAATGTAATTGCTAAAAGCATATGCTCCACCAAAAAGTGCAGAGACAATTCCAAGCCTTAGCAGTGTGTTCTTTTTACTCATAAAAAAATATACTCCAATCATTGATACTGTATTATATATTATCATTTTTTTTAGAAAATAATGTGGTTTTTCCATTTTCTTTTTCTAAAGATTGTATTATATTATTCATGTAACATTAAATTATTTTAGAGGTATTTAAAATGAAAAAGGGAAAAGTAGAAAATAAAGTACAGGTTTGTATTGACCGTGACTTTACTATCAGTAAGGTTGATGAGCGTATCTATGGCTCTTTTATTGAGCATCTTGGACGCGCAGTATATGAGGGTATTTATCAGCCAGGCAATAAATTCGCAGACAAGAACGGTTATCGTAAGGACGTTATGAAGCTTATTCAGGAGATCAATGTTCCTATCGTCAGATATCCAGGTGGTAACTTTGTATCATCTTTTAACTGGGAAGACAGCGTTGGTCCCAAGAAAGACAGACCTCGTAGAATAGAGCTTGCATGGGGCGTTGTAGAAACAAACCAGTTTGGACTTGATGAGTTCATGGACTGGTGCAAAAAGTGCAAGACACAGCCTATGTATGCGGTAAACCTTGGAACAAGAGGAATTGAGGATGCCAAGAATGTTGTAGAATATTGTAACAGCAAGGGCGGCACCAAGTATGCAGACATGAGAATCAAGAACGGAGTCAAGGATCCTTACGGAATAAAGCTCTGGTGCCTTGGCAATGAGATGGATGGCCCATGGCAGACAGGACATCTTACGGCTGAGGAATACGGTCGTAAGGCAGATCTTGCAGGACAGATCATGAAGCTTGTTGATCCTACAATCGAGACTGTTGCATGCGGTTCTTCTAACCTTACAATGCCAACCTTTGGTAACTGGGAGAGAACAGTTCTTGAGTGTGCCTATGACAACATCGATTATCTCTCACTCCATCAGTACTATGGTAATGCAGAGCATGATACACCAAACTTCCTTGCAAACAGCGTAGCTATGGATCAGTTCATCAGCCAGGTTGTCAGCATTTGCGATTATGTTAAGGCTGTTAAGAGAAAAAAGAAAGATATCAACCTTTCATTCGACGAGTGGAACGTATGGTACCATTCTAATGAACAGGACAAGAAGCTTGAGAAGTGGGTTGAGCATCCACACCAGCTCGAGGATGTATATAACTTTGAGGATGCGCTCCTTGTTGGCTCTATGCTGATCACAATGCTCCGCCACGCAGACAGAGTAAAGATTGCATGTCTTGCCCAGCTTGTAAATGTTATCGCACCAATCATGACATCTGATACAGGCGCATGGAGACAGACAATCTTCTATCCTTATATGCAGACAAGTGTATATGGACGTGGAGAAGTTCTCAACACAGTAGTTAAGGTTCCAACTTACGAATCCAAGCACGGCGATGCACCTTACGTTGATTGTGTAGTAGTAGCAGATGAAGAGAATGAGACACTTACACTATTTGCAGTTAACAAGAACCTTGAGGAAGATTTCGAACTTACATGCGATCTTAGACAGTTTGCAGATTACAAGGTTGTTGAGCATAGCGTACTCACACATAAGGATCTTGAAGCAGTCAACACAGAAGAAAATCCTGACAATGTTAAGCCAGTTGATGCTACCAAGAATTCCAAGACTACTAAGGGAATCCTTACAAGCACACTTCCTGCACGCAGCTGGAATGTTATCCGTCTCTCTAAATAAATAGATTATTGAAATGAGTGGCTTTCTTAAAGATAAAGAGGGCCACTTCTTTTTTGATAATAAAAATTTTATATAATTAAATTTTACAAAACGAATAAAACGACTTATAATTATCTCGTAAAAGTGCAGATATTTCTGCGAAATATTTTTATCAAAATACTGTTTGTTTCGGGTGAGGAATTTATGGAGTACAGAAAAAATCGAAAAGGTGAACCAATTTCAATTCTCGGATATGGATGCATGCGTTTTTCAACTAATGTTCGAGGAATAGACATCGATAAAGCTGAAAAAGAGATAATGAAAGCCTATGAAATGGGCGTTAATTATTTTGACACAGCATATGTATATTCTGGAAGTGAAGCTGCTCTCGGAGAAATCCTTGAAAGAAACGGGATACGAGAAAAGGTCAACATAGCAACCAAGCTCCCCCAGTATCTTGTAGGAAGCAGAGCGGCCTTGGATAAGTACTTTGAAGAGGAACTTAAAAGGCTTCGCACCACCTATGTAGACTATTATCTCATGCATCACATGACCGCTATGAATCAGTGGGACAAGCTTGAAAAAGTCGGGATCAGGGATTGGATTGAGGAAAAGAAAAAGTCTGGACAGATCAGGAATATAGGCTTTTCCTACCATGGAAATACAGAGGATTTTATTGGGATTCTTGATTCTTACGATTGGGATTTTTGTCAGATACAGTATAACTATGTTGATGAGCATACACAGGCAGGCAAAAGAGGTCTCGATCACGCCGCAGAAAAAGGCATTCCAGTAGTGATCATGGAGCCGCTTCGTGGAGGCAAACTCGTTAATCTCCTTCCCCAGAAGGCAAAAGACCTGATTGCTGAGGCTCCAACTGGCTATACTCCAGCAGAGTATGGCCTCAGATGGCTCTGGAATCAGCCAGAAGTAACCTGTGTACTTTCCGGAATGAATTCCATTGAAATGGTAGAAGAAAACTGCCGTATAGCTTCAAATGCAGAGGCAGGGTCATTTACAGAAGAAGATTTTGCAGTAATTGAAAAGGTAAAAGAAATCATTAGGGAGACAGAGCTTGTAGGCTGTACAGGATGCAGATATTGCATGCCATGTCCTAAAGGAGTTGATATTCCAGCGCTTTTTAGAAGTTACAACCTAACAGCCCTTGAAGGAAAATTTGAAGCAAGATTTGGATACGCCCAGACTGTCGGACTAAAAAAGGATCCAGCATTTGCCACTCAGTGTATTGAATGCGGAAAATGCGAACAGCACTGCCCGCAGAACATACCAATCCGTAAAATGATAAAGGAAGCAGACAAGGTAGTTCGTCCACTCCCTTACAAAATCGGTATTAATGTTGTTAGGAAATTTATGCTCAGAAAATAGTTAAAGAAATAAAAAAGGTATGAGATGTCTTTTATAGACAAATCATACCTTTCTTAAATTCTTTAAAATCTGATTAGTTTGCACCTACAAGGTTGTTGATAGCATCCTGGGCAATGAAGTAATTTACAATACCAAAGCCAACGATACTAAGAACAAGGAAAAGAATTGAAGTGCTTCCATTAGGGTTACCCTTAATGATATCAACCTTCTCTCCCATCTTGTAAGACCAATAGAAATAATAGATGCCACAAGTAATCAGTGAAAATACAAATGCAAGACCACCGGAAGTAGCTTCTGGCTGGTTTGTAATCTGGTTTGTTTCATCTGTAAGGACAATAAACCAGTAAATACCGTAAATTCCGCAGGTTACGATAGTAAGAAGAATTGCAACTATAAGATCTCTTCTCTGGATACCACTTACATTTAACAGGTAAGAATTGTTCTGGTAATTACCCTGAAATCCATTGTTCTGGAATCCATTATTCTGGAAGCCTGCTCCAGCCTGCTGGTTGTTGTACTCAAAACCCTTTGGCTGTTCCTGAGTAAAGTTATTGGCATTTGTATTGCTATCAGGGATAGCTGCTCCACACTCAGGACAGAATTTAGCGCCATCCGTTACTTCTTTTCCACAATTTGGACAAATCATATCTACATCTCCTCTTCTTTAGAAACTAAAAAACATCTTGTTAATTTTATCATATACTAATAATATATCAAATTGGAAACTTGAAAAATTGCGGATATTGTGAAATAAAATAGGAGAATTATCTGTGGATATAAAGATAGACAACAGAATGTTTTATAAAAATCTGCTTAGAATAGCACTTCCAATAGCACTTCAGAGTCTGATGCTTGCTATGGTAGCTGCAGCAGATGCACTTATGTTGGGGCGGGTCACCCAGGAACAGATGACAGCAGTGTCACTTGCTACTCAGGTGCAGTTTGTGCAAAATATGTTTATCTTCTCTTCTACTACAGCAGGAGCCATTTTGGGAGCTCAGTACTGGGGAAAAGGTGATAAAAAGACTCTTCAGAACATCTTTAATCTGATGCTGGTTTCAAGTGAAATAATATGCATCATTTTCTTTTTAATGTGCGAATTTATCCCAGGAAAACTCATGCATATATTTGCATCAGATCCGCAGCTTATTGCTATTGGAACAAGCTACCTTAGGATTGCTGGCTGGTCATACCTTCTTGTTGGAATATCTCAGAGCTACCTGTCCATAATGAAAGTTACAGAGAACATAAAAGAAGGGGCACTTATCAGTTCAAGCGTAGTCATAATGAATATTCTTCTCAACGCTGTATTTATTTTTGGGCTTCTTGGAGCGCCTAGAATGGAGGCAAGAGGAGCCGCTCTTGCAACAACCATTTCAAGAGTTATAGAACTAGTCTTCTGCATAGTGATCTCATTCAAGCCATCCTATATAAGGCCAGCTCTTTCAAGACTCTTTGCTATTCCACTAAGTCTTACAGGGGACTTTATGAAGCAGTATCTTCCGCTTCTTGGAGGGTCACTGTGCTGGGGAATAGGCTTTACTTCTTATACTGCTATCATGGGACATCTTGGAGTTGATGCTGCTGCAGCCAATTCTATAGCAGCTGTTGTAAGAGACCTGATATGCTGCATGTGTAACGGAGTAGGAAGTGCTGCGGGAATTATTGTTGGAAACGAACTTGGAGCTGGAAAGCTGGACGTAGGTAAAGCTTATGGAATTAAGCTAAAGAATATATCCTACGTTATTGGATTTATTTCTACAGCCCTGGTTTTATTAGTAACGCCAATAGTTGTAAAGGGAGTCATACTGACTGATGCTGCCAGAAACTATCTTGTTGGAATGATGATAATAATGTCTATTTACATGATAGGAAGGGCTGTGAACACAGTTACTATAAATGGTGTGCTTGATGGCGGTGGAGATACTCTTTTTGACATGTACAGTCTTATTGTGACCATGTGGTGCATAGCTATTCCACTGGCTCTTGCTGGAGCCTTTGTATTCCACTGGTCTCCACTTTTAGTTTATGCCTGTACCTGTCTTGATGAAGTGGGAAAGATTCCCTGGGTAATGCATCGCTTTAGAAAATATAAGTGGGTAAAAGACCTTACGAGATGATCAGTTAAAATCAATCTCTAAGTTCAAAATGTCTGTAATATCAATTGTAGACTTATCCTCAAGAATAAGGACCTTTTTGATATTGTCGACTCTTTTGACATTGACGCCCTTGGTTACATACTCACCACCAGATTTTAAGTTATCTGGTACAAAAAAAGTTACTTGAACTCTTGCTGATCCAGCTGATGAAATAACTGATAAAAGATTTGATAATGCAAGATCGAGTTCAGCCTTCTTTTCTTCGCTGAGCTCGATTTTTTCTGTTGTAAGTCTTGCCGTCTCTTCTACTGCTTCATCATAGCCTGTAAGGGCAGCAAAGGGCGCAAACTGAGCTGCTCTATTTTCTAGAGACATGGGAGTATGCCGCTTGGATACTGGTCTTTCCATATGTAAAATATCTTTATACTTCTCTATTCCCATAATTATATCCTATATTGCGCTTAGGCCTTGTGACCGCCAATCTGCCTTGCCCTGTCGAGGCCGGTAGCACCCTCTTCAAAGGAGGTTCCTCTTGCTATGGCAGTTTTTCCAAACTTCTTTTGGATTTCTAATGTAGCCTTTTGCAGGGCCTTTTCCTTTGCGTTTTTCTTCTCTTTCTCTTTTGCTGCCTTTTCTTTTTGCTCATAATCAACAAAAAGAGACATCTGTTCAAAGTTATCTTCCCGGGCCTTTGTTGCATCCCCTTCGGACAAGACGTGATTTGCTACGATAGTGACTCGCCTTATGAGTAGGGCCTCGTTGACTTCAGAATCGTAGATACTAAGGGCTGCATCAATAATATCACGTGAAAGGCAGGTAAATTCCTCAAGATTGGCGCTCCCATGGGCATGGACAGGAACAAGACCGCGCCCATAGTAATCTCTTGTTACTTCACCTTTGTACTTTTTTCTGATTTCCGGATCTTTTAGGCAATCAATGTCATAGCCTATAGAAAGAACTATCTGATCAGTTACCTTTCCATCTTCCATAAGATCCATTGCCAGAGCCTCTGCCATTTCTTTTACAATGATCCGCCCCTTATCGAAGGTGTATGGACAATGAAGGACCTGCCCCTGACTTACGCTATTGTTATCAGGCTTATAGGCCTTTACCATTTCCATGGTGCAAGGCTCATATCCCCAGGCATGATCTATAAGAAGCTCAGCATTTATGCCAAAAGCCTTGTATAGAATTTCCTCGTTATAAAAATCTCTGTCTGAGCCGATGCTGCATCTGGCAACATCCCCCATGGTGTAGATACCCATGGAAGCTAGCCTCTTGGCGTAGCCCCGCCCTACTCTCCAAAAGTCTGTTATGGGAGTGTGATCCCACAAAAGCTCTCTGTAGCTGTACTCATCAAGTTCTGCAATCCTGACACCGTTTTCATCTGCATCAACATGCTTGGCCACAATATCCATTGCAACCTTGGCCAAATAGAGATTTGTACCAATCCCAGCTGTAGCAGTGATCCCAGTGGCATTCATAACATCTTTTATCATGGTTATAGCCAGCTCTTTAGGCGTTTTGCCATAAATCTTAAGATACTTGGTCACATCCATGAAGACCTCGTCAATTGAGTAAACATGTATATCCTCTGGAGCAATGTAGCGAAGATAGATCTGATAGATACTGGTACTAATCTCCATGTATCTGGCCATTCTGGGAACTGCGGCTATAAAGGAAAGCTTTAGAGATGGATCCTTGGAAAGAAGCTCTGCATCATCCGATTCTCCGGTGAATTTATGTCCGGGAGCATAGCGCAGCCTCTCGATATTAACCTCTTTTACCCTTTGAGTAACTTCAAAAAGCCTTGCTCTCCCTGGAATTCCATACTTTTTAAGAGATGGAGAGACTGCAAGACAAATAGTCTTTTCAGTTCTGCTCCTGTCAGCCACTACCAGGTTCGTAGTTAGCGGATTTCTGTGGAGATCCTGACATTCAACAGATGCATAAAAAGACTTCAGATCTATGGCTATATAGTATTTTTGATTTTTTTTTGCTACCATTGTCATATATACATTTTACTGTAGGAGAACCATTATGAGAATACTAATCACTAATGATGATGGAATAGAATCTGATGGAATAAGGAGACTTGCTGAGTCGGCAAAAGAGTTTGGTGAGGTCTGGGTAGTAGCTCCTGAGAGCCAGAGAAGTGCTGCTTCTCACAGCATAACATTAAGGCATCCGATTGATGTTCATCCATTTCAGCTTATGGAGGGAGTCCGTGCCTTTTCATGCACAGGAACTCCGGGGGATTGCGTAAGAGTTGGGATACTTAACATAATGCCAGAAAAACCTGATATAATTATGTCTGGAATTAACTTTGGCTACAATGTAGCATCAGATATCCAGTATTCAGCAACTGCCGGTGCCGCATTTGAAGGAGAGTTTCAGGGAATACTATCAATTGCGTTTTCTGAGGGTATGAATGGCTGTCATGAGGTTACAGACAAATACCTAAAAGAGATAATGGCTGAACTTATTGATAAGCCCTACGTTCCTGGCCAGATATGGAACGTAAACTTCCCTCATTGTAAAGCAGGCGAGTGCAAGGGAATACTAAGAGACAGAAAGGTTTCAAGGAAGTCTTTTTATACTGATAGATACAAGGCTGTAGAGGAATTTTCAAATGGCGGTGTAAGCCTTATGGTTGATGGCATTTTTAGTCCTACAACTGAGGAAGGTACAGATATAGGCGCCGTACTGGATAATTATATTTCTATTGGAGTAGTTAAAAACATTAGCTGAAGTAAGTTTCAGTTACAAGTGACATCATGTTGTAGCGTTAATAGGAGGTTGTTATGAAAAAAAGAGTATTAGCAATGTTACTTGCTGTAACCATGGTTACAGGCTGTAGTCTGACTCCCAAAGAGCCAGATACTAGTACTGATGTGGAGAATTCAGAGACAGTAAGCAGCACAGATGAGTCTACCGGCAAAGAGAAAGAGGACGAAGCCAAGACAGATACAGAGGTAGTTCCCGTGTCAACATCTGGAAGAACAAGCCTTTTAGGTGTTGAGGAAGTAATCTATTATGATCCAGATCTTGTTCCTTCAGTACCAGGCTATAGCGTAAATCCTGATTTTTCTAATGTTGTTTACAATGATAATCAGAAGTGGACTTTGGATCTGGAATACCAAAGTGAATATAACGATGTGCAGAGCCTTAGAAATGCCCTTATAGAAAAAAACTTTGCCGTTGTACATGACGGTGGCTATAGTGAGTTTTTTGATGTATATGAAGGAAACAGATATAGCCAGATTCCAAGCTTTGTTACTGTAGATTCCCTTATGCATACCTACCATCTTTACTTTGCTTACCTTATGAAGCATTCAGAAAAGGACTATTTGTCTGGTGAACTTCAAAAGCTCAGCACAGCAATGCTTGAGAATTCAAAGAACCAGTACGAGGCTCTTAAGGGAAGCGACTGGGAAAGCGCAGCACTTCGCAATTTGGAGTTCTTTTACATAGGAAATAAGCTGCTTGATGAAAGCGTTGCAGCACCTATAAGCGATAGCTCTTTTGACAGCGTGGTAAATGATGAATACAACAAGATCATGGGGGCTGAGGGAATTGCTGTCTGCTCACTCACAAGCCTTAATGAGGATTATTCCCAGTACAAGCCACGTGGATACTATGAGGGAGATGAAATCCTCGAGAAATATTTCAGAGCCATGATGTGGTATGGCAGAATACCTTATGCTCTCGATAACGAAGACATGGTAAAGAGTGCCATTCTGCAGACAATAGCAATTTCTGAAAGTGGCGATTCCTGGGAGAGTATCTATAAGATAACAAGCTTCTTTGCGGGAGCTTCTGATGATCCTGGATACACAGAAATGTCTGATATAGTAACTCTTAGTTATGGAGCAGGAGCAGATGTTTCAAAGCTTGCAGATAACAAGGATGGATTTGATAAGGTTCTTGCTGCAGTAAAAGAGCTAAAACTTCCTGAGATCAATTCAATCCCTGTAAAGGATGGAGATGACCCAATCATCCCTTCCTTCAGATTCATGGGACAGAGATTTACTATTGATGCAGCAATTATGCAAAGGCTCGTTTACAGCTCTGTAGAAGAAAATTCAAATGGTGATAGGCGTTATCTTCCAGATGCTCTTGATACACCAGCTGCTCTTGGATCAGAGACTGCTCTTGAAATTTTAACAAATCAGGGAGCAACTGATTATAAGAACTATACAGACAACCTGACAATTGTGTCAGATAAGTTCAATAACAGTGATCCACAGTTCTGGAATGCAAGTCTTTATGCTGGATGGCTCAACACCCTTAGACCACTTCTTGAGGAAAAGGGCGAAGGATATCCTTCCTATATGACCAATAGTGAGTGGACCAAGAAAAACCTTGAGACCTTTACTGGCTCTTTTGCTGAGCTCAAACACGACACAATTCTTTATGCAAAACAGGTAATGGCCGAAATGGGTGATGGAGAACAGGAGATTCTGGACGACAGAGGATATGTTGATCCACAGCCTGTTGTCTATAGCAGATTCAAATTCCTTTCTGATAAAACCAAGGAAGGTCTTGAAGGCTATGGAATGCTCAGCGATTCTGGCAAGGAAGATTTGGATAAGCTCTCTGAGATTGCAGGAACACTTTTGACAATTTCAGAAAAAGAGCTTAAAAACGAGGCTCTTTCTGATGAGGATTACGAATTCATCAGATGCTATGGTGGATATCTTGAGCATTTCTGGAGCGAAGTAAATGAAGAGAACTTTGATGAAGCACTTGTTTATAGTTATCAGGCCCCATGTCCAATAATCGCAGATATTGCCACAGATCCAAATGGAACAGTTTTGGAAGTTGGTACAGGAGAAGCAGATGCTGTATACGTAGTATTTCCGATAGATGGAGAGCTCCACGTAGGTAAGGGAAGCGTATACAGTTTCTACCAGTTTGAGACAGGCATCTCAGACAGACTTACTGATAGCCAGTGGAGAGGCATGCTTGAGGGTGGCTATTATGATGATGACTATAACTGGATAGAAGTAGAAAACCCTATCACACAGCCAGAGTGGACACAGAGCTACAGATTAGGTAGATAATGAAAAATCTTTTTCTAAAAAATAAAAAATTTAGATGGCTACTGCTATTCTTCGGAATAGTAGTAGCTATTTGCGTTGTATTGATAATCAGAAAAAACACTATTCCCTCCTGGGTAAAATGGCAAAAAAAGCAGATCAGCATAAGAAAAGGCGAAGATGAGAAGGCTGAGCTGATTCTGGATAAAAAGGCTTTTGCAATTTACGACAGCAAGGGCTATGAAATATTTAGGTCAGATAAAGCTTATAAAATTCAGGATGTTATAGCTGCAGATATTGATAATGACGGGCAGGAAGAAATTCTAGCTATTCTTTGGAAAAAAGGGATTTATGGCAAGCACATGCCATTTTGGAAAAAGACAGATGAAAAGAATTACTCGCAGCATTTATTTATCTACAGATTTGAAAAATCCGGGAATATAGTGCCAATGTGGGGGGCATCCGAGACAGGAATATTGATAAATAGGATAAAAACCTATCACAAGAATTCCTCCATGATAATGTGCGAGTCAGTTGATAAAGAGATCAGTCTCTGGAGATGGAATGACTGGGGACTAAGGCGGGAAAAGAGCGATGTCAGCTTCGTAGCCTTTGGGGATAACCTGATACACATTGAGATTTATGAATACGCAGAACATGAGGAAAATGGTAAATTTGATTTTCTGTATGAGCCATTTAAAGATGAAATCAGAAACGCAGATATAGCAGCCCTTAATGCTGAGACGGTTCTTGTAGAAGATAGGAATCAGGTGAGCGGATATCCGCAATTTGGTTCTCCAAAAGAAGTGGGAGAAGCTATAGCAGATGCAGGCTTTGATATAGCAGCCTGTGCCAATAACCATATTATGGATAAAGGAATATCAGCGCTTGATTATACCTATAATTTCTATCAGTCCAAAGACATTCTGTGTCCGGGGATACAGAAAAGTAGCGACACAAGCTATAAGCCCTATGAACTGATCAGTAGAAATGGCATCAGATTTGCAGTCTTCTCATATACATATGGGACTAATGTTGGGGATATTTCCAAAGTATATCCCTATGCGGTCCACTACTTCCCTCAAGATGATAATCAGGAAAAAGAGCTTTTGGAAGGCTTTGAAAGAGCTAGAAAAGAAGCGGACTTTATCATTGTTTTTGCCCACTGGGGAGAAGAATATAAAAAAGAAGTGACAAAACAGCAGAGAGAAATGGCTGCGCTTTTGGCAAGAGCTGGTGCAGACCTTATTATTGGAAGCCATCCTCATGTTGTTCAGGAAACGGAGACAATAAAAAGAGATGATGGTGGAGAAACTCTTATTTACTATTCTCTTGGTAATTTCAGGGCTAATCAGGGTATGAAAGAGGAAACAAGAACTGGAGGAGAAGCCAAGGTTGTTATTAGTCACACCTGGGACGGAGTTACTATAAAGAGCCATAAACTAGAGCTTATAAGCGCTTTTTGGAAATAATTAACATGAGATTTACTAAAATTGTCAAAAAATAATGCAAATTTATGGGTAAAATTGCAAAATTTAGCAACAGGATAGCATTTTTTGATAAGCGTACTATGCGAAAATACTAAATAATTTATATTAGCGAAGTAGTGCATGGGGATATTGCACAAAAGACTAATAAAAGGAGGAAGCATGAGTATGCACAAAAAGTGGTTGGGGTTATCATCACTTGTTATGGCAGGAATGCTGTCAGTAACTAGTGTTGGTGCCGGAGTAACAACGGTTTACGCTACTGAACCTGGGGAATTATCAGTAGTGGAAGAGCAGCAGGAAGCTGTAGCAGAGGCTTCAGCTGAAGCTTCATCAGAAGAAGCTGCAACAGCGGGATCTTCTGAAGAAGAGGTAATTGATGAGTCTGCAACAGCAGGATCTTCCGACGAAACAAAAGAGGAAGAAGAACCTGGAACCGATGCCCCTGTAATTGAAGAACCTGAAATTGAGGAGGCAGATAAGAATAATCTTGTTTTCCATGACAGATGGAATTCAAGCGTTACAAGTTCTGGCAAGCTTACGTTTACCAAGCAGTATCAGGAGTTTGTTTACGACCTTGGTAACACATTTGATTCAGCTAATGTAAAGGGAGTTACAGTAAAGGTTTCTAACCAGCAGAACAATGTATGCATCAAGTTCTATGATGCTGACATGAATGAGAAACAGGCTAACTATGGCTGCAATGGAAATAGTCAGTACACAATGGTTCCTACATATGATGGAACAGTAAGATACATCGGTGTTATGTCAATGCCATCAGGAGAAGAGAACTATCCATATGGCATAACAATTGATGATGTTGTTGTTGAGGCAACTTCAGAACCTGCGCACACTAATGAAAAAGTTCTTGTATTTGAAGGTGATAACCTGGTATTTGAAAAAGCATGGCAGGAAGGCGAGCCTGTAGTAGTAAAAGATGGTGTTCTCACATTTGAGAAGGAGTGGGATCAGTTCAATCTTTCACTTGGCGAGAAAGTTCCTGGAGAAAATATCAAGGCTTTAAAGATCACTTTTGAAGAGGCTAACAGCCAGTCTGTATGCTTTAAGACATACAGCGAAGGAGAGGAACTTACTGCAGATTACGGCAAAAAAGGCAGCAAGGAATATGCAACATATCCAAGCGCTACTAAGGACGTAGATGCTATAGCTATCATGGCTATGAATGAGCAGACATATCCATTTAGCGTTAAGGTTGAGAAGGTAGAGGTCGTAGTAGACACAACACCTGCTGAAGAGAAGCCTGAAGCTGGAGTAGAGTATGACATCGTAGACCTTCGTGACCCAGTAGAAGCTCTTATGGGCGAGGACTTCATTATCGGAACAGCTGTCAGCTATGACGAGTTCCGTGACCCTAACGACCTGGCACTTACAACTAAGCACTTCAATGGTGTAACTCTTGGTAATGAGCTTAAGCCAGATGCAATGCTCAAGAAGGGTGCTGAAATTGTTGATATGGAGCTTAATGGCGAGATGGTTCCATTCCCTAAGCTTGATTTCTCAACACCTGAGGGACGTCTTGATTACTTCCTTGACTGGAACAATGAGCATCCAGACAAGAAGATCAGAATAAGAGGACACGTTCTTGTATGGCACTCTCAGACTCCTGATTTCTTCTTCCATGAGGACTATGACACATCCAAGCCTTATGTAACACCAGAAGTTATGAACAAGCGTCTTGAGATCTACATCAGAGAGGTTGCACAGCACTTTACTGGTGAAGGCAGCAAGTATGCTGGAATGTTCTATGGATGGGATGTGGTAAATGAGGCTGTAAGTGACGGAACAGGCACATACAGAAATGCAAACGAGAATTCTACATGGTGGAGAGTATATCAGTCTCCTGAGTTCATCAACAATGCATTCGTATATGCAAACAAATACATGCCAGCTGAGATAGCTCTTTTCTACAATGATTACAATGATACTTCTTCAAACAAGGTAAATGGTATCTGCCAGCTTATCTCAAATGTTAAAGCTACACCTGGTGCAAGAATCGATGGAATGGGCATGCAGGGACATTATCAGATAGCTAATAATGATCCTTCTATGGATGCATTTAAAGCTGCAGCTCACAGATATGCAGAGCTTGTTGATCAGGTTCAGGTGACAGAGCTTGACTTCAAGGGAAGTGCTAATTCAACAGATGAGAGACTTGCTCAGAGATATAAGGCAGTTTATGACACAATCAGAAGACTTAGAAATGAGGGCGTAAACTTCACAGGTATGACAATCTGGGGAGTAACAGATAAGCACTCATGGCTTCAGACATCTAATAGCGTAGGCGGCGGAGCAAACGGAAGAGTTAGACAGTATCCTCTTCTCTTTGATGATTATTATAAGGCTAAGAATGCTTTCTGGGCACTTGTAGATGCTGGCGAGCTTGAGCCAGAAATCCAGACAATAACACTTGTACAGAATGCAAATGGTGATTTCAGTGCTGGTCATGGATATGATTTGACAATGGAAGATTCCGATGCTTTGTTTGTTCCTATGTGGAGTGAAGATGGAATCGACGTTAAAGTTACTGTTACAGACGCAACTATTGATGAAAATGATAAGGTTGTAATATTCACAGATGACGGCGCTATCAAGGTTACTGCAGTATCAAGAAGTGAAGCAACAGCTACAGAAAAGGGTTACGAGACAATTGTTAATGTTCCAGTAGACATGTCAGTACTTGAAGCTAATAAGGTTAAGATTGACTTTAGATTCCAGGATGGCGACAAGGTAATGGCGTTTAATGACACTACATACAAGCAGTATGAGACCAGCAAGTATTATGCTGAGACAGTTATTAAGCCACTTGTAGCAGTTAAGAAGGGAACAGTAGTAGTTGATGGCGATATATCTGATGCAGCATGGGCTACAGCAAAAGAAATCCCTGTAGCAATCAACAATGGTGCAAAGGCTTCAGCAACTGCAAAGGTTCTTTGGGATGAAGAAAACCTTTATGTTCTTACAACAGTTAAGGATTCTGTTCTTAATAAAGCAGCATCAGATGCTTGGGAGCAGGATTCTGTAGAAGTATTTATCGATGAGAACAACAATAAGTCATCAGCTTATCAGGATGACGACAAGCAGTACAGAATTAATTACGAGAACGCATATAGCTTCAATGGCACAAAGTGCGTTGCAGAAAATGTAAATTCAGCAGCAGTTGTAACAGAAGAAGGTTATGTGATCGAGGCTGCCTTCAAGTGGACAGATATTATGGCACATGTTGGCGCACAGGTTGGTTTCGATATTCAGGTTAATGATGCTGATGCAGCAGGAAGAAGACTTGGATACCTTAACTGGGCTGATAAGTCAGGTAATGGCTGGTCATCACCTGCAGTATTTGGAACAATCGTACTTGCTGATGGTGAAGAGCCTGATCCAGGTGTTGAACCTGAGAAGCAGGCTACACTTGTTACCAAGTGGGGAGCAACCTACTATGTAACAGAAGATGGCGAGAAGCTTACAGGCTTCCAGACAATTGATGGAGTTACATACTTCTTCAATGCGAGGGGCGTAATGCAGAAGCAGACCTTCGTAACAGTAGATGGTGCTAAGTACTACGCAAAGGCAGATGGCTCTATTGCCAAGAATGAAGTAGTTAAGAAGTGGACTCAGACATATATCTTTGGCGAAGATGGCGCTGTATTTACTGGATTCTTCGAGTTTGAAGGAAGCAACTATTATGCAAAGGCAGATGGACGACTTGTAATTTCTGACTGGATCACAGATGGTGATAACAAGTACTATGCAAAGGCAGATGGAAAGCTTGCTAAGAACGAGACCATCACAAAGTGGGGCAAGAAGTACACATTCGATGAGAACTGTGTTCTTGTAAAATAATAAGTTAGATAAAACACACAAACAACAACCCTGGGGGCAGAGCAATCTGCCCCCTTTGCGCTGTTTTACACTAAGGAGCAGATTTGGTATACTCTTCATGAAATCTAAAGATTGAGAGAAGAATAAATGGGGTTTAACTCTTTTACATTTATACTATTGTTCCTGCCAATTCTGCTTGCAGGTTGGAGGCTTTTTAATAAATTGGAAAAATATACAGTGGCAGATGTGTTTTTAGTGCTGATGTCACTGTATTTCTATTACACTTTTGGAACTACTTTTGTAGTAGTTCTTCTTGCGAGCATTGCCTTAAACTATGGACTTAGTTTTCTCATACAGATATTTGAAAAGAATAAGGCAAAGAGCGGAGCTTTTACCGCCATCAAGGTTGTAGGAGTCATAGCAAATCTAGGCATGCTGTTTTATTTTAAGTATCTTGGCTTTTTCTTTGATAATTTGGGCGCCATAACAGGTGCGACATTTTCTGCAAAAGAAATACTTATGCCTGTTGGAATCAGCTTTTTTACCTTTGGACAGATTTCTTTTATTGTAGACAGAGCAAATGGGAAAGCTCCACATTATCCATTTTTAAAGTACCTGATGTTCACTGTTTACTTTCCTAAGCTGATCCAGGGACCAATTGCCTTTCACAAGGAAATGATAGATCAGTTTGAGGACATAAAGCGAAGAGCTTATGACTCAGACCAGATGGCAAGGGGACTAATGTCTTTTATCATCGGCCTTTCCAAGAAGGTTCTTCTTGCAGATAACCTGGCAAAGGCTGTAAATTACGGCTTTCATTATACTTATTACCTTGACACCTTGACTGTGGCTCTTGTTATGATAGCCTACGCTTTTGAAATCTATCTTGATTTTTCAGGTTACTGCGATATGGCAAATGGAGTCAGTCTTATGCTGGGCTTTGAACTTCCTGTAAACTTCAATTCTCCATTTAAGGCAGCATCTTCAAAAGAGCTATGGCAGCGCTGGCATATGACGCTTTCAAGATTCTTTATAAAATACGTGTATATTCCTCTTGGTGGTAACAGAAAAGGCAAGATAAGGACCATAGCCAATGTGCTAATTGTCTTTGTGCTGAGCGGCTTGTGGCATGGCGCTGGCTGGACATTTATTTGCTGGGGACTCATGCAGGGCATACTTGTAGTATTTGATAACTTAGGAATTATTGGAGTTAAGGAAAAATCAGAGAGCGGCCAGAAGAAAAGCAGATATTTATTTAGGGAAAAGCCTCTGATAGTAATTCCTCGTTGGCTCGGAAATGTCTTTACCTTCACCTTCTTCGTGATTTCGCTGGTGTTCTTTGGATCTCAGGACATGACCTATGCAGGAATGATGTTTAAGAGATTTTTTGTATGGACATATCCGGGATTCTTATTTAGAACAGCTGAGAATCTGGCAATTCCGGAAAACTATCTCCTTAGGCAGCTCCTGACACAGACTGGTAGAGGAGCACTTGTAAACTTGGTATATCTTGGAACTTTCATAGTTCTTTTGGTAATAAGTGCTGTAGTAATGCGCATGAAGAATACAGCCCAGATAGTATCTGAGACTAAATTTGAGAAAAAACAGATAGTAGGCCTTGTGATACTGTTCATCTGGTCTTTTATATCTCTTTCAACTGTGAGCACATTCTTGTATTTCCAGTTTTAAAGAGGGTGAAAATAGATTATGAGAAAGTAATAAGTTATGGATAAAAATAGTAATTCAAAAAAGTTCATAAAAAGCCTGCTTTCAGCAATTCTTATACTGGCAGTTTTAGTAGGGGGAATAGTATATGTTTTTGACCCTTTTTATCACTATCACAAGCCATGGTTTGGACTTAAGGCTGTTCTTACTGACAAGGAATATCAGTGCATAGGTACTCTTAGAAATTTTGATTACGATACGCTGATTGTTGGGTCTTCGGTAGTTGAAAATAATGACAATGACTGGTATGACGAAGCCTATGGCGGCAAGTCCATAAAGGCGGTAAGATCTTATGGAGCCACAGCAGATCTGTGCTACATGCTTGATGTGGCCTTTGAAAATCATGATATTAAGAGAGTCTTTTACAACATAGATCCTTCATCACTTGCAATGACAGCAGAGACAACCTTTGAATCTACGGGATGTCCAACATATCTCTATGACAAAAACCCCTTTAATGATGTCAGGTATCTTTATAATAAAGACGTATTGCTTGAAAAGATTCCCTATGAGATAGCCAGTTCATTTATAGGAGACTACGACGAGAGCCTTTCTTACAATTGGGCTAAGTGGAAGAGTTTTAACAGTGATATGGCCCTTGGACTATATCACAGGGCAAAAGATATTACGCCTATGATGGATGAAACTGTATACCAGAAGAATCTTGAGGATAACATAGCTCTTTTGACAAGTAAGGTGGAAGCTCATCCTGAGACAGAGTTTATCTTTTTCTACCCTGTATATTCAATGTTATGGTGGGATGGAATTGTAAGAAGCGGCGAAAGAGATGCTTATATCTACAATGAGCTGCAGATGACAAAAGCTCTTTTACAATATGATAATGTGCGGGTGTTCTGTTTCCAGGCCCAGGAGGATGTGGCCACAAACCTGGAAATCTATATGGATACACTTCATTTTGCGCCTGAGATCAATAAGCTTATGTTAGACAAAATGATAGCTGGTGAAAATGAGATGACTCTTGAGAATTATGAGGAAGTCATAGAAGGGGTCAGGAACTTTTCTGATAAGGTTGTAAATGAGTATATCATTCCATATGAAGAAAAGGGACTTCTAAACTACGCAGAAGAATAAGAGAAACAAAAAGCCCTTCATATTTTTTATGGAATATTTAGCTGAAGGTGTTATACTAAAGTGCAACCAAAAGTGTAAAAAAGGCATTTATTTAAATATAGAATGGGAGAATTATTATGATCTATAAGACAAAGGGTACATGCTCAACTCAGATTGACATTGATGTTGAGGATGGAATTATTAAAAGCGTTGCTTTTACAGGCGGCTGCAATGGTAATCTTCAGGGAGTATCAAGACTTGTTGAGGGTATGAAGTGTGAGGATGCTATTTCAAAGCTTCGTGGTATCAGATGCGGTATGAAGCCAACATCTTGTCCTGATCAGTTGTCATATGCTATCGAACAGGCAATGAATGCTTGATCAAGGTATAAGCATTGAGTAGTTATTCGTGATTTGTATTTAATTTGAAAGAAGGTTAGTAAGTTGAGCGAGAAGGCTACAAAGAAAATCGTCCTTACAGGTGGTGGAAGTGCAGGCCATGTAACACCTAATATTGCACTTATTCCAGCACTTAAAAAGGCTGGCTATGAAATATATTACATTGGATCTTACGAAGGAATAGAGAAGAAACTTATCGAGGATTACAATATTCCTTATTTTGGAATAGCTACAGGTAAGCTTAGAAGATATTTTGACCCCAAGAATTTTACAGATCCATTCAGGGTAATGAAGGGATTTACAGAATCTATTTCACTTCTCAAAAAGATCAAGCCAGATATCGTTTTTTCAAAAGGTGGATTTGTCAGTGTACCAGTAGTAAGGGCGGCAAGAGTGCTTAAGATTCCTTACATAGTGCATGAGTCAGATATTACACCAGGTCTTGCCAACAAGCTTAGCATGAATGGCGCCAGCAAGATCTGCTGTAACTTCCCGGAGACTATGAGACATCTTCCGGCTGACAAGGCAATCCTTACAGGAACTCCTATCAGAGAAGAACTTGGAATGGGAAATGCTAGTGTTGGAAAAGAACTATGTGGATTTACAGATGACAAGCCGGTTCTTATGGTTATCGGCGGTAGCCTTGGTGCTCAGTCTGTAAATGAAACTGTACGTTTTGCACTTCCACGAATCCTTCCTGATTTTAATGTTGTCCATATTTGTGGAAAAGAGAAAATGGATAACCTGAAATTATCTGTTCCAGGGTACAAGCAGTTTGAATATGTTAAGAATGAACTCAAAGATCTTTTTGCCATGGCAGATATAGTGGTATCAAGAGCAGGTGCAAACTCAATCTGCGAGCTCCTTGCACTTAAAAAGCCTAATATACTGATACCTTTATCAACAAGATCAAGCAGAGGGGATCAGATGCTTAATGCAAGATCCTTTGAACAGCAGGGCTTTTCACTTGTGATTGATAATGATGAACTGGATGAGGACATTCTAGTTGAGACAATTCAGGACCTTTATGAGAATAGAGAGAAGTACCTGGATAATATGAGTAAGAGCAGCCTTCACTCAGCAACCAATACTATAGTTAAGATATTAAATGATGAGATTGAGCAGCATAGCTGATAAAATCATGAACAGACTTATAAGAAAAGAGCTCCCTTCCGCGTGGAATGGGAGCTCTTGTTATTCTTCTCAATTTATACCAAAGATCAAAGAGACTTTAATAATTCCATTGTAGCTGCAGCGCAGTCTCTTGCAGCCTTGGCTTCAAATTCTGGATAGTCCATGATCTCACTGCCATCAGCCTTATCAGAAATTGCACGGATAATAAGAAATGGAATGTTATTAAGGTGACAGGCCTGCGCTATTCCTGCGCCTTCCATCTCGCAGCAGATTCCCTTAAATTCAGAAACTATAGCATCCTTAACAGACTGCTCACAGATGAACTGATCTCCGCTACAGATTCTTCCCTCAAATACTCCGAGATCAGGTGCGGCAACCTTTATGGCAGCCTCTGCCTTTTTTCTGAGGGTATCATCTGCAGTAAATGCCAAAGTTCCGAGCTGAGGAATCTCGCCCTTCTTGTATCCAAATACTGTAGCATCTACATCGTGATAGCAGACATCTGTAGAAAGAACTATGTCACCGATATTAATTCTGGCATCAAGAGAGCCAGCGGCTCCAGTATTGATCACATGTGTCACGCCAAAAGTGTCCACAAGAATCTGTACACAGATTCCGGCATTTACCTTACATATACCACTTCGTACAACAACAACGTCAGTATTACCAAGTGTTCCTTCAAAAAACTCCATGGAAGCTTTCTTGACTGTATTTTTTACAGTCATATTTTTTTTGAGGGTTTCAACCTCAACCTCCATAGCGCCGATAATTCCTATTTTCATATATAATAGCCCCTTCTTGTGGATATATCGTTACTCTGGATAAACAAGATGCTTATCAGAAATATTGTAAAGTGTATTATCAAGATATTTCTTTGCAAGGAATTTGGCCATTCCAAGATTCATATCCAGATAGTTACCACAATCTCTTGCGCTTGCGCCTGGAACTTCGCCTTCAAAGTTTGCAATGAACTCATACATTCTTGTTATGAGTGGTACGATATCCCTTGATGAAAGGTCTCCTGCCAAAACTACGTAAAAACCTGTCCTGCAACCCATTGGTCCAAAATAGATGGTCCTATCTTTGAATTCCGGATCATTCCTAAGAAATGTTGCCCCAAGGTGCTCCATTGTATGAACCTCTGCGGTGTTCATAACGGGTTCTTTATTTGGAGCTGTCATGCGAAGATCAAAAGTGGTGATGGTTTCTGCTCCAACCTTGTCTTTTCTGGATACATAGATACCTGGTTCAAGATCAAGGTGATTAACTGTAAAACTGGCTATTTTTTCCATAGTGATCACTCCTTGCCGGATTCGTTGAATACCTCGTAGGAATCTCTGAGATATTCACGGATATTGTCATAATCTCGATTACAGATTCCTGTGTAAAGAGTATCTACCATAAACAGCTGAGCGAATCTGGAACAGGTAATGCCACTCTTTTTATCAATTTCAGGAGAAGTTGTAAAAAGAACGTGAGTACAACCTGTAGTCAATGCGTTATTACCAAGTTTGGTTATAGCGATAGTAATAGCATCTTTCTCTTTGGCAATATTGTAGAGCTGCATGATTTCCTTGTTTTTGGGATTATCAACAAAGAAAATAGCTACATCTTCAGGACAAATCTGAGAAATAGTCATCAGATTCATATGGTGATCCTGATTGAATACAACATTATAGTGGATTCTAAGAAGTTTACAATACAAGTCATAGGCTGCAACACTTGCAGTACCAATTCCAAAGACCTGTATCTGTTTAGCTGCTACAATCTTGCTTACAACGTCATTGAAATTTCCAGTATCAAAAAGTCTGTAGGTTGTCTGAATGGCCTGGACACTTGTAGCACAGATATTGTCTGCAATCGACTGTAATGAAGTATACTCGTTTACGTCTTTAAATGCAATCTTTGGGCCATTATCTACCTGCTTTAAAGATACGTTTGCCTCTGAATAGTAGGCATTTTTCAGGTCCTTTAATCCTGTATATCCAATTGCCTGAGCAAATCTGGTCCAGGCAGCCTGCGTAGTGCCAGAGAGCCTTGCTAGTTCTTTAATAGGGTACTGGAAAAGATCATCTTTCCTCTCCAATACAAAATCGGCAACCATCTTCTCTGCTGATGGCAAGGTATCAT
Organism: Butyrivibrio sp. INlla14; assembly: GCF_900102515.1. Lineage (GTDB taxonomy): Bacteria > Bacillota > Clostridia > Lachnospirales > Lachnospiraceae > Butyrivibrio. The sequence goes on from NZ_FMVS01000003.1 coordinate 199,672, forward strand.
AGCAACTTCTGATTTTTTCGCTGACAATATTCATAATAATTCTCCTGCGTGAAAGCGCCCAAAAACAATACCAAAGGATTCGATAAAATGCATAAACTGTTTGAAAAAACGTTTATAAATCTACATAATTAGTATACATTAAAATATATTTCAATAACGAAATTAATTTTCAAAGTTTTGGAAAGTATCTATAAAATCTTTATAAATAACAGTTAAATAGTGCGCAATTTAAATGCCTTTTGTGCTACACTTATATGTAAGAGATTTCAGATACTTAAGTGCGATAATGCACTTTGCGTTAAGACGCAGGAAAGGAGACTAGTTTATGAAGTGGGTATGTCAGGTATGCGGTTATGTTCACGAAGGAGATCAGCCACCAGAGGCTTGTCCAGTATGTAAGGCTCCTGCAGAGAAGTTTACCAAGCAGGAAGGCGAGAAGGTATGGGCATGTGAGCATGTAGTTGGCGTTGCATCAAGTGCACCAGAAGAGATCAAGAATGGTCTTCGCGAGATGTTCAATGGCGAGTGCTCAGAGGTTGGCATGTATCTAGCTATGTCTAGAGTGGCTATTCGTGAGGGATATCCAGAGATTGGCGCATTCTTTGAGAAGGCTGCGTGGGAAGAGGCAGAGCATGCTGCTCATTTTGCAGAACTTCTTGGTGAAGTGATCACAGATTCTACCAAGAAGAATCTTGAACTTCGTGCAGATGCTGAGTATGGCGCTACACAGGGCCGTGCTGATCTTGCTAAGAAGGCAAAAGCTCTTGATCTTGATGCCATCCACGATGCAGTTCATGAGATTGGAAGAGACGAAGCAAGACACGGCAAGGCATTTGCAGGTCTTTTAAAGAGATACTTCGGATAAAATACAGAGTAAAAGATAGTGAATTGATAATAAGATGCGAAGCGACCTGATAGAAAAGAATCTATCAGGTCGTTTTTATACATGAAATTACAAGAAACTTCACATATATTTAATAGGTTACTTCTTGATATGATTTTTTTTCTTTGATACACTTTAAAACGGATGGCGGAATACGTTTTCCTTGCTCATCTCAATAGGAGGACATAAAAATGGCGAATTGGAAAAATCTTGACACACTTAATTCTTACAATGAGCTAAAAGGCGTAGCTCATGTAAATCTTGTAGACGTTATGACCGGAGAAAACGGCGCAAAGAGAGTTAAAAACTATTCAGTTCCTATGGCAGCTGGACTTAGTTACAACTATGCAGCAAAAGAAGTTGATGACAATGTTCTTGAAGCTCTCTCTAAACTTGCAAAAGAAGCAGAGCTTTCTGAAAAGTATGAAGCTCTTTTAAGCGGCGAAGTAATAAATACTGGTGAAAAGAGAATGGTTCTTCATCAGCTTACAAGAGGTCAGCTTGCTGCTGATGTTATAGCTGATGGCGTAAATAAACGTGAATTCTATGTAAAAGAACAGAAGAGAATTGCTGATTTTGCTAATAAGGTTCATTCTGGTGAAATTGCAAATGCCAAGGGTGAGAAGTTCACAACAGTAGTTCAGATCGGTATCGGAGGATCAGACCTTGGTCCAAGAGCTATGTATCTTGCTCTTGAGAACTGGGCTAAGAGAACTGGCAACTTCAAGATGGAAGCTAAGTTCATCAGTAACGTGGATCCTGATGATGCAAGCGCAGTACTTAATTCAGTAGATGTTGCTCATTCAATCTTTATCCTTGTTTCAAAATCAGGAACAACACTTGAAACACTTACAAACGAATCTTTTGTAACAGATGCACTAAGGAAGGCTGGACTTGATGCCAGCAAGCACATGATCGCTGTTACTTCTGAGACTTCTCCTCTTGCTAAGAGCGACAACTACTTAGAGGCATTCTTTATGGATGACTATATCGGAGGTCGTTATTCTTCTACATCAGGAGTTGGCGGAGCAGTTCTTTCACTGGCATTTGGTCCTGATGTATTTGCTCAGTTCCTTGATGGCGCTGCAGAGGAAGATAAGCTTGCAACAGAAAAAGATATGCTCAAGAACCCTGCAATGCTTGATGCTATGATTGGTGTATATGAGAGAAACGTACTTGGATATGACAGCACAGCTGTACTTCCTTACTCACAGGGTCTTAGCCGTTTTCCAGCACACCTTCAGCAGCTTGACATGGAGTCAAATGGTAAGAGTGTAAACCGCTTTGGTGAGCCTATTAACTATGTAACAGGTCCTGTAATCTTTGGTGAGCCAGGAACAAACGGACAGCATTCATTCTATCAGCTCCTTCACCAGGGAACAGATATTATTCCTCTTCAGTTTATTGGATTTAAAAACAGCCAGCTTCAGAATGATGTAAACATTCAGGATAGCACAAGCCAGCAGAAGCTCTGCGCTAATGTAGCAGCTCAGATTGTTGCATTTGCCTGCGGTAAAAAAGATGAGAATGCCAATAAGAACTTCAAGGGAGGACGCCCTTCAAGTATCATCATTGGTGACGAACTTAATCCTAAGTCACTTGGAGCACTCCTTGCTCACTTCGAGAACAAGGTTATGTTCCAGGGCTTTGTATGGAATATTAACTCATTCGATCAGGAAGGCGTTCAGCTTGGCAAGGTTCTTGCCAAGAAGGTTCTTGCTCACGAGACAGATGGAGCCCTTGCTGAATATAGTAAGTTACTCGGAATCTAATATAAAAAGTGTTAGGAGCCCCATTTTTTGGGGCTCTTTTTGATGTGCGTCTGGCGGCACATATTTCTGATTGAAATATTGATAAACATTTCAACAAGAAATAGAGAATTTCATATTAACAATCAGTGACGATTTTATGATATAATTTTGATAGGTGCACAGATATAGGTTGCCGGGGGTATATAATGCGTTTTCGTACAAAACTCTTAATTACGTCAGTGGCGATAGTTATTATACCTATTATCCTGGCCCTGGGAACATTTTTTGCAATAGGCAGATATCTTGTATATGAGCAGAAGCTAAACGAGATTTCCAGCGGGTTTGATTATGGTATGGTATCAGACCCCAGCGAGACTTTTGCTGATATGGCAGATGAAGTTACACATGATATAGCTCTAGCATGTATTGTTAATCCGTTTATATTAGAGGATAAAGATTATCTTCAAAGCGTAGATAGCAAAATTGCTTCAAGATATTCATTTCTCCTTGTCATGAGAAATGATGAAGTATATTATGTGGCAAATATGGATAGAGCTCAGGATGTCATGGATGAACTTCCAGGGTATGGAACAGATATAAAGGGTATTTACTATACTGCTTCCAAGCATTTGGTCAAGCAGATTGATTTTAGATTTTCTACAGGTGATCAGGGAAGTCTTTACATTATTTCAGGTATTAGAACGGCTCTGACAGCCTCATTGTTTATCTACATGGGAATTGCAATCATCGGTATCCTTCTGATCACGAGTTTTCTTTTGACCATGTGGATAGGTAACAGTTTCTTCAAACCAATAGATGAGCTGAATGTTGCAATGCAGCATATTCAGGATGGCAATTTCGACTACATGCTACCGACAGATGTCAAGGAAAAGGGCGAAATTGGAGCCATGTATCGTAATTATGAGGACATGAGACTAAGGCTCAAGGAATCTGCTGAGGAAAAGATATTACGAGAGAAGCAGAATAAAGAGCTTATAAGCAACATTTCTCATGACCTGAAAACCCCTATCACAGCAATAAAGGGTTATTCTCAGGGACTTTTAGAGGGTGTCGCTGATAACCCGGAGAAACAGATGAAGTACATCAAGATCATCAATAATAAGGCTAATGATATGAACAACCTTATTAATGAGCTTACCTTGTACTCCAGTATTGATAACAACAGAATTCCTTATAATTTCATAAAACTTAATGTGGGAGATTACTTTGGAGATTGCATTGAAGAGATTGGTGCAGACCTTGAGAGTAAATCCATAAAGCTTAATTATTCAAACCTGACTGCGCCTGATACGCAGATTGTTGCTGATCCGGAGCAGATAAAGCGTGTAGTTAATAATGTAGTTAGTAATAGCGTCAAATATCTTGATAGAGATGATGGGACAGGCCAGATTGATATCAGGATCCTTGATGAGATTGATTCCATCAGAGTAGAGCTGGAGGATAATGGTAAGGGAATTGCTCAGAGAGACATTCCTAATATATTCGACAGATTCTATAGAACAGATGCTTCTAGAAATTCCAAGCAGGGAGGAAGTGGAATCGGTTTATCTATTGTTAAAAAGATAATAGAGGATCATGGCGGATATATATGGGCTACTAGCCATGAGGGAGAGGGAACATGTATGCACTTTGTACTGAGGAAGTACGTAGAGTATGCAGACAACCAGGAAACTGTCACAGTAGACCACGAAACACAATAAAAAAGAAAGGTTAGAGACGTGTATGAGTAGAATTCTTATTGTTGAGGATGAAGAGGCTATTGCTGATCTTGAGAAGGACTATCTTGAGCTGAGCGACTTTGAGGTTAAAATTGAGAATACTGGAGATGCAGGTCTTGAAACTGCTCTAGCAGAGGATTTTGACCTTATCATTTTGGATCTGATGCTTCCAGGTATGGACGGATTTGAGGTTTGTAAGCACATTAGGGAAAAGAAGGATGTGCCGATCCTTATGGTTTCTGCCAAGAAGGATGATATCGACAAGATAAGAGGTCTTGGACTTGGAGCTGACGACTATATAACCAAGCCATTTAGCCCATCTGAGCTGGTTGCCCGTGTAAAGGCGCATATGGCAAGATATTCAAGGCTTGTTGGATCAGGTCACGAGAACAATGATTTTGTCGAGATCCGTGGTCTTAAGATTGATAAGACTGCCAGAAGAGTATATGTTGATGAACAGGAGAAGAGCTTTACAACTAAGGAGTTTGATCTTCTTACTTTCCTTGCAGAAAATCCAAACCACGTATTTACCAAGGAAGAGCTCTTTAGAAAAATTTGGAACATGGATTCAATCGGAGATATTGCAACTGTTACAGTTCATATCAAAAAAATCCGTGAGAAGATTGAATATGATACATCAAATCCTCAGTATATAGAGACAATCTGGGGCGTGGGATACAGATTCAAGGTTTGATGCTAGATAGATCATGTGGCTCCTATCCGGTTTCCGGGTAGGAGCTTTCTTTTGAAATAATATGATAATAACAAGGAAATAAGAATGAAAAGCATAGAATACATATATGAAGACAATGACATTTTGGTGTGCCATAAGCCTGCAGGCATGGCTACAGAAGGCGCTAAATCCTATAGCATGGATGTTGTCAGTGCTGCAAGAAATTATATAAGCCGCCAGAATAGAGGGAAAAATGAAGGAAGAAAGCCCCCATATGTTGCAACAGTCCATAGGCTTGATCAGCCTGTAGAAGGCGTTATAATCCTGGCCAAGAACAAGAAGGCTGCAACAGATATTGCATCACAAATAAAGAAAAGAACTACTGATAAATATTACTATGCCTTATGTTATGGAACTTTTGAGGAGAAAAAGGGAAAACTTGAAAATCTTTTAGTTAGAAAAGAAGATGGATTTGCCGCTGTTATATCAGAAAAAGAGGAGCAGAGTCTTAGTGGAAATACCATAACTCTTGAAAATGGAAGCAGCATCAGGATCATGTCAGGAGAAGTAAAGGATGCTAAATTAGAATATGAGGTCATAGCAGAAACTAAAGAGGAATCTCTTTTGCGAATAAAACTTCTTACTGGAAGATTTCATCAGATAAGAGTTCAGCTTTCTAATATAGGGCATCCGATTCTTGGAGATCAGAAGTACGGAACACTTAAGTCTACCGAGCTTTCAGATAAAAAAGCTGTAAAAGATGTATGCCTAGTGAGCTATAAGTTTGCGCTAAATCACCCAGGAACAAAAAAGAGGATAGAGTTTGAAATCTCTCCAGATAATCCGCAGATAAAGGCAATGCTTGAAACAAAATAAAAAAGAGGTCAGACATGGAACTTCTATATTTACTATATATGCTGTTATTATGCGGCTTTTTGCCACTTTATATGAATGTGGGATATTATGAACTAGGCGAAGCCAAGGCCTTATGCTACCTTGTCATAAGCATCCCATTTGTCATTATCCTTCTTATAAGAGAACTTGTCAGATATAGAAAAGAGGCTGGCGAAGAAGGAATGGCTCTGGATAATAACATAGATAAATTCTTTCTATATGGAACCCTATTCTCCTTTTTTATCTCCTGGCTTTTTTCTGTAGATAAAAAGGTGGCTTTCTTTGGATATGAGGGATGGAGAAATGGCCTTTTGACAACTCTTGTTGCCATTTCCTTTTGCATATTTATAAGTAAAAGCGGTTTTTTTAAAAGTCAGATTCTGGCCCTGTTTTTGCTGGTGCCCTTTTTTGAGTTTGCGCTTTCTATATTAAATAGAATGAGTATTTTTCCTTTTATGATTGCTGGACAAAACTCATCGTTTGTGGCCACCATTGGAAATATTAACTGGTTTTCAGGTTTTCTTTCAATTTGGGTGCCACTTGGTGTAGGTTTTATGTTTGTTCAAAAAAGATTTTCCTTTCGCTTTTTCCTGTTGGGAATATATACAATAGTGGGCCTGGTTGCTCTGTTTTTGCAAGGGAGTGAAGGAGCAGGGCTTATAATTTGCGCCTGCTATGGACTTCTTTTGTGGTATGGCACATTGGACAGAGAAAATTTCAAAGCTTTCCTGATCCAGGCCATAGTTCTGGGGATATCCATGAGCATAGTTGATATTCTGATGATGTTTGCAGGAAGTTATTATAACTACAGCGATAACCTTTTGCTGGTCATTTGCAGATATCATGTTGGAGCAATTATCATAGCCGCAGCATTTTTCGTCTACAGAGTATCAAGATTATTTGAAGAGATAAAGGTTTCCTTTTACTCAAAAACATACAAAAAGATTTACATAGTAGTGATTGTTGCTGCTCTAGCCACAGCGATTGTGCTTTTGATAATGAATTTTTCTGAGGATTTTGGAAATGGAAGAGGAATCATTTGGCGGATGTGCGCTGAGATTTACGCCGGATTATCACCTTGGCAAAAGCTTGTGGGAATTGGCCAGGACTGCCTTTATCCTTATGCAATGTCTGACGGCTATTGGAATAGATCTTTTACCAATGTGTTTAATGGGGCAGCCCTTACAAATGCTCACTGCGAGCTACTTACGGTTCTGCTTGAAAGAGGCCTTATCGGAGCCATAACCTACTTGGGACTATTTATCTCGGTCATCTTCAAACTTGCTATGGCAAAAGAAAAGGAGCATGCAAAAGTCATTTGCGCGCTCCCTGTTATCTCGTATTTTATTTTTAATCAGATATCTTTTCCACAGGTGACTTCTATGCCTTATTGCCTGATCCTGATTGGAATCGCAATTAACCTATCAGGTGGTCAGGAATCGGAATAGAGTCGTCAAGCTCATGGAAAAAGGTTCTGGTTTCTACTATTCCATAAAGAGCTTCCTTGTATTCGAAAAGAAATCTCTCATTTATGTTTTCTTTTCCGTACATGCTAACACGGCCCATATAGGCGTTTAGAATAGAAACATAGCGTTTGTCCAGATCAAACTTTTTGATGATCTCATCTTTTCTACGCCTTGGGTGCTTGGAAGCAAATTTTCTAATGTCTATCTGGAGGTCTACAGGCAGCTCTTTTTCTCTTTCATGTACTGCATGCAGGTATTTGTTGTAGGTGTCTTCATCAATCTTCTCGAAGTGGTTTACGAATTCAAGACAGCAGGCTCCATCTGGTAAATTGAGCCTTACACGGTCTTTTCCATAAACATCCTCAATCTCGGCAACGACATGGGGAACTAGTGGTTTGCCATTGTAGTCTAAGATAATTACTTTATCTCCCTTTTTATACATCAGTTACCTCCCAAATGCATTATATTTTGTAAATTAATTATAGCATGATAAGTGCATAAACCCGCGTTGTTTATGAGAAATTTACAAAATGTTATCATTTGGTTCGCTGTATACTCTTTGGTAACTGCTTGGGAAGCGTAACTAAAAAGCGTATTATGTTATCTCCTTCTTTTTGAGCTTCTATTGTGCCGCCGTGAGAAGTGGCAATGGCTCTTGCTACAGAAAGCCCAATACCGTATCCGCCTGTGTCTCTAGATCTTGATGAATCTGCTCTGTAGAATCTGTCAAATAATCTGTCCAGATTTCCCTTAGGAATATTATCGCAGGTATTTGAAACCTCAAATTTGATAGTGTTTGTTTTGGATAGTTTGACAAAGATACGGCCTTTGTCAGAGGAGTACTTTATAGCATTATCTATAAGCAGGGAAGAAAGCTGAGAGATGGCATTTTTATCGCCTGTTATATGTATACCATCATCTATCTCTACCATATAGTTTTTGCCTTTAGAAGAAGCAATAGTCTCAAATGAACTTGCAGACTCCCTGATAACACTACTCATATCAAAGTCAGAGTAGACTACATGCATTACTTCCTCATCCATTTTGGATAAGGTCAAAAGATTCTTCACAAGATCGTTCATTCTCTTGGTCTGGTTCTTTATACTTGAAGTCCATTCATTTTTTCCACCTTCAAGCTCTAATACATCGACATTTGCAGATATTACTGCGAGAGGCGTCTTTAATTCGTGACCGGCATCGGTTATGAATCTCTTTTGCTTGTCAAGGGACTCAACAACAGGGGCAACAGCGCGGCTTGAAAACATATATACCAGAATAAACATTGCTATAAGTGCTAGAGCTCCGATGCAAAGTGACTGGAATAACAGCTTGTAGACATTGATCATAGAAACGCTCAGATCTACAAAAATGATGAGGCTTGTACCATCCTCATTATTTACTCTGTAATATCTATAGGAGTGATACATCCCCTTTGCTTTATTTCCAGCATATGCAGCACTTGCATAGTCGGATGCTGAAGTCTCTGAGATGGCAGCGATATGCATGAGATTGGTTTCTGTTATGGCCCCATCCGCATCAAAACGAACAAAGAAATACCTTGACTGGTAGGGCATTTCCACTCTTTTGGCATCATTTAATCTATCAAAAGAAAAAGGTTTGTCAGGAGTAAATTTGTCATCAGCAGGAGCCGGATTCATGCGGTGCATGTCAGGAAAGTACCCGTTATTATCTGCCAACATGGTTAATAGATTGTCTGCATCCTGAAACATACTGTAGACGTTTACTGCATTTATAATGCCTATCATGACAACTAAGATTACTAAAAGGGATAGCATGGCTGTAATGACAAATTTTTTTCTAAGCTTTCTGACCATAGAGTACCTCTCTAATTTGCTTCACTGATTGAATAGCCAAGTCCTCTGGCTGCCTTTATTTCACAGGTTGCATCAAGTGATGCCAGCTTTTTTCTAAGGTTTGAGACATAAACCCATACTACATTTACATCGGCCTCTCCGTCTGCCCAGATATGATCCATAAAATTGTCTACGGAAATGATTCTTCCCGGTGAAGTCATGAGCATCTCCATCATCTGAAACTCTCTGCCTGAGAGCCTGATTTTTTCATGATCAGGGGTTGATAACTCGTAACCAGCCCTGTCAAGAGTTAAGTTTCCACAAGTTAGATTGGGTTGTGAAAAGTCAGATTTTCTACGGAGCATTGCACGGACTCTGGCCAAAAGTTCGCCCATGTCAAAGGGCTTAGGAAGATAGTCATCTGCTCCAAGGTCAAGACCCTTTATTCTGTCATCAACTTCAGTTTTGGCAGTAAGAAATAGGACTGGCGTGGAAAGACCCTTTTCACGTAATTTTTTAAGGACATCCATGCCATCAAGACCAGGCATCATTATATCAAGTATTATGCCGTCATAATCGCCGGTAATGGCATAGTCGAGGGCGTCTGTTCCATTATAGACGGCATCGACAGTGTAGTTACTATGTTTTAGTATCGCCACAAGTGCGTTTACAAGTTCAACTTCATCATCTGCAAGTAGTAGTCTCATTTTGTTACCTCATTTTATTAGTACAAACCCTTCCTTAATAATTTTAGCATAGTAGCCTAAAGCGAAACTAAAATATGTATAAAATATGAACGTTTTGGACCTCTTTTGGACATGCCTAGTACATATTTGGTCAGTACAATATTTTTATTAGGACGCGTCGGGGGGATTGCTGATGAAAAAGGGGAAAACAGCGTATTCTTTACCAATTTTAATTATTATAGGACTATGTATTATCTTTAATGTAGCTGCATGGAAAAGTGCGGTTTTTTCTGACTTTTATGTCACTAATATTTTTCCGGTAATTACAGGTTTATATGGGAGAGTAACAAACCTTGTGAGCTTTTCAGTGGGAGAAGTCTTGCTGGTAGCGGTGGTTTTGTACATAGCTTTTTTGCTGGTGTTTGTTCTAGTCCATACAATTATTCTTACTGTAGCAAGGTTTTCTGGGGAGAACAGTAGGAAAGATACATTGGCAGGCAGGATATTAAATAAAATATCAGACATCCTCTACAGGGTAACACCAGTTCTTTTAACAATTACTATAGTTATAATGAGTCTGAATTGTTTCGTGTTATACCATTGTTCCCGCATAGGAATCAGAGTTCAGGCATCGGAGGATGACTATAATATAGTTGAACTTACTCAGCTAAGAGATTATGTGGTTAGAAAGTGCAATGAGCTTTCAAAGAAGGTTCCGCATGACGAGAATGGAAATGTGTTATATGAGGGAAATATGGCGGAAACTGCAAAAGAGGCGATGTTGGGACTCTCTGGCGAATATCCAAGACTTGGGGGATATTATGTAACTCCTAAAGCCCTGTACTTTTCAGACTTTATGTGTCAGCAGTACATGCAGGGATATTATTTTCCATTTTCTATGGAAGCAAATTATAACGATACCATGAATATGATGCACAAGCCGTTTACTATGTGCCATGAACTTGCGCATACTCACGGATACATATATGAGGATGAAGCAAATTTCTTTGGATTTCTGGCGTGCATAAATTCTGATGACATTGTATTTCAATATAGTGGCTATCTAGGAGTCCTCAATTACATAAACAATGACTTTTATGATGCTGTAGGGGAGAAAGAATACAAGAAGCACGTAAAGATTTCTGATAGAGTCAAATATGATAATCAGTTTCTTTCTCCAGAGGGCTGGCAAGAGGTTGAAAAAAAGGCCGTTATCAAGACAGAAACAGTTAAAAAGGCTGCGGATACTTTCGTTGATACAAATCTGAAGGTAAATGGCGTTTCTGCAGGAAAGGCCAGCTACAGATATGTTGTGGGACTGATCATGGATTATTATTATAATAACAGTGTATTGGCAAGGGTTTCATGAGGTATAATAAGTACTAGCGAATTAAAGTAGTTAGGAGAAACCTATGAAAAAGAATAAATCAGTTCTATTAGGAGTACTAGCCATGATGCTTCTACTAGTAGGATGTAAACCATCTGAAGAAAAACTGTCAGAAGCAGAGAATGCAAGAAACCAGCTTGTTCAGGCCAGAGCAGCTGCAGAAGAAACATATCTTGATATAGCAGATACCTCATTAAGGCCAGAACTTGACACGCTAGGTGTTAAAGTGACAGAAATAGAAGCCTTGGATTTTACTAAGATGAGTGACAAAAAGATAGATGCTGTTCTTCCTACGATAGCGGAGCTTACTGACAGCTATAGCACAGTTCAGGGGAAACTAGATGGAACTTATCAGGAAGAGACATCGGCTAACGCTGAGCAGGCTAAAAATATCCAGATAAATTCATATATTATTAACCAAATGGGCTTTGATATTAATAGCATTGTTCTCCATGATATTACAACAGATACATATTCTGGAAATCTCATTGGTGATGGAAATATTCTGGAGTCAGGCTATACACTGATGGGAATAAAACTGGAAGTACATACAGATAGTAATGCCTGGGAGTTTATTGTAAAAAACACCACAGATACAAGTTTTACCCTTCCATGCGAGAGTTTAAAAGATGTAGATCCTTCTGGAGTATCACTTTCTTTTGAGTATGATAATGATACGCAAAATGGTTCGGTGACCTTTGGAGGATACTTCTCAAATTGACGATTTCTTGATTTTTATTAATGTTTTTGTGAATTATTAACAAAATCTTAAAGAAATCTTAAGAGAAAATGCACAAGTTCATTCATGACATTTAAAAATTCAGAGTATATAATCTTATTTCGTACTGAAGCAATTGGCTTGCAATGTAATTGCAAAGTATAAAGGTTAGAAGAGGAGATTATATATTATGAAGAAGAATATCGTAACATTACTTTCAGCATTAACACTTTCAGCAGCAGTACTTGCTGGTTGCGGAGAGACAACTGTAGAGACAGCTGTAGAAGAGACATCTGTAGAGGCTTCTGTAGAAGCATCTGTAGAAGAGGCTGTTGAGGCTGCTTCAGAGGCATCTTCAGTAGAAGAGGCTGTTGAGGCTGCATCAGATGCTTCATCTGTAGAAGAGGCTACTGAGGCTACATCAGACGCTTCAGCTGAGGCTTCATCTGAGGAAGAGGCTGCAACAGAGGCTACTTCAGAGGCATCAAACAACTAATTCAATTAGATTTTTTACACCAGGTTTAGGCTAGTTAATAATCAATTGCTTTAGTCAGTACAATAATTTGAGCCACCACATTCAATTGGATGTGATGGCTCTTATTATTTTTCTTTTATTTCTCTTTTGAGCAGTTTTCGCAGTAGCCGTAGATCTCAAGGTTGTGACCTGTTATTTCAAATCCTGGAACGGAATGCTCGATTTCGTGTTCAATCTCATGAAGCGGACATACAGCGATAGGCATTTTCTTGTGGCACTTTAGGCACACGACATAGTGTCTGTGCTTACCGGACTTTAACTCGTAGAGAGCAGTTTCTTCGGTGGCAAGAACAGTTTTAGATATGACACCAGCTTTTTCAAAGGCAATAAGATTTCTGTATATGGTGGAAAAAGCGTACATCTCAGAAGGATGTTCATTATTTAGCCTTGTAAAAATATCTGCCGCAGACAGGGGCTCATGACTTCCGTAAAGAATCTTGAAAATATCAATCCTTTGCTTTGTCTTCTTGACACCTTCCGGCCAGTTGCGTTCAATTATCTCATCATACGATTCTGCATGTATTTTACAGCTCATAGTATCCTCAATATCTTAAATAGTAATTCCAATAAGATCGATAAGTAGTCCAATCACAGTTCCAATAAAGAATAAAAGAAGAGCAATGTTGATGTTCTCTTTTTTATTGTCATTAACTCTAAATAGAACTAATAGTCCAATTCCAGCGCCAACTAAAAGACCTGACATCATAGTTCCCAAAGTGATCATTTGATCAAGATAGAGCTCAGTTATGATAACAGAAGCAGCACAGTTAGGAATAAGCCCCACAAGCCCGGCGAGGATATGGCTGATGACGGGGCTTGTTTTTAAGAGAAGGGCAACCTTATCTTCACCAATAAGTTCAATCACAAGATTTAATACTAAAGTAAGGATCAGTACAAATACAAAAATGTGGAAAGTATGAACAAATGCAGATTTTACAATGCCAAATAAGCCCTCTGACTCGTCATCATCGCAGTGACAATGTTCTTTTTCACAAAGTGAAGAAATTCTAACTGGGTCATTTATAGATTTGTTGTGAGCCTTGTGATAGGCATGTACTACAAAATCAATCACAAAGCCTGCGAGAATTCCAATCAGAGCCTTGATAGCAAGAACCTGAATCATAGTCTTTATTGGAACCTGCTCTGATATAAACAAAGGAATCATCTCATCTGAAGTGGATAAGTATATGGCGATGAGTGTTCCTAAAGTTATAACGCGGCCAGCATACAGGTTCGATGCCGCTGCTGAGAAACCACACTGAGGAAATGCTCCTATCAGGCCTCCCCATAAAGGTCCGAAGTGCTCTGTTTTTTCTACAACGCCGGAAGTAAACTCAGCAGTCTTATGTTCTAAATACTCCATAATAAGATATGTGATAAATAAGAATGGCAATATCTTAAGGGAATCAATTAGTGCGTCGATTACTACATCTAATATAAGTTCCATATTTTCTCCTTGATCTTGTTTCTGGTATTTGCAAATGCAAATCATTTGCATTTAGAAAAATTGCAAAAAAAATAGCAGAAAGCGGGTGATGGGAATCGAACCCACGTATCCAGCTTGGAAGGCTGGTGTTCTACCATTGAACTACACCCGCAAGGTGCTGACAAGAATGTATTCTACCCACTTTTAAGTAGTATGTCAAGAACTTTTATGATAAACTATCATTGTTTGTCAATTGACATCGTAAGGGTGCGGTGTTAATATAAATCCTACTAAGTTAGTAGGAAAACATTTTGGATAATTTTCGAAAGGAAAAATGTTATGTCAGATCAGTATTTGTTACAGGTTAAGGATTTATCAGTATCAATTGATAATGAACTTCCTATACTTAATAAAATTAATTTGGATATCAAACCAGGAGAAACTCATGTACTTATGGGCCCTAACGGAGCAGGTAAGTCTACACTTGGTTATACTCTTATGGGTAATCCACATTACAACGTTACTGAAGGTAATATTATTTTTGAGGGACTGGATATTACAGAAGCTTCTGCAGATAAGAGGGCCAAGGCTGGAATGTTTCTTTCCTTCCAGAATCCATATGAGGTTCCTGGAATATCTCTTTCCAGTTTCATAAGAAATGCATATCATGCGCAGACTGGAGCGCCTGTTAAGCTTCTTGCTTTCCAGAAATCCTTGAAGGCAGCTATGGAAATCCTTTCTATGGATGAGTCATATGCTGACAGAGATCTTAATGTTGGTTTTTCTGGTGGTGAGAAAAAGAAAGCTGAGATATTACAGCTCCTTATGCTTAATCCTAAGTTTGCAATACTTGATGAAACAGATTCCGGACTTGATGTAGATGCTGTTCGCACTGTATCTAAGGGTATCGAAGAGTATCAGAAGAAGAAAGACGGAGCTCTTCTTATAATTACTCATAGCACTAAGATATTGGAGTCACTTCACGTTGATTATACACATGTACTTGTTAAGGGCAATATTGTTCATACAGGTGATGGTTCATTAGTGGATGAGATCAACGCAAATGGTTTTGAAAGATTTATCTAAAGAGGAAAGACATGAGCGATAATAAACAGGTTGTGGCCGATATCGACCGCAGTTTATATGATTTTAAAGATGTAGAGACAGAAGCTGAATTCTATCGAATGGAAGAGGGTCTCACTGAGGAAACTGTTCTTAAGGTTTCCGAGGAAAAGAATGACCCGGAATGGATGAGAGATTTCAGATTAAAATGTCTTAAGTTATATGAAGAGATAAAGATGCCTAATTGGGGACCTAGTATTGAGGGCCTCGATATGGACAGAATATCTTCTTATGTAAGACATAAGTCAGATATGAAAGGCAAGTGGGAGGATGTTCCTGAGGATATCAAGAACACCTTCGAGAAGCTTGGAATCCCTCAGGCAGAGAGAGAGTCTCTTGCTGGAGTTGGTGCGCAGTATGACTCAGAGCTTGTATATCACAATGTCAAGGACGAGGTAGCTGCTCAGGGAGTTATTTATACAGACCTTGAAAGCGCACTTCATGGTGAATATGCAGACATGATCAAGGAACATTTCATGAAGCTTGTTCCACCAACAGACCACAAATTTGCGGCTCTTCACGGAGCAGTTTGGTCTGGTGGTTCTTTTGTGTATGTTCCTAAGGGAGTTAAGGTGGATATTCCACTTCAGTCATACTTTAGATTAAATGCGGCTGGAGCTGGTCAGTTTGAACATACTCTTATAATCGTAGATGAGGGCGCGGACCTTCACTTTATAGAGGGATGCTCTGCTCCTAAGTATAACGTTGCCAATCTCCACGCAGGATGCGTTGAGCTTTTTGTTGGAAAGGGCGCAAGACTTCGCTATTCCACAATCGAGAACTGGTCCAAGAATATGTATAACCTTAATACAAAGAGGGCAGTTGTTGAGGAAGGTGGAATAATGGAATGGGTATCTGGATCATTTGGTTCACATACTTCATATCTTTATCCAATGACAATCCTAAAGGGTAATAACTCCAAGATGGAATTTACAGGTATTACATTTGCAGGTAAAGGTCAGAATCTTGATACAGGAGCAAAAGTTGTCCACATTGGAGAGGGAACTTCATCTAGTATTTCCACAAAATCTATTTCCAAGGATGGCGGCATTGGTACTTACAGAAGTAGCGTAACAATTCAGAAGACAGCTAAAAAGGCAAAGGCTTCTGTTTCCTGTGATTCTCTTATGCTTGATAGTATTTCACGAGCAGATACTATTCCTGCAATGGATATCAGAACTAATGATGCGGATGTAGGACACGAAGCTAAGATAGGCAGAATAAGTGATGATGCTATTTTTTATCTTATGTCCAGAGGTATTAGTGAAGAGGACGCCAGAGCAATGATAGTGAGCGGATTTGCTAATCCTGTATCCAAGGAACTTCCGCTTGAGTATGCGGTTGAGATGAACAACCTTATCAAGCTTGAGATGAGCGGACACTAATAGGAGCAAGTAACATGAGCAGAGATTTAAATATGAAGGTAAATGTACTGCCTGTTTACACTTACAATTTTTTGAAAGTAAATGACAGTACAATAGATGCCGAAGATATAAATATTGATTCACTTGTTGGACCTGAAGTTAAGGAGCTTCCAGATGGAGTTTCTCTAAGAAGCGGGATATCTTTTGATGAAGCTGGAGAAATATTCAGGGCTAATAAAGAAAAGATTCTTTTTACCACTGGAGTGCCAGGAGATCCTAATGGGGATACCTCATTTAGAGATGAAGAACAGGCTGTCAGAACAGGAATGGGCATTGATGTCGATAAATTGTTTATTGAAGCTGGTGCCAAGGCAGATATCTACACTGTAGATGAGGGTAAAAAAGTTGAGAAACCTGTGATCCTTAGATTTGATATGGAAAATGGCAAGGGAATGCTTGCATCTCAGGTCATTCATGCCCGCAAGGATTCAGAAGTGACTGTTATTATGGATTACAGTTCACAGGATAAAGAAGCAGCTGGATTTTTAGGAGTCAGCACAAGGATTCTTGCAGAAGAAGGTGCAAGAGTAAATTTGGTTAAGACACAGCTTCTTGGTAACCAGTATATTCATTTTGATGATATTGGTGGAGCTTGTTTTGAAAATGGTGCTATAAGGCTTATAACTCTTGAACTGGGAGCTCTCAAGGCATGGAATGGATGCTATATCAATCTTGTTGGCAAGCAGTCTGATTTTACTAGTGATACAGGCTATTATTGCGCGGGAGAAGATAATCTGGACATTAATTTTGTAGCAGACCACAGAGGCAAAAAGACTAATGCTCTGATGCAGTTTAAGGGAGTTCTGATGGGAAATGCCCAGAAGACACTTAGGTTTACTATTGATTTCAAGAATGGAAGCTCAGGATCAGTTGGCGATGAACAGGAAGATACTCTTTTGCTGAGTGAGGATGTTGTAAACCGCACAATGCCAATTATTCTATGTCAGGAAGAGGATGTTGATGGAAGACATGGCGCTACTATAGGTCAGCTTGGTGAAGATGTTCTGTTTTATATGCAGACAAGAGGCATAGACGAGGAAGAAGCTAAGAGAATCATGATAAAGGCAAGGCTTGATAGTGTTGCAAGGCTTATTCCTGACGAAGAGCTGAAGCAGAGAGTGCAGTATTTTATCCAGAATATTGCTTAAATATAGGAGATTAAGGAGATAAGCCAATGGGCGACCTACAGGAGTTTCGCAAGGATTTTGATATTTTAAACTCCGGCGACTATGTATATTTTGACAATGCAGCTACATCTCAGAGACCAAGGCAGGTACTGGAAGCTGTTGAGAATTTCTATAAGACTAAAAATGCCAATCCCTTAAGAGGACTGTATGATTGGAGCATGGATGCCACAGAAGCTTACGAGAATGCTAGAAAAGTTGTGGCAGACTTTATTGGTGCAGCTAGAAGTGAGGAAATTATCTTTACCAGAAATACTACAGAATCATTAAATCTTGTGGCGTATAGCTATGGACTTGAGAATGTTCACGAGGGCGACGAGATTGTTGTAACTGTAATGGAACACCACAGTAATCTTCTTCCATGGCAGATGGTTGCAAAAAAGAACGGAGCAAAATTGATATTCCTTGAGCCAGATGAGGAGGGTCTTATTTCCAAAGAGGAGTATGAGACAAAGATTACTGACAAGACCAGGATTGTTGCCATAGGACATGTATCTAATGTATTTGGAGTAACCAATCCAGTAAAAGAAATTGCTAAATACGCTCATTCAAAAGGCGCCATCGTAGTTGTTGATGGAGCGCAGTCTACTCCACATATGGCAGTTAATGTTCAGGAGCTTGGTGCTGATTTCTTTGCTTTTTCAGGACATAAGATGCTGGCACCTATGGGAATTGGTGCGTTGTATGGCAGATACGAACTGCTGGAGAAAATGCAGCCATTTTTAACTGGCGGTGAGATGATTGAATATGTGACTAGAACTGACGCCACATATGCTGAAATACCTCATAAATTTGAAGCAGGAACTGTTAATGCAGGAGATGCAGTTGGACTTGCTTCAGCTATAGAGTATCTTAAAAACGTCGGATTTGATAAAATAGAAGAACAGGAACTTAAACTTACAAAGCTTCTTATGGAAGGTCTTGAGAAACTTCCATATATCAAGGTTTATGGCTCTAAGGATTATAAAAAGCACTGCGGAATAGTGACATTTACTATGGAGGGAGTTCATCCTCATGATATGTCATCTGTCCTTAACGACGATCATGTTTGTATAAGAGCAGGCCATCACTGTGCCCAGCCACTTATGCAGTTTATAGGCGCAGGATCTACTGCAAGAGCTAGTGTATATTTTTATAATACAGAAGAGGAAGTAAAGGTATTCCTTGATAAGCTTTCCAAGGTTAGAGAGGTTATGGGATATGGAGCTTAAACAGTTATATCGTGAAATAGTAAATGAGCATAATCTTCATCCTGTTCACAAGGGCAAGATGGAGAATCCTGATCTTATTTTGAGAGGAGTTAATCCAAGCTGTGGAGATGATATTACTCTACAGCTAAGACTCAAGGATGGAATTATCGAAGATGGGATGTATGATGGCAGTGGATGTGCCATTTCACAGGCATCAGTAGACATGATGGTAGATCAGATCATTGGAAAGAATAAAGAAGAAGCTATAAAGCTTGCTGGAACCTTTATGGGAATGATAAAGGGAGAAATCACTGATGAAGAGAGCATAGAGGCTTTAGATGAGGCTGCCGCTCTTCAGGACGTGGCACATATGCCAGCTAGGGTTAAATGTGCTGTTTTAGGATGGCATACTATGCAGGAGATGCTGGAACATCCTGAAAAGGCTACAGGTGAAGTATAATCTTTTAATTTAACTGGAGGGGATAATAATTGGCTGATTCCAATGTTACAAAACATGCACTGGCCTCCGCACTCAAACAGTTAATGTTAGAAAAGCCTTTCGATAAAATAAGCGTTTCAGACATCTGTGATGGATGTGGGATGAACAGGAAGAGCTTTTACTACCATTTTAAAGACAAATATGACCTTGTAGAATGGATTTTTAGAACGGATATTGTTGAAACTATGAACTTTGCCGGATATGACAAGGGGTGGGATTTGCTCCTTGATCTATGCGGCAAATTCTATGAGGATAGAGACTTTTATAGAGCAGCCTTTAAGATAGAGGGCCAAAATGGCTTTAAGGACTATGTATTACATACACTGGAGCCTATAGCCAAGTATTTTATGCAGGGTAATGCCTATAGAGTGGAGGCAGATGAGTTTGCACTTACTTTCTTTGGAGATGCGTTTCTGACAGCTGTCATGAGATGGCTTAGAGAGGGCATGGTTCTGGAACCAGAGGCGTTTGTGAATAAAATCAGGAGCGCCAGTGTGGGACTTGCAGAGATAGTTATAGAGGATGAAAAAGAATAAGAGATTGGTAAAATGATCCATGGCGACAAACTCGGAACAAAGTTCCTCGTTGTCGCGGCATTCGCAGATAACGCAAGATTCGAAATTCATTACATGAATTTCTCATTTACGCGGCGTTCGCCGCATAAATTAAAATAAAAACAACGAAAGTCTTAGATGAGCAAGCTCCTCACGACATTCGTTGTTTTTATTTTATCTTGCGTGGCTCACTTTGACGCGAAAAAAAGTACCATCCCCATGGGATATACCCATGAAAACAGTACTCGGCGTGCACCGCCAGGGTCTCGAACCCTGGACAACCTGATTAAGAGTCAGGTGCTCTACCAACTGAGCTAGCGGTGCATTTCGTTATTAACTTGGCTTGTTTTGTTTGGCCATGTCTTAACGACAAGTGATACTATACTACGTAAAAAACATTAATGCAAGCATTTTTTTGAAAAAAATTTAAAAAATTTTAAAAATCCAGTATTTATGCGGTTTTCACAATGTATTTTTTGTGTTAAATTATATAAGGCAGTTCTTTTTTTCTAGAATTATTTAAAAAGAAATTGCTTTTTGGAGGAAAAATGATATTTGATACACATGCTCATTACGATGATGAGCAATTTGATACAGACAGAGAAGAGCTTATTGGTTCACTTAAGGATGCGGGAATAGGATATGTTGCCAATATTGGTGCAAGTCTTTCAAGTTCGCAGGCATCTATGGATCTTGCTCACAAATATGATTTCTTTTACGCAGTAGTAGGTGTCCATCCAAGTGAAGTTGAGGAACTGGATGAAGATAATATTAAAAAGCTCATGGAGTGGAGCAGAGATGATAAGTGTGTTGCTATAGGAGAAATAGGACTTGATTACCACTGGCCAGATCCTGCTCCTGAGCTTCAGAAAATATGGTTTAGAAGACAGCTTCAGATTGCAAGAGAGGTTAAGCTTCCTGTAGTGATCCACTCAAGGGAAGCTGCTCAGGATACGATTGATATTATGAAGGATGAACACGCAGAGGATATAGGCGGAGTAGTTCACTGCTTTTCATATTCAAAGGAAATTGCAGACATATGCCTGAAAATGGGCTTTTACATTGGAATCGGAGGAGTTCTGACCTTCAAGAATGCCAAAAAGATGGTGGAAGTTGTGGAAAACACACCTATGGACAGGATCATTCTGGAAACAGATTGTCCTTATCTGGCGCCAGAGCCCTTTAGAGGCAAAAGAAACTGTTCTTTATATCTTCCCTATGTTGTAGATAAGATGGCAGAGATAAAGAAGATCACAAGAGAAGAGGTTATCAAGATAACAGAAGATAATGCAAGGCGAATGTATGGCCTTGATAGGTAAATGTTGCAAGCAACATGCTTTCTTGATGAGCATAGATAGAAATTTGGAGGTAATATGGCATATCTTGGAAATAGTGCCAGAACAAAAGAAGTACTGGCTAAGTTTGGTATGAGTGCCAAGAAAAAATTTGGACAGAATTTCCTGATAGACAGTGGAGTACTTGATGGAATAGTAAGTGCAGCAGGAGTCACAGATGATGACTGTGTTCTTGAGATAGGACCAGGAATAGGAAGCCTTACTCAGTATCTTGCTGAGGCAGCCGGTAAGGTTGTGGCTGTAGAAATAGATAAGACACTGATACCTGTTTTGGCCGATACGCTGTCTGAATATGATAACGTAACAGTAATAAACGAAGATGTCCTTAAGGTGGATATAGAAGAGATTGTCAGAACCTACAATGGAGGAAGACCTATCAAGGTTGTTGCGAACCTCCCTTATTACATCACTACTCCTATCATCATGAAACTTTTTGAGAGTGGGGCTCCTATAGAGAGCATAACAGTAATGGTTCAGAAGGAAGTTGCAGATAGGATGGTCATGGGCCCTGGAAATAAGGATTACGGCTCTTTGTCGCTAGCAGTAGGGTATTATGCCAAGGCAGAGGCTATTATGGATGTTCCTCCCAGCAGTTTTATTCCGCAGCCTGGAGTTGGATCTGCAGTTGTAAGACTGTCACGGTTTGAAGAGCCGGCAGTCAAGGTTGGTGATGAAAAATATATGTTTGAGATCATAAGGACTTCTTTTAACCAGAGAAGGAAAACCTTGTCTAATTCTCTTTCAAATAACCCAGCGCTTAAGGTTTCCAGACAGCAGGTGCAAGAAGCCCTGACTGAAATGGGTATTAATGAGATGGCCCGCGGAGAAACACTGAGTTTGGAGCAGTTTGCAAGGCTTTCAGATATTTTACAAAGGACTAGTGCTATGTTAAACTAACACTATATATAGTATTTTGGGGTACTTTGAACACCATAAGGTGAAGTATTGTTGGTACCAAAGAGGTAGAAGTTTTGGATAAAGTGGAGTATAAGATCAGAGCCGATGAAATCAAGGCTTTGATTGGGGAAGGCAGATATGCCGAAGCGGTCAGAATCGCTGATACAATAGATTGGAAACGTGTTAAGAGTGGGGCAATGCTCTGCACTATCAGTGACTTATACAAGATCAATCGAAGATACGAGGAGAGTAGAGATGTTCTTTTGATGGCTTATGACAGACATCCTACCAGTAGACCTATAGTTTATTCCCTCTGTGAGCTTGCCATTAAGATGGGCGAGTTTGTTCAGGCTGTGGAGTATTACAAGGAATTTGTAAGGATTGCACCTCGTGACACCGGTAGATATATCTTACAGTACAAGCTCTATGAGGCACAGGAAGTAAGCCTTGAAGAGCGTATTGCTGTCCTTGAAGAATTCAAAAAGCACGATTACAGAGAAAGATGGGCTTATGAGCTTGCATACCTTTATCACAGAGTAGGACTTACAACTGAGTGTGTAGAGGAATGTGACGAGATGTTCCTGTGGTTTGGAGAGGGAAGATATGTTATGAAGGCCCTTGAACTCAAGGCACTTCATGAACCTCTTTCACCAGAGCAGCAGGACAGATATAACAGATTTAAGAATAAGGGAAACGAAGAGATACAGCAGGCTCCTTTAGAGGAAAACGAGAACGTTCAGGAGCAGCAGGAGGTTGTTTACCAGGATACCAAGCAGCCTACCAAGGAAATGCCACCTGTTACTGACGAGGTAATAAGGGAATATAATATCTCAAGATCTGCGCAGCCAGCACAGGATACAGTAATCTATAATCCTCAGATGCAGCAGGAGGATCAGCCTGTATATCAGGAGCCAGTATCTGATGACACCAAGGTCTATAGAGAAGATGAGATTGTTTATCCTCATATCAATGAGATCAAAGAGCCTACAGTAGATGTGAGCCAGTACAATACCATGAATCTCCAGGAAACACTGGCAGAAGGCCTTAGAGAGATCATTGCTGCTGAGAAGGATGAAGATACAACTGACAAACAGCCATCAGGCAGCATGCAGGAAATCTTTTTTGACACACAGACGCAGGATATTCCTTCAGTGCCTCAGATGGGTATAGACATCAAATATGGTGGAAATGGACCAATCCTTGGCGAGGCCAAGAAGTATGAGGAGCCGGAAGAGACACAGCAGCCACAGATTGCAGCTCCAGCCAGCCCAGTATTTGGCAGCGGCATGTACGAAGAGAAACCACTAGAGGAAGAAGTTCCGGGAGCTGTTATTCATCCAAATGCCAGCTACCAGATGCCTACTCATTTTGAGAGTATTCTTTCTCAGGAATATGATGGTCAGATCAGTATGGCCGTTCAGCCAGAACCTCAGGTTGAGCAGCAGATAACAGGTCAGATCAGTATAGAAGAGTACCTTGGAAACTGGGAGAAGTTCAAACAGGATCAGAAGGAAAAGCAGCTTAAGGCTGTTAAGCGCAGAGTAGCTGACGAAACTGGAAACATGTTTGCTGACTACGATGAGCAGACCAAGGAAGGCCTTCAGGAAAAAATAGAAAAGGCAATCGATGATGCTCTCAAGAAGGAACAATATGATAAAGCTTCAGGCAGAGGAGACTGGTCTGTAAACAGAGAAGATGTTATCAACGCAGCTGTTGATGAAGTAATAGATGAGGCAGAAGCCAAGGAAGTTCCGATTTCTGATACAGATGAACTTGATAAGATACCGGATGAACTCCCAGAAGAGGTCGATGCAGACGAGGACACAGTCAATGAGGAACTTGCTGCCAGCAAAAAAGAGCAGGAGGTAGAAGCTGAGGCTGTTTCAGAGGATAAAGAAGAGGATGCAGATAATTCCAATGAGGCTCAGGACACAGACAGAGTAGAAAAGACACAGGAAGAGGAAGCATCAAAAGAAAAAGAGGCTACAGAGGAAGCAAGCAAGGAACCTCAAAAGGATTCTAAGAAGGAAACCAAGCCTGCTGCAGATAATAAGTCTGAAGGTGAAAAGAAACACCTTGGAAACAGGGAAATAGAAGAGCGCGTAAGGACAATGACTCCTGAAGAGAAAGAGCTCTTTGGACCATATATCCATCACAAAAAGTCCAGAAGACAGATCATCAATGCTATTGATAATCTTAGCATGGATGCCTTTACTGGAAACGCTATTGTAACAGGAGAAGAGGGGGCAGGAACAGTTAATCTTGCCAAAGGCCTTATAAAGGCGGTTCAGGCTTCTGATTCTAACTTTAGCGGTAAGGTTGCCAAGATTACAGCCAACACTCTTAACAAAAAGAGCACCAGCAGTATTTTCGACAAGCTTGCAAACGGAGCTCTTATCATTCAAAGAGCAGCTGATCTGAATCAGGAAACAGTCAATGAGCTTTTGGGAATACTTCAGGAGGAGAATAAGGGCCTTATTCTTGTTATGGAGGATACCAAGGATGATATGGACAAGTTCCTTGATAAGAATCCATCTCTTAAGCAGAGCTTTAATGTAAGAGTAGATATAGAGGCGCTTGACGATGACTCACTTGTGGCATATGCCAAGCAGTATGCCTTTGAAAAAGAATATGCAATAGATAATCTTGGAATTCTCGCTCTTCATACCAGGATTTCTGAGAGACAGACTCTTGATCATGAAGTGACTGTCGCAGAAGTTAAAGACATAGTTGATGATGCAATCTACTATGCAGAAAAGCGCTCAGTAGCACATCTGGTTGATGTAATTGTCAATAAGAGATACGATGAAAACGACATGATAATCTTGCGTGAAAAAGACTTTATGCACTAAGAATGAGTATTATAAAACTTGAGGGGGGCTTATGGGGCAGAAGGTTTTTATATCTGAGGACGACGAATATTTATTTGGACAGGGAACACATTACGATATATATGAGAAGCTTGGTGCACATCCTTCTGAAGAGAAGGGTAAAAAGGGATACTTTTTTGCAGTGTGGGCACCAAATGCGCAGACAGTGCATGTTGTAGGTGACTTTAATGGATGGGATGAGAACGCCCATGCCATGAAACGTACAAAGGGCGGAAATATCTGGACACTTTTCATTCCAGGTGTAGGCATCGGGGAGCTATACAAATTCCTGATAACAACAAATGATGGAAGAAAGCTGTATAAGGCAGATCCATATGCTAACTATGCTGAACTGCGACCAGGCAATGCCTCCAGGACCACCAATCTGGAAGGCTTCAAATGGTCTGATAGCAAGTGGTATGAGGGACTAAAAGGGAAAGACCCTAATCGTCAGCCAATAGCAATCTATGAGTGCCAGATTGGATCATGGATGAAGCATCCTGATGGAACTGAAGATGGTTTTTACACCTACAGACAGTTTGCGGACAGGATTGTTGAATATCTTAAGGAAATGAAATATACCCATATCGAGCTGATTGGTATTGCGGAGCACCCATTTGATGGCTCCTGGGGATATCAGGTAACAGGTTATTATGCTCCAACATCAAGATACGGTGAGCCTTCCGACTTCATGTATCTTGTAAACAAACTTCACAAGCATGGAATCGGAGTTATCCTTGACTGGGTACCGGCTCATTTTTGCCCAGATGAATTTGGTCTTGCTTGCTTTGATGGAACTTGCATATATGAAGATCCAGATCCTCGAAAAGGAGAGCACCCGGACTGGGGAACCAAGATATTTAACCTTGCCAAGCCAGAGGTTAAAAACTTCCTTATCGCCAATGCTCTATATTGGATTCGTAAATTCCACATCGATGGATTAAGAGTAGATGCAGTGGCTTCCATGCTCTATCTTGATTATGGTAAAAAAGATGGACAGTGGGTTCCAAATAAATACGGCGATAACAAAAATCTTGATGCTATAGAATTCTTTAAGCACTTTAACAGCGTTGTAAGAGGTACTTATCCAAATGTTCTGACTATAGCAGAGGAGTCTACAGCCTGGCCCAAGGTTACAGCAAGGCCAGAGGACGATGGCCTCGGATTTGCATTTAAGTGGAACATGGGCTGGATGCATGATTTTTGTGAATATATGAAGCTGGATCCATATTTCAGGCAGGGAGCTCATTATATGATGACCTTTGCCATGAGTTACAATGATTCAGAGAAATATATCCTGCCATTATCACACGATGAGGTTGTGCACCTTAAGTGCTCTATGGTTGAAAAGATGCCAGGCTACAAGGTAGATAAATATGCCAACCTGCGAGTTGGATACACTTATATGTTTGGACATTCTGGCAAAAAGCTCTTATTCATGGGCCAGGACTTTGGACAGGAGCGTGAATGGAGTGAGAAGAGAGAGCTTGACTGGTTCCTTCTTGAGAATGATCTCAACAGAGGTATGAAGGACTACGTTGGCAAGCTTTTGGAAATATACAGGAAATATCCTGCAATGTATGAAGTAGATGATGACTGGGGCGGCTTTGAGTGGATCAACGCAGACGATAAGGAGCGCAGCACCTACAGCTTCTATAGACGAGCAATAAATGGTAAGGACAACATTCTCTTTGTCCTTAACATGACGCCAATGGAGAGAAAGGGCTTTAAGGTAGGTGTTCCATTTGAGGGAACTTACGCTAAGCTTCTAGATAGTGCTCAGGAATGTTATGGCGGTCTTGGAAGCCATGTGCCAGATAAGATAAAAGCAGAAAAAGGTCTTTGCGACTATAAGGATTACAGCATAGAATTTGATCTGCCGCCTTATGGAGCAGAAGTTTTCCTGTTCCAGAAGGGCAAGAAGAAAAATTAAAGATTTTTGACAGGCGTGCCGAAATAGATGGTGATGAAGAATAGTTCATCACCATCTTTTTATTTTGAGGTAGATTATGAATATTTCTTTTCAGGCACTTACTGGGCAGAAGGTTGAGGAGAGCCGTGATGAATTTTGGATGGATCCAAAAAGAGCTTTGCCTACAGACCAAAGGACCGGTAGATCAAGTGTGCAGGGCGCAGGTAATGTAAACCTACAGCTTGATTCGAGCATTTTTAGTAATGATGCCTATGCCTGTCACGCCAAAAGCTTAAGTGATATAAGCGAAATGGCAGATAACACGGATGTTTTGACACAGCATAATTATATGGCGCTTTTATCAAATACCATGTCTGAGGAAGACTTTGCTAAAGCTTCTAAGGAAGGATTTGATATTAATAATCTGGATAGCGGCCAGACTGTGACCATTCTTGATAAGATCAAGAGTGTTCTTTTGGAGTCTGGAAAAGAGATTGTTGGCTTTAATGACGATCTTAGCCTGGATAAGCTGTCAAAGCTTACAGGAAGCATCTCTTTTGCAAAAGAGCTTCAGAAAAGCTTTCATGAAAATGATATTCCCGTCACCTACGAAAATGCCAAATCTGCAGCTATTGCTTATAATCAGATATCTGACATACAGGGCCTGGAAGACGCTGCAGTAAAATATCTTGTTCATAACAACATGAAACCCAGCATGGAGAATATCTATTTTGCTGCCCATAGTACTAATGGGCAAAATCGCATGGGACGCGGGTTCTACGCTCAGGATGCAGGAGGATATTATGCACAGAAGGCTGAAACCTATGATTGGGGACAGCTTGATGGCCAAATAGATAAGATCATCGATGAGGCAGGACTTAGAAAGGAAGATAAGCAGGTAAGGGAAGAGGCAAGATGGATCATACAGCAGGGAATTCCACTTACAGCGGATACTTTAAATGGAGTACACAGGGTAAAAGAAATATCTTTTCCTGTTTCTGAGAGTAGTGCAGCCAAGGCAATTGCAGCAGCTATAGCCAACGGAAAAAAGGCAGTAGCAGCGGATCTTTCAGATGACAGAAACTACTATAGACAGGCAGTGGATATTAAAGATGCGACAGAAAAAATATCTGAGGATGATATTCGTACAAATATCCAGGCTGGAAAAGAGAACACATTAAGGAATCTCATAGCTGAGTCAGAGCTAAATGATAATGACTATGCCAGAGTAGCAGAATGCTCAGTAGATACACAGGACACAAGATTCGTGCAGGCAAGGCTCCAGCTGGAAGAAGTCAGACTTCGCATGACAGTAGATGCAAATAAGCAGCTTCTGTCCAGCGGTTTTTCTATTGATACTGCCCCAATGGAGCAGCTTATCGAAAGATTAAAAAATATTTTGGGCCAGATTCCTGACGAAAGTGTCGGAGCTGCTCTTGATGAAATTGCTGAGGTAACACCTGCTAATCAGACATATATCATCCGAGCAACGCTTAGCAAAGTGGCAATCATACAGTCAGGTCCAATAGAGATAAGCGGAGCACAGCTGGGTGAAATCGAGACTGCATCACTTGCCAAGTTAAGTGACGTCTCCATGCAGCTCAAGATGCGCTACAAGAAAGCGGGAGAGAGCTATGAGCCAATGATGACCGCTCCAAGAGCTGACCTTGGAGATAATATCAAAAAAGCTTTCAGGAATGTAGATGACATATTAAAAGATATGGGCCAGGAAATTAATGACAGCAATAGGCGCGCTATCAGAATTCTGGGCTACAACAGCATGGAGCTTTCAATAGATAATTTTGAAAAAGTCAGAGCATTTGACCAGTCGCTAAAGACAACTCTGGATAGACTTAAACCAGGAGTGGTGCTTGATATAGTAAGAGAAGGCAAGAATCCTCTAGGGATGACCGTTGGTGAGCTAGCTGAAGCTTTGGATCAAAATTTAATGGGAAATGATGAGCCTGGCAATGGCGGAAGCAGGTCAGATGAGAAATATGCGAAGTTTCTTTATAAGCTGGAGCATAAAAAAGAAATTACAGCCCAGGAAAGAAGTGCATTTATTGGTATATACAGATTATTCCATACCATTAAAAAGAATGATTACCAGGCAATTGGTGCAGTTCTAAAGACAGGTATGGAGATGACACTTGGTAATCTTCTTGCAGCTACCAGAATCCAGTCTGCATATAAGCGGGGAATAGAGTATACAGTAGATGACGACTTTGGTGGAGTTGAGCTAAAGAACACGTCGGGATTAAAAATTGATGAACAAATAAATTTGGCCTTTAAGTATTATAGTGCACAGGCCGATATAGTATATGAGAATCTTGAGCCCGAAAAACTCATGCAGGCGGCTCCTTCAGAGGATACTCTTTTACCAAAATTTGCAGAAGACTTGCAAAATGCAGGGGTAGAGGAGAGCCTTGAGAGGCAGTATGCTTCGCAGGTTATAAGGCAGATAAGAGAGACAGCCCAGACAAGAGATTCAGATAACGCCCTTGAAGAACTAAAAGGTCTTCATATGGAGGTTAACTTTGGAAATCTTGAGGCAATGATCTCTAATAGAAGGGAACGTAAGAATGGGAACATCTGGCAGAAGGCAGAAGATCTGGCTGGCGAGAGGGCTTTGCGAGAGACAGGCAGGCTGGTGGATGCTCTCGGAGAGCCGGATTATGTGGAGACTTACAAAAACAGTCTCAGTAACATCTCGGATAGTCTAGAGCAGCTTCTTATGAGTGATGATGACTCTTATATTGATGTTAAGGCCATCAACCTCATGCAGAGAAGGATGACTGTTATGAGTCAGAGCTCCGATCAAGGAACCTTCGATGTGCCTGTAACTATTGATGGGCAAAAGATTTCCATGCATATCACGCTTAAGAGTGATAACAGCATGGACTCAAGGATGGAGGCAAGTGTTCAGACATACGAATACGGTCTAATCACAGCAAGTCTTTACGTAAAAGAAAACATGGTGACCGGTATGCTTACAACGACTTATAGTCAGAGCAGCGAAGAAGCTGAATACTTGGAAAGCGTTAGATCTAAAATGTGCGTCAAATTGGCTGAGAAACTAAAGGATATTGGCGTGGGCCAGGAACAAATAGCAATCCTTTACCATGCGCAGACACAGCCTATCTCAGTAGGAACAGCTAATGCAAATGCCACGGATGGCAATCAAAAGAATAAAGCAGATACTACGGTACTTCTGTCTATGGCGAAAGCATTTATAGAGTCCCTTTAGGAGGTAGAAATGAAAGTAAATTATAACGTGTCCGCGATGATCGCTAATAACGCGCTTCAGAGAAATGATAATCTCTTATCTGAATCACTGGAGAGATTGTCCAGCGGCCTTAAGATTGCAAATGCCAAGGATAATCCTTCAGGTCTTGCAATGTCAAGAAGAATGAATTCCCAGATTGAAGGTCTTGGAGTAGCTGGAGATAGCTCAAATGATGCAATCTCTATTGTTCAGGTTGCAGATGGATCTTTGTCAGAAATCCATGAAATCTTGCAGAGAATGAACCAGCTTGCTGTTCAGGCAAGTAACGGAACCCTCACAGATTCTGACAGGCAGACAATTCAGGAGGAGGTAAGTCTTTTAAAACAGGAAATAGAGCGAATGGCTCAGACCACTCAGTTTAACGGCCAGAATATACTGGATGGAACATTTGATCTTAAAGGATATACTACTGTAGGTGATAGCATTGATGGCGCTGTTACAGACGCTTCTGTTAAACTTAGCAGCTACTCAGATGTTGTGGAGGCTGGACAATATAAGATCACCGGAATAGATGTTTCTTACATAAACCTTACTGGATCAACCGGAGTCGATAAAAAAGGTATTTTCTTTGAAAATGGAAGTGACAAAGAAATTAAGATCTACAAGGTAAACAATGGCGTTGAGACTGAGTACATGACAAATGGAATGTCAGCAACCATCAATGAAGATGTGCTTACACTCAAAGACAGTACTGGAAAAAGAATAGATATTCAGATAGACAGACCCTTTGATGATACTGTATTTCTTGATCTTACGGCTTCCGGAGCAATGACAATGCAGGTAGGAGCTAATGAGGGCCAGACACTTGATATCAGGATTCCTAAGGTTTCCCTTACTACGCTTGGAATCTACAACCTTGATATGGCTAATACAGTCGGCGCAAGAGAAGCAATCGAAGACATAAAGGGAGCTCTTTCAACAATAAGTTCAATCCGTGCAAGGCTTGGATCCTATCAGAACAGACTTGAGCATACATCAAACAGTCTGGATATTACTGTTGAGAATATGACTGCCGCTTATTCAAGAATCATGGATGTAGATATGGCTGAAGAGATGACTGTTTATTCTACTCAGCAGGTGCTCTCCCAGGCCGGAACCTCTATGATGGCTCAGGCAAATGAAAGACCATCACAGGTATTGCAGCTTCTTCAGTGACCTAATTAGGATAGTAGAGAGGATATGTCTATGACACAGGAAAAAAAGCAGGAGTATACCCTCAAGATAACACAGGCAAATAAGACACAGATGATCACAATACTGTACGAAATGGTGCTTGAATATATAGCAGATGCGAAGGCTGCCATAAGCACAGGCAACAGAACTCTTTCAGACAGAAATATAGGATATGCCCAAAACTGCATTGATGAACTTATTCGCTCTGTAAATTTGCAGACTGAGCTTGGAAAAATGCTTCATAAGCTCTATATCTTTTCCAAAAAAGAGCTGATGCTTACAGGGGTTAACATGAGTCTAAACAGATTGCATGGAGTAGAGCGGAATTTTAAGGCGCTCCATGCAGCATACAAAGAGATAGAGAGCATTGATAAAAGCGAACCGACCATGGGAAATACGCAGAGTGTGTATGCTGGACTTACTTATGGCAGGTATAGTTTAAATGAAAGTGTAAAAGATTCATCTATGAACCGTGGATTTATGGCTTAACCATGCCTGTTTCCGAATTTCTTAAGAAAGATTAATAATTTTAGGTATTTACAAACCGCTTTTATGATGATAAATTCTTTAATCGCGAGCTCGAAAAAATCTTTGAAAGGAGTGGATCATAATAAGAGCGGTTTTACTCTTGTTTTTAGGCGGAGCAGTTTTTACCGATCTGTATAAAGACAAGATCTATAATGTTTGGGTAATTCCAGGTCTATTAACTGGACTTATCTTAGCCCTGAGCCAGGGACCAGACAGGTTTCTAAATGCGCTTACGGGTGTCGGAGCCACCTTCTTGGTGCTCATGCCGGTCTATCTCGTTAAAGGGATTGCGGCAGGAGATGTTAAACTGTTATTGTCTACAGCATCTTTTTTATCATTTCAGGAATTATATTCCTGTATCTTATTTTCTTTCCTGATTGCAGGAGCCATTTCACTGGTAATTATTATTTTTAAGAGAGAAAAGAAAACACTACATTTTGCAGTACCTGTCCTTTTGAGTGCAGTACTTGTTTTGGGAGGATTGGTATGAAAAAGCTAAAACTAGTTATTTGCGATAGCGATGAGCTTTATTGCAGAAGACTTGATGAGTACTTAAGGAGCCATTTACATCTTGGCTTTGAAATTTTCTCTTTTACTGATTTTAAGATCATGGAGGAATTTGCAAGAAAGAACACAGTTGAACTTCTGATGATAGCGGAAAGCTTGCTTGAAGAGCTAGGTGAATGCAAACTTTTCTCAAGCCTCAGGAATATACTAATTCTTGATGAAGGCCTTGGCGGAAGCAGCGTGGTTAGAGATGGAGATGAGCTGACAACTAAATATGTGGATAAGTACCAGTCAGCGTCCAGTATTGTGGATAACATTATTGGTTTTTGCATGGAAGATTCAAGCAGTTTGCATGGCCTTAGCTTGCAGACAGCCTCAGGAAAAGGGAGAGTTATCAGCTTGTATTCACCACTTTCTAAATGTGGACAGACAACTCTTGCAGTCAACATTGCAGAACTTTTAGCCAAAGAGTCCAAGACCATTTTTCTTAGTTTTGAAAGCTTTTCAACTCTGCCTGATCATCTTGGTATTGAATACGAAGAGGATATATCAGACCTGGTCTATTATGCAGATTGTGAAAGAGATAAATTCGTACTTTATCTGGAAAAGATAAAAAGAAGCAAGAACAACGTGGACTACATAATGCCAGCCAAGACTGCAATGCAGATTAAGGAAATAGGGTTTGAAAAGGTTATGGATCTGTACAGGCTACTGACTGATGAATGTGGATATGACAACATTGTTGTAGATCTTACAGAGCTTCCAGGTGGTTTTTTTGATATTGCATCTTCAAGTGAAAAGATATTCACAATAACAAGGGATAACTTGCGGGATAACAGAGTTGTGCAGATGTACGATGAAGTCCTTAGGAAAAGCGAACTTGAGGATATAATTGAAAAGACCATAAAATGCCAGCTTCCGGATATTAGGGACAAGCAGGAATACGATGGGTATGTTTATAATCTACTTGCCCGGGAGGGACTTTTGAATGGAAGATAGATTTGATGGGATAAAAAAATCTGTCAGGCAAAAGGTCATGGGCTGCATAGACTACTCCAAGGATATCTCTGACGAAGAAATGTATGTACTTGTGGATAAAGAACTATCTGAAAGGCTAAGGCATGTCGCTATATCAGTGGAGGATAGAAAAAGGCTCAGAATGCAGATTTTTCATTCTATAAGAAAACTAGATATCCTTCAGCAACTGGTAGATGACCCTACAGTCACGGAAATCATGGTAAATGGTACTGAAAATATCTTCATCGAGAAAAATGGAAGTCTGTTTAAGTTTGATGGAAGATTTGAATCAAGAGACAAACTTGAGGATGTTGTTCAGCAGATAGTTGCATCCTGCAATAGAGTCGTCAATCAGTCGCAGCCAATAGTGGATGCAAGACTTGAAAATGGTAGCCGAGTGAATATCGTGCTAGGCCCCGTCGCACTTAATGGTCCAATCATCACTATTCGAAGATTTCCAGATAAACCTATAGACATGGCAAAGCTCATAGAGCTTGGTTCTTTATCTCCTTTTCTTAGAGATTATCTAAAGATCTTAATAAAGGCAGGCTATAACGTCTTTATTTCCGGTGGCACAGGTTCTGGTAAGACCACATTTCTCAATGCATTATCGGATTTTATTCCCAAGGACCTAAGAGTTCTTACGATAGAAGATTCTGCAGAACTTCAGATTATTGGAGTGCCCAACCTTGTCAGGCTGGAATCCAGAAATGCCAATGTAGAAGGATGCAAACCCATTACCATTAGAGATCTTATTAAGTCATCTCTGCGAATGCGACCAGACTGGATCATCGTAGGTGAGGTTAGAGGAGGAGAATGTGTTGACATGCTGCAGGCTATGAATACCGGGCATATGGCCATGTCAACAGGTCATTCCAATAGTGCTTCAGACATGCTGTACAGACTAGAGACCATGAGCCTTATGGGAATGGGGGAACTACCACTGTCTGCGGTAAGAGGCCAGATTTCAGCAGGAATAGACATTATAGTACATCTTGGAAGACTGAGGGACAGATCAAGAAAAGTGCTGGAAATAAGTGAAGTGGAAAAAGAACTTGATGATAATGGCAGAATTACACTTAACCCACTTTTTAGATTCTGCGAAAGCGCTGAGTCTACAGACTTAAAGATAAAGGGAGAATGGAGGAAAATTGGTGAACTTAAGAATACTGAAAAGCTTGAGGCAGCAGGTCTTAGGCTATCATCCTAAGAAGAGTGATGCCATTTTCTGGATTCAGGGAGCTTTGATCGCACTAATGTTTGGGAGATTATTTTTCGACTCGTATCTTGCGGTGGCTATATTATCGCCGATAGCAATCCCTTGGGTTGTCATCCAAAAGAAAAATAAAAGAGAGCAAAGATGCAGACAGATTGGAATTCAGTTTAAGGATGCCATCTTTTCTGTTTTAACGAGTCTGAAGGCAGGCTTCTCTATAGAGAATGCATTTATGGAAGCAAGAAGAGACATGGAACTTCTTTATGGTAAAAACAGCGATATTTCTTTTTATCTTGCAAGGATCAGTAAGGGGCTAAAAAACAGTGTTCCTCTTGAAAAGCTTATCTATGGCATGGGAAAAGAAACAGGAAATACAGACATCCAGGACTTTGCAATGGTCTTTTCTGTAGCGAAAAGAAG
This sequence comes from Butyrivibrio sp. INlla14, assembly GCF_900102515.1. GTDB lineage: Bacteria > Bacillota > Clostridia > Lachnospirales > Lachnospiraceae > Butyrivibrio. Next base: position 234,798 of record NZ_FMVS01000003.1, read on the forward strand.
TGGCGGAAACATGACAGACATTATCCAGCGGACTATAGATGTTATCTCAAGGAAGATGAATGTTGAAAAAGAGATAGATGTTCTTGTCAGCGCTAAAAGGCTTGAAGCCAGGATAATGAACTGTGTTCCGTTTTTTATCATCTTCTATATAAGTCTGACAAGCCCAGGTTTTTTTGATGCTTTATATCACAATTTTTTTGGAATAATTCTAATGACTGTTTGTATGGTCATCTACTGCATTTCGTACGTTCTGTCTGAGCGCATAGTAAATATCTCTGTTTAAAGAAGGAAATTTAAAGAATGATTTTGATTTATTTTATTATTCCAGTGCTGGTTTTTTCTATCTGGATAATAGCAAGAAATATGGAACTTGATGAAGATATAAACGAAGAGGGTATATCAAAAGAATTATTTAAGGTATCTCTTTTCATATATCAAAAGATACGTGGCAAGAGGCATATTTCCTGGGATCAGAAGGTTCGAGGATACCTGACAACACTTGGTGGAAGCAAGGATTTGGATAAGGCAACCAGTTATTACTATGCCCAAAAGATCAGTATAGTTCTGCTACTTGCATTTTGCGGTAGCATACTTTCTCTTGTGCTATACCTTTCAGGAAACTTTGATGGAGCACTAAAGGAAAGTGGGCAGGTGGAGAGATATCTTCCAGGAGAGGGGCAGCGTGATGTTGAACTAGTAGCCAAAACTGAAGATGGAACGAAGCTTGGAAAATTTCATGTAGAAGTAGGGGAGAGGAAGTACACCAAAAAAGAAGCAGATGCCTTATTTGAAGAAGCAAGTTCAAAACTAGAAAAAGAAATTCTGGGAAAGAACGAGAGCTTAGAAAAAGTAAATGACAATCTAAGGCTGATAAAGCAAATTGATGGGTACCCCTTCGAGATAACCTGGAATGTAGATGATCATGATATTTGCAAATATGACGGAGAGATAGACTGTTCAAATGTCTCTGCGGAGGGCACAGTTATTACGCTGATCGCTACTTATACTTACGATGATCACAAGTGGGAGCAGGTAATATATGCGAAAGTAATACCCAAAAAACTTTCGCCGGCCCAGATCATTCAAAACGACATTGAAGAGCTGCTAAATACCAGCAATGAGGTAAGCAGGTATGAAGGAAGCATGGAACTACCGGAGAAGTACAAAGAAGAAAAATTAAGCTGGAGTGAAATAAAAGAAGACAATAGTCTTCTGCTACTTCTCCTAATGCTGGTAGGTGGTGCAGCAACTTTTGTAATGAAGGATAAAGAATTAAAGCAAAAGATTGATGATAGAAATGCAAAGCTCATAAGAGAATATCCGGGAATTGTTTCGCAGATAGTCTTATATCTAGGGGCTGGAATGACCATGAGAAATATCTTTTCTAAACTGTCAGAGAATTATGCCAGTAAAAGAAAAAAGGGTGCTCCCATGAGTTATGCATATGAGGAACTTACAAAAAGCACTAGAGAAATGAAAATGGGAAAATCCGAGACTGCGGTGTATGAGGATTTTGGGAGAAGATGTGGTGGGCAGCAGTATACGAGACTTAGTACGTTGCTGTCCCAGAATTTGAGAAAGGGAAATAGTGAGCTTTTAAAGCTACTTTCAGAGGAGTCAGAAAAAGCATTTGATGACAGACTTGATCTGGCAAGAAAAGCAGGAGAAGAGGCTGGAACAAGACTCCTATTACCTATGATACTAATGCTGCTTATTGTGATGATAATTATCATGATTCCAGCGTATATGACATTTTAAATTATGAAAAAGAAAGAGGAAATAATAATGAAAGAATTACAGATTAAGGCAAAGAATTTAGGAACAAAAATTACAAATGGAGTAAAGGCGTTCTGGAATGATGAATCCGGAATGGGAACAGTAGAAGTCATTCTGATTATCGTAGTACTAATTGGACTTGTTATTGTGTTCAAGAAGCAGATTTCAGGAATCGTTGAAGACATATTTAAGACAATAAGGGCAGAAACTCGTGAGATCACAAACTAAAGGATACATAACTGTTTTTTTATCATTGTCTATAATGATCATTTTGTCACTTGTACTGGCTCTCTATCAGGGAGCCAGGATAGGTGCTGTGAGAATGAAGACAGAATGCGTAGCAGATATCTCTATGAACTCGGTTCTGGCAGAGTACAGCAGAGAACTATATGAGCAGTACGGACTTTTGATGGTGGATACATCTTATGGAACCGGGAATCCATCAATCAAAAATCTAGAGGATCATTTAAGGCACTATGCAGAAAAAAATTTTGAAAGAAGCACAGCAGGAGGAATCCTTAATGCCCAGACTATGACAGCTATGTACTGCAAAGATGTTAAGATATCTGGCTACAGCGTTGCAACTGATAACAATGGCGCTGTGCTAAACAGACAGATACTAGCTTATATGGCAGGAGAACCTATTGGGTATTTGATGGGAGAAGTTTCATCAAATGCCAGCAGCCTTCAGTCTGGCGGTCTTGACTCCACAGATGTGGACGCTATGGCAAGTGAGAATCAGAAAATAATAGATTCAACTGAACTTCCTGAAATAGAAAAAGAAGATGGAAAAAAGGAAATTATTTCAATTGGCAATCCTGCAGATGTGGTCAATTCACAGAGAGGCATAGGGGCACTGAATCTAGCTTTGCCAGATAAAACCGGTATTTCGGAGTCGGTCTGCAGTTTGTCAGAGTATGCTTCTCATAGAAATCTTAATAAGGGAACAGGCCTTGATGATCAAATGGGAATTACTACGGTGCAGAAGCTGATCTTAGACCAATACTACTATGAAAAATGCAGTAGATACGGTGCAGAAATGGATAAGGCCCAGTTAAAGTACCAGCTGGAGTATCTTATCTATGGCCTTGATAGTGACTATGGCAATCTGGAAAAAATGGCTGAAACACTACTGTTTTGGAGACAGGCTTCAAATATGATCTATCTTTTTAGCTGCCAGGAAAAAGTGTCAGAGGCCGAAGCAATCGCAACAGCCTTGTCAGTGATTCTGTTTGTTCCAGAGCTTGCCGATGCTATAAAGTACTCAATTTTATTTGCCTGGACTTTTGCGGAATCTATTTCAGATCTTCACATTCTCTTTTCCGGAGGCCGTGTTCCCTTGTTTAAATCAGATGAAACCTGGAAGCTTAGCCTTTCGAATATGTTCTCTTTCCGAGACCATTTGGGCAGTCAGGACAATCAAGAAGGACTTCTTTACGAAGACTATCTGAGGATCAAGCTTCTAATGACAAACCACTTGGAAAAGACAAAGCGAATGATGGACATCATGGAAATGGATATAAGGCAAACAGAAGGAAATGCTGGTTTCAAGCTGGATTATTGCGTTGATGTATTTAGAGCACAGCTTGAAGTGGGCACCAAATATGGATATGAGGTAGGAATAGAGAGAATTTATGGATATGAGAGATAAAAATCCACCAAACAGTGTCATAGGGGGAGTTAAGGGCACTTCTTTTTTCAAAATTCACAAACACAAAAAAGAAATAAAAGATAACTGTATACTCCAGACAATCAGAACTCTTAAAGAAGTGTCTTTATCTGCTTCTATGACACTGGAGGCATCTATTGCACTGCCTCTTTTCATATTCTTTTTTGTAAATATTATCGCAGCTATAGATATAGTCAGGGTCCAATCTGAGATGGAGGCAACTCTGCATCAGGTAGGCAATGACGCTTGCCTTCTAGCTTTTGATATGAGAGAGGGAGAGAAACTGGTGGAACCAGAAAGCGATGCCCTGCGAATTATGGAAACAGGCGGGCTAAATGGATATGTATATTACCAGCTAAAAAAGTGCCTTGATCCCAAACTCGCAAGTACGGCAGTAACAGACAGAATAAACATAAGCAATATGCTCTCTTCAAAGATAATGGTGGGTAACGACATAGTTGACATTGTTATTGATTATAAAGTGCATCCAATCATTTCCCTGATTGGTTTTAGATCGTTTCTGGTGGAATCAAGATATTATGGCCATGCCTGGACTGGATATGACATTACGGGTAGTGACGCTGAGGATAGCCAGACCGAAGAAATGGTATACGTTACTGAGCATGGAAGTGTTTATCATAGGGATATTGGCTGTAAATATCTTAAGCCAAGCATCAAAAGTGTTTCCTACTCACAATTGGCGAATGAACGCAATAAGGATCAGTCAAAATATTATCCTTGCGAATATTGCGGGCAGGGCGTTGCAGGCGGAAATGTCTTTATTACTGACTATGGAGAACGGTATCATTCAACGATTGATTGCCCAGGAATAAAAAGAAAAATCTATACGATACCAATATCAGAAGTAGGAGGAAAAAGTCCCTGTAGTGGATGTGGATAAAAATGTTGATAACTATAAAAATACTAACCCTTGCAATCATGCTACTTGTAGCATATGAGGATATTAAGAAAAAAGAAATATCGATGAAAGCTATTATAGTCTGCGCTCTATTAGCGTTATCATCAACCGGTATAAGGTTCTATATGGGTGAAGGACTGCCAGACTCTTTCTTATCTCTTTTGCCTGGAGCAATCATGTTGATCATAGGGCGAATCACAAAAGAAGAGGTCGGTTATGGAGATGGACTTATGCTTATGACAATTGGACCAGTGTTTGGTTTGGAACATGTGATGCTCGGCTGCTTTACCGGACTATTTGTAATCAGCATTCTGTCAATTTTCATTCTGGTGTGTCGGAAAGGAAACAGAAAGACAAAAATTGCCTTTGTTCCTTTTTTGACATTGGGAATGGGGGTGGTGATGTTTGCGTAAACTTCACGGATATATGACAGTAGAGGCATCTTTCATTGTGCCTATGGTAATTTGCGTTTTTATACTCATTATATATTTCACAAATTATATGTACGCAAGATGCGTGCTAGCGCAAGACAGTTATATTTTGGCCTTTCGTGCTTCTACAGCCGAGAATGCAGATATGCAGCAAACTGTCGTGGAAAAAAGTCAGGCAGTAGCAGGAAATAAATACTTTGGTAATACCAGGCCGGTATTTGACGGAGAAACTCGAGGAAAAGAAATAACTGTTACAGGAAAAACCACAACTCGCCATGGGGCTATGGGCAGGTTTTTTTTAAAACCCAAAAAAGGTTGGGAAATTGAGACAAAGTCCATAGCCAGAAAAAGAAAATACTCAGACCATATCAGAACGGTAAAAAGAATTAAGGATATCGCTACTAAGGAGGATTTATGGAATACAGATACTATAGAGAATTAAAGCATAACTATCTGATAGTTCAGCAAGACAATAACTCACGGGAAAAGATTGCAAGTTATCAGGCAAGAATCTTGGAAAAAGGTAAACTATCAGGTTTTTTGACATGCAACATGAGGACTATAAACAATGAAAATTATTTATACTACGAGATAAACTCAATGCAGAATATTCGCGACAGATTTTCTGTAAGAGGAATGGATGCAGAACAGCTTGCGAAGCTTTTGACATCTCTTAAGAATTCATTAGAGAGCCTATCGGAATATCTGCTTGGCATGGAAAATGTAGTCCTTGATGCAAAAAGCGTTTTTACTGATCTGTCTACTGGTGAATATAAATTCATGTATTGCCCTTTCAAAAAGGAACAGGCAGATTTTGCAGGATTTATCGATGAATTAGTGGAACTGGTTGATCATGATGATGAGGTAGCTGTAGAGATGATATATTCATGCGCTGAGAAAGCGGAGATGGATAGCATGCTTGCCATTGACTGTATTGAACAGGTTCTCGAGGATAAAAGATATATAAAAGAACCTATTGAGAAAATAGAGCAGAGCCAAGATACTCAGGAATTTATAGAATTTGACAATAGAGCACTTAATCTTGATGAAGATGAGGAAGAAGAGAATGAAGACATCAGAAAGCACAAAGGCAAAAAAGCTAGTGGCAAGGTCCAGATCATATTTGGAATTCTGTTTCTGATCCTTTTAGCTATCATGATGTATGTACGCATGAATTACATTTTGTCCAGAGAAGAAAATTTATTATCAATAATAGTCATTGTAGTATCTGTTGTAACTGGTCTTGTGGCATTTATCAATGGATTTAAAGATGCAAATGTCAGCTTGCCATGGAAAAAGAAAAACAAAAAGGATATCAAGTCCCTGGAAGATATAGATGAAGATGATACCTGCGATCAGCTTGAAGATTACGGAGAATTTTGTGGTGACGATACAATTGATACATATGTGGATGTCGACAGCTACAAGAATAAAGTCAATGTTACATCTCATAGCAAAAGGGCAAAATATGTTGCAAGCACAAGGTCATCATGGGGAGAAACAGTAGTACTATCTCAGGAAGATGACAGCGATAAAGCATTTACTTTATATAGTAGAAATACAGACAAGACTATAAGGATTTCATTGGACAAACTCCCATTGACTGTAGGAAAAATGGCAGGGTGCGTTGATGAGGTGCTAGATGATATGAGTGTATCAAGGATTCACTGCAGATTTATGCAAAATGAGGAAGGCGGTATTTCAATCGTTGATCTCAATTCAACAAATGGAACGTTTAGAAATGGTCTAAAGATCACTCCGCAAAAAGAGATAGGACTTGAAGAGGGGGATGAGGTCAGAATCGGTAGAATTTGCTTTGACTGTAGGTGATTTGCCCTATAATTGTGGTATAATACCCTTAACTGGTTGGAGGGGTATCCATGAAGATTAATATCTATTACGGCGGCAGAGGAATCATTGATGATCCTACTCTGTACGTTATCTCACAGATCGAAGCAGTTCTACAGGAATTAAATGTTAAAGTTCAGCAATACAATCTTTACGAGCAGCGCAATGGTATTACTGCGCTTCCTAATACACTCAAGGACGCAGATGGAATTATACTTGCGTCAACAGTAGAGTGGTATGGAGTAGGAGGCTATCTGATGCAGTTTCTGGATGCCTGCTGGCTATATGGGGATAAAGACAGGATAAAGGAAATTTACATGGCTCCTGTTGTCATGTCTACTACTCATGGTGAGCGAGAAGGAATGATGAGCCTGGCAGCAGCATGGGAAATGTTAGGGGGACTTCCTTGTGATGGAATGTGCGGATACATAGCTGACACAACCAAGCTTGAGAACAGCACCGAGTATTCCAAGATAATTGAGAAAAAGACTGAGAACATTTACCGAACCATTAATCAAAAAATGGCAGTCTTTCCCGCGAGTAATCAAGCTGTGATAAATAAAGTTGCAGCTTCAAAAGGTATAGATCTTACACCTCAGGAATCAGAGCAGCTGTCAGAATATGCATCTGATGATAATTATGTTCGTACACAAAAGGAAGATATACAGGAACTTGCCAGTATCTTTAGAGATAAGATGGGCAAAGAAGACGGCAGTGTCGGAAACACTGAAGAATATGTAAAGCGGCTGAACAAGAAATTCACTCCGGTAGCTGGGATTCGTGCTAAATACAAGATAATTGTGCAGGATAATCCTAAGTCTAAGCCTATAATTATAGACGTTGACAATAGCATATGTGATTGCCATGTAGGAAATGACGATGACTGCGATGTTATTATCACCTCTGATCAGATGGTCTTAGAGGATGTTCTTGAGGGGAGAATGACCTTCCAGAGAGCATTTATGGCAGGCAGCATCAAGATGAAGGGAGATTTTAAGCTTCTTCGCAGCATGGATCAGCTATTTGATCTAATGGCTGAATAACAGCTTTCAAACATAGATATGCAGGATAATAAATTTGGTATAGATGATGCCTTTTATGAAAAACAGAAGCAAATCTATAAAACTTCATATGTTACACTAGCGCTTGTCATTATAAATGTGATTCTCTTTACATTAAATAACACCGTGATGCGTTCCTTAAACGCAAAGGCGTCTATGGATACAGCACTTGTCGTTGGAAATAGCGAATATTACAGACTTTTTTCTTCTATGTTCATGCACTGGGATATCAATCATCTTTTTAATAATATGATGGTTTTGCTATTGGTAGGGGCTGTAATAGAGCACTATCTTGGACATTTGGCATATCTTTTCCTATACATCATTGCTGGACTTTCTGGAAATCTTATGTCTATGTATTACGAGATAGTAAAATCTAACTATCGAATATCTCTTGGCGCTAGTGGCGCCACTATGGGAATTGTAGGATTTTTAGTTGTATGGCTTGTGATTAATAGAAAGTCTTTAGCAAAAGATAAGTCTATGTTACTAAGGCTCGTGTTGCTTTTGATGTTTGTTGTAGAAGCCTGCTTTTTCCAAGCTCAGGCTAATACCCAAGCACATTTGGGTGGATTTCTGGCAGGTTTTATCATGGGTATGATCAATATCATTATGTTTAATAATAGAAAAGATATGGAGGGAATAGTCTAATGAGTGATTGCATTTTCTGTAAAATAGCAAATGGAGAGATACCATCAAATACAATTTATGAGGATGATGATTTCAGAGTTATCCTTGATAATGGGCCAGCTACAAAGGGACATGCGCTGGTACTTCCCAAAAAGCATTATGCAGATCTTTTTGAGATTCCGCAGGAAGCAGTGATGGGAGCTGTAAAGGTTGCACAGGAAGTTGCAGGTACTATTAAAAACAAACTTGGCTGCGATGGTCTTAATCTTGTACAAAACAATGGTGCGGCAGCAGGACAGACAGTTATGCACTTCCATTTGCATATTATTCCAAGATATGAAAATGATGGACAGCATATACTCTGGAAGCCTACAAGTCCTTCTGCAGATGAGCTTGTAGCAATCAAGAACGAAATCTTAGGATGAGATCAATAACTATAAGGAGCACCTTTGAATGCGCGAAATAGATGTTGCTGAAGTAACAGGGATAGTTAGGCAAATGTGCATTGATGCCAACCATACACTGTCGGATGATATGAGAACTGCACTTTCAAGAGCACAGGAACAGGAAGAGTCTGAGCTTGGCAAGAATATTTTTTCTAAACTTGAGGAAAATCTTAAGATTGCTAAAGAGGATATGATTCCAATATGCCAAGACACTGGAATGGCAGTTTTTTTCGTAAATGTTGGGCAGGAAGTTCATTTTGTTGGCGGCAGTCTTACAGATGCAATTAATGAAGGAGTCAGACAAGGATATACAGAAGGATATCTCAGAAAATCTGTAGTTGGAGATCCGCTCATGCGTAAGAATACAGGCGACAATACCCCTGCCGTTATTCATTACAACATCGTTCAAGGAGATAAAGTATCTATTACCTGTGCGCCCAAAGGCTTTGGAAGTGAGAACATGAGCAGAGTGTTTATGCTCAAGCCTGCTGATGGTGAAGAAGGCGTCAAAAATGCTATTGTTCAAGCTGTTAAGGATGCTGGACCTAATGCTTGTCCACCTATGGTAGTAGGTGTAGGCATAGGGGGTACATTTGAAAAATGTGCTGAAATGGCCAAAGAAGCACTTACAAGACCTGTAGGCCAACATTCAGACATTGAGTATGTTTGCAAAATGGAAGAAGAGGTACTTGATAAGATCAATGAGACGGGGATTGGACCAGCTGGCCTTGGAGGAAAGATTACGGCCCTTGCTGTAAACATTAATACCTACGCTACCCACATAGCAGGTCTTCCGGTAGCTGTAAACATTTGTTGTCATGTGAATCGGCATGTATCAAAGGTTATCTGATTTAGGTGCTTTGAGGTGAATAAGCTGGTATACCATTTTAGGGCTAACACCTAAAGGTTCAACAAGGTATTTCATAGGATAAAACACAACTAGTGTAGCTATTTTATATTATCTCGAAAAGTATAAATGGCAGTTACACTAGCATTTTTGAGGACGATATGGAAATAAAGATAAATGCTCCTGTAGATATGGATATAATGAAACAGCTAAAGGCTGGAGATATGGTGTATATCACTGGAACTATTTATACAGCCAGAGATGCTGCACATAAGAGAATGGACGAAGCTCTTACTAGAGGCGAGAAATTACCTATAGAGTTAAAAAATAATCTCATATATTATATGGGACCTTCTCCGGCAAGAGAAGGCCGTCCTATAGGTTCTGCCGGACCAACAACAGCAAGTCGAATGGACAAGTATACGCCCAAGCTGTTAGATCTTGGACTTGCAGGAATGATAGGTAAGGGAAAAAGATCACAAGAAGTAATTGATGCAATGATGAGGAATGGAGCAGTATATTTTGCAGCCATTGGTGGAGCTGGAGCGTTATTGTCAAAAGCTATTACTAAGGCAGAAGTCATAGCCTACGATGATCTGGGAACAGAGGCTATTAGAAGACTGGAGGTAAAAGATTTTCCTGTAATAGTAGTAATAGATTCAGATGGAACGAATCTTTACGATAAATAATTACCATAAAAGAATTGACAAAGCCTTTGCACCTTTGTATAATTACATTTGCGTCTGATGATTTACAGATGCAAGCTATAGAATTCAAACCACAAATTGGTAGAGGGATTCAGGCATGGAGAAATACTCAAGTGGCTGAAGAGGCGCCCCTGCTAAGGGTGTAGACCGTTCACGCGGTGCGCGGGTTCAAATCCCGCTTTCTCCGTTTAGCACATAACTCCTTAGGATTTTCCTAAGGAGTTTTTTGTATTTCATATGAAGGGCTCGCAGACGAGAGAGAAGATCAACCGTCTTCTACTCAATCCTATTCACCAGGACAAAATATAGTTTTGATATATTTCAGGTGCCTTCCAAATATATTGGCCCTGCTCAAATATATGCACTTGAAAGGAACATAACCGATATTGAAATATTGAAGAAAGCATATAATATCGCACTACAAATTGCGGTCAAAGCAGCTTTAGCGGCCTATATATAGTGGGTTATAAACTTTTTGAAAATTTCTAAAAAAAGATGTTGCATTTGGAAAAGTGCTTTGCTATAATAACTTTTGCCCGTTGCGGAGAGGGCAGTTACCTACTGATGAGGCTTTGTCCCAGTAACTGCGAATCGAAACTTCGGCAAACAAATTAAAAAAGTTGTTGACAGAAACTTAAAGCTATGCTATTCTAAACGAGTTGCGGCTGAGAGCTACAACAACTAAGAACCTTGACAAATAAACAGTAATGCAACCCTGAAAAATTCCAAGAGAATTTATTCAGAACAAAATTAGTAAATAACGGACAGAACAAAAAGCCAAGCTTGAGTTCTGGCCAGATCAAACTTTTAAACGTGAGAGTTCGATCCTGGCTCAGGATGAACGCTGGCGGCGTGCCTAACACATGCAAGTCGAACGGAGATTTAACGCTGATGAGGCTTCGGCGGATTCTTGTTAAATCTTAGTGGCGGACGGGTGAGTAACGCGTGGGCAACCTGCCTCATACTGGGGGATAACAGTTGGAAACGACTGTTAATACCGCATAAGCGCACTAGAGTCGCATGACTCAGTGTGAAAAACTCTGG
>NZ_FMVS01000004.1 GCF_900102515.1 Butyrivibrio sp. INlla14
TCCGTAATGGTGCTGAGACAGTTCCGTCAATCCTGAAAAACGTCTATGGTGTAAACAAGATGTGTGTCCATGGAAAGCTCCGATGTAAATTTTTCTTTGGATGCAAAATAGCGGCATTGAATTTCAGAAAACTCTTTCGATATCGGAAGGGTCTGGGGCACTATGCTCCGAATCCGGTACTTGCCGGATGATTAATAGGGAATTCCCTGCCATATCCACACTTTGAGAGTAAAATACTCAAGTTTTACATCAAAAATCGGTTTGTATGAATTTTCAAGGAGCAGATAAATTTATGTAAAGGGCTTTTGACCCTTACATCATGGGATTAAAGGAGAAATTCTTTTGTATAAACTCCCTGAAGAGATAAAAAAATCATATGAGAGTCTTATAGTTCCTATGATCATTATGGGGCCTTCAGCAAGTGGTGGTTATGAGCCACTTGCTATTTCTGATGGCTTTCTAGAGTTTCACAGTTTATCCAGAGATGAATTATATGGCAATTATAATGAAAGGGAGAAAGAAATTTTTTTCGAGAAGGTTCATCCTGAAGAGAAGAAAAAGCTTCGCGCAATCAGCCTGGATTTTCTTGATAGGAAAACTGACTATGATATCACTTTCAGAGTGAGAATGGAAGATGGTTATCACCTGATCCATTCAACCGGCTACTGGCAGACAATGGAAGACGGGACAGATCTGGCTTTTTTGGTCTACAACGATGTTCAAAAGCATGAGAATAAATTTTTGGAAATTGCAAATAAGTATAAGCTGTTTCAAAAAGATGATTTCTATGTAGATGCCTTGACTAACCTTCCAAACTTAAACTATGTCAACAAGAATGGCGACAGCAAAATAAAGGAAATTGTAGAAAAAGGCAAAACTCCGGTATTTATTTACATAGATATAGATTCAATGCAGTCCTACAACAGAAGATATGGCGTTAAAAGAGGCGATGATCTTTTATACCTTGTAGCAAATATCCTTGTGGCAGAGTTCCACCATGGACTAGTTGCACGTATAGTTTCAGACCATTTTGGCGTTATTGATGAATATGATGGCGAAGAAGATATTGTAAGCAAAATTGAAAGTGTCAATTCCAAGGTAAAGATAAGCGCTTTTGGTACAACAACCGGATTAAATGTCGGAATATATGTAGGGAACAAGAATGTTTCGCTTACAGAATCCATTGATCACGCTATAAGAGCCAACAAACTTGTTGGTGAGGATTTGAAAAAGTATTATAGGTTCTATACTGTAGAAGACGATATTTTATATAATCACCAGAGATATATAATTGAAAACTTTGACAAAGCAATGGAAAAAGGCTGGATCAAGGTCTTTTACCAGTGCTTTTTGCGCATAGAAACCGGAAGTGGAATGGGTTTTGAAGCTCTTGCCCGTTGGATTGATCCAGAGAAAGGACTGATAAAACCAGATGATTTTATACCAGCACTTGAAAAATACCATCTTATGCATGAAATGGACCTCTACATGTTTGAAATGGTGTGTAAAGAGGTAAAAATCCGATATGATGAGGGACTTCCTCTTTTACCTGTTTCCATCAATTTCTCCAGGCAGGACTTTGACTATATAGATGTTATTGAAGAGATTAATAAGATTTATGACAAGTACGACATTGATCAGTACGGTATTGACAAGAGCTATTTTATCATTGAGATTACTGAGCAGGGTCTGGCTAAAGCCACAGATAAATTCTATGAACAGCTTAGAAAGATTCGTGAAAATGGCTATAAGCTCTGGGTTGATGATTTTGGAAGCGGATATTCATCCCTCAATGTATTTAGTAGTTTTGACATAGACCTTATCAAGTTTGATATGAGTCTTTTGATAAATCTTGATGCTCATAATGGTGCTAACAGAGTCATTCTAAAAGGAATGATAGATGTTGCTCACGAGCTAGGAATCCATACTCTTTGCGAGGGAATGGAAACTGAGGAACAAAAGAAGTTCCTTCTAAGTGTAGGATGTGAGCTGGGGCAGGGGTACCTATACCATAAACCAGAAGGCCTAGATACTATTCTGCATAGACTTCATCAGGATATTCCTATTCCGAAGTGGGAATCGGAAAAAGAGAGAATAGCTCAAGATAATAACTGGAAATGAAAAAGTAGAGCTGGCTTGATTTTCAAGCTGGCTCGTTTTTTTCTTTTCATTGGATAGCCAAAATTCATGTATAATGAAGAGTAACAATGTTAGAAAAGGAGTAATCTCATGAAATTCATATCCTGGAATATAGATTCAATAAACGCAGCACTTACAGGCACAAGCCCACGTTCAGACCTAAGCAGACAGGTTCTTGATACAATTGCAAAAGAAAATGCTGATATTATCGCCATTCAGGAGACCAAACTTCCGGAAAATGGCATGAATGCCAAGCAGGAAGAGGCGTTGAAGGCATATTTTCCTGACTATGATTATGTATATGTTAGTTCAAGAGAGCCTGCAAGAAAAGGTTATGCAGGAACTATGGCACTTTACAAAAAAGATATCAAGGTAGTAGCAAGCTTTCCTGAGATAGGTGCTCCTGATACCATGGACAGTGAAGGCAGGATGATCACATTAGAGCACGACAAGTTCTTTTTTAACCTGGTATATACTCCTAACGCAGGCGATGGCCTAAAAAGGCTGAAAGAGCGCCAGGAGTGGGACGTTCAGTACACGAAATACCTGAAATCACTTGATGAAGTTAAGCCCGTTATATCCTGCGGAGATTATAATGTGGCTCACGAAGAGATTGATCTTGCAAATCCTGACAGCAACCATATGTCAGCTGGTTTTACAGATGAAGAAAGAGCGGGCTTTACAAATCTTTTGGATGCGGGATTTACTGATACATTCAGGCATGTGCATGGCAACACCCCAAATGTGTACTCCTGGTGGGCTCAGCGTATCAAGACCAGCAAGATCAATAATTCAGGCTGGAGAATTGACTATTTCCTTGTCAGCAACAGAATAAAAGATAAGGTTACAAGGTCAGATATGCTAGATTCCGGAGCACGTCAGGATCATACTCCAATCGCCCTGGAGATTGAGCTATAGTGGCTTTTCCCTGCAACAAATACTCATGCCACGATGTATAATAGCAGTAATCAATTTCTCTAGGAGCATGTTTTATGTTTAAAAGAAAAAAATATTTGGCCCTTCTTCTGACTCTGGCTATATCTACATTCACACTATCAGGGTGTGCTGACTTTAGCTCTGATCCTGATGCAGAAACAATAAATCAGCTATTTGATGCTACTAAAGAAAGTCTTTATTATGCTACAAGCCTATCTGTTTCAGGATTTGGCCAATGTACTATAGATTGTAATTTTACGTCAACTACTGATACCAGCTCAACTTATGAAGGACTCGATGCCTATACAGCTATCGAGCATATTAATTTCTCTTTTAACCGACAATATGCCGGAACTAAAGACTATCGTAATACACTTGTAATAGATGATGCATATGAACAAAAAGACGATTCCATTACATCAATTTTTTTAGACTACAATACATATGATAAGTCAGAGAACTACGGATACACACTGGTGCAAGAGGTAAAAAACGGTGAAGAAACCTCAGCTGGTTCATATGCTGATAGTTGGGAACCTATTCCAGATGTGGATATTATGGAGTTATTATTACCAGATCTTGATAAATGCTCATTATATATAGATGAGTCAGAAGGATCCACTAATACGGTTGTGCTGAGCCAGAATCCTGAATATGGCTTTGAATATTATAAGCCTTTTTTAAAGGCTTTCAGCCAAAAGATAAACTACGATAAGATTGATAAAGTCAAATACACTTTTGACGCAAACACTCATATTTTAAAATACTTATGTATAACTGGGCATTATAGGGAGTCCAAAAAAGGCTTTACTTCTATTACGTATAATTCCACTTGTTATTATAGTATTGTTATCACAGTTGATAGCTACGAATTTTAATTTTTCTAAAATGGATCAGATTATCTGGTCCATTTTTTTCTAAAATACTTTAAGGCAGATGGAAAGCTTACCAGGAGTACCTGGATAACTGTTGGCGACGCTAAATACTATACAAAAACAACTGGTAAACTTGCATCATATGTTCATCCCAGACTGTATTATAGATATAACAATGTGGAGGAGATAGGAGATATGAAGAATGCTTCAAAGAAAACACTTGGTATTTTAATTTGTCTTTTTGTAATAATCATAAGTGTACTGGCAGTTGTAATTGGATATTTTAATAAGTCAGCAAACATAGATGGTACCCCTGTTGTGGTATTAACTTACAGCTACTGGTCGGATATTGAAGCAACCCCCAATGAATATACTAATGAATTCATTGATTTAAAAAAAGGTGAAGTCATATATGAATATGCCCATTATAAATTAACAGTAAAAAAAATCAGCGAAGATGCTGTTGTATTGTGTTCTTCGGGTGGACTTATTGAGCAAAATCCAGATGGAACAATAAATCTTAACGATAAGGGTCCAAAAACCTTTACTATCCCTGTTAACAGCGAAATGAAAATAGCCAGCCAGTCTATGGATGGGGGCGTGAGCCTGACTATCAGCTACCGTATTGAAGAAAAAGAATAATGAAAAATTTGCCCTACTGCTGACTTATAAAAAAACCAAAAATACTCGTAAAAGATGCGGAAAAAAATACCCACCTTACTGGTTGTCCAGTAAAGAGGGTACATATCACACTGGTACTGTAATAAGATGCCTGTGATAGCATTTAAAACACCTTGTACTCGTGCTTAACATCGAATTTCTTTTCTATTGCATTCATCATGATATTCATGGCCAAGTTGGCTTTTTTCTCAATATCATAATGGATGGTCTTAAGACCCTTGGAATAAACATGAAGATTATCTTCACAGGAAACTACAACTAAATCCTTGCATTTGACATTCTGCTGAATTATCATTCCCAGCTGCATTCCATAAACAAGGACCTTTTTGCTTTTTAATATAGAAAAGTCACTGTCTTCAAAATCTGAGAAAAAGAAAACATTTTCTCTTGGGAGATCTGCTAGGAGATAATCGCAATATCTTTTATTGTTGTATTTATCAATAACAAGACAGTAATCTTCACCCAGAATATCTCTGGCCTGCGCAGCGATGCTCTCCATGTCAGTATGTATCTGATAAAAAAGAAAATCGTTGATCATCATGTCAAGGCAAAGGATAGGGATGAAATACTGTCCTGACATCTGCTTGAACACAGATTCTTCCAAGTCTATAGCTATTATGCCATCAAGCCCCTCGATAGGTTTCTGATATTCTGCTGCAGATTCCAGTGGAATGAGCTGGCAATTGAAGCCAATCCTAAAAAACCTGCCAGCCAGAAGATTTATAAGAGAAAGAATCTCTGCGTTTCTAGAGGGAGTATCCGCCATGAGCGTATACATAACGCCGATAGTATAGGCGCCTTTTCTAGCATCTATATTCTTGTACTTCTCAGGAATACTGTAGTTGAGCAGATTTGCGACCTGTAGTACTTTCTTTCTGGTTACATCACTTATTTTAGTATCCTTTTTATCATTAAGTACATATGAAACTGTAGCTACTGATACACCGGCCTTTGCAGCAATATCCCGGACAGTAGCTTTCTTTTCGTTAGCCATGATTATAAGTCCTTCAGAATGTAAATAATATTAACGTGTTGGTAAGCTGGGTTAACATGTTAAGTTAATAATAGCAGAGGTGCCAGATATTGACAAGGGATATTCAAAGTGTTATTACTAATTTAACAGTTAAGTTAACAAACTTAACAAATTTAACAAGATATAAATGACAAAACAAAATCTAAATGAATGTGTAAAGGGAGGACTAAACATGAAAAAGAATGGATTAGTAACAAGAATTTTAACCGGAACAATGGCAACTTTATTTGTATTATGCGGGCTTGCAGGATGCGGAGAGAAAGATGTGCAGGAGGCACCCAAGGAAGATATCACTATTACTTTTATGAATCAGGATACAACTCTTGGTACAGCCAAGGTAGCAGCAGGTGAACTTTTGGATAAAGCTTCTTATGAAGCATTTGAACAGACAGAAGGGGCTGAATTTAATGGCTGGTTCGAGACTCCATCATATCTTGAAACCAGCAAAAAAGATCTTTCTGTAGATACCTTTGAGAAAGACACAACTCTTTACGGAGATTTTAGAGCTAATAGTGTAGCAGAAGATACAAGACACTGGTATATTGCGGGTTCATCCAAGAAAGGTACACTTGCACTTAACAACTGGGCTGGAAGCCTTAGCGATGAAGAAAAAGCTACATTTGAACTAGTTCCAACTGGAAATGCTACTAATGAATTTGCTCTGACTATTGATCTTTTTGAAGGTGACGAATTTCAGATCATAGCAGACTGGTCATGGGATACACAGAAGGGCTTTGGTAAGTTTACAGAAATAGATGAGTCTCAGATGGAAAATGCCGGAGGCCTTGCCGGAACTGATGACAAAGCAAATGTTAAGGTTCTGACTGATGGTAACTATACAATTACTCTTACAACAAATCCTGATAACCAGGCTCAGGATACTCTTTCAATAGTAAGAAATTCTGATCCATTGACTGATGGAACAGCAAATGAGTAAAAGGAGCTGCTTAAATGAACCAGTTTGCACTTTTACACATTACAGATTCGGAATACTGTTTTCCCGTATCTGAAAATGAAATTGTCATAAGGCTTCGCACAGCCAAAAATGACATAGAAAGAGCATATATTATCTACGAGAGCAAATATGTTATTGGAAATAGTCAGCAAAAGCTTCAGATGAAAAAGGAATTATCCGGAGAGCTTTACGACTACTTTTCAATCAGTCTTAAGCTAGAGGACACCAGGCTTGCATATGTCTTTTACCTTTATGATGGAAAAGAGTATTACTATTTTTCTGAGGATGGCGCAACACTCACATATGATTTCACCAAGGGCTTTTACAATTTTTTCCAGTATCCCTACATTAACAGCGCTGATATTCTTAAAAAAGAAGAATGGTTGTCGCAGGCCAGCTTTTATCAAATCTTCATAGACAGATTCTGCATGGCAGATGAAAACAAAGATAAGAACTATATTAACCTTAAGTGGGGCGATATCCCTAATCCCAAGAGCTTTGCGGGAGGTGATCTTAAGGGGATCATCTCCAAGCTTGACTACATAAAAGCGCTTGGATGTGATGCCCTTTACCTTACACCTATTTTCAAGTCTCCTTCCAATCACAAGTATGACATTGTGGATTACTTTGATGTAGATCCAGATTTTGGAGACAAGACAGATCTTAAGAATCTGGTAAAAGAGCTACACAACAGGGAAATGAAGCTTGTTCTGGATGCAGTTTTTAACCATGTAAGTGAGCTTAATGATAAATTCCAGGATGTGATTTCAAAGGGAAAAGAGTCTGAGTATTACGATTGGTTCGTTATAAAGGGCGATTATCCTTGCGCTGAGCCGCTAAACTACGAGGTTTTTGCAGGATGCACCTATATGCCCAAGTGGAATACCTCAAATATCCATGTTCAAGACTATCTGATTTCTATCGCCACCTATTATATCAAGGAGTTTGATATAGATGGGTGGAGACTGGATGTATCTGATGAAATAAGCCACGATTTTTGGAGAAGGTTCCGAAAGGAAGTTAAAGCAGCAAAAGAATCAGCGGTGATCATAGGTGAAAACTGGCATAATGCTAGTAATTACCTAAGGGGAGATCAATATGACAGTATTATGAACTATGCTTTTACTAAGGCTGCATTAGATTATTTTGCTTATGGACAGCTTGATGCTCAGGGAGTAGCCAATAAGCTTAATGATATCCTGGCGAGAAATACTGATACTGTCAATGATATGATGCTAAATCTCCTTGATAGTCATGACACAGACAGATTTTTTAGCGAAGTTCATGAAGACAGAAAGAAGCTTAAGGCTGCGCTTACTCTTTTGTATATGTTTCCAGGTGCGCCATCTATTTTTTATGGAACAGAGTGCTATACTGTTGGAGGTTATGATCCAGATTGCAGAAGATGCATGGATTTTGCAAAAGAAAAAGAGGATACTCTTAATGATTACATAAAAAAGCTTGCTGATATAAGAAAAAAGTGCAGCTTCAAGTTCAGCGGAACCCGCATTTATGCTTCGGAGGATAAAAAGCTCTTTTGCCTTCAGAGGCAGAGTAGAAACGGTGACGTGATGCTGTATATAAATGAAACAGATAGCATTGGAAAAGAAAAAGATATTCAGGTAGAACCTGGAAACTTCAGATTATTTGTTTGTGGAGGAGAAGTACTATGAGAGGATTAAAGAAAGCGTTCGCGCTGCTACTTATATCATCACTTGGCGTCAGCATGACAGCGTGTGGAAGCGATAACACAAAGGCAGGCACTGATTCTGCAAATAGTGAGGTGATCACACTTCGCATTCTTGAAAATGATACTGCCAAACAGGAAGGATACCTTGATGAACTCTTGTCTGCTTTTAATGAAGCATATAAAGATAAAGGAATTCAGGCGGTTGATGCAAACATGGAGGAATACAGCAATCTGGCAGAAAACGGCCCTTACGGCTACGGACCTGACGTGCTTTATCAGGCCAACGATAAGTTGATGGCATATGCAGAAGATAAGCACATCCTGGCACTTAACAGGGATGATTTTGAGTGCGCAAGTCTCATCCCGGAAGAAGCATGGGATGCCTTTACCATAGCAGTCGACGGCAAACAGTACACCTGCGCCATTCCTGTCAATGTTCAGGAGCCAATGCTCTTTTATAGAAAAGATAAGCTGCCTGAAGGCTGGGAAGCCCAGTGGGATGAGGATGGAGATAAGACTCCGGATTTCCTTCAGAACTGGAGCAGCTTGTACCAGTATTCACAGCAAATTGTAGAATCCTCTGATGGTCAGAACTATGGTCTTGTTGCTTCCTGCAAAGATCTTTACATGATGGCGCAGTTTGACTTTTCTTACGGCGGATATGTTTTTGGAAAAGATGAGAATGGGCTTACAAAGGCAGAGGATGTAGGCTTTGGCAAAGGAGATGCTGCTAAGGGACTGTTAGCTCTTCGCCAGTTTGCAGGTCTTATGAATGAAGAGTGTATAGATGATTCAATTGCTCAGAATAGATATGCCAAGGTTGCTGATGGAACTTATTTTTGCTCTATTTCAACTCCAGATACCTATGTCCTTTTCCATGACAGGCTTGCTGATGTATATAAAGCTGAGGGAAGTAGTGACGAAGAAGCTGACCAAAAAGCTACTGAGAATCTTGGAATGGTGGAACTTCCTGGTAAAATGCCTGCAGATGGAGATTTAAGTAAAAAGGAAGATACCGTTGATACTGTAGTAATGGGCGGTGTTAATGGCTATGGAATCAGTGCTTATACAGAGCACAGAGAGGCCTGCATTGAGTTCGTAAACTTTGCAACAAGTAGAGAAATGATAAAGAGAAGGGCCGAAATTCTTGGAGTTGCGCCAACAAGGTCAGATGTAGCACAGGAAATGGGTGGAACAACAAGTATGATCTTTGATAGTCTTAACGCCGGACATATAAGCCTTATGCCGTCTGTTAAGGCTGTTGATCAGATATGGGATCCTATGGGAACCCTTCTTAGTGATGTGGCCAAGGATGCCTTTAGAGAGAAAAAAGGTGAAACTGTCAAATATGCAGATGAAGCTTCCATGCAGGAGGCACTGGATAAAGCATCAAAGAGTATCTACGATGCAATCTATACTTTGTCTAATTAAGGGAGCTTAACATGGATTCGAGAAATATAAAGACAAAATGCTCCTACGTCATCATGGGGCTTGGGCAATTCCTGTACGGACAGAGAATAAAGGGAATGCTTTATATGGCAGTGCTTGCCTTATATTTGTGGTATCTTTTTACTGCAGGATTTGGTGATATGGCAGGTTTTTTTACCCTTGGAACAATAGAAGGTGATCCATGGCTTGGCACAAAGGGTGATGACTCTATCATCATGATGTTAAGAGGAATATTGGCATTTCTGATACTTATTTCGGTCATAGTATTTTATCTTTCTAACATAAAAGATGTTAGAAACACAGAAAAGCTAGTGGAGCAGGGCAAGCCTGTTCCCGGCTTTTTGGCATCATTGCAGCTGTTTGTGGATAAAAAATTTTATGTTGTGGCGCTGTTTCTTCCTGTTGCGGGAGTTGCACTGTTCAACGTGCTTCCTATTATTTTCATGATCCTTATTGCTTTTACAAACTATGGCGGAGATATCGTTCCTCCCAAGCTTGTGGATTGGATAGGATTTGGGAATTTCATACAGATTTTTTCCCTGTCAGAAATAAAGGATACTTTTCTAAAGATACTTGGATGGAACGTAATCTGGGCCGTGTGCGCAACAACTCTTAACTATTTTGGAGGTTTGTTTCTTGCACTTCTTCTGAATAAGAAATGTGTTAGGGGAAAGACCTTTTGGAGAGCCTTTCCTATTCTTGCCTACGCTGTTCCGGGATTTATTACCCTTCTGGGATTTAAGTTTATGTTCTCTTATGGTGGCCCGATCAATTACTACCTGAAAGTTATGGGACTTGCGCCGGTAGGCTTTTTGGATATTGATGCCGGATGGAAAGCCAGAATTATAGGGCTATTGGTTAATGCCTGGATATCAATACCTACTTCAATGTTGCTGGCTACAGGAATTCTTTCAAATATGAATAATGAACTCTATGAGGCAGCCAGTCTCGATGGAGCAGGCAGATGGAAGCAGTTTACAAAGCTCACACTTCCTTTTGTGGTATTTTCTACAACGCCAACGCTGATCACTAGCTTTGTAGGGAATTTCAATAACTTCGGTGTGTTCTACTTTCTAAGGGGAGGTCTTTATCTGGATGATTATTTCCTGGCAAGTGACACAGACCTTCTCATCAACTGGCTCTATAATCTGTCTATTGACAATAATTACTACGGAATAGGCGCAGCAGTCAGCCTTATCATTTTTATTATTACTTCAGTGATTTCTCTGGTGACTTACGTGAATTCATCAGCATTTAAAAAGGAGGATACTTTCAGATGAAAAAAGAACGACTTTCAGAAGCTGTCGTTACACATATAGTACTTATCTTTGTATCCTTCATTTTCTTTTTTCCAGTGCTGTGGCTTGTATTGGCTTCTTTTTCAGCCTCTGGATCAATTTACGATTATGATGGATTTTTTCCTAAAAGTTATAGTCTGGGGACCTATATCAAATTGTTTACAGATACCCAGATGTATGACTATCCAAGCTGGCTCAGGAATACTCTTTTTGTGGCTGTTTTCTCCTGTGTGCTATCTACAGTACTAGTGATTCTGACTGCATATACAATGAGCAGATTCAGATTCAAAATGAGAAAGCCTCTTATGAAGGCAACGCTGGTACTTAGCATGTTTCCAAGCTTTATGGGAATGACGGCGGTTTATCTTATCATGATCAACTTCAATCTCATAAACAATCTGTGGAGCCTGATACTGGTGTATTCTGCAGGGGCACCTATGGGTTATCTTGTTCAGAAAGGGTATTTCGATACAATAAGTAATTCAATCTATGAGGCTGCCAGAATTGACGGAGCATCTAATCCAACTATCTTTTGGAAGGTTACAATGCCTCTTTCAAAGCCTATTTTAGTATACACAGCTCTTACATCTTTTGCTTGGCCATGGAGCGACTTCATTCTCCCAAACATGCTCCTTAAAAATAGGGACCTCTGGACCGTAGCAGTAGGGCTAACACATCTTGGAGAGACGGAGTTTTCAAGATTTGCGGCAGGAGCGATATTTATCGCGGTGCCGATTGTAATCCTGTATTTCTCTTTATCAAGATTCCTTATTTCTGGAGTATCCGACGGGGCAGTAAAGCAGTAGAGGAAAAGAAGTTGACATACAGTTGTCAGAAAGTTATACTAAAAACTAAATATTTTCTGAAAGCGATTTGAATTATGAAAAAACTTGATCTCGTCAATTCAATGCTAACTATTAAATCCATGAACAAATTTGATCAGGGATTTATTGTTAATGCATTTGATGAGGACGAGATAAATGCTTAGGTTTATACATTTTTAGCATTTTCATATTTTAACCGATGCCTCATCAAACTATAGATTTGATGAGGTTTTTTCATATTTATTTCAAGAGGAGGATAGTTATGGACAAATTTGTTGATGAAAGAGATTTTAAGCTCCTAGACCAGGACAGATATACGTTTTTTGTTCTGCGTCGCATCCTTGGAGGCCCCTGCAAGCTAATATTATCTGATCATGAGAGAGTAATAATCTGCTTTTCAAAAGAGCCATTTCCTGTATGGATCTGGACTCCGGATGATGCTACGGATAAAGATATGGCAGCTGCCTACGATGTAATTTCAGAAAACGGCCTTCTTGATGGAAATCACAACTACAATATTAAGTATAAACTGGCTGAATACTTCATAAAGCGGGCTAAAGAAGAGGGGAAAGAGCTTTCCATCAGACAAAATATGTATGCCTATGACTGTCCCAAGTCCGTAGAGCCTCAGGAGAAGGCATCTGGAGAACTGCACAAGTGCACCCAGGATGACTTTGAAGAGCTTGTTGACCTGATAGATGGTTTCCACAACGCAGTAGGCATAGATATAATGGACAGAGCCGCCTATGAGCAGAATGCTAAGAAATTTATAGAAGACAGAAGAACATTCTTTTGGCAAGATAACGGAATTACTACAGCTTGTTGTAAGTATGTTCCAAATGGTGATATGGCCGGTATCAACCTTGTGTACACCAAGCCAGAGTGCAGGAGGAAACACTATGCCGAAAATCTGGTTTACACAGTAACTGAACTTGCAAGAGCAGAAGGATATCTTCCGATGCTCTACACAGATGCAGATTACGTAGCATCTAATGCCTGCTATGAAAAAATTGGATATATTCGCCGGGGCGAACTCTGTACTGTCGGGTGAAATAGCAAGCGGCTAAATGTTCTAGAAAAAGAAATATATTGAGGAGAGAAAAAGTATGAGTCTGAAACTGATCAAGCTAACAAAGAGCTACGAGAAACAACTTGGAGAAATGATTGATGAGTGGAAAGAGGATCAGGAAAAGAACCACACAAACCACTCACCGTGGGCCATTTTTAAGAACGATTATCACGATTTTGATTATTATCTTGAGCATTTGGAGCTTACTAATCCCAGAGATGGCCTGGTTCCTGACTCAACCTTTTTCCTGCTTGATGACGAGAAAGATAGACTTCTTGGGGCAGTAAATATCCGCCACTATCTAAATGATGGCCTATTAAAAAGCGGTGGGCATATCGGAGACGGGATCAGACCTTCAGAAAGGCGTAAGGGCTACGCTACAAAGATGATAGGCCTGGCCCTTAAAGAGTGCAAAAAGCTTGGTATTGATAGGGCACTAATCTGCTGTGACAAAGATAATATTGGTTCAGCCAAGTCAATCCAGAACAACGGCGGTGTATTGGAAAATGAGCTTGTAACTGATGATGGCGAAATAGTGCAGAGATACTGGATTTCAATAAAATGATGTTACCATTGCTGGATGGATTGAGGAAAAACTAATGTCATGAAAAAGAGAAGGGACAAATTTATGATCAAGAGTAAAACGAAATATGAAGCTTCAATTGAAGAAATAAGGGAACTTTTCTCATTTCATAAACTTGGAAATGTGAAAACCATTGCTCCACTTGGGAATGGAGAGTTTAATTCTGCATATAAAGTAATACTTGATGATGGAAAGAGTTTTGCCCTTAAGATAGCGCCTCCAGAGAGCGCTACAGTTCTTTCGTACGAGAAAAACATGATGGAATCAGAAGTGTTCTGGTATAAGATGATGCATGAAAACACGGATATTCTTTGCCCGGAAGTATATGTTTCAGATTTTTCAAAAGATATAGTAAAAAGCAATTGTTTTATCATGCAGATGATGGAAGGAGAGCCCTTGTGGGCTGTAAACTTCTCGGACAATGAATATGAAAATGTTCAAAAGCAGAAAATTGAAATGCTCACCAAGATACACAGGATCAAAAATGACAGGTTTGGCTACAGGCAGGCAGGACTCCACGACACATGGTATGATGCCCTAAAGTCCATGGCAGGTAATCTTGTTAAGGATTGTAATGCGCTTGGATACAAGACACCTGATGGTGAGAAGTTTATTTCATATATTGATAAACATGCAAAGCTCCTTCAGAACGTACCTTGTCGAATGGTAAATTTTGATTTGTGGGACAGTAATGTTCTTTATCATGATGGTAAGATCTGCTGGATTGATCCAGAGCGCGGCTTTTGGGGTGATCCGGTAGCCGATTTCATTACCCTTGGAACCGGGCAAAAAACTCCACTGTCAGCAAAAGAGAAGGAATTAGAAATTTATAATGAAACTGCTCAGGAAAAGATAGTTCTTTCCCGCGAGACTGAAATAAGATATGCATTAGCAGTTTGTTACCTGGCCCTTATTGAAGAAGTTGAAAAATATGTCAGATATGAGCCTGATGAGCCCAATTACATCAGAAACACTGTTGATTCGAGAGAAATGTACGACATGGCCTTTGCCATACTTTAACTCCGGATCAGATATGAAATGAATGAGAGTAATTTAGCGAGAGATCTGTGCTTATAAAAAGAAAGCATCAGTATGTAATTACTGAAAGGATAGAGAAGATTTATTGATGGATTAAAAATCGAAACAGCAACTACGAGTTGCGTGTATTTAGAATCACTTCGTACTAGAATATTATTAGAGGAGGGATTCACATGAATACAAAAGATGTTTTACTTGAGCTTAGAACAAAGAATAATATGTCTCAGGATGATCTGGCTGAAAAGGTCTTTGTGACTCGTCAGGCAGTTTCACGTTGGGAAACTGGTGAAACAGTCCCAAACACTGAGACCTTAAAGCTGTTGTCAAACCTTTATAATGTTTCGATAAACACATTGCTTGGCTCACCGCATAAGTTGATATGTCAGTGCTGTGGCATGCCTCTGGATGATTCAATTATTGGCAGAAACAAAGACGGCTCTCTTAATGAGGATTACTGTAAATGGTGCTATGCTGATGGAACCTACACATACAGCGATATGGATAACCTTATTGAAGTATGCATTCCTAACATGGTTAACGAAAATTATACTGAAGATCAGGCTCGTGAATATCTGAAACAGGAGCTCCCCAAACTGGAGTATTGGAAAAGATATGAAGAGCTTAGCGATGATGGGCAGTTTGAAGCTTTTAAGAAAAAGTTGATAGATGAGATCAATGACCTTCATATTGAAGGTTTGCCAAGGGTAGAAAAACTTAATGCGCTAGTAGGAAGCTACGTTAATCTTGAATATCCATTACCCAACGGATTAAAGGTGAAATTCCTGGACGATAATGTAACATATCTCGGTAACCAGCTTGAGTCTGAGTTTGGGGGAGACAGATGTTTCGGAATTCTAGCAAATATGGACTTCATAATGGTATGCACATATGAGGCAGAGGGTGCAAATCCAGAACTTGTCCTATATAAGAAAAGATAAATCCAAATGATGGTATATGAATGAACGTCACTAATAAGCACACTAGTGGTATTGTCATCTTCTTTTTCTGCTATCAGACATTGACAAATGAAAGTGTGCTGATACAATACAAATATTATGAAGCAGAACACTAAAATCTACACACTTACGCATACAATGATGCTACTTGTAGCATCATTTTTTTGGGGAACTACCTTTGTAGCTCAGAGCCTTGGCGCAGAATACGTAGGCGCAGGAACCTACCTGGCTCTCAGAACCTACATTGGAATAATCTTTCTGTTGCCCTTTGTATTATACAGAGATAAAAAAGATATCAAAAATTCAGGCCTCGGGCCACAAGAACTGCAGGATAAACGCAGCAGAGAGAAACAGGCCTTTATAAAGGGCGGCATGCTGGCAGGACTCTTTATCTTCCTGGCAAGCTTTGCGCAGCAATACGGAATCGCCTATACTTCTGTGGCCAAGGCAGGCTTTCTTACAACACTTTACGTTGTGTTCGTGCCGATAATATCATTACTTTTTGGGCGCAGATTTGATAACAAGCTCTGGATCAGTATTACGCTCTCTGTGATAGGCATGTACTTGTTGTGCATGAAGGGGAGCTTCTATCTGGAAATAGGAGATGCCCTGATGATTTTATCTGCCCTTGGCTTCTCAATTCAGATTCTGGCAGTTTCCAGGTATTCCAAGAGAATTGATCCGGTTAAACTGACACTTGCTCAGTTCATTATAGAAGCACTACTTGCTACGATAGTTATGCTCGTAATAGAGAAACCAGACCTGTTCTCTATACGTAACGCTCTGCCTGCAATACTTTATGCAGGAATATTCAGTAGCGGAATAGCATATACACTTCAATCCCTTGGGCAAAAGAACTTAAATCCGGCCATAGCTTCTATTGCAATGTGCCTTGAGAGTGTATTTGGAACCCTATCTGGCTGGATTGTACTGGGCCAGAAGCTCTCGCTTCGCGAAGCCGCCGGATGTATCCTGATGTTTGTAGCAATCGTTTTAACTCAGTTCCTTGGAAATCAGGACTAACAACAGATAGGAAAAGAAAATAAAGATATCAGTGTATGTGTATAGTTGAAATTCCTGGAAATTCTTGGAAGATAGAAACATCAATGGAAAGACATATGTAGCAGTAATGAAATAATTGTCCTACTGCTGATTTATAAAAAAACCGAAAACACTCTTAAAAGATGCATAAAAATACTAACCAAAGGTTAATGTTTTTTCATTTGGTTCCATCCTATAATTTAAAATGATGAAGAGTGCTCTTTTTTGTAAAAAGAACTCTCATTAGAGCTTAACTATAGGAGGAAACAAAATGAAAAAAAGAAATGCATTGCTTCTGTCGACTTGTCTTTTGATCGTAATGGTGCTGTCCGCATGTGGAAGTAGTTCCAACTCTAGCCAAGGTTATAGAGATATCATCACTTCTGTCAAATATGGCGATGATACAACATATGTCATAGGCCATAAAAGCCCTGACTCTGATACTGTTGGATCCGCCATTGCCTATGCATATCTGCTCAATCAGCTTGGAATAAAGGCTGAAGCCGCTATAAGCGAAGAGATAAATGGTGAGACCAAATATGCTCTCGATTATTTTGGTATTGCGGTACCAGCAGAAATCAAGGATGCAACCGGCAAACAGTTTGTCCTGGTAGATCATAGCACTTACTCACAGACTATTGATGGAATGGATTCGGCAAAAATAGTGGGAATAATTGCTGATGTTATCGCTTTTGGCGAAGATAATACAAGAGCAATGGCCGATCGCATGTATGAAGTCGCAGCTGCCAAATATGCTGATTCAGGACTTGATTACCTATATGCCAAGGTTAAAAATCATGGCGATGATGATTCAGAGAACAGAATGTACACTATTGCTTACGGAGACGGAGCCGTAGAAGTGCTTGAGGAAGCCATAGGCGGCTATGATGGAACCAAGTATTTTATTCATAAGGAATCACAGTCCCGAAAGAAGGTAATGGTCCCAGCAATTGATAAGGTTCTGGAAAAGAAATAAAGATATGTTATTAGAACAAAAATCTCATCAAACAGATAGTTTGATGAGATTTTTGTGTTATCCTAGATATGCTGATTTTCAGCAGTAAGAAAGACAGTTTTGGTTTGGAGGAGATTATGAAAAAGAATGTAGTGATAATGCTGGCATTATGTAGCATTATAGGAACGACAGG
The DNA here is from genome assembly GCF_900102515.1 of Butyrivibrio sp. INlla14. Lineage (GTDB taxonomy): Bacteria > Bacillota > Clostridia > Lachnospirales > Lachnospiraceae > Butyrivibrio. Next base: position 17,716 of record NZ_FMVS01000004.1, read on the forward strand.
CTGCGGGATTAATTCAAATGAAGGCACAGTAAATACGAGCTCTGAGAGCACTTTGTTTGAGCCAATAAGTGAAGGTGTCGCAAGCGGAGAGGCAAGCACAGGAAATGAGCAAACTGAAGCAGCTTCTAACGGTTCATCAGAAAATGAGGCTTCATCGGAAGATAGCTACGATGCATACCAGAAATATTTGGATTATATTTCACCCAAGGATAAAGCTACTGTAAAGCTTGACCCAGAGTCTGAGAAACTATATCAGGCATTCATAGATGGCACAGAGCCAGCGCAGTACGACATTGACGTAGATATTGCTGAGTACATATGCCTGTCTGAAGTTTTGGAAAATGGTAAGAGCTATACACTAAATGAGATAAAAGAAAAACTTTCATCAGAGGGCCAGTATGGTGAAGGCTGGTTGTATGAGATTCAAAGTGAAGGATATATAGATCTTGGCCTTGATGAGAGCTATGAGCTATGCATGGATATTGGTGCGTCAGAGTTTAATCTTACTCTCGTTGTAAAAAATATTGATGGCAAGCTAAAGATTTGCTTTGCAGGTGATTCCTGGAGCAGAAATATGACGGTTGTAAAATACTCCGGATATGTTGAGTCTTATGGTTCAGGCGGAGCAAACTATCACGGTGGTCAAACAGGATATATTGATGCAAACGGCAAGTACCATTTCTGGTATAGATCAACTGAAGAGGGTATACTTCCAGATGATGATGGCAAGCTTACTCATAACGATCAGCTTATCGGAGAAAATATCGGAATGTATCTTGATAGCTTCTCCTTTGATAGATCCTATGAGGGCAAGGAATATCAGTACGTCTACATAGTAGATTCTGAGGGCAGAGAAGACGTGGATGTAGACCTTTCTCAACCAGGTAACGCTTACGAAATGGCGCAGAAAGCTATAGAGTCAAGCGGCAATACCTATGTTTCTGATACCGAAGCTAAGGCCCTTATGGACGAGCAGAGGAAAACCATAGGTCTTTCCGATGAAATCTATAAGTATGGAGATGAACTATATCCTTACTAAAAAAGAATAGATAAGCTGAAGACTGTATACAAAGAGATTGGCTTTGACGATGAGTATATTGACTGGCTAAGTGGTTTTACGTCGAGCTATGGGTACGAGGATTACTACGATTTCAGTGATTTCGATGACAGCTGGGGCGGATGGGAATCATATGAAGAAGAATATGGCAACAACATAAGTGACGGCAGTCCCTGTGAATATGGTTATGACTATGAGAACGAAGATTACAATGATGGCTGGATCTATGATTTTGAGGAAAAGATCTGGTACATGTATGAGGACGATATACTCTATCTGTATGATGATGAGACAGGCACCACGTTCTATTATGATGAGCAGAACGACAAGATCTATTATTATGATGAAGAAATTGACGACTGGCGCGAAGTAGAAGAATGAAAGAAAGCTTTTAGTTTGAATTTATGTTATTATAGAAAAGAGGCAAAGGTGCTGATTTTGTAGGCGTCTTTGCCTCTTTTTCTTTGGAAAATTTGCAATAGATGTATCTGGAAGGGGGAGTTTGTGGTATATGGTTACGCTAAATGACTATCTTTACAATGGAGATACTGTACTAAAGATAATACAGATGTATTCCAGGGACTTAAAAGAATCCTCGATAAAGACTGGGAATACAGTAGATATGTTTCATAGCAACTTCCTTCTACGCATGGAGGAATTGCTTGTTCACAACGACTTCCTAACTTCTCAGTCTCAGAGAATAAGGGAACTTTATAAATATATGACCAGACAGTATCCGCAGCTTGCATTCACCTTCAAGGGACGGATCAAGTCGCTGATCAGAGCTGAAGAGAAGTTTAATGCTTATATAGTTGAAACAATCTACAATTACTACAAGAAAAACGGATCTTTTCCTGAGCCTACACTGGTCAAGAGTAAAATTGAGCATTTCAGGGATCTTATCGCTTATAGGATTGTAATTTCTATGCCTAAATGCCATGTGAATAACTCTGATGAGAGAAAAGAGATAGAGCTTCAGTACCTTTATGAAATAGCCAATATAATCCCTGATTTCCTGGAACAGCGGGGGTTCAGCCCGGAAATATCAGCTATTGATAATGCAGTTTCATCAAATATGCTAAAAGAATCTGCTCGTCCTTATTTTAGAGATTATATCAGCAATCCAAGTTCCTATGGCTACGAGTCTCTTCACATAACGCTTTATGACAATGAATCCCGCAGTTATGTCGAGGTGCAGCTTCGTACAAAGGATATGGATGATTACGCGGAGATAGGACCTGCTAATCATCTGGGATATGAAAAGAGGCAGCTAAAAGAAAGGACTCGAAGGAATAAGATTCCAAAAGGGGAAAGTATTTATTTCGATGAAGCCTTTGAAAGAGGAATGCTTCTCCAGCAGCTTGAGCTGTCAAAGGTCGATGTAAACATGTTTGGTGCTATTGATAACAGTCTGATAAATGACGGCTGTGGACTGTACAGAGGTCGACTAATTCTTCCCTTTGAGCACTTGTCCAGATTTCAAAACGATAAAATTGATTAAAATTTCCTGTCTCTGAAGAAAAGTTGTAAAATACTTTAAGACATGAGAGTTTTACTGTTTGAGAACAGGAAGGAAGAGAGAATATGAAATCTGAGGGATTTTTTTACGGCTGTATTCTGCTAATTATTTCACTGGTTTTTGCATATGTATTATGGCAGGTTTGGGACGGCCCCAGCCAAATCTCTAGTACAGATGATGAAGATGAGACACAAAGCGGTAATCAGATTGTACGCATCCTACTGCCGATAGTTATCGGTATGTTTGCGCTTTCATTTATTTTGATAAGCGGTGTTTATGTATATTTTAACTACATCGGCGCAGGTATTGCCGCTGGCGGAGCATTGTTTAGCTATATTGGCATTTTGTTCATAACATCTGGAAATAAAAAGAAAAAAAGGTGCACTGTCAGTTGCTTGGGATATGTGTCTGATCACTTGGAACAAGAAGATTCTGAAAATCGTGTGAGCTATGTACCAATCATCACTTATACTGTAAATGGTAATAAATATACCTTGCAAGGAGATTTCGGCGGTGGTAAAAATGCAATTCCGCAGATTGGTGACACTATAGAAGTTTTTTATGATCCAATGTCCCCCAAAGTGGCTCAGAGTGTACATGACCGTAAGGAAAGCAAAGTGTTTGCTATTTGGTTCCTAGCATTTGGAATTCCGATGTTTCTGATTGGTCTTGAAATTTGTATGCCATTGGAGCGCTTGTATTGGATTTTACGAGCTTGGTTTTTGGCAAAATGGAAGTAAATATAGAATCATATTTTTAAATTAATCCAGAGGGTTTGACTGTAATTTAACTAAAAAAATCGTAAATTGAGACCACTAGACCTTTTAGCCAGGAAACACGCTAAAAGGTCTTTTTATGATATAGGAAATCTTCGCAATACCGCTCGGGCGCGAAAGCGTCGCTAGCGGCTCTTTATTCTAGAAAATCCCCACGCTGATTTTATGCTTATTTAAGATAATTACATATCTATTAATGCTATTATCGATGTATAGCCGCTTATAAATTATCGTTATCAAGGTAAAACGGCGTTAGGAGAAGATTAGCTAATGATAGGCAAAAAATGGAATGTAATTAGAAAAACTACTTCAGTTATACTTTTGGCCGCTCTGGCTGTAATGTCTGCTGGATGTGGAAGTGCAGCCAGCACGGCAGACTCTGGAATGTCTTCTCAAAAAGTAGAAAGTACAGATCTTTCCGGCGTGCCCGGAGGAGGTAAATGGGTTGATTCTGACGTTTATGGCATGGTGAAGCCTGAAGATAACATACGTCTTCAGGACGACTTTGCTGCAGCTGCCAACAAAGACTATATTTTGTCTGCAGTTATGGATCCTGCTTATGAAGAGGCCAGTATAGTCCTTGATGCATCTAAGCTGGTTTATGAAAGATGTATGGCAATTGCCTCTGATGATACTATGACAGACGACAATGCTTTAAAATACAAAACTTTGGTAAAGCTGCACTCTAACTGGGATGAGAGAAATAAGCTTGGAGTGGAACCTCTAAAAAAATATATTTCAGACATACAGAGTATATCTTCTATAAGCGATCTTACGGAATATCAGGGGAGTACCAAAAGAAATCCCTTTAAACTCGGGTTACTTATGCCTGAATCCGCAGGAGTACAAATGCAATTCCCGGACAGGAGTACATTAAACCTTACGGCTCCAAGTCTTTCCCTCGGATCTGTCTCTTCATATGTGGAATATACAGGTAAAACATTATCAGCCAAGGAAAGATGCGATGATGTAATTGGATATTTTCTTGGAAGAATCGGTTTTTCTGAAAAAGAAATCAAAGATACTTTAAAAGGAAATTACAGAATAGAAACTTTTATCGCCAGAAACAGTAATATAGATTACTTCGGCGTAAATGAAATGTTTACAAAGGCTCAAAACAACAGAGAAGGGATAGGTGCCTTGCAGGGGGCTTATCCGCTCTTACAGATCCTGGATAGCAGGGGCTATTCCGGATGCAATAGTTTTTATGTGGATTACACATATCTCAAATCCCTGTCTGGGATTTATACAGAAAAGAATCTTAAGGATATCAAGTCATTTCTTATAGTCCATACCATCGATTCGACCAAGTATCTTCTTGACCGCGAATCATATGAAAAGATGGTTGCGCTATATAACCAGGGCGCCGGAAGCCATGAGGAATTTTCAGATGGCCAGCTTAGCGTCCTCTTTAGAAATGATATGAAAATCTGTGGTTTTCTTCCATTATTGGATACGTTATACCTGGAAAAATACTATAAGGACAGCGAAAAAACAGATCAGGTAAAAGAATTTACTGACGCACTTATAAAGGCTTATTTAAAAATACTAGATGAAGAAGACTGGATGTCAGATGGTACAAAAACAGCTGCAAAAGAAAAACTGCAAAACATGGCTCTACACCTCATAAAACCTGATAATGTCGCTGATTACTCATTAGCAGAAATAAAATCCTACGAAGAAGGAGGCAACTTAGTTGAAGCTGCTGCTGAGGGCAGACGCATGTTGGAAGCTCACATGGCAGAAAAAAGTAAGAATCCTGATTGGGACAGGTTCAAATGGGATATTTATGATGCAGGTAGAACTACTACCGAGGTTAACTGTGTTTATTATACAAACGAAAACGGCATCTATATAATGGCGGGTTATCTGGCCATGTGCGATGCCGCATTCGGAGATGCTTCATCACTTGAACAGTTTGCAGGAATCGTAGGAACTACTATTGGTCATGAGATAACTCATGGATTTGATTCTAACGGAACAAAGTTTGACCTGTACGGACGGCAGTTTGATGAAAATATAAAAGCCATCGACTGGATGGCTGTAGAGGACAGGTCAAAGATGGATGAAAAGGCATCAAAACTAGCAGGCTATTTCTCACTGGCAAGACCTATTCCCGGACAACAAAAAGTAAATGGAAGCAGCATAAAAGATGAAGCCATAGCCGATATGGGCGGCATCAAGTCAGTTCTATATGTGGCAAAAGATTTGCCTGATTTTGATTATGACGAGTTTTTCAGAGCCTTTGCAAGGCAATATGCGCAGCAGACAACTAAGGAAAACGAACTTGGCACAATGAAAGCTGACATACATCCACTTCCATTTCACAGAATAAACATTATGCTTCAACAATATGATGAATTCATCGAAACCTATGATATTAAGCCGGGAGATGGAATGTACCTAAGCCCAGAAAAAAGAGTATGTGTCTGGTGATGTCTTATTCAGGAAGGAGACTAATTATGGGATCAGAGACTTCAAATGCAGCAATAAGGCTTGATAATATAATCAAAAGCTACGGCAAGCATGACGTACTAAAAGGGGTAACCATGCAGGTTAATAAAGGCGACATCTACGGTCTGGTGGGCAAAAATGGTGCAGGAAAAACCACAATATTTAAGATGATCCTTGGATTGTCAGAATACACTTCCGGCAGTGTTTCCATAGCTGGCTCACAAAATCGAAAAGAACTCTTTGCAAACAGGTCAAAGGTTGGATTTTTTGTAGGGTCTAATTTCTACGGTTATCTTTCCGGGAAAGCAAACCTTGAATACTATGCAGCTGCAAAGGGACTCAAGGGAAAAGCGCTAAAACAGGAGGTTGATCGTGTTCTAAATGTCGTGGGCCTTACAGGCGGTAAGGAAAATCAGAAAGCAAAAGGATATTCCCTTGGAATGAAACAGCGTCTTGGAATAGGCAATGCAATCCTTGGTAATCCAGATATACTCATCCTCGACGAGCCAACCAACGGTCTGGATCCTCAGGGCATAGCCGATATCCGCCACATGATACGGCGATTCAGGGATGAGTTTGGTATGACAGTCATAGTGTCAAGCCATATTCTTGGTGAACTGGAAAATACCGCAGATCGTTTCGGCATAGTACACAATGGAGTTATAGCAAAAGAGATCACACAGGATGACCTTTCTGCGAAGCGCCCTGAAGTAGAACTTACAGTTTCTGCAGGAAATTTGGAAAGAGCCAAGAGTATTCTTGCAGAAAATGGAATTGATATCCTAAAAGAAGGAAAAGAGAAAGTTACTCTGGAAGATTATTACTTTGAACTCATTGGAGGATCAGCAGAATGAGAAATTTGTTAAGAGCAGATTTGAAACGTATCTTTCGGGTTGGCCTTATCTATGGAGGTCTTTTGCTTGCGCTGATCTATATTTCATATGCAGTACTTGAAGGTGTTGTAAATGATGGCTCAATCGGACTAATAAATGGAGTGCAGAAATCACTTAGCGGAGCACCTATGGCTCTTTTCATAGTATTCCCGACATTCTATGCTGTTTTTGCGCATGAGTTATCTTCAAAATCCATGCAGACAGTGCTTGGTCATGGTATAACTAGGAATAAGCTCATAATTGCCAAGCTCCTTGATGCTGCCATTCTACTTCTTTGCCTGTATCTGGTCATAATTATAGCGGCTCTCATTGTAATAAATACAGAATCGGCAATTGTATTAAGCCCGCAGCAACAGGTAAATCTTATTATATATATCATCCTGAGGTGGCTTAGACATTTTGGCTACATTGTCTTTTCTGCCATGATCATGTACATTTCCGGTTCTACAGTTCTTGGAATCATCGCATGTATCGCGTTTACGGTTGTGTTTAAACTGGTGTTTAACATAGTAGAATTTTTTTCTTCCCTTTCATTATACGATTATACCTATGATGGGTTGCTTGATTGGGCATATACCGGAATAGAAGTGGGAACAGTCCCATGGCAGCTTCTGCCTGCTATCTGTTATCTTTTGGCGGCACTGGCGATTACGACTTATTTTTTCCGGAGAAAGGAGTTTGACTTTTGAAAAATCTAATTTTCGCAGATGTGAAAAGAATCCTGAGAAAACCGTCATATTGGATCGTACTTGGAATTTGCCTCCTTATTTCACTCTTTTGGACTATTCAGTCAAACAATGACGGGGACTTAAGTGGCTTTTCATTTGCTTCTAGTCAGGGAACAGCTATAAACACAATGAATCTGTTTATAGGAATTGCAATATACGTGAGCGTATATGCCGATGAATTCACGTCAAATTCTATGCAGTGTCTTATTGGAAGAGGGATTTCACGAAGGAGACTCCTTATTGCCAAGTTCATTAATTGTGTAATCGTAACCTTTATTTCATATGGAATCTATACTCTTTTTATCACTGTTACAGGTCTGATAACGGGAGCGAAGATGAATGTTGCGGAAAGCAGCTTTTTATATAGCACGATTCTAACCAATGCCTTTACCGTTCTGGGTTATGCAACAATATCCATGATCATTCTTTTCTGGAGTAAAAACGTTGCCTATGCAACGCTTGTGGATGCATTCCTGCTTTTTGCAGGAGATACTCTGTTAAGCGGCCTTAATGCTATTCCTGTGATCAATCTCTGGCATATAGACAGGCATGTTTTTTCACATGCCCTCGAATGTGCAAAAGTAGATTTGCTGCTTACCGGTGGCACAGCAATCTTTACACTGATTTGGCATGTTGCAAAGATCTGCGCTATTTCCATTATTTTGGCATATTTGCTCTTTAGAAAAAAAGAACTGGATTTTTGACATTTTTTTATAGGCAGGGTAAATACAGGTATAACCTACTAAGGAGGTGTTCACTATGACAATCGCAATGGCAAACGATCATGCCGGTACGCAGATGAAGGAAGAAATTAAAGCTTACCTTTTATCGCAGGGCTACGAAGTAAAAGATTTTGGCGCATATGATGAAAAATCATGTGACCTGTCAGATTTTGTTTACCCAGCGTCTCTTGCAGTTGCCAGGGGAGAATGTGACAGAGGCATTTTTTGTGATGGAGTCGGTTACGGAAGTGCTCTTATAGCCAACAAAATTAACGGATGCTATGCGGCTGTATGTCAGGATCCTTTGTGTGCGACACTTGCCAGAGAGCACACAGATTCCAATATCTTATGCCTCGGAGCCAAGATCATTGGAGGTCTTATGGCTATGGAGATAGTTAAGACATGGCTGAGCACCGAGCCTCTAATGGAAGAAAAATATAGACGAAGAGTGCAGAAAGTCTGCGAAATCAACGATAAGCATTGCGTTCCGGTTAAATAATCCTGAATCAAAAAAATAGGGAGCGGGCGACCGTTCTCTTTTTTATGTCCTGCGCAACAACGCCAAAATTTACTTATGATGGTTTCAGACTTGTTGATGCAAATGAGATAAAGATGCTATGTCCTTCAGAAATAGATAATATAAGGCACCTGGCATATACAAAAGAAGAGATTGGAGAGTCTGATGGCTAAGGCGCTTCTTGTGATAGATGTTCAGTCTAAATACATGGCTGTATAGACATGAGTATGGGGATTTTTTGAGATGATAACGCTAGAAAGGAGCAGAAATCTGGGGAATTCTGCTCCTTTTCGTTTAAGTAGGGGGTGTGTATGTATCCTCAACTAGGGTATGTACTAAGTATATAGTGAGCATTGGCCTCTGTAATGAGTGGATACCGTGAAATAGCGCCTCTTAATTTTCTCCTGTCCATATATATTCTTACCAAAAGCGGCATTATACTTGATATCCATAAGGAGATCTATGATTATGACTGCTAAATTAATAATGATGTTGGTACTTGTTGCAACTATTATGCCTGTAACTTTGCTTTTTGGTGTTTCTGTTTCAAGAAACGAAAAGGAAATGGAAAAAAGGAGAAAAATAGATACAGACTATGTGTGACAAGGTACTTGCATATCTGGCTATTATATGCGCGATGTGCGGTTTTCTTTATTGTTTTTTACATTTTCTTACTCTTTTGAGACTGAATTATAGCTGTACTAAAAAGGTTGTAGGAGAGCTTGTTGATATGGAGATAACTGTAAGGAAGGAGAAAGTCAACTGGATCTACATTTATACACCTGTTTTCAGGTATCGCTATAACCGTCACTGGTACACTTCAAGATCGGCAATAGAGATGGTGCATGTAAAGGCAGATAAGCCACTTTACAGGATAGGTGCTAAAAAGGCTGTATATATATGTCCTGATGCTCCGGATAAATGTATCCATAGTAGGCTACGGGGAGATAACTGCTCTCAGGACATGTCAATAATCCTTGGTCAGTACGGCGCTGGCCTTGGACTTATGCTTTTTCTTGTACTGTGCTTTGTGATCTTCAGATGATGCAGAGTTTTTTGGATGGGGGGATGTTTATGACAGATGTATTTACAGATATTATCATACGGATTGAAGGGTGGGGATATGTACTGATTCCTGCTTTTTGCATTATTATGATGGTCCTTTTGCGTAAGAGATGGATCTACTCTCTTTGCACGGTTGCAGTGACTGTCTTTTATGCGTGGGTGGAGCTAAAGTTTATAAATTACAGGGCCCAGTTTTCTACTGATGTTGGGGGCATAGCTCTTGCACAGCTTATTTTCCCTGGGCTGTACATCATTTTGGGACTTGTTTTTTTACTTATAGGTCTCACTGTCCTGACGAAAAAGAAAAATGGAAGGCGCGGAGAGGAATATAAAGCGCGCCATTGAACATATTGGGGAACCCCATGACCCCCTTACCCGTTTCCCGACACCCTTCCCAGGCAACGCCCACAGGGGCTTATATGTTAAAAACATAGAAAAAAAGCGCTGTAAAAGCAACTGACAATACTATATACTTGATTTTAGGCGCATTAGAGACTTTTAATGATGCAGCTTGTCTATTTCTAGACTAAGTATAAAAAACATATAAATAATGTGTATGGGGGTAGTTAGCCATGTTGTTTGAAGCAATGCCCAGAGAGGAATTGGATACTCTCTTTGGTGAAAATTCTGATTTGAATAATAAAATTATTGTTATAACACTTACTGATGGAATTTCTTTATGTGGAGAATGTGATGGACGTATTGATGGAAAATCTTTGAAGGAAGACCTGAAAAAAGGTGATTGTAATGATGAGGACAGCTTTGTTGTTTTACGCTATGGATGTATGGATCGAGAGAGAGATTTTTTCGTACCTACTGAAAGAGTGGCAGGTATAACAGAGTTTTCTTATGAGCAGCATATGTATGTTGATTTAAATGCTTACAAACCAGATATTAAGTTAGCAGAAGATATACCTTGGGCTTTAATCTATGATAGCGTTTTGCATGAGGGAGAATATAGTACTAACTATTGTTTTTATGATGTGATTTCCAAAGAGCTATATCGTAAATGTAAGGAACGAGGTTTTTTATGGAAACGTCTGGATGTCTGCCATAACTCAATTGAAGGTTCTTTTGTTTTTGGTGCACTTAAAGCTAAAGAGGGATCTCCGATTTACATAGATTGGGAATACGTGAGCCATAAGGCAGGTGGATTAAATAATATTGGTGGAGGATTTATGGTCTCTGCTAGTGTGGGAGTGCAGAGATCTCTTTACTACGAACATGGGAAGTTAATGCGTAAAAAAGCGGCTGACTTTGGAACGGTATTTGAAAATAAAGAAGATTCAGTCGTTATAAATGCTTTTATTTATCACGATTTTTTTAAGAAGGTACGTGGGAAAAGAAATATCACGATGGATGTGGAAGGCGAAGAGTGGTCTGCAGTGTTATTAAGCTCTGAGCCGATAAAAGACAAAAAAGATTTACGAGACGACAATTGGTGTGTTGGGTTTATGAAGGATAACTGTATGCAGATTCCTAAAATGGTATTTAAGGATATACAGAAGCCTTTGAAGATTCAGGGAGAAGTTATACCGATGTCAATAGATACTGCTGTTGGCACTTCTAAAGTGTTTTTTAAGATTAGAAACATAGTAACTACATGATTATTGAAGCCAAGCTATTATATACTTGAAACATTATTGGTAATGTGGATGTATATTACGTAGAAGGATTTTGACAGATACTATACTGAGGCGCTAGATGTTCCTGCAGGATTTCGTTTTTAGAGATCGGTTTGAATTCAAGTCCAGTTTCAGGTATAAACGATACTAGCGCCCATCCTTTCGGACAGGCGCTAGTAACTCATCCCTTGGCTTGAATAAAGCATCCGCTATTCTCGCTGTAGATATTCTATTGATACCTCTGAGCTAGGCATAAGCAGCTCCCAGTATCTTTTTTCCCTCTCATAAGAACTTAAGATCCATCTCTATACTTTGGTAAAGCATCGCTACCTTTGCTGGGATGTTTCCTATAAATACGGCTCGCCTTCTGTAAAACATAAGCTACTTGGACTGCTGTATTTTTGATGTTCTATATATTTATACGAGCAGGAAATATTTGTGGCAAAAATATTTTGAGTAGCTTTTTTTATTATTGGCAGATGCTGGTTTTATGCATTTTCTTCCTGCATTTCTAACAGGTGATCCAGACAATTCATTACAAAGACCTGTTTTGGTTTGGACAGATCAGAATACTTTTTGGTTATCTCAGTCAGGGATGAGTTATCAGCTTCATTATTTTCTACATAGAATCTTTCTGACAGGTCATCCTGAGCATCATCCATTTGGCACCGGTGCTTGTCATATTTCCGTAGAGGGAAAATATTAAAGGTATCAATTATACCATCCCCATAACTCTATTTTTTATTGAGTTATGGGGATGGTATAATTGATTTTTGGCCAATTGTTTTTTATAATAAATGGAAGAAAATGGTGAATAATCACGCGTTTCAATATAATAAATGGAGATTGAATATATATGGACAAAAATTTTATAGGCCGTGACAAAGAAATAGAAATATTGCAAAAGTATTATGAGTCAGATAAAACAGAGCTGGTTGCTGTTTATGGCAGAAGACGTGTAGGAAAGACATTCCTGATACGTGAGACTATGGAGAAATTTTTTGACTTCGAATATGTAGGCATGCATAAAACGCCAGCAAAAGATCAGCGCAGTCAATTCCAGAGAAATATAGATGCACGAACAGGTTCTAAAGGCAAGACCCCTAAGGACTGGTTCGAGGCATTTGATAATTTAAAGCAGTATCTATTATCAACTAAGAAAAAAAAGGTTGTTGTGTTCCTTGACGAACTTCCTTGGATGGATACGCCTAAGAGTAATTTCTTAAGTGCTTTCTCCTATTTTATAAATACTTGGGGGATTAAAGATCCTATTTTAAAGCTCTTTGTTTGTGGCTCGGCAACCACTTGGATGCTAGATAAGCTGATAGGTGATAGAGGGGGCTTATATGGAAGAATAACCCGACCTGTCTATTTATCTCCATTTTCTCTGAAAGAAACAGAGGAATACCTTAACAAAGTTAAGAAAATGAAATATGGGAAGTTACAGGTTCTTAACGCATATATGATATTTGGAGGGATTCCATTTTACCTAAATATGCTGGATAATGATCAGCCTCTTTCTGTAAATGTGGATACTCTTTTCTTTTCGGTTGGTGCTCCACTGAGAACAGAGTATGAATTCCTGTTCAGATCGTTGTTTAAGGATAGCGTGAATTATAGGAAAGTGATAGAACTCCTGGCAACTAAGCTCTGTGGACTTACCAGAGAAGAAATACTGGATGGTACTAAGATAGAAGGCGGAGAGTTAACAACTATTCTAGAAAACCTTAACTCATGTGATTTTATCAGATGCTATTCGGATCCGGTAAAAAAAGAGCGTTCAAAGGTATATCAATTGACAGATTTGTTTTCTTTGTTTTATTTAAGGTTTGTTCAGAAGAACGATGGTCAAGATGAACAGTTTTGGACCAACCTTGGTAATACTGGGAAGAAAAATGCTTGGTCTGGATATGCATTTGAACAAGTGTGCCTGCATCATATTCAACAGATAAAACAGAAACTTGGTATTAGTGGTATTTTAAGCAATGCTTATGCATGGAGCAGTAAAGCCTATACAGATAAAGATGGCAATGAATGGGATGGTGGACAAATAGATCTTATTATCGATCGAAATGATAATGTGATGAACTTGTGTGAAATGAAGTACTCTTCTGACGAATACACAATAGATAAGGCCTATTCAGACAAGATTAGAAAAAGAACAAGTTCATTCAAGAATCAGGTGAAGACAAAAAAAGACCTTAGATGTACATTTGTAACCATAAATGGCATAAAGAAGAATGCAAATAGCAATATTGTGGATAATCAGATAGTAATGGAGGATCTATTCACATGATTATACCATCCCCATAACTCTATTTTTTTTTATGTTAGGGGGATGGTATTTCTATGCTTTTCGTGTATCGAAAAACAAATGATTTTCGTTACACTTTGGGTTTATGTATAATAGGGATTGAAAGAATGTAGGACAGTTTGTAGCTGATATGAAAGGGTAATTTTATGTTGGCAATTGATCAGGCAGGAAACAAGTTGCTCGAATTTATCAATATTTCTGAAGATAAAGCCTCTTTAGATTATACTCCAATAACAGTTTGTCTTCTTGTTGTAAAAATAGAGGATGACTATCTCATGGGATTTAATCATTGGAGAAAAGCTTGGGAAATATTTGGCGGTTGTCCAGAGCCGGGCGAGGATTTACGGACCACAATGATTCGTGAAGCAAAAGAGGAACTTGGAATAGAATGTGATCCGGAATGGTTGGGGCTTGCTCACTTTGAAATACAGCCAGATTACTTTAGTGATAAGATCCGAGAAGAATACGGCGCAATTTATGGAGTATCTTTAGGAAAAGAGTATCTGTCGCAAATAGAAGAATTACGAATCGATAGAGAAGAGATCGAAGAAATAAAGCTATTAAGAGAAATTACTTCTGGTGAAATCAGGGAATTGGATAGAAGGCTAACTGAGTTTTACTAAATACAAATCGTGGCTTTTCGAACTGTTACTATAGCTGACAAAACTACGCAAAGTAGGAAATGTAACATTTCTTCATCCCATCTATAATTGCATCAACAGGAGAAAAAAGTATGGAGTGGATATCGTCATTGCAAAAGGCAATTACCTATATGGAAGAGCATCTTCTCGAAGAGATCAATTATGAAGATGTTGCAAAGCATGTGCACATTTCAAGCTATGAGTTTCATAGAGCTTTCAGCTTTCTGACAGGAACCACGGCGAATGCTTATATCCGAAATCGAAGATTATCTCTGGCCGGAAGAGAAATCGTAGATACTGATATCAGAATCACCGATATTGCACTGAAGTATGGGTACGATACACCGGAAAGTTTCACCAAGGCTTTTACCCGTTTCCATGGCATATCACCCAGTGTTGCCAGGGAAGGTAATGCCAAATTAGTACTTTTCAATCCTCTTGTAATAAAAATTACAGTAGATGGAGGAAAAACAATGGAATACAAAATCGTAAAGGCAGAAGCGAAGAAATTTATAGCATTGGTAAGGAGTTTTAAAACAGAAATCATAAATGATGAGGCCAATCATGATGTGGCGGATTTCTGGGCAGAGTGCAATGCCAAGCAGATGCTTTCTCCTATATGGATGCTTAGGGAGGATGGAAAACGTGACCTATACGGGCTATGCTCACCAACTACTGAAGACTCTGATACTTTTGATTATGGTATTGGAATCATCGTTGATGAGGATACTGCCGATTACAATCCGGAAGAAATCAAGAAAGCAGGCTTTAGAATCTGGGATGTCAATCCAGGTACATATGTAGTTTTTGAGTGTAAGGGTGAAAACGGAGACTGCATAGCTAAAACCTGGTCTCAGTTTTATAAAGAGTTCCTTCCACAATCCGGCTACGAAGCATCTGAAGAGACTGATTACGAGCTTTACTTTGATAGTGAGCATGAGGACCTCTTCTGTGAACTTTGGATTCCTGTAAGAAAGAGGTAATAGATGGATAGACCAATCACAACATTGTTCATGCTTATGTCTGTTGATGGGAAAGAACAAACTGCAGAAATATTCACACATGAGCGGGGAAAGAAGATTTACTCTTTTGTTACTGATAATGAGGATATAGTTAAATATGCATTACTGCATGAACTTGTTGGAGTAGAGAGCGCTAGTAGATCAATTTATGATAATACATACTTGGATTCTGTTTTTGCTAAAATAGATTATCCCTATAGTGCATGGCATAAGCAGGGGATTGGATTGTTTCAGTTAGATAAGATATCTGGAGAAATGAGGGATACGTGATGAAATACTATAAGGAACTTACAGCGGCAATTATCTCAGAAGACTTTTATCTGACGGATGAGATAATATCCAAAATAAAAACAGAAGATGATTCTATTGAGTATGTCACGATGATTTTGACGTTTATGGAAAACAATCCGGATATTGATTATGGCATGCCTGGGCCGATAGTTCATTACGTGGAAAAGTATTACCAGAGCGGATATGAACAGCTACTACATGAGTCAGTTATACGAAAACCAACGGTTCATACACTATGGATGTTTAACAGAGTTATCAATGGTTCTGATAAACCAGAAAAAGAGAAGTACTTATCGTCCTTAAAAGAGATATCTAACAACATAGGCAATGTAGGGGTTATACATATCTGAGATCAGATATCTGACTTCAAGACGTTCTTCTATGGGAATGGATGTGAAATAGGGTTCAGTGACATTTGTGCGACGGCTTCTGAGCAGATCTATAGGATCACCTGTATGGAAATCCTGTATGACAAGAGCGTACTTACAATAATCATCCATGTCCAGAAAGACCTCATCAACTGATATGGCATCTGTCAGAGAAAGGCGGTCAAGCTTCACATACCGGTCAAATACCTCATGTGCGAACGTATCTGAGACATTGAATCTCTTTGCAATTGATGTAGATGACTCCATGAGATCTTTGTAGGCGCTTACTATGAGCATTTCAGTAGCGTTAGACATCCTGCGGCTTTTATTCACGAACTTAAAGGATTCGTTGGTGCTGTAGTGACAGTCTGGATTGATGCAGCGCCATCTTCGCTGCTTAAGGATAAGAACGAAAGAGTAATTATCCTGTAGAATTGGATGGTTGATAGTCCTTTTCTTTACGCCACGAGAGTACATCCTGAAGCCGCATACAGGACAGAAATGAGCTGTTGGTGGTGTTTCAAGCGTAAGGACTTTGGTCTGACCTTGGACATCGATGTTGCTGATGATCACATCGTTATCTTCAAGGTCCAGTAAATCTGTGATACTATTCATGTATCCTCCTTTGATATTTTTGTCCAAGAAACATCATAAGAGAAGGGGGAAGTGCAGGGAATGATCCCTACATTAAAAGAACCAGGATTAGTTAGTTTCAATAACTGATTACCCCTGGTTTTGTTTATTATCACGGTAGACCCTCAAACCAAACCCTCAAACCAGACCCTCAAAGTAGCCCCTCACGACAGACCCTCAAACTAGACCCTCAAAAACTTTGAATACCCTCAGTTTATTAGGCTGATCATTCTTGTTTTTTACTAACAATTAATAAAATTTTAAGCCAATTGCTAAACGCATAAATGTTATAATGTTATTAATATCTAAATAACATGGAGGTGGCAGATGTTTTCAGTACGTGGAATTAAATTCAAATATTTTATAGCAGTATTTTCGGCTGTCATATTTATTTTTGGTGTGTATATCACTTTTTTTCAGTCACGGGGCTTTATACAGACGCAGGGATCAATCATAGACGTTGAGGAGGATACCACCGGTGATGATCCTACTTATTGGGCTACTGTGGAATATTCAGTTGATGGCGTAACATACGCAGACAGGGCACAGGAGGCTGTAGGCGCCGATTCTCTTGGGAAAACTGTCACCATTTTATATAACCCTGAGAATCCTGCAGAGTTCCATATTAAAAGCTGGATGAGCATTTATGCCATGGTAGCAGGCGGAGTTCTTTTACTAATTGTAATTGTTTCCAGCATAATTGGAGGCAAGGATAAAAAGGAGATAAAAAAGCTTCAGGAAGAAGGAGGTTATACCGGATATGCTCCTTCAGTAAAGGGCGATGAAAGAGAACTGTACTTTCTTACTGATCTTGGTACTGCAAAATATGGGCATCGTATTGAAGATGGAAACAGGAAGGTGCTCTATGAAGCCAAAATGAGCAAATTCTCTTTAGCTAATGCTTATAAATTTGACTTTATAGACCATGAGCATGGAACTACCACATCACATCTTGTGGGACACGAAGAGGAGTCACAATGGAGCTCGATCATACTGGATAACCATAGCACCTTTGAGTTTGATGGTGTCGATGTATGGAAGCATCTTAAGGAAAATGGTATATCTGTCGATACAAGTTATACAGCTGGAGACGCTACAATTGTGGGGATGAAATATGTTATTTCCCGTGATGGTGTAGAGATTGCGCGGGCTGAGCAGACAAGCCAATATCCTCATGAAGATGATGCAGCAGATCATAAATTGGCAGCTGCGATACCTGTTGATGGATTCTATCGTTTGTGGACCAAGGAGCAGAATCTGGACCTTTTGTTTGTAACACTTCTTGCTTTTGCGCGTTCCAAGGCAGCTGATGACAAGGGTGGCAGCAACGGAGCTATACTGGGAACTCTTAAAAATCTGCAAGGAAAAACACCCAGAGACTTTACAACATAAGTCCTGGGTGATAATATAAATATATAGTATTTTGTACAATATATTAGTATACAATTCGATAAATCTGCGTTTTGCGAATAGTTATGAGTGTGGTGCAATACTCATAGACCTCATAGACTCACCTAACGTAAATGTAAGTGTACGGATATATTCGGATATAACGCGCCTCCACTTATGACTCATTAACCAACTTTCCAGTCATATGTTCAGGTATAAACTCCAGGCATTGAACACGCGGTAATGCGTTCTTTAGCTCTTTTTCCAGATATTCTTTATCATCGGTAAACTTTCTGACCAAAGCTGTGCATATTTCTCGCGCCTTTTCTTCATCTTCTACAAGGCCGATCCTGCCAAAAGTGATAACGCTCTTTATATTAAGAGCCCAGTCACCTTCCTTACGAAATCCTTCATCATAAACGCAGTAACTGGCCTTACCACAAGCTTTTATGGAGTCAATCTTATGACCCTCTTTGGCGCCGTGAAAATAGATTTTTCCATCATCTTCGCAGTACCAGTGATCTATCGGAAGTCCGTATGGGTACCCATCATCACCTATTAATGAAAGTACACCCCTCTTAGTGTTCTCAAGTATTTCTATACACTCTGAATCAGAAATCTGCTGATTAAATCTTCTCATCTTTCTAAACATGGTAAACCTCACTCTTTTGCTAAAATCTTAAGTCCAGCAATTCCAACTACAATCAGAATAACACATATTACCTGTGGAACTGAAAGCTTTTCATGAAAAAGAAATATTCCCAGCAAGGTAGTTCCAACAATTCCCATTCCGGTCCACATAGCATAAGCCGTTCCAAGCGGCAGTTGTTTCAGCGCTATCGAAAGAAATACTGCACTGGCTATATATCCTATGCCTGTAATAATAGATGGTATCAGCAATGTAAAACCGTTCGACATCTTCATGGTTACAGCCCACGTAACCTCAAGAGCACCTGCAATAAACAAATAAATCCACTTCATAGAAACCTCCGTAGGTCTGAAATTAAAATACGCCATTTCCTTACCTGCTAAGACCTAACGGTAAAGAAATGACGTCAATCCCACTACTCGGTAGCAATGGGCGTCTGTTTATTTTGTTTTATCAACTATACTTGGTAACAAGCTATTTTGTCAATATTTACTGGAATTTTATGCGCAGCAGTTTAGATTGATTTTCCCAAAGCATAGGCCTCGTTCAACGCCTTATGCCCTGCAATCTCACCACGATCATTTACGCCGCCAGCAAAAACCTTCCCCTTGAACTTAACCTTTTCAAAGCAATCAATCCAGCCGTTCACACCACTGACAGCTTTTTCATCTGTATAATCTTCATCCTCTGCCGCAGTTGATAACAGATAAACCTCTCTGAACTTGTAATCCCTTGGATATAGAGAATTAGTCCTGTCGATCATGGTCCTATCTTTATACATATTTCCTTACAAACTCTTCGATATGGTTAAATGGGATCACATCGAGATTATCATACAAATCAGTATGAACAGCATCCGGAATGATCATGAGTTCCTTATTATCCGTATACTTGCTGTCCTTTATCATATTTGCATAGGCATCCTTCGAGAAATAGCAGGAATGCGCCTCCTCTCCATGAATAATGAGCACTGCGCTTCTGATCTCATTTGAATACTTAAGGATAGGCTGATTCATAAAAGACTCACATCCGATCACATTCCATCCGTCATTGGAGTTAAGGGATCTTTCATGATATGCCCTGCCCTTATAGTATTCGCTGTAATCTTTACTCCATGTCACACAGCCTACTCTTTCCAAGGCATTAAAGAGCCTTGAGGAAGAACTTGGAAAAAAACTATTCACAAGGCATAGTTTTTCCATCAAACTCACAGATGAAGGAATGCTACTGCGTGACCGTGCTGAGGATCTTGTTTTAATGGCAGATAAGATCGAGCAGGAATTTGTCTCCTTGGATGATATCACAGGTGGAGACATATACTTTGGTCTGGCGGAATCCTATCAGATCTGTCATCTTGCCCGAGAGATTAAAAAGCTAAAAGACAGATATCCTTCCTTCACCTACCACATCACCAGCGGTGATACTGAGCAGGTAACAGAAAAGCTTGATAAGGGGTTACTGGATTTTGGCGTAATCTGCGAAACACCTAACAAAGATAAATATGACTATGTCACATTCCCTGATACTGACCGCTGGGGTGCTATTATTTTAAAGAGTCATCCCCTGGCAAAGAAAAAGAGCATAAAAGTAGCCGACCTTATAGGACAGCCACTCTTCTGCTCTGAACAAAGCTGGAATATCGAGATCCCGGAATGGTCCGGGGAGAATTTTTCCAAGCTCCACCTGGAAGGTTCCTTCCGTCTTTCTTATAATGCATCAATGTTTGCCAAGGAAGGCCTGGGTATACTTCTGACCTTTGAGCATCTGATAGACTGCTCCGAAGAAAGCGACCTTGTATTCCGTCCACTTTCTCCCAAGCAGGAAACAAAGCTATATCTTATCTGGAACAAGTACCAGACCTTCACACCTATTGCAGAAAAATTCCTGGCACAGGTAAGGGAGACGTTTTAAATTATGCACCAACTCCCTGGCAGATGGAGCGTTTTACTGTAATCTTATATCTCTACCTCAAAAGGTGATTCGCTATCAAAAATATCACTGTAGAAGCCAAACCAGCTAAGCCCCTCCACAAGGCACTTCACATTGTAGCTTTCTTCCTCATCGAAAACGAAATCTTCGCCGGAAGCCTTCTTTACCTCAAAGACATCAATGATATTTTCCATCAATACTGCATTGACCATCATTTCCAGATGCTCAAGTTCTTCATCGGTTATGGTACACTCAGTCCGGTATCCATTAATGACTGTCTGCATATATTTTTCCATATATGCCCGTCTTTCATCTGCGTCTTCATTCCAGGCAATCCACCCAAGACCATGGGACCAATCATTTAACATAGTCTCCTCCGTCTACTAATCCCGATTCTTGTTCTAAATTATCCTGGAAGTTATTTCTTGATTCTCAACAAGTAATGCTCCGAATCCTCTCCCGCTATATATGCCCCATTATTCAACATAGCCTTTTCCTCGTTTGTCTTTTCGAATACTGTACGGAAGGATTCCAGTCATACCATCTCCATTAAAGCCGTGTTCTTATATCTTTCAGTTCCTCGATACTGAATTCTATAGGCGATGCATTATCAACCTCTATCGTATGCGACTCCTCAAATGGTATATTTCTTTTCATAGCAAGAAGCGTCATAATGACAGCACCGTGCGATATTATAAGCAGGTTTTTGTCTGAAGAAGCATCATGTTGCCCAAGAATATAATCCAGCGCATTGAATAATCTCTCCATTACCATTTGGTATGATTCACCACCAGGACTACGATTGTACCTTTTATTTGATAGCCACAGTTTATGTTCTTCAGAATATAAAGAAAGGATTTTATCCCAAGTATGCCCTTCAAACAATCCCAGATTCATTTCTTCCAGGCCTCTAACTATTTCATATCCTGTATGGAAATACTCATCTACTATCTGCGCAGTTTTTACTGCTCTAGCCTGATAGCTGGTGTATATCTTTTCAAAAGAAATATCTCTATCTTCAAGATTCTTGCAAAGAAGTTGCGCCTGCGCTATTCCATTCTCATTCAAAGGAATATCAGTCGTACCTTGAACTTTTCCTAATATATTCCAATCTGTTTGTCCATGCCTCGCAAAATATATCTTCACAATACGTCCTCACCCTTTGTACACTTTTTGTCTATCACACAGAATGGCGTTTGATGTCCACACAATTTCCAAGCTCATCAAAACTAAATACCACAATCCATGGCATCCAACTACTATATTTTTTCCTGTCTTCCATTCCTCGCGGACTTAACTCACGAGATCTGTCATCATAATTGTCATAATTTGGTTCTGCATGCCTTACAAAAAATACTTTTGTCATAATCCCTCTTATTCATCCAAACTCTTTCGAATGAAAAACTAGAATATATTCCGGTATAAAGCTCCATGCAAATCTTACTGTTTCACCCATAAAAAAGTCCCTTCCTTTTATCGCTTTAAATCAATGAAGAGATTATAACAAAAAAGAAAGAAAAAATGCTAGTATTCCCTACATTTTCTCCTTCTTTTTTGTTTGATTTAAAGCGAACTATATTAGATGTAGTCAAAGATTCCCTGAATAGCATCTGTTATGTTTATAATGTCAGGATAATGTATCCTATCTATTTTTGAATATCCTCTTACATTCATATCAAGAAGCGACATTTTTTCACACTGTACATATCCTTCAACATCATCTGTCTTGATATATATGTGAAGTGGCCCTGCTTCTCCTTTTTCGAAAATAGGACAGCCAATTATCTCATATGTCTGGTTGAAAAAATCCTTACTTACAACAAGAACCGGCTTCTTGATATGCTCAATCTTAAGTATATCCCCCTGGTGTAACTCTTCCTTCATTACCAAATCTCTCTTCCTACCGGTTCACCCCAGTCAAATTCACCATCTAAATGGAGCTGCCCACCATACTCTGCAGCACGTTCCTCTAATGACTTATGTCTAAATGGTTTAACCAGCATAATCATGCCATTAGATACCTTGACATCGAGAACATCATCAACTGAAATAGCTGCTTCCTGAAGCACTTCTTTGGGTATTCTAATTCCCTGACTATTTCCCCATGCTTTAACTTGAGCCTGCATAAGCAATACCTCCTTTGTGTATATACATTGTATATCCTTACAGTAAATAAATCAACTCATATACCACAAAAACTGTAGCGAAAATCATTTGTTTTATGGCACCCCTTAGAAGCTAAAAAGAGCCATGTCGCCTTCTTAAAAACCTCCCTTGCTTCCGGGAAGTTCCGCTCCACCTTCTTATAGATATCAATAAAGCTGATCACGCAGGTCTTCGTATATCCTGACAGCATAGTAGCCATCTGTTCAAACTGAGTGATATGCCAATCCACAGAATGTTTATCATCCACAACCTCGTAAGACAGACTGTATCTTGTCACCTGTGAAGGGTTATAGGGATTGCGTACCAGCACAAAGCCTTCTTTTATTCTGTTTATCAGCCATTCATGATAGAACGCCGGTATGTCCGTGCGCATCCCTGTATTTATGATCATGAAATCACTTCCTTAGTTTTTCTATCACCTGCCCGATATCCCCATCGATGCATATGGCCTGTTCTCTGATATCCTCAGGACAGACTGCTTCACCAAAATTCACACAGGCATAGACAGCATCCGGATTGTCAGAAGTCATCTGCCAGAAAGGATACTTGATGATACCGGGAGTATTATAACCTACACCCAGTTCCAGATACAGGATCTTTCCGTCATGGCTTTGCAGAAAATCACGATATCTCCTCGCCGCCTCATGCCAGCCTTTATCCTCAACAAATTTATCGTCCGACCTTAGATTCATCGTAAGAGGTTTCCCACATTTCGGACATTTCGGTATCAGTTCCGCCGGGATCTTCATGTCCTTCTGCTGCTCTGCCATGTTTCTGACCATCTCTTTATTTTCATAGGTCTCATCCGAACACGGTTCACTACACTGGAAGAGTCCGTAATCCCCCTGGGTATAAAACAGTCTCTTCTTATCAAAACCAGCTTTTTGGAAACAATGATCGACATTCGTTGTGATAACGAAATGATCCTTATCCTTTACCAAAGAATGCAGATGCTCATACACCGGCTTCGGGGCATCCATATATCTGTTGACAAAGATGAACTTCGACCAGTAAGCCCACATTTCTTCCGGAGTCTCATAAGGATAGAAACCGCCGGAGTACATATCCTGAAAGCCATATTTCTTCCCATACTCAGAGAAATACTTCTCAAAACGCTCTCCGTTATAAACAAAACCGGCAGAGGTCGAAAGTCCCGCTCCTGCTCCGATTACAACGGAATCCGCTTCTTCTATGGCCTTCTTAAGTTTCTTTATCTCATCTGAGTAGTTCCCGGTAGATTTCATAGTCGATATCCTTCCAAACATTAAAAATCACCTCCATTCCATTACCAAGTTCATTCCTGTATTCCCTTACAGTCTGAACTGCGATCTGTGCAGCTCTTTCATTCGGGAACATGAATACACCTGTTGAAATACAGCAGAATGCAATACTCTTCACGCCATTCTTATCCGCCAGTTCCAGACATGATCTGTAACATGATGCAAGAAGTTCTTCATGCTCTGTTGTTAAAGTTCCGCTCACAATGGGTCCGACAGTATGCAGAACATATTTACATGGAAGATTGAAACCCGGTGTGATCTTTGCCTGTCCTGTCGGCTCCTCATACCCCTGCTTTTCCATGATGTCAGCACAGGCATTTCTGAGCCTGATACCTGCATATGTATGGATACAGTTATCGATACAGTTATGGCAAGGCTGGTAGCAGCCTGTCATCCCGCTGTTAGCTGCATTGACGATTGCATCACACCGAAGCGTTGTGATATCACCCTGCCAGAGATAGATACCTTCTTCAATCGACTGCAGATCTTTAAGATCCGTAATCCCTTTTTCTAACGCCACCTCCTGAAGGTATTCATCCTGGATCTTCAGAAAATCCTCACTGATCTTACCCGGCATGCGCACATTAAAGAGGCTCCTGAGAAGTCGTTTCTGTTCTCCGGCTTCTTCAGGGATTTCCATGCCTCTGTACTTCGGCTGTTCAGCCAAAAGTGTCTTTATCAGGTATTCTCTCTTCTCTGCCAGTTCCATGCCATCACCTTCTTACTCTATGATCTGTACTCTTCCGGGCTTTCTCGGCTTGCTGACCGGCTGGTCTCCGTCAATATATCCGAGGATCACAAAGCCCTGACATATATAATTATCGGGAACGCCCCATTCTTTCATGAGTGCCCGTCCTTCTTCGCTGTCAAAAGTCTCTTCGCCTCTGGAAATGATACAGGAGGCGATACCCAGTTCCGTAGCCTGCAGAACGATGTTTTCGGCCATACAGAAAGCGTCCGCAGTCTTAAACAGGAAATTCCCCTGTGAAAAGATAGCAACAACCGTCGGTGCCCCGTAAAATCCGTCCTTCATTGTCGGATCATCGATAACACTGGGCTGCTCCTTCGACACATAAGATCCAACAAGGTTCCCTCTGTTGAACTTTGCAAGATTCATGACACCTAGCTTTCTTGTAAGCTCCCAATTGTGAAGAGCCACCATCATGCTGCGTTGTCCTCCGCCCGCATTAGGTGCATAATTTCCGGCTTCCAGAATCTTCTCAAGATCCTCACGGCTGATCTGTTCGTCCGTATATTTCCTGATCGAATGTCTGCTCTTTATGATATCCATCAACATGGTAACACCTCCCCTGTGATCTCGTTCCTTATTTTCCAGCACTGCGGATCCGCAGCATAAAAATCTCCGTATGTGCCCTTTGCTACTGCAGGACACCCCCTGCACCAGGGCTTTAGTTCGCACTTGGAGCACTTGCTGAACTTCTCATACTCTCTGTAGCTTTCCATTCTACATACCCACACATCCACAAGTCTGTCCTCGAAGACATTTCCGACTTTGCTCTCTGCCACTCTGCGGCAGGCATATATATCACCGTTTGGAAGGATCGTGATATGGCAGTTGCCACAGTTGCATCCACCGTAGATCATTCCCTCTTTTACATTCTCTGGGATCTTATACTCTCCGTTTTCATATTCATATAGCGTCCAAAGGTGGTCTTTCTTGTTAAAGTAGGTATCACATCCTTCCGCTTCATATTCTTTGAATTTCTTGTCACATACAGTCAGAAGCTCTCTGTATTCCTGCGCGGTCATGGATGCATCCAGTTCACCGCCACTTGGCACATATCTTGAAAAAGCAAATACGTTTGCACCTGCCTTAACTGCTGCATCTATGATACCCGGAACCTCCATGCGGTTTGTTTTTGAAACCGTAGTCATGATTACGCTGCGGATTCCCGCCTTATTGATACAGGTGATCTTTTCAAGCGTACAGTCAAAGGACCCCGGCTTTCTGAACCAGTCATGAGTTTCACGAAGCCCGTCAAGGGAAAGCTGGTACTTCTCGCACCCATACCCTTTAAGTTCCATACAGACCTGATCGTTTAAGTGGAAAGGATTCCCCAGGATCGTAAACTTGATATCATGTTCCTTCATCAATGACAGAAGTCTCCAGAAATCCGGATGCAGGATCGGATCTCCGCCCGTGATGTAGAAATACGGCGTGCGGCCATACATTTCACAGAAATCAAGGCAGTTATAGAACGTATCCTCCATCTGTTTCCAGTTCATAGACTGCAGACAGGTATGATTTCCTGCCGAGTAGATGTAGCAGTGCTTACATCTCTGATCGCATTCATCCGTTATATGCCATTGGAATGAAAAGTAGGCCGCCATGTCCGTATCCCTCCTATGATCTTCTTATTTGTCCCCTGCTCCGCAAGCACTACCACAAGCTGCAGGTTTCTCTTCAGGCTTATCGGCTGCTCCGCAAGCTGCAGGTGCTTCAGCATGCTTGTCTCCCGCTCCGCAAGCGCTTCCCTTCACGTTCTCGTTCCATCCTGAAATGTTTGTCAATGCCATGATATATACCTCCTGTAAATTGAGTTCAGTAGGCCCTATTGCCTTCCTGTTGTCATGATTATCACAGAGGGTGAGAAACATTGTAAGTACGCACTTTTTTATTAGATAGTTACCTTTTTGTAACTTATTGACTTACAGAAGCTAAAACAATACAATTTATATGTAACATTCAAATATGAAGTTTTGTGAAAAATGAGGTGCTGATCATGAAAACAAAGGATGAATTACCTGATTGTCCGGTGGCTACTACAGTCAGCCTTATCGGCAGCAAATGGAAACTGCTTATCATGCGAAATCTCCTTGTCCGTCCCTGGCGGTTTAATGAATTACAGAAATCCCTTGACGGGATCAGTCAGAAGGTACTTACAGACAGCTTGCGTTCCATGGAGGCAGACGGTATCATTACCCGAACCGTATATCCCGAAGTTCCACCCCGGGTTGAATACGCATTAAGTGATCTCGGCGAGTCCATGCGACCGATCATAAAGTCTATGGAAGTCTGGGGCAATAACTACAAACAAGGACTTGAAGAATGAAACAAAAATGGCGGTTATGATTTCTCATTTCCGCCATTTTTAAATCCCGACCTTATATTATTTTCCGGTATAATCGGCAATGCGCTTTTTCTGTGCCATCCCAAAATAGCCCATTTTACATAAAAAAGCGAATAAATAGTCACCTCTTTATTTACTTCATAATGATTTAATAAACTCCAAATCTTTTTTAAGAACAGCCTCAACTGGCATATCAAGCCAGTTCTTACCAGATCTTGAAACAGAATCTACATAAGCCTTATTGCTAAAAACTCTTTCCACACGTTTAACAACATCGTCCATTGTTGCTACGTTTCTAAGTGTTTCATCAGAAATGATATACTTACCAATACAATCTCTAAGTTGCTCCTTGTCCACATCATCGCTTAGATAACAGATATCAAATACATCCTTATATCTCGTCGATCTACTTGCAAATCGAACAAGTGATTTCAGTTTTTCTGTACTCATCTGCGCTTTGGAATTAATCAAAAGACTAACTGCATCTTCCTGAAATCCTATATCAAAAGCATAATCTTCCTGCTCCAATGATAAATCAGCATGAACACCTATATCCATTTTTAGTGATAAAACTGTATCATTTGAATCCGTTATAGTTATAGTAATCCTTTTTCCTTTGTAGTCTTGATGGTTGCATTCCTCGCCATTCCGCTTTCTGCAATTGCCTTGAGTACTATATCCTGACAGAGCTTAGATTCTGCGTTTGCTTCGCTATACCCCTCTGTTTTTATCTTTTCTACCTCATCCCTTAAATTCATGAAATCAAAGAACCTCCATCTGTATCTGATTCATAAGTGTATTACCATTTCGGAACATGTAGGCATACTCCTCAACAAGTCCAAAATCCATTTCCTCTACTACGCGCCTATAGTTTTGTATTATCTCCTTGTACAAATCAAACGGTACGCTTTTTCTAAAGCGCATAAGTTCTATAAGCATTCTCTCCCTATCATATATCCTAATACTCGAATTATTATACTTCATCTCAATTATGCCAGGCTCAAAAATATCATCTTTGAGAAAAGACTGTATTACTCTTTGATCCTTAATCCTTGAATCCTCTCGCCGAGTTGCAAGATGAAAATGATCCGGTATCACATCTGTAAGTGAATGGTAATAAAACGCACTTTTTCCGGTAAACACTGCCCTCGGAAATTTACTTGTTATGATATCCAGATCCGAAGTATTTCTTACAGTAGAATATATCCCCTTTTCTTTCATAAAGAGCTCTCCCTTGCTCAGCTCTTTCTTGATCTTATAATCCGATCCATATTTTTCAATACATTCATTATAGGTAAGAACCATGTTGTGCCTCCTTTGCTGAAGGTTTAGCATTTTAAAGCAATCATACACACATAGCTGTACAAGTGTGTATTTTTACTTTAATAGTACAACATCACTCAGGATAAATCAATTACATATTCAAGTATATATACACACATTTGCTCTTCGTGTGTATTTTTACTGTAATGTTTTAATAAAAATAATGGAAATGCCATTGCTTCAACCCAAGCATTCCCATTTTATGCAAGAAATATACAGATTGTTAAAGAATTTGTAAGCATTTTATCTTGATACATAAACAATCGGTGTAAGACCAAACAAAAAACAGACTTCATCCCGACAAATCTTGGAATTTAATGAGCCATTGCTTGTTCTATAGCCCATCTTTGCATCTCTAAATACATCTTATTTTCAATATCTTCAACTTTAACAAATTTAAAAACATGGTCAGGTTCAACTGGTTCTTTTACCTTATCCAATAGTTTTCCAACATAATATGTCTGAATAGGATGAAAATATCCTATCGTCGGATGTAGCATGTAGGTTTCTGCAGAACCAACTTTTCCACCAATTTCAACCTCATATCCAGACTCTTCTAAGCATTCACGTTTAATGCAATGAAAATCTGTTTCATCGGCATCCAAACCTCCGCCTAATAAAAAATAACCTTTTGGCGTTTCTACGACACCAACTTCATTTCCTTTAACCGGAATAATATAAGCGCCTATTCTGTCTTTATATTCTTTATCTTCTTTTGTGCCAAAAATCTTATGCATCATTACCTCTACAAATCTCGACTTTTCTTAATAAAATTTACTGGAACATAATAAAAGGGTGATTCTTGTCGCCTCATCCAATCATCGGTTTAATTATCGTCATTATTGTCTCTACAGCATCATCGACAAATTTGTCCGACATCTCTTTTGTAAGATACTGATAATTTCTGTGAAGATCGCCATGATTGTCACTGTGATAAAAGCCGCAATATACTCCTGCCATAACCAGCATTGCTATTGCAGACACTATAGAAAGAATGGTCTCAATATAGTCCCTTGGGTTAAGACGAGGTCAACACACTTTTGGGGGCGATTTTTCCCATGTTATAGAAAAAACCTTGGGTCAACCCAAGGTTTTGAAAGTGTAAATGCCATATTGTATTTCAATGTCTGTTTTGTTTTCAAGAATACTCCAGTCGTTAGATTCCTTTGTTAAAAGAATATTTTTCGTTTTGTAGGCTGAATGCTTTTGAAATCCAAGGTTTTTCATATCATCAAAGAATTTCTTTTCATCAGGGCTTGGCGGATCTGCCACATGAAAAATAGTCTTAAAGCTGTCTACGATTGCCCCTTTTGAAAGAAAAGCCTTTGTTGTACTCAGACAGCTTATCTTCGATTATCTTGTTTACCCTCTGAAGCTTTTCAATCTCTTTCTGATTTTCCAAAAGCTTCTTTTCAAAATCAGTCTTAAAGCTGCCAAGATAGCTGTACGTACTACTGGTAAACATAGTCTGCACGAGCAGGTATGCCTTCATTTCATCCAGCCTGAAATTCATGCTCTTCAAAAGCAGGATTGTATCCATTACCCCATCATCAATTTCAGAGAAGTTATACTGTGTATTCTCCCGAAGTGGCGTAAGCAAGCCTTCGTTTATATAGTGACGGACTGTATCAACAGTTACCTGATGCTTTTTGGCAAATTCTCCAATCTTCATACATATATTCTCACTTATTTTTAAGCTTATCCACCAATTCTCAAAACCACTTTTCTACATTCTGAAACTATGAAAAAATCAATCTTCCGTCAAATTTCAAAAGCCGTGAATGTAACATAATAAAAGTGACCTACGCATGCTCGGATACACCTTTGTTATATCATACAAATAAATCTTCCAATGTTATCACATTAGTAAATATATCACTATAGGTATTTTTCTTTAATCCATAAGTCGTTACCAGCGTATTTCTGACTACTTTTTTTCTGGAAATCTTTTCCATTACAAGTCTGTCTCTAGTCCGCATCTTTTCTTCATAATTATAGTCAACTGAAAATTCACCACTATAAAACTTTAACTCACAGAGGTTCACTACATTATCTGCGCGGTCTATCAGAAGATCTATCTGAGTTCCTTCTGAATCATCAGTTTTTTCCTTTATCCACATAGACATACTTGATTCAACACCGCTGATCTCAAGGGATTTCTTTATCTGAGGATAATGCAGGTAACAGACATTTTCAAAAGCCAGACCTCTCCAAATATTTAAACTGCTTGAGTTTACATTGGATTGCCAGAAGTTTTCTCTTTTCTTTTGGCCTTTAATAAAGTGTAAGTATGTAAGGCAATACGAATCTGACAATCTGTATTTTTCTTCCCTTTTGCCATCGGCAAATGGAATATATTTTATCAAGAAATCGCTTTCCTCAAGTGCAGACAAAATCTTATTTAGTTCACTACCTGATATATCCTTAAATTTTTCAGCTATTTCGCTTCTTGTATATCCTATGCTCTTTTCAAATAAAAACTCAACAATTTCTCTAGTTTTAGTAGGTTTATCAAACGCTGATGTAAAGAGGTTTTCATATTCTCCTTTCAGCATCGGGTTTTCATTAAACAATATCCTGTCAATGTTCTGAGCTAGTCTCAACCTGCCATCCATATATCCAAGATAAAATGGGACTCCCCCAAATACCATATAGCTTTGCGCAATATCATACCTTGAGAATTGGATGTTTTGACTCAGGAAATATTCTTCACATTCTCTTAGTGTAAAGGGCGACAATTTGATCTTATGTGTAATTCTGTTATAAAGACCACCTCTGTTATTTATCAGCTTGTTCTGAATCCACGAATTAGCGCTTCCGCATACTATCAGCATAATATTCCCACGTTCATTACACCAACCATTATAGAATTCTTCGAAAGCAGAAATGAATCGGGATCTCTTGGTATCCATCCATGGGAGTTCATCAATAAAAACCACCTGCTTTGAACCATCATCTTTTTCTGTAAGCAGCTTCTTAAGCATAAAAAATGCCTCAAGCCAACTAGATGGCCTTGCGCTTTTTTTCATTCCGTACATCTGTAGGGAAAGATAAAAGCTTTCAAGCTGATCTTTTAATGTGACGCTTTCTCCCTTTTCATTAACAGGTGACAATCCAGTATGATGAAAAGCATACATTCCTCTAAACGTGTTGTTGACCAGAAATGTTTTTCCAACACGTCTTCTACCATAGATCACCACTAGGTCTGACTGCTTTCTTTCATATATCCTATTCAGTTCTTCTTGCTCTTTTATTCTTCCTATCATGATTACAATTATATCTTATTTGTCCTATTTGTCAATTTATAAATGATAACAGGACAAATATAACGCATTTATAGCCTTATATTTGTCCTGTTATCATTATTCTGGCGCTACTAGGATTATTATAATTGAGAAAACAACTATATGATGTTTTAGTAAATAAATCGGTTCGAAAGTCAAGGACTTCTTTTTGACAGATTTTAATTATTCATGGAACTTAAATTAAAAAATCTCAGCAAGCCTAAACCTGCTGAGATCATCATCTCATGTAAACGTCGAGGAACTTAATAACCGGAGCATAGTGAAAAATAAGCAAATAATCAGCATACTTCTTTAACATCATCGTTATAGTACTGGGCCTGTGCATTCCACAGCTCATAATACTTTCCAGTTGTATCTGCAAGTAATTGCTCATGTGTACCTTTCTGAATAACGCCACCTTCATGGAAAACTGCTATTTCATCGCAGAACTTACATGATGAAAGTCTGTGGCTGATGTATACCGCAGTCTTATCTCCAACTATATCGTTGAACTTGCTGTAAATCTCTGCCTCAGCCACCGGATCAAGAGCTGCAGTGGGCTCATCAAGAATGACAAATGGCGCATCTTTGTAAAGAGCTCTGGCAAGAGCAATCTTCTGGGCTTCTCCTCCGGAAACCTCAACGCCCTCCTTATCAAGCTTCTTATAAAGAAATGTATCCAGTCCTTTAGGAAGCCGCTTTAATCTATCAGCAAAGCCGGCTTTTTCAAGACATCTTGTAACTTCATCCCTGTCATAATCAGAGCTTGTAGCGACATTTTCTCCAAGAGGCATAGCAAAAAGCTTGAAATCCTGGAATACAATGGAAAAGATATTCATGTATTCATCATATCGATACTTCTTTATATCTATGCCATTTAAAAGAATCGTACCTTCTGTGGGATCATAGAGTCTGCATAAAAGTTTAATAAAGGTAGTCTTGCCACTTCCGTTCATTCCGACAACAGCAAGCTTCTCTCCTACTGTAAACTTAAGATTTACGTTCTTCAGGGCATAATTATCACTTCCGGGATATTTGAAAGAAACGTCTCTAAACTCTACTTCATAGTGGGTATCGCTGCGTTTCTCTGTAGTAAGGCTTCCCTGATACATGTTGTTGGGATAGTCCAAGAACTCAAAAGTGTCAGCAAGGAATCTGGCTATATCCAGTGAATATGGCATTATACCGCCAAAGCCCCAGTCAATTATATAAGCCTTTCCGCCAGAGCCAACAGTATTAAACTCCATAAAATCAACATTACTATTCTCATACCTACCAATATTCAATGGTATACGCCTCCGTCCTCGTTATTCGTCTGCCTTCTTATACAAAAGCGGGAAACTAGCACGATCAAACACATTTAGTAGTAAAATCAGCATAATCGCCATGCTACCAACTGCAGCAACAAAAAGCCAGGCACTACTAAAGCCATATGTATCAAACAGTTTTCCTATCAGGATATTTCCAAGAGACGTTACGGCCATACAAAAGATATTGATTGTTGAGTTTACCCTTCCCCAATGTGTTGAAGGCACACGCCTTGTCATGTAGGGTGAACTGGCTATGGTACAGAAGATTTCTCCTATCGTAAACACTGCCATCAGCATAAAATAAATAGGAATCCATCTGCCAAAAAAATTAAAGCTGACAAGACCAATTACGATCAAGGCTTCGCCAATCAGGAATTTCCTGACATCTATAATATTTGCAAGAAGCGTTGTTATTAGCGGAGTTCCAATTACAACCACTATCGCATTTGTACTGGTTAGTAGTCCAAATATCGTTGCGCCTTTAGCATCATAAAGGTGCTCCATGTGAAGCGGCAAAAGATAATTGAACTGCGAGTAAACCAGATTGCAGAATCCCGAGGCAGCAATGTACAAAAGCAGTATTTTACGCTCCTTCAGGATTTCCAATAGCTTTGTTCCTTCGCGTTTTTCCTCATATTCGCTGACATTTTTCTTTTCCACACTTAGCTTCTTGATAAAAAGAATAATTAAAAGTGTTGAAGAAAACGTCGCTACTGAGGTTATCAAAAAGGCAAGCCATAAATAGTGTTCAAATAATAACCCGCCAAGCGTAGGCGCAAGCACAAGTCCCAAATTCATGCCAAGGTACTGAAGACTATATGCCTGCTCTCTGTTGTCAGAATCACTAAGGTCAGCAATAAGCGCATCATAAGATGGTCCTTCTACCGCTGCAAAAAGACCTGCAATATAGAAAAGAGCGACACTGACAAAGGATAGAGGAATCAAACCGCTGATAAAATAGCAGATTACAGTTACCATATCACAACAAACTATAATCTTTTTTCTACTAACACTGTCGGCAAGCTTTCCACCCAGTATTACAATTGGGAATTGGAATATTGCCAGTACCATATCTATAGTTGCAATGGTTGTAGCATTGTAACCAAGCTTATTCTTGAGAATCAGTGTCATTATGGGCCAGATAAGAGACCCCATGCTTGTTACTATGCGTCCAAAAAATAGGACGTAGATTTCTTTGCTTAAATTCTTGTATTGCTTTAAATACTTCATTGCTAGTTAATGTTCCTTATGTATGTTATTTGCTAAGTTCCTCGATGGTCTTATCGATCTCATCAAGTTCTCTGCCATATTTTACACCCCATTCGGTCTTAAGGAGCTGTTTCTTTTTCTTATAGTACTTGATGGCAGATTCTGTGTCGCCTAGCCTTAAATAGCACTGGGCTGTGGATTCGTAAAAGTCTGTATAACGCGGTTTTTCCATAGCATCATGCCCTTTGAGCCAGTATGTGATTGCCTCCTCATAGTGCTCATAATGAGAGAGCTGATTGGCTACATTAAATAAAACGCGCCAATCTTTAGGGTGTTTTTTTGCCAGCGTCCTATACTTGTCAATCACTGCATCGAAGCCATACTCGCACTCTTCAATCTGTATTTCATAGGCTTCATACAGAGTATCTTCATTAACAGTCCTTGCTTCTTCCAGCACCTCTTTTGCCTCACGAAGGCGCCCGGCGTCCATGAGATCATCCAAAAGATACAGATAAGCCCTGACGTTCTTGGGCTCAGCCTTAATGATTGATTTCCAATAATCAATAGATTCCTTGTGATTACATACATCCCAATCATAGAGCTTACAATGAAGTGCATGGGCCACAATCGTCATGTCCTGCTTGGAATTAGGCTGAAGCTCTATTGCTCTCTTTGCATATACAAAAGACTTCCTCTCCATGAAATCCGCCCAGGCCTCATAGAGATTTGCAATCAGATTAATTGGTCTGTAATTCTCCGGATTCTTTTGTATTTCTTCCATCAAGAAATTTTCCATGTTCACAAACTGAGTAGTGCTGATCTCGTTTGCATGGTCTATTGTATTTTCAATCTTTTCATACTGCTTTTCCTTTGAATACTCAAAGAGGTCATCAATTGCCACTCCGAAGCATGCAGCCAGATCCGGCAAAAGAGATATATCCGGATTTGAGATATCTTTTTCCCACTTACTGATTGCCTGGCTGGTAACTCCAAGAACCTTTGCCAGTTCACTTTGAGACATGTTCTTGTCACGTCTTAATACTCTTATTTTTTCACCTATAGTCATAGAAGTGCTCCTTCCTATATGTCGTCTATAGCCAAACAACGTTTTATTCGTTCAGATCTGATGTGTTAAAGATATCATTCATCTATTCAACAGTAAATCGATTTATTGGAGTTTTTTTACAACCATAGGTTGTAGAAATAACTTTTGACTAGAAAGGACCTTGTAAGGTCCAATGCACTGTGATAGACTACTATTTAGTTTTATTACAGCAGAGGTTGCGAAAGATGAGACGTTGATTTTCTAACGAAAAGTAAAAAAGCAAAAACAGTTATGCCTGCATGACAGGTTTATTTTTGTTATCTTAAATACTTACTTTTTGTTGGAGGATTCATACGATGAATAAAAAACTTAATATAGACAACCTTGAAGCTGTGTCATTCTTAAATGGCCTTGTTTTCTTTGCGCCAGTGGCGCTGCTGGTCAGAACCCGTGCAGGTGTCAGCCTTGACCAGTTCTTTATTTTGCAGGCGATTCTGTCTGTTACTATTTTCCTTGGAGAAATCCCAACCGGAAAGATTACTGATGTTGTTGGTTATAAGAATACTATTGTGCTTTCCCAGATCATGCTCCTTATTGCCAGAAGCATGATGCTTGCCGCCTTTCTTTCAAAAAATTACTATCTGTTTATCGCAGAGGCGATTATTGAGGGAATTGCAAACTGTTTTACATCTGGAACCATCAGCGCATATCTGTATCAGAAATATGATGAAGGTGAATACGTTGTTAAGAGCGCAAGAGTCGGGAACTTTGGTACTGCAGGATTCATCGCAAGTACCATAATGTATGCCGGTATCTATCACTTCTTTGGTATTGAGGGTTTACTACTACTCACGGCTGCAATGAACTTAAAAGCTGTTCTGGTAAGTTTTGGCATAGAAAAAGAGAAGGCCAAAAGCGGTACTGATACTGAGGCAAGTGCTGCTTCTAAGGAGTCTTGTGGCAAACTCAGCAAGCTCTTTATTCTTAAAATAAATGCTGAGAACATCATAATCATGATTACCCTTGCATGCGTCAGTATTTCTTTTATCCTTATCAATTTCTTTTACGTAGACAAGCTGGAAATTCTTGGGATTTCTGAAGAATGGATGACAGCTATCATCCTTGGATACTCAGTATTTCAGATGGCTGCTGAGAAGATACTTGATACTATCGGAGAAAAGAATTACTTCAAAACTTTTGTTATCGGCTTCATCATTTCAGGTATCTGCATGCTCCTATTCGGAAGAATAAATATCACGCTGGTTATCATACCAATCATGTTAGTTCTTCCACTTATAGTTTCAGTTCCGGCGTATATTTTTGATGAGATGGAGAATAAGGTCATAGACAAGAACCATCTTGAAGATAAAAGAGCCGAGGTTTTATCTGCATACAACATGGGCGTAAACCTTGTTGAAGTCGTATTCCTGTTTGCATCGGCATTTGTCGCAGAGCTTGGCGTATCAGCCTGCTTCACAGTTGTTGGTGTTTTGATGATATTGCTAGCGGCCGTTCATATAATCAAAAGATAATTCAAAAATATTGGCGGAGAAAGCTAAATTGCTCTCTCCGCCATTTTATCATGATAAAATATCAAATTCATTTGTAAACAATATCGAAGTTCTATTGTTCCTATGCATGTTTTGATAATTCAGATATAACAGGCTCAATAGTTCTGATTAAATATTGATGGAGCAATTCTATTCCGCTAGTTGACTTCATCTGATATTATCTATGTTTGCAGTCAATATGCAAAGTTCTACTGGTTGACTCAGCATCCAATTTTACAGTATGCGGTCATAGTGAATCAGGGTATCAATTGACTCATTATCTACAAACTGTAATTGCAGTCAACAATCTACAACTACATGATTGACCCATTTTGAATTATTAAAAAATGAGGTCAAATAAGACTTTCTAATACATTGACTCAAAAAGCAGAATATAATAATGCGAGTCAATCACCAGCATATATTTGCATGACTCATATAACAAATTTGCGAAAAGAGGTCAACTCAGATACTAATACTCCAGCGATCCAATCCCCCATCAACTTCGTCGATTATGCTGTAATATAAACACTTATAATATATTCATTTCTTCAGTCTTTCTCTGAGTGCAAATATCAGCGCCACAATCACCAAACCATGAAAGAAACTAACAGTAATTATTCCAATGTTCGCACCGATTGTGGCCGGTTCAGACATAGTGTGCAAAAAGTTGATAAATCCGATAAGAGCCGTGAAAAAACTTGCTATAACCGTGGATCTTATGGCAAATTTCAAGTCTTGAAGATATAGCTTTCTGGAATCATCATCCAAAAGAACATTATTTCTAATTGAGGCAATAAGTGCCCTAAAAAACCTTCTAAACCTTCCGGCAATCAGTTCTATTCCTATAAGTATACCCACAATCATCATAAGTGTCGGCAAGTCCAGATAATAATATAATCCTCCGATTCCTCCTGCGAATATTATTGTGAATTCAATAAAAAGCAAAAGCACCAGTATTCCACAAACAGCACCTATTATTCCAACTCTTCTTTTATTGTTTTTTCCTTCCTGAGCATCTTTAGCCAAATCCATCATATTTTCTTCCGCCTTTCCGTTATAACTCTCTTTAGAGAGTCTTTCCCCAGACAGAAGTTCATTCAGATTGACAGATAATTCCTGATTCATTTATTTATCCTCCTGTCCGCGACAATAGATTACGGATAAAGCGTATCAAGTTACATGTCATAGAGCTATCTGCGCTAAGCAGAATACCCTCTATACAACTCTACGGATCATAGAATACATAATTATTATTTTTCTCTTGTATATGGATATACCGTTCCACAGTCATTACATTTGAAATACTCAGTGAAATTTCCTTTTACTACGGGCGTACTGCTGGCCATGCGAGATCTGCCTCCGACATCAAAAGCATTAAGCAACCGCGAAAGTTCCCACAAGCCAACATACGGAAAAGACAGCTCTTTTTATTCTATTATCTGTTTCAAATTGGAGGAAATCCCCCAGAAATTGTCTGATCACAAGCAACAAGAAAAAGTTGCAGATAATATTTATCAGGTAGTATTCCATTTAGCCCTCACAACACATTTTTTTCCAACGGGAAAAGATTTTATCTTTAAAAGAATCTGCGTATTTTCTGCTGATACTGATCTGCTCATCATTATTCATGATCACATAATCAGTTCCACTCTTCTTAAGTGCATTCAGATTGATCACATATGAATTATGAATCTGCACAAAATAATCTGGAAGCTGTTTCATCTCTTCTGAAAGTTTTCCGTAATATTCTATGGTTTCATCCCTACAGACTACAGAGATTATTCTTTTGTTGCTGCTAAGATATAATATGTCCTTACAGCTGATGGTTATGTTCTCTCTTTTTACATTGCAAATGAAAAAGTCTTCCGATTCTCCAATTATTTCAAAGCCTCGCTTCAATGCCTTAAAAAGGGATTCCTCAGTGATTGGTTTTACAAGAAAGTCCAGCGGTTGAACAGAAAATAGTTTCATGGCATAAGTTTCTTTTGACGAAACATATATGATCTGAGTATGGAAGTTTCTGTTCTTCTCACGCAGAAATTTTCCAACGTCAATGCCGCTCATTCTGGCGAGTTCTATATCAAGAATCAAGAAATCATAAGACGAGCCACACCTTATACTCTCTATCAGTGCTTCCCCTGTGTAGAATATCTCAGCGTCAAATTTGGCGCCGATCTGCTGTGAATTCTCAATTAGTATCTTTTCAATTTCCTGGCAAGTTAGTGATTCATCATCACATATAGCTACTTTGTAGGTGTTCATAAGCTCCCCCATCAGCATAATAAGTATATAAACACACAAGGGAATTATACCATCCCTGCAGTAAATAAGGCCGCTAATTGTAATAATTAACGGCCAGATTGTAATAATTTGCAGTTAGTAATGAAGATTTGTGTTGTTATGATTTCTTGCATCAGAGATTCTGAATCATAGAAAAGCACTGTGGTTCAGCAAAAATAGAGAACCACAGTGCCAGACATTTCATAACTAATTCTTATATAACCATATGCTATCCAATATATCTCTTATGAGAAATCTTCAAATTGTATACTTCCTTTCCACCTATATTAAAATCGTAAACTCCCCTAAAATTTCCCTCTTCATCCAACAAAACATTCGTATCATTTATATCCGCCTGAAACACTGACGTCGGAAGCCTATGATATATCTTTTCAAGTTCTCTCCTTGATACAAGCCAGTTGTTCCATATTCTTTCAATCTGAGCAGTAAACTTCTCAGGTAACGTTTTGGCCATTTCCAGCCACTTCATGTCTTTATATACAACCGTCGGAAATGTGCCGTCCAGCGCTCTGATAAACTTAGGACAATAATATCCGAGATTGCGGTATTCTTTAGCGATCCGCTCCCACAGAACAAGATGTTTTTCATCTGTAAATCCATTTGAAGAAATCTTTATTACTATTTTCTCCTTACCTAAGTCCACAAGAAGCGTTTCTCTAAAATCATCATCCCCGTGACTAGTGTTCTTAATATCTATATTCAATGGCATAGCTTTACAGAAAAGCCCTTGTTCTATCAGTTAGATTTGTTGTCTTTCTTCCTTTTTGCAGCCTCTAGCACGCTTGCCAAATTACCTTCATTAAGAAGCTTCGGATAATTATCATCGATATCCTTGAGTATTACCCGGTTATCCGATTCTGATGTTCTGGTACTGTCATATAATTCATCCAGGTTATGCGCAGAAAAGATGCTATCAAGAAGTTTCTTTGCTTCAGCGGGATGAGACAGATTTTCGAATCCTCCATAAAAATCTACAACTGCTTTTTCTATCTGCTCTCTTGTAATATTCTCTGACTTTATGATGCCAACAGCATCTGACATATCATACTTGTACGGTCTCAATGACGCAAGTTTCATTGCTACATCGTACTCGGAAGGAAGCATCCTCGCTTCTAGAATATTTGCAAACAGCTTATAATGCTTGGAATACTGCCTGATCTTCTCAGTGTATGAACTTGTTTTTCTGAATTCCTCATTGATCCAACCTGTGGGCAGTCCATTTTTGTCACCTACGGTATTTATTGCATCCTTCATTGAAGACGAGGCAAAAATCAAACTATCAATATCCGTTGTTGACGCCCGGAAGCCATATTTGGACACTATTGCTGCTCCACCTATGATAACAATCTCTGCCGGTGTATTTTTTCTATTGATCTTTTTGTATTCTTTTGCCAGTTGGAACAGCAGATTGTCTATATTATCTTTCGTAAACAAAACTTTATCCATTTATGATCTCACATTCAACAATATTAAAATTTAGAAACTCAGGTATAGCATTATTCAAAGCTTCTTGGTGTGCATCCTTCCCCAAAAGCTTTTCTGATAACTCTGTATCAGCGGGAAAAACCGGCTTTTCCAACTTATATCGTCTGATGTTCTCATACTCAGTACATTTAGGAAGGTCGTTCCGCCTGCTCAGATAATCAAGCATTGCAAGAAGATAAAAAGCTTCTGCTTTCATATCCAATTTCCAGTAATAATCTATCTTTTTCTTTTCCAAAAGGTCGATTACGTAATCTATCTCACCAATACGATTTACTAGATGACACTGCTCACTTCTGAAAAGATTGAAGGAATGGTTCTTATCACACAGGGTAAGCAGCTCGTCTATTGTGAGGTTAAGAGCATCCGCTATCTTTTTTACAACACCAAGAGCACAGTTTAGGATATCTACCTTCCCATTAACAATGTTAAAGACCGTAGGATAAGCAACCAGAGCGCTATTCGCCACTTTATATATAGATATACTGTTATCTTCAAGATATTGCTTAATGTACATAGTCGCATCCTCCTTCCACCTTTATTATATACTTAGAATTATATATACGCAAGCGTATATATATCAAAAAATATCCGGGCAATGCGCCCGGATGAAATTTTATGCAGTTTATGCCAGTTTGTGAAGCATATAACGACCATTTTAAACTGCAAGTTAAAGGCCTGATCTTAACGCATCCCTGACTGCGTCTTTTATTACTTCACTGGACATCGTTGCACCCGAAACCGCATCAACCTCTACTGTATTACCTTTGACCAGATTACCTGCCATAGCCCAACCTCCGTAGCAGATCGCGTCAAAATCCTTGAAGTAATCAGCACTCTTTTTCTGAGCATCCCTTAGATCAAGATGCTCACCGCTCATTTTTTCTGCAATCCACTCTGCGATACCAATTTTTTAGGAATCTTTTAGGAAATCTTTTAAGGACAATTACGCATCATGGTTCACAGTTATTTTTCCTAGTGTAATCTTGCGCAATATCTTATCGCTTATTGTTACTTCATGTTTTGGGAGGATTTCTTCCTGATAATACTCTCCATCCCAGTTTAGAAGCTCATCTGGCTCTTTATCGTACTTACTAAAGTTCTGCTCGCCAGAGAGCTTCTTCGCATATTTTGAAGCAATCACATGCCTATTATGCATTTCAATGATAAGTTCTTCATCCAGCCCTGTAGCTTCAAGCTGCAGGGGAGTCATGTTTAGATAAAGAGCTCTTGCTTCTCCTATAGTCTGTGATGTCAGTGCTTCTTCGGGGCCTATTCCAGATTTAACAGCTTCCTCGTAATATATCTGATCGCAAATACAAGTGTTCAATGCCACTTTTTTAGCATAATCGCATACAAACTGTGAATCAGGGCCGGCAGAAAAATGCGTATTCCACCAGTGCTTAGGATTCTCAGGATCATACAAGAGTGCCTGGTTTTGCACAAAGCTCTCTACTTCGTAAATGTAATATCCAAATTCTCTAAGAGTAATGTCTGTTCCGTCAACAGATATCACCGTATCATCCAGATGATCCTCATAGTCGAATCTTGTAAGCATTTTTCCGGCAATAGCAAAAAGAACCAACATGACATTAGCTATGATTATGGCGATAATGGTTTTCTTATTGGATAATCTCATCAATGCTCCCGAAAATGAAACTAACACTGTACCTACATTGACTTTATCACGCACACCTCAGAAATTATATAGTACCTTTTGTCAATAACAATCGTATGTTATTTTGTTATAAGACTAGTTTACTTCAATCAGTTAGTCACTTCAAATGACTTTATCAGATTTACCATCTCTATTGCTCCCTGAGCACATTCAAAGCCCTTGTTACCAGCCTTGGTACCCGCACGCTCAACGGCCTGCTCGATAGTATCTGTGGTGAGTACTCCGAACATCACAGGAATTCCAGAGTTCATACTGACCTGCGCAATTCCTTTTGAAACCTCTGAACAGACGTAGTCATAATGAGATGTGGCACCACGAATAACCGCGCCGAGGCAGATAACTGCGTCATATTTGCCAGACTCCGCCATTTTCTTGGCGATAAGAGGGATTTCAAAGGCTCCTGGAACCCAGGCAACCTCTATATCTTCTTCCTTGACATTTTCACGCTTAAGGCCATCAATGGCGCCCCCCAGAAGCTTTGATGTGATGAACTCGTTAAATCTTGCTACAACGATTCCAACCTTAACACCTTCTGATACCAGTTTTCCTTCATAAATATTCATACCTTTATACCTCCAATAAATGTCCCATACGGGCTTTTTTTGTTCTTAAATAAAAAATGTCATAGCTATTTGCCTTGATTTCTATGGGAACTCTCCTTGAAATCTCTA
Organism: Butyrivibrio sp. INlla14; assembly: GCF_900102515.1. Classification (GTDB taxonomy): domain Bacteria; phylum Bacillota; class Clostridia; order Lachnospirales; family Lachnospiraceae; genus Butyrivibrio. Next base: position 60,702 of record NZ_FMVS01000004.1, read on the forward strand.
TCCCATAGTCTTCAAGCTGATAAACCTTGTCAGGATTATTTGTAAGGAGCTCTAATGAACGTATGCCCAAATCCCTTAATATCTGGGCTCCAGTGTAGTATTCACGCATATCACCAGGAAATCCCAGGGCAATATTGGCATCCAGAGTATCCATTCCTCCATCCTGGAGCTTATAAGCCTTTAACTTGTTAACAAGTCCTATTCCTCGACCTTCCTGTCTCATGTACAAAAGAACTCCCCTGCCTTTTGCTGCAATTGCCTTCATTGCAGCATCGAACTGCTGGCCGCAATCACATCTCATGGAACCAAAGACATCTCCTGTTAGGCACTCGGAATGGACGCGGCAAAGAACTTCCTTGCCATCTTCTATATCTCCTAAAACCAGGGCAACGTGGTGTTCTCCGTTTAATTTATTGATATAGCAATGAGCCATGAACTCGCCATATCTTGTAGGCATCTTAGCTATTGCAACACATTCTACAAGCTTGTCGTAGACCTTCCTGTATTCAATAAGCTGCGGAATTGTTATAAATGTAATGCCCTTTTCCTTGGCCAGTTTTCTAAGCTCATCTCCTCTCATCATAGAGCCATCCTCTGCCATTATTTCGCAGCAAAGGCCGCACTCTTTAAGGCCTGCAAGCTTTAAAAGATCCACTGTTGCCTCTGTATGCCCTGGGCGCTCGATCACTCCGCCCTTTCTTGCTACCAGAGGAAACATATGCCCTGGGCGCCTAAACTCCATAGGAGTAGCATCGTCTCTTACGCAGTGCCGAGCTGTCAACGCCCTTTCTGCCGCAGAAATTCCTGTGGTCGTGTCCACATGGTCAATTGACGTCATAAATGCAGTCTCATGATTATCGGTATTGTGACTAACCATAGGTAAAAGAGCTAACTTATCCGATATTTCTTCGCTCATAGGCATGCAAATGAGGCCTTTTCCCTCTGTTGCCATAAAGTTCACATTTTCTGTCGTAGCAAATTCTGCAGCGCAGATAAAATCTCCCTCATTTTCTCTGCCCTCATCATCCATGACCAAAATGATCTTTCCATTTTGTAAATCACTTATGGCTTTTTCAATTAATTCTTTTTCCATAACTTAACCTTTCCTTATGATTTTCTCTGATAATTCCGCTCTTATAAACTAACTGGGCAACTCAAAATCCATTTGCCAAGAGAAACTCTCTGGTTATACCAGTACTATCCTGGCACTCCATGAATTTCTTTACATATTTTCCAATCACGTCGTTCTCCAGGTTTACAACATCCCCTATTTTCCTGTGTCCTAAAACTGTTTCCTGTAACGTATGCGGAATTATCGATACTTTAAAGCTATCTGCAGATACCAAAGCTACAGTCAGGCTTATTCCGTCTATGGCAATAGAGCCCTTTTCTACGATTCCATCAAGGATATCTCTGGCAGTACCAATTTCAAACCAGACAGCATTTCCATCCTGACGCATACTCTTTATTTTCCCGGTACCATCTATATGTCCGCTGACTATGTGCCCTCCAAAGCGGCCATTTGCAGGCATAGCCCTTTCAAGGTCTACCGGACTTCCTATGGCAAGACTACCAAGCCCAGATCTGGAGAAAGTTTCATTCATAACATCCGCTATAAAAAAATCCTTCCCATAATCCACTACTGTAAGGCACACGCCATTGACAGCAATGCTATCCCCCACATGGATGTCCTCAAGAATCCTGTTACAACTAACAGTAATAGTCTGCCTGTCGCTCCCTCTTGTGATTCTCTTTATCTTTCCAAGTTCTTCAACTATCCCCGTAAACATCAGTAGACCACCTCGTTTTCTATGACAAGGTCATTTCCGCACCAGGTAGTGACAATGGGCTTTAACTGTATGGCGCTTCCAATGTCACTTATGCCAAGGCCTTCCACTGGTGACTTGCCATTTCCCCCAAATATCTTTGGAGCTATATGAATGTGAATTTCATCTACAATCCTGCTCTCTAGTGCACTGTAATTGATCGTGCCACCCCCCTCTAGAAGTATGCTGTCTATCCCCATTCCACCAAGTTCCTTCATAAGGATATTTAGATCAATGCCATTACTGGTCCTTGGAACCTGCAAAATCTTACAGCCTCGCTCCTCATATTTCTTTTTCCGCAGAACATCTTCACTGGATGTAGCAATTATTGTCTGGTTTTCTCTAGCCGTTGTGACAACCTTGGAATCCAGAGGCGTCCTGAGGTTTGAGTCACAGATTATTCTGACTGGATTTTGGGAGGGTTCATCAAGCCTGCAATCAAGACTTGGATCATCGGCTATAACCGTAGACACCCCAACCATGATTCCGGAGAGGTTTTTACGCAGTCTGTGAACATTTTCTCTGGCCGCATCCCCTGTGATCCACTTGGACTGGCCGCTTGCTGTTGCTATCTTGCCATCTGCTGTCATAGCGTACTTCATCACCACATAGGGAAGCCTTGAAGTCATGTATTTATTGAATACTCTGTTGAGCTTTTTACATTCTGTCTCCAGCACTCCAACCTCAACCCTGATGCCGGTTTCTGCAAGAATTCTGGCGCCTTTCCCAACTACAACGGGGTTAACATCCAAGGTTCCTATGACCACTCTTTCTATTCCGCTCTCAATTATCGCCTCTGTACAGGGCGGCGTTTTGCCGTAATGGCAGCATGGCTCAAGTGTGACATACATTGTTGCTCCCTTTGGGGATTTCCTGCAATTTTTCAGTGCATTTCTCTCGGCATGGAGTTCGCCATATTTCTCGTGGTAGCCCTCGCCTATAATTTCCCCATCTTTGACAATCACTGCTCCCACCATGGGATTTGGGCTGACAAAGCCTGCACCTTTTCTGGCAAGTTCCAGGGCCCGTTCCATGTATTTTCTATCTTCCATCCTCTCCTCCAACAAAATAGATTTAAATATTGAAAAAAGCCCCGGAAACCTAAGCTCCGGGGCAAAAATAAACTCGTTTTCCAGTAATATAAAGACATAGCTGAAATACTTCATATCAGCGGCCTTGTAAAAAGAAAAGCTCTGAGATATAAAATCTCAGAGCAATACATTACTAAAAGAACCATCTTCTTCCATCCAGACTATACTGTCGGCTTCGGAATCACACCGAATCATGCCTTGCGGCTCGTGGGCTATACCACCGGTAGGGAATCGCACCCTGCCCTGAAGATACTATTTAATTGTGTACATGATACCTCATGATACTACATTCGTCAACAATTTATCGAAATAAGTGACAACAGATCAGTAAATGCCCTGTAGTACTTGAACTGATACTGATTCCACTGATTCTTTTTCCCAACACTTGTAATGATAAGTATGCACTCTTTTTGGTTTATGTCAAAGAATCTTATGATGATCATGGAATATATGCCTCTGTTCACAAGGAATTCCTTGATATCATGTGCATGTGGTGGTAACATTTCAAGTCGGTTAATGACAACAAAATCACCCAGAGAAAAATATTTCTCTTTTGCATCACTATTAAGAATCTTGAGCACGAACTCAATCGCATCCTTATCATTGATGGCACTACTGCCGGCAGCATATCTAAACTCAAAAGGATTTCCATCAAATAGCATGACATTTTGAAACTCAAAAGTTTCCGCAAACTCATTCATGAATTTCTCATAATTGTTATCTTTATTATGAAGAGCTGTATCAAACATCCTCACAATTACATCACCACAGGAAACATCTCTTTCGTTCACCATGGCAGAAGAGCCATTTTTAAGCTTTATGTTCTCTAAAGTGCCATGCTTTTCCCGTGTGTAAACAATATATCTGTTTCTGCCCTTTTTCTTGGCCAAATACAGGCAGTGATCCGCCAGCATAAAAAGATCATCGTAACAATCTGCATCCTTCGGAAATACAGCTGCACCAATAGAAACCGAAAGAGGAGTATCCTTGTCCAGCCCCTTGTCAGGAAAAGTTGAGCTGACCTTATTCTTGATGGCCTTTAGTATAGGCCTTATCTCATCCTCTGACATAATATTGTATAGAACAATAAAAAACTCATCTCCGCCAAAGCGCCCGGAAACACCATGCGTCCCTACTTCATTGGATATTATATCTGCCACTTTTTTGATAACTTCGTCGCCAAATTGATGACCATAGCTGTCATTGACGCTTTTAAAGAAGTCCACATCTATTATAGCTACAGCTGTTCCCTCAAGGCGCCTGTCATCTATCCTCTCCTTGGCAATCCTGATAATATCCGTCTTATCTATAAGGCCGGTAAGGGAATCATGCTTGATGTCATTGACCTTGACAGATTCGTTATCTCTTTTAAGCTGAATGTGCCCAACTACGCCCTCGCTGTCCGCTCCGTAGAAAATAAAAGCCTCATCTAATACTGTATGTGTCACACTTGGATCATCACTTAAGATATTACCATCTATTATAGTAGTACTCCTACCAACACCAGATTTAACCTGGGTTATAAAGCTCTTAACGGCGTGCCTCTGCTCTTCATCTGCCTTGGCGAGCAAAAGTTCCTCAAATTCACTAAGAGAATATGTTCCTGTGTCAAAATATGCGCGCTCAGTATTAGAAACCTCTACCGTGCCAAGATCTTTGTCATACTCAAAGAAAACATCCTCATACAAATCAAGTTGTGTTCTAAAAGCATTGATTGTCTTCATAAGTGAAGAGTGTGCATTCAAAAGATCATGCGCATTGACTACAGTAAGCCTTATCAGGTCGTTATCAGCCTTAGCCCTCATATATGTGTAGTACATAGTGTCAGGTGCCATTATCTTACTGGGATAAAAGGTGCCATCGCAATTTTTGATATTATTTTTATATATTTCCATATCCTCGACGGCAATCAGCTCATACATTGGCTTAACAATATAATTGCCAAGAGCATCATAGACCTCCGAATCAGCGGAAACTATCCTCTGATCATCTCTTGATATGATTATTTCATGAAAACTTACGTCTTTCATATGGCTATTCCTGTCTAAATAACGATAATTAATCCCACATTAAAATTTTAATGCATAGATTTTTAACGGTCAACAATTGCTATCCTCTTAATATTGCACACTATATCATAAAAAATCGCCCGGCACATCTGTGCCGGACGATTCCGAATCATTTATGTTTGATTTTTATATATTATCCCTCAATAGCTATCAGATTCTTTTCTGGAATCTTCTTCTCTAATGCCTTTTTAGGCATTGTCAACGTCAATACACCGTGCCTGTAGGTAGCCTCAATGTCTTCCTTCTCTACATTGTCACCAATGTAGAAGCTCCTTGCCATAGATCCTGCGTATCTCTCCTGCCTGATAAGTTTGCCCTTCTTGTCGTTCTGGTCCTTATCAAGACCCTTGGCAGCGCTGATCGTCAGATAACCATTATCAAGTTCTACAGTTATCTCTTCCTTCTTAAAGCCTGGCAGATCGATTGATACTTCATAATTGTCATCTTTCTCTCTGATATCTGTTCTCATCATCCTGTTTGCTTTTCTGCCATAAAGTTTACGCTCCATGTCATCAAATTCCTTCATAGGGAAGCCAAACAGATCATCAATAAAATTCTCTTCAAAAATACTAGGTGCTAACATAATACATACCTCCTTTGCACAAGAACAATTATTAACTGTTATTGAGCATTGGGACGGAGGGTTTGGATCTTAGGAAACTGTAAGTCCTAACGGTCTTCTCTGTTCCTTTGTTCTACTTTATATATAACACCATAATTAGCACTCGTCAATGCAGAGTGCTAATAATTTATAATTATTTAAGAATTAGTTTATGAATTGTCTGATTTTATGCGGTTTTCCAGACTTTTGATTTTATGATTTGAATGAGATTTAATGGATTTACACCACATTTACACCAATTCAACCGATTACTGCCATAACATCAACCTTAGCCATTTCCTTTTGAACTCTCTGCAAATCAGCAATGTGATTGTAAACATCCATAGTTATTGCTATATCCTTATGTCCCATTATATATTGCAATACCTTAGGATCCATCCCTGATTCTGCCATTCTGGTACATCCAGTATGTCTTAACGAATGAGCAGAAATCTTTGGCAATAATTCTGGCTTTCTTTTTTCAGATGCAGCCTTGCCCTGTTCTAAGGAATTATACTTATTGATAATGTTATATAGAATGCTATTAACTGCATTTGGGGCTAAAGGTCCACCTGACTTAGCTGTAAATACAAAATTCTTAAGTCCATCAACCTCAACATCATGGTTTATGTTTAGTAGAAATTGCTGTTCCTTCTGCATCAACAGAACTCTATGCATTGTTTCAGTCATTGGAATAGTGCGATTTCCAGCCTCCGTCTTAGGAGTAGACTTGTGAAATTTGCAGCCATCTCCATAATTTTTGTAAACAAGCTGATGGTCAATCCTAATTTCTCTAGCCTTGAAATCAATATCATTCCATGTCAAACCACTCAATTCGCCAATTCTAAGAGCAGTTGAAATCATGAATTGAATCATAGGGTAGTGCTTATTAAAACAAGCATTACCCTGGATGAACTCCAAAAGGTTATCCTGTTCTTCATTCGACAGAGCCACTTTTTCCTTTGGCTTTACACCATAGCCGCTAAGTGTACCTTTAACTGGACTTTTCCTAACAATATCATCCTCAAGTGCACTCTCGAAAATTGGAGCAAAAATACCATGAAGAAGCTTCAAGGTTCCCCATGCATAACCAGCAATGGTCTTTTGATTGTAAAAGGTCTTAATATGAGAGGCTCTTATATCAACCAACTTCATATTGCCAATCGAATCTTCAACATGGTTTTTCCATAATGCAAGATAATTGTTACGGGTTGTTGGTTCAAGCTGAATCATTCCCATGTATCGCTCAAATGCCTCATTTAAGGTAATGTTTTTCACATTAGCAGCCACGACCAGTCCAACAGCTATATCATGTTGAATGTCCTTTTCAATCTCTCTAAGTGATGGTAAATCCTTGCTGTATTTACATACACGCTTACCTGTTTTTGGATCTGTGAACCTATACATATAGGTTCCATCCTTACGTTGACTTTCTCCTTCCTTAAGGTTTCTTCCTTTATTATCTTTACGTGCCATATTTTCCTCCTTTGATAAGCACTCAGAGTGAAAATAATTAGCACTTTGTCTAACTCTGAGTGTAAATGAAAAGGGACAGATTCTCAATAAGAACCTGTCCCTAAATGTTAATAATTGTTATTAAATTGCCATTGCTTCAACGTACTTTTCGACCTTGCTGACAGAATATAGAACTCTGCGTCCTATATTGAATCGGGCGCAGGCGTCTTCTCCAATCTTTCGCGCGCTAGCCTCTCCACAGGAAAGCATAGCCGCTAATCCATTAATATCTACTGCGATTAGCTTGTCAGCTGTTCGTTCTGTTGTTTTTCTCATATATAAAATCCTCCTCAAACTAAATGTTTAAACATCAGGTCAAAAACCTATTTCTTATTTACAAATATTTATTATTTTTGTTGTTTATTCGTTTATTGGTTTAATAGTAAATGGTATTTCTTCATTGTCTGTGATTGGTCTGAAGCCATCAGGCGAAAGTGAAGCCCTAACCCATGCTCGCTGAGTTCCGTACTTCTCAAACTTGTGCGAAGAAATTTTCTTCCATCCATTAACCTTCTGGTCCATGATTTCACCAATTTCAATTGATTCCCATTTCTTGGGGATTTCAAAAGATGCATGTCCAAGCCCCTCATAAAATAGCATCATAGTGCAAACATAATCTTCTGAAGTCTCTTCCAAGAAGTTTATAATCTGAGTCTCAATTGGGTCTTCAGGTGTAAATCCTTCTTGAAGAGCTTCTAACTCAGCTTGTAGCTCCTTTGATAGAGTCAATGTGAAATCGCCACTTTTAAACACAACCATCATTTCTGCCCACATCTGTTCAATGTAATGCCTAGATTCATCCTCATTTTCTAATATATGAACCTCAGCTTTATTTAAATTGCATTCAATAGGAATAAATCGTCTATTGCCTGATTTATCTGGTGGAAGAAACTGTCTTTTGTTTGAAGTTCCAGCAAAGACACATTTTCTTGGATGTTCAGAAGAATACTTATCATATTTGATTCTATAAGTATCAGTCTGGCGAGTAATGAATGATTTTATTTCCTCTGCATTGGCAGCTCTAATTGCTGCAAGCATTTCAGCAAGCTCAATAATTAGATGCCCCTGCAATTTCTCAAATACATCATCCCCATCAAGACGCTTTACATCATCAGTAAAATACCTGTCATCCATTGCAAGAAATCTAAGGAAAGTAGACTTACCTGCTCCCTGACCGCCTACAAGACAGAGCATATAGTCAAACTTGTGCCCAGGATCATAAACTCTCGAAATAGCACCTAGCATAAATAGCCTCAGCGCCTGATAGTTTAATTCTGTCTCATCAGCTCCGAGAAAATGATGTAAGGCATGTCTAACACGTTCAGTTCCATCCCATGCTAATGATTCCCATTTCTCTTTGATTGGATTATATGGATTATCGTAGGCAACTGTCTTGATATTTCTTGTAATCACCTTATCAAGCTTTAATTCATAATATGTCTCGACATAAGCAATGATATTCGCTTCATCAACATCACATAAAGCTTTTCCGACCCTGCGCCAAGGCATTTCAGAAACGATATCAATTCTTTCATTCAACTCGTTGTACCTAATTGCATTCTTTAAAATAGGGTCATTCTTAAGAACATATCTACAGTTCTTATTTGTTTGCTTGATACAGCCCTTATAGTCTGTATCAAGTTCATCATAAACTCTTTGTCTAACCGCTTCGACTGGAATATCATCCATGTCAGAAACTTTGTCTTTAAGCTTATCCAAGAAACCTGACTGGATTAAGACCTGTGCCATCTTTTCAATATCTTCATTATTCGTATTTATTAATTCGTTCTTCAAGTAATCTAATCTCCCTTCCGTAAGTATCAATGATTTCTATCTGTAGCTCTCTAGAGCCGAAATTCAGTCCATCTAACAACTCGTTTACAATATCCAACTTATTGCATGCTTCCACGAAAAAAGGATGCCAATTGGCATCCTCAGTTTCGATTGCTGGAGCATAATCCCTTTTCCATTTCCAAAGCAATCTGTGATATTTAGATAGAATATTAATGTAATCTCGCCTTGTAATTTCAAAAGCCTTTGTAATAGCATCACTCAATTCTTTCTGCTTCTGTCTTTGAAGCTCCTCAGGTGATTTAACAGTAGGCTTAACCTTAAAGCTGAAGTCAATTCCAAGGTTAAAATCATCATTAAGCTTTTTAGCTGCTTCAATGGGAGATAATCCATAATATTTTTCTACAAAGTTAATTACATCGCCATCAGCTCCACAAGCGAAACAATGAAAGCGATTATCAACCTTCATGCTTGGATTTTTATCATTATGAAACGGACAGCAACACATACTGTTGCGATTAACAGCAATACCATAACCTTGAACAGCTTGCTTTGTTGTTATTACGTCTTTGATTTGACTAAAAACACTCATTATCGGATTTCCTCCTTTCCACGATTGATTGATTTAATCTGAGGTCTACTCTTATCAGCTTCATCAATTTTCTTTTTGGTTTTCTTCAGCAACTCAAGAATACTTGGCTGAGCTTCTTCAACGATTTCTTTTGTATAAGCCTGTCTCTTTTCTGGAAGAAGTAAAGACTTTCTGATTTTTGAAATAACCTTTTTCTTTATTCCAGCAACTACAGAAGCAACCTTATTTAAGTGTTCAGCAACAAAAGGCTTAATCTTCTTAGGAAGCTTACACTCATCAGATTCAACCCATCTTTTATAGTCCTTGATGAGCCTTAAATCCTCAGCTTGAGTCTTATCAATAATTTCATCAACCAGAACATCACAAGCTTTGTTATAGGCTATATCTGAAACCTCTTTAACAAGACCTTCCATGTCTTCAATCTTAATTTCAAGATTGTCATTCTTCTCAGCAAGCCTCTTATTCTCAGCCAGAAGCTCCTCATACTTTGAATTAACTGCTTCAAACTTTTCTTGCGATTCTGCAATAGTAGCATTCTGCTTCTGAATTATATAATCCTGCTTCTCTAAATATTGCCTACCACCATAAATAGGTTCTTCTTCAATAGTGAGTCCATGTTTTTTGCAAATCTCAATAAAAGTCTTTCTGCATTCATCATCAAATTTCATTTTTCTGTTATTGAATTTGCTTGGCTTCTTGTCAGGATCAGGCAAGTCAATTCCCATTTCCTTAAGAGCCTGCTCCTGTTTAGGCTGACGCTCTCCATATTCATTGAATACATCAAATACGTGACGTTCATGAATGTGTGGTGTGCCTTCATCAACATGAAGTGCCCAGTTTAAAATGTGCATGTGCTCACCATACTTTTCTTGAATGGCATTTAAAAATTCCACAGTGATTTTAAGAAGCTCATCATATGAAACTGATTCATCAATATTTCCAATCTGATAAATTGTTTCTTCTGGACATGTTCTTTTATTTTTTCTAATATCTTCCATGGTCTTACAACGATTAGCATGACCGCTTTTAATATAACGATTGCTCTGACCTTCAAGATAATCCTTGTAAAGCAGATCATAAAAATCTGTTTCAACCTCAGTGAAGGTTTTGTAATCCTCTGGCCTGTCTTTGTGAAGAACAAGCTCTCTGTCAAAGCAATTCCAATAAACATTGTAGGGAGTTTTAGTTGGGTCAATATTGTCTGCCTGCTCTACATCGAACTCTCTGTCATTGTGCTTAGGATTGTAAGAACCATTTTTCCCCACGCGTCCATTGTGACGTGAACATCTCATAAATAATAATCTCCTTTGTCTTAAAGTTTTTTGTTTCTAGTTTTTCGTTTTTGCAAAAACTTTAATTGTCGACAACTCTGTCCATTGAAGGTTTTAGAGGTCTTTTTCGGCAAGAAATACCCAGTACTATATGCCGACAAGCAGCATATAACTGGGTGGGGTTTCACCCTCAACCTGACAAAAGGGCGTTGCCCTCTTGACTCCCTCTTTTTGAAAATGTGTGCACTCATTTTCAAAAACATAATGGACAAATCAAAAGCCACAAGCATTCCTATACTTGTGACTTTTCATTAGTTCATTATGAAAACCAAAACCTAAAAAATCATTTGTCATCTCCCCACATGGGTTCCTAGCAGGTAACCTCTGGTGTCGTTAGCCTCGTGGACTGTTTTGGACTGTGCCGTTTTGCTATCCTTGGTCCGCTCCGTTTTCACATCATCGCTTGACTTCCCCGAAATAGTATCCATGTGGAATGCTCATTCAGTTGTTATACTGATTTTCGCAAAATGGGGATGCCAAATCGGTATATCCGTAATGTAGGTTTTTTCTAGCGAGTAAAAATATTTCCGAGATTACGGATAGAAGTCTTTTAGCTTGAAAGTAAGAAATGATATACTTATCAATAGAAATTTTTAAGGGAGTAATAAGCTATGAAATCTAAAATCACTTTGCAGGAACGCTTAAAAGATTTAAGGGTAGAAAAAGGCTTGACGCTAAAACAACTGTCAGAGGAAACAGGACTATCTAGTTCCGCTCTGGGTGAATATGAGATTAACGAAAGCAAAGGTATTCCTCATCAAGCGCTTGTTACTCTTGCTGACTTCTATGATGTATCTCTTGATTATTTATTTGATAGAACAGAGGTTAGAAATCTTGCTGGCAGGGAAATTTCAGATTTAGGTCTTTCTGATGAAGTACTAGATGTTTTATCCTCAAAAAAATTAAATAATAGACTTCTTGGTGAAATAATTTGCCATCCAAATTTCAAAAACTTTATGGCAAATATTGAAATCTATGTTGACGGTATAGCTTCTCAGGGGATTCATGCATTGAATGCCTATACTAATATTTTAAGAAAGAAAATAACAGGGGAGTTTGAGGCTAAAGACACTGATCCAGAAATGATAATGCTAGATGCTTGTATCGTAGAAGAGGAACGATACTTTATAAATAAGCTTGAAATGGATATAGAGCCTATCGCCAAAGACATAAGAGAAGCTCACAAAAAGGATGAAGAAACCGCTACTGATACAACCGTAACTGACAGAGTAAATGAAATATTTGATGATATTGAAAAATCTCATGGAAACTTTATGAAAGTGTTAATCGGTACTTTCTGTAGAGAATCTGGAATCTATATTGATAGCCTTACCCCAATTGAGGTACAAGTTTTAGAAGGGTTATTTAGCAGAGGAAAAAATTATAAGAAAGCCTTGGCTACATCCAAAAATAACAGAAAAAAGAAGTAAACGTATCGTTTATTCACAACCTATCATAGGTAAAGGAAGCATCGGTTGTTGAATATAGTGCATTATCATAAGCTAAAAGCAAATAAAAAACATCAAAGGAGATTATTGATATGGATGCACAAAAACTTGGAGAATTTATTTCAGATCAGCGTAAAGAATGTGGAATGACTCAGTCAGATTTGGCACAAAAACTATTCGTTACCGACAAGGCTGTTTCCAGATGGGAAAGAGGTTTGGGGTTGCCAGACATCAACAATTTACTTCCATTAGCAGAAGCACTTAATGTTGATATTGCTGAACTAATGAACGCAAAAAAGGCTAATGAAGTAATCACATCTGACGATGCTTCAGGAGCTGTTAAAAATGTTTTGGATATTGTAGATCAGAAAAAGGAAGAGCGAAAAAGAGTTGAACGTGTTATAGGAGCTACTGCTACACTAGTACTACTGATTTTATTATTTGATAATGCAGGTATTGAAGGATTTATTGGTGTCTGGCTTCCTTGCTTTGGTTTAGTAGCTGGAATAGCTTTATTGGTAACAGCTATTATTCAAAAAAGAAGAAGCATGCCTATTAGACGAACTGTAGTAGTTGCTTTACTGCTATTGCTTATACCTATATTATTTGTGATATTGTTTGCAATGGTGGGAGTTTTAGGTATAGGTCCTGTTGCTAATTAAGTAATATGTAAAATGTATTTTTAAAATACTACGCAAAATAATAATATAAAAATGAACTTTTTGTTTTGGTTAATGCTCTTATAAGTAGATGCATCAATAAAACAAAGGAGGAATAATCGTGGACGACAAAAAGCTTGTCAAAGAATTGATAGCTGGAAATAAAAAAGCATTTGAAGAATTCTATGACAAATATTATTTATGTTTATATCGCAGCGCGTATTTTCTTGTTGGAAACAAGATGGATGCGGAAGATATTCTTCAGGACACTTTTATCACTGCATGGAATCACATTGGAGAACTAAGAAGTGTCAACAGCTTGAAGACTTGGCTATATAGAATTATGATTCGAAAGGCATATAGATCTGGAGAGCGTAAATCAAAGGAAGTTCCCGATGAATATGTGCAGGATAAAACGGATACCACGATGTTAGAAAGAGGTGTAAGTAGTGATTTTACTCAGGACATTTCTCAAAAAAATGAGCTTCAACAAGCTCTCCAAATGCTAGACATAAAGCATAGGGAAGTAATTGTTTTGTTCTACTATGAGGAAATGTCAATTTCTGAGATTGCAAAAACCTTGGGGTGTTTTGAAGGCACTGTAAAATCAAGATTAAGTACAGCCAGAAGAAAATTACGGATAATACTGCAAAGTAATGATGATACTTTTAATAATTTGAAGATGGAGGTTGTATAAAATGAGTATGGCATTTGAAAACAGTTTTGATATTGAATTAAATAGAGAAATGAGAAACGCTGTATCCGATATCTATCCTTCAGATTTATGCAAGGCAAAGATATTTAAAGAAATTAATGGAGGCTCCATTAACAATAAAAATATTAGAAAAATCCCAGTAACACGAGTAGCAGCCATAGCTGTAGCTTGCCTCTGCTTAATGAGTATTTCTGCATATGCTGGAGGTCTTATAACTGGAAAAGTTTCGGGACATTTGTCAAATCATAACTACTCTGAATATAAGGATATGGACAAAGTTATCGATAAGGTTGGATATGATTTCTGGATACCTGAAAGCTTTGATAATGGTTACCAGTTCGAAGGTTACTCTACAGGATTTACAGCAGATATTGATGATGACGGAAATAAGTACAACGAAAAAGGAACAGTTGTAGTAGATTATATAAATGGGGAGCAGCCAATGATTTCGCTCTATATTGAGCCAGTTGAGTCAGATGGAGATTATATATCAGACACTGAAGCTAGAGAAATTGAGGGAATTACTGTTCATTATAATCTTGATACCTATCTCGAAGTTACTGAAGATTATAAGATACCTAAAGAGGAATTAGATAGAGCTGAAACAGATCCTCATTTTTTCATATCTGATGGTGCTGATGAAGTTAAATATTCCGAAGTGGCAGCTATATCTTTTGATATGAATGATGTGAACTATTGTATGATTGCGAATAGCAATGAGTTCTTAACAGCAAATAATATGTTTGATATGGCAGAAGAAATCATTAACAATCAATAAAATGATATTGACTAATCATAGCCTTATGTTAATATATTATTAACAGGAGCCCCCACACCTCTCTTTGAAGTGTCAAATGGGGGCACATTTTTTACCTAAAATTAAGGAATGTTATGAATACCAAAGATTTTAAGAATATCGAAGAACAACTAAGCGAATTAAAGAAAAAAGGTCTCATAATTTCAGATGAAGATATTGCCAAATCTTTCTTAAAACAAGTGAGCTATTATCGTTTTTCAGGTTACTTTATCCCATTTCAACAATCAGATAAAACTTTTTTTCCAGGAATATCATTTGAACAGCTTCAGAATATATATGAGTTTGATTGTGAACTAAGGAATCTGATAACAGGAGCAATTGATACAGTAGAAACATATCTGAAAACACAGATAGCTTATTATCATGCTGAAAAATATGGTCCTGAAGGCTATATGGATGCAAACAACTTTAATAAAAATCATGATGATTCGAATTTCAAAAAAAGAGTAAATGCTTGCATAAAAGAAAATGCTAGATCTCTTGTTGTAAAGCACCACCAACTAAAATATCAAGGACATTTTCCACTTTGGGTAATGGTTGATTATTTCTCTATGGGGATGCTTTCTTACTTCTACAAGGATTTACTAAATCATGATAAAGCTGATATTGCCCAAAATTTATATGGAACAACATATCAATCGATGGAAAGCTGGTTGCGCTGCTTGACGGATTTAAGAAATAAGTGTGCTCATTACTCAAGACTATACTATTGGATATTTCCAGCATTACCGAAGCTGCCACAAAACTCAAAATATGTACCAACTCGACGTCTTTTCACACAGCTATACACATTAAAGCTTTTATATCCTGACCATGATAGATGGAATAATGATTTTGTAAAACCGCTGATAAAGCTGTTGAAGAAATATAAGCCTTATATTTCAAATAAGCACTTAGATTTTCCTTATAGATGGAAATCGATATTAAAATACTAAATTGGAGCTATAATTTGCCAGTACAGTTTGATTATGCAGTAAGTGAATATAAATATAGAGCTATGCGGGTTGCATAGCTCTTTTAATGTTAATGAATTATTATTTCGCATATTGTAAAACATTTCTAACTCAGGACATATATATATTATAAAAGTCTCGCTTCATAAGCTGAAAGTACTGTAGATATCTGCGCATCTAATGGTATTGGTACAGCATCTTTATATTCAGTTGGGGTATTTGATTTCAATATGGCTTGCCCGTTCAAGAAATCATGATATGCTCGTCTTGCATCTATTGCTTCTTGCTGCCATTTCTTTTCAAGAGCTCTTTTTTCTAATAATCTTTTTCGTTTCTCTTCTTGTTCTTCCTCAAATCTACGTTGTTCTTCCTTTGTCGGTCCAGAAATATTACCTCCACCACCAGTTACCCTAAAATGAGCAATATCTCCGTTTTCATCTAATGAAATCAAATACGAACATATTCTGCCAGGTCTTGTCGGATGATATGTAA
Organism: Butyrivibrio sp. INlla14; assembly: GCF_900102515.1. Taxonomy (GTDB): domain Bacteria; phylum Bacillota; class Clostridia; order Lachnospirales; family Lachnospiraceae; genus Butyrivibrio. The sequence continues at coordinate 76,602 of NZ_FMVS01000004.1, forward strand.
TAAAGTCAGCTACTTTATCCATCACTCTTTGTGCAAGTGCTGGGTCGTTTTTCATTTTCTCTTCCAGCTCTGGCGGAACAATAATAGACTTTTGTCCCAATGTAGAGTTTAAACGCCTTTGAACACTACCATCTGCCATAGCCGGATCCTTACCAGATGGCTGCCATTTCAAAATTGATTCATCTACATTATCTTCAAAGAACTTTTCGAATGGAAAATCATTTCTTTCCCATACTCCTTGGGAAATTTTTGATGCATCCATAACATGGTATTTTGCACCTGGATACCTTGATGTCCACATTTTTTCAAAACTATTATCTGTCTCCAGCACGTTATTTTCGTCAACAGCCTTTGACTCTTTCATCTTTGACATCAGTGTAGAAGAAAAAGTAGTAGTTGCTTCAGAAGCGGCATATGGCATTGAACTGGTCATAGTATAATCATTTTTCTTTGGATTTACAGATTGAACAAAGCTATTGTAACTACTTGTAATTCCATTTCCATTGACATTCATAATGTACCTCCAGAAACTCTTGCGCAATAGTAAAAAAACGGCAGCTATCATAGATTGACAACTACCGCCATCCTTGGCATCCATATTCCTATATCATATATCGCCATTTTTTATTTATCCTTAACTAGAATTTCATAAAACGCGTATAAAATGGAATGAATCGTTATTGCTACACCAACATTTACACCAAATTTTGTAGATTTGATAAAATCAGACAAGGTTTGAAAAAAATAGAAAAGTGCCACAAAGCCTTTATTTAAAGGCTTCATGACACTAGATAAGCTTAGACAAAGTTTACTAATTTATTTTCAATGCAGAGTGCTAATTTGGATAAAATTGTATTATGTTTTACATGACAAAATTACTGTCACCATCGACCCATAGCCGCAAATCTGCTAGGGCGGTCTTTTCAAGACATAGCCTGACATTTACCATATCACTGTAGTCAACAAAAGAAGTGGCGGTCTCTCTGTCATTTCCGCTCTTCATCTTTCTGTCAATAAGTCTGTCCCTTAGCATTTGCTCATCAGCAGCAAGGCTAATTGTGTAATCCGCATATTTTCTAAGATTTTGCCAGCCTTCCTCTTCCAATAAAAGATAATTGCCCTCTAGAAGGACTATTGGCTCTGTTATATGTATGGCATCTTCTATTGGATTGTGCAAATGTCTGTCATAGGTGGGCCAATAGCAATCTGCTCCAGAAGCCACTTTTTCTATGGCACTTGTAAGTTTCTCAAGATCAAAGGTAACTGGCGCTCCCTTGATCTCAACCATTTTTATTTCTTTTCCATCTCTGATTGTTGTATGTGTCTTAAGATATTCCTGCTTTCTGTGAAATCCATCCATTCCTATGGCCTGAACAGTAGTAATATCATCGTATTCTGATGATAGCTTCTCAAGGAAGCTACAAAGAGTACTCTTTCCAGTTCCAGGAGGAGCAGCAAGCAAGACCAATATTCGTCTTTTCTTTTCCTTTTGTATCTTAGTCAACTTCCTAAGTAGTGGTAAAAAAATGTCTTTTACAGCGGCTTCACTGTATGTGGCGTCAACTTTTATTCCGTTGATTTCTACTGAATGATTCATGTCTACTACTCCCTGATAATGCTAGTTTACTAGATACATATTACTCAGTTATAAGTCTGTCCCCTAGTATTCTTACAAGCTCAGGATCATCAGGAACTTTCTCCATGATCACATAGTCAAGCACAGACAGCTCGGATAAAGTCAGCAGTGTTTCAACTCCGACTTTGCTGCTGTCTGCAAGAAGTATCCTCTTTGAAGTATGTCGCATCATCTCCTGGCTTACCTCCACTACACGCGGCTCAAGACTGGTAAGGCCTGCAGAAGCTGATATTCCGCTGCAGGAAAAAAACATCAAATCTGTATGATACTGTCTAACAGCCTCTACGACAGTGCGCCCCGCCAATATTGTGCCTTCATAAACATGACCGCCCAGAATAATAATAGAAGCCTCTGTCTCATTGGCAAGCATCTTACTTACATGAAGGGAGTTTGTAACTACAACAAGGTTTTTCAGGTCCTTCATGTATTGTATCAGAGGTAGGCAGGTGGAGCTTGGGTCCATGAAAACCGAGCATGAATTATGAAGAAATCTTGCAGCGATCCTGGCTATTTTTTCCTTGGCCGCCTGATTAGTCTGCTCTCTGACAAAAAGAGGTGCATCCTTGTTTACTGTTGGAAGCATAGCTCCGCCCCACACCCTTTTTATCAGATTGCTCTTTTCCATATCTGACAAGTCTCTGCGGATTGTTGCCTCAGAGGTATACAGTTTTTTGCTAAGATACTGAACTGTAACACTCTTTTTATCTTTTACCAGATCATATATTTTGGAATAACGTTCGGTCTTAAGCATGATATATGCCTCTCCTGAGATGATCGATTTTGATTATATTATATCAAATTTGATTAAAAATTGATTGAATTTTCAATCTTATCACCGCCAATTGTATGAAAACTTTTCCAGCGATACATTTGATATATGGGGAAGTTCTTTCCTACAAAAAAATAAAGGGGATGGTATGAAATGAAAGAAAAGCAAAAACTAACAAAAGTATTTCTGGTTTCACTTGCAGTCTTCTTTATAGGTCTCATTATTGCCTATAGCACTATGACTGATGGAGGAAATGTAGAAATGAGGCGTCTGTCCGTCATGACAGACAGGGGTGTTGCGATCAGTCTTGAAGTATTCAAGCCAAAAAACGCAACCAGGGAGAATCCAGCACCTGCGGTAATGCTGATTCCAGGTGGAAATGCTAGCGTTGAGTACATGTCAGATGCAGGTATGGAGCTGGCTCGCAGGAACATAGTAGCCATCGGCATTGAGCCATATACTATAGGCCGCTCAGATGTAGAAAAAGATAATGACGGCCTTGGATCAATTGATGTCACTGATTATGTTTATGGTCTTGACTTCATAGATACTACAAATATTGGATATATTGGATGGTCAATGGGAGCTTCCCGCGTCAATGCTGCTCTATATGTCCCAGATCCATCTGGTGAAATGGTAAAAGATGATGCTGGCAACGAATCGCCCAAGATGATCATTCGAGATGGTATTAAAGGCGTAATGTACGTTGGAGCAGGCGGTCTTTTAACCAACGAATATCAGATAAACAGCGCATTATTTGAAGGAGAATGGGACAACCTCTATAGAGGGGACAGACGAGAAATGAACAAGAACCCTCAATATACTGAGGTTCTTGGTGTTGATCAGTTTGATTTCTGGAAATGGTATGGAGATCCAGCAAGTGGCACTGGCCGAATTTATTATGAAGGATGGACCGGCCATGTAGCAGGGCTTGCAAGCCCTTCCTTTGTAAAGGCAGCCTGTGATTTCTATACAACAACCTTTAATCTTCCTAACAATAAACCTATTCTGTTCATGTGGAAAGAACTTGGCACAGCCCTTTCCTTTATAGCTGTAATCATAGCCATGATATGTGTAGTTTCATTCCTGATCGATCTTGATTTCTTTAAAGATGATCTTGTAACAAAAGAAAGAGTAGTACTTGAGGCAAGTCCAAAGAAATGGTTTGTATGTCTTGGGCTTATTCTTCCGGCATTGTTTGGTGCTGCCACCGCAGCCTGGGCAGTTCCTACAGGACAGGGGATCCTTAATAAATGGGTTTCCAAAAATCTAGTTCATGGAACAAATATTCAAAATGTAAATGGCCTTGTATTCTGGCTTTGCTGCTTGCAGCTCTTTGGCCTTCTCTTATTTATTATCATGAATTTTGTAATTGTTAAGGCTGATAAGAAAGCACTTAAGGAGCAGATCACTTTACCAGGCACCAGAATGATTCCAATGCTGTTAAAGGGAGTATTATTCAGTTTCTTGTCACTTTTATTTGTTTACTTTATTGTTACCTTTGGTGAACAGCTTTTTGCTATCAGCCCAAGACTTTGGAAGGTCCAGCTAAATAGCCTCACAAGGCTCAGAATGGAGAAGTTCCTTATGTACTTCCCTCTGTACCTTATTCCTTTCCTTGTTGCAAATTACCTTCACTCAACAAGTTTTTACATTAAGGATAAGCCTGTTGTCTCAACGATTTTGTTCTGGCTGGCAAATGGTCTGCCACCTATGTTCTTCCTGCTCTACGCATATGGAAAAATCGCATTCTTACATACAACGCCAATCACAAGCCTTGGCATGTCGAGAGCTAACGGTTCTCTTGTAGATGCTGCCATAATGATGATTCCTGTTGGAATCCTTGCAAGCATCCTCTACAGAAAGACCAAGAATTTCTACTTACCAGCAATATTTAATTCTATGTTCTTTACATGGATGGCCGTTGCAACAGACCTTATCTTTGTAGGTAAATAGAGTTGTAGGTAAATAGAGCCCAATTAATTGCAAACAACTAATTGTTAAAAGTTGAACAATCCTCCGAATAGGTTTATAATTGCGTCTTGGTGGCTATTCACCGGAGGAGGAAAAAAAGATGTTAAAATTTGAAAAAGTATTTAACATGGAAAAGGAAAAGAATGTTGCCGCAGTTACTAAGGCTCTTGAAAATGGCCGTGGCATTGAGCATTTGAACGCATTTCTTGCAGAGGCTCAGGGCGCTGGCGCAATGAATCTGGCTAAGGCACATATCATGATCACTGCTAACTATGTATGTCACTACGGTGACTTTAAAAGATCATTAGTTATTCTTCCAATCAAGGATATCACTAATGTCTACAGTTCAAATTGCTTCTATGGCAATTATGACTACAGCTTCAAGGCTATTGCCGTTGAGACTGCTCAGAATGAAGTATTTTATTTCTCAAAGTGCTCTAAGGCACAGAACGTTGCTGACTACAATACTACACTTAGCACTTTAACAGAACGTTGCCGCATGAATGCAGGTAGCCTTATAGCATAAGAGGAGGAACAAAATGTTTATTTTATATGGTAGCAGAAAGAAGATAAAAGTTGATAAGGACCTTGGCAGATGCATATGCCCTAACTGTCATCACGATGTAAATCGTTCACTTGCAAGGGAGAAGACAGCTCTTACTGTTTTCTACATCCCAGTAATCGGCTGGACTTCAAAGCGTCTGATCATCTGCCCTTGCTGCGGAGATTCAGAAATCCTTACAGGTTCCAGATACAAAGAACTCAAGAAAGCTTAAGTTAATGGCGCAGGGATTTACCCTGCGCCATTCTTTAAAAACTTTTCTTCAATATTGTTCTTCAATTTTATTATTTATCCAAGCCCAATATCAAGGGCCATCATCAATATAAATCCCATGGCAAAAGAGATAGTGCCTACATTGGAGTGGACTCCCTCAGACATCTCAGGGATAAGTTCCTCCACAACAACATAGATCATGGCTCCTGCCGCAAAACTTAATAGGTATGGCATAAGAGGAATAAAAAAGCCAGAGGCAAAGATAACTAAAAGTGCGCCTATAGGCTCAACAATTCCTGATAACATGCCGTACAAAAAGGTTTTGCCTTTTGGAACTCCCTCACCTAGAAGGGGCATGGACACAATCGCGCCTTCAGGGAAGTTCTGAAGTGCTATACCAATTGCCAGGGCAAGTGCACCAGCAAAAGAAATAGCGCTGTTTCCATACATCCAGCCGGCACAAACTATTCCAACAGCCATTCCCTCGGGCAGGTTGTGAAGAGTTACCGCAAGAACCAGCTTTGTAGTTCTTTTAAGACCGGTTCTTGGTCCTTCCTCGCATTTATCCAGATGCATATGAGGAATCACCATGTCCATAAATAATAAGAACAACATTCCAATTCCAAATCCAATGGACGCAGGAATAAATCCCAATTTGCCCATATCATTAGACAATTCAAGAGCTGGGAGCAGAAGGCTAAAGAAAGATGCCGAAACCATTACTCCAGAAGCAAATCCCGTAAGTCCTCGCTGCAACCTGTTTCCTATTTCTCTTTTAACCAAAAAGACACTGGCCGCTCCAAGTGTTGTTCCTAAAAAAGGAATTATCAGAATGTTCCACATATGCACCCCCCTATTTACATGTCGCGAAAGTTTTATTTTGAAAAACTATCCACCATTTCCTGTAGTTCAACAAATCTATCCATTTTACGCTCTATTTCTGCGTCAACTTCCTCTTTTTCCTTAGTAAGAGCAACAAGCCTTGGATAATCAGTTGCTGCCTCGGCAATCTGCCCTTCAAGCTCCGCGCTTTTTTGTTCCAACTTCTCAATCTCTTCTTCTATACTATCGTACTCCTTTTGTTCCTTGTAAGAAAGCTTGGTTTTTTCGCGAGGAGCACGGTACTTGCCATTTGAAGGCTTCTCCAATTGGTCAGCACCATTATCGCTGCATGGTATTCCCTTCCCACCGGTATTGCCTGCATTTTTCTTGGAACTAGCACTTGAATTGCTGTTACCATCAGCGCTTTCCATGCTCTTTTTGTGTATCACATAATCTGAGTAGCCACCTTCGCTTTGGTAGAGGTCTCCGCCCTCTTCGAATGCAAAAATCCTTGTGACCACGCGATCCAGGAAATATCTGTCATGGCTGACCGTTATGATTATTCCCGCAAATCCATCAAGATAGTCTTCGAGAATCCTTAGAGTCTGAATATCAAGATCATTGGTGGGCTCGTCCAGGATGATGACATTTGGCTGCTCCATCAGTACTCTTAAGAGGTACAGCCTTCTCTTTTCCCCGCCTGAAAGCTTGGAAATAGGCGCATACTGCATATCCGGGCTAAAGAGAAATCTCTCGCACATAACTGATGCAGAAACCAGGCCCTCTGCTGTTCTGATGAACTCAGCTGTATCCTTGATGTAATCTATGACTCTTTTACTCTCATCAAGAGCTTCATTTTCCTGGCCAAAATAGCCTATCTTTATGGTCTGACCAATCTCAACAGTGCCTTCATCCGGCGTAATAGCCCCAATTATGCACTTCAAAAGAGTTGACTTACCACAGCCATTGGGCCCAATGATGCCTATTCTGTCAAGCTTGTTGAAGGTATAGGAAAAGTCCCTGAACAAAGTCCTGTTCTCATAGGCCTTGGAAATATGCTCAAGTATTATGGTCTTGTTCCCCATTCTGCTAGGAAGAGAGCTGAGCTCTACAAATCGCTCTTCCTCGGGCTTTTGCCTGTCACGAAGCTCTTCAAACCTCTGGATATGGGCCTTTTGTTTGGTTGAACGAGCTCTTGCTCCTCTAAGCATCCAGGCCAGGTCTTTTCTGTATAGAGACTGCGCCTTACGCTCAGCGGCCTGCTCATAGTCCATGCGCTGCTGCTTTAGCTCCAAAAAGCCTGAATAATTAGCTTCGTAGCGGTAAACACTTCCCTTATCTATCTCCAGGATCTGATTGGTCACTTCATCTAGGAAATATCTGTCGTGAGTGATCATAAGAAGTGCCCCTCTAAAGTGCTGCAGAAAGTCTTCCAGCCACTCGATCATCTCAGAATCCAGATGGTTAGTAGGCTCGTCCAGGATCAATAAATCTGACGGAGTCATGATAGCTGCTACAAGCGCAGCTCTTTTCTTCTGTCCACCAGATAAGATCGATGGATCACACTCCGGGTCATCTATGCCAAACTTGGCTAGGGTTGCCTTGATTTCCCCCATCTTATCCCAGTTCTCGCCGCCTGCATAAATTGTATCTGTGATATTCTGAAGAAGATTCTTGCTCATATCAAAGGCAGGATTCTGCGGAAGATATGATATCCTAAGTCCGTTACTTGCTACAACCTGCCCGCTATCCGGCTCTGTGACACCTGCCACAATAGAAAGCAAGGTAGACTTGCCTGTTCCATTTGTTCCAACTACTCCAATCTTGTCTGTATCACTGATTCCAACGGAAATGCCTTCCAAAACTGGCTTGGACATGTATGTTTTTGATACGTTTTCTACATTTAATATATTCATTAAAAAAGCTCCAATACACTGAACTGATCTGCCACCATTAGATAGCATTTCAGCATTATATCATCTGATGATATACCTTTCCAGATTAACATTATCCTCCTCAAGGAATACTGTCTCAACATATTCGCCACCATTAGCAAGAATCGTCTTTCTACTGGCCTCATTATCCGGAAGGCAGCTCACACCAATCTCCTCAATACCAAAGCTCCTCAGAAAATCACAGGCTTTGGATAGCATCTTGGTTGCGTAGCCCTTTCTTCTTTCTGATGGTCGCACGCTGTAGCCCACGTGACCTGTATAATTTTTCATTCTGTCATTCAAAACATTGTGAACCTGCATGCAGCCTACCATTTTATGGTCAGACTTTCTGATAACAAGGATAACATTTCCCCAGACTCCACGCTCATCAGCTTCTCTGCTTGGATTGGACCAATTTATACAGTCATCGACAAAGTCTCTTACATTGTCATGTCTTTTCATAGAAAAGCATCCATCAAAGCTTGAACCCGCTTCCAGCATTTCCTTTTTGTAGCTTTCAATTTCTTCCGCATAATCCATTGATGGCTCAGCAAATAACAATTCCTGTTCGACATCCTTGCCTGGAACGTACTCTAGAGAGAACTTCTCGCATACAACCTTTAAATCCTCAGTAAAGGATAAATCTGTTTCCTCAAGCTCCTCTTCAAAGAATTCCTTATGAACCTCTCTCCAGTACTTTAAAGATTTATCACCTTCACCTTCTGAATATGCATGGAAAGGCGATACTTCCTTAAAAGGTCTGACATATACATCATAATCCCTGATAATGCAGACTGCTTCATCGTTTCCATCAAGTATCACACTATAATCACCAGCCCTTGGAAGCTCGTCTAATGCGTCTTCTAATTCATACAGATCATAACTACTTGCTGTTCCAAATTTGATGCCTTCTTTTACAAGCTTCGCAAGCCTGCCAGGAACATCGTCTCCTGATCCTCCAAATCCCCATGCTTCATAAGGTGTGTTAATATCTACATTTTTCTTTGAACAAAATTCTGCCCATAACTCTTCTGCTGTCATTACTGTGTCTCCAATTCTGTCTTATTTGCTAGTGCACTATGCTTATTCAATCGCCTTTGAGATTCTAAATTACCGGCGATTAACTGCCCAAAAACACGCGTAACTACCATGCTTATGTAATCGCATGTACATCAATTATCTTTCTTTTCTTTTTGTACACGCCTTTCAGAACATAATTAATTAGTGCATGCATCCCCGTAAAGCAGTTAACACGCAGTTTATATCTCTTTTGAAATTCGCATGTTCTCAGAAATTATATCATACACGCAAATCTATCTCATCTTTGTATACGCATGTTCACTGGATATTTCTAATTGCAATGCTATACATGTATATCTTCATTACTGCATATCTTGCGTGTATCCCGCCTCTTTTGAATTTTGCATATAACACGCATTTTCTAAATTAGTCATAATATGCGTGTCGATGCATCATTTCAAATGCTCACTACAAACATACTTCGACCAATTGCCACAGCAATTTCTCCTTCGTATATATATGTAGGTGCCACAAATGAAATGAGTACCTGCTAAAACACGGAAAATTATTAAGGGGGTTAGTTAGATGAACAACTACGTTGAAAAAATCAAAAATGAAAAAGCTATAGGAGAGGGAAGCTCCTGCACTTCACAGCTTAGTAGCATTGCACTTGAAAAAAAGCTTGAATCCTTCGGCGCTCTATCAGCCGTCGGCCTGATCAGAAGAAGCACATTGCTCTTTAAATAAAAAATGATAAATCAGGTACTGTGAGTAAGTTGTCATCACAGTACCTGGTTTATTAGTTCCACATTAATTAAATCGATGCCTTCGATTTTACCTTCTTTTATTCCATCAAGTCTATTGACTTCTGCAATATCTTTCAGATGCTCAGCTTGATCAGCCTTAGGAATTTGTACCAGAAGCTTTATTGGCGTGTTTCCAGGCTTCGTATTCAGCAAAGAGCTGTGTTAGGAAGTCAGAATCATCGATTGCGGTTAATACATCTGAGGCTCGTCCATTGGCTTTTAGCCATGAGAATAACTCGGTTGTATCCTTGACCCCATTATTGTAACTTTCATCCTGAAGAACTTGCATATGACGTTCATAGGAATATTCCAACACACCCACGATTATGATCTCCTCTCTGTACTCTTCAAAGAAAGATTTAAGGACATTTTCCTGAATGCACTCATCAATGGCTAGAGTAACTGCTTTTTTGATGAGATTGTTCATTACGTCTCTTTTGTCTGCTAAAAGTTTGAGTGGAGTAGAGTGTGACAAGTCATACTCATCTTCCACTAACTGCTTATATTTTCGCACTTTTGAGACGAAAATGGAATAGCCCTTTAAGGTTTTACACGCCTCCATGAGCCCGGCATTGTGACCGTTGTTAACATTAAGCGCAGTAACTGCTAGCTCCACAGAAGGATTATCATCTTTCTTGATAAACATATCAGATAGACGATAGATTACTTTGTCGTTCATTGGAGATGTGCCGTTGTAGAATACTATAAATTTTGGCACCGGAATTTTTATCATAGCAGGACTATAGATTTTTTCTGTTGGATACCTTTCTTTCAGTGTAGCTGCCAGATAATACAGATTTCTAAGAGGAATGTTTGGACATGGAGTAGACTGGTGCTCAAAGATATTTAGCTCGAGATTTATGATAAATGACAGATCATTTTTGACTTTTAGAAAAGTTTCTCCGTTAAGGGTAGTGATTGTCAGATCATCTGGATTGGTGTAGCTGGTGCCGTTTATGGCATTATAAAGCTCTAATAAGTTGAGCTTATTGTTAAAGAGCATTCTAAATACGGTGTCTTTATACTTCTGATTTTCGATTTGCAATAATTTTGATTCCTTTCATTTTTTTCTACAATGCTTGCAAGCTGCTGTAGGAAATAGCTGGCGAATTGCCAGATATGATGGCTCATGTGTCAATAGATATGTTGACTGAAAACTTAAGCCGGAATCTATGCTAACACAAAATTCTTAAGAAATACCATCGAAATTTCTTAAGATTTTATGTATGTCGAAAAACAATATAAATATATATGCACTATTATATTATTGCATTAGTTCAGGACATCAAAAATATGTGGACCAAAACACCGCCTTCGATGCCTTCAACAGTAGACTTAAGTTCAGCATTTTCAAGAAATGATAGTGCGTTGCTGTCAGTAATGATGTGGGGGATGGCAGATATCTGGCCATTCTTGTCTACCTGGCCATTGTTCTCTATAAATATCCTACAATTTTGGCCCTCGCTGTCTTGGCCTTCGAGGATATATCTCGCGGATAGCATAGTTTCTTTCCCTGCTAAATCCTTTTGCGTATCAACTCCGCCGGGAAGAACCTTTCCTTTGAAATATTCGCAATCACAAGTACCATCAAACAATATCATTCTTGCGCACTCACTTTTTCCCTTTACCTCAAGGCAATCAGTGATAGCAACCCTTATCGTAAGTACTTCTTTCATTCAAGTTTCCCCCAACCTTCTAAAGCATCGCTAATGCTGATTCCCATTCCTCAACCCAATCCTGGTGTCCATTATCTGCAAAAGTCTTTATGTAGCTATTTAAAACATCCTTTACTTCTTCTAATGACCTTTCCTCATGAAAACTGTCATCTGCATAGAAATCATTTTCAATCCACTTGTAATCAACATAAAATTTATTATTCGAATCTATGCCCCATTCCCAGGTCTCCAAAGGGCCAAAGCTCGCTTGAGATATAAGGACACGATTGCCCTCTTTGTTTGGAGACATATTGGGAGCATTATAAAACCACCTGTCTATGTAGATTTGTTTTACCTTGGGCTTATCATTGATTTTTTCAGTTGCAACATTAGTACTTGTGCCATGCTGTGTACATGTACTCTGGGTTTTCATAGTTTTCATCTGTTTCAAAGATGATAAGATATGCTCCATGGTTTGCAAAAACATAATACTTAAAAACCTCCGTGCCGTCTTCATAAACAGTTTCCGGATATTTCATATAAAATTTGTTACCCTTTATGTACTCAACATTAGAACCTAGCGCAATGAATCTGTATCCGTTGGTGTTGTAATCATCTATACTGTACTCGCGGCTGTTATCAAATTCCTGGATTATCGCCAGATTGCCTTCCAAGCCATCACAATCCTTCTTATAGGTGTATTCACCATAAAAAGCTTCCATAGCATCATAAAAGGAGTCACTTGCATCATTAACTATTTTTTCGCTGTTATCGTCATAGCCAAACTCGGTTGCAGCCGTCGCTGCACCCCATTCAGCTTTCGCGGGCTGATCAAAGATATCCTTCATAAGCTTTTCGTACTCATCCATAGTGATCTTCTGGCCTCTAAAGGTAAAGTCACTGTCAGTGTCGTAGAAGTCATATTCAGAATCCCAATATTCTGCAGTCAGGTCAAAAGAGTCTGTGACCTCACCATCACCGTTGTAGCAGTCAAAATGATATGATTGACGGCCTCCATGAGAAGTATCCCTATGTATGATGTATGTTTTACCCTCATAATCTACATGACCAAGTTCTCCTGTAGTACCCTCACCCTGAGCCAGGACAAAGAACTTGCCTCCTCTTTCATCCAGATACATTCCCCCATAAGGGCCATTTATTATAAGCTCAGTCTTGCCGTCATTATCAAGATCAACCTTCTCATCGCTTACACTGTAACTGTCCCACTCCTGTGGATCCTGCGGAAGATCTTTAAACCATACTTCGCTCTCCTGCCCTTCGTAAATTGCTATCGCAGGAGCCTTACTTTCAAGGAAATCGCTGTAGCTATCTGCATCACCTGCACTTGCTTCAGCAACTACGCTATTACTCTCTCCCTCTTCTGCTCCGCTATTTACAGCCTCTGCTTCATCCACCTTTTGCCAGATATCATCACTTTTTTCGCTCTGGCTATGTCCGCATCCGCAAAGACATACCATGAGCCCAATGCTCATAACTAACTTGCTGTATTTTTTCATAATCCTCATCTCCAAAAAAATTTATTGAAATGCATACCTTTTTATCTCGCAGTTCCTAATGCCACAAGAGGAAAAGGTTTCATTATCCATCTCTCTAAAGTAAGATTCAATAATTCTCACAATACCATTGTGAGCCACCAGAATAACTTCTCTATCTCCAGCTTTGATATCATCCAGAAGATTGTAAATCCTCTGGGCCACCTGCAGCATAGATTCGCCTGTTCCGAAGCGGCTTGCAAGCTCTTTCTTGGCTTCATGAAACTCTTTTCCATCCCTTGGTGTTGATTCATATCTTCCAAAGTTCTGCTCTATAAGCCTAGGTTCCACCTGCATGGGAATCCCTGTCATTTCGGAAATATGTCTTGCAGTCTCAGCAGCTCTAACCAGAGGAGAAGTCAGTATGATATCTGCATGAATGCCCTTCTCCAATAGATTTTTCCCAGTTTCTATAGCCTGCTCGTGGCCTTTGGCAGTAAGCTCAATATCAGTTGCTCCGCAGATCTTGTTCTCTACGTTCCAGACAGTCTCTCCGTGCCTGATAAAATAAAAATGATCCATTATCTTTTTCTCTCCAATTTTAGGATAAGTCAAAAGAACCTTCCCCTGACTTCCACTAATTTTAGCATATTTTCATTATTGTGCTATACTATACCCATGAAAATACTAATTACTGGAACAAGCCGCGGAATAGGGCTTGCATGTGCAAAAAAATATATAGAAATGGGCCATGAAGTTATTGGCTTTGACATTGAAAAAAGCGGCCTGCAGTCGCCTTTATACACTCATATGCAGGTTGATGTGACCAAAGAGCTACCTACGATAGATGGTATCAATGTACTAATTAACAACGCCGGAATTCAGGAAGGGCCTGGCGTTATAGATACTAATCTTAAAGCCACCATTGCAGTTACTGAGAAGTATGCCTTTCAGGAAAGTATTCACTCGGTTCTTTTTATGGCCTCTTCAAGTGCTTCAAACGGCGCAGAATTTCCTGAATATGCAGCCAGTAAGGGCGGAGTAGTTACATATATGAAAAACACCGCACTTCGCCTTGCGAAATACGGTGCAACCTCTAACAGCATCTCTGCCGGCGGTGTATACACACCACTAAACGCCCATATTATTGATGATCCAAATCTCTTAGAGCAGTGTCTAAACGAGACTCTTTTACACAGATGGGCATCAGCTGAGGAAATTGCTGAACTTTCTTACTATCTGACCAATATAAACAAGAGTATGACTGGTCAGGATCTGCTCATAGACAACGGAGAGCAGCTAAAATCAAACTTTATCTGGTAGTAGCTTTAGTCTGCTACCTTTTCTTTTGCCTTCTTATTATCTTCAAAGTGTGTAAGCTCGTAAGGCAGATGTTTCATGGATACTACAACAAGAATAATAGCAATGAGCTTATCCACATAGTCTGTAACAGCCTGTGTCAGGAACGCACTGCCAAAAAGCTTAAGCGCAGTCTGTGAAAGGGCCTGAATAATGAAGGTTGTTACAACTGCAGAAGTAATGCCACCAAAAAGGAAGGTCTCAATACAGGCTGACAGAGCAGATGCAGGAAGTGTTACAACAAGGGTCTTAAGTGGCAGTAAAACCCAGGAATTCTTTTTATTATGAAAAAGAAATCCCGCAAGTACGCCCATCAAAACTCCGCTGATAGAAAAATAAATAGCGTAAATATCTCCCAGAACACCGTTTACAAGTCCGCCAACCAGCGCTGTAAGACCACCTGCAAGAGGTCCTAATGCAATTCCTGCAAGCATTGTTCCTATACTGTCAAGAAAGATAGGCAGATTCAGAAAAAGAGCTATCTTACTTCCAACGATGTTGATTGCAACTGCTACAGCCATAAATGTTAGTTTCTTAATATTGTTACTCATCTCAATTCTCCAATCTCATGTAAAAAATTGCGCAAATCTCTCCTTGTACTCAGATTGCGTGATTCCCAATATCCTGGTCAAAAACATTTCCCAAAAAGTCTTCTTGTCTACCCGGGTAAAAATTTGAGCATTACTCTCCTTGCGGTAAAAACCCATGGAATCCACAACAGTTTGTCCCATGCTGATTCCACTAGTTTCCACCTCGGTAAATGCCTCTATTCCTGTAAGAATATTGGGATTTATGAACTGCGCAACAGCCAAAGGATCATTTATGACACATCCTCTTATATGCTCCCATTCCCAATGGAATTTGAAGTAGAAGACTGTTATTTTCTCAATAAAATCACCTGTTACTGAATTGACTTTTTTCATCTGATCAAGGATTTCCGGCGTGAGAACGATTTCCCTGGTTACATCAAGGCCAACCATCTCGATTCTTCCATGGTGCTCATAAAGCGTATCAAAGACAACCTTGGCACTGTCAGGGTCTTCCCAGTAGTTGTATTCAGCAACTGGTGAGCAGTTACCATGGCTTCTAAAGTTTCCGCCCATGGACACTAACCTTTCTATTGAAAGAAATGCCTCTAAATCTTCATCAATAAGCCTTGCCAGATTTGTAAGGGGTCCAAGAGCTACAACTGAAACGCCGCCCTCTTTAAGTGTCTCCCTCAAGAACGAAACCGCAGTCTTATCCGGTATCTCCTGCCCAGGAACTTCAGGCAAAAAGCTCTCGCCAAGGCCATCTTCCCCATGCGTATCAAGGGCGTTTACATATTCTCTTACTCTTGGTCTGTCTGCTCCTACAAACACTGGCACATCAAGCCTTCCAAGGAAGCTTAGGATTTTTTTGGCATTATGAAAGCCCATAGTTACAGGAGAATTCCCAGCTACTATTGTTATTCCTACAACCTCAACCTCGGGGCTATTAAGCGCCAGCATTATGGCAAGCGAATCATCAATTCCAGGATCGCAATCGATAATAATTTTCTTCATTCTCTTCACCCATTAGAGCGCGCCCATGGCGCGCAAAATCGAGTAGGCTGACTCCTACTCGATTTCGCACACGAACATTCCGCACTTAGTGCTCCATGTTCTTACGACCGGCAAATGAATTTGTATGCAAGCATCCATTCGCTTGCCGGTCTTGTGCAACAAAAAAGCTCTGCGTATAAACGCAGAGCTACATAAATAGACATAGTTATTTCATGTAGTCCTGGTTTTGTTTAGCGACAGGAAGGTACAAATGAACTGTCGTTTATTGCGCTATCGGATTATACAGCCAAATAAGAAAATAATCAAGCATTATCCTTATTTGATTTTAGACGCTTTTCATAGCTTGTGTAAATGATCCAGGCAGCAAGGCCAAATACTACAGGACCACTAAGTGACCAAAATGTAGTCTTAAAGTCGCCATCAAGGGCTGGCTGGATAATAGCAAATACATTAGCCAGTAAAAGTGTAAGTGTTACAACATAGCCCCAGATATTAGCTGAAGCCTGTGATTTATATATTACAAAGCTTCTGTCAACGTCCTTCATTTTTTTGAACTTAGGGAAAGCAAATGATATAAACATGTAAGGCACTGTCATTCCTACATTAACCATAGCTGTCAAAATAACGAAAAACTGCTGCATTGTGTCGCCACCAAATGATACTAAAAGTACCATTATGCAAACGATCGTGCACTGTATCCACATAGCATTCCTTGGCATGCCGTCCTCAGAAATCTCGCCCATTTTTCCAGGCCAAAGTTCCTTGGGAGTGCCCTCGATAAGCTGTTTTAGCGGAGAATATACAAGAGTAAACATAGCTCCCATAAGTGCAAGAAGCATGATAAGTGCGTATACTCTGGCAAAGCCGTGAGCAAGTGCTACCTGCGTAGCCTGTGATGCGCCAAAAGCCTTACCAAATGATGCAGCAAAGTTTGACATGATCACATATGAAACGTTGCCAAGCGTGATGCTGTCTGATCCGAGGATCTCACTGTAATTTGTAAAAGAACCAACAAGCATGATCAAAAGTGCATATCCAACAACAATAACAAGTGCCGCTGACACAATTCCCATAGGAAAGTTCTTTTTGGGGTTTTCTGTCTTATCTACAAAACCGCCTACAGCTTCAATTCCGCCATATGCGAAAAGTGCATAAACGATAAATGATAAGATCATGATAGGACTCCCCTGGTAAGCTGCGTTAAGCGGAGTCTTAAGAGACTCAAAGCCTATAAATGGCTGCTCAAGCTGTCCATGGCGAGCAATGATCATAACAATTGAGCCAACTACAACCAAAATATTGATCGTAAGAACAGCTGTACCACCAACAGATGTTACAGCGCTAATCTTATCTATTCCCTTTGAATCAAAATAAGTAATAATAATGAAAAATGCTACCGCCATCAGTCCAAGTAATCTTGAACCAGATAAAAACTGTGATCCAAAAAGCGACCAATTTGCTGTGTTGTCCTCACCAAAAATGATATTTGATACTGGTACCCAGATACCTGAGGATACGTTTACCATCCACAGTATGTATGATGTGTACCACATAAGAGTTCCTACAAATGCATATTTGGGCCCTACAGATTTGCACATCCAGGAATACATACCACCAGTTTCATTTCTAAATGCGGAACCAAATTCTGCAATCATAAATGCGAAAGGTATAAAGAACAAAATACCTGCTATAACAAACCAAGGAATCGCTGCATAGCCCATCAAATAATATGACCTTGGAATGTTATTAAAACCATAAACTGATGTGAAGATCATCAGTATAAGAGGCATAAGCCCCAATTTCTTTTCTTCTTTCATTTTGTTACTAAAGACTCCCATTAAAAAATTCTTTGATAAATTTGCGACAGCGTCGTCAATTATATCACTTTTTTGAGGTTATCTCTAGAAACAATTTTTATTTGCATAATCTTTGTCCATTACTGACATTTCTCTGTACTTTAACATTTACACCATTCGTCCTTAACTCATTTAAGTTTTGCAATCATACCGGCCAATGCCAGGAAATTTTCAGTTTTGACTATGGCAATTCCCTGGCCTTCGTCTCCCAGAACAACCAGCTGGTCGCCGGCAGATATATCGAACAGCTTTCTGGCTTTTGCAGGAATCACTATCTGCCCCTTGTCTCCCACTGTCACAAGGCCAAAAAGATGCTTGCCCTTAGGTGGAACTGCAAATCCCATATTGTCCTCGGGCTCGTAATTAGCCAGGTCGTCAAGAGATACTCCAAAAATATTGGCAAGCTGCTTGCATTTATCAAGATCCGGAATACTCTCTCCGGCTTCCCATTTTGCAACGGACTGCCTTGTAACGCCAAGTTTTTCTGCCACATCCTCCTGAGTCATCTGTAATAATTTACGCAACTGAACCAGATTGTCCTTAAACATTTATTTCTCCTTTTTAATTCCCAGCACTGCCCACCTGAAGAACGGAATCCTTGAAATAATAGCATATAGCCCGTATCCGAATACAAGCCCTGCCGAAAGGCTTAATATGTAACATACAGGCGCAGACAATAGTCCAGGTTTTGCAAATATCAGAGCAACGGAAGATATTCCAAGGTAGTGGAACACATATAGTCCGAAACTATGCCCTGACATCCATTTGGATAAAGATCCCGAAAAGTCCCCAAAGCGTGCCATTCCGGCCAGCATTGCCAGTGATCCCACGTATGCATCAAGAACATATAAGAAGCCTCTGTTAATTGGCTTATCTGCATAATTATTACCAAAATACATAACAGTGAAAGTCACGCATATCGCAACAGCTAACATGATCAAAGGTACTGCTATCTTCTTCAGTCTTTCAATCACCTCATCATTGGAGAACACGAAGTAACCAAGCATGAAGAAAACGAAGTAGAACGCAACTCTGTAAACAGGAACTATGGGAGTGTTAAAAATCTGAGCCGCTCCCCAAATGGGTAAAATAAAAACTGCTACAAGCCACAAAGGAGTCTTAGCCCCTGCTTCCAAAAGCTTTCCTTTTTCAATCTTTCTGATAAGAACAAGCACAACACAGTATATCCACAGGAGATGCATATACCAGAGTACTCCACTTCCGGAGGCAACCATTATCAAATAGATAACAAGCTTCGGAACGCCCTCTGATACAAGACCTTCGAATCCTCCACCCAATGACATGCTCACATACCCCTGAATGAATTGAAATACAAAAAGACCTATTGTCGATGGAACCAGAAGCTTTAAAGTTCTAGACTTTATAAACTCTTTGTCTGAATGCGAATCAAGTGATAACCTGGCGCTGATTCCTGAAACAACGAAAAGTACAGGCATAAACCATGGATAGACCAGATACTGAAAACCATCGTAGTACTGAACCGGAAGATCTGTAATCTTTCCCAGACCTCCAAGCACGCCCTCAGCGTTATACATATAAAACACATGATAGATAACAACGATGACGACAGTGACCCAGCGAATGTTGTCCAAATAGTGTTTTCTCATACTAATCCCACCTTTGCAATTTATTTTAACACTATTCTATTGCACTAATAAGTATGAGTCCACCAACCATAATTAACATTTAAGAATCATTAGTGTTAAAAATTGTTGCCTTTCTGAAATTCATTTTGTGCTATACATACAATCTTTTCTGCGTTTACCATATTGTCTTCGACACTAAACAGTTTTTTCCCATTATGGTCAGTTGCAACGATGCTGTAGCCCATATGAAAACAACTTCCCCATCGAAGCTTCGCCGATGCTATATCTTCTCTTCGAAAATATCTTTTTTTACCAATTAATGGGACATAACAATATTCATGGCCAGATCTGATCACGTAAAGTGCTCTGCGCTTGTAATCCAGCAATAGAAGTATTCCTGGCAAAAGAAACGCTATAGTACACCCCAAAAACCATCCCAGCTGGGTCATATATCCGGTAATTATCTGATCCACCCCAATTAAAACAATGATCAAGTCCAAAAAAAGGCATAGTCCAGCCAGTATAGCAACAATTTTCGGCTCGTGAACTTTGTATTCATATTCTTTCATTTGTCTACTCCATAGCTTTTTCTATTCCGTATCCATTCCGATTCTACTATAAACTCCGTTTTTTGTGATTATATATACCATATTTCATCAAAAACAATGATCTCACGTCCACATTCAGGACAAATATCGCCGTCCTTAGGTTCTTCGGAGCAGCCAAGAACAAAACTTCTTAAGTCCAGGCAATGCAGGATTAACCATTTTTTGGATTAATCCTGCATTTTATTTCACACGCGATATGTTACCATTAATATGTGGTGACATATTTCTTTTCGTGATATCGCAAACAGCATTAACTTTTGCCTAATGCCTAATATCATTCACGGCCCCGAATTTGGGTCACTGCGCATCAGATGAGGAGGACGATTGCATGGGAAGTAATTTAGAAGCTCAGTATCTTAGGATTTTATCTAATCAGTTTCCAAATGTAGCAACGACAGCAACGGAGATCATAAACCTTCAGTCAATACTCAGCCTTCCAAAGGGCACAGAACACTATCTATCGGATATCCATGGAGAATATGAGCAGTTTGCCCATGTGCTCCGAAACGGATCTGGTGCCGTTAAACGCAAGATAGATGAGGAGTTTGGCAATATGCTCTCCGAAAAAGAGAAAAGAGATCTTGCGACTTTAATCTATTACCCTGAAGAGCGCATCAGAATGATCAAAAATACCACCTGGAACATGGATGAGTGGTATGTAGTTATGATAAATCGCCTGATACAGGTGTGTAAGAGCGCAGCCAGCAAGTACACAAGGTCCAAGGTTAGAAAGGCTCTTCCCAAGGACTTTGCATATGTGATTGAAGAGCTGATCACTGGACGAAGGGACTTGGGCAATCAGGAAGCCTATTACAACGAGATAATCCATACAGTCATCAGAATTGGCAAGGCGCCAGAGCTCATTGTGGCGCTATCAAACGCTATTACCCGCTTTGTTGTTGATCACCTTCATATTGTAGGTGATATCTATGACAGAGGCCCAGGGCCGCATCTGTGCATGGATACTCTTATGCATCACCATAGCGTTGATATTCAGTGGGGCAATCACGATGTAGTATGGATGGGCGCAGCAACCGGCCAGCTAGCCTGCATCGCCACAGTTCTGCGTTTCTCTGCAAGATATGGAAACCTTGATATTCTGGAAGACGGTTATGGTATCAATCTTCTTCCACTTTTCAAGTTTGCTCTTGATACCTACAAGGATGACCCCTGCGACTGCTTTAAGCTGCATTACAGAGAGGGCGAGTATGACCTTTCCAATGCAGATATTGACCGCAAGATGCATAAGGCAATTGCAGTAATACAGTTTAAGGTGGAAGGCCAGCTTATTAAGGCCCATCCTGAGTTCCACATGGAGGACAGGCTTCTTCTTGATAAGATGGATCTTGAGAGAGGCGTTGTCCATATCCGGAATGTTGAATACAAGCTCCTTGACACAAATTTCCCCACAATTGATCCTGCGGATCCTTATGCTCTGTCTCCGGAAGAAGCTGAAGTTATGGAAAAGCTGCGAAATGGCTTTATCAGGTGCGAGAAACTCCAGGAGCATGTGAGATTTCTTTTCCGCAAGGGAAGTTTATATAAGGTATATAACAATAACCTCTTGTATCATGGCTGTGTACCGCTTACAGAAGATGGCAAGCTCAAGGAAATAGAGCTCTGCGGCCACAAATACAAGGGCAAGGCTCTGTATGACGAGCTTGAGAAGATCCTAAGGAAAGGCTACTACGCTCTGGACCCTGATGAGAAGCAGCTTGGAATGGACATGCTGTGGTACACTTGGTGCCATGAGAATTCTCCAGTGTTTGGCAAGAACAAAATGGCTACCTTTGAGCGCTACTTTATTGCTGAGAAGGAGACTCACGAAGAGAAGAAAAATCCCTATTACAGCTGGTATGACGATGAAGAAACAATAAACATGATCATGAGTGAGTTTGGTCTTACATCTCCTGAGAGCCGCATTGTAAACGGTCATGTGCCTGTGGAAGCCAAGAAGGGCGAACTTCCTATTAAGTGCGGCGGAAGACTTATCGTTATTGACGGCGGATTTTCCAAGGCTTATCAGCCAAAGACCGGAATTGCAGGCTATACCTTGACCTACAATTCTTATGGATTCCTTCTGGCAGCCCATGAGCCTTTTGAATCTGTTGAAAAGGCCGTGGAGACTGGAAGTGACATCCATTCAGATACTGTACTGGTCCAGCATGTTGACAAGAGAAAGACCGTGGCAGACACTGACATCGGCCAGAACATCAAGGAAACTATTGCTCAGCTTGAAAAGCTCTTAAATGCCTATAGAACAGGACTTCTTGCTGAGAAGGAGTAAGGTAATATTAAAATGCAGGATCAATCCAAGAAGGATTAATCCTGCAGCTAAAACTAAATTAGAATTTTATAGTATATAAATTCCCAGACTAATTCATCCAGTATATATTACAGTTCCTCTACAACCCTAAGCTTTGCAGACTTAATGCAAAGTCCGCCCTGAGTCAGGAAGAACTTAAGATAGAAAGTGCCGATATAAGAAGGGAAAAGAGTAACTTTCACTGTCTTCCAGTCTCTGTCCATACCGGTAAGTGTAATAGTCTTTACAAGACCCTTATCCTGGAAGATAGAAATAGGAAGCTGCGCCACATCAGGCTGATCATCAGCTTTAAGCACAAGCTCCAGTTCAACAACGCTTCTCTTAACTTCAGTTAAAAGAAATGTTGTCTCATCTCCTCTTCCTGTCTTTATGAGAGATGTATCCAGGGAAACCTCGTTGCCAGGCATCTTTACATCTATTATCTCCTGAAGACGAACATCCTCCGCAGTAACTGCACTCTTTAATTCCTCATCAAGCTCTGACTCTTCTCCCAAGAGGTGTCTGTAAGCCGGGCTCTTTAGCAGGAATCTTAGGATATTCTCTGCACATCTTGCAAGCTCTGCTCTTGAAAGTCTTCCATCCTGTAGAGCCTTCTCAAGGTCATCTCCGTTTGAGTTAGTCTCTGCATTTCCATTTACCATGTTAAGGTCGTTCTGAGCGCGAACCTGAGAAGATACATTCTTGTAATCACCAGCATCTCCTGCAAAGTTATTGCCCATTGCCCACCAGTCTGTCATTACAATTCCGTCAAATCCCCACTCTCCGCGCAGGATAGTAGTAAGAAGATCATAGCTGCTGGCAGTCCAGATGCCATTTACAGGGCCATAGGTGCTCATTATTGCTCTGGCATTGCCCTCTCTTACTGCGATTTCAAAGCCCTTTAAATAAATCTCACGAAGGGCTCTCTCAGAAACAATATTATTAACGTTATGTCTCTTAAACTCCTGTGTGTTTCCAGCAAAGTGCTTGATAACACCAGTCACATCATACTTGTGAAGTCCACGCAGCTGAGCAGCAACAAGCTTACCTGTAAGGAAAGGATCCTCAGAGAAATACTCAAAATTTCTACCATTCATAGGATTTCTGTGAATGTTCATACCAGGTCCCAAAAGGGCATCAATCCTATATCTTCTAAGATCAAGTCCTTCCCAGTTAAAGAGCTCTTCGTTAAGCTCCTCGTTGAAAGTGCAGGCAAGACAGGTTCCGTTTGGAAGAGAAAATGCATGGGTTCCGCAGTCCATACGAATTCCAGATGGGCCATCAGAGCAGCCCGCAACAGGTATTCCAAATGCCGCAAGCTTATCTGTAACTCCGCCGAAGGCTCCTGCAATTCCTGCTGTTACCTTAGGTGAGCACATTCCTTCACCTCTCATCATGCAGCAAAGATCTTCATCTGAGAGCTGTGCAATAAACTCATCCATGGAGACCTTCTTATTCTCCACATCCACAAGCTTATAGCCCTTATCTCCTGTAAAGGGAAGTGCCTTAGGAAGTCTGTCCTTGCTTCTCTTATTTGGGTCAACTGTTCTTACAGGAACTTTCTCATAGGTCTTTTCTACACTTCCATCCATGCAAACCGCCTTAAGGCGCTTGAAGTCATAGATTGGCGCATATGCCTCCTCACAGGAGCACACAACTTCAGTCTTTTCAACAGTAAAAGAACCCGCAAGCTTAGCGCTTCTTATATCGCTTCCGATATATATGTTATATATACCATCCTCTAACACATAGCAGGACTTATGACCTGTAACACCGCTATCATCATAGGATGCAAGATAGTACAGAGGTATCTCAAAGCTAATTCTCTGGGAATCTCCCTTGCGTAAAAGATCTGTCTTATTAAATCCACATAAGGCTCTGCTTGCCTTGCCTAGCTTGCCCATAGGAGCCTCTACATAAACCTGTACAGCCTCCTTACCATCTACATCTCCAGTATTGCGAACCAGAACCTCCAGAGATATTCCATCTTTTTTGTCAAAAGAAAAAGCTCCCGGCGCTATATCAAAGCTTGTATATGAAAGTCCATAGCCAAAAGGATAAAGAACGCTTTCTTTGTCAAAGGTCTCGAAATAGCGGTATCCTACATAGATATCCTCAGTCTGATAGTTTTCCTTATCAGAGCCAAAGTTTTCTGTAGATGAATAGTCGCTTATATTAGCTGCTATTGTATCAGGAAGCTTACCTGATGGATTTACCCTGCCGCTTAATACGTCAAATACGGCGTTTCCGCCTTCCTGACCTCCCTGCCATACATAGAGAACTGAAGAAGGCTTTATCTCTTTTACCCACTTCATATCTATGATATTTCCAACATTTAAAAGAACTACTGTCTTATCAAAAGCTCTGCAGACCTTGCTCAGAGCATCCTTCTCCTCATCAGTCAGAAGAAAACTGCCCTTTTCATTCTTGTTATCCTGATCCTCACCTGCTGTTCTACCAATGATAAAAATAGCAGTTCCAGACTCTTTAGCTGCCTCTTCTACAAAGTCTTCTGTAAGAGGCATTTCCTTCTGAAACCATGGCTCAGCGGCCCAGCCTATACCTGTGTCAAAAGGATTTTCCTTAACAAATTCTTCATAGGCCTTTCTTACAGCCTTATTAATCTTAAAATATCGTGAATTTTCCAGGGCTTCAAAGATTCCAACAACATAGTCAACATTTACCATGCCGCCTGACCCGGTTCCACTCTTGTAATAATTCATCTGGCTTCTGCCAAATACTGCAATCTTCTCATTCTTTTTAAGAGGAAGAACATTCCCCTCGTTCTCCAAAAGAACTATTCCTTCCGCAGCTGCAGCGCGGATAACTTCCTGAAACTTTTTGTAATCCCAGATTTTACTCATAACATTCTCCTACTTTGAACCTCAGCCAACTCTCATTGATTCTTAAACACACTTTACCTATGATATCCTAAGTTGCTTACAATAGTATATGGTACTATTCAATAATATTTTGGCCTTTTCTTAGTTAACCTTTCCTTAAAAAATGTTTCGATACTAATCTATTTTGCATTATTTTTTACCATATTTTTAGTCACTTTATTTATTTTGGGTATTGATTTTTTGTAAGCTTTATTAATTGACACTAATAATGCCGTACTATAGACTATTATTACACTATTTAAATTTCTAATTAATTATTGGGGTAGGGGGAAAAGTGAAAGACTTAAGGCATCTGATATTCTTTGAGAATCTTCTCTTAGAAGCAAATAATGAACTCGTTCAGAAGGCTCAGGCAGATTCAAAGGTTTGTGTGGCATACACCTGTGAAAATGTTCCTGAACCTCTTATTAATCTAGAGGGGTGTTTTTCTGCAAGACTGCGTGCACCCAGGACAGGATCTCTTGATATTTCCACATATTATATGACCAGCTTTTTATGTGAATACTCTCGTGCTCTTCTCGAGCGCGCTATAGAAGGCGGCTTTAACTTTGCCGATTGTATGATCACGCCAGATGGCTGTTCCATGATGAACCGCTGTGTAGAGAATATGGAACTTTTAAAGACCCTTGGCAGTGGCAAAGAGAAGTTCTTCTTCGAGTACATGGAAATTCCAATGAAGGCCGACGATAACGGTCTTAATCTATATGTAGTACAGTGCCGCAACCATATTTTAAAGCCACTAAACGAAAAATATGGCATAGACATTTCTGATGCAGCCATCAGAAAAGCTGTGGAGGATCACAACCGTATCTGCAGGCTGATCCGCGCCATAGGCGAATTTAAAAAAGAGGAAAAGCCAAGGATCACCGGTTATGAGTTTGCTGTAATAACACTGGCAACCTACGTAGCTCCGAAATATCTTTTAATAGACAAATTAGAGGAAACTCTTGAAGAAATAAAGACCAGAGAACCTGATGAAAAGAGTAAATTCAGAGCAAGAGTACTCGTAGCGGGCTCTGAAATTGACGATACTGATTTCATAAAGCTTGTGGAAGACTGCGGAGCTTATGTCTGTGCAGACCGCTTCTGCTATGGCTCTCTCCCCGGCAGAAATCCTATCGAACTTAATGATAAAGAAGATGCTCTAACTCAGGTCTGCAGAGCATACATGAACAGGGGCGAATGTCCAAGATTCATGAATACCCACAAAATGGATCACCGTCGCGAATACGTCGATCAGCTGGCAAAAGAGTATAAGGCTGACGGTATCATCTATGAACAGATGAAGTTCTGCGACCCTTGGGCCTATGAAAAGATGATGGGCTCTACCATCTTAAGAGACAAGTACGGATATCCTGTTCTTGCAGTTGACAGGCCTTACTCAATTGGAACATCAGGTCAGATGCAGACAAGAGTTCAGGCCTTTGTCGAGAGTATTGAGATTAAAAAGATCCAGAGAGGTGGGGAAAATGGCTAAACAGATTGGCGCCGACAGATTAGGCGATTTTTATAAAGAAGGTTCAAGAGTCCGCAAACGCCGCGAATGGCGAGGCTTTAGAGATACAATGTACGATTACTCCAGATGGCTCTGGATCATGATGACTCTGGGCAAGTTCGTTATGAAGCCCAGAAACGTCAAGGCCATGTTCCGCTATCGCTGGATGGCCAATTATCTTGCAGTACCTATGATGGTTGACAGACACACTCAGGGTCTTCGTGGTGAATACCTCAGAATCTGTCATACTGAACAGGACCTTGTAATCAAGGATGTAGCCAATCTTCTGGATTCTCTCTTTAGAGGCGACAGACGAATCGGCAACGACAAGAAGTTTTCAGATAAGGTTGTTCTGGTTGATGAAAACGAGATGACAGCTGTAATGATGGGCTTCCCTGATCTTAAGGTCTTAAGCCGTGAGACTCCGTCAACCTACGTTTCAGTACTTCTAAACCAGCGCGCTGCCTGCCACTACATAGATGTAGCCCAGGAGTTTGGCCTCGCTGGTGATGTCTGTCCTATGCCTGAGGCAGAAGCCGGAGTTTCAATTGATGATGATGCTCCTATCCTGGGTGCCTGCGCGATCCAGTGTAACACTACCTGCGACGGTTCACTTCTTGGAAACGGTGTTATCTCACAGAGACTAGAAAAAGAGAATGGTATTCCAGTATTCCAGCTTGCTGCTCCACTTCGTCACAGAGAAGACGACGTTCAGGACTACGCTGCACAGGAGATAAGAAATGCCATCGCTTTCGTAGAAAAACACACTGGTCACAAATGGAATTGGGATGCATATTTCGAGTGTGCAAAGCGTGTCAATTACTTTACCAAATGCCGTCAGGAGTGGCTTGAGATGAATCGCACTCCATATCCTCAGGTATTTGGCTCAAACCTTGCTCTTTATACAGAGACCAACTACATGGCAATCTGCGGCAGAATCCCTGCTTTTGAAAAAGCAGATGCCAAGATCACCAAGCTTGCAAGGCAGGCCTACGCCAAAAAGAAAATGGCAGCCAAGGAATACCGCCACCGCGCTATAGTTTGGGGTGTTCAGTCTCACTACTACATGGATTTCCTCGTATGGCTCCTTAACTGCTGGGGCATCGTTCCTCTTACAGATATGCTCTCAATGGTATCAACCAAGGAGCTTGTAACAGAGGACACTCCTGAAAATAGAGAACAGGCCATCTACGACATGGCATGGCTTACAGAGAATATGATCATGAGAAACAGAACCCACGGCGGCTACAAAGTACTACTGGATGAACTCTGGGAGTTTGTTGAGATGTTCAACGCAGATATGGTTATTCTCTGGGAGCATATGAGCTGTAAAGCCCTTGATGGAATGCATGGAATGTTTGAGGAAAAGGCCCGCGAAAGAGGAATCCCTCTTGTATGGGTATCTCACGACCTTTTTGATCCAAGGATCATATCCCGCCAGGGCGTTCGTGATCAGATCAATTCCTTCATGCGCACAGTAATGCAGGAGGAACCAATTGATCCATCACTGGAAGTACTTCCAGACGATCAGAGCTGGTAATTGCAGTTTTTATCTATAACCTCTTGTGGGCAAAATAGGAATATGCCCACAGGAATTTAAACAATAGCATTTTTATAGGAGGAAAAAGAAATGACTACATTTCTTCTGGTACTTAAGATAATAGCAATCGTACTTGTAGTATTCTTTGTGCTGACTTTTACCGTTTACTTCTTTAACCTTGATATGAAGCTGACTGCAGCAATTGAGCCATGGTTACTGAAACATTATGACAAAATAGATAGAGACCAGCATCTTTGATGCTGGCCTCTTTTTTTTAAACAAATATTTACTTTCCAGAAAACTCTATGCACAACATTGTAATATCATCAAACTGTTCTGCCCCTTCTTCAAATGCATCAATTGCCTGATGCATACCTTCTATCAGGGACTGAGGATCCTGCTTCACCAGTTTATTAAGGTTCTCTCCGATGCGATCAAGTCCAAACAGCTCTTCTTCCTTATTCTGGGCTTCAGCGACGCCATCAGTATAAACAAAGAGCTTTCCGCCCTTTGGAATAGTCATTGTATAGTCCTCATAGCCCTGATCCTCAAGGGCTCCTATCATAATGCCATGGGGATCCTTGAACATGTGGAACTTGCCCGTTTCATCAGTAATAAATGGATATTCATGGCCTGCACTTGCGGCAATTACCTCTCCATTTGTGATATCCATGATTCCAAACCACACAGTAACAAACATGGTATTGGAGTTTTCTTCGCACATGCGGTCATTAAGATATCTGAGTATCTCTGAAGGCTTAGGATTTTTAGTGTTTTCGTATTGGTTCATCAAAGCAATGGCAGACTCATACTTGCTGAACACCTCTTCAGGGCCGTTTGCCATAGGCTTTCTAAGCTCATCATCCAAAAGCTTCAGGCTATTTTTTATGCTTTCCATAAGTCCGCTGTCCTTGGAAAGTTTCTTGTCATTACAAAGAAGAATCGCATGGTTTCGTGCGAGCCTGGTCTTATCCTGGGCAGTAAGACGCTCTCTCATCTCCTGACTAATTTCGCCCATAAGACTTTCATCCTGAAGACGACTTGCGATCATATCATTTTCACGGGTAAGTTCTTCTTCGCTATAGCCCGATTCACCGAGGACTCTTTGACTCATACGATTCTCATGCAGAGTCTCATTCTGCATTTCCTCTGATATCTCTACTGAAAACTTATATTCGTCATTCTGTTGTCTTTTACTAAAATAAGCATCCTTCGGCATAGATTCGTCTCCATAGAAAATTAAGCTGCTCTTGCGCAGTAATCCTCTTTATAATTTTACTTCATGTCGTTAATCAATATTCTTAATTTTGTCTTAAATAGCCAAAAAGATTGTATAAAACGAAGAATTAATTCTTTCTTATTTGGAAAAACAGGATTCAAGCCGCATTTTTACTAAATGTGCCCTTTCGTTTTCTTCAGATGTTATTCCCTCGTCTTCTTTTTTGCCGTAAATTGAGCGATAGTAGATTGCAAAAACCCAGGCGACCTCAGGCCGGATATCCTCTGGTACACGCTCTTCATAATCCGATAAAAGACCTCTGTCTTCAAAATCCTCATTGGATTTTTTATGGATAATTCGTTTTATGGACTCCACATCCATTTTTAGTTTCTGCGTTGGAGTACCATATTTATAGCGAAGCTTTTTAAGGAGAAAGGCTCCAATGATCAAAATAAGCAGTATTCCAGCAACACTAATGGCAACTTTGGCTCCAATACTGATAAGCTGCGGAGCGATTTCCTTCTCTATTGCATTTTCAGACTCTTCAGGGTCTATTTCCTCGCTTTTTACTTCTGATTTTGGAATCTGTAGGCTTTCGTAGGATTGCTTCTCGATTTCCAGATTTTTTTCCTTACGATTCCAGGTAAAATCCTCTGCTGTCAGATAGCCACTTGTTGGTTCAAATGGAATCCATCCTACTCCTTCTATGTAGGCTTCAGGCCAGGCATGGGCCAGACTGCTGCTAACTTCATAGTTTTCCTGTGCTTCAAAAGGGAATGCATAGCGAAATCCCACTGATACTCTCGCTGGTATGCCATTGAGACGAAGCAGCATAACCATGGCTGAAGTAAAATGGACGCAATATCCACTTTGAGTTTCAAAAAGGAATCTGTCAGCAATATCTGCCATTCCTTGAGCTGAACTAAGGTCAGAAGAAGGATCTTTTCCGCCTAGAGCCTTCTCATTGTAGGCATATTGCCTCAGATAGGCTTCAACCATTTTGCATTTATCGTAGGTAGATACAGATTTTATGGTACTTATGTCACCATCAGATTTTATGCTGTTCTTCAGAGCTTCACTCAGAATATTCTCCGCCAATTCGGACATTCTATTCATTGCTCCGCTTGTATCAAGGTATTGCCCCATGTTAGTCTGGGAGATAGCACTTGTTTTCTGAAGTTCAAGATTGCTCTCATCAATTGACACCATTGTCTTGTTGTATGACGCTTCCGTCATAAACTCTTCTAAGCCTATTCCATACAGGCTTCGCATGTAATTGCAGGCATCTGCATAGGATAGCATTTCACTTTCTTTTATGTTGTTACCACCGCGGATCAGTTCTATATAATATGGGCTTCCGTAATCTATCTCAAGATATTTTGCATTTATCTTATATCCTTTATGATGACGCTTATCTGATACTCCTGCCGTTATTTCTTTTCCCTTTCCGCTTCCCTTTTCGTCTGCATACAGCGACAATGAATTGATTGGTGCTATTTCATCTCTGGTATCAAGAAAAACATACTGAAGATTTAATTTGGAGATTCTGGAAAAAAGTGCAGCGTATTCCTTGTCAGCCTCATTCTTATATAGAAGGTTCAGGAAATTCACGATGTTACTGTCATCTTTTCCTCTGCCTCCTGCAAGATAGGCCACTCTTCTAACCTTGAGATTTCCGCCATTTTCTTCATCAGCAAAAACAAAATATGGCTTATCCTCTGATTTTAATAGGATCTGAGTCTTATCCGTTTCAGAATATGAATCCCCAGTCACTCTGAAAGAGCTATAACCTGCAGAATACTTATTTTTCCCAAAGGATAATGACAGCTTGTAAGAAACTTCATCTGCCATATCCACGAAGCCATAAACGATTCTCGTACCAGCATCTATTACAGGAGTCCAATCTATGGGTTCGCTTTTCATGGGAATAAATGAGATCAGTATTCCAAGGACTACAAAATAATGGAATGGAAATGAAAACGATAATTTTTCATAGAAAATCTGCTGAAGAGATGAAAGAGTTAAAATAACTAATGATATGAATAGAAGGCGGTCTGTAAGCGTGTTTGCAGAGAATGAGTCCGTAAAAAAATACGCCGCTAAAGCTATAAGATCAATAATGAATATTCCCCATAGCATTATTTTATGGCCTGAAAATTCAAGTGAATCCGATACTTCCTTCTGGAAAAAGAGGGAAATTATCACCCTTGCTGCAAAAGCCAACACTATAGTCATAGAGAGATATGGCATAACCTCCATATCTTTAAACAAAAAATAAAGGAGAATAGCTGGAAATGCTAAAAAAATCGAAGTAAATCTGCTCTTAGCAAAGATTTTGAAAAGATAATCAAAAGCACTGAACAGTGCAAAGAATGCAAGAAAACCAAAGCAAAATTCATCTACAGAAAAATGCGAAACCTCCTTGGCCACAACGCCCCCAGAAACACCCACATTTTTTCCATTGACCATTAGGGTAAACTCCACCACAATAGCAATAAGAATAAATGCAAACATATGAAGCTTAATCTCAGCCACAAGCACAGAAATCATCTTGCCCGGGCTGAGTGTTCTCTCTGACCAGAATCCAGGTGTCATTGTCATATAAATCGTCACTCCTCTTATCGTCTGCCAGCTTATGGATCTCAGCATAGTCGCTCTCTGAGCGGTAAAAAATACTGTCAGCGATAATGCTGTAGAACTCGCGGAAGCTATCGTAGGAATCAACCAGTGCTTCGGTGACTTTTCCTGATGGATAAATAATGCGAACTGGGACGTTTTGCTGTCCAAAATGCCATGCTGCGGATACTACAAACTCCAGAAAAGAATCTCGTTTCTTAAGAAACTCCGTGTCCTGGTCTCTTTCAGGAACATCAGAAGCTATCATCAGAATAGTGACAGCTCTTTTCTCCATTCTGTCTGGCACTCGGACCACCAGATCTGACAATCTGGCTGATACTTTCCAGTTAATGGCTGACATTGAATCGCCCTTTTGATATGGCCTCAAATCGCTTCCTGGAATGTTTTCAAAAAGCTTCTGGCTCTTAAAGCCGGTACTATTGAAGATGTTTTCAAGATCAAGAGCTTTATTTGCTATATCAGTGATCTGGGGGCTTACCACAGCCCTGAAGGAATAGGGCACATCCCGCTCATAAGTAAATATGTGAAAGGGATCATCAAAGGCTACCTTCTCGATTCCCACATAGTAAGCACCTGCGAATCGGCAGCTTATGCCCGAAAGAAGTTCTTTCTTTTCACGGATATTAAGGGAAATCTCCTGTCCGTTTGTAATTTCGTACAGATCGCATCTGTCATCATAGACATATATCCGCATTCTGTGGATTGGGAAAATTCCTTCGTTTTCAAAGGATGCTCTGAAGCCATGCTCCTCGCCCTTGGTGAGCTTATGGACCTCCACCTCCTGATAAATCCTAAGGAACGTGCTATTTACAAATATATAAACTATAGAAACGGGAATAAGCAGCAAAATGGCATAAAGCCACCCGAAAGAAACCGGACCACCGTAAAAAGACGCAAAAACCAGACTCGCAGCCAGAACTGCAAGATATAGTAACAATCCTCTTTTGTGGATCAGGATATTCATGATACCTTCACCTGTTCAAGAATCTTCCTAATCAGGTCTTCCTTGGTGACACGGCTAAGCCTGGCCTCAGAAGTTAGTATAAGTCTGTGCGGAAGCGTAAGCTGTGCTGCACTTGCAATATCCTCAGGAATACAGTAATCTCTGTCATTCAGATAAGCTATGGCCTGGGAATAACGAAGCATAGCCAAAAGAGCTCTCGGAGAAGCACCACAACTGATCTCAGCCTTATTTCTGGTGGCATCCACTATAGCCACAGCATAAGAGCGCAAATCCACATGAATAGTGACCTTGGCCACATCTTCACGCATATCCAGGATATCTTTTCCCGTAAGGACAGGGCTTGTATCCTGATGAAGACTTCCTTCAAGAAAACGCTTTGCCATATCTTCAGATGCCTGAACATCCGGGTATCCCACAGATAATCTGACCACAAATCTGTCCAGCTGAGATTCTGGCAGTGGATAAGTCCCTGCCATTTCCGCAGGATTCTGGGTTCCGATTACCATAAAAGGCTCTGGAACAGGGATTTCTTTTCCGTCGATTGTGACCCTGCGCTCCTCCATTACCTCAAGAAGGGCCGACTGGGTCTTGGGAGAAGTTCTGTTAAGTTCGTCCGCAAGAACTATATTATTAACAACAGGTCCTGAAAGAACCTGAAAACTCTTAGTTTCGGAATTATACATGGAAAAACCGGTGATATCAGAAGGTGTAGTATCCGGAGTACATTGAATTCTAGAAAAAGAAATAGATAGAGAATCTGCAAGAGCCTTTGCAAGAGAGGTTTTGCCAACACCAGGCACATCCTCCAGTAGCACATGTCCCCCAGACAAAAGCGCAGTTATAATGTGCTCAATAACCTGGCCCTTCCCCACAATGCGTTGTTCCATGCTGTCTTTCAGCTGCTGTACCTTGTTATTCATGTTTTTCTCCTCCAAAAATATTGTAGCATAGGCGATGGTCCCTGTGGTATGATACTTTCCGTAATCGCTTTTAAATCTCATATTCAAGGAGGATCCCATGGGAGGATTTTTTGGAGTAGCATCTCGTGAGAGTGCAGTTTTTGACCTTTTTTACGGAACTGACTATCACTCACACTTAGGTACAAGGCGCGCCGGAATGGCTGTTTATGACAAGAAGAAGGGATTTGACCGCTCTATCCACAATATTGAGAGGTCGTATTTCAGGCCCAAATTTGAGGAAGACATGCTCAAGATGGAGGGCAATCTTGGTATCGGTTCTATTTCAGACTATGAACCTCAGCCACTTATCGTCAGATCACATCACGGCACATACGCCATCACCACTGTTGGCAAGATCAACAACATCGACGAGATCACCAATAAGCTCTTTACTGACAACCATTCACATTTTCTGGAGATGAGTGGTGGAGATATCAACCCTACCGAGCTTGTTGCATCTATCATCAATCAGAAATCTACAATCGTAGAAGGAATCCGTTACGCACAGGCAATAATAAAGGGATCTATGTCTCTGCTAGTTATGACTCCGGAAGGAATCTATGCAGCAAGAGACCGTTATGGCAGAACTCCTGTCCAAATTGGACACAAGGACGAGGGATTCTGTGTCGCATTCGAAAGTTTTTCCTATTTAAATCTTGGATATATTGACTATAGAGAGCTGGAACCTGCAGAAATCGCATTTATCACCCCGGAATCTGTAGAGATAGTTGCTCCTGGAATGGGAGATATGCGTATCTGTACCTTCCTGTGGATCTACTATGGTTTCCCTGCATCTACCTACGAGGGATTGAACGTAGAAAGAATGCGTTATAATTGCGGTGCCAAGCTGGCTCAGCGTGATATGCAAAGGGGGATTCATCCCGATCTGGTAGCAGGCGTTCCAGATTCAGGTGTTGCACACGCGATCGGTTACTCCAACACTTCTGGAATTCCATATTCCAGACCTTTTGTAAAATATACAGCTACCTGGCCAAGGTCCTTCATGCCTACAGTTCAGTCAAGGCGTGACCTTATAGCCAAGATGAAGCTTCTACCTGTTAATCAGCTTATTAAGAACAAGAGCCTTCTTCTGATCGATGACTCCATAGTAAGGGGAACCCAGCTTCGTGAGACTACCGAGTTCTTGTATAAGAGCGGCGCCAGCGAGGTACATATCCGTCCTGCCTGTCCACCTCTGATATATGGCTGTAAGTATCTTAACTTCTCCCGTTCCAACTCAGAAATGGAACTTATAACAAGACGAGTTATTGAAAAGCTTGAGGGATATCCATCTCCAGATGAGGAGACAGTAAGAAAATATACAGATCCCGATTCACCTCAGTATGAGGCTATGCTGGAAGAAATCAGAAAAGAGCTGAATTTCACTTCACTTCATTATCACAGACTTGATGACATGATAGAAGCTATTCCACTTGAACCCTGCAACTTATGTACATATTGCTGGAGTGGAAAAGAATGATCAGCAAAGGAGCCAGGCGTATAAACGCCTGGCTCCTTTTATCATTTATCATTCTCAAATTGTTATAAACTGCCTTGTACTATCATTAAGCTTTTCTGTAACATCGTTATTAGTATCCATAGCAGAACTGATACCGCTGATCTCATCAACAATATCCTGTGAATGTTCTGCAGATTGATTGATTGCTTCAGATGCCTGCTCCACAGATTCAGAAATGGATGTTACTGAATCAGCCATCTCACCCATAATTGTGTTAAGACTCTGGGACTGGGTTGAAATACCATCCAGCATTTCATTGATAAGTCTTGCTGTCTCTTCATATTTTTCACCCGTATCTACAAAGGCATCGTAATCTGCAAGAACTGTCGTGTTGATAAACTCAAGCACCTGATTGGCGTTAGTTGCAAGAGATGTAACAGCCTCTGTAACTTCATTACTGATAACCTGAATATTTCCAGCAGTCTGACGGGAGTTCTCAGCTAGTGAACTAATCTCCGAAGCAACAACCGCAAATCCTTTTCCAGCTTCTCCAGCTCTTGCTGCCTCAATAGAAGCATTGAGAGCCAGAAGGTTAGTCTGGGATGCAATATCAAGGATTACCTTGGTAAGTTCGTTGATCTGTGCAACCTTCTCACTATCTTTAACTGATTGCTCAAGAACAGTCGATAATTCTTCCATCTTGGCTCCAGTGTTGTCCTTCTTGTTCTGTGCATCTTCCTTGATAACAATAGCCTCTGCCCTGATTTCCTCAGCCTTGGCAGTTCCATCCTCTACACCATTGTTGATATTATCAGTAGCGCCCTTTACATCATCAAGCTTATCATTCATCACTCTGGCTGTATCTGATACATTCTGCATGCTGGCAGACAACTCTTCTAGCGCTGCAGAAGTGTTTGTAATATTGTCACTAGCCAGCATGATCTGATTTGTCATATTCTCTGAGGACTCAGTAAGTATGACAGTTCCATCCTTGACCTGACGCAGGATTCCCTGAAGAGTTTCTATAAAGAGGTTGAAACCATCTTTGATATGTACAAGCTCCGATGAAGTCTGAGTCTCAACCCTAGCATTAAGATTACCTTTGTTGTTCTTAATATCACTGATGATCCCGTTAATTTCATCTGCCATCTGGTTAACCTTACGTCCGATGGACCTATAGTTCCAGAACAGGAATGCAATGATAAAGATGACATAAACAACCATCATGAGGTTGACCATCATAATCGCAGATTGTGTTTTTGCACGAACATAGTTCTGAGTTGTGTTCTGAATAGTTACCAGCTCTTCATTTAAGATAACCAGCTGCTCTTTCATGTTAGCAAGCTGAGTTGATGCGTCACCATATACAACACCTAAAATTGTATTGACATCTCCCTCCTTGGCTGCTTTCATAACTGCCTGATAACCTGCTTTATAAGGAGTATAATTCTCCTGCAGGATAGCAGCCGCCTGTTGAGCAGTACTACCTGCACTTGTAACAACTGCCATGGTAGAATTGATTCCTTCCACAGCCGCATCCATCTCGGCAATGCATTTTTCCATTTCTGATAGTTTTCCATCCAGCTGTCCAATAGATACGATTGTGTCATACATAGCCGCAAAGGCAAATCCATCATTATCCAGAATACGCATATCTACTTCAAATACACGAATATCATCCATGACTCCTTCTACCGTTGTAGAAGTACCTATGGATGTGGATGTAATATCGTTCATTTGCCCGATAACAATAAAGATAGAAACAACAAATAGCAGCAATAAAGCCGCATATGAAATGCCACTCATTCCTGCTACCGTCTTGAAAAATGGTATTTTTTTCTGATTATTATTTGTAGCCATTGTTGTCTCCTTTTTAACATCATCTGCAACAGTAAAATCTGTATCAGTTCACTAAAAATCTTACACCATGGACGATGGTGCTTCTAGATTTCTCGACGATATTTAATACTAATTTTAGTGTTTTTACAAATATTGCATTAAATCTAAAATTAATAATTTGCACGTCTACGATGTCAAAGAGACCACATTAGTTACATATCTATGTCTTCTTGCTCCTGCTCAGGACTGTTATCATTGTCATCATCATCATAGGACATGAACTCACGGCCAGAAATACGGTTTTCCTTGCGCTGATTCTCAACCTTCTCAGACAAGAGCTCTTTTACATCCCTTGAATGACAGACAGCTTCGATTACAAAGTTCTTGAGTGTCTTGTCGGAAGTCTTGAGCTCTATAGAACCAAGGCCCAATATCCTCTGCCCAAGTGTCTGCTTGAGACTGATGTCCAACACTCTGTAGAGTCTTACCTCGTCCTCTGTTATGTTAAAGAAACCTCTTTTTACAAATAATCTGTCCTCAGAAACTGAATAAACTGTAAAAGAAAAAGGAAATCCAAGAAATGTGTGCTTCCGGTCCTTCCAGAGAATGTTTCCCTCTTGCTTTAAGCTCTTTCTCTTTCTATTGAGAACTGCTGATAAGATAGTAAGTACTACAAATACCGCAACCACGGCGATCAAAACAATAAGTGTAATTTCTAATGCTCTGTTTTCCATTATGTAATGCTCCCTCCAAGCTATGATGACTAATTATATCACAAAAGTTTTTTTAATATAGGTATTAACAAATGTACTAAAATGCGATAATATTTTTACATGAGGGCAATAAGGCCCCACAAACACAATTTTCTTTTGGAGGAAAAAATATGAATAAGACAGAACTCGTTGAAGCTATCGCAAAGGCTACAAAGCTCAGCAAGAAGGACAGCGAGAAGGCTGTAAAGGCTTTCACAGAAGTTGTTACTAAGGAGCTTAAGAAGAAGGGCAAAGTTCAGCTCGTTGGCTTCGGAACATTTGAGACTGCAAAGAGAGCAGCTAGAACAGGTAAGAATCCTCAGACTGGCGCTACACTTAAGATTCCTGCAGCTACAGTTCCTAAGTTCAAAGCTGGTAAGGCTCTCAAGGAAGCTGTTAACAAGAAATAATTATTAAAGATTTTAAAAGGCAGTCGGTTTTGCACTGGCTGCCTTTTTTGCATAATATCGTTTGTCGTGGTATTAAAGATCAAACTTGGAAACAAAGTCCTGGAGATCCTGAGCATTACTTGCAAGCTT
The DNA here is from genome assembly GCF_900102515.1 of Butyrivibrio sp. INlla14. Classification (GTDB taxonomy): domain Bacteria; phylum Bacillota; class Clostridia; order Lachnospirales; family Lachnospiraceae; genus Butyrivibrio. Next base: position 115,071 of record NZ_FMVS01000004.1, read on the forward strand.
ATCTGAAGCTTCTGCAACCTCATGCGAAGAAGCTGTCTGCTCCTGGGATGCAGCTGATACGTTCTGGGTCTCATCTGCAACGTTGGCACTCATATCCTCGATCTTACTGATGTTACTTGCAATAGTTTCAGTTCCTTCTGAAAGCTGAGTAACAATCTCGCTCATTCTCTCAGACTGCTCAGAAATCGAATATACCATGTCTACAATGTTGCTGAAGGTATTACCTGCCTCGTTTACAGTTTCTGTACCTTCTACTACATTCTCTGCGCCCTGACGCATAGCAGAAACTGCTTCATCGGAGTTCTTCATGATCTCTTCTATAAGCTCTGTAATCTTGGATGCTGCATCATTAGACTGATCAGCCAGCTTACTGATCTCACTAGCAACAACCGCAAAGCCTTTACCCATTTCACCTGCTCTTGCAGCTTCAATGCTGGCATTAAGAGAAAGAAGGTTTGTCTGGCTTGCGATCTCAGCAATTGTATCAACAAAGGTATCTATGCTCTTAAGCTGTTCGCCAAGAGCTTCTACTACAGTAGCTGTGCTCTCAACAGAATCCTTGATTGATCCCATCATGTTGGTAGCATTTGTCATATCTGCAGCGCCCTTCTTGGCAGCTTCGTTAGTAGTCTTTATCATCTCAGTGGTCTTGCCGATAGCATCCTGGAATTCCTGCATGTTATCAACAAAGGTCTTGGTCTCATTACTTGCACCAGCAACTGCTGTGATCTGACCTGAACAGGATTCAGCAACTGATGTACAGGAAGTAGCAACCATTTCACTAGCTTTGGCTGACTGTGAAGCGCTTGCAGAAAGCTCCTCAGAAGCTGATGCAACATAAGCAGTAGTATCTGAAATCTTCATCATCAGATCTCTGATATTGGTATGCATAAGGTCAAGTGCTGCCGCAATCTGTCCAATCTCATTGTGTTCCCTGGCAGGAAGCTGTCGAACTTTCTCCATATGCTCATTATCCGTGAAATCATTGTTAGACATGCGAACCATCTGATCTGTGGCAAGGATAAGTGGCGCGGTAATTCTTCTTCCCATATAGACGGCAATGGCAATACCAACTATAAGAAGAATGATCATTACGATCACGCTGCTGGTTATAGAGCTGGTAAGTGCTTTACTAGCCTCGTTTGTATACTCACTCTTAAGGGTATCAATATAATCTACCCATACACCAGTACCCATAACCCAGTCAAAAGGCTCAAAATATGCTGTGTAATTGATCTTAGGAAGTGGTTCTGTCTCGTTGGGCTTGGCAAACATAAGGTTTGTATATCCACCGCCTTCCTGAAGACCATTTTTTATCATTTCCTGGATAAAGTATGTACCATTAGGGTCAACACTATCCCATCTGGACTGACCTTCAGTATCATGTCCCAAAAGAACTACATTGACACCTTTGGATGTATCTACCCAGAAATATCCTGCTCCATCATTATATTTCAGCTCTCTGATAATGTCCGCAGACTCTTTCTGAGCTTCTTCCATAGTCATCTCACCAGCCTGATATCTTTCATACATAACCTGGCAGATACTCATGGCTTCCTGAGTCTCATTTTTAAGCTCATTCATGATATCTTCGCGGAGTCGCTCTTCATAGGCTTCAACCTGCAGCGCATTAGTCGAAACAGTATTATACATGTTGAAACCAGCAATAGAAATTGCGGTGATCACAACCGCAAGAAAGATAGAACCAACTATAGGCAACATTAAAGAACCACTTTTCTTTTCCATACTATTTTGTTCCTTTCCGCAACAAAATTATCGAAATTTCGCCATCCGTTCTTTGACTATAACATATCTAAAGACCATAAAATAGGTAAAAAAGCTAACCTATATATAAAGATTTCATAAATAAAAGTATGAATTTGAAAAAACAACACCTGTGCCTGGACAGACTGCCAGAATTATAGACTATGAAAACGGCTCTTGGAAATAATGACTTACTTAAGCCCCTTTAACATCTGCTTATTTTCGTACATTTCTTTGTCAGCCCGCTCAAATACATCGTTTACTACCAGGTCTTTTCCCGGCTGATAAATACCTACTCCAGAAGCCAGCACAGGCCCTGACCCAGTCTTTTGATCTTCAAGCACCTGACTGCGCAATTTGTCTATTAGTTCCTCTTTATTGTAGTAATCATCGCCGCGCAAAAATACGGTGAATTCATCTCCACCTACTCTAAAGACGGGACTATGGACAAAAATATTGCACAAGAGCTTAGCACAGGCTTTGATATATTCATCTCCTGCCGCATGGCCCATAGTATCATTTATCTTTTTAAGATTATTTGCATCGCAAACAATGAGTCCATATGGAAGATAGTCCATTCCGTTGTCCATATTGCCCTGAATGGAACCCTCAAGCTCCTTGTATGCATTCTTATTCTTAACACCCGTTAGCTCATCGCGCCTTGCCAGCTCTTTTTCTGTCTTAAGTTCTTTGAGATGCTGCTTTTCTTTTTGGATCTCTTCGTCAATATTTTCAACACCGATGATAAAGTGGGTACCATCGCTGCTCTTTCTAGCCGTCATCCTAGTATATTGGGACTTTCCATTTGTAACTATGCGATAATTTATACTTGTGCTCTTATGAGTATTTAATGTAGAAAGCAAAGAGTCCTTATTTATAAATTCCTTAAGGCTCTCCTGATCCTGCTCGCAGATCAACTTGGGGATATTTTCATAACAGTCGTTATAGAAATCTGCCCCTGCTTCACCTACTTCCAGCTGTCCGTAGATGTTATTTACTTCGTAACCTACAAAATTAGAGTTTTCCACGTTCACATAGTAGATTGCATCGTAATTGGAAGCCAGACTTTCTGCAATCTGGCTAAACGTTACTGTTTTTACCTGGTTTTCAGTGCGTTCCTTCTCTGCCTGAAGCTCGTATTCTATATCCTTCTCGTACAAAATAATATGCTGACCATCTCCAGCCCACATATAGGTAAACAAATAATACCTTGGCATTTCTTTTACCACGACCCTGAATTTAAAGGAGAATGACCTTTTACCCTCAATATTGCTTTTCATTGCCTCTTTGGTAAAAAAGCTTGTGGCATAGTCTTTGTCCTCTGGATAGACCTTCTTTTCTGCGTTTTTCAGAAGATCATAATAGAAATTTTTACCGGACTTAGCAAAATTCAGCGGTTCATATTCTTTACTTCTTGCAAACTCAAGATACTCACCACTCTCAATATCAAAATAGTATATTGCTTCATAATCTTCTGCCATTACAGAAGCAATATAATCCTGAATCTTTTTTTCTTTTCTCTCTCCTGCTTCCACATAAGAATGTATCATGCAGGTTCCAACCATAAGTCCAATTACATACACCGGGAAAAATGACGTAAGAATCTGGAAAAATATAGAGACACCGAAAATAACGCTAGTCACAGCAACCGCCGTATATCTTATCTTCTGGCGGCCACTTGACCTACGCGCTATAACCAGCATATAGATTGAAACAGCTAAATAGAACACCCATTGAAAGGTGAATGTAATATACCTGCCTTGTCAGGCGATATATTCATGAGCCTCGTTATAATAAAACAAAAAGTGGAAAAAGCGGTTGAACTGAAGGCCCACAATTCCCAGAATGAACATGCCCCACACTACACTTAAAAGTACCTTACTGCGAGCGCCACCGAGCTTGTTCAGATAAACCACCATGTATCTCGCCCAGGTCAGCATAGTAAGCTGCATAAAGATGAAATAGAACACTGTCACCGAGTATATAAGCGTAAAAAATGCCGGGTTATCATGGTGCCCATAGAAAATACCCCATAAAATCTCTACCAGATAAAAGCCATTCACCACAGACAAAAATTCTGCATAACGATGCCTTACAAGTATCTGATCGTCTTTATCGCCCCTGTAAAAGGTGTAATCTCTGAGGGTTTCCCAGTTCAGTATTAAATTAACAACTAACGCCATTACAGCGATCACTGAATAATACATTACGAGCCATAGCCCTCCTGAATATATTAATCATATTCGCTTTTCAATCAATTTAAAGTTGTTTTTCCGTTATTATAAAAATATTAGAATTTCGTTATTTTTTGTCCGAAAAGAAAAAGCGGAAGTCCACTCTAGGACAACCGCTCTTTAATGTTATATATCATATATGAATTATGTGTTATCTGCTTCTCATATCTGTCAAGATCACAGTATTTTCAAAAGCTTCTTGTCGATACAAACAGATGCTGCAAAGGTCTTCTCTACTAAATCTTCGAACAATACAGTTACCTTGCCATCCGCTATAGTCTGGACAACGCCCTGACCATATCTTGCATGCTCTACTTCACATCCTACGGGAAGTGCATTTTCTATTTCCTCATCAGAAAGCTCTGGAGCCTTGACCTTAGGAGTTGCAAAAGCTCTATAAATGCCGATCTTAGACTCTGGTGTAGGTCTTACTGGTCTGATTGGCTTAGCTGATTTACTGTTAGTTGATGCCACTTTCTTGGTCTGCTGTGCTTCTACCATGCAATCAAGCAGGAACTCAAGGTTCTCATTTGTAAAAAGATAAATCACATGTGGAAGTCTGGGCTCTTCAGGGTTCTGCAAAAGTCCCTTATTACCGTTTCTGACAAACAGGATTGCCTTACTGCCTACTTCCTCATACTGAGATACCATTAGTTCGATAACGTCTTTTTTGCTCTCCTTGATCACAATACCCAGATTAGCTTCATCAGCCTTTCTCTTTATCAGGTTGAAGTCATTCTCGGTAGCGTATAGTACGAAACGGCTCTGATTAACGGTCTGAACATGCAGTGATGAACCTTTCTCAGCAAACTGCCATGTAAAATTATCCCTGGCGCCTTCCCTCTCGAACTTGTCAAGATTCTTATCCCTGATCAGATCAAGGACTTCTTCATAGATGTACAATAGATTATTCATGGAACTCCTCACTTCTTAGACTAAAATACCCAAGATGTCAATTATACACTATAAACCTCAAACCTCAACCCCTTATCACAATCTCGTACACCCACCCAAACACCCCCAAAAACTCCCCCACCACAACACCCTCTCCTCCGTCACCCCCTGCCCCCGCCCAGCGCCAACCTCCTACTTCACCCCCTGCCCCGCTTCAACGCCACATTCCCTACGCAGGGACCTTGCGCCGTTCAAAAAAGAGTTTTTTGGCGTAAGAAGGAGCTGACGGATTTATGCGCCTTCCAAAAGCGTCCCAAAATCCTGTTTACGAATTACCTGTCCGAAGCTCGATCCCAGAATCCTGGATTTGGCAAGAGATTTGATCTTACTCGCGACAAAGAAGTTCACATTTTCTTAGATGCTCCCGCAGCCTTTCTTTAATACGCATGCTGCAGCGTAAACTTGCAGGACGGGAAGAAACTGTATATATGGAAATGCCATCTGACGCCATGCGTCATTAAAAAATGCGAAATCAACTTCTTCAAGTGTACTTGAAAGATTGATTTCGCATTTTTGTTAGCGCCCGCTGTGCGGGCTATGGCATTTCCTATTGTGCTTATGCTACCCGTCCTGCTTCAAACAACGCTTCGCATGCGCGGGAAAGGCTGCTTTGGGAGCATTAGAAAATGGAACTTCTTTATAACGCTCGCAAGTATCAAATCCACCCGCCAAATAGATTCTGGGACGAGCTGAGTTTAATTCGTAGGATTTTGGGGCATCTTTTGGAAGGCCATAAATCCAAGCGAAAGAACCGACAAAAAATCTTTTTGAACAAGCAAAATTCCCCCTGCGAGCGTAGAATGGGCAGGGGGAAGAGGGTTGTTTATTTTACTTGGCTGCGGCGAATCCTTTTTCGAGGTCGGCAATGATGTCATCAATGTGCTCTGTGCCGATTGAGAGTCTGATAGTGCTCTGGGTGATGCCCTGATCAGCAAGCTCTTCATCGTTTAGCTGAGAGTGAGTTGTTGTTGCTGGGTGGATAACAAGACTCTTAACATCTGCTACGTTAGCAAGAAGTGAAAAGATCTCAAGATTGTCGATAAACTTCCATGCTGCCTCCTTGCCGCCCTTGATCTCAAAGGTAAAGATTGATGCTCCTCCGTTAGGAAAATACTTCTCATATAGAGCGTGGTCTGGGTGATCTGGAAGAGATGGGTGATTTACCTTCCCAACCTGTGGATGCTTTGAAAGGAACTCTACTACCTTCTTAGTATTCTCCGCATGTCTATCTAGACGAAGTGACAAAGTCTCAACGCCCTGAAGAAGAAGAAATGCATTGAATGGAGAAATAGTTGCTCCAGTATCCCTTAGAAGGATTGCTCTGATATAGGTCACGAAAGCTGCTGGTCCAACTGCGTCATAGAAAGATACTCCATGATAGCTTGGGTTTGGAGATGCAATCTGAGGGTAATTGCCACTCTCCTTGTAGTTGAACTTACCTGACTCTACAATAATTCCACCAAGTGTTGTTCCATGACCACCTATAAACTTTGTAGCTGAGTGAACTACAATGTCAGCGCCATGCTCAATTGGTCTGATAAGATATGGTGTTCCAAAGGTATTATCTATAACAAGAGGAAGTCCGTGCTTGTGAGCAATCTCAGCAATTGCATCAATATCCGGAATATCACTGTTTGGATTTCCAAGGGTCTCCAGGTAGATAGCCCTTGTATTTGGCTTGATGGCACCTTCTACCTCAGCAAGATCATGTGCATCCACAAATGTTGTTGAGATGCCATACTGCGGAAGTGTGTGCGCTAGAAGGTTGTAGCTGCCACCATAGATTGTCTTCTGTGCAACAATATGTCCACCATTTGCAGCCAGCGCCTGAATTGTATAGGTGATAGCTGCTGCGCCGGAAGCTACTGCAAGAGCTGCGCTGCCACCTTCCAGGGCTGCAATTCGCTTCTCGAAAACATCCTGTGTTGAGTTTGTAAGTCTACCATAGATATTTCCAGCATCTGCAAGTCCGAATCTGTCTGCCGCATGCTGTGAATTCCTAAAAACATAAGAAGTTGTCTGATAAATTGGAACTGCTCTTGCATCTGTTGCTGGATCTGGCTGTTCCTGTCCTACATGTAACTGAAGTGTCTCAAATCTGTAATTGCTCATACCTTAAATTCCTCCTCCTGGCTTGCTCTGTCGCGTTTTTGTATTGAAATGATTTTAAAATGTATTTACCTACTATGTCAATATGTTTTATAATAATAATGACTTATCACTTGCGATAACCTCAGCTGATTATGGAATTATTAAAATGTGATATATTATGATATATGTGTCAAAAGTCAAAAATGCGTACATGTTTACATTTTAAGCATTTTGACTTTATGCCCCAAACAAATATGACTAATAAGCAATTTACATAAAGATAAAAGACAAGGAGTAGAAACAGACAATGTTTTCAACAAAAGGACGGTACGCCCTTAGGGTAATGATAGATCTTGCGCAGCAAAAGAGCGATGAATATATCCCGCTTAAGGATATTGCTGAACGCCAGGACATTTCCAAAAAATATCTTGAGATTATAGCAAAAGAAATGGTTAAAGGCGGGCTCATCACAGGTGCCAGCGGCAAGCACGGCGGCTACAAGCTCTGTAAAGAGCCTTCAGATTACTCTGTAGGAGAGATAATAGAACTTATGGAAGGCCCCTTTGCTCCCGTAGCATGCCTTCAGGATGAAAACTACGATTGTGCAAGAGCTGACAAGTGCAAGACTCTTCCCATGTGGAAAGAGTTCTATGAACTTGAGAGAAACTTCTTTTACGGTAAAAAGTTAAGTGACCTCCTATGACCTCTGTCAAAAGAGATCCAGCGTGCTGTCCAAGTATATCTCTTCCCGGACCTTTAGCTGATACTTAGGCTTAGTCATATAATGCAATAGAAATTCCAGTAGTATAGCGCTTCCCAGGCTTCTACCCTCAATTTTGAAGTTGGAAAAGCCGGCTGGAATATATGTATCCTGGATATCATCAACTCCGATGAATCCAGGATTTTCCATTGCCAGGGAAAATTTATAGCCTTCATTTGCCTTTGGTGAGCGGCATATATGATCTTCGCAATCTTCGCCAAGGCTCTTTCTGCTTACATTTTCATAGCACTTTTTTCTGTCTGTGCAGCCATAATAGCAGCATTCATTGCAGAGAAACTCTACCTTTTTCTTTAGGTCTGACGATAGCTCTTTTAACTTATCAAGCTCCTTGTTCAGCCTGAAATCAGGGACCACATAGTCAAATTCAGGCCTGTTTAGCTCTTTTTCCAAGTCCCCAAAGTCAGTCAAAACCTTAGTCGTAGATGAAGCAAAGTAAAAGCCAGGATATTCTTTTTGGATGTAATCAAGAAGAAGGTCAGAATGGATAATAACGCCATTTTGGATTCCACCTGTCTTTTCGAACAGGCGGCACAGGTTATTGCACCTCTTATCTGAAAGATGCTCTTTTCTGATAAGGGAATTACTGAAGGTAAGCCTTGCAGATATCCCATACTCTTTCATAAGATCTGCTACTTCCAATGCCCCTTCGTTACCAAAGCCCACACGACCTCCGCCCCAGATACAATCCGCAGGCGCACCATAAATAGAACCTATTTCGCACCAGTCGTAGAAATAGGCTCTATGCTCCCTAAATAAGGGCAAAAAGGCCTTGTAAAAATCATAAAATTCAAAAAGACCAGGCAAATGATAATATGCCCTTGTGCCAGAAAAGTCCATTTATTTCTCCACATCTAATTTGCATCGTTTATCGTCCCACATAAGCTTAGTTATTGAATATTGGCCTCTTTCGTATCCATAGGATTCACCGTCATCTTCATAAAGGTTAAAAGAAGCATCTTTACCAGGATATACCTTTTTATCTATCGTTCCATCTTCCCTGGAAAGCGGAATAATGCTTCCTGCCACAGCAAATACTGCAATCCTGTCGATAGGACACTCATATTCTATCCTTCTTCCGCCCTCATAAAACTTGCCTGTATAGTAGTCATACCAGTTATTGCCTGCTGGCAAATATACAGAAATAGTATCTTTAGGGCTTACCACGGGGCAAATCATAAGACCTGGGCCAAACATATACTGATCAGAAATTTCGCGAATGCCCTCTTCATCCGGATAATCAAAGAATAAGGGCCTGATTATCATGCCATCATCTAGACACGCCGCCGCTCCAACAGAATAGATATATGGAAGAAGCCTGTATCTTCCCTTAATAGTAGCTACAATTGCTTCATAATACTGATCACCCTTATCGCCAAAGGCCCAGGGTTCCCTGCTCACATCTGTTCCGTGAGATCTGAATATTGGTAAAAAAGCTGCAAACTCAAGCCATCTTACATAGAGCTTTTTGTACTCGTCAGTAATTCCCTCATATTCGCCGTTCCAGTACCACTGAAATCCCCTTTTTACAAAGAAAGCTCCTGCATCCAACGTCCAATAGGGCATTCCGCTTGCCGCCATCTGAAGGCCTGCTCTCACCTGCCTTTTAAGGCAATCCCAGCTAGCAGAAACATCGCCTGACCATAATATGGTTCCATATTTCTGGCTTCCTGCCCATCCACTTCTTGTCAGGTTTACAACTCTTTTATCCGGTCTTGCGCAAATAAGCCCTTCCCATATGGTCATGGCATGATACAGGCCATAGGAATTAGCCATTTCTAGCGGCATGATATTTCCTGCATCTGTCCTGAATTCACAGTATTTTTCACCGTCCTCCGGTTCTATATGATGCTCCCACTCAGGCGTTATAGGCTCACTTGAATCGCACCAAAAGGCGTCCACCCCTGACGGAAGAAGGTTTCTCTCAACCTGGGAGAAATAGAGCTTTCTGGCCTCTTCATTGAACGCGTCATATATATCAGTCCCCGGTAAAAGATAATTCTTTTCCTTAAACTCCTTATTATCCTCCGTATTAGGGCTCATGTTTGGCCAAATGGACATCATAAAATGGATTCCCATATCATGAAGCTCATCTGTCATCTCTTTTGGAGATGGGAATCTGGATCTGTCAAAGCTCTTTTGCCCCCATTTCCCATCTTCCCAGCTGAGCCAGTCAAGGACGATGCAATCTATTCCAATATTTCTCTTTTTAAACTCTCTTGCTACATCCAGAATTTCTCCCTGGCTTTTATACCTCTCCTTGGACTGTATATAGCCGTAAGCCCATTTGGGAAGCATCGCTGCGCGCCCTGTAAGCTTTCTAAAGCCCTTTATTACAGCAGGGAGCGTATCACCCGGAATGAAATAATAGTCCAAATAGTAGTCTGCTTCAGTCTGGATATAAGCTTCTCCATTCTTTTCAGAAAAAAGTGCCAGAGACTTGGTACTGAGCAGTATTCCGTAGTTATTGGTTGAAACCACCATAGGAATTGCAATCTTCCTGTTTGCCTGGTGTATGTAGTATGTACTGCCTCTTAAGTTCCATTCGCCATTTTCGCCCTGGCCAAATCCAATAAGCATCTCATCTGGTTCAAACTCCAAATAAGTTCTTGTCTTGTAGGCTTTACCATATTCTTCCTTATCCGCAGCCTTTATCTTTTTCTTTATACCATCAGCTGTTTCTATTTCCTCAACTACGGCGCTTTTTCCGTCAGCTACTTTGTAAAGACTTATCTTTTCTAGCTGCCGCGGGCAGAAATTTCTCTCAGATAAAAGAGTTTTCCCTTTTTTATCAACATATGAAACAGCGCCTGTTTCATCGTTTATTCTCACCCGGATATATTTCGTATCAATTATGATCTCATTCTGCCCCTGAATGATCTCATGATCTTTTTCTACCTGGACATTGCACATCCCTTTGCCCTGTCTTTCATCAAATACACCATCTGCAGAAAAGGATGTTCTTACGATCCCTCCTTCCAGGATAGTTAACCTTAAAGTTCCATTTTCTGTTTTCAAATAAAAGCTGTTGTCATCACTATTTATCATGTCTTATGCCTCGTTTTATTTAGATATAATCAATGATAGCACACAACTTGCTTCTTTTTAAAAAGATAGTATAATGTGAGATGTTTTTTTGTTATATCGAGGTATTATCTATGAAATTTTTAAAACAGTTTTTGATCATTCTTGCTGTTTCACTTATGGGCGAGATCTGCAAGGCAATCCTTCCACTCCCTATCCCTGCAAGTATTTATGGGATGGTATTTATGTTTATTTTCCTTTTGACAGGCCTTATAAAGCTCGATCAGGTAAAAGATGCAGGCAAGTTTCTTATTGAAATAATGCCTGTTATGTTTATTCCAGCTGGTGTAGGTCTTATGTCCTCCTGGGGTGTTCTTCAGGATGTTCTTATCCCCGTATCCATAATCACAGTGATCACAATCTTTACTGTAATGGCTGCAACAGGGCTTGTTTCTCAGGTTATAATCCGCCATGGCCACAAAAAGATAAATAGTAAAAAGGAGGAAGCATAATGGGCGAGTTTATGCAAAACAGCGCTTATGCGGGAGTCACAATAAGTCTTCTCTCCTACAGCATCGGTGCCTATCTTAAGAAGAAATTTGGATGCGGATTTCTTAATCCACTTCTTATATCTATAATAGCAACCATCTTATTTTTACTGGCCTGTGGCGTCGACTACGATACCTACAATGAAGGTGCCAAGTACCTTAGCTGGCTCTTGACGCCTGCTACAGTTTGCCTTGCTATACCTTTATACGAAGAATGGGAGCTTTTGAAAAATAATGCCAAGGCTGTAATGCTTGGAATATTCTCAGGCGTAATTACCAGTCTTGTGACTGTATTTGTGCTGGCAAAGCTCATGGGACTTTCTCACGAGAGCTATGTGACACTTCTTCCCAAGTCCATCACAACAGCCATAGGCATGGGTGTATCAGAGGAACTTGGTGGCTATGTAACTATCACAGTTGCAGTTATTGTTATAACCGGAGTTTTGGGAAATATATTTGGTGAATTTATCTGTAAGATCTTCCGAATCCATGAACCTATATCTAAGGGCCTTGCCCTTGGAACCGCAGCTCATGCTATTGGCACTGCCAAGGCCATGGAAATCGGAGAAATAGAAGGTGCAATGAGTTCCCTTTCAATCGCTGTTGCAGGTATACTCACTGTAATCTTTGCAACAGTATTTGCCGGGCTCATCTGATCATTCTCTTATCATCATCAGAGCCACAGCAATCAATATCATTGATGAAATCCAAATGGTTCCAATGCCTAGTTGTCCGGATAGGACTCCTCCTACTCCGGCTCCTATGGCAAAAATAATGATAATACCAAAGAAGTGAAGTGACTTATAAAGAGCAGACTTCTCTTTTGTTCGCATGAACCTAGACAGGCTCTCTGTTCCGCTTCTAAGGTTTCCAATACACATGGTGCTGGCATATCCGTATCCATGCACCTTTCTAAAGGTCTGAACCTGCATTGCGCAGGCAAAAGAAACAAGCATATTAGCGAAAACATTAAAGGCACCCGGAAGAAATCCCACTATCATCAGCATAACAATCTCAACAAATAGTACAATCTGTCTCCAGTGGATCTTAGGGCTCCTTTTAAATCTACTCTCAATTCTCTCTGCCAGAAACACTCCCGCAGCAAATGATATAAGCGGTAACAGATAGTGTAGGCCCTTACCCCACTGTCCCATCATGAAATTCTGGCTCATAAGAACCACATTACCTGTCTGTGCATTGGCAAATACACTGCCTCGCACATTGTATGTATACGCATCCTGCAATCCTCCAGAAAAAGATAACAGTGCGCTTAATCTAAAACTCTCAGACTTCTGCATTTGTGTCTCCTGATATTTCGTCCTTGTCTGAAATTGTCTTTGGAGCAAGTTCTTTTTTCTCGTTCTTTATTTCCCAATGGATCAAAAACGTAAGCACAGCTCTAAGGGTTATGATAGCACCCAGAATTCCGAGCTCTGCCCATTCTCTTACTACTACTGTCCTTAGCACCTCTCCCCCAAGCTTGAATTCAAGTGCAAGAGCAATTCCCTGTGCCAACTGAAGCCTAATGGATTCGTCCTTTTTAAGCCAAAAGACAAAACTCTTAATGGCAGTGAACACAAGGATGCATATTCCAAAAAGTTCCAAAAGAAGTGTGGAAAATTCAACTATATAGCGAAGATATGTTTCTGCATTCAGATAAATATTCTCCATAGCTCATCCTCCATGGCAATCTCTATAGACTTATATATAACTTTATTATAGTTAAAGCCTTGATTTATCGCAAATCTATAACGTTTTCGAGATTTTATATTTTTTTTATTTTATCAACAGAAAATGTACATATTCATAGGGTAAACTAGATTGAAATTGGAGGTTAATCCATGAGCATAGACAAGAATTTTGGCAAAAATCAGAAAACAATAAATGCTGTGATCTACAATGGTAAGTATGTAGACCCCAGCATTATCAGAAAAAAAATCTTATCAGTTACTGCCGCTATAGCAGGACTGATCTGCTTCGTTGTGCTATTTATATTGTGATCATCTGTTATTTAATATCAACATTTCCCAGGTTGCACTCAACCTTTATAGTCCCCTTATCTCCAGTCTGCTTATAAGAGCTATCTACCTTTTCCTTGCCTATTCTGACATCGCCCAGAGACGAGGATACTTCAACGGAATAGTCTTTAACATCTTCTTCCAGGGTAATGTCCACATTGCCCATGGAATTTGTGATATCAAGATCTGTAGCATCACATTTGCTGATTTCCACATCGCCCATATTGGCTTCAATAGAAATCTTCTCAGAAGAGCATTTATTTACCTCAATATTACCCATGTTACCTGTCAGTGAGATTTCTTTTGCCACAATATCATCCACATTCAGATCTCCGATAGCAAGCTCAGCTATAAAGCTGTCCATTTCATTATCCCTTGGGATCTCGATTGTGAGCTTGTTGTCTGTCTTTAGGTTTGCTTTCTTGACCTTCTGATTCTGCTTGATCAAAAGAGCTCCTGTATTCTCGTCATAATCAAATACGGGCCTGAAGTTCTCATCGCCTTTAAATTCAACTTTATACTCTTTGCCCTCTTCAATCTTGATGTTCAAAAGGGCAGCATCTATGTCAAGTTTCTTTATTTCTCCAGTAATTTCGAAATCTTCGTTAACTACTTCTCCCTCGTTGTAGAGGTGGGTCTTAATGCCCCAAAATACAACGGCTACAGTAATCACTACAAGAACAAACATAAATGCCTTCTTCATTTAGTTTCACCTCCCTCACGATTTCCTGTAAGGATCCTTCCAAGTGGTTTGCGGATAATTCCAGCGATAGGCCATATAAGCCAGCTTGAGCCCCAGTTAAAGGATGAAAAACTGATGATCAGGTAAATGCAAAGAACTATTTTCCAGTACATAGACATGAAGTCCTTCGCATATTCATTGACATAGTTCTTTCTGGCCTTTTTAACAGGCTCAAAATCTCCTGCCATGGTCTTAATATCATTGAGCGATAAGAGCTTGTCATATGCTGCGTCCTTGGCTCCTGAAAAGATAATGAGCAGAACTCCAACACCTGCACAGATAAAGATCATTGAAGGTCCGATGCCTTCTGTGAGAAAAGGAAATGTTTCTCCAAAGATCGTGCTAAATGCTATAACAGGAATTATGCTAAGTACGCAGATTATTATGCCTATAGTAAGGATACTGCCACGGAGGATTGCATTGTCCTCTTTTTCCCTTGCAAGATACTCAGCAGTAGAAAAATCTATGGCACAAGGCTCTTTTTGAAGGAATTTCCACTGACTCATCATAACTGATGAAAAGATAAACATTCCCACACCAGCAGCAGCCAAAAGGAACATTAGTATCACACCTATTCCTACGATGCCTTCTCTTCCGATCATATCTCCTATCGTAGAGAAAAGGATGGGGCCAACCATCGCAAAGCAGCACAGCATAACACCAAGGCCGACAGTAAATCTCTGACGTGTCACATCCCTGATATAATCAATAACCTCTTCCTGACACAGGACTCTTGTATCTGAGTCAACTGCCTCACTTACAACCTTGTCTATTCCAAGGCTCTCAGCCAATTCATCCAGATTCCCAAATTCTGAGATAACAGTTCCAACCGCCTCGTTCTCTGTCTTGCCCTCATTTATAAGCTCTGTATATTTGTCTTCCATCATAGAGTAGAGCTCGTCCTTGGCTTTTTTAACCTCGACTGTATTTGGAAGATTCGCAAACATTGTCTCCAGATAATTTTTAATTGTATCCATAATCACTTATCTCCTCTGATAAACTTTTCAACCACTTCTTTTGTAAGATTCCACTCAGCACATTTTTCCATGTAGTACTGTTTCCCCAACTCGGTTATCCTGTAGTAGGTTCTCTTCTTGCCGTTCTCTGCGCTCTGTGCGTAGGATTCGACATATCCATTTTTCTCCATTCTGGTAAACGCGGAATAAAGAGTTGTCTCTTTTATAATGTATTTGTCCTCCGAAAGAGCCCTGATCCGTTTGGAAATCTCGTATCCATATGAAGGTTCATCCAGGAGGATAAACAGGATCATGGTGTCATTATATCCGCGAATTACATCGCTACTGATCTCTATCATCCCATAAATCACATCCTCTCTTAAAATGTGTATTTCATACGACTATCGTACTATGGCAGATGTACTATGTCTGTCGTAGTATATCTGACGTAGTAAATATACCACGGCTATCGTAGTATGTCAACACATCGTCAAAAATATTTTTTTAAAATGGCAAAGAAGTATTAGGAAAGCGCCACAAACCGCGTTGCTACGATGTTTCTATAGTGATAGAATATTTTTAATTATTTTGGGAATGAGAGGAGAAAGACGATGAAAAATCTAAAAAAGAAATTATTGATCGGTACTACTGTAGGTCTTACCTGCCTGGTCCTTGGCGCATGCACAAATAACCAGAAAGATGGCTCTACAGAAGCAGTTTCTACAGAGAATAATTCAACAGAAGCTATATCAAAGAGCGCAGAATCTACCAATGTTTCTTCTGTAGATTCTTCTGCTGATGCGGCTAATGAGGCTACAGATGCGGCTTCTACAGAATCTTCTAATATTGAGGAATCTTCCGCAACAGCTTCCGCTTCTGTCACCAAAACAGATGGCTCATCTACAATAGAAAAAGACAAGGCAATTGACTCTTCTACTGTAGATGTGAGCCTTGAAGATCACTATGACGATCCTCCAATAACAAATTTACCTGACCCAACTGTAGAAGTCAGATGATTTTTTGACTACCGTCCTTGTTTTTCAAAGTGGTTGTAAATCGCGCTTATACCAAAGCAGAGGATACCACTTACCAGGAAGCTGATTGCGCGTCCAATGGTATTCTCATAGGTTATGTCGATCATAATAAACTTGGCAACGCAGATCATAGACAAAATGAGTCCGTAGAGCCTTAGCTCTTTTGATCCAAAGGTCTTGTTAAAGCCTACAGCAATGCACACGATAGCAAAGAGCAGAATGGCAACGCTGACTACAAATCCCTCTGCATCATAGCCCAAAAGGCTGACAAGAAGGATTATTCCAAACTTGATGCCTGCGTAGAGCTTTTCACTGCCACCAGAAGCAAAGTGTCTTGGAAGGTTTATGCAGGCAAGTGCCACAGTAAATACAATGTACAGGCCCTGTAATACAGGGGAATCCACACTTTCTATATTGTAAAGTCCCACCAGCATTCCTATAGCATTGAAAATGTTAAGGACAGTGCTGATCTGTTTATCCTTGTTACCCGCGCTGTCATGGTCAAGCTTAAGAAAGATCATGGCAGCGTTAAATATTCCCATAGGAGCTATAACCAAAAGTTCTCTTAGTTCTACAAATTTCGCCAGGCTGTCTTCCAGCGCAGTACACAAGAATAATCCCATACAGACCTGAGTCATAACATAAAAGATAATCTTGCTGAGAGCATATTTATTGACCACGAATGCCTCAAAGATAAACACTACTACAGCAAATATAAAGGCCGCTCCATAGAAAAGGAAGCTGCTATTACCAATAAGCTCTAAAATGATCATTGCAGCTGCAAGAATCGCTGCCTGGTTTCTAAAGCCTTTTATATCTCTCCTGATTCCATAAAGAGCTACCGCAAGAAGGGCCACAAATATGATTCCTGTATCAAAGAATTCCTCGTAGTTAAAGCAAATTCGAATCAAACCTACGATGATCCAGCCAGTTGTCCAGGCAATGTTAAAAGACCTTACATAGGGCTTGTCACTCTTTGCAATGCCCATTAAAAGAGCTGCCTCTGCCACAAATACTATGGCGAAGAAAACAATAATGTCAAGCCATGTAGCCGTATTAACACAATCTCCAAATAGCATATAGGAGGAAGCAAGGGCTATAGCGCTTCCAAAGGCCATGAATGTATTATCTGCATCTTCTGTAAGCAGATTCCCAAATAATAAATATGCATAATAACCTGCACTTATAAGCATCAAAATGATCGCTGCAATAGTCAGAGGAACACCAATACTAATCTTGTCTCCTATCACAACGGCAAAATAAAAGATGATTCCCAAATTAATGCAACTTTGAATAAGACGCTGGGTCTTATTCTTCCAGAAGGTATACTGGAAGGCTCCGCCCAGTATGCATAAATAGAAGAGCATAGGAATAACCAGTGCTGTATCTTTGATTCCTGCGCCCAGTAAGGCCGATATCACAAATCCTGCATCGCCTATAGTCTGGAAGAGTCTGCTTTCTTTTCTGCCTATTATAAGAACAACTGCGGCCCAGATAAACAAAAGAATATACATAAACAGATCATTTATAACCTCAAAATGTATCCTTGTGACTAGAACCGACAGGTAGTTGCATCCAAGACCACAGGCAAGAAGGGCTGTAAAAAAAGTATTCTCCGGCTTTTTAACATGCTGGAAATATGCTCCAATTGTGAGGCCTATACTGACTGTAAACATCATGGTGATCTTAACCCCATCATTCATGTAAGGAATGATGAGACTTGCAAACAAAACAAGAGCTATAAATATCAGGATACTTGCCAAAACTCCCATAAGATGCTTACCAATCCAGGATTCTGTAGATGAGTTCCTGGCTGGTGCCTGATATAACTGGGGTTGTGGCTGCACTGTAGTTCTAACCTGAGGCTGTGGTTGTTGCTGTGGTGCCTGCTGGTAAATTGGCTGTGCTACTGTTCTGGCCTGAGGCTGATATAGCTGCGGCTGCAGCTGCATCTGTGGCGCCACCCCTTGTTGTCTCTTTAATTCTTCAATGGTATTTGACGCTTGATCTAAGCGATTTTGAATCTGACTGACCTGGAACCTGATGGTACTAAGTTCCCTCTCCAACTCTTCAATCTGTCCCATACACTTCTCCCCTAATTTTTATCGTATAAAAAATAAGTGTAGCCTTTAATTATAATATAATGGCTCACCATGTAAATATACTTTAGATACAGCAAATAATCTACGCTTATTTCAGCAGTTCCGCAACATAAAAAGAAGCTCCTCCAAAAATGGGGAGCTTCCTGAAAAAACTATTAAACTGTTGAATAGCCGTATCCATTGCAGATCGCATCTACAGGAGTTCCTGCCTTACAAAGAGGGCAGTTATCATGGCTGTAGCTTGCATAATCCGGGAAGTCACGCAATGAAAACAGCGATCTTATAGGTACGTTTTCTATCTGTGTTGCAATTGAGAAAACAGCGGAGATACCTGCTGGTTCTCCCTTATAAAATCTGATGGAATCAAGAGCCGTCTTAAGAGTTCCTCCAGTCGTTATTGAATCTGTAAGGATCAGCACCTTTTTACCATCTATCATGTGCTTGTTATTCTCTCTGAACATCATCTGACCATTAACATTAGTCTCCGGCTGGGTAATATACATGGTCTTATGGGAATTCATAGAAATTATCCCTGCCTGGGTAAGCTTGTTAGCAAGATAAGCACCAACAACTTCCATCCCATTAAGGCACAAGATAGTGTCTATGACCTCTGACGCCAGATACATCTCAGCCAGCGCTTCACCTGTTGCCCGCGCTTCCTTCATTCTAGCCTTGGTATCGCACAGGTCCATATAGTAATTAACATGAGAATGTGGTGTTACAAAATGTCCTGGTGTAATCCTTAAAATAACATCACTGTGTCCTGAGTACTGAACCTTTTCGTAGTTCTGCATTATGCGTACCTCCCCATTTTTAGGTCCTAGACTATGTGTAACACATTAATCATATCATTATTCCGTATACTTTACCACTTATATTCGCTTATTCTTTTTTATCTGCCTCGCGCAACTTCTTTATCCCTTCAAGAGCAGTCTTATATATAAGCGCCATGTGCCTTGATGCCGGATCACTCATGTCGCATTTACTCTGCATCAGCTTAAAATGCTGGATTGCTTCGTCGATGACCGATTTTGAAATAACATATCCGTCACAATATAAAGTACCAGTCTCAGGATCGTATCTGGACTCCTCAAATCTGGTTTTAGCGTAATCGCCAGCGCCCATACTGGCCGCAAGCTGATTGATTAAGTCTGATCTGCTATCTGCCATACCAAAATCTCCTTTCACAGGAAAATTTTATCATATATAAGTACGGCAAAACGTTAAATTTTTATAATATTTCTAGGGTTCAGATACCTACTGACCTAACCCTTAACACGTCAACTTCTCCGCTTATTATCTTGATTCTCTTCTCAGACGCATTAAGGTCAAAATAGTTATCTGAAAGCAAAAGATCATCATTGCCATTACGAATTTCAACGCTCTTTGCATAAGCATCTGAAGAGATGACAATTTCATCTCCTTCAAGCCTTGCCTTAAGGTGCGGATCAGCAAACTTAAAGTGCTTGGGTGGGCAAAAGAGCACAGTTCCCTCAGAGATGACATTGCCATCTTCAACTAGCTGATAGCTTACGTAATTTTCATGAAGGTCAGCCTGATCCATGTTTATTTCATCAAGCCAGTTTGTAGAAAGAGCCGCAGCATAGAGCTCTTTTTTACCTTCTTCAATAACAGCTGCTTTTGAATCTCTGAGCTGCCATCTGACCTCAAGATCCTTTCCATCCATGGTTTCATTCTGGACATTTAGCTTAATAGATTTAACAATAGGATCCGCATCATCGTTGACAGATACTCTCTGATCAAGATAACCTCTTTCCTCACAGGAAATAAGTACTGGCGCAAAGAACCTCTTAGCATAGTACTGAAGTGGCTTCCATCTGCCCTCATAATCTATTGATGCCCAGGAAGCTACAGGCCAGCAGTCATTGAGCTGCCAATATACTGTGCCCATGCATCTTCCCCTGTTTCTTCTAAAATGTTCAACCCCATATCTGATAGCATCTGCCTGCAAAAGCTGTGAATAATAGACAAGCTCATCCAGACTCTCAGGATAAAGATATGTCTGGCTCATATAGTTCATGATCTTGCCGTTAGCAGCGCTGTTTCTCTGATGTTTCTCCATTACATAGGAAAAGATATTTCTATCCTCAGGCTCTGTGAAGGTTTCGATAGTCTTAACAGCTGGGAAAGACTGGAATCCAAACTCAGAAAGGTATCTGAAATGGAACTGGCGATAAGCTGTAAATGGCTGATTACCATGCCAAACCTCCCAATAGTGGGCATCTCCCCTATTCTCATCATTAGGATTATCAAATCCTCCACCAGATGAAGGGCTTGCTGGCCAGTAATAGGTCTGAGGATCCTCCTTTTTCAGAAGCTTAGGGAAAAGATATTCATACATCTTGACGTAGTCTGACTTTAGGGTAAATTTCGCTCCCCAATGCTCCTGGCCTACAAATAATTCCATCTCATTGTTACCACACCATAGTCCCAGACTTGCATGATGACGAAGTCTTCTCACATTATCTATGACCTCTGCTATGATATTCTCTTCAAAGTCCTCTGAAAGTCTGTATACAGCGCAGGCAAACATAAGATCCTGCCATACAACAAGGCCCAGCTCATCGCAGATATCATAGAATTCATCCTCTGGATAGTATCCACCGCCCCAAACTCTTATGCAGTTAAAGTGAGAATTTTTGCAGTGAGTAAGAAGTGTCCTGGTTCTTTCTTTATTAACTCTGCTAAGGATATTGTCCTGAGGGATATAATCTGCTCCCATGGCAAATATCTTGACTCCATTTACAACATGACAGAACTCTTCACCATACTCGTCCTTCTCCCTGGAGATAGTCATGGTCCTTAGACCAATTCTCTTTTCCCAGACATCAAGGACATCGCCCTTTGCATTTCGAAGACTAGCCTTAACAGTGTAAAGAGGCTGTTCTCCATAGCCATTTGGCCACCAGAGCTGAGGTGTTATAAGCTCTACTGTCTCGTTAGAATTGATCTCATCAGCAATAACCTTGCCCTGGGGATCTGTTACAGTAACGGTTGTTATATAATTGTAATTTCCTTCATTTCTGGCATCAAATGACAGTGTAACACATCCATTATGGTGATCCTGTCTGACATAGAAGGATTCAAATCTTGTCTCGTTAATTCCTACAAGTGACACTGGGCGCATTATTCCTGCATCAGGAATCCTTGGGCCCCAATCCCATCCGAACATATAATGAGCCTTGCGGATCTTAGGGAAGCCCTTAGAGCAATCTTCTGAGCCCAGAACAGGGTCTTTCTTGAATTCTTCTCTTATAAATTTGTTAGGAGAATGGAATACAATCCTAAGGTCATTTTCAGCCTTTAAAAGCTCTTTTACGGCATATTCGTATGTTCTATGCATATTGCATGGGTTTCCTAATAAGACGCCGTTAAAATAGACGTCTGCTATCGTATCAAGCATCTCAAAACGAAGAAGCACCTGGCTGCATAAAAAGAGTTCATCTGCTTCCTCAAGGGTAAAGCTCATCTTATACTCATAGTCGTATTCCATAAGTGCAAGGGCCTTGTCTTCATTATCTCTATAATAGGGATCTTCCATAAGGCCATTGTTCATAAGATCCGTATAAACAGTTCCAGGAACCACCGCCTTATACCAAGTGTCCTGATCCATTCTGCGCATAGTCCAATTATCATGTAGATTTCTTGTGATCATATTTCGTTCCTCTCCTTGGGATATATACATCAGAACTATTATACACACTAGTTGCGGTCTAAATCTATCCAATAATGAAATATTGACACTTGTGGGCAGTTTCTTTGCCATATTCCTTTAAAAGTTCGTATTTTTATCTTTATAGGTTCGTATATGGCGCCATCGTAGCATGACTCCCAGCATTTGCACAAAAATAAAGTACGTAAAAGTGGACTTTTACGTACTTTGGTCGGTTTTATGAATTTAGATTTATATGCTAATAATTTTAGTTTTTTATGTTTTTAATTCAAGACGGTTCATTTTTGCTGTCCCTCACAACACACACATTTTTTTCATACGTAAAAAAACGTTTTTTCTAAAAGCATCTGCATATTTCCTACTGATATTTATTTCTTTTTCATTGTTCATGATAACAGAATCTCCGTTACTCCTTTTTATAGCATTCATGTTAATCACATAAGAAGTATGCACCTGTAAAAAATAGTCTGGAAGTTTCTTTAATTCATCTGCCAACTTCCCATAGTATTCTATCGTTTCATCTCTGCATACAATATTTATAATTCTCTTATCACTTGATAAATAAAGGATATCCTTGCAGCTAATAGTTGTATTGTCCCTTCCTGTTTTATATATAAAATAATCACTGGAATCTCCAATAATCTCAAACCCTCTCTTTAAAGCTCGAGTGAGGTTCTCAGTCCTTATTGGTTTTACAAGAAAGTCCAGGGGCTGCACAGAAAAAAGCTTCATCGCATAAGTTTCTTTTGATGAAACATATATAATCTGCGTATGAAAATTCCTGTTCTGCTCCCTAAGATATTTTCAAACATCAATGCCACTTGCATTGGTAAGTTCTATATCAAGTATAAGAAAATCATATGAAGATCCACACCTAATATGCTCCATAAGAGCTTCCCCAGTATAAAAGATGTCAATATTAAACGTAGTTCCAAACATCGCTGTATTTTCAATTATTATCTTCTCGATTTCCTGACAGGTTAAATATTCATCATCACATATAGCTATATTGTACATTACTGAACCCCACCATTTTCGGAAATTTCAGCCATTTGAGCTTTATTTGTCTCGCCATTATTGGATTCTTTATTCGTTAATAATCTGGTCATTCCGATTCCTCTTTTCCCTCATATAATTTACTACTTTTTGCACTGTCAGATAAAAACCTTCTATCACAAGTACCATAAATATCAGCATCTTAAAAAGGTCATTTATAAAATTTGAAAAGAATAGTGCTGTTTCCATCATAGTAATGATTATGGATATTTTTTTATATCGAATTTTCTCTTCTTTAAACAATGGCTTATTTGCAGTATCTACCGGTGCAAGCAGTATAATCTGGACTGCCGATAATATAGCTATAGCCAGACAAAGTGTTTGATGTAACAGTGTATAATCTGCACAGTTAAGCACATACGCCACGCCTACTATCAATAAGGCTGATGTGATTGCGCAAATCCACAGCTTAGGCATATGGAGCCCACCTGCAAAAATCCTCAGTGGAATAAATAATACCAGAAACAAAAATACTCCCTTAACATTATCCATGATTATACCAATTATAAGAACAACTATAAGCGATGCTGTAAACATTCCCAGACGTTTTAGTCCATATATCGCAACTTCCATTTCCTCGTCATTAAATCCCATGTAATCCCTCTTCTCTATTCTCAATAAAACAATTTTCCTCTTGAATTATACTGCTAATTTGAAGATTTCCATTTTATTTGTAATAATTAACGCCCAAATGGTAATAATTGACATCACCTAATCCATAAATAAAAATAATTTGACGAATTCCTATTTATTGCTATAATGAAACTAGGCAAGGAACTAATTAGCTTAAAAACATGGCGAAAGCCCTAGAGATGGCGGTCTCTAGGGCTTTCTTTTTCGGCTCTAGTGTGTATCGTTGCCGCGTTTATCTCTGTCGAGCCACTTGCAGATGTAGTTGGCGGCTACTCCTGCCAGAACAGAGATTAAGAAACTAATTAGCAATTCCATGGCTTTGCACCTCCTTTCTGTTGCCAGAATGAGGGCGACAACGCTTATGATTATAACGTTTTGTAATTGGTATTCATAGTAGTACAATACCTATAAATCACGTTCATAGTAATCGTAGTTAAAGCCTTTTTCTATGACAACATCCTTATCCTGATCCCTGTCTCTCTCAATGTCCCTCTTATTAAGCTTCCTTGTGGCCTATCTTCTCTTCCAGGTCATGATATAAAATCCACGGATTCTGTGCACATTCCGCACACTTTCTCCATTAGATTTTCATCTATCCATTAATACTTCATTTTTGGTACAAAATAGGATAAGATATAGGTGTTTGTTATAAGGGGTATTTATCGGGAAAGGAAATATTTCTAAGCTATGGGAAAAAGATCAATCAGGGAGAACAAGAACATCTATTTCGAGAGCCGTGAAGCGGCTGGACTTACCAGAGCACAGGCCAGTGAACTTATTGGAACTATAAGTGAGAGCCGACTTGAGAAAATGGAGACTGGCAAGACTGCCATTTATCCAGAGGACGTTGTAGATATGGCTCTTGCTTACAAGAAACCTGAACTTTGCAACTACTACTGTACACATGAATGCAGGATCGGACAGGAAAATGTTCCTGAGGTTAAGCTTTCATCTCTTTCAGAGATTGTACTTGGCATGCTTTCTGCTCTTAATTCATTGGACAAGCAGAAGGAAAGACTTATCGACATCACTGCTGACGGCGAGATTTCAGAGGATGAGCTTCCTGATTTTGTAAATATACAGGAGCAGCTCAACCAGATTGACCTTACTGTAGAATCTTTAAAAATCTGGATGGCCAACACAATCGCAGAAGGCAAGATAGATAAGAACAAGTTAAAAGAAGCTGCAGAGAATCGCAAACGTACTCACTGATTCTTTTAACTAATTTCATAATAATAGCCTGGCCGATATTTTCATATCAGTCAGGCTTTTTTCTTTTATTGTATTAAATAATTCTTTACTCATCAGCGTTGTCAAAGACCTTGTTAACAGCAGTGATAACGTCAGAAGATGTGAAAGGCTTTATTATAAAGTCCTTAGCTCCGCGCTTTATTGCCATAACTATCATGTTCTCGTACTTTTGGTCAGAACACATGATAACATTGGCCTTAGAGTCATATTTTATGACCTCTGTAAGCGCATCAATGCCATTCATTTTGGGCATATTAATATCCAGTATCATAAGATCCGGCTTTTTCTCTTTATAATACTCCACAGCCATCGCGCCGTCTGTGGCTTCTCCAATG
The DNA here is from genome assembly GCF_900102515.1 of Butyrivibrio sp. INlla14. Lineage (GTDB taxonomy): Bacteria > Bacillota > Clostridia > Lachnospirales > Lachnospiraceae > Butyrivibrio. The sequence continues at coordinate 140,285 of NZ_FMVS01000004.1, forward strand.
ATCTGATATTTCTCAGGATCAAGAGCTGATTTAAGCATTTCTCTCATAAAAGTTGTATCGTCGGCCAGAAGTATTTTCCTCTTCATAAGAACTCTCCTTTACGAATTAACACAATGCCTAAATATATTATGACTACTATTACATCAAATTTACAAATAAAATATTGATAAATTAGTTTCCAATATCCTGAACCTTATAAGTCACACCATCTACAAGCACTTCAGTAACTTTTTCGTTAGAGCTAAAGAGCTTTTCATCTACATAGTTAAACTTATCAGGGGTCTCTCCCTTGACAAGAGCATCTACCAGAGCCTTAACCCTTGGCCCATGCAGAGGATTACATTCAGCAATGCAGGAAATCTTACCCTCCTTGGCATAATCGAGAGCCTCCTTGTTTACTCCGTCAAAGGAAACCACCATGATCTCGCCGTTTCTAATGTCTGAGCCAACCTTTTTACCAGCTTCTTCCAGGGCATCAATTGCGCCTATAGCTTCGTTATCGTTCTCGCAGTAGACAATATTGATATTGTCAAACCTCTCCAAAAGAGCTGCCATAACTTCATAGCCCTTGGTTTCAGTAAATTCACCGGATACTTCCGCCATAAGATCCCATCCGTGCTCTCTTGCTGCATTAGCAAGGCCTCTGCTCCTTCCAATCTGGGCTGTAGAGCCTATCGTTCCCTGAATATTTACAATATGGACATCAGAAGGAGCCATGTTGATACTCTTTGTATAGCTGTCTATCCATGCCGCCATCTTCTTGCCCTCAAGCTCAAAGTCTGAGCCCACCCAGCAGGAATAAAGAGATTTATCAGCCACATCCACTCTTCTGTCCACTAAAATCACAGGAATACCAGCATCTCTTGCCTCAGAGAGAACAGAATCCCAACCGCTTTCGGTTACTGGTGCCAGGACAATATAATCCACTTCCTGCTGGATAAAGGTTCTGATAGCTGTTATTTGATTGGTCTGCTTCTGCTGACCATTTTTGTATATGAGAGAGTATCCCTCCTCGGGGACAAAACTGCTCTGCATGGAAATAGTGTTAGCACTTCTCCAGTCAGATTCAGCCCCGAGCTGTGAAAATCCCACAGTTATAAGGCCGCTATCCTCCGTGATCTCTTTAGTTCCCTCGTCTTCAACAGCATTACTGCTCCCGCAGCTGGCTATAATAGCCACGCCAAGGAGCAGTGCTATTGCTATAGTAGCAACTTTTTTCATAAAGTATTATTTCCTCAACTCTTCAAGGCTTTTCTCTTCTGGATCATTACTACACTCTGGATCAGTAAGAATAAGCAAAGCATTGCGGCAACTGTAATTCCAGTCCACCATGCATCATCAAGTCCTGCTGTAGATACAATAGCCTGAATAGTACATAGTGACAGAACGCCAAACAATGTTCCGATGATATTTCCTACGCCACCTGTCAGCATTGTTCCGCCGATGATAGAGGATGCGATGGCATTCATCTCCATGCCCATAGCGTGGCTGGCTGCACCTGAACCAACATGAAGGAAATAAACATATCCACCAATTCCTGCAAGTACGCTGCAGATCAGGTGTGACATAAACTTAGTCCTCTTAACGTTGATTCCAAGCATAAGTGCGCTCTGCTTGTTTCCTCCAACTGCATAAAAGCTTCTGCCAAGCTTGGTCCAGCGTAGTACCACAAACAATAATAGCACAATCACCAGCGCTACGATAACACCAATTTCTACATAAGCAGGAACGTAGATGCCTTTTCTTGTATAGGATCCAAGGCCAGGTACATTTATTCTGGTATCCTTAAGGGCTACAAATTCCTGATTAGCAACGTTGAAAGGAGCTGTATTAACTATAGTTGTCATACCTCTTGCAAAGAACATTCCGGCAAGAGATACAATAAATGGCTGAATATCAAGGTAGGCAACTAAAAATCCCTGAACTATTCCATATGCAAGTCCAATGCCAAGAGCTATCAGTATGGACACCGGAATTGATCCGCCATTAGGACTATCAAGATAAACTGCGCAGCACATTGAAACAAGTGCCACAACGCCTCCTACAGAGATATCAATACCACCGGTTATCATTACAATACTAAGTCCGCAGGAAGTTATGATAAGGGCTGCGTTTGCATTTAAGATGTTAAACAGCATCTGGGGCTTGGTAAATCCTCCGCCCTGAATAAAGATTGCTCCAAGATACATTACAAGAAATACGATAATTGTAATGGACAGAAGCAGATTAGTATCATTTAGTCTTGTAAAAATGCTTTCTTTTTCGCCTGTCTTTTTCATTTAAGCTGCCTCCTTTCTTGCTGGAGATAGCTTTTTTATAAGTTTTCCACAGCCGTCTCTTACTGTTGGAGCTGAGAACACTACCAGGATGATAACAACAACTGCCTTGTATGCTGCAAGCGCATCTGACTGAACGTTAAGTGTATAAAGAGTTGTTGTCAGATACTGAATGATATAGGCGCCCAGGATTGATGCCCACATATTGAATTTACCACCGGAAAGAGCATTACCGCCAAGGGCAACAGCAAGGATTGCGTCCATCTCTATATCTTTTGCTATAACAGAATAGTTAATGGTTGAAAGTCTGCTGACCTTGATGAGTGCTGCAATTGCAACGCAGAGTCCCAGGATAACAAAGGCAAGTATCTTCATTGCTATAGGATTAATACCATTAAGCCTTGCAGACTTCTCGTTAATACCTACAGCCTGTGTATAGAGGCCAAGGTTTGTAAATTTGAGTAAAAGAGCTATCACAATAATACAACCAAGTGCGATGAACACGGTGGTTGGAATCGGTATTCCAGGTATTACTCCTCCAAAATATCCAAACTTTGGATCTGGAACGATAGGAAGCTCGTTGTGGTTGATCCATGCAGCAATTGATCTTCCTGCAGTAAATAGTATCAGCGTAGCAATCATGGGCTGCACCTTAAATACCGCAACAAGTGTGCCGTTAAAGAGTCCGCAGGCTGCACCCACAAGGCAGGCCACAAAGAATGCCAAAAGAACCGAATGGGCATTTTCAGATGGACGTGCAACGCCGCCGCAGATTACTCTAAGCATAGCAGAACCTGCAATAGCAATGGTTGCGCCAACTGAAATATCCTGTCCGCCAGAAGCAGCTGTAACAAGTGTCATACCTATAGCCAGGATTGCAAGCTCTGAACCAAAGTCCAGAATTGTTATCAAGCTTCCTGAAAGAACTACGTTTCCTGCGTTGTTTACAACAAGTGTAGGTCTAAAAAATGAAGGATCATGTATCAAGTTTATGATTGTGAGAATTACAAGGGCGATTATTGGAATAAAGAGCTGATTGCTCACCGCCCTTATTATTATATTTTGTTTTTTCATGCCTTACTCTCCCCTGCTATAGTGCTCATGATCTTATTCTGTGTCAGGTCTTCGCCAGATAGTTCTCCTACAACTTTTCTGTCTCTCATGACAACAAGTCTTGAACACGTTCTAAGCATTTCATCCGTCTCAGAAGAAATGAAGGTTGCACTCATTCCTTCCTTGGCAAGCTCCAGTACGAGCTTTTGGATATCCACCTTGGTTCCTACGTCAATTCCCCTTGTAGGCTCATCAAGGATAATATATTCAGGGTGCATCAACAGCCACCTTGCCAGGATAACCTTCTGCTGGTTACCACCAGAAAGAGACTTTATTGGTGTATCTGCAGAAGCAGTCTTTATGTTTAGCTTTTTGATGTACTCATCTGCAAACTTGTATGCCTGAGCCTTGCTAAATGGCTTAAAGAATCCGGTCAGGACCTGAAGTGCCAGAATTATGTTATCTTTAACTGACAAGTCACCAATTATTCCATCGTTCTTTCTGTCCTCTGGAAGGTAGGCAATTCCGTTTTTCATGGCATCGATTGGCTTATTTATCTTTATATTTTTGCCATGCATTTTAACTGTTCCGCCCAGGACTCTGTCAGCACCAAAGATTGCTCTTACGCATTCGCTTCGGCCAGATCCTAAAAGTCCTGTGAATCCGTTTACTTCGCCCTTTTTGATATAAAAATCAAATGGCTTGATTCCTGCTACGCTTTGAAGTTTTTCGGCCTCAAAGACTTTTTCCTCTTTATCTGGGCCACTGTAAGCTCCCTCTTCGCCCTTTATATCGGAGAGATCATCCATCTCTTTTCCCAGCATCTTAGCAACCAGCTGGACTCTAGGAAGATCCTTGATTTCATATTCACCAACGAGCTGACCATCTCTTAGAACTGTAATCTTGTCGCAGACTTCGTAAACCTGATCCAGGAAGTGTGTAACAAAGATGATTCCTACTCCCATGGCCTTTAGATCTCTCATAAGGCCAAAGAGCTTTTCAACCTCCTGCTCATCAAGTGAAGATGTCGGCTCATCCAAAATAAGTACCTTACAATCCATATCTACTGCCCTGGCAATTGCAACCATCTGCTGAACCGCTATAGAGCAGTTAGCAAGCTGCTGTGTTGCCTTGGCAGGAATATCAAGCTTTTTCAGAAGAAGTGCTGCTTCTTCATTGATTTCCTTCCAATTGGTCAAACTTCCCTGAGTTCTTCCAATAAACATATTTTCCGCTACAGTCAGGTTAGGGCAAAGAGTTATCTCCTGGTAAACTGTACTAATACCAAGCCTCTGCGCATCCTGTGGCGAATGTATCTGGACTTCCCCTTTTCCCTGCAAGCTGATGGTTCCGCCATCCTTGCCATAAACTCCAGTTAGAACCTTGATCAGAGTTGATTTTCCAGCGCCGTTTTCACCCATTAGAGCATGTATTTCTCCTTTGTTCAAAGAAAAATCCACGTTCTGGAGAGCTTTGACACCAGGGAATTCTTTTTTTATACCCCGCATTTCCAACACTCTTGATTCTTCCATAATTCCACCCTTTGCAAACTAGATTTCATTTAGAAAAATAGCGGTGCGGGGAGTCCGCACCGCATGTTTTTCTCACTACTTTTTTCGTGATATACGCATGTCTCCGTACTTCGTACTCTCGACATGCTACATACATTCGGAAATCGCCTATCGGCTTTTTTCCTCATGTATGTTCGGTCCTCAAGGTATCATTTATATGTCTGCAAGCAGCCATAAATGATACTTTTCGTCCCTATATCACTCAAATCCCGTAGTTATCCACATCATCCTGTGTGATAGTTGTTGCGTCGAAGCCCTTCTCGTCCATGATGATTGTCTTCTGTGAAAGTGTTCCGCCACTCTCAAGAGTCTTGATGATGTCATCAATGTAGCTAGCCTGGAAAGGATTGCACTGTCCATCATAGTTCCAGTTCTGTGCAAGAAGTTCTTCAAGTGCCCACTTGTTGCAGTCAAAGCCCATAACAACAACGTCTTTGCCAACACCGTGTGAGATACCAGCTGCGTCAAGAGCTGCTACAGCGCCCTTAGCCATATCATCGTTCTCAGCATAGATTACGTTGAACTTTTCACCAGAATCGATAACTGACTGAACGATCTGCTGTGCCTTCTCAGCGTTCCACTCAGCTGTCTGCTGCTTAACGATATTCCAGTTAGCTTCTGCAGATGCCTTAGCATCAAGAGCGCCACTACGTCCCTGCTGAGCAGCACTACCCATAACACCCTGGATATGGATTACGTTGTACTCAGAAAGGTTCTGGCTTGCAAGCCAGTCAACTGCTGTCTGGCCTTCCTTAGCCATATCTGAAACGATTGAAGCCTCATAGAGACTAGGATCAGCATCAATAGTACGGTCAAAAAGAATAACCTTTACGCCTGCATTCTGAGCATCCTTAAGAACTGAATCCCAGCCTGCTGTATCTGCTGCTGAAAGAAGAAGATAATCAACATCTTCCTGAATGAAGTTCTGAGCTGCCTGAATCTGCTCGTCGTTCTTTAAACTGTAGGCAAAAGAAGCATCATAGCCGTTTGCCTCTGTAAATTTAGCCTTGAGGTCAGCGTCATTAGCTGTACGATAGCCAGACTCGTTAGGGTCGTTGTTGATAATACCAACCTTGATAAGTCCATTTGCAGCTGCGCCTTCGCCAGAAGCTGCTGGTGCCTGTGATCCACAAGCAACAAGGCTCAGTGTCATGGCTGATGCCATAAGAATTGACAACACTTTCTTCATCATAACAAATAATCCTCCTAAAAACTTTATTCTAGCCGGGCCTATTCCCTAGCTAAGAATAATTTTAGCCTTTAGGAGGAAAATTAACATGGAATTATAAATCAAAAATAGTTGATATTTTTATGATTTTTTAAGATAGTTTCATTTTTTTACGGAATCGGTTAAGATTTTCGGCAAATGGATAACAACATCGGTACCTTTTCCAAGTTTGCTGTCAACCGTAATTCCATATTCATCACCAAAGTTAAGCCTTATACGCTCATTTACATTATAAAGCCCATAAATAGCAGTCTTATCAGGGTTATTCTTTATTATTCCTTCCCTGACTTCCTTAAGGCGCTCTTCATCCATACCTGCGCCATCATCATGTACCTGAATTGTGAGCTCATCTTTGTTTTCAACGCCTGTAATTGTTATCTTACCGCCGCCTCTTCTGTTTTTTATCCCATGATATAGAGCATTTTCAACTATTGGCTGAATAGTGATCTTGGGAATACAGTAATCATAGATATCCTTGGCCACATTGATCTCGTAAGTCAGAATATCCTGATACCTTACCTGCTGGATTTCCAGGTAACTTGTCACATGCTGAAGTTCCTCGCGGATAGTGACTATCTCTTTTCCCTTGTTAAGCGAAGCCCTGAAAAACTCAGACAAACTTCCTACCATGCTGACAACCTGCTTCTGATTGCCAGCTTCCGCAGACCAGACAATTGCATCAAGGGTATTATATAGAAAGTGCGGATTTATCTGGGCCTGTAAAAGTTCAAACTCCGCTTTTCTAAGCTGTTTCTGCTCCTCCTTGACCTGATCCTCGATTGGCTTGGTGATCCAATTAGGCATCCAGAAAGATATCAGAGCTATGGCTGTCAGGATAGCCGCAAAGATAACGAGTGATATCTCAAGTGTCTTCATGAAAAGCTCTCTATTTCTGCTTTGTGTCACCTGAAGCTGCCTATTCTCATAATAGATATATTCGTTGATTGTTTCCTGCAAAAGACCTGTCACTATCTGAACATCATTCTCCCAAATAGTGATATTGGCTTCATACTTATTACCATATTCCAGGTTTTCTTTGATCCTGTCAGTATAAGTCTCAAGGTTATTTAAGTATTTCTCCGCACTGGCAAGTCTCTTTTGATTATCATGAGTATCCGTGTAATCCTTAAGACCATCAACCACTTTTCTTGCATCCTGTAGAAGCGTTGGAAGATTTGAATCTTCCCAGGTCACGTTGCCTACAATCAAAAGATATGTCTCATAATCAAAGTCCTCTTTAAAATCCAGACTGAACTCACTAGCCGCAACTACGCTGTTTAGCATATCCTTGTATCTTTCGTTGGTCATCCAGAGCCCATGGAAAACATATATCATAAAAATGATATTGGGCAAAAGAATAAGCAGATAGGATATACGTATCTTGGTGGCCAGTTTAGACTCATGTTCTCTAGCTCTTTTACCAAAAATCACTTTGCTGCCTCCATGCTCATCCCGCTTCTATACTGAGTTGTCGTAAGTCCCTGTGTTTTCTTGAACAAATATGAAAAATAGTGTGGATCCTTATAGCCCACGAGCATTGCAATCTCATTGCTCTTTTTGCTGGTGGTACTAAGAAGCTCTTTGGCCTGATCCATTCTATAATCCGTCAGATATTTTATAAAAGGCTGTCCTGTTTCCTGCTTAAATACAGCGCTTAGATGATTAGGAGAAAAGTTCACGTGTTCTGCAAGGATATTAAGAGACAGATCTTCCTCTCCATAATGCTGATAAATATAGGAAATAGCCTCTTTTATCATGTCGTGATACTTGCCGGAATTATTATTGTCCCTTATTTCTATGGCCTTTTTCAAAGTATCTGTGAGATATTCCTTGGTCCTTGCCTCATCTGCCAGGATTTCAGGGGTTGGAACCTCCATTTCGCTTCCCAGATCACTCTTTGAAACTCCAAGCTCGTTCTCAACAAAGTCATACACGCAAAAATACATGTCCATGGCTATATATTGCCTGAGCATAGTTGATCTAATGGCGCCAGGCCCCATACCATTAAAGAACTCCATGAGAAACACTTCTGTTTCTGAGCCGTCGCCTCTCCTTAAGAATTCTCTAATGTGCTTTCTATCTATATGTTTAGGATCGATTGCTGATAAAATCAGGTTCTCATTTACAGGCTGCAGAACCTCCTCTGATCCCATCAAAAATCCATTATCTGAAGTTAGATAGATGTGAGCGTAAGCTCTGCTGGCCCATCTAAAGGACTCAGGAATCTCAGTGATCCTGCTTGCGCACTGTCCCACTCCGCCAAAGTACCTGATGTGGCTATATTCAGATATCATGGACTTTATGTCATCGACACACTTTGCTATAGCTTCGTTTATTACCTTGTCAGACTCTCCCTTGAACAAAAGAGCTATGCCCTCGATATTAAGGTCAAAGTAGACGGCGCCATATTTCTGCGCTATCTCACGGATTTTATTTTCAATTTCTATTACGCTGTCGGAATATTCAAAGGATTCATGTCTCGTTGACCAGAGCTTTAAAAGAACAAGATTGTAACAAGGGCCTGAAATATCGATACCAAGCTTTTTAGCCCCTTCAAGCAATTCTGAGAAGCTCTTGCCGCCTTTTAACAGACTTCTAAAGAACTCCTGCTTATCAAGCTCAGTTCTTTCCTGCATTTCTGCTTCATAGCGCTTGGTTGCTTCTCTCTCCTGCTTCTTTTCCATAGCCCTTTGAGCCAGGGTGTCAACTTCCTTTAAAAGATTATCCCCACTTATAGGTTTACTAAGATAGCAAGAGACGCCTATTTTAATAGCCTCTCTTGCAAATTGAAAGTCCTCATATCCAGTTAAAAGAATTATCTCAATCCATGGAAATTCTGCCTTGATCAGGCGGCTAAGTGAAAGGCCGTCCATAAAAGGCATTTTGATATCAGTTATCACAATATCAGGCTGAGCCTTCTGTATCATGGAGTATGCAACCTCTCCATCAGAGGCCTCTCCACAAAAGTCATAGCCATGCGATTCCCAATCAATATTATTCTTGATCCCCTCACGAACAACAAACTCGTCCTCAACAAGAAATACTTTAGTCATAATGCTGCCCCGCTTCAAAAAGTCCCCCTCAGAACTCTAAAGGTTATTTTATCACACCCTGACGGATTTACGACAGTCTTTTATTGCTAACTATTATGATTCTTCTAATATCTTCATGCCGGTAATAAAGGCAAAGGGATAGACAAAAATCTTCTCCTTGCCAGAGTCAAACTCTACAGTAAACTTGGTGGGGATTTCATCATCATCATAGCTGACATCAGCGATCACGCCGGCGCCGTATTTATCTTGAATTATCCTCTCCCCGATTATTAACTGTTTAGGCACATTCCCAGAAGCCGCTCTTTTGGCTTCTGGTTTAACAAAGAGCGGCGAAGCCGCGATTTTGGGCTGATTTTTTGGCTTTTGCGTAACACTTGTTTTCTTATCTTTACTTGTAAGCTCTTTTACAAATGTAGAACCTTTGTCATCATATTTAAAGATTGTAAGCCTGTCTTTTGCCCTGGTCATTCCAACGTAAAAGATTCTGCGTTCTTCCTCAAAGTCCCTGATATCCTGAGGACTCGCCTTCTCAGTCTTTTTTATGGCCTTACTCGGAAAAACTCCATTCACAACATCCATCAGAATTACATTATCATACTCAAGTCCCTTACTGGAATGGATAGTTGACAGAATGAATTTTGCGCCATAATCCGGCTCTTTTTCCGATATGATAAGTCGCAGTTCCTCCAATCTATCAAGGAAGGACTTTATGCTATCCTCTTTTTTGGCCAGCATTTTCAGTATAAAGAGCTTATTCGTGTCAATATTGTTGGTTTTTAGATACTCTCCATAGCCCATAAACTTATCAAGTCTGTTTATTGCTTTATATGGAGATTCTGTAGCCATATTCTTAAAATGCGTGCGCAGAGAGCGCAGATTACCTAACACTCTTTTATTTATGTCAATTTGTTCAGCCGCATCCAGGATCCCGCAATGGCTATTATCCGCTATATAGCACATGGATTCAGCCTCTGGCTTCCTAAGATAGGTTTGAAACTTAAAATATATCTTCATGAAAAGCTCTGGATCAGCGGGCCTTAGAGCAAACTCCAGCATATTAGTCACATCAACTACAACTCTGTGGGTAAAAAAGCCCATGTCTGCACTCTTGATCCTATATGATATCCCTTCTCTCTCAAGAATATCCACAAGAGGAAGGGCACTTTCATTATCTCTATATAGTACAGCAGTCTGACAGTCTACATCCTGCGCCACTTTCAGAAGATAGCTGTACTGCGCTTCGCGGCTACTCATGGAAACAAGTCTGATATCACTTTCAGGTGCCTTAGTAGCGCACATATGCTTCTCATGCCTGCTCTTATTATTCTGAATAAAATAGTCTGCCGCCTGAACAATCTTGGCGTTAGACCTGTAGTTTTTGTCCATTACAAGGACTTTTGCACCTGGATGCTCTTTTTCAAAGTTCAGTAGCGCATCAGGATATGCCGCACGGAATCCATAAATACTCTGATCCTCGTCGCCTACCATAAAAAGATTCCCATCCTTGCCTGCTAGAAGAGCAATTATCATGTGCTGGATCTTGGAAGTATCCTGGGCTTCATCAACGCAGATATATCTGTATTCGTTCTGATAGTAAGAAAGAAGATCTTTTGACCCCTTCAGCATTCTGTAAGCGTAGATCATCTGATCATCGTAGTCCATAAGACTTCTTAACTTAAGCTCATTGTTATATAACTCATATATCTTATTAAGATCAATTCCCTGCTCTTTTCCTAATTCTTTTATCTCTTTTTCTGTAAGGCACATGTTCTTGCAGTAGGTTATAAGCGTGCGGATAGCCTTAATATCACTCTCTGTCGGGTACTCTTTTACCACCTTAAGATAAATGTCCGTCAGGATCTTGCCTGTGATCTTCTCATCTGTAACCAGTTCAAAAGAGCTCTTTCCAATAAGTCTTCCGTAATGGGCTATAATCTTGGCGCAGATGCCATTTATGGTACGAAATTCAAGCCTTCCGCTAAATTCACCGCCAAAAAGCTTTTCAAATCTTGAAGCCATATCCCTTGTAGCTGCAACCGTGTATGTTAATGTCAAAATATGCTCTGGTGCTATTTTCTTACAATAGAGCATATATCCTAGCCTATTGACCAAAACTGTTGTCTTGCCGCTTCCTGGAACCGCCAGTAAAAGAACTGGTCCTTCCACTGTCTGCACAGCCTCTAGCTGCTGATCATTGAGACTCTGTCCGTATTTTGTGAAAAAATCTTTATCTGTCATAACTACTTATTTCCTTGAAGGTGATGCTCTGCGCATGCCCTTTATGTCTTTGCCTGCTGCATCACAGTTTACTACAAACAATCGTTTCCGGGCAAATCTATAAATCATATCGCGTTTTTGTTTTTAGGATATTTTTAGGTTCTATTGGTATTCTTCATTCAACAAGATCCACAAAACCTTTTGAATCGAGGAGTAAAAAATGAAGAGAATCGAAATAAAGAAGCTAATTCCATACGTATCTATAACACTTATGTGCTTGTCACTTTCGGCTTGCAGCCAGAACACAACAGCGACAGAAGTAAGTAGTGAAGTGGTTGCAGACGATAGCTCACAGGAGGAATCATCTCAGGAACAGGCCGAAGCACCAGAAAAGCCCGATGGAGAAGCTCCTGACGGGGAAGCCCCAGGGGAGCCACCTAGTGGAGAAAAGCCTGACGGAGCACCTGGAGATGCGCCAGGAGGCGGATTTGGCGGCGGCGGAATGAGCAGCGCTGACATAGATTACTCTGGGGCTGTAGAAATCACAAGCAGTGATTCGCAGGACGGTCAGACCTATGAGAGCACAACAGCTGATGAAAGCGCACTTTTAATTGCAACAAGTGATGATGTGACAATTACAAATGCAACAGTTACCAAGACAGGTGATTCTGACGGAGGCGACAACTGCAATTTCTATGGACTTAATGCTGCAGTCCTTGTAAAAGATGGATCTACAACAACTATTACAGATGCAAACATTACATCTGATGCAGATGGCGCAAACGGTGTATTTTCATATGGTGGAAATGGTGGCCAGAATGGGGCATCAGGAGATGGAACAACAGTCATCATCTCAGATTCAACAATCACTACAACGGGTGATGGCTCAGGCGGTATCATGACAACTGGTGGCGGAATCACAAAGGCATCAAATCTTACAGTTGAAACCAGCGGCCAATCATCTGCTGCAATCCGTACAGACCGTGGCGGCGGAACAGTTACTGTTGATGGCGGAACTTATACAACAAATGGCCTCGGCTCACCTTCAATCTACTCAACAGCAGATATTACGGTTTCTAACGCAACACTTATTTCTAACTTATCAGAAGCTGTATGTATTGAAGGAATGAACTCAATCACACTTACAGACTGTGATATGACTGCCAACAACACAAAAATGAATGGAAACGCTACTTTCCTTGACTCTATCATGATCTATCAGTCCATGTCAGGTGATGCAGATAGCGGTACTTCATCTTTTGATATGACTGGCGGCAGCCTTACCAGTGAAAATGGCCATGTGTTCCATGTAACAAACACAAATGCTGTTATCAGCTTAAACAACGTTAAGATCACCAACAAGGATTCAGAAAATATCCTTCTCTCTGTCTGCGATGACGGATGGAGTGGCGCCGACAATATCGCAACTGTTAATGCTGTAAACCAGACCCTTGAAGGAACAATCCTTGTAGGCAGCAATTCAACCCTTACACTTAACCTTACAGAGGGATCTTCCTTTGCCGGCTCTATCAGTGGTGAGATCACAAATGCCAAAGGAGACACTGTTTCCACAGAAGTTGGCGAAGTTAATGTAACTCTGGATGATGACAGTACCTGGACTCTGACCGCAGATACCTATGTCACATCCTTTGATGGAGATATTTCAAATGTAGATAGTAATGGTTACACTCTGTATGTAAATGGAACAGCGATTAACTAACGCACATACTATAGCATGCGCCGCTAGGTGCATAGAAATACGGCTCAGCCTGCAAATAGGCTGAGCCGCTTATTATTTCACTTTATCCTATTTTACGAGAACACCATTTTCATCAAAGGTATATCTCTTTCCCCATTTCAGTATAGTTTCTGATTTGGCCAGTTTTCCGTCAGACTTGGTATAATATTTATCGATACCGACTGTTATCCATGTACTCTTCGTAAGCCTTCCATCTTCTGTCTCGTAGTATGTAGCGCCCCACTTTGTCTTCCATGTGCCCTTAGGCTCTTCTGGATTGGGATCTGGATTTGGATCTATAGGCTCATCTCCAATTGTAAATACAGGCGACAAGAAATATCTACCCGATCCATTAGACATTTTCTCATCAATGGTCCATTCCTTACCATCAACAAAAAGCTTTATCTCTTCTGAAAGCTCATGCGTATATTGGTATTTACCATCTATATATACCAATACTTCGTATCTATACTGTCCCTCTGAGAAATAATCCTTGTCATCAGATCTAACCGGTATATACTGCTCATGCAAGAACTTAAGCCAATTGATATTAACAAATTTTATAGCAGCAGGTCCAATGAATGTTGGATCTTTATACTTCTCACCATCTACGAATATTTCTGCAATATCCGATGTGGTTTCGATAGTCGTAATCTTCTTTTGCCCTCAGGTGGCAAATTGTTGTATGTATAGTAAAGTGGCGTTTCATCTGTCATTGGCCACAAATCAGCATCTACAGCTCTGATAGATACCATATATGATCAAAAAGGCAAATCCTTTTCATAAAATACTTTTATAGCATTAAAAGAAGTTTCCTCTGTATAATAAGAATCTCCTTGGATTTTTATTTCATATTTGCTTGCTCCTCTAAATGGATCATAATATATTATTCCATCATACGCTCTTATTCTGGAAACATGTCTTCCATCCGAATATTTTGAATAATAATCAGGTGTATTAAAAATCAGTTTAGTGCCATCAGGAGTATTCTCCTTTGATACAAATTCGCACTCCCTATTCAAGTCATAATAGCATTTAACATTTTCATCAAATTCATATTGATCAGCATATTCAGACTCAATTTCTATAGAAAACTGTGCTTTATAATAGCCAACATTGAATCTTTCCTCATTGTAGTCTTCCCAATTACCATCATCAGTCTTTTGCAGCCATTTTACGAACTCTGCCTTAACCCCCTCAGTATCAGGTATAATGGTTGGTGCATTAGTAAAACCATAATCAACAATTGTAAAGGTAAGTCCCGTGTCAGTATTTACTAGCACTTCACTAATAGCTGTTTTCTGAGGTTCTTCATAATTTACTATATATTCATTAGAAACGAAGATAAGACTAATTATGTCATTAGTATTAGCAATAACATCTACAGAAATAAGATTCCATGCTTCTCCATTTACAAAAAGTTTAAAATCAGGGTTGAAAGCATGGTTAGGATATTCATCAGAAATACTAACCGATAAAACAGCTCTATAATGTCCTTCTAAAAATGAAGATACAGGAATCCATCCATCATGCATTGGAGAATTAACCAGATCCTTTGTTTGTATTTGCCATCCCTCGAAAGTATACTCTATTCCGGGGTTTTCGCTGGAGAATGTCGGACTTACACACTCCTTGCCATAACCAGGCACCGAATCTATATCACTACTGGAAACATAATCTTCACTGAAATATATTATCTTCGGTAGAGGTCCTGGATCTGGCTCTGGATCTGGTTCTACATTATATTCATATGTAAATTCATATGGCAGAGAAATGGTCTCATAGCCACTGCCAACATAATTAACAGCTGTTAAAATGAGAGTATATGAACCAGGCGCAATATCAAATGCTACAAAAGCCTCAGCAAGATTAATTTCCTCACTTTCAAAGACCATAGAATCATCACTACCAGCTATTTCGATTCGGTACAAACACCCTTCAGCATAAGGATCTAAAGTTAGTATACCATTCTCAATCTTTACATTTGTAAGTGGCAAAAGCTCAATCCGATTGTCCTCTTCTATCTCAAGTATTTCTTCCGTAGCTACGTCTGGTATCACTTCTGGTACTTCTTCAGACACTTCTTCCACAGCAGTTTCTTCTACCCCTTCTCCTGTGGCTGGAGTCTCTGCATAAGCAGTTACAGGCTGTAAGATAAGCCCTGCGCACATAGTTAGTGCTAGCAATTTCGTCAAAAACTTTTTACTCATCTAATCCCACCTTTCTCATAAGAAACGATTTACCACTGACGTCTTTAGTGGCGTCATCATTTAAAATTTTAAGATGGTTTAAAAAGAAAAAATACTAACCTTTGGTTAGTATTTTTCCGGAAATTATAAATTTTAATTATCTCATCTTAGAAATTATGTTCATCTGTTCTGACAGCGCTGACGATAAGCCTTCTATCCTCCTTCGATGTACAAGTAGCAAGTGTTATTATATGGTCTCCTTCAGTAGGATTTACGCCTGTCTTACGATATGAGCCTTGCTCTATCTCTTTTAACATTGTATCCATTCCCTCGGGTTCTTGTCCATAAACCCAGAATACATCATGACTATCTGGAACTTCTTCATAGGCAAATATCTGATATCTATAGACTCCATCCTTGGTAAACACCTGAAAATACTGATGTTCATCGTAGTATGAAGCATCTGTCTTGTAGAATTTCAGACGTCCAAACATTGACAGATCTCTCATATTATGGCCATAGATAAGGCTGTGAGGATCAGAAAAATCAGGTGTGGACTCACCATCGATAAATATGGCACCTGCCCTGGCTTTTTGGCCGGTGTAAGCTGTGCCCAGATACTTGGAATTATCTCCTGAGTACATGATTGGATAGCTGATGTCCTCATTCTCAAAGTATATCCAGCCAACCACATCAGGATACTCCGCAGAAAGTCCCGCCACATCAACGCTTGCATCCTTCCACCAGATGTCTTCTGCATTAGTGGCACTACTTGTTCCATCCTCTGCATTTGCCATTTCATCTGCGTTTTCGCTGTTCTCATCCACATATTCATCGTTGACATCAATGTAGATTTCCTCTGATCTGCGGTACTCAAAGTAAGTACTCACCAAAGTGACCACAGAAATAAGTATCAGAATCGCGCTTGCAGCCAGCATACACTCATACTTGCGCTGCTTTATCTTTTTTATCAGGAACTTTACTACTGTTGATACAACAATTCCGATGAGCAGTATCATTCTCTTTAGCTTGCTCATCCTCGCTCCGGCTTTACTTTCGCCGCCTTTTGCCTTAAATCTCTCATAGAATGCGTAGCCAAAAGAACTAACTCCTGCAATCAGAACTAGTACCCACAACCATACTATCGGCAGACTATCATTTGTTCCAGGCGCACGAGCACCATTTACATCTCCGTCTTCACCAGTTTTCTCTTTAGTATCCTTGGTGGAAGTCCAGCCTGCATTCAACACAATATTAGCTGTGATCGGCGTTTCAAAATCAAATGCATCCGAAGCAGAAAGCTTGCTGCTAGAGGATGAAGATGAAGTTGAACTACTAGCCAAAGTCGTGGACTTAAACCAGCCGACAAATGTATACCCCTCTTTTACTGGATCTGTAGGCCTTGCCACCTTCTCCCCTGCTTTTACCTTGACTGAGTTTGTGTTAGTGCCATCTTTGAAGGTTACGGTGTAGTAAACTTCTGGCTTGTAGGCAACTGCGTAAGTTGAAAACTTCTTGGTGTATATATAGATCTTGCCATTTTCTTTATCTATCCTGCAGGTTCCTTCCGCACCCGAATCGTCTTGCTTTAACTCACTGGCCCCATTATGGTCCCTGTATACCTTTATGTTCTCTTTGTTCTCAAAGTTGTAATTAACCTCGATCACAACCTTATCATTGATTTCATCAACAGTTATTCCTGAAGTGCTTCCATTCTTATAATTCTTGACATTTACATCAAAGTAATCTGCTGAATATGGCGTAGTACTAGAATTACTGTTACTATTAGTTCCTGATGCATTCGATGTTGTAGTCGTGGTGGATGTTTTGGCATACGTTGGAAGTATATTACTTATTGCCGTTTTTCCATTTGATGAACCACTGTTGAACCTTAGCTCTATCTTAACGGTATCATTTATGCCACCTGCCTGGTCACTCTTGGCATAGGAATCAAGCGGTGCATCACTGGAAAGCTTTAAGGTCTTTACATTTGAATTAAGTGAATAGGACTTTGAGTCTCCAGTCTTAGAAACAGGCACCAGCGCATTTGTCTCGGACACTCCGCCTACAGCAATGTCAAATTCAACTTTCCCAGTAAGCCCTGTCCAGCCAACAGCTACGCCAATAATATTGTCAGAATACTCAGTAGATGGGTTATTGCCTGTTGAATCACGATATGGCTTAATTGCACTATCTGCTCCAACATAATAATATTTGGAAATTGCACCAGAAGAAGCTGAAATCGCAAACGAGCCTATTCCATCTGTTCCATTGTTCACTTCTTTCTGAGCAGCCTCTTTAGTTCCACCAATAACTGCCATACTTGTGAGGAACTTATTAGTATCAGCCTTTGCAATCGCAAGATTACTAGATGCACCCCCAATCTTACTCTTTGCACCTATTGCGAAATTATCATAAGAAGTACTGCTATCATCTGTTAGATTTGTCTTAGCTGTTACATGAAGTTTATTATCTTCAGTAAAGGAGAAATACATGTAATCCATATTATATGAATCACCGCTCCAACCTACATTTGCCAACGTATCCGTAGATTTGTTGCTAAAAATCTTCCATCCCTCGCCGTCATTGGTGGTAGACATCATCTTCTTGGTACTACCATCCTGAAATTCACCAACTACGTCAAAGATTTTTTTACTTGGACTTGCTACTGTTCCACTTGTAGTGCAAATAGTATAAGCAAGCTTTCCATTGCTTACATAACACTGGTTATTTGATCCGTATGGATTAGTCCAAGTTCTTGAATCACCACCCGGTGTAACTATCTGGATTTCTTTACTTGGCACTCCATTTACAGTGCATCTAAGCCAATAGCCCTCGTATCCAAAAGTTGATGCATCGGTATGTTGGAATTTATATGTATTGGCAAAAGGAATATCTTCCCACTTGCTATCTGCAGCTGTCCCTTTTTTCTCCCACTGATAAATTGCCCCGCCATTTATTGATGCCATAGGCATTTCCAGGCTAAATGTCTTTGCACCAAGTTCTGTAGCTGTAGGATAATTGTAATTATCCATAGACGCTTCTATATTGCTGGCATCTTTAACTGTAACAGGATACACTGTCGTGACAGATGGTGTAGTTGATGTAGTATATGAAACCTTTATTTCTATTCCGTTAGATAAAGCTTGGCCAAATGGCCTTCTTACAACCAAGAAATATTCATATGATCCCTCTGTAAAAGCTCCAGTAGTATAGAGTCCATCAGCGCTAGTATTGGCTATATGTTGACCACCATTTGTTGAATAATTAAGGATATCTGCATAAAGATATGTATCATAAGAAGAATCAATCTTTACAGCAGTTACTTGTCCACTATTGCTATATTGACTATCAAATAATTGTTCCAAGCTTACAGGTGAATACTCTATTTCTGCATTAATGGAGTTTGTAAACTTAAACAGTACCTTATAAGTCGAGAACCCAAAGGTCTCAACCTCAATTGCCTGGCTTTCATCTACCTCTACAACCTCAGGCTCGAGCTTCTCTACAAACAAGATCACATCATCATCAAAGATTACGTCATCTCTTTCTCCGCCAAGTTCGCTCTCTCCAACATCTAATTCTACTTCTGCGCCGATTTCAATATCGCCAGCTTCGTTTTCTTTTGCCTCTGCTTCAGCATTTTCATCTACGCTCTCTACAAAATGGTACACTTCTGCGCTAAGGCTCTCATCTGCAACTTCTTCCGTCTCAAAGGACACGAAAACGCGGCCCTTGTCAGTGTCTGGCTCTACTTCATTGCCATCTCTGTCAAGAACAGTAATATCAAATGTATATTCCTTAACGATGCTCTCGGTATCTACTTCTACCTGCTCATCAAAGGCTGCCTGAACCTTTTCCTGATCCTCTGTAGCAAGTTTTCTACCTGAAACTGTAGCTCCCTCAGGAAATACGCCCTTATCTGCGCGAACGCGGATAGTGACGCCATCTACTTCCACCGCCTCATCAAATGGGAAATATTCATCAGATACAATAACAGTTATTATTGGAAGTTCATCTTCGATATAGTAATTATCAGGGATTAGCAGCACTGGAGTGAAAAGATAAATCTGTCCATCCTGATCCGGACTAAAGAAATCAACTCCATCATTGTATTCTGCTTCAAGCACCCACTCTATTCCTGAAATGCGCTCTATACTGGGCTCTGATGTCTGCTCTGTCTTTTCATTTTCAGAAATATCTAAATCGTCTTTAGATTCCTCTTTATTCTCCTTGGAATCGTCCGCTGCATAAACTCTTACACTTCTAAAAGCATCAAGAATTCTTCCAATAAGGCCATTCTCTGCTGTATTCTCAGCACCAGGAATCTCCATAGAATTTCCCTGGTCAGAACTGTTTTCTGCTCCATCGCCTTCATTTCCTATATTTTCATCTTCAGAACCTGGCTCTTTCTCATCGTCTTGTTCTTCTGTAATTCCCTCTCCTGTTTCAACGGGTAAAGCGCTCTCCTCAGTGCTAGAAACAGGCTCAGAAGGGGCTATTGTACTATCTGTAGCTGGCGCATCATTTCCAGTTTCTTTTTCTGTGCTTTCTTCTTTTCTTTCGTCTTCCTGACTTAGCTCGCTTGCATCATCTATCTGCTCACCATCATCAAAGATGATGATTTCTTCCTCATCCTCATCAAAAGAACTGCCTTCTGAAGCCGCTTCATCTGCCTCATCACTGCTAGCGCTTGATGCGGCCTCTGCTTCCTCAAGCTCTTTTTCTTTTCTGATGCGCTCCCTTTCCTGTGCAAGCTTTCTCATAATCCTGTCCTCGCGATCAAGATCAGGTTCTACCTTCACTTCAAGGGTATCTGGAAACTCAATATCATCGAGACTTGCTCCTATTCTTACCTTTTGTTGCGAAATATTTTCGGGCAGAGCAGCAAAATCAGTTATCTTGTAATAACTGATTTCCTCTTCTTCAGATATATCAAGGGCCTTTTCGTTTTCTTTTTCCCCATCTTCCTGTGAACTTACATCCACTCCTGATGCATCCTGCTCTCGTTCAACCGCAAATGAGGTCATCCCAATATTTGAAAAGAAAAGAACTCCTGCTAAAAAGATTGATAAAAGACTCTTCTTCATACTTTTTCTCCGCATCTTCAACTAAATAAAAGTCAAATACTCATATATATTTTATCGATATTTACATATGAAAATATTAGTTTTGTTCGAAATTTAATAGTCTTAATAGATTTTTAATGATATAGGAGATGATAGTAATAAAATCCTGATTTAATTATCTTTTTGCAATTGTTTATCAATTTTTATTGGTTGATGTTACCCTTCGCGTGATAATAATTGTATGACATTTCGTATTAATTTATGTGCATTGTGCACAATTTAGTTCTTTTTTACTTTGGAAAGGATGCTGCCATGAAAAAACTATGTAGTTATCTAATCTGTACAATGCTCTTTTTGTGTACAATCTTAAGCGGTTGCGGACAAAAGGCAGAAACAGAAGAAGTACCCACGGAAGTTCCATTCACTGGAACTCTACGTCTTCTGAATATTAAAAGTGAGGTCAATGATCAGATAAATGAACTGGCCAAAAAATATCAGCAGGAGACTGGAATAACTGTTGAGGTAATAGTTCTTCCAGCGGGTGTTGATGCGCAGGCCACTTTAAAAGGCTACTACTTGTCAGATCAGATGCCAGACATCATAGCCTGTGAATCTTCCGGATTTGGAAACTGGGAAGGGCTGCTTGAAGATATGAGTGATCAGGACTGGGTAAGCCGCACAGATGCTGCATACGTTGATAATACCTACGGAACTCTTGGCTTTCCATACACCACAGAGGCTATCGGGCTAGCTTATAATGCTGATATTCTCAGCAAATGCGGTATTGACCCAGCATCAATCACCGGACCTTCGTCCTTAAAGGCTGCCATAGAAGCTGTAGATGCCAAAAAGGAACAGCTAGGGTTAAAAGCTGTTGTTGGCTACTGCGCTGAGCTAGAAAACCTTGGTTGGTCCAGTGGTAATCACATTTTTGGAGCCTACATAGATTCTGGTCTTTCCAGAACTGACACAACCTACATAGATCTTTTAAAAGATGGAGGAAAACTTGATACTGAGCGTTTTACAGATTTTGCCAAGATGATGGATCTTTTTATCCAGTATTCTGACCCTGATCTTGTTGCAGAAGGAACTTACAACAATCAGGTCCTTAACTTTGCATCTGGCAAATATGCATTCATCACTCAGGGTTCCTGGATTGGCGCTACTCTGACAGGTGATGCTGCCAGTGAATACGCTGCTGCAGGGAATTTTGAAGTGGGCATGGTTCCATATGCCTTCCAGGACGGCATGGATACTATTCTTACAAGTGCTCCATCCTGGTGGGCTGTACCAAAAGAAGGAAATGCAGAAGAAGCAAAAGCATTTCTTCAGTGGTGCTCCGAAGACTCAGCCCAGCAGATTCTCGTAGAAAAGGCAGGATTTATCAGCCCATTTAAAGATAGTAAATATGTGGCATCTGACCCCTTTGCACCTGTTATTTCCCAGTACATTTCTGCTGGAAAGACTTCCAGTTGGCATTGGATGGATATGCCAGAAAACCTCGGACAGAAGGGTATCGCCTTTGCATTCCATAAACTTGCCACCGGAGAAGTAGATGTGGATGGATTTGTAAAAGAGGTACAGAAGATCACCACAGAGTGGTATCAGAAATTATAAGGAGGAGGTAGCATCGTGAACGAAAAGAAAAAAATCAAGATAAGCACAAAAGATTCTATTGTTTTTCAGCTATCCGCCCTTAATCTATTAATGCTTGTAGCTTTTACCGTAGTAATGGCGCTGGTCATTCAGTCCATGAAAACTTCTACAAACAATAGTATTTCCCTGTTTGATCATATGATGGATCTTACTACACATGAAGCTGCTTTAAAAAGCGATGTAATGTCACTATATGACCAGACAACGGGATATATCTCTGCTGGCGCTAAAGAGACTCAGGAAGCTCTCTTGCCACAGATTGAAATCGCAAAAAGCACCATCAAGGATGATATAGAAACTCTTAATGCAGATTTTGCATCCTACGATGATGAAAAGGTCCATCAACAGCTAGCAGAAATCTCAGCTCAATATGAGCGAATGATAAGTCTTACCGATTCAGCTATTGCAAAATGCGACGCTGGTGATCAGACCAGTGCCTATACAATATTATTTGATAAAGCTGAGATCCAGAAAATTGCTATATTCCACTCCACAAAAACTCTGGATAATGCAATTTCAAACTCAGCAGCTGCTACAACTCTTCAGATGAACGCCCTATTACAATCAGGAAATTACACTGCCTTAATAGGAACAATTGTTATTTTATTTCTCATTATAGTTAATTTCCTTATCTGCTATAAAAACATTGTCCGCAAGATCAGATCTATTAGTGATGAAGTTAATGGCATGATTACTAACATTGAGGAAGGAAACGGAGATCTTACCACCAGGGTGAACACCCGGACTAAGTCTGAACTTTTATATATTACAACTGGTATCAATCACTTTATTGAAACTCTTCAGGGCATCATGAAAGATGTCAAAAATGGATCCATAGTCCTTACTAGTGCTTCCGAAGAGGTTTCCTCACAGCTAAGGCTTGCAGATGACAATGTTACAAACACTTCTGCAGCTCTTGAAGAGCTCTCTGCAAATATGGAAACCCTCTCTGGTACTGTTTCTTCAATCAATGACAGGGTTGATGATGTTCGATCTGCTGCTCAGGCTATTACTGATCAGGCTTTGTCCGGCACTGATACTGCTGTTTCTATCAAGCAGGAGGCACAGGAACTCAAGGAAAGAGTAAATCAGAAAAAGTCCGACGCTGTAGACCAGGTTTCTCAGCTTTCGGATGTTCTTTCCAAATCTGTACAAGATTCCGAAAAAGTCAGCCAGATTGGAGAACTCACTAACGTTATTCTTGAAATTGCTTCTCAGACTAACCTCCTTGCTCTTAACGCATCTATTGAGGCCGCAAGAGCCGGAGAAGCTGGCAAAGGCTTTGCTGTCGTTGCATCAGAGATCAGTGCTCTGGCAGATAATTCCAGACAAACTGCTGGAAATATCCAGGTTATCAGTAACGAAGTAACAGAAGCAGTTAATAAACTTGCCCAAAATGCTCAGACAGCCCTTGACTATATTAATGGAACCGTTCTGGGTGATTACGACGAATTCGTTACTACAGGCGAAAAATATGAACATACCGCTGATATCATGGATGATATGCTTCATGAATTTGATGATAAAGCAGAACACCTTAATTCCATCATGCAAGAAATGGTTCAGTCTGTGCAAATGATCACTGACTCCATTCGTGAGAGCAGCACAGCTATTACTTCTTCTGCAGAGAACTCAACAGAAATTGTCAGTGGTATCAAGAAAATTTCGCAAGCAATTGATAAAAACAACGAAATTACTGAGCAGCTTAGCGAAACAACCCAAAGATTTAAGTCCTTGTAATTTCTTTTACCTGTGACATAGAAAAGAGCCAAAAAAGATATTTATATGTCTTTTCTGGCTCTTTTATTTTTCTGTTATAGTTTACTTTTATTCTTTTAAAAATCGAAATTTGGCCTTAAATTTTATGTTATGGCACTATTGTTTTTATGACTTCTACGTTTCCTTCAATGCTATACTTGCCTGCTCCAGCAGTTATAAAAACAGAGTCTCCTTTTTTAACCTCTAGATTTTCTCCCTCAGCGCTGATTTTGCCCTCTCCATCAATTACAAGAAGGCTGACAAAAGAACTGTCATCAACAATATCTTCATAGGGCTTTTCATTGGCCTTTATCCTGTCTACACAAAAGAAATCACAATTTACCATGTGCTCATCTGTTGACTTGTATTTCATAGGTTTTTCAATCTTTGTAACATCTAATGACTGCTGAATATGGAGCTGTCTTGGTTTACCATCGGCTCCTACTCTTCCAAAATCATATATTCTGTAGGTAACATTTGAGCTCTGCTGTATTTCTGCAATGAGAAGCCCTGCTCCTATGGAATGAAGTGTGCCAGGAGTTATAAAGATCACATCTCCACGCTTTACATATTCCTTGTGAAGAACTTCAGTTAATGTATTTTCCTTGATTCTTCTCTCAAATTCCTCTTTTGATATTTCTTTTTCAAAGCCGTGATATAAATATGCACCTTCCTCCGCTTCTAATACGTACCACATTTCAGTTTTTCCATACTGATTCTCGTGACTAAGAGCATATTCATCATCTGGATGGACCTGGATTGAAAGAGGCTTTTTAGCGTCTATAAACTTTATTAGTATAGGAAAATCTTTATATTTTTCGCAGTTTTTTCCTAATATTTCTCTTCCTTTTCTAGCAACTACTGCAGATAATGTCTGTCCCCTTTCAATACCGTTAGTTATTATTGAGTTTCCATCTTTATGGCACGACATAACCCATGCCTCTGCACATACATCGCCATCATATTCCACGTTATATTCGTCTACTAATTTATGTCCTCCCCACAAATAGTCCTTACATGCAGGTTTTAACAAGTACATTCCCATATTTTCTCTCCTTTACAACACAAAAGATTATAATCATATTATTCTTTTTTAACAACAACATTCCGTGCTAGAATTTTATTATAGGCTATTCTGCTTCTAGAATTGACCGTTGTATCATGCTATACTTTTTCTTCGTATTGTCAATTTTATGTGTAAAGGAATAAGTATGAACAAAGAAAACAAAATGGGCATTATGCCCGTGAAACAACTGATCATTTCTATGTCTCTGCCCATGATGATCTCTATGCTGGTTCAGGCATTGTACAATGTAGTAGATAGTATCTTCGTCTCAAGGATCAGCGAGAGTGCTCTTTCTGCTGTTACCCTTGCTTTCCCAATGCAGAACTTCATGATTGCTCTCGGTTCTGGAACAGGTGTCGGAATTAACGCTCTTTTGTCCAGATCTCTTGGTGAAAAGAACTTCCATAACGCTGATAGTGCTGCAAATACAGGACTTTTATTAACAGTATTTAACTATATTGTTTTTCTTTTTATTGGCCTTTTTGTAACTGTCCCTTTCATTTCAGCTCAGGAGACTAATCCTATTATTAGGGAATATGGAATTCAGTATCTTTCAATAATATGTTTTCTTTCATTTGGTGTATTTTTCCAGATTACCTTTGAAAGACTTCTTCAGTCTACTGGAAAGACTTTTTTTAGCATGATTTCTCAGGCTACAGGCGCAGTTATCAACATAATTTTTGATCCTCTCCTTATCTTTGGAATTGGACCTTTTCCAGAGCTTGGTGTAGCTGGTGCTGCCTATGCAACAATTTTCGGACAGGTTGTAGGTGCATCTATCGGTCTTTTCTGTAACCTTAAATTCAACAATGAGATACATTTAAGCTTCAAAAAGATTTTTTCTCCAAATGCCAGGATAATCAAAGACATCTATTATGTAGGAGTTCCATCTATCCTTATGATGTCCATTGGCTCTGTTATGACTTTCCTTATGAACCTTATTCTCGGTGCATTTAGTTCAACTGCTGTAGCTGTATTTGGAGTTTATTTCAAGCTTCAGAGTTTCTTCTTTATGCCTGTATTTGGCCTTAATAATGGTCTTATTCCTGTTCTTGCTTACAATTATGGTGCACGCAATAAAGACAGGATAAAAGAAGCTTTAAAGTTCGCTATGACACTGGCCGTTTCCATAATGATCATTGGTACAATATGCTTTTTATCAATCCCGGATACTCTTCTATCATTCTTTGAAGCTTCTGATGAGATGATAGCGATTGGAAGACCTGCTCTTAGGATCATAAGCTTATCATTCCCTCTTGCTGGCTTTTGTATCGCCATGGGCTCTATTTTCCAGGCTTTTTCCAAGAGTTTTTACTCTCTTATTGTTTCAGTTGGAAGACAGCTTGTAGTTCTCATTCCTGCAGCATGGTTACTTGCTCAAACCGGCGTTCTGGCCAATGTTTGGTGGGCATTCCCTATTGCAGAAATTGCCTCCTTGTGTCTTTCAAGTTTCTATTTTAAGAAACTATATACAACAACTGTATCTACGATGTAATTTTACAAAAGAGTCTTGTTATTTGCGGTTTTTCAGAATAGTGCACTAAAAAACATTACAATTTTTGGCACTTTTTCGCATCAAATGTCTTGTAAGGCGCATAAAATGGGTGTAGAATTTTATTTGTAGTTAAAAATTCTCATTTTGAGGGAGGTATTATCCATGAATAAGACAGAACTTGTTGATGCTATCGCAAAGGAAACTGGTCTTTCTAAGAAGGATTCAGAGAAGGCTGTTAAGGCTTTCACAGAAGCTGTTTCTAAAGAGCTTAAGAAGAAAGGCAAAGTTCAGCTTGTAGGATTTGGTACATTTGAGACTGCTAAGAGAGCAGCTAGAACAGGTAAGAATCCTCAGACTGGCGCAGCTATCAAGATTCCTGCAGCTACAGTTCCTAAGTTCAAAGCTGGTAAGGCTCTTAAGGATGCTGTAAACGGCAAGAAGAAATAATTTTAGATTTTTTAAAAGCTCCTGAACTCTCGTTCAGGAGCTTTTTTATTCACAAATATATTATGTAAGCTATGTCTTATGCGCTGAATTATCTTCTACCCTTTAAAGTCTCTTCAAGCTGCTTGTGAGCCATGTAGATATCCATATTTCTCTTCATATCCTGGTCAATCAGGCTTCTAATATATTTGGTTGCTGACATATTAGATGCCTTAGCCATGTGCTCAACATAGTCTCTATATCCTCTGATATCAAGTAAAAGAAATTTCTCTTTCTCGTATCTACTCTTCTCCTGCCTTGTCTGAGGCTCAGTTCTCTTAGGCTCTGTGTATGCTTGAACCGGGCTTGGCTGCATCATAACAGGCTGCTGATAGTTAGCTACAGGTTGATTATATACAGGAGCCTGTGCTGAAGGCTGCTGATATTGTGTTACAGGAATCTGATTCACGGGATTCTGCAAGGGAACTTGTGCCTGCATCTGATCCTGGACTGGTGCCTGATATGCTTGAGGTGCTACTGGTTCACTATAAACTGGCTGTTGAGGTTCAGGCTCTGAAATTGCTGCCTTCTCTTCGACTTCAGGTTCTACTTCCTGCAAAATAACAGGCTCAACAACTACTTCTTCCTCAACCTTTTCTTCTACAGGTTTTGT
Organism: Butyrivibrio sp. INlla14; assembly: GCF_900102515.1. Classification (GTDB taxonomy): domain Bacteria; phylum Bacillota; class Clostridia; order Lachnospirales; family Lachnospiraceae; genus Butyrivibrio. The sequence goes on from NZ_FMVS01000004.1 coordinate 167,750, forward strand.
AACCTTTTTTGTCTCAGCTGCTGACTTTTTTTCTTCTGTCTTCTTGGCTTCTTGTTTCTTATTGTCCTGTTCTTCACTAAGGCGTGTCATTCCTGCAAATAATCCACTAGATGCCTTATTTGCACCGTTTTTTAACATACTTGCCTTACTAGCCATCACTTATCCTCCTCTAAGAATTCATCAATAAAATCATCGTAATCTCTTGCAGCAGAAGAACCACCTGCATATTCAAACAGGTCCATCTTCATAGTCTGTGCTTCCTCTACAGAAACATTAAGTCTGATCTTGGATTTATATACCTTTGTATTAAGAAGTTCGGCCTTCTCCTCTATATCTCCAATCCAAATCTTAGCATTTGCTGTATTTCTCACCTTGGTTACTAGAATTCCATCTACCTTGAGCTTATCATTAGTATAATCATGTATTTGATCAATAAACTTATATAGTCTTGATAATCCCTGCAATGAATAAGCACCTGGCTCCAAAGGAATAATTACTTCATCTGCAACTGTAAGTATATTCATCAGCACGACACCAAGAGCAGGGCTGCAGTCAAAGACACAGAAATCATAGTCCTTCTCAATACCTGCAAAAGCCTCTTTAATCAGTCTCTCTCTTCCTAACCCGGAAAATGTCATATCTGCAGATGCCAGATCTATTCCACCTACAATAAGATCAAGATTCTCTGCAATAGGTATTATTGCCTTATTAATGTCCTTTTTCTTGGCCATTACCTCAAATAATTTAGCTGGTACATTTTCATAGAAATATTCCTGCTGCTCTTCAGTAAGCTGCTCAATATCCTCCGGATCTGGATCAATCTCATTTAAATTTATTCCAGCTGACATAGACAGATTCTCCTGTGGATCAGCATCCACTACAAGAACCTTATAACCCCTTTTAGACAGGCCTACGGCCATTGCATAGCTAGATGTAGTCTTAGCCACGCCCCCTTTTTGGTTGCTGAACGCAATAATACGCATAACTCCTCCTAAATATATCCTATATCATTATTTTTTTACTTATCCTTTGATATTATATTCTATTACATATCTAGATTCAATAATGAATATTATAAATATAATGCATTAAATACATATATTATACATCTATTATATTCATTATCTATTTTCTATTTGTTATATAACTTATATCTATATTATGCTTTTTATTTCCAATATTATTTTATATATCTTATATATCTTATATTTTATATATCTATTTTATCTTATATTTCTTATATAATTATGTATTCTCTTTTATGCCATATTTATATATATTATATATCTTCTACAAGCTATCTATAATTTTGCTAATGTTATATATCATGAATATGGAATATAAAATATATCTATTATTTCGGACGTTACATTTTTTAGTTTGTTATATATCTTATTTACATTATATTTTATATATCAATCTCAATAAAGATAAATGATATATCATATATACCGTCTATATCGAATATATCATTTTCGTGATTTAAAATTGTTGTTGGGAATATATATTACAGTTATATATAACATATAATTTATTTATAAATTTTATTTCTAATTGTAGCAAGTTATTTTTTATGGTTGATATATAACATATATAGTAATTGTTAGATCCATTATTATTATTCATAATTTGATCTTCTACTTATGCTGTACAATACCAGTCTGGATAATCAAGATTAAGAATACGTTTTGATAAATATGTTATATATATATACGATGTCTCTATATGAATTCCTTTGCACAAATATATAACATATATAGCATATCTATTTTTATAAATTATTTTCAAGCAAATAGTTACTAATGAATTTTCACTATATGTAATATCTCTTAAATATCTTATATATTATATATCGAATACTGGTTCTGTTTTGATTCATTCTATATCTTATTTTTGATATATATCATATATATTGCATATCATGTGCATAATCTATATTATTGTTATGTGTGATATATTTGTTATATATTGTATTATTATTCTATATTTACTATATTTATATTATATATCTTATATCTTATATCTACTCATTATATTTGATATATTTGTTCTAGATTATATATATGTATATCGGTTATATATCTGATATATGTACTGTATAGTCAATATCTTATATTAGATATAGATAATCAATATATACTATATAATAGATACTATTCATATAATAAATATTGATTATATCGCATATATTTGTTATAATATATGTGTGAGTTATTAGATAAATATGAAATATATTATATACATAGAAAATATAGCATATAAATAATATATGATAAATATTCAATATATTTTATAAGCATTATATTGTCTAATGATCAGAAAAGTGTCTCAATTAGAAGATAATTAAAACCAGCAATCAGGCCAAGGACAATAGAAATCCTGGATAATAAAAAAATCAATAAAATGATTAATTTTCATCAAGTTATGTAGCGATTTTAATCAAAATTCGATATAACGCAATATTGTGACTGCTAATGTAAAGATATGCGAAGCAAAAGAATAAAAAAAGAATTTAAGATTTCTAAAAAATCTATAAAATTCCGAATCATAAAGATGCAATATTGAATATTTCATAATGCAAGTTATAAAACCTCATAAATACTGGGAATAATATGTGCAAGAAAAGAAATTGCTAATAAAATAATTAATGGTTGCTAGAAATATTGTATTTTTTTGAAATGCCATTAATTTTATAAAGATTAGTATGTCCACAAATATGTAGAAAATATGCTTAATTATCATTGATATTAATTTTTGATTTGATAATTAATGCTATTATTTAGAAATATAAATATTTGGATGGAAAATATTGAGTAAATTAGTCAATAATTTATTAAAATAAATTACATTATTAGTTAAAATGATAATTATAATAATATTCTTGTGGAACAAAAGCATAAGATGAAAAATAATAAAAGAATAAAAAGACAATAAGAAATATTTAGTTACTACAGGGAGATTTTATAAATTTTAGTCTTGTTAAATCAGATATTAATTATTTATATCGTACGTTTGTATAACACTAGAATATAATTGTATTTTATATAACATACGATATTATAGTTAAAATGTTAAATATTTGCATGAAAATATCTAGCTAATTATCACAAATGAAAAGTATCAAGAAATAATTCTAAAGATCTATTCACTTTATCTATATTTCCAGGGATAATAATTTTATATAAGTTAATATCTATCATATTTGCTAATCTTTCTTAATAAATATATTTTTTTAATGATAAATAATAAAATTTGATCTTTTCTGTTAACTGCTTTTGTGTTTTTTTTGTATTTTTAAACTACAATTAGTTATTAATTAATTTTAGATGAAAAGCTGATAAATACTGGCTTTGTGAATAATTAGGTGACTAAAAAGGGCTCTAAAAGTGTGTGGAAAGGGAACTAGAGGTGTATAGAAAGGGAATAGATAGTGAAATAAAAGGGAATTCGGGATTATAGCATTTGGTAAAGTGTTTGGGGATGAAAGGATATGCTTTTAGGAATAAAAGGTGATCAAAAAGGGAATAAGTAAAGAGAAGGATATTATATATAGTCATATCGTAATAGTAATGGCCAGAAATCGTGAAAAAGCACGGTTCCTGGCTTTTTTTATAACCATCCAATATTATAGGTGACCAAAAAGGGAACATTGAAAATATCTAATAATATGTATCTGATAATAAGATAAAAACCTACAATAAAAAGAAAGGTAAATAAACTTAATAGAATAAGGATAAGTGTATAAGAAAAGATCAAATAATAAAAAGGTGACAAAAAAGGGAATGAATTAAAAAAATGCTTTTAATATAGTTGAGTAATATATCTGAGCAAAAAACAAGAAATGCCTTATTTATGGGCGTTTTAATGATTTGTCCTTTTTGTGGTGACTAAAAAGGGAATGCAAAAGTGTACTAAAAGGGAACAAAAATAAGATGCTCAAAAAAATCAGGAAAAAATATTTTTTTAGGTTTAAAAGAAATAAAAAGGGTATTAAAAGTGACTAAAAAGGGATTAAAAATGACCGATATGGATAAACCAAAGAAGTCAAATGGTAACAAAAGGGGCGCACAATATCCCAAAAGTGCACAAAAAGGGAATAGAAAAAATTGACCATAGCGGTCATCAATTTCTAGTATATTACATTTGACAAACACGCAAAATATAGGCAAAATTAGCTTGCAAGTGATAAAAAAGGGAATATAATAAATATAAAAGTAAACAAAAAGGGAATGTTATTTATTCTCAATGTAACTGAAAGGTGCATAGAAAGGGAATTCGTTATAGTTTCAAAGGTGTACAAAAAAGGAATCTGTACATTATGGGGGTATTATGGCAGATAAAAAAAGAGAGCAGCTTATAGTCAGTAAGAGCTATAAGAAATCGAACGAGCTCATAAATGCTATGGGTAAGGGCACTGCGCTTAGCCAGAAGCTGTTCGCTATAGGAATGCAGAATATTACTGTAGACAACACAAATAATGTTGTAGCTACTATTTATGGATCAGAGCTTCGTAAGATGTTTAAATCCACGTCTGGATCTTTATATGAGCATATAGAGGCTTTATGTGACAGACAGATTAAGGGCGCAACTATTTTTGACTGGAATCTTCTTATGAAGGACAAGGAAAATGGGAAGATTGAAGCGCACCAGGTAGTAACAGACGCTTCTTTCAAGGATGGAACACTTACACTCAGATATAACAACTCATTAACAGATAAAATTGTCAATCTGCAGAAAAATTATACTGTGCTGAGTCTTGCAGATACGCTTAGTCTAAAGAGTGTATATTCTCTGCGGTTATATGAGATGCTCAAATCAGCATATGATTACAAGAAGGCTATTTCTAAGGAAGATGGAGAAATGGCTTTTGAATATGACCTGACTGAGCTTAAGCTGGAGCTTGGAATTATAAATTCAGGTGGTAGCAAGGAAATCAAGAACGAGCTTGAGAAGGATCTTCCTGATTATGATAAGATAGATGAACTTGCTGAGAAAACTGGCCAGAATAAGTACAAGGAATTTAAGATCTTCAATAGAAATGTACTTAGCAAGGCCAAGGATGAGCTTAACAAGAAAACTAGCCTTGAAGTTGATTACGAACCAATTAAGCGTGGACGTAAGACCGCTGGAATAAGGTTCTTTGTAAACCAGAAGGAAGGAGTAAAGAGCAAGGAGAAACTTCCGGTTATCAACAAGGATGAAGTTTTGGATGAGCTTATTGATCTTTTACATGATGATTTCAAGATTAAAGAGATCAGGGAGATTGCTGAGACAGCAGAATATGATCTTGAAAAGATTACTAAGGCTTATAACTACATGCTGTCTTATGAGAAACAGATTGATATTCCTATAGCTTTTTTGAAGGAATGTATCAAGAATGAATATTATGCTCAAAAGAGCAAACCAATGTATTTTAAGAAGAATACATTTAATAGCTATGAGCAAAATCAGATTGATAATTTTGAGGAGTTAGAGAAAAAGCTACTGGATAACTAATAAATTAGCGATATATGTTATATAACATATATCGCTAATTTATGATATAGGGTATTTTTAAACTGGAAAAAGGGGATATGTTATGGAAAAAATAGTTTCTAAACTGCTTATGTATGGGGATATGCCAGAAGACACAATATTAATGCAACTTAGTAAAGTGTGTAAGGAACTGCATTCAGGCAGCTATAGCAAAGAAGATCTTACTTCAAGGGTTTACAAGCAAATAAAAAGGCTTCTGATACTTGGAACTTCTTGTGCATTTGATAAGAATCTTTGGCACAATTATCTTACATATTTACTAATCATGGATGAGAATCCATTTAGCCTTACATGTGAAAAAGTGGGAAGCAAGGATGGAAGTGTAAATCACTTTGCTAAAAGTGATTTTAAAGCCTTTAAAGAGCTGTTTGACTATGATTTTAGCGAGATTGAGGCAGCTCTTGATGTGGACTGCTTTTCGTGCATAACAAATTACAAGGCTATTGATAAGCCAGAACTTATGTACAATGGGAACGTGAGCGAAAAAGTAAGAAGTTTAAGCGAAGAGTTGGAAAAGACTCAAAACGAGGAAGCTTTTTTTGACTGTATTACCAGATTTTACAAAGAAATAGGAGTTGGCGCTTTTGGACTAAATAAGGCATTCAGGATTCATGAAATCCAAGGTGGACGAGTAGAATTTAATCCAATAAATAACATGGATACAGTAGTTTTAGATGATCTTATAGGCTATGAGCTTCAGAAAAAGAAGCTAATTGCTAACACAAAGGCTTTTGTAGAAGGTAAAAAAGCCAACAATGTTCTTTTGTTTGGAGACAGTGGAACTGGTAAATCCACCAGCATCAAGGCCATAGTAAATGAGTTTTATAAAGACGGCCTTAGAATGATAGAGATTTACAAATATCAGTTCAGGCTTTTGTCACAGCTAATTTCACAGATAAAGAACAGAAATTATAAATTTATAATTTATATGGATGATCTGTCTTTTGAAGAAGATGAATCAGATTATAAGTTCCTAAAGGCAGTAATAGAGGGTGGCGTAGAGACAAAGCCTGATAACATACTAATTTATGCTACTTCGAATAGAAGACATTTGATAAAAGAGACGTGGAAAGATAGACGAGATGTAGAGCAGGACGGAGATATCCACAGATCTGATACAATGGAAGAAAAACTCTCTTTGGCGAATCGTTTCGGCGTAACTATAGGCTATTACAAGCCATCAAGACAGGAATATTACAATATCGTAACGGAGCTTGCAAACAAAGAAAACCTCAATATTAGTAGCGAAGAGCTTCTCAAAGAGGCTGACATGTGGGAATTAAATCATGGAGGAATTTCAGGTAGATGTGCAAGACAGTTTATCAATCACATGATTGGGGAACAGTAAAAGAAATTAAGGATTCCATTTTAGGTTTGGGCAATCGTTGGCACAACCCTGAAGAGAATTGTTTCTAACTTCGCAGGAGGCATTTCTGCACTCTCTGCAGCGGAAAGTATAGTGATACGAATAGCGAAGCTTGCATGCCTTGCAACAAAAAGGCATGCTGCTATTTCTTGCTATAAATGTACGCCCGCATCCGATACAGGTTTTTTCAATATTATGTGCCATAAGCACTCCTTCTGGTAAAGAAAACACTTCGACAATAATATTATTGGGCGAAATATATTCATAATCAATTAAAATAGCATAAAATCAAAATAAAATAATAGGATGTTAGTTAGAAATGAGATAAAATACAATTAAATTTTACAAAGCAGGTTGGTTTATAAATGCATGAAATGAGTTATATCGCCAAAATGGTCAACATGGCAGAAGATGTGGCGAGAGAGAATAAGGCACGTTCAGTCAAAAAAATAGTTGTAGAAATAGGAAAAACAAGCGGGGTAATGCCCTATTACATGCACAAGTATTATCCAGACGCAGTAAAAGGAACACTTTTGGAAAATGCAGAACTCGAATGCCTGGAAGTACCGGTAAAGGCGTTATGCGAGGAATGTGGCAATGAGTATCTGCCAAATAGAGAGAACCAATATTTGTGCCCTGTTTGTGGAGGAAGAAAAGCACATATAATCGAGGGCAAAGGCGTTGTTTTAAGGAATGTCATTGTGTAAGACTAATTAGTAGAGAGCTGGAAGATAAAAAGAAAATTAAATATGTTATATAACAAATATAAGAACAATATGTTATATATGCGATATGTGTTTTAGCAAGCTAAAGGCAGTTTATTTGGAGGTAATTATGAAGACCTTATACATCGAATGCAAAATGGGAGTTGCTGGAGATATGCTAGGTGCCGCCCTGTTGGATCTGTTAGACGAACAGGAAGAAGTGCTGGCAGAGCTAAATGGAATTGGTATAAAAGGTGTTGAATTTAAGCTTACTGACACAGAAAAATGTGGGATTAAGAGCAAGCATTTAAGAGTCTTGATCAATGGTCAGGAAGAGATTCCGGAATACATTGCCTCCGATGAGGGGCTAGATGACCACGAGCATCATGATCATGAACACAGTCACGAACATGACAATGGCCATCATTATCACGGCCATGAGGATAATGGTACATTACATGAATATGATGATATTCATGAACATGATCATATCCACAGAACTCTTTATGACATAGAAGACATAATTGAGGCTATGACAGTATCCAAAGACATTAAAAGCGATGTCAGAGAAATCTATGAGCTACTTGCAGAAGCAGAGAGTCAGGCCCATGGCGTGCCAGTAGATAAGATTCATTTCCATGAAGTTGGAAACTTGGATGCAATAGCAGATATTACGGCGTCTTGTTATCTTATACACAAATTGGAACCAGAGAAGATAATAGTTTCTCCTATAAATGTAGGAGGTGGCATGGTGAAGACTGCACATGGTGTGCTTCCTGTTCCGGCGCCAGCCACAGCCACATTGTTAAAGGGAATTCCAAGCTATGAAAGTGAATATGTAAGGTCAGAGCTTTGTACTCCTACAGGAGCTGCTTTGATCAAGTACTTTGCAGATGAATTTAAGCCTCAGCCTTTAATGGCAGTTGAAAAAATAGGTTATGGGGCAGGAAACAAGGATTTCGCGCAGGCAAATGTAATGAGAGCAGTGTTGGGAGAGACTACAGACGAAATAGAAAACGTTATTGAGCTGGCATGTAACATAGATGACATGACAGCAGAAGAGATTGGTTTTGCTACGGAGATGCTTTTTGAAGCAGGAGCATTGGAGGTTTATACAATAGCAGCTGATATGAAAAAGAACCGCCCTGGAACACTTCTTTATTGTGTGTGCAAGCTGGATAAGAGAGACCTGATAGTACAGACTATTTTTAAACATACAACAACGTTAGGAATACGTGAGAATATCTGTAATAGATATGTTCTTTCAAGAGAAATACAGAAGATAGACACTCCTTATGGAGAAGTAAGGAAAAAAGTATCCTCAGGCTATAATGTATCCAGATTTAAGCTTGAGTATGATGATATAGCAGGCATTGCCAAGAGGACAGGGAAATCTATCCTGGACCTAAAAAAAGAACTTGAAGAATGCTAAAATTTTGCCTCTAATTTCGATTTTTTAGCAGGGAGTGGATAAATTGATCAAGTTAGACTTAATAACAGGATTTTTGGGCTCTGGAAAGACGACATTTATAAAAAGATATGCGGAGTATCTTTTAGCAGAGGGAGAAAAAATCTGTATTATAGAAAATGACTTTGGAGCCATAAACGTAGATATGGTTTTGCTCAAGGAATTAGAAAGTGAAAAATGCAGCCTTGAAATGGTAGTTGGTGGCGACGGAAAAGAGGCTCACAAAAGGCGACTAAAGACAAAACTTATATCTATGGGTATGCTTGGGTATGACAGAGTGATAATTGAGCCTTCAGGGATATATGATGTGGATGAGTTTTTTGACCTTGTATATGAGGAGCCATTGGATAGGTGGTATGAAATTGGCAACTGTATAGCTATCATAAATCCCAAAATGGATCAGGAATTATCTAGAGAATCAAGATATATCTTAATGTCTGAGATAGCAGTAGCTGGCGTAACTATCATGAGCAGAGCAGATGAAGCGACAAAGCAGGACAAAGAAAAGATAGTAAAAGAAATAAATTCTGCTATGGCAGAGTTTGGCTGTAAGGAAGTAATCGATGATAAAAAGATAATAAAAAAGGCAATATTTGATCTGGATAAGCAGGACTTATGCCGGATAAGGAATGCAGGATATCATAGAACAAGCCACATGAAAATACCCGTTGATCAGGAAACACAGTACCAGACTGTTTTTTATTTTAATTATGCCAAGGACAAAAAAGAATTATCAGAGCTTATTTCAACGATATTTCAGGATTCTGAATGCGGAAATGTGCACAGAATAAAGGGAATGGTCCAAGATACGGACGGAACGACCTATGAAATAAATAGCACATGTGATGAAATAAAAACTAAAATGGTTATTACTGAGAAACCTGTACTTATCGTTATTGGAGAGAACCTAAATAAGAATAAGCTCGCCAGTTACCTTGGTGAGCCAACATTATAAATTGAATTCTGTTTATATTGCGACGCTTTTGTGATAAAATATTTTGTGTAAGTTTCTGTTGTCAGCCTAATTGGGGTAAACGATTATGGAATCAATGAGCAATGATGGTAAGATCGGATATTCACCTATGGTAGAGTTTGGTCCTAGCGATATTCTTTTTATGCTCAAGGACCTTCCAGATGCATGCTGTATTTTTAAGGTTCTGACGGATCCATTTGGAACGGTCAAGGACATGTTATTTCTTTTTGCAAATGACAAGTATGGCCAGCTCGTAGGGAAACCTGCAGCTGAGCTGATAGGTTGCACATATCATAGTACTGTAACTAATAGAGATGAAGATTGGGTTGGATACAGCTATCAGGCTGCTATATTGCGTCAATCAAGCATTTCAAGGACATATAATTCTAATTTTGATAAATGGTTCGAATTCTGGGCGGTCCCTGTCTATCAGAAGGGATTCTGCGCTTTTATTATCCACGATGTAACAGCAGTTAAAAAATCAGAGGAAACAACTACGCTTGCCTCAAATACTAATCAGCTGGTAATAGACTGTGCTACAGCAGTTTCGTCAGCTGAGTTTGGTAAAGGCGTAAAAAAGGTTCTAAAACTTCTAGGACAAGCGATAGAAGCAGACAGAGTGTATATTGTTCCTACCAAGGACAGTATTATCAAGGATGTATATGTATGGCTTAATAGTGCAAGAAATTCTAATCTGCCTGATAAAAAAGCCTTTGAAAGATACGATGTAAAAGCTCTTTGGGAAAAGCAGCTAAACGGCAAAAATATTGTAGTTATCAATGATACAGCTACTTTGATCGAAGAAAATGAAGAGATGTACAACAATATTATGGCTGGCGCATTGTACAGATATATAGTTGTTACTCTGATGGATAAAAAAGAGAAACTTGGTTATCTTGTGGCAGATAATTATTCTAATGAACTTGATGTCAACATTGTTGATGTAATGGAATCTGTGGCTATTTTTATTGCTGCAGAGATGCGAAATAAGGCACTTACCGATGACCTTTTATATTTGGGAAGTCATGACAGCTTAACTGGTCTTGGAAACAGACATGCTCTGAACCAGACTCTAATGCTTCTTGTTGACATGTCAACTACTGTTGGTGTGTGTTATTCAGATATAAATGGACTAAAAAATGTTAATGATGAGCAAGGGCATGAGGCGGGTGATGAGCTTCTAAAAAATACGGCTGATATTTTTGCATCGGTATTTAAAAAGAAATACTGTTACAGAATAGGTGGCGACGAGTTTATCGTAATCATGCCAGAAGTTGATGAAGACATTTTTGAGACTATGGTACACAAGCTAAAGACCAAACTAAAAGCTATTTCTGTATCCATAGGATATATCTGGTCTTCTGATTCTAAAAACATAAAGAATATAGTAAGAGAAGCAGACGAGGCTATGTACGGAAGTAAAGCGGAATACTATAAGACCCACGAGCGTAGACATAATACGTAATGATCCGTTTTATGAGGAAGGCGGAGGCAGCTATTGTTGAATGCGCATGAATATGAATTTAATACGATCAAGATAAAAAAAGAGCATGAGAATGCCCTTAAGACATTGCGCTCTTTATATGATCATATTAATTTTCTGGATGTAAGTAGTTTAACGATAAAGAGGCTGTACACAAGTGATGGAATGATCCTCGATTCTGAGGAAAAGAGCTTTATAGATTATGTAGAAGATTATTCAAGAGAATATATACATCCGGATGACATAGCTGAGTACAAGAAGTATGCGGATCCTAAACAGATAGTTAAACGCCTGGAGAAAGAAGGAAAATCTTTTTCTATGGCCTATTTTAGGACAAGGATAAGCGAAGAACTATATATTTGGAAAGCATATATCGTTATGAAGCCCACTGGAACAGCTGATAATATATATTTGTCATGTGTAAGGGATGTGGACACAGAAACAGAGCATATCCTGATAAAAAACGATTATGTAAGGCTGTTTAATGATCTGCCACTTGCATATGCTGTAATTCAGATAGATGCTAAAAGTCCCGAAGATATTAAAGAAATGAGTGTACTTTACGCCAGTAATAGACTCGCCAAGATGATGGGAGTGGATTCAGGAGAAATAGTCGGAACGGATATATCTGGTACTTTTTCTAAGGATCTTTTAGAAGTAAGAAAGGTCATGTATGATGCTGCGTATAAGGGCGTAAATGGTAGATTGATCTTTTATTCAAAATCGGCAGAAAAATGGCTCAATATAGTAGCGGACAGGGGTGCCTGTACAGGAAGATGCGCTATTATTCTAGAGGATGTAACAAAAGAGCATCTTACCACAGAATTTATAGATAGAGAGTGGCATACAGACGATTTGATCATTAGCTGCACCAAGATACTTCATAGTGGTCTTCCTCATGAAGAGGCTATCAATCAGCTGATCAAGCAGGTTGGAGAGGCTATTAGGGCAGATAAGATTTATATTATTGAGAATGTTTATGACGGCGTTTACAGGGAATCTTTCGAATGGTGCAACGATGGGATACCATCGTTTAAAGATAAACTTCAACACATAGAGGGCCAAGATTTCTGGAACTGGGAAGCAGAGTTTCCTGGCGCATTCAGCCTGGTCATTGACAATGTTGAAAGTATAAAGGATTCCCATCCAAGATTATATTCCAACCTTGTTAAGTACAGTACACGATCAATTGTGGAAATACCTATTCGTGATGACGGAAAGCTTATAGGCTATTTTGGGTGCAGTAATTTCGTTAAGATTAAGAATATCGATATAAAAGAGCTGATGGAAACAGTTTCGTATTTTCTTTCTTCTGAATTTAGCAGGCGTAGACTGATTGAGGAGCTTGAAAATAAAAGCGTATACGATGCGTTGTGTGGTATAAAGAACCGAAGCGCAATGGAAATGTCCATCAAGATGTACAAGAAGAGAAGTTTTACAGTAGGCGTTTTATATGCTGATGCAAACGGACTTAAGGTTTTAAATGATACAAAAGGCCATGAAGCAGGAGACGAGCTGCTAAAAGAAATATGCATTATCATGAAACGCAGATTTAACAGAGACTATGTATACCGTGCAGGCGGCGATGAATTTGTAGTCATAGTACCAAAAATGGAAAAAAAGGATTTTTGTGATGCCTGCGATGCCCTGATACAGGATTTTGAACAGGCTCCTGGAATATCTATAGCAGTGGGCTATGAATGGGGAGCCAATTCTTCTGATGTAGATACTATCATGAAAGCTGCCGACACAAAAATGTATGAAGATAAGGCAAATTACTACAGAAAGAACAATAGAAGAAGGTCGGCAGATATCTGATTTACTGGTAGGAAGCGTTTACCTTGCGCTCCCAACCACTATTCTTAAAGTAGATCAGCATAATGATACTGCAGACAAGCCAGCCCATAGGGTATGCAATGGAAATTGGATATATTGACGTGGTCAGGTGAGATACGATAAAGAGATATATCTGCCTGAATACTACAAAAGAGCTCAACATGATATACATAGGCGCCTTTGCGTCCCCAACACCTCTAAGAGCGCCAGCATGCGTTTGATTACTACAGCACAAGATATCAAAGAAACAATTCATTCGGATAAAGATAGTTCCAAATCTTACGACTTCAGGATCTGAATTGAAAAGGGATACAATCTTGGGAGCAGCAAGAAACTCAGGAATAACAAGAGCCAGAGTGCATAAAGCTGCAAGGAAAAGAGATTCGCGTATTCCTTTTTTTTCTGTCTACATTGCCTGCTCCGGCATTTTGTCCAACAAAAGTTGTCGCTGTAAGAGCAATACTCTGCATAGGAAGCATAACGAAGGCATCAATTCGGCCATAAGCTCCCCAACCAGCAGTACTGCTTTCTCCAAATCTGTTGATATAGCTTTGAACAAATAGATTAGAGAATGAAATAACAGCTGATTGTATTCCGGCAGGCATTCCTATTGTGATAATCTGAGACAAAATAGACTTATCTATAGTCATTTCTTTTAATCTGAGGTTATAACATTCCTTGTTAAAAAAGAGTACGGCGATAGTTAGAATCGCAGATATAAACTGTGAAATGATAGTTGCGTAGGCAGCGCCAGCAACGCCTAAATGAAGGTTGATAACAAAGAAAAGATCAAGGAATATATTTAGTATAGATGTAATGATCAGGAAAATAAGAGGCCTTACAGAGTCGCCTACTGCACGTAATATAGCTGAGCCTATGTTATACATCATAAGACCGGTAATACCCAGAAAATATATTTGAAGATATTGTGTAGCAAGAGGCATTACAGACTCAGGAGTAGACATAAATACCAAAAGAGGAGGAGTAAGGAAAAAGCCTACTATCATAAGAAAAAGACTCAGGATAAAGGTACATATCACTGAGGTATGAACTGCTCTTCTAAGACCAGGAATATTCTTGGCACCAAAAAAATGGCTGATAACAACGCTGGAACCTGCGGAAAAGCCCATAAAGAAGCCTACAAGTGTGTTAATTGCAGGCGCAACACTAGTGACAGCTCCAAGCCCATCCGGACCTACGACCTGTCCTACAATAATGCTGTCTATGGTGTTATATAGCTGCTGAAAGACATTTCCGGCAAGAAGGGGAATAGCAAAAAGAATCATCTCTTTCCTGATATTTCCCACTGTCATGTCCATTGTTGATGTTTTAGCCATGAAGTAACCTTACTTTCTAACATAAAATTTGAATCTCAAATTAAGCAAAATAAACCAAAAAGGTCTTGAATATATTCTATCATATATTGTATGCAAAAAAATTGACCACCGCTTATTATACACGGTGGCCAAAAAGATTCAATATTTATTAAGCAAGTGAAGCAGTAATGATTGACATAGAATAAACTTCTATAGCATTGCATCCACGTGAAAGATCATTGATTGGAGCGTTAAGACCAAGAAGAATAGGTCCATAAGCTTCAAAGTTGCCCATACGCTGAGCAATCTTATAACCAAGGTTACCAGCATTGATATCAGGGAAGATAAATGTGTTAGAATGACCTGCTACTGGTGAACCAGGAGCTTTCTGCTTGGCAACACGAGGAGAAACAGCAGCGTCGAACTGAAGCTCACCATCGATAGGAACTTCTGGATATCTCTCCTGAGCCTTCTTGGTTGCGTTCTGCATCTTAGTTACTGTGTCATCCTTGGCAGATCCTTTAGTTGAGAATGAAAGGAATGCAACCTTAGGCTCTACGCCAAATCTCTTAGCGCAGTTTACTGTCTCGCCACAGATCTCAACAAGTTCATCCTCGTTAGGATTGATGTTGATACCGCAGTCAGCCATAGCTATAACCTCGTTGTCCCCTGTTGCTGAAGGACGAACAAGAATAAAGCATGAAGAAACGATTGTGTTCTCAGGCTTGGTCTTGATGATCTGAAGTGCTGGACGAACAGTATCAGCTGTTGAATATGTAGCACCTCCAAGAAGACAGTCACCAATGCCCATCTTAACAAGCATTGTACCAAAGTAGTTTGTCTGCTTGAGCATAGGAATAGCCTTCTCAGGAGTCATTCCCTTGCTCTTTCTAAGCTCACAAAACTCAGCAACCATCTCGTCGAACTTGTCATAGTTCTCAGGGTCGATGATCTGTGCACCTCTGATATTGTAGCCAGCATCTTCTGCTGACTTATTGATAACGTCTGGGTTACCTAAAAGAATTGGCTTAAGGAAATTACCAGCAAGAAGTCTTGATGCTGCCTCGAGAATTCTAGGGTCTTCTCCCTCAGGGAAAACGATAGTCTTAGGGTTCTCCTTAAGTTTCTGGATCATATCTCCAAATCCGTACATATATTTTTCCTCCTTGTATGTTTAAACAAGATATTATATTTATGTAAGCGCATACATTTAGTATGCAATTGGCATTATAGTCCCTTAAAAATCAAAAGAATTTGATTTCAGTCAAAAAATCCTGTCTATTTTTTAACTAACTATTTTCCTATGTTTATGGTAGAATGACTTTATTATTTAGGGAAAGGAACAAAGTACAATGAACATGAATCCAATGCTGCTAATGCAGCTTCAGCAGAGATTTGGTCTTTTTCAGCAGGATCATCCCAAGGTACTTCCCTTTATGCAGGCAGTTGGCAACAACGCTGTAACAGAAGGCACAGTATTTGCAGTTAAGGTCACAACACCAGATGGAAAGGTCCTTGAATCTAATATCAAGCTGACAGCCAACGATATTGAAACCATCAATATGATGAAGAATGTTAATCCACAGCAGTAAAATCAAGAGAAAAAGAGGCGACTTTGAATATCATATGATATCTAAAGCCGCCTCTTACTATATTCTCGTTAAAACAATGCTGATCAGATACGGAATTAGAATCTTGATCAAAAAGTTTTTTCGTAGTAACCACCCATGTTTACAAAGCCTGTCTTAGTAAGATAAGCCTTGTGGTTTTCATCTGAACCCCTGTAAGTAAGAGATTTGATACCGTCTTCAGGGAGCTTCGAGAACAGGAACTGACCAATTGAGAAGTCTCTGTACTCTGGAATGGAGTAGTCAAGTAAAACCTCCATAACACCATCTTTGAGTTCACCCAGCATTATTCCTGCTGGTTTACCGTTGTGACACACAACATATCCAGAATTAGCAGTAGCAAAATCCATATTGATACCAGGGAAACACTTGATGATATCTTCTTTATACTTGTCAATTGTGTATTTAAGAAGAGAATCATTCGTATCAGATTTCACAAGGTCATAGTTCTTCTTGGTATTGCTCATCTTGATCAGATAATAAATATTTATCATAACCAGACAGGCATTCATGATCGCTGTAGGGTATGAATGAATGATAAAGGCATATATAGTGAAAATAATACTTCCGATGGAATTAACCACACGGAGCTTAAACACTGATACCATTAAAAATGAAACCAAAACCAGTGCAGATCCTAAGTATCCAAAAGCTTCGATCAATATTTTACTTGTTTCCATCTTGTTACCTCTTTTGATTGTTATTTCCGACAATAATATGGTAACAAAATAATGGTATTAAAGCAATGTCGTATGATTTTTGCAAAAATTGAAAAATAAGTTCGGATAATCTGCAAACTCTACTAATGTACCGCCTTCAAGGGATTGGTATCATTTTCTCATAACAAATGTGTATTTCACATGTTAGGGGCACAGCCCAGGAAAGAGAGGAAAGTATGAGTTTAGATTTTTTACAGTTAATTCCAGTTTTTGCAATCATTTTGGTTGTGATCATGGTGATAGTAGCGGGGTATGTAAAAGCACCTCCAGATAGAGCATTTATTATTTCAGGTATCAGAAGGAAGCCAAGGATACTGATTGGACGTGCAGGCATAAAGGTTCCATTCTTTGAGAGAGTCGACAAATTATATCTTGGACAGATGACTGTTGATATTAAGACAGAGCAGTCAGTTCCTACAAATGATTTCATCAATGTTAATGTTGACGCTGTTGCGAAGGTAAGAATTGGTACAAGCCCTGAATCAATACAGCTTGCTGCCAAGAACTTCCTTAACAAGAATCCAGAGCAGATCACAGAAGACCTTCAGGATTCATTACAGGGTAACATGCGTGAGATCATTGGTACACTTGCTCTTAAGACAATCAATACTGACAGAGACAGCTTCTCTGATCAGGTTATGGAAAAAGCTTCAAGAGATATGAGTAAGCTCGGTATCGAGATTTTATCCTGTAACATCCAGAATGTAACAGATGAAAATGGTCTTATCAGTGATCTTGGTATGGATAACACAGCAAAGATCAAGAAAGATGCTGCAATTGCTAAGGCACAGGCAGACAGAGACGTTGCAATTGCCAAGGCAGAGGCAGATAAGGCTGCTAATGATGCGAGAGTTCTTGCACAGACAGAAATCGCTGAAAAGAACAACGCTCTTGCAATTAAACAGGCAGAGCTTAAGCAGCAGGCTGACACTGCAAACGCTATTGCAGACGCTGCATATGCTATTCAGCAGCAGGAACAGCAGAAATCAATTGCTACAGCAACAGTAAATGCGCAAATTGCGAAAGCTGAGCGTGAGACAGAACTTAAGCAGAAAGAAGTACTTGTAAAGCAGCAGGAACTTGCTGCTGAGATTGAGAAGAAGGCAGATGCTGAGAAGTATCAGGCTGAGAAAAAAGCCGAGGCAGAGCTTATCCAGCGCCAGAGAAAGGCTGAGGCTGCCAAGTACGAGCAGGAAAGAGAAGCTGATGCCAAGAAGGCAAAGGCTGAAGCTGAGAAATATGCTCTTGAACAGCAGGCCGCAGGTATTAAGGCTAAATATGATGCTGAGGCAGCTGGTATTGCTGCAACAGGTCGTGCGGAAGCTGAAGCCATCAAGGCAAAAGGTCTTGCAGAAGCTGAAGCAATGGAGAAAAAGGCAGAGGCTTATAGAAAGTACAATGGCGCAGCTATGGCAGAGATGATGATCAAGGTAATGCCTCAGATCGCAGCTGAGATTGCAAAACCTCTTTCTCAGATTGATAAGATCAATATTTATGAGACTGGTGAAGGCGGCGAGAGTGGTGCAGCTAGAATTTCTGGTAACATGCCTATTGTAATGAAGCAGGTATTTGATACAATGAGCGAGGCAACAGGCGTTGATTTTGCAGAGATCATGAGAGCTAATACCTATGATGCTAAGGTAAATAAGAATGTAAACATCAGTGGTGCAGAAGTAACTGTTGCTACTGAAGCAAAAGAAAAGTAAATATATATAATATATAACATATATGTTACTACAGCCCACTACCTGGGATCATTTTTCCGGGTGGTGGGCTCTTATATTGCAAAGCGCTTTACTCGTTTGGATAGAAAGTGACATTTTCCTGTTAAAAATGAGCAAAATATGCGTACAATTCGTAGGAAGAGCCATTGTATAATGATTTATGGTGAGATGTATAACCATTTATTTATTATAATTTCAGAGGGTATAACAGATGACAAAAGAGGAATATTTAAAGGAAATTGAAAAGGTAGTAGAAAACGGAAAGTTTAGCGCAGATTGGGGGTCACTTTCAGCCCATGAAACACCAAAGTGGTTTAAGAATGCCAAGTTTGGTATTTTCATTCATTATGGAATCTATAGTGTGCCAGGATATGGTAATGAGTGGTATTCCAGAAATATGTATAACAGAGAGAGCAGAGAGTTTAAGCATCACGTAGAAACCTATGGACCCCAGGATAAGTTTGGCTATAAGGATTTTATCCCTATGTTCAAGGCAGAGAAATTTGATGCGCACAAATGGATTGAAACTTTCAAAAAAGCAGGCGCCAAGTATGTAGTTCCTGTAATGGAGCACCATGATGGCTTTGCTATGTATGATACTGAATTCAACAAGTGGAATGCAGCAAACATGGGGCCTAAAAAGAATATAGCTGGAGAATTAAAAAAAGAGTGTGAGAAACAGGGCCTTACTTTCTGTGGCTCTTCTCACAGAGCAGAGCACTACTTCTTTATGAATCTGGGACGCGAGTTTGACAGCGATGTAAATGACGAGAAATACAGCGACTTTTATGGGCCAGCAGTTCTTTGCCCAGAGTGGCAGAATGAGCAGTTTACAGCAAGTACTGAGAATCCTGATTCAAAGGGCGCAAGCAAGGAGTGGCTTGATGACTGGATTGTGAGAACTGCAGAGATCATCGACAGATATCAGCCTTCTATGCTTTATTTTGACTGGTGGATCCAGAATATATCTTTTAAGCCTTACCTTAAGAAGCTGGCTGCATATTATTACAACCGTGCTGCGCAGTGGGGAAAAGAGGTAACAATATGCTATAAGCATCATGCTTTCCCACCAGATGTTGCTACTTTTGACATGGAAAGAGGTGCTCTTAACGATATTTCTCCCAGATACTGGCAGACAGATACAGCTATCGGAAACAGATCCTGGGGCTATATCAAGGACAATGAGTATAAGAGCGGATATAAACTTGTTTGCGATCTTATTGATGCAGTTAGCAAAAATGGTAACTTCCTCCTCAACCTTGGGCCAAAGCCTGATGGAACCTTCACTCAGGAGGATGAGAGAGCTCTTTCAGATATGGGACAGTGGCTTTCTGTTAACGGTGAAGGAATCTATGAAACCAGCTACTGGAGCCAGTACAAGGAGGGTGATAGCGTGATCGCCAGTGGCTCTTTTGCAGACGCTGGAGAGGTGCAGTATACAGCTTCTGACTTCAGATTTACATATAAGGGTGGCTATGTATATGCTTACTGGATGCGTCCGGCAGTTCAGGATGCCAAGATCAAGGCTTTCAGAACAGAGAAAATGAGAGGGCTCCTGGTTGATAAGGTTACTCTTTTATCTACAGGTGAAGAGCTTTCCTTTGAGAGAAACGGTGAGGAAATGACAATTAAGGCTTCTGAGAGTTTCAAATCAGATATGCCTTTGTGCTTCAAGATAAAGCTCATGTAAGAAGGAAGAGTATCTAAAAAGGCAACTTAACCAGTTGGGGATTGTATATGGATAACAGATTAGAGCAGATTGAAAGCTTTGCAAATAGACTTAAAACCCAGATGTTTGGGCTAAGAACAGATATAACAACTGTTATGGATGGCGCCGGAATAAGGCACAAAAAAGTTGGCTATGGACAGCGAAAAGAGCTGCTTGGAGATTGCCTGAACTGGGAAGAATTTAGTAACGGCGGCCTTTGGGGAGAACCTGATGGGCATGATCTTTTCAGGGTGAAGGTAGTTATTCCAGAGGAATTTTCGGGTAGAGAGGTTTTCTTTTTCCTGAGCACTGGCGCTGATGACATCTGGAATACTGATAATCCTCAGATGCTTGTTTATATTAATGGTATCAGGCGAAGTGGAATGGATATGAACCATAACAGTGTCTGTATTTATGACGTAGATGACTGGAAAAAAGGTACTGATCGGGTTGTTGATATTGCTATCTATGGGTATTCAAATTTATCTCAAAATAGTAATTATCTGAAAATGGAACTGGCGGCACTAGATGAAGTTTCCAAGAATGCGTTTTATGACATATCTGTCGCTTTTGGCGCTGCAAAAGCAATGCTGGGACTAGATTCCAGAAAAAATGCCATTGATCTTTTGAGCGACAAAAAAGCTATCGAAAGTGTTCAGCCAGTAGATGTTTTGCACGCAGAAACAATTCTGAACATTTTGATGGAAGCAGTTAAAGCGCTAAAGCCTGCCAAGAGCGGTGCAGGCTATGCAGAAGAGAGTATGACAGATATGTCAGCTTTTCTCCATAAAAATCTCTATGGAACAGAGAAATCTGATCAAATTGTGGCTAGTACGGGTCATACTCATATTGATGTTGCCTGGAAATGGCCCATCAGACAGACTAGAGAAAAGGTTATCAGAAGCTATTCAACAGTAATGGAGCTTATGAAGAGGTATCCAGAGTATCTTTTCATGGCCAGTACACCTCAGATGTACGAATTTGTAAGGGAAGATGAGCCTGAGCTTTTTGAGGAAATCAAGGAAAGAGTAAAAGAGGGCCGTTTTGAGCCAGAAGGGGCTATGTGGCTTGAGGCTGATTGCAACCTAACAAGCGGAGAATCGCTTGTTAGGCAGATTTTGTATGGAAAAAGGTATTTCCAGGAAGTTTTCGGCGTAAATAGCCATATTTTATGGCTTCCTGATGTATTTGGATATAGCGCAGCCATGCCACAGATTATGAAAAAAAGTGGAATTAAGGCCTTTGTAACCACCAAACTTGCCTGGAATGACACTAATAGAATGCCTCATGATCTCTTTATGTGGAAGGGAATTGATGGGAGCATGGTTCCAACATACCTGATCACTACCTGCGACCTTCCAAGGGCCGATCTGGTCATGAAAGAGGGCGGAATCCTGAATTATACCTATAATGGCAGACAGGATGCAAGCCAGATTATGGGAACCTGGAGAGCCTTCAGGGAAAAAGATATTACGGATGAGACGCTGACAGTTTATGGCTTTGGCGATGGAGGCGGCGGTCCAATCTGGGAGATGCTGGAACAGGACAGAAGGCTTAGGGAAGGTATCCCTGGATGCCCAGTAACTGTGCAGAAATCTGTGACTGAGTTCATGGATGGACTACTGGAAAAGGTTTCAAAAAGCGATAATGTTCCTGTGTGGGAGGACGAATTATACCTAGAATTCCACAGGGGAACCTATACTTCTATGGGCAAAAATAAGCGCTACAATAGAAGACTTGAGCATCTTCTTAAGGAAGCTGAAATTCTTTTGACATATGCTCATCTGGAGGCAGGCCTTGAATATCCTGCGAAAGAGCTTATGGAAGCCTGGAAGATACTTATGCTCAACCAGTTCCATGATATTCTGCCAGGATCCTCAATTGAGGAAGTATATCAGGTTTCTGAAGAGGACTATAAGCGTGGAATTCACATTGTTGAAGAGCTAATTAAGAGAGCAATTTTGGTTTTTAATATTACAGATAAAGAAAGTGACAAAAAGGCCGTTAAAAAATCTACTAACGGGATAATTATCAGAGGTGCTTCTGAAGGAGTCAGGGGACTTAAAATAGAAACTAACTACTATGTCATTTCTTTTGATGAAAAAGGGGAAATTATAAGCCTCTACGATAAGGAAATCGGTGGCGAGATCAGAGATATGACACAAACGTCGCTAAATAGACTCATCGCTTTTAAGGATGAACCACTTGAGTATGATGCCTGGAATATTGATGCGAATTTTGAAGACATATCTTTTGATATAACAGATTTAAGTGAGATATCTGTCTTAACATATAAGAAAGATGGCTCATTTGTGGACATTTCTGAAACAGTTTTTGGTGAGGAAAGTAGCGGCT
This sequence comes from Butyrivibrio sp. INlla14, assembly GCF_900102515.1. Classification (GTDB taxonomy): domain Bacteria; phylum Bacillota; class Clostridia; order Lachnospirales; family Lachnospiraceae; genus Butyrivibrio. The sequence continues at coordinate 190,565 of NZ_FMVS01000004.1, forward strand.
TAGACGGGGATTTTTGTGAGCTTCACCTGAAGCTTCTGAGGAAGTTTTGCAGTTCTACGATTAGCCAGACCATAGTTATAAGAAATGATGAAAGGCGCATAGATTTTAGAACTAAAGCGGACTGGCATGAGCATCAGATCCTGCTAAAGGCGGCATTCCCTGTGAATATTGATTCTAGGGAGATTACCTGCGAGATTCAGTATGGTGACATAAAAAGAAATCTATCAAGGGATAATAGCTGGGATAGGGCTAAATTTGAATGCTGCGCCCATAGGTGGATGGATATTTCTGATAGAAATGGAGGAAATTACGGCGTTGCTGTGCTCAACGACTGCAAATATGGATATGATGCAAAGGAAAAGCTGATGCGACTTACTCTGATTAAGTCAGGAATATTCCCTAATCCTAACGCTGATCAGGGAGAGCACGAGTTTACGTATTCTCTTTTGCCACATCCAGGTGATCATAGAGAGGGCAATATAATAGAAGAAGCAGAGGCTTTAAATGGTGAGAGCCACTATTATGTTCCTAAGAATGATTCTCTTTCTTCTATATTAGGCGAAGAAAAGAGATCTGCTTATAACCTGGTAAAAGATATAGAGAAAGCGGTAATTGATCTTGGTGATAGCCAGGGTGTGTATATTGATGCTATCAAGCTGGCAGAGGATTCTGGGGATATTATAATCAGGCTTCACGAAGGCCATGGAAGAAGCAGGCAGGTAAATGCTATTTTGTTTTCTAACATAAGAAGAGATATTTCTATTGCAGAAGTATATGAGTGTGATCTTTTGGAAAAAAGGCTTAGTGAAGCTGCTATGCGGTATTTTGATGCAGATAAAAAACTCAGCTTATATATGGAAGCTTATGAGATAAAGACAATAAGAATTGTTATAAATGGATAAAAATTGATAATTTCATGTCAAACAGGGGACAAAATAGAAACTTGAAATAAAAAGAATAAAACAAGTGAATCAAAAAATTAACTGACAATATCAAAATCTAATGCAAATCTGATTGAATAATTAAACAATTATTAAAAAGGTCAAAAACGTGTGTTTTTGGCCTTTTTTGTGACCTTTTTGTGACTATTTAGGGAGTAATGTGTTCTCAACATAAAACAAAAAATAACTTGAATTTGTACATGGTGGCTCACGGAAGAGCTTTTTGATATGAAAAGGAGATCAATATTATGAAGGAGAGAAATAATTACAGCAAGTTAAGAAGATTGTATTACATGTTAGCAGCATCGGCTCTTTCTGTAGGACTGATGTATACAAGTTCAGTTACATCATTTGCAACAGATAATGATGATACAGAATTAAATGATGGAAACGACGGAGATACAGGTGAAAATAAAGGAAGCGGAGAGCAAGGCGGAAACAACGGTGGCACAACAGCAGGAAGTGGAGAGCAAGGCGGAAGCAACGGTGGCACAACAGTAGGCAGCGGAGAGCAAGGAAGTAACGGCGCCACAACAGTAGGCAATCCTCCGGCAGGGGGCGAAAACAGCACACCAGCACCTAAGGTAACAATTTCTTTTGATGATTTTACAGCAGCTTCTACTGCAATTAGTGATCAGACAACAGACGGAACAGGAAGACTTGCAGGATATGAGACATCTGTTTATCACTACACAGCAGCAGGAACCAAGGATGAAATAACAACAATCATGTTCTACCGTAGCGATGATAGCGATGTAACTCTTTCAATAGAAGATTTTGATCTTACAGGAATTGATACAAATGTATACGATGTAACTTATGATCTGGATTGTGGAATAATCAATATTATTAAGAAGGGTACTCCTTCTGGGTCCTCTTCTGGTTCAGGATCAAGCTCAGGAAGTGGATCAGGCTCTGGATCAGGATCAGATACTGTGGAAACAACAGTTTATTACAATTTTGTAGAAGTTACAGAAATCACTCCTAATAAAGATTACTATTTTGTTCCTTATACATACGAAAAACTTGATGCTAATAGTGCAGTGATCGGTGTACCACAGGGAACAGCCAAGCTTAATTCTTATGAATCAAAAGTAGTAAGCGGATATAGCTTTGGTAATAAGAACACTTATGCAATCGATCAGCTTAAAGCACAGGGGGCAACATACACTGAAAGTAATGTAATTAATAACGTAAATGTAGAAGAAAAAGGAACTGGGTTTGATACTTGCAAATCAGGAACTCTTTATCAGGTACGAGGGTTAGAAGACAATGCTCAATTTAAAGATTTTAATAATCTGATGGCATATTGGTGTTCAAGGAGTGGAGCACAAGCATTTAATACCAGTGGATCATATTCATATATCTTTGGCCGAGTTTATACATATAGTTTAGATACAATTACAGCAGCAAGTCTTAAGGCAACAGTAAACGAAGAGCAGTTTGCAGATATGGGTACAGGTGCCTTTAAGATACAAGAATCTGAAGTAGGTAAGTATCTGAACATGACAATTGATATAGGTAATGATACTTACAAAGTAGGCGGATGTAAATTAGTTGATGATACATTAAATTACAGAGTAGGCGACAACACAATTTCAGTCGCTTTTGGAGATACAACAAAAACTATCACAGTTGATACAACAGGTCTTGCCAAGAAGGTTTGGGAAGAAGACAATGCAGCAATGATAAATGCTGGAACAGTAAGCAATAATGATATTGTAAATCTTCAGAGAGCAATTAGCGAAGGATCCGCAAACCCAGAAGTAACAGCAGATGAGCTCGCAGATCTTAAGGATAAGCTTAATGCAGCAATTTGGCTTAAGAATAACAACGCAGCAGTTACAGCAGATCCTGACGATGTAAACAATTATGATGCAATCGTTAATGTTAATTCCAAGTATACAAAGGTTCCATCAAATGTTCAGGCTTACATGGGAAATAACTTTGGAACAAATCTTGGAACAAAAAAGACACAGGTAACAAACAACGTTAATAACGCAGCAGATGCATTCATGAATGCACATGTAAAATTTGCTGGCGATACAAATCCTTTTGCAGACGCAACAGCAGCAAATACAGATCAGATTCTTGCAAGTGAAGAAATCTACAACAATCTTGCAGAAGTAGTTAAGAGATTTATCGATGACAAGTATACAGCACAGAATACCGGAATTATGGGCGACACAGTTAATCCATGTCTCACATATTCAGAAATTCTCGGAAGAGCAAAGAGCGTTAAGCAGCACGCTGACGATTTTGTAAACGAGTTCGTTTCTATCCTTGTTAGCAACGATGATGAGAACGAAGATGACGACAGGCAAGAGCTATTTTAGCAGCAAACACAAGACATGACGTGATTGACGAAGCTCCAGTATACCAGGGTGAAGCAAAAGAAGAAGTAGTATTTGTTAAGGCTAAAAAGACAGAGAAGAAGGCAGTAGAAGAGCCTATAGAGGAAGAAAAAGAAGTAAAGACAAAGAAGACAACTACAGCATCAACAAATAAGCAGACTGGTAACAACGAAGAAGATCTTTTTGGACTTGATATCCTTCATGAGAGACAGAATAATGGCCAGTTAACAAATAAGTTGACAAATATGTACAAGGCATTTGCAACAATGGCAGCTGATGTTACAAGTACAACAGCTAAGCGTGCAACACAATCTTTCGGTGATGGTTCTATCGTAATTAAGGTTGAGTCTTGGCTTACAAACCTTATAAATGGTACTGGTGAATGGTCATCATCAAGCACAAAGTATAAAGTAATATCTGACTCAGAGTCACAGATTAGCTACGAGCTTGAGAACATCAACGTTTTAGCAGCAGCTTGTCTTACAAACGCAGAGCTTTACGATGTTAATAATGGTGGCTCAATGGAGATCAGACTTCGTATTACTCCTAACGAGGAGAAAGTAAGCACACAGCACAAGAAACAGTTTGAAGATACAATCCAGACTTTACAGAAGGCACACTCAACACTTACAAAGGGCGAGTACATTGACATTTCTCTTGAGAAGTGCCACAACTTAGGAGAATGGCAGTACGTAGCAGAAGCTAACAACCAGATTAAGATTACAATCGATGTTCCTGCAAACCTCAAGAAGGCTGACAGAAAGTTCTTCGTAATCAGAAACTATGATGGTGAGTGCACAGTACTCGATGACCTTGACGATGACAACACAACACTTACATTTGAGACAGATCGTTTCTCTGATTATCTCATCGTTTACGATGATAACTACAGCGAAGCAGTAGCAAATGTAGCAGTTGGAACAGTTGTAGTTCCTGAGACAGTTGAGACTGTAGAGAACGCTTATAACGTACAGAATGCACTGTACCTTATAACAATTATTATATTACTCATTATCTTTGCAATCATCGTTGATAGCAGAAGAAAGAGCAACTGATATATACTATTTTACTTTATAAAAATGTAATAATTTACAGGAGGCCAAAAACGGCCTCCTGTATTTATATGTTGCGAATTTACGGGTATAATTAAGTGGGAGTGTGTTTATAAGAGATAGGAGTAGAGGATGAATATAATTGCTGTTGACGATGAGCAATTAGCACTCGAAGGAATTGTAAATACGCTTAAAAGAATACTGCCGGATGCGACAGTAACAGGGTTTTCCTATACTGATCCGGCTATTGATTATGCACTGACTAATAAAGTTCACATAGCTTTTCTAGATATAGAAATGTATGAAGTGAATGGCATAGATATAGCCAAGAAGCTTATAGAAATACATCCAGATATAAACATTATTTTTTCTACAGGATATAGAGAATACATGGAAGAAGCATTTGACATGTATGTCAGTGGATATATATTAAAACCCTGCACAGAGGATAAAGTCAGGAAAACTCTTGAAAACTTAAGACATCCGATAAAAGATGAAAAAAAGATTGTAGATATCAAAACTTTTGGATCTTTCGAGATATTTGTGGATGATATACCAATAAAATTTGGCTATAAAAAGACTAAAGAACTACTAGCTATCCTTGTAGATAAAGAGGGTAGAATGTGCACTGTTGGGGAAGCAATGAGCATTCTGTGGGAAGATGACGATGATCTGTCATCTAAAGCATCGTATATGAAGAATCTTCAATCAGACTTAAGCAATACTTTTAAGAAAAACGGAATTGAAAATGTGCTTATAAAGCAACGTGGAGCCTTGGGAATTGACGTGAGCAAGGTAAAATGTGATCTTTTCGATTTCAAAATAGGGGGGGATAGCTGCTAGAAGCGCATTTCAAGGGGAGTACATGACTCAATACAGTTGGGCGGAAAGTAGAATAGCTGCATTGGAGGAAATAAAGTGCTCGAAATAAAGTATGTTTTTAATTGCATGGAATTATGGGGAAGCTTTTTTGCTATAGTGGCTTCCATATATCTTTTTATAGGCAAGTCTGCTATCCAAGATCAGTATAAATCCCTTGGAAGATTGGAACTTCTCGCGGGTATTATGCTTTTCTTTGATTCTTGGGCGTGGTATTTTGATGCAGTGCCTGGAGCTTTAAATCACAGTATTCTTCTAGTTTCTAACTATGTATCTTTTATCTGTAATGCTCTTATTCCTGTTCTGCTTGCAGAATATGTTATTTTATCTGTTGATGAAGAAAAAAGGAGCAAGAGGGTTATTATCATTGTTTCTGTAATAGCAGTCTGCGCTGTTTTATTCCTGGCATTTTCTCAGATCAGCGGTTTTGTTTATACCATAAATCCTGAAACAAATGAATATAAGAGGGGACTAGGCTTCGTAATCTGGACAGTGCTTGTTCTTTTGGAGGCTAATGTGGTTTTTGTCTACACGTTCCTTAAGAAGGAAAGCATGGATAAAAAGAGATTTGGTGCTATTGTCAGCTTTATAGTGATTCCTATAATTGCGACAGCAATACAGTTGTTTGTTTACGGAATATCGCTATCAAATATAGCCATTATACTGGTTGCGCTAGTTATGTTTGCACAGGCCCTTGAAGACAATGCCAAAATGATCGTAGAGCAGAGGGAACGTATAAGCAATCAGGAAAAGCAACTGCAGGATTTAAGGACCAGAATTGCAATTTCTCAGATAAAGCCGCACTTTTTATATAATGCGCTTAATTCAATCTATGTGTTGTGTGACAAGGATACTGATAAGGCAAAAGAAATGGTAAATAGCCTGTCTGAGTACCTTAGAGCCAATATTGCTTCTATTGATGCAGATAAACCAATACCATTTGAAAAAGAGCTGGAGCATACAAAAGTTTATCTGGAGATAGAAAAGGCAAGATTCAAAGATAGATTTAAGGTGGCTTATGACATACAGGTAAGCGACTTTGAAATTCCGGCACTCACAGTTCAGCCTATTGTAGAAAATGCTGTTAAACACGGACTGTGTAAAAGAAATTACGGGGCTCCCGGGACAGTAACCATTGCAACCAAAGAGGATGATGGATTTGTAAAGGTTATTATTTCCGATAATGGCACAGGATTCGATCTTGATGAGTATAATTCCAGAGTGAGGAGCGAAGGCGAACATATTGGACTTATGAATGTCAAGAAGAGGCTGGAGATTATGGAAAACGCCAGGATGGAGATTGCTTCAAGCATTGGCCAGGGAACAACAGTTGAAATCTTTATTCCAAGGTAAAAGAGGGTTGCAAAAAATGCAATGTTTTTGGAGATTTGACATAAAAACCGCGTAGATAATGCAGATGTAAGAAAATAGAATGTATGTTATAGGACATTTGCCTATGTCATGCATTCTTTTTGTTTGATTGGAATAGTAATGTGATTCAGGATGCGTTTTTTAGCATAAAAGGGATGAAATATGAGTAAAGAAACCAAGTTTTTGAGTATAGCGATAGGTCTTTTACAGGGATTCAATAAGGAAAATGGAGTAGCTGATAAAGCTGCATACAGCATGGATGCTGAGAAACTGTATAAATTCGTGGAATACGCCTGGGAAAACTGCGTAGATCAAAAGAAAAAAAGATCCAATGAGGTAGATTATCCAGCTGGAAATGACAGGAACAGATTCCATCAAAATGGGATAGTAAAAGGGGAAAAACACCTTGGAAGTATTTTTATTGAAACTAGATCTGGAGGAATAGGAACTCCTGCTCAAGTTAAGTTTTTTAAGCTTCTTCCGGGCGAAGATGCAGGAGATTTTGACAGAGTAAATGGAAAGATCACCATGATCCGCGATATTACGGGATTTGATGGCTGTCTATCAAGAAAACTTCCAGTGGGCAGGTATGTGATCGAGGTGTCCAAGGGAAGTGAATACGAAATAATAACAGATGACATCGAAATCAAAGAGGATACTAATTCCAGAAAATCCTATGACTTAAGCCGATTTGTGAATATGGAGGAAATGGGGTGGATTGCTGGAGAATTACACCACCATAGCGTTTACTCTAGTCCTGTTTTTGGTGGAGATGACGATGTAGTGGATACCCCTCAGGAAATTGCTAATTCACAGATGGCAATGGGGCTTTCCTATGGGGCTTTGTCTGACCATCACATTATATTAAGTCACCCAGCCTGGAAAGCTCTAAAAAGGCATAATTTTGTGCCTATCATTTCTAAAGAGATATCTACTTCTAACGGTCATGTTATGGCTATGGGAGTCCCTATAGATGTGATATATAAGATTCCTGAGGACAAAGACAGAACTGATGAGTATCTCAGGAATGAATTTGTAAGGATCACTGATGTTATCAAGGAAAATGGAGGCCTTGCCCAGATAAATCACCCAAGAGACCTTCAGAGATCCATTTCCTGGAATCCAAATTTTAATGATATGCTGGATATTTTTGAGACCATGGAGATATGGAATGGCTCAAATCCAATGATGCCGGGAAGTACCAATGATGCCGCCATGAAGCTATGGATGGATTGCATGAAGAGAGGACTTTTTTTACCTGCAACTACAGGAAGTGATACTCACAACATATGCGCTGATGACTATCATATTCTCTTTGACGAGGTGATGGATGTTCTAGATGCGATAAAAGCCAATGCTACTACGCTTTTAAAAGAGTATCCTGAGGAAACTCATGTAATGCTTGAAATCGGGGATAAACTTCTACCGCTATTGGAAAAATGGGCTGAGACCTGCCTTAGCAGCGGCTGTGTAAGAACCTATATAAATTTTGATGCATCTATGCCAAGGGAAGATACGCATAATCCGGAGTATATTATGGACAGGCTTCGCAGAGGGAGAAGCTTTTTGACTAATGGTCCGATTCTGGTATCAAGAGTTAATGGTAAGCTCCCAGGGCACAAGGTACCTGTAAGTACAGGTGGCAGAAAGAAAGGAAAAACGGGTGATTGCGGAGCTGAGCTTGAAATTGAGCTAATGATCCTTGCAAATAGAGGGCTTAAGACGCTAAAGCTGTGTACAGAGAATGGGGTATATAAAGATATTCCTCTAAAGGGCGGAAAAAAGAACGGCTTCTATGACTATAGTCAGACTATAAAAGAACCCGTTCCTGATGGCAATTACCTGTATTTCATGGTGCAGGATGACTGCACGAATCTTGCTATAACAAATCCTGTCATATTGGTACGCTAAAAAGCTAAAAAAGTGCTTACTTGCCAATAGTGGAGGATTGACGGTATTCCCTGGGGGATGCACCGGAAATCTTATTAAAAATCCTGTTAAATTGCGAGAAGGATGAAAAACCACATTCCTCCGCTATTTGGGAAATCTTTTTATTACTGGATATAAGCTGATATTGGGCATTTTTGATCCTGGTGAGTTGGATATAGTTGGATAGGTTAAAGCCCGTAACATGCTTAAACTCTCTTGATAAGTAGCTTGAACTAATGAAAAACTGCTCAGAGAGCGCATCTAGAGATATATTCTCGTCGTAGTGGGTGTGGATGTAGGAAGATATTTCATACATCTTTTGCTGAATTGAGTTATAACTCTGGTCGTTGGTGTAGATATTCTTGTTTCTCAGGTCATAGAAGGTGTACAAAAGCTCCTGAAACTTGTTGTGAATGTAGAATTCATCGGCTGGATTGCCGTAGTATTTGTGCTCTTTTGAAAAGATAAAGAGGCTGTTCAGAATGTCTATGAGTCTTTGCTGGTCCTGAAAATCAAAGCGGTAGATTGGAAGATCAGCGTGGAAGGGCTTAAGGATTTCCCTGTAGGCGTCGGCTGTTTCTGGCTTGTCTAGAGGGTACATAAAGTCTATGATCACTCTTTTGCTGGGTTCGCCCTTATAGTAGACGGATTTGTGCATAACAGAAGGCGCCAGCAACACAAAATCTCCCATGTGGATATTATAGGGAACACCTTCAATAAGGTGAGTTGCGTTGGGCGCTAGAAGAAACATCATCTCGTAATATGGATGAAGGTGCTGGAATTCCATATTTACAGAGGCATCCCTCTTGTCATAGTCAATGTAGTAATAAATGTTATTAGGGATGTTGTTGATGATTATGTAGTGGTTGTCTTCGTAGTAAATATTGTCGTTTATAAGCATGAGATTAGTATAAATGAAATGGAAAGAGGTAGCAAATGAAAGTAGAAAGAGAAGTAATTCTGTCAGTTCTTGAGGTTTTGGCTCAGAGTTTTAAGAAATTTCTCTATGAAGATGATGAGAAATTTCTTGAAAACATGAAAACCAAAAACCTGGCTGGCGATGATATTTCAAGGTATCAGCACTGGGAGTGGACTCAGGGAGTGGGCCTTTATGGCATTTATCAACTTGCCCAGGAACTTGGCAGAAAGGATTTTGTTGATTTTCTGGAGAGTTTTTATGACAAAGAAATTTCTCTTGGCCTTCCAGCAAAAAATGTTAATACATGCGCGCCTCTATTAACCTTGGGATTATTGCTCAAGGATACTGGAAATGAATTATATAAAAAGACCTGCCATGAATGGGCAGAGGCAATAATTAAGGATTTTGCCAAGACTTGTGAGGGCGGAATACAGCATAGGACGTCAGATAGCGAGAATACCGGAGAACTCTGGGACGACACTCTATTTATGACAGTTATGTTTCTGGCTCTGATGGGAGAAATAGAGGATAGTGATACGTATAGGGAAGAAGCAAGGTATCAGTTTCTCCTGCACATAAAGTATCTTGTTGATCATAAAACGGGGCTATTGTTCCATGGATGGACTTTTGAGGGACATCATAATTTTGCAGAAGCTCTGTGGGGGAGAGGAAACTGCTGGTTTACCATTGCTGTTCCAGAATATCTTTCGATTGCAGATGTACAGGGCGCTGACAGGAAGTTCCTGATAGAGGCACTTTTAGGCCAGGTTAAGGCCCTTGAAAAGTATCAGGACCAGAGCGGCATGTGGCATACCCTTGTGGATGATGACACGTCTTACCTTGAAGCCAGTGCCACTTGTGGTTTTGCCTATGGTATCTTGAAGGCAGTCAGGCTAGGTCTTATTGATAAAAAATATAAAGATGTTGGTTTAAAAGCTCTTGAGCCCATATTAAAGCTCATTGATCCAGACGGGACCGTTAATCAGGTGTCCTATGGAACGCCTATGGGAAGAGAGTCCAAGGACTTTTACAAGGGGATAGAGATAAAGCCTATGCCCTATGGACAGGCTTTGGCTATGTTGTTCCTATTGGAAGTATTGAAAGCTTGAGGGGTAGACATGTTCAGTATTGGAGTAGATGTAGGTGGTACAAATATTGCGGCAGGATTAGTAGACGATTCCTATGAAATTGTCAGAAAGCTAAGTATAAGGACTAGGGATGCTGACACTCCTGACACAATGATAAAGGCAATAGCTGACATGGTAAAAGAAATAATGTCTGCAGAAAAGCTAAGCGCAAGCCAAATTGAGGCAATTGGAGCAGGAGTTCCCGGGACAGCAGACCTTGAAACGGGGAAAATCTTGTATGCAAATAATCTTGGCTTTGAAAATGTTGATTTTCTCGGAGATTTGAAGAATGCTCTGGGCAAAGAGCTTTCTGATAAGCTGCATTTTGACAATGACGCCAATGCGGCTGCAATTGGAGAATATATTACTGGTGGTTATGACACTGACAGTTTTGTAATGGTTACTATTGGCACTGGAATAGGTGGTGGTATCATTATTAATGGGAAGGTCCTTAGAGGCTGCAACTATGCTGCGGCTGAGTTTGGCCATATGGCTATAAATATTGATGGAATTGACTGTAACTGTGGAAGAAAAGGATGTTTTGAAGATTACGCTTCCGCTACAGCTCTCGTAGAGCAGGCCTGGGAAATAATGAATACATCCGCTGGTAGAAAGTCCTCTTTGTGGAGAAAGGCAGAAACAAAAGAGGCACTTGATGGAGAAAAATTTTTTGAGGCTGTGAGGGAAAAAGACGCCTGTGCTCTGATAGTACTTAATAACTATTGTTATTATCTTTCAGAGGGACTTACAAATATCATCAACATTCTGCAGCCGGAAATCCTCGTCCTAAGCGGAGGTATAACGCGAGCAGCAGATCTTTTCCTTGATAGCGTAAAAGAAAAAGTTTCAAGAGATGTATATTCAAGAGACAGTAGCAAAAATACAAAGATCACAATAGCAAATGGTACTTCTGATGCCGGAGATGTGGGCGTGATCGGGGCTGCCCTGATCCACAAGATGTGACTGGGAAGGCTAAATTTGGAGGAAAAATGAAGAATCATTACGAATTTATATTAAAGGATACGCAGGAGCTGGTCTATGAGTCTATGTGCACCCAGATAATGGATGAGAAAGACGAAAACTTTGGGGCTTTCATGGATAGAGACCGCATTCTTGACGCCAAGTATACAATCTACAGAACTGCGTCCATGATATCACTCTATTGTTGTAAGGACAGCGAGCTTTTCAGAGATGAAAAGCTTTTTAAAAGAATAATGGCAGGACTTGGCTTTGCTGAGAAAATGCAGCTTGATAGTGGACTTTATGACTATGTAACTTGCAATTTCAGCTCAGCACCTGATACGGCTTTTTGTATAAAAAAGCTGATGCCGATTTTCTTTTTTCTAAGAGATGTTTGTGGTGATAAGAGAACTGATAAGGAAGATGAAATCTATAAGATAATTGAGGGAATAATCAGGAAAGCAGCCAGAGGAATAATAACGGGTGGGTTTCACACTCCTAACCATAGATGGGCTATAGCGTCAACTCTTATGGAGTGTTATAAGATCTACGGCGATGAGGATATGAAGCTTTGCGCGGAGAGGTATCTGGCAGAAGGAATAGACTGCAACGAAGATGGCGAGTATGCGGAGAAATCTGCCGGAAATTACAACCGTGTCAACAACGATGCCATGATAACGCTTGCAGAAGCTACAGGAGATAAGTCATATGAGGAGTATGTTATCAGGAATCTTCGTATGATGCTTCATTACTGGGAGCCTGATGATTCAGTGTTTACGGCCAATTCCACCAGGTTTGATAAAGACCGCCTCATGTATCCGACTGATTACTATACAGAGTATATGCTGATGGCTCAAAGATATGATATTCCTGAGTTTTTTGAGATGTGCAATTACATTATAGATGTGTGTAAGAGGCGCAATCTTCATGGCCCGGATTGCCTTATTTATTTCATGTGGTATCCGGAATGGATAAATACTGAGCATGAAGGCATTTACAATAATCCTGACTATCATGTTTTTTACCAGAATTCTGGTATTTCCAGAAACAGGACTGGAAGATATACCTATACAGTGATGAAGGGCAAATCCAATTTCCTTTATTTTCACAATGGAACAATAAAGCTTGAGATGAAGGTTGCAGGAAGCTTTTGCGAGCATAGGGCCTTTAAGGGCGAGACTATGGAGGAGACTGAAAATGGTCTTCATCTGCATCAGACTATGCATGGTTGGTACTATCTGCCCTGGAGCATAGACAAAAAACCAGCTACAAACGATTGGTGGCAGATGGAGAATGACAAGCGCGACAAGAAGATGGGCCCTGATATGGATATTGATGTATGGGTTCAAGAGAGCAAAGAGTGCGATGGAATTGATGTACGCGTCAAGACAAGTGGCGTGGATGGAGCCCCATGGAGAATTGAGATGTCTTTTACCGGGGCAGATTTCCTTGAAAACAGCCATATGGCAACTAATCTGAAAGGGAATGAGACTATTATAGCCAAGGATGGTGAAATTCAGCTATCTAATTCCAGGGATACGCTGATAATTGGTCCTGCCTTTGGAACTCACAGATTTATGGAGGGAAAAGAGGACTCAGAGGGCACAAATGCAGGTTCTTCCACCATTTACTTTACGGATTATACAGGCTTTGATCATACAATAACGATCAGAAATATGAGAAGTCAGATTTAGGGGAAAATCTAGAGCAAAAAATGCAATGTTTTTTGCGAATAAGTAAAAAAATCGACTATTTAGAGGACAATGCCTCTGATAAAATATGATTATCGTAAGGTGTAGCGAAAAGCTAAAAGGAGGAATTATGAGAAGGAAAATGAACTCAAAAGCAGTATCATTAGTACTTGCTGCAGCAACTGGCATGACGATGTTGGCAGGCTGCGGTGGGGCAGCAACTCCTGCGCAGACAAGTGGGGATACGAGCGCTACTACAGAAGCTACTGCAGTAGAAGCTCAGACAGGTGACATTGCATCCAATACTGAGGAGGTTACAGTAGAGGGATTTGCAGAGGCACCAATGCTGGCTGATCAGGTAGCAGCCGGAAATTTACCAGCTGTGGAAGAGAGAATTCCTGATGCGGACAACGTTTTTGTTGAAACTGTAGATGCAACAGGTGCTCCTTTGGAGATCGGATCATATGGCGGAGTTATCAACTTGGGTCCAGCAGGCGGAAGCTGGGGACTTTCAAGACCATCTCTTGAGTCTATAATCCGCTACAATACTGATGGATCTTATTATCCAAATGTCATCAAGTCATTTGAGCATACTGATGACTACACAACTTGGACTTTCCACTTAAGAGAGGGCATGAAGTGGTCAGACGGAGAGCCATTTACAGCAGATGACATAACATTCTGGTATTATATGTGCCATCTTACAAACTATGATAGCAAGAAGAGCTGGGCAGCTCTTAAGGAAGAAGTAGATGGCGAGGATGCATGGGCAGATCTTAAGAAGGTAGATGACTACACAGTCACATGGACTTTCGTTAATCCCAAATATCCAGCGGATTTCATTGAAAACGGCGATTTTAAGTGGTGCTGGGCTCCAGCTCACTATTTAATGGATCTTATTCCTGATTCTGAGGATTATCCTTATGTTGAGAATGAATATTATCAGAGCACAGGACTTTCAGAGGAAGAAGTTCTTGCCAATGCTCAGAAGAAGAACATTGACGCAGCTACAGTCAAGGATCTTGGCAAGTCAGTATCCTACAACTTCTGGAATGTAGCAGGAATTCCTACTGTTAATTCTTTTGTTCTTTCAACAGTACCCGGCAATAGCTCCAAAGATGACACACTTTGCATCATGGACCGCAATCCATACTTCTGGAAGGTTGATGCAGCTGGCAATCAGCTTCCATATGTAGATGCTCTTCACTTCAATCAGACTTCAGAGGATGGACAGGATCTTCTTATGTTCCGTTCTGGTGAGATTGATATCATTGCTGTAGCAATGAAGGATATTGCAGCTACACTTTCAGATCTTGGAGATACAGCTTCTCTTCGTGAGTGGGGAACCACTAACTGGGGCAGCTATCAGGTAACCTTCAACTACACAAATCCTGATAAGAACTATGCAGATCTTTTTGCTAATCCGGATTTCCGTGAGGCCATTTCAATCTGCGTCGACAGAAATCAGGCTTCTGAACTTCTTACAGATGGCTTCCTTGAGCCAGGCCAGTGCGGACCTATGGAAGGAAATGTAGGCTATAGCCAGGAGTGGGTTGAAAAATGGACAGAATATGATGTAGACAAGGCAAAGAGCCTTCTTGAGGGCTGCGGCCTTAAGATGGGATCAGATGGATTCTACACATTCGCTGATGGTTCAGAGCTTATGCTCACATTCCTCGAATATGATGGTGGAATGGACGATGCATATCCTGTATTTGAGCAGTATTACAAGGCAGTAGGCCTTAACTGTGCTATCAAAAACCTTGAAGTTTCTGCATTCGATGAAGCTATAGATAACAACGAGTGGGTTGCAGTAATGGGACCTCATACAGCAGTTGGTGGAGCTTCACTTAAAGACAGAGCTGCTCCATTTGTTCCTATCGCTCAGGCAGCTGAGTGGTATGGTGAGTATGGCACATACTATGCAACAAAGGGTGCTCAGGGTGTTGAGCCTACAGGCGATATGGCTAAACTTGTTGAATTATATGACAAGTGGCGCTTAACAGCTGATGAGACAGAAAGAGACAGCTATCAGGCAGAGATTTACAAGATACATCAGGATAATCTCTGGACAATAGCTTATCTCAAGGCAGAGGGTTACTACGAACTCATCAATTCAAGTATTAAGAATTATGCAGATAATCTTGTATCTGCTGACTGCTACCAGTACGCTAACATGACACATTATGAAGTTCTTTTCAAGGCTGAGTAATGTATACGAAAATTGACTGGATAGAGTAAAAAGAAATCGGAGACGTGCGAGGACGGGGGTTTCCACGTCTCCGATTTTTACGATTTAAAAGGGGTATTTTTTATGGAGGACAAGGTTAGTAAAAAAAGCTTTGTTGAAGGTCTAAAGGAATTCTTCAGAAAAGATCTTGTTCAGTACATTGTTAAGCGTGTGCTGATGTTTTTCCCTACATTGCTTTTAATTTCAATATTGGTTTTCTTTGTTATTCAGCTTCCTCCCGGAGACTATGTTTCTGCACATATTGCAGCACTGGCAACGGAAGGTGAGCTTGTTGATGCTGATTACGCAGCATCCATGCGAGCAGATTACGGACTAGATCTCCCTGTCTGGCAACAGTATTTGAAGTGGGTAAAGGATATTATCTGGACACCTTCAGATACTCCTTATTACAGACTTTACCATTCTCACCATAACTGGAAGTATTCTTTTGCATACGGACGTGACGTCTGGAGCGTAGTTAATGACAGACTGGGTCTTACAATTGGTGTTACAGCAATAATCATGCTGTTTCAGTATCTTGTATCTATTCCTATTGCTGTTTATGCAAGTACTCATCAGTATTCAGCAGGCGATTACATTTCAGCCATAATAGGATTTCTAGGTACAGCTATACCAAACTTTATTCTGGCAATTGTGCTGATGTATCTCTCTTACAAGTGGACTGGCAATGCAAATGTAGGTCTGTTTAGTCAGGAGATGCTAAAAAACGGCGTTCATTTATATAATTTCGGAGAATTTCTAAAGAGGATGATAATTCCTATTATTGTAATTGGAACCAGCGGAACCTGTGGAATTATCAGATCGGTAAGAGCGCAGATGCTTGATGAGGTAGCACAGCAGTATACACTTACAGCAAGAGCTAAGGGAGTACCTGAGGGCAAGATCATCATGAAGTATTGCTTCAGGGCAGCTATAAATCCTACAGTATCAGGACTTGGCGGAGTTCTTTCAAGTCTGTTCTCAGGTTCTACTGTAACTGCACTTGTGCTTAACATGCAGATCCAGGGACCTGTACTATATAAAGCACTTCTTTCCCAGGACATGTACCTGGCTGGTGCTATCGTAATGATCCAGGCAGTTCTGGTTGTTATTGGAGTTCTTTTATCTGATATCGCTTTAGCCTTCCTGGATCCAAGAATTCGTTACTCAGGAGGTGGCAGATAATGGCCAAGAATAAGAAGACAAAAGAAGATTATTATCTTGCCTCTCAGTGGACATTGATGGCAAGAAAACTGCGCAGACACAAGCTTGCACAGATTTCGCTTGTTATTTTACTTGTTCTGTATCTCGGAGCTTTATTTGCAGATTTCCTTGCGCCCTATGGGCTTGATGAGTTTGACGGATTATACAGAAACTCAGCTCCAACTAAGATCTACACAATATTTGAAGACCAGCATGTAGGACCACATGTCTATAAGCTGGAGAAATCAATAGATAAAAAGACATTTGAAGTAAGACTTGAGCCTGATTTATCTGAGTATTACAAGATTGAGTGGTTTGTACATGGCACAAAATATAAGATTCTGGGCCTTATCCCCTGTGACCTGCATCTATTTGGTGTCGGTACAGGATCAAGTGGAGGAACAGGGGCCAAGATATTCCTTTTTGGAGCAGATTCACTGGGAAGAGATATCTTTTCACGAGTCCTATTAGGGGCAAGGATTTCACTGTCGATTCCCTTTGCCAGTGCTATCATAAGCTTCTTTTTGGGAGTTGCTATTGGATCAATTTCAGGATATTTTGGTGGTGTTATTGATATTGTTATCCAGCGTATCATCGAGGTTATCGGGGCAGTTCCGCAGATTCCTCTGTGGATGGCGCTTTCTGCAGCTATTCCGGCGGGAATTTCAACAGTTAAGATGTATTTTTATATGACAATTATTTTGTCCTTCATAAACTGGACAGGAATGGCCCGCATTGTCAGAGGTAAGTTCTTGTCTCTAAAAAATGAAGATTATGTAATGGCCGCAAGACTTGCGGGGGTTTCTACCTGGAAGATTATTTGGAAACACCTGGTTCCCGGATTTATGAGTTACCTTATCGTCTCTCTGACCCTGGGAATTCCTGGATCTATTGTGGGTGAGACATCAATGTCATATCTGGGTCTTGGGATCAAGTCACCTGCAACAAGCTGGGGAGTGCTTCTTCAGGAAGCAAGCTCAGTTACTGATGTGGCTTTAAATCCTCACAAGCTTATTCCTATTATCTTCGTAACGATCACAGTTCTTGCATTTAACTTCCTGGGAGATGGAATGAGAGATGCTGCGGATCCATACAAGTAATTTTGAGGAGCAGACCTATGGAAAAGGAAAACATAATTGAAGTTAAGGACCTCCACGTTGACATTAAGATGATGGAGGGCACTCTTACCCCGGTAAGAGGAGTTAATTTTGAAATAAAAAAAGGTGAAACCCTCGGACTTGTAGGCGAATCCGGCTGTGGTAAATCAATCACCTGTAAGGCAATCCTGGGGATAAATGACAAGAAGTGCATTCCCAGTGGCGAGATTGTTTTTAGAAATGAAGATGAAAATGAAGTTGATCTTCTTAAAATGGATCCCAAGGGAAAAGAGATCAGAAACGTTCGTGGTAAGCAGATTTCCATGATCTTTCAGGAACCGATGGTTGCTTTTTCACCAATGTATACTATCGGAAATCAGATCAATGAAGCTACCCTTCTGCACATTACCAAGGACAAGAAGAAGGCAAAAGAGATATCTCTTGAGGTCATGAGAAAGGTTGGAATTGCCAATGTAGAAAAGCGTTACAATCAGTATCCTCATGAATTCTCAGGCGGTATGTTGCAGAGAGCGCTTATAGCAATGGCTCTTGTATGTAATCCAAAGCTCTTGATAGCAGATGAGCCTACTACGGCTCTTGATGTTACAATCCAGGCTCAGATCCTTGAGCTTATGAAGGAGCTTCAGAAGGAATTTGACATGGCCATTCTGTTCATAACACATGACCTTGGCGTAGTTGCCAAGATGTGTGACAGAGTTGCTGTTATGTACCTTGGAAGGATTGTTGAAACAGGAGATGCGACTACAATTTATGCAAATCCTCAGCATCCTTATACACGTGGTCTTATGGGATCTGTTCATAAAATTGGCGGAAGAAAAGATGAGAGATTGTTTTCTATTGAGGGAACAGTGCCTCTTGCAATGAATCTGCCCAAGCAGTGCGGATTCTATGACAGATGTGATGCCAGGATTGAAGGCCTGTGCGATAAGGCTGAACCAGAGCTTGTCGAGATCGAAAAAGGCCACAAGATAGCCTGCTTTGCATGTCAGAATGCCGCTTGTCAGGCCCATAGAAAAGAGGTGGAGGAGAGACTTAAAAGAGAAGAGTCTACAAAAGAGCCTGTGGAAGGAGGTAAGAAGCGTGGAAAAAGATAATATCCTTGAAGTTAAGAACGTTCACAAGCGTTTTACCTCTAAAAATGTCACAGTAAAAGCTGTTACCGATGTTTCTTTTAGCGCACAGAAGGGGGAAACTATCGGAATTGTTGGAGAATCCGGATGTGGTAAGACTACACTTGGACGCTGTATTGTAAGGGCATACGAGGCTTCAGAAGGCGCTGTAATGTATCGTACACTTTCAGGGGAAGAGGTGGATTTTCTTAAAATTGATAAAAAGAAGATGAAAGAAATCCGCAAGGAAATTCAAATGATCTTCCAGGATCCCTATTCATCTCTTGATCCAAGGATGACTGTACTTGATATTATAAAGGAGCCGCTAAAAGCAAATTTCCCCAAGATGCCCAAGGCGGAGATGGATCAGAAGGCCAAGGACATGGCAGAGAAGGTTGGCCTTAATCCTGCATATCTAATGCGCTATCCACATGCTTTTTCTGGTGGCCAGAGGCAGCGTATTGGAATTGCCAGAGCACTTATACTAAACCCCAATATCATTGTATGTGATGAGGCGGTTTCAGCTCTTGACGTTTCCATTCAGGCTCAGGTCATCAATCTATTAAAAGACCTTCAGGATGAGATGAAACTTACTTATATCTTTATCTCACATGACCTTTCTGTAGTAGAACATATCTCTGATAAAGTGGGTGTAATGTACCTTGGAAAAATGGTAGAATATGGTACGACAGAGGAAATTTTTGCTCATCCCAGGCACCCATACACGGAGGCGCTTTTATCTGCGGTTCCAGTGGCAGATCCTACGTTTCACCAGGAGAGGATCCCACTAAAGGGAGAAATCCCAAACCCTGCAAATCCGCCAAGTGGCTGCTTTTTCCACACAAGATGTCAGTACTGCACTGAGGAGTGCAAGAAAAAGACACCTGAATACAGGGACTATGGCGGGGGACATTTTGCAGCCTGTATCCATGCAGATGAACTTAAACTTCGCGGATTTGATCTATAGTAATAGCGTTGCTTTGGGGGAAAATAAATGATCAAGATATACAGAGCACATAATTATCAGGATATGAGTAGGAAAGCGGCTAATATCCTGTCAGCACAGATAATAATCAAACCAGATTGTGTTCTTGGACTTGCAACAGGCTCATCGCCAATAGGCATATATGATCAGCTTGTAGAGTGGTACAAAAAGGACGACCTGGATTTTTCCAGAGTCAAGACTGTGAATCTTGATGAATATGTAGGCCTTGATGAGGATAATCCTCAGAGCTACCACTATTTTATGAAAAAGAATCTCTTTTCCAGAGTCAATATCAATAAGAATAACGTTCATGTTCCGGAGGGAACAAATCCCGATATGGAGGGAGAGTGCCTTTCCTATGAAAGAGCGATAGAATCCATTGGGGGAATAGACATGCAGCTTTTGGGGCTTGGTCCAAATGGCCATATAGGCTTTAATGAGCCCGGGGAATGTTTTACAAGGAAGACGCATATAGTTGATCTGGCAGAGAGCACAATAGAGGCCAATAAACGATTTTTCGAGGATGCCTCTCAGGTGCCAAGGCAGGCAATAACTATGGGCATTGGAACCATCATGAAAGCCAAAAAGATCCTGATGGTTGTAGATGGTGAAAAGAAAGCCAAAGTGCTAAAGGAAGCCCTGACAGGGGAAGTTACTCCGAAGGTACCAGCATCAATCCTGCAGCTGCATCCTGATTTTACGCTAGTTGCAGACGATGAAGCTCTTCAGTATATGGATGTATAAAATAAACAAGAGAAATGATTTAATCTTTATAAGTGCTTCTAAGTTTCTTAAGTTCATCTGTTACATCTATATCCTCATCAAGACCGGTATAGAGGATCTCTGGTACGAAACCAAGAGTGGAGGAGGTATAAAGGCTGCCCACAAACTTGTTTGGATCTTCATCTTTATTGATAACAGGTGTATTTATTTTGTTGGTGAGATAGGCTATAACAAGCTTTTTTTCAGGATCTATCATCAGTAAAGTTCCAGTCCAGCCCTGGTGACCTATAGTATTTGGGCTTGCCTTTGTGCCAAAGTACTTGGTTCTTTGCATATCGCCCTGTCTCCACCAGCCAAGGCCCCAGTTCTGATAATCAGTAGATTTTGGAGCTGTGAACTGTGCGATCACATCAGGTGAAAAGTAAGTTTTATTGTCATATGTACCGTCTATCATCAGGTATCCGAGTCTTGCCAGGTCTGTAGCGTTTGCGAATACACCAGCATGACCTGATACACCACCCATGCAATAATATGCCATTTCATCGTGAACCTGTCCCTGTATAGTATCAGTTCTTATCCCGGGAAAAGAGATATAACCATCCCTGGTATTTCCATTTAGCTCAGTGGCGGCAATTGAATCTGGCAAAAAGCCGTGCTCAAGGGGAGTGTAGGTTAAATGAGTCAGACCAAGCGGCTCAGCAAAGGTCTTTTTTAAATATGTATCAAGGTCCATTCCTGTCTTTTTCTCAACGATAAGACCAAGGATCATGTAGTCAACATCAGAATACATGACCTTAGTTCCAGGCTCGTACATAAGTGGTGTTTTACAGATTGCTTCTATAGTAGCTTCTTTTGCAGCTTGATCTGCAGAAACAGAAGAAAAAAGCGGATTTTCAATTTCAGGGTCGTATTCTAAAGTTTCCGGATTGATAGTTGGGTTATGATACTTGGGACTTGGAGGAAAGCCTCCCATATGCTTTAAAAGATGAGCAATTGTAAGCTCAGATTTCCAAGTGATTATAGTATCCAGATGGACATGAGCGCCCTCTTCATAGTCAACATAAATTGTATCACGATAAAATTCATCCCCCAGATAGTCGCATACTTTCTCATTTATATCTATTTCACCGTCTGTAACAAGCTTCTGGAGGGCATAGTTTACCCCTACCATCTTGCTGATAGAAGCAATGTCGTAGAGGGTATCCGTTGTCACTGGTGCAGAGTCAGTTTTCCTTGTACCATCAGGGTAATATGCATTTACTGATCCCAACCCCTTTTCATATACGAGCTTGCCATCCCTGACAATGGCCAGCTGAGCGCTTGGAAAGCCATTTTCAATATCGGTAGTTATTATATCTTCTATAAGCTCAATGCATTCTGGATGGATTCCGGATTCTTCAAGAGAGGCGGTTGGAATTGACTCAGAAGTAGAATCTGGCTCCAAGACATCAGCTGGAACTTCTATTGTGGTAGAGCTTGCAGCGGAATCTGGTTGTTTCTCATCAGCAGTCACTTCGACATTTGTGGATTCAGAAGTGTTAATTTCACTGGAGTTTGCACCACATGCCGTGGCAGTAGTGATAAGTGCGGCGATAAGTGCCATAGAAATTCTAGAACATAGTTTGTTTCTCATTTTATCCCCCTCAAAATCATACAAACAATAAAATTTTATCATCAAATGATCATATTGTAACCTCAGCAAAAATAATGCACCTTTACTACTCCCGGGGAAAATAGTAAAATATAGGAAAACGTTTTCCGAAACAAATGGGAGGTAAAGAAAAAGTGAAAAGAGTGATCACAAATAAGGCTCTTGCGCTTATAATGGCGGTTTTGATGCTGGTAACAAGTTTTGTTTCCGGATTTGGAATGTCCATTACTGCAAGAGCAGATGAGGGAGTTACGCTTAAACTCCACTATCACAGGGAGGATGGAGATTACGCGAAATGGGATGTCTGGATGTGGCCTGATGGCGGTGAAGGCGCAGGATACCCATTGCAGGATGAAAATGGCGAGATGGTTGCGACCATGGCAGTTCCAAGCGGCTCTACCAAGGTTGGATTTATCGTAAGAACACAGGATTGGGACAAAGATGTTGATATGGATCAGTTTATTGATATATCCGAGGTTGTTTCAGGAACAGTGCATGCTTACGTTGAATCTGGCGTAGAAGGAGCCACAAAGGAATATGGAGATGATGTTATGACAGGAACAAAGCTTAAAACCGCAACTTATGATGGCAAGAATACTATTACAATTGAGCTTACAGGCGAGATAGAAGAGTCACTTATGGATTCTTTTTATGTCAGAGGTCGCCTTGGAGATGTGGAGGTTAAAAAGGTTTCATTAAAAGAAAAGGCCTCAGATAGCCAGTATTTCTATGATCTTAACATTGCTTCTGAGCTTGAATATAACAGAAACTACCGCGTTGGCTTTGACGGACAGGAATTTCCTGTAAATATGCCTATTATTTATTCAACACAGGAATTTGAGGACAAGTATACATATGAGGGCGAGGATCTTGGCGCCACCTATTCCAAGGACAAGACCACTTTCCGCGTATGGGCACCTACTGCTGAGGCAGTTTCTGTAAATCTCTATGAGTCAGGTGATCCATGGGAAAAAGATTTAAAAGAAACAGTCGAGATGACGCCTGATGAAAAGGGAACCTGGGTGGCAGAAGTTACTGGAGATCTTGCAGGTACTTACTACACCTATACAGCTATCCTTGATGGGTTAAATGTAGAAGCATGTGACCCTTATGCCAGAACAACTGGAGTTAATGGAAAAAGAGCTATGGTCATTGATCTTGATTCCACTAATCCGGAAGGATGGGACAGCGACAAGAATCCTCATAGTGGAGAGAAGATAAATGACGCAGTTATATATGAGCTGCACATCCGTGATTTTTCTGTAGATCCCGATGGTAATATGGTAAATGCTGGAAAATATACAGCATTTACTGAAACAGGAACAAAGACTAAAGGCGGAAAGGCTACAGGCATAGATTACATTAAGGACCTTGGAGTGACACACGTTCACCTTCTTCCTTTCTATGATTTTGGGTCTGTTGATGAGAATGCCACAACTACAGACAGATTTAACTGGGGATATGATCCTGTTAACTACAACGTTCCAGAGGGCTCATACTCTACTGATGCTCATGACGGTAATGTACGTGTAAGAGAAGCCAAGGAAATGGTAAAGGCTCTCCATGATAACGGTTTATCAGTTGTAATGGACGTAGTATATAACCACGTATACAGTGGTAAGGATTTCTGCATTAATCGTCTTGTTCCAGGCTATTTTTCAAGAATAAATGCCGATGGAACATATTCAAATGGTTCAGGATGTGGCAATGATACAGCATCTGAGCGCTCAATGGTCAGAAAATATATCGTTGATTCAGTTTGTTATTGGGCTGATGAATACCACATTGACGGCTTTAGATTTGACCTTGTGGGACTTCTTGATGTGGATACTGTAAATGAGATTGTTTCCGAGGTCCATAAGACTCATCCTGATGTTATTTTCTATGGTGAGGGCTGGAGCATGAATACTGATGTTACCAAGGACAATATCACTATGGCAACACAGCAGTTATCAGATAGAACTCCAGATTTTGCATACTTCAATGACAATATCAGAGATGGTTTAAAGGGAAGTGTATTTAATACATCAGAAACAGGCTGGGCTTCTGGCTCCAAGAATGCTGAGCGTGCTATGGCAGCATCTTTCCTTGCAACAGAAACCTGGTCCAAGAACCCATCACAGATAATTCAGTATGCATCCTGCCATGACAACAATACTCTTTATGACAGGATTGCTATGGCTAGAACAGATCTTGATGAAGAATCCTGGATCAAGATGAGTAATTTAGCTGCTTCTTTCTACATGACAGCCGAGGGTGTGCCCTTCATGCAGGCTGGCGAGGAGATTCTAAGAACTAAAGTCAAGGAAGACGGCTCTTTTGACTCCAACAGCTATAGTTCAGGAGACGAGGTCAATAGTCTTAAATGGGAGACACTTGATGATCCCAAGTATCAGGAAAACTATGAGTTCTACAAGGGACTTATTGCCTTTAGAAAAGAGCATCCGCTTTTAAGGCTCACCTCAGGTGATGAAGTAGCTGCGAGAGTCACAGCTGTAACTGATCTTGATAAGAATGTATTGGCATTTACCATGGACAATACAGACAAGGCTGTAGAGGGCGAGACTGCAGAGCAGATTTTCCTTGCATTTAACCCAAATGACGCAGCTACAACTATTACTCTGCCTGAAGGAAACTGGAATGTTTGTGTAAAGGGTACAAAGGCCGGAACAGAGGTAATAGAGACCGTTTCAGGAACACTTACCGTTGATCCTGTTTCTGCAGTAGTTCTTGTAAAAGGCGAGAAAAAGGGCGCAGCAAGCACTAAGGCTCCACTACTTCCTATAGTCGCTGGCGCTGCAGGATTAATTGCTATAGTAGGCGGTATCTTTGTAGTATTGAAGAGAAAAAGAAATAAATAACAAATGTTATATTTGGCCTGCATCTTAGCAAGATGCAGGCTATTTTGATACAATAGAAACTGATGTCAGGATCAATGTAAATTTGTGTGGGGGATTTTATATGCAGATTCATGGACTTCAGAAAATGACTCTTTTAGATTTCCCGGGGAATGTGGCTTGCACCATTTTCCTTGGCGGGTGTGACTTCAGATGTCCATACTGTCACAATTTTGAGCTTGTTGATGGCAGCGCTGAGCCAATAATGGACGAGGGGGAATTATTTTCTTTTCTGGAAAAGAGAAAGGGAGTCCTGGATGGAGTCTGCATAACAGGAGGGGAACCATGCCTTAGGCAGGATCTTCCTGATTTTATAAGACGCATAAAGGCTCTGGGTTACAAGATTAAGCTCGATACAAACGGAGCTCATCCAGATATGGTAAAAGAGCTGATGGATGCGCAGCTTATTGACTATGTAGCCATGGATATCAAGAACTGTCCTGAAAAATATGCTATTACAGCAGGACTTACTGGACGAGCTAATAGTAATATATCCAAACATTTTAATATAGAGTCTGTTGAACAGACAGCTTCACTTCTTCTGGAAGGCCGCATAGATTATGAGTTTCGCACTACTGTAGTTGAGAGGTACCACACGGAAGCTGATTTTCATGAAATTGGAAAGTGGATTACAGGAGCAAAAAAATATTTTTTACAGCAGTATGTTCCCAGAGATACAGTACCAGACTGCACTTTGACAGCGCCGAGCCGTGAAACTATGGAAAACTTCATTAAAATAGTGAGGCAGTATGTACCGACTGCGGAACTGCGCGGTCTTTGATCAAACCACAATATCTTGTGGTCGTATAATCTGAAATATCTATATATTGACGAAATATTATATTAATGATATCTTAATCATAGTTAATATTCTTATGGCGGTTACTATTTTCAGTCTTTGAATTAATAGATTGTTCATAGTAACTTTGATTTTCTCTAGGGGGTTTCTTATGTATCAGGTTGTTAAACGCGATGGCACAATCGCAGAATTCGACATTTCCAAGATTTCAGCGGCAATTACAAAGGCATTTGTAGCGCTGGAGAAGGATTATCATTCCAGCGTTATTGATCTTATTGCACTTAGGGTGGCTTCAGATTTTGAGCCTAAGATAGTGAACGATAAGATCACAGTGGAAGAGATCCAGGACAGCGTTGAGAAGGTTTTATCTGAAGCAGGCTACACAGATGTGGCCAAGGCATATATCCTTTATCGTAAGCAGCGTGAGAAGGTTCGTAACGTTAATTCTGCGCTATTAAATTACAAGGATATTGTCAATGATTACCTTAAGATCAACGATTGGAGGGTAAAAGAAAACTCTACAGTCACATATTCTATTGGGGGACTTATTCTGTCTAATTCAGGTGCTATTACAGCTAATTACTGGCTTTCAGAAGTTTATGACGAAGAAATAGCATCAGCTCACAGAAGCGCAGCGATTCATATTCATGATCTTGCGATGTTAAGTGGTTACTGCGCTGGCTGGAGTCTTAAACAGCTCATTCAGGAAGGCCTTGGCGGAGTTCCTGGCAAGATCACATCTGCACCGGCTTGCCACTTATCAACTCTATGCAATCAGATGGTTAATTTCCTTGGAATTATGCAGAATGAGTGGGCGGGAGCTCAGGCATTCTCATCATTTGATACCTATCTTGCACCTTTTGTTAAGGTGGATAACTTGTCTCAGGCAGAGGTCAAGCAGTGCATTCAGTCATTTGTTTACGGTGTTAATACACCTAGCAGATGGGGAACACAGGCTCCATTTTCAAATATCACTCTGGATTGGACAGTGCCAAATGACTTGCGTAACCTAAATGCTATTGTGGGCGGCAAAGAGCTTGATTTCACCTATGGTGATTGTCAGCACGAAATGGACATGGTCAACAAGGCATTTATTGAGATAATGATTGAGGGAGATGCCAACGGACGCGGCTTCCAGTACCCTATCCCGACATATTCAATAACAAACGATTTTGATTTCAGCGAGACTGAGAATAATAAACTTTTATTTGAGATGACAGCTAAATATGGTACTCCATATTTTTCTAATTACATCAATTCAGACATGGAGCCAAGTGATGTCAGGTCCATGTGCTGCAGACTGCGTCTGGACCTTAGAGAACTTAGGAAGAAGTCAGGAGGGTTCTTTGGTTCAGGTGAATCTACAGGATCAATTGGCGTTGTTACCATCAATATGCCTAGAATTGCATATCTTGCCAAGGATGAGGAGGATTTTTACAAGAAACTTGACCATTTAATGGATATAGCAGCCAGAAGCCTTAAGACCAAGAGAGAAGTAATTACAAAGCTCCTGGATCAGGGACTTTACCCATACACCAAGAGGTACCTTGGAACCTTTGCAAACCACTTCTCAACCATAGGACTTATTGGTATGAACGAAGTTGGTCTTAATGCCAAGTGGATTGGCGCTGACATGACTGATAAGAGGACTCAGGAATTTACCAAGGATGTCCTTATCCACATGAGAGATCGCCTTTCAGATTATCAGGAGAAGTACGGAGATCTTTATAATCTGGAGGCTACGCCTGCGGAGTCAACAACCTATCGATTCGCCAAACATGACAAGGAAAAATATCCTGATATTATAACTGCAAACATGGATGGAACCCCTTATTATACTAATTCTTCGCATCTTCCAGTTGGCTATACAGAGGATATTTTCTCTGCCCTTGATATTCAGGATGAGCTTCAGACTCTGTATACATCAGGAACAGTATTCCATGCTTTCCTCGGAGAGAAGCTCCCTGACTGGAAGGCTGCAGCTAATCTTGTTAGAAAGATTGCTCAGAACTACAAGCTTCCATACTATACCATGTCTCCAACATATTCAGTATGCAAGAATCACGGATATCTTTCGGGAGAGCAGAAGGTTTGTCCTCACTGCGGTGAAAAGACTGAGGTTTATAGTAGGATCACTGGCTATTACAGACCAGTTGCCAACTGGAATGATGGAAAAGCCCAGGAATACAAGGATAGAAAGGTTTATGATATTGGACGTTCTGTGCTGAAACATGAAAAAGCAATTAGTAATTCAGAGCAGATCCAGTCAGGATCCAGCTTTGCAGAAGCTGCGATAAAAAAGTCTAATAAAGATGCAAGTATAAATGCCTTAAATGTGGATGAGGCGGTAATGCTCTTTAAAACACAGACCTGTCCAAACTGCAGGATTGCCGGAATGATGCTTGATAAAGCAGGAATTCAATATAAAGAGCTGGATGCGGATGAAAATCCAGAGCTTGTAGAAAAATATAATATAATGCAGGCTCCGACACTTATAATCCAGTCAAAAGATGCCTTCCAAAAGCTCAACGGTGTTTCAGATATCAAGGGATGGCTGGGAGAGAGAATTTCATAAAAATTTAGAAGCCGGATTTACTAAAACAGTAAATCCGGCTTCATTAATTAAAACATCAAAGAAGAGAATCAAGCTTACCAGCAAGAACATCAGCATGCATAGCTCCTGTAAGGGTTTCTACAAGCTCACCGTTCTTGAACATTAAAAAGCTTGGGATTGACATGATATTGTACTTGGCTGCAAGCGCAGATTCCTCGTCAGAATTGATCTTACCAACCTTGATCTTTCCATCATACTTTTCAGCCATTTTCTCAACAACTGGCATCATCATCTTGCAAGGACCGCACCAGTCTGCATAGAAATCAACAAGAACAGGGATGTCGCTCTTTAAAACCTCTGTATCAAAATTTTCCTGTGTAAATTTATACTCCATAAATAAGTACCTCCAATTATTTGTAAGAAGATTTTTTGTATCTGATAATTACATTGTACACAATCTAAAATAATTGTCAACAATTAAATTGTAAATATTATATTAAAACGAAAAATATTATATGAGATTTAGAAAAATATAACCCCCCAGGGGGCTTACTGACTGGATTTTTAAATGCTATACTTCGATTACTGCGTGGGCAGACTGGCTTTTTTACACAAGCACAGTCTGTTTTTACTGTCCGGGAGGAATTAAATGGATCTGGAGTATGTAAAAAATATATGGAAACTTAAAAAGGGAAATCTTCAGGCTGAGATTGCAGCCTGGGATAGCACTGCCGAAGAATATCTATATGAAGCTAAGAACAATTTTATGGAAGATCCGTTTCTTAGTTTTCTTGCGGATAAGATACAGCTAGAAAAATCTATGGTCACTCTGGATGTAGGATGCGGGGCAGGAGCATATTCTGTAGAACTTGCTTCAAAAGTTGCTAAGGCAGAGGGTGTTGATCTATCACCCAGGATGGTGGAGCTTGGGAATAAATATGCATCAGAACATAATATACAGAATCTTGAGCTCAAGGTTGAAGACTGGCATACGTGCGATATTTCACCTTATAAAAGAAAATACGATGTAGTTTTTGCGCATACAACACCGGCAGTAGCCGATTACTCCACTTTGGTAAAAATGTGTGAGGCTTCCCGAAAGTATTGCTTTTTGTGTAAACCAGCACGGCGCACAGATAAGGTGTTCGATGAAGTAAAGCGTATAGCAGGTGTTGCTGACAAAATGGGGTCAGATGAGTCTGTCGCATATACCTTCGATACCCTTTGGGGGCTTGGCTTTAATCCTGAGGTCATGTATTCGCAGCAAGTCTGGCTTCCAAAGAAAACATTGCAGGAAGCGCAGAATTGGTACATAGGACGACTAAAAGGGTATTATAGCCCATCAGATGAGGCAGTTAATGAGGTAAAACAGTACCTGGAATCAATTGCAGTTGATGGATATATACATGAGCGCATAGACACAACCCTTGTAAACATGTATTGGAAGGTATGATAAAGAACTAGTAACCTGATTTATCAGGTCTATATATGGAGGTAGGTATGAAAAGAAATAAGAAATTAAGATCATTGGCAGTGGCATTAGTTATTGCAATGCAGGTGGCAACAGGCTGTGGAAATGCGAAGCCACAGGACACAGCCCAGGCAGAGGCGTCCGTTGCAGAGGCAGCAACTGATGTTAGTGGAGCAGAGACTAGCAGTTCACAAGTAGTAGAAAATGAAGATGGAACACGTACTATCACAGATGTATTTGGACGTGAAGTAGTTATTCCAGATGAGGTTAATACATGTGCAGCGTTGGGGAGCGCAGCACGTCTTGTAGTATATGCAGGTGGAGTGGATAAGATCACAGGATGTACCGAGATGGAACTGAAAGGCGCTCCAGGAATGCCTTTTGCTTATGCTAATAAAGAACATTTTGCAAATTGCACAGCCGTTGCATCTGGCGGAAGCGGTAACGCGGACTATGCAGAGGCCCTTATTGAGCTGAATCCTGATGTGGTTTTTTACCAGGATTCAGATACAGTTGCTATCGAGGAACTGGCACAGAAGACAGGGCTTCCTATAATTGGAATTTATGGAGATGCGTTTAATTCCCCACATCTTACACAGTCGATTTCTCTTATTGGTGATGTCCTTGGAACCAATGAACATGCAGATAAGGTAGTTGAAGCGATAGATGGATGGGTAAAAGACCTCAATGACCGCACAAAGGATATACCTGAAGAAAACAAGCCAACAGTCTATCCTGGAGCAGTAAGCTGGAGTGGCGGACATGGCTTTACCGGAACATATGCTGGATATGCGCCACTTGAAGCTATCAATGCAATAAATCTTTCAGATACACTCGGTGCAACTGAT
Organism: Butyrivibrio sp. INlla14; assembly: GCF_900102515.1. Classification (GTDB taxonomy): domain Bacteria; phylum Bacillota; class Clostridia; order Lachnospirales; family Lachnospiraceae; genus Butyrivibrio. The sequence continues at coordinate 221,376 of NZ_FMVS01000004.1, forward strand.
GGCTTTGAGGTTAGTATTGAGCAGATCCTTGAATGGGATCCAGAGATCATTTTCCTGAATCCAAGTAACATGGAACTTGTAAATGAAGACTATGCATCTAATTCTGAGGCTATTGATAGTCTTACAGCTGTAAAGGAAGGCAAAGTATATTCACAGGTAAACTTTAACTATTATTGGTGCAATATGGAACTTGCAATCGTTGATTCTTACTATGCAGGCAGCATTATTTATCCTGAGGCTTTCGCTGATGTGAATTTTGAAGAGAAGGCAGAAGAAATCTTCAATACAATGATTGGTATGGATTATCTTGATGTACTTGATGAAAATAATATGGGCTTTGGACCAATTACTATTGGTGAGTGATCATGGGAAAAGAAGAAATGACAAGTAGTCAGGAGTATAGGGCTTTCATTGGTAAAAAGAGATTGATCCTTCTGGTACTTTTTGTATTCTCATTGATAGCATTTTTGGCAGCTATAGCACTAGGTTCATCTAACATAGCTATAGACAGAGTTCTGGCTACTTTAATAGGAAGTGGAGAGCAAAAAGAAAAAATAATAATCTTAAATATCAGGCTCCCCAGGGCAGCAACAGCTGTAATTGCTGGATTTGGGCTAGGAATTGTGGGCTGCGTTATGCAAGGGATACTTCATAACCCGCTGGCTTCAGCATCAACCATAGGTGTATCCCAGGGAGCGGCTTTCGGAGCAGCTTTTGCGATAATTGTACTCGGCGGCGGACTTATGTCCGCCAGTAGTCAGGGAGCTCAACTTAGCGTCAGCAATCCTGCTATGACCACAATTTGTGCATTTATTTTTTCTATGGTATCAACCCTGTTCATTGTGCTTTTATCAAGATTTCGTAGTATGGAGGCTGGAACACTCCTTTTGTCCGGTGTTGCGCTTAGTTCACTTTTTTCTGCAGGAACAACTCTTCTTGAGTACTTTTCAGATGATGTTCGCGTTGCAGCAGTTGTTTACTGGACTTTTGGCGACCTTGGCAGTACTTTTGGCAAAGATATCATTATCATGGCGGCGGTTGTCATCTTTGCTACTATCTATTTTGTCTTTAACTGCTGGAATTATAATGCTATGCAGGGAGGCGATAACACCGCTAAGGGCCTTGGAGTAAACACTAGACAGATACTGATAATGGGAATGGTCGTATGTTCTTTTACAGCTTCTACAATTGTTTCTTATGTCGGTATTATCAACTTTGTGGGCCTTATTGCACCACACCTTGTTAGAAAATTTGTAGGAACGGATTATAGATTTCTTTTACCTGCATCTGGACTTGCTGGTGCGATTCTTTTGCTTTTAAGTGACACTGCGGCCAGATTGGTCATAGCGCCTATAGTGCTTCCGATTGGCGCCATAACTTCTGTTCTTGGGGCACCGATGTTCTTGTGGATCATTTACAAAGGTAGGTGGAAAAGATGATAGATACTAAATGTGTAAGCTTTTCCTATAGGGGAATGGATGCGGTTCTCAGAAATATTACTGTTAAGGAGAACGCGGGACATTGCCTTGCGCTATTAGGGAATAATGGTGCAGGGAAAAGCACCTTTTTAAAGTGCTTAAACCATATTCTTTCCGCAAAAGATGGCGTAATAGAAGTAGATGGACTTAACATCAGACAGGCTAGTAGAAGCGAGATAGCCAGGAGGATGGCTTATGTAGAGCAGCATACACACGCCGATGTCCTTACTGTTTATGACACTGTTTTGCTGGGACGAAAACCTCATATTAAGTTTTCACCGACAGAAGAGGACTATCAGATAGTGGAGGCGGCCATACGCAGAATGCATCTGGAGAAGCTGTCTCTTAGAAATGTCAATGAATTGTCTGGTGGTGAGCTCCAAAAGGTGGCGCTTGCCAGGGCCCTTGCTCAGGAGCCAAGAGTTTTGCTTTTGGATGAACCTACGGCAAGCCTTGATCTGTGCAATCAGCATGAAGTTATGAAGGTGGTATCAGATATCGCACGCGATAACAATATTCTTGTGGTAGTGGTGATCCATGATCTTAATCTTGCACTTAAGTATTGCGATAGATTTATGTTGATACGTAATGGAGAGGTTTACAGCTACGGAGATAAGTCAACTATTACTGAGAAGGCAATCATGGAAGTTTACGGCGTAGATACGACTGTAACAGATATTAATGGCAATAGAGTAGTTGTAGTTAGTTGATCTATATAAAATTTTTAAAGGAATTCGGGAGAAAAAAATGATCAAAAGTGAACTTTGGGATAAAGCAGCCGCTTTTCATGGACATGTTTGTGGTGGGCTTACAATAGGCTATCAGGCGGCAATATATGCAAAAGACTTACTGGACATTTCTTTTTCTGAGGATGAAGAAATAGTATGTATAAGTGAAAATGATGCCTGCGGAGTAGATGCAATCCAGGTGGTGCTTGGATGTAGCGTAGGAAAGGGCAATCTTTTGTTCCATATGAGAGGCAAGCAGGCTTTTTCTTTTTATAACAGGAAAACAGGAAAATCTGTTCGTCTAGTCTTAAAACCAAGACCAAGAGAGATGACAAGGGAAGAGTCTTTCGAATATTATCAGAACTGTGAACCACAAGATATGTTTGATGTAAAAGAGACGACAATAGAACTTCCAGAGCAAGCTCGAATCTTTGAATCTGCAAAATGTGAGTGCTGCGGTGAAGTAACAGGAGAAAAGTGGCTTCGCCTTGTGGGAGGCAAAAAACTCTGCCTGGACTGCTGGCCAAAATACGATCGTTTTAATGTCTAAATCTAAAAAGTAAGGGGTGTCACTTGATTGTGACACCCCTTAAATAATTTAATCAGGAAATTATTTAAAGTTCGAAGCATTCTCACCAGCGATTCTTCCAAATACAACGATGTCGGCAACGGCATTTCCGCCGAGACGGTTAGCACCGTGGATTCCGCCAGTGACTTCTCCGCAGGCATATAGACCGGGGATAGGAGTTCCATCTTTTGAAATGACCTGAGCTTCAGTATTTATCTTGACACCGCCCATACAGTGATGTATTCCAGGGCCAACGTTAACTGCGTAATAAGGCCCGGAAGAGAGATCAGTAAGTGGCGTTCCGATATCTCTTGAAAAATCTGGATCTTCGCCAGCTTTTACATAGCCAGACCATTTGCTAACTGTATCTAAAAGGGCAGTAGTGGCGTTTGCATCAAATTCCATTGCTGCTGCAAGATCATTTAGAGTATCACCCTTTACCAGGTATCCGCTCTTATCAAGTTTTTTGATGACGGCAGAACCTTCATACATTTCCTGGTTGGCGATCAGCCATACATTTCCGCCTGTCTGAGCAACTTCAGCAGCAGAAACAGCATCTCTTGTGCCAGTTTCATTTGTAAATCTGATACCTTCTCTATTTACAAGGATTGCACCATCACCACGAAGAGCTTCTCCAACAAGAGCCCCATCAGTAGGTATAACTGTAGGATGAAGCTGGATCTGCTCCATGTCTACAAAGTCTGCACCAACTTCACCGAGGAAGTCGATAGCATCACCACTTGCAGTAGCAACATTTGTGGAGATAAAGCCTTCAAGATCAGGGCGAAGAGCTACGACACGGTCCATGTTTCCGCCAAATCCGCCTGTTGCAACAACAACTGCATTTGCATGGATTGTTATTGTTTCACCATATTCTCCAACGGCTATAACACCACAGGCTTTTCCATCTTCCATGATAATCTTATTTACGGAAGCGCCTGTTATTATTTCAACGCCCAGCTCATCAAGCCTTACACCTAGTGCAGATACTAAGAAATTACCTACTGAGGTTACATTTCCCTCAGCATCTGTAGGACGATGTGTTCTCTTTGCACTAAGTCCGCCCATAGTTCCAAGAGGGCCGGAAAGAGGAGCATTTTCCTTATCAAGCCAGTCTATAGCAGCAGAGGTATTCTCGGCAAGAGTTCTTACAAGCTCCGAATCATTTATTTCTTTTCCACTCTTCATTGTATCTTGCACGAAAAGATCTACAGAGTCCTCTACACCCTGCTCTTTTTCATAGTGTGTTTCTGCGGCATTCATTCCTGAGCTGGCTCTGCTAGTATTGCCGCCTAGAATATCGCTCTTTTCAAGGAGGATGACTTTCTTGCCATTTTCAGCTACAGTGATGGCAGCTGTCATACCTGCGCCGCCACCGCCTACTACAACTACATCTACAGTAGCTTCATAGTCTTCAGAGGCACCGCTGCCTTTATTACTTCCATCTGCCACAATTCCGGCCTGTGAAAGGGCTTGTCCTACAGCTTCAAGGAAGCCTTTTGAGGAGTAAGTGGCTCCGGATATGGCGTCAATGTTTACGTTCTGAGTCTTCAGAATCTTGGTGCGAAGCGCTTTGATGGCACTACCACCAATGGAAGGAGTTTCACCCTCTGTCTGATATGTAATGTCAGTGATTGTATTTCCTTCTACAAATACTGAAACCTTGATTTCACCTGCAAATCCTTGGGCTGCGCCATCATACTGATGTCCGTTTCGCTCAACAACATAGGTACTGCCCCAAATACATATAAGAAGCAGTGCTACTACAGCGAAACATGATATGATTCTCTTTGTAAGGGTATTCATGTAGCTTTTCCTTTCTATATACATAAACTACAAACGAAAATACATCTACATATTAACTATAATACATATCGGAACTTTATGCTAGAAAAAACAGTCCCTTTCGGGACTGTTTTTAGAGAAAGATAATATATTTACTCAACAACTTGACCATAAAAGAGAAGTTCTGGTGTTTCACTATCTGTAAGGATCATATACTTAAAAGGCTCGTCTGCAGTAAACTCTTTTACCTCAGGTTCAATTTCCACACATCCTTCTGTCATCATTATGACTGTTGCAGCAGTAGCTTCTACTCCACTTTCGTCAAGCTTGATCTTGGTCTTTTGTATAATATCTGTGATATAAAGGGACATCTCATTACTCATAACTGAAAAGTCTGCATCTTCTGTAAAAGGAGAGATAGCACCACGAGCTATACAAAAATCAATCAGCTGATTATCAGATAAAGATGTCTCAGTCTCAAATTTAGGAAGCTTTATAGCAACTTCTTCGTAGGATGCTTTTGAAATCTTAGAAGTTATATCATCCACATCACCAAGGATAAATACAGCATTTATGCCGCCATTCATAGGGAGAACAACAAATTTTCCGTTTTCATCCTCATAATACTTGAATCGATCCTGCTGGTTCATGAACTCTTTTTTTACAGTTGCACCTGAAATAGTGGTAAAATCATCTTCCTGAGTAGCATATTCTTCAAAGGCTGTTGCCCATGAGGTTTTCAGGTAAAGAGTATTTACGAGAATCAGGTCTGTCATTGATAAGTCGTCACTGATAGAGGGGATGAGGCCGTTTGTGTTTTCATTTATCCAGCCGTTGACCTTGTCTGTGATCTTGTCTGGGCTTACATTATCTGCTGTAGCGTCATAGTTTTGCTCTACATATGAGATATATTTTTTGGATAGCTTACCGCTTGACCTAGTGTTGCGCCAAATGGAGTTTTCCAGGTCAAATGCTCCTTCAGGAGCCTGTGAATCATCTCCGTAGTACTGGCTAAATTCTTCATAATCTTTCTTGGCATTTTCAAGCCATTTTGCGTAGTCTTCTTCAGATGATACAACCCCTTCGTACCAGGCAGTTACTTCCTCCATGCTATTAAATCCCATGGCATGCAAAAGTTCATTTTTAGTCTCATTATCTGCACCGGCAACAGCCAAGGCCAGAGCTGCTCTAAAAGACGTAGGAGATATCATAAAGTTTTGGTCTGCATAACCAGAGTCTTCTATAAACTTTATAAGTGAACTGTCAAAATCCATGTCCGCGTAATTCCCTTCATTATATGCTTCTGTTGTTTGAAGCTTGTCTGATCCTTCTGTCACTACCTTTACTTCACTTTCTTCTGTTTCTACAGGTGCAGATTCTACGGCCATTTCCTCAGTATTTGAGCCATCATTTTCTGGTGTTTGCTGCCTGGTAATAAGTCCGTTTCTAATAATAACTCCTGCTATTATAAAGAGAAAAAGACCTGCAGCTGCCAGGTAGTAGCGCTGAAAATGGGCTAGTTTCCTTCTCTTTTTTGAAGGAATCTTGTCAGCTGCACCTATATGCTTTGGATCAATTTCTCCAATAGCATCTAATAAATCATGTTCATTCATACTATAAATCCTCCCTCGTATAGGTAATTTCTTAGTTTTTCCCTCATCCTGAAAAGGGTTGTCTTAACCTTGCTCTGCGGAAGAGAGTATTTTTCACAGATTTCAGTAATGGATTCAAAATACCAATATCTGCTGACAAAAATATTTCGCTGTTCTTCTGGACAGGCATCAAGAAATTTGTTTATAAGCTCTGTAAGCTCTTTTGTTTCATTTTCATGTTCAACATCACTTGATCCTGCAATACATTCCAGCATTTCATCTGTGAGTTCACAGAAAAGTGCGGTTCTTTTCTGCCTGCTCTCGTGGCGCAGTCTGTCTATAGCCAGATGACGAATGATCCTTCCGACAAATGCAAATAAGTAGGTCCTTGGCTCATTTGGTGGAATCAGATTCCAGGTCTTGAGGTAGGCATCGTTTTCACATTCATCTACAGTTTCAGGGTCTGAAAGCACGTTTTTTGCTATCTTTTTTAATTTTGTTCCATATTTCTCCGCTGTTTCTGCTATAGCAGATTCATTGCGATCAAGGTAGAGCTCTACAATTTGTGAGTCATCCATAAGGAGTGCTCCTTCCATATTTTTTAGGCCTTCACTCTATATAGCGATATTAATCATAGCATGGTTACACATGAAGTCATAAATATTGGTAAAAATATTAGAAAAAAGAAAAGCCCGTTAATCTTCAAATATTTAGGATATAATGAATAGAGCAAGGCAAGATGCTTTGAGTAATGATTGTTTAGGGAGAATTGAAATGTTTGAGATAACTGTAGAAAAAGAAAATGGTGATTATTCCACCATAACAGAGGCGATACAGGCTGTTCCATATGAAGAGAGTGCTGTGATCCATATTGGAAGTGGAATTTTCAGGGAAAAGATATTCTGTGAAAAAAGAGATATCTCTTTTACCGGAGAGGGAATTGATAAGACCATAATTGAATATGATGACGGAGCTTTCGATACAATGGAAGATGGCTCAAAAAGAGGAACATTCAGGTCATATACTGCCTTTTTTGGCGGAAAAAAGGTGTCGGTCAGCAATATGACAATAGCCAATACTGCAGGAGATGGATCGCTTCGCGGCCAGGCCATAGCAGTGTATGCAGATGCTGATGAATGTCACTTTGAGAATGTGAAGATGACCGGCCATCAGGACACTCTTTTCTGTGCTCCACTTCCTCTTACTGAGAGGCAAAAGAATGGCTTTATGGGGCCTAGAAAGCTGAACGCGAGAAAACTTACAAAACAGTACTATAAGAACTGTGAAATCTACGGTGATGTGGACTTTATTTTTGGCGGCGCAGACGCTGAATTTGAGGATTGCCTTATTCAGTGTAATAACAGAAAGCGTAATGTGATGGAATGCGGTGGAACTGATGTTGAAAGTGGAAAAGACTCAGAGAAACGCTTTGTAAACGGCTATATTACAGCTGCCTGCGGCAGCAAAGACAATCAGGGCTTTATATTCAGAAATTGCATCATCAAGGGCGAGGAAGGGTGCGAAAAAGGCTCCGTATTTCTGGGACGCCCATGGCGCGACGAGGCTAGAACCGTATTTATTGACTGCAAGATGGATAAATCCATTGCTCCCGAGAGATTTTCCGGATGGGGAGCCATAGATAAGGATCAGCCAGATACCTACTATGGAGAAAGGGGCAGTGTTTCCCTTGAGGATGGACAACCTATTTCTTTGGACAGGAAGAATTCCTGGGTTAGGGATATTTAAGGCCACTCAGAGCAGAACGCATATCAGGGAGGTGTTTTTTTCTTGAGATCGGCATTATCTTCTAGCCTTATACCTGCTGTTTTCTGTAAAAACAGGAAATATGCCTGCCGTGATATGAGATGTTAGCGATTGCGGCAGACGGATTTTGGGTGAGTTGTCTGCTGTGATATGAGATGTTTCTGATTATGGCAGACATTTTTAGTGTAGTTTGTCTGCTGTAATTTTAGATTATTTCGATTGCGGTAGACAATTATAGGTCAGTATGTCGGCCGCTTTGTGACATTCTTCAAATAAAGCAGACATGCTAGGAACAAAATGTCTGCCGAAAAAAATAAAATATTGGATGTAGCAGACAAAACAGGTATGATACGTTGAGAAACACATGTTTTGGAATAAAACGTTAATGAAAGGAACCACGCACAATGGGTGTTGATGTAACTATTCGCAATAAGAAATTTATTAAAAAGCCACTGACCATAGCCGATGTGGCAGGCAGCAATCCCTACGGACATGCTGATGAGTATTTCAGGCTTGAGGACGGGCTTATACAGGGTACCAATATCATTTATGACAAAAGACATATCGGAAGAGGCTTCGAATTTGTTTGGACAGGGGACGACAGAAACGAAATTTCATTAAGGCTAAACTTTCTGTCCACCAATTACGACATTCATCTGTTTTATGAGTGCATTAAAAATATCATGACCCTCTGGGGAGCAAAAGAATTTACGCAGGATGGTTCAAACTACAGGCTGAGCGATTTAGATGATTGCGAGGCAAAGACCTGCGAATACAATATGAAATATCTTTCAGAGCAGAAGGAAAGGGCCAATGAATTTGGAAAAACGATCATTCTGGGTGCAATAAATCCCGTGGTTCTTGAGTGCAACGCTATTGCAGAATTTGCCGATAGGGGTGATCTTGAAGGTTATGCTATGCTCTTACATAACACTCAGGCCCAGGATTTGTACTATGCGGTTCCGAGAATATACAGAATCGGACAGAGTACATTCTTTGGTAATTACGCCGTTACCGCAACCGCAGACGCGGTTTTCCCGCTGAAGGCCTGCGAGCCTATATTTTTCAAAAATCCCGATACGGGAGAAGATCTTAAATGTGATTTTTTCACGGTATCTTTATGTTCACTTGAGAAAGATGCTATCGTAGCCAGAATCTCTTTTGATGACTTCAAAAAAGAGGTTGATCTTGACTCGTTGTCCAGGTATGATGCTGAGCATGTGATCTTGCGTGACATGACCGAGGAACGCATTGACCAGATTGTTGCCAAGAATTATCCAGATCCTGTAACAACATTTTAATAGACAAAGTCCGAGGCACAATTTATCACATGACATGCTATCCTATCCTAAGCCACAGCTCTGCCGTATGGTGAAGCTCTTTTCCTGTTTTCTCATAAGGATGTGCTATATAACTGCGACGTTTCAGATACATAATAAAAAAGCTGTCAATCCGCATTATTCTGCAAATGGTTAGCATTGTCTAACAAAGAGTGCTAACATACTTATATGAGTTTCGTGATGAATTGAGGAGAGTTTAAGCGATGACATTTGAAGAAATGGGAAATATGAGTGGGAAGACTTTAATGTTGATTCCCGGAACATGCTGTGACTGGCAGACAAATTTTGGAACGGTGATAGACAGGTTGTCAGAGAATTATCATCTGATCTGTGTCAATTATGATGGCTTTGATGGAGGAAAAGACATTTTCCCGGATATGATAACTATTACAGAGAAAATAGAGAAATATATTCTGGAAAACTATGCGGGGAGGATAGATGGAGCAATTGGTTCATCCCTCGGTTCCAGCTTTGTTGGCCAACTTATACAGAGGGAGAATGTACATCTTGATCATGGAATTTTTGGTAGCCCTGATCTGGATCAAAGTGGAAAACTAGCTGCATGGCTTCAATCAAAGCTTGTAGTTCCGTTACTTACAAGCTTTACGGGAAGTGAGAAGAAACGGAATAAGACTAGAGAAAAGCTCAAAAGCTTCTTTTTGATGAATGATGAAACTGCTGATAAATTCATGGAGTGTTTTGCAAAGTTTAGTCCTGAATCAATCAAGAATGAGTATTACACAGATCTTCTTACACATCTTAAGGATGACATCTATGTGGAACATACAAAAGTTCATTTTATATATGCCAATAAAATGGGTGAAAAGTATTTAAAACGCTATAAAAAGTATTTTAGGGATCCAGAGATTAGGGAGTTTAATATGCAGCATGAGCAGTGGCTTTTTGGAGAGGAGAGGTATTCAGCGCCTGTTATAAAGGCTATTGATGAATTCATGCAGGAGCCGGTATGAGATAGAAATGCCAGAAAATGGCTATGATTTTAAGTATGATTGGGACTAAGGGCAAACAATTGATGGTATGGTATTGCTTTTTGCTTAGGAGCACAATATCTAGGGCTTGCAAAACAGAACATGAGTTCGTATAATATAATTACATCGAACGTATGTTTGTGAGTTTTGTGATAAGTAGGTTCTTGGATATGAGCAGGATTATAGATAATGTAGATGTGATATGTGAGCACAAGGCGGATGGAAGCGTGATACCTCTGCGTTTCAGGTTGCTAAACGAGGATGGGGTTTATGAGGCCTATACTATAAAGGGATATCGGCAGTTATATAGTAAGGAGACCTATAGAACTCCGGATGGGGTCTATGTATGCAGTAAGGACAGAGTATTCGAATGCAGAGTACTGATACTTGATATGTATAGGACTGTGCGGCTATACTTCGATCTAGATAAGGTTTCCTGGAAGATTGCAATCTGAGCTTTTGTAGGTATATAGAGTAGGAGAGGAGCGAAAATTGTTAATTCAAATTCTCGGGAGGTGAAGAATAGTTAAATGATAATTGAAACAGAAAGATTGATACTTCGCCCATTTAAGGATGGTGACGAAAAGGATGTATTTGAATATTTAAATGAACCGGCTGTAAATTGTTTTTCAAATATGAAACTTCACTCTATGGAGGAGGCAAAAGAAGAGGTTTTAAGAAGATCTGCGGAAATAGAGTACTATTTTGCGATAGTACTTAAGGATTCCGGAAAAGTAATTGGCGAGATTGAGGCTTATCCAGAACCTGCAGATGAGCATGGTGCTGATCCAAAGATGGATACCTTTAGCCCATGCTGGATGCTGAATAATAATTATCAAGGTAAAGGATATGCCTACGAGGCAGCACATGCTTTCTTTGATTATCTTTTCAGGGATAAAGGAGCAAGGCGCATATATGCCTATACTGAGGATTACAACAAGGCGAGTCAGCGTCTTTGCGAGAAACTTGGAATGAGACAGGAAGGCCTTTTCAAGGAGTTCATCAGCTTTGTTAAGAATCTTGATGGAACTCCGCTTTACGAAAACACCTACCAGTATGCCATTTTGAAAAAAGAGTGGAATACAAAATAGCTATGAATTTTAGAAGGGAATTTCGAAATAAAGATGAAAATGATGTGATATATTCAAGAAGACTAGAAACTTTGACACTTCTTGATGGTAAGGATATGGATATTTCAGATGTGGCTGATGAGTTTAAAAAGGACTGTAGAAAACTATTCTTTGGCTATTTGCTCGCCTTCATGTTTTCAGCATCATTTCTTATATTTGTGATGCCATATGGAAATGATTCTTATGATCCTGCTGCATTGTTAAGGGATGTGATAGTAATTACCGTATTTGTATGTATAATGATATATTGCATTTATGGGATAGTATCTATATGGAAAGCCAGATATAGGAGTGGCTATAAGGGAATACGTGGAACTTGCGAAAACGTGGTTCAGACATATTCAAGAAGTGGGAATTACTGTGCATATCATTGTACTACAGAGCTAGGAGAGCATGGTATTGCTTTTGTGAATGGACTGCGTCCGAGAGTAGCAGAAGGAGATTTCATAGTATATATAAGGGTCGTAAATCATGACCTGATCTATGTTGATAAGAGGAAAGGTAAAAATGAATATTGATGTAAATCTTAACATTCATTATACAGCTCCAGACCATGTTTGGGAAAATATTGGTAAAGTTTATGAATCTATGCCATACTGGGCAGGAAATGATAATGGCCCCAGTTGGAAAGGCGAAAGCGTGGATCTTTGGGCATCAGCCGAACCAAGCGGGATACAGCTTGCGGGTGAAATGCCACAAGATATCTGGGAAGAGTGGTATCAGGATCTTAAAGAGAAGCTCACCAAAGTTCTTGGATATGAGATAGGGGAACCAGAAGATGGCTATGATTTTAAGTATGATTGGGACTAAGAGGAAAAGATTGGACATATACAAGAAAATGAAAACTACAAAAAAGCTGATCAAGTTGCTGATTTTTCTTTTGCCTTTATTGCTGATGCACTCATTTAGTGTAACAGCCTATGCTGATATGGGAGACAAGCCCTCTGTTGACCTTACAATAATTAATCCGCCGGAAGGCGAATATTATGTCGGGCTATTGCAGTATACTAGTAGAGAGGACAATCTGGAAGGTTTGACAAACTCGCCGCTTACGGTGAATTACAGCAATCAGGAAGAAATTGAGGAATATCTGGAAAATTTTTATTATGATGGCTGGTATTTTTTTGATTATCCAGACACATGGATGAACAGTCTTAAGTCTAATGAACGACAAAAATATAGCTTTGATTACTGGGCACCATCTTATTTCAGGGCGGTCGTAATAGACAAGTACGGAAATGTAACTATAAGTGAGCCATGTGACGCTGTTGAGTACCATTGCTATGCTACGATGGATTATTCTACTGGAGAACTGTTAGAAGATACTACAACTCAGCTACGCAATCGGATTTTAAGCACTATTAGAAATGTGATGTTTACTTATATCATTGAAGGCCTGGTTCTGGTGTTTATGTTTAAATATCCGTTGACTAAAGGTAATATACTGGCGTTTATAATAGCAAACGGTGTAACACAATTCTTTCTAAACAGGTTGATGTATTTTAAACCCATACGATTAGGAATGGCAATGCTGCTGGCATTAGCTATCATGGAAATTATAATATGGGTTGGTGAAGGATTATTCTACGGTTTTGTGCTCAGGTGCAAAGATGGCTATGGTAATTTCTTGAAGAGCTTTGGCTATGGAATAGTAGCAAATCTGCTGAGTATGTTCGGCGGATTTATAATTATAGGAATAGGAACCTTGATTTTGGCAGGTATAAGGTAGGAGAGGAGCGATAACACTATGGCAAAGGTTATTTTATTAAATGGAAGTCCAAAGACAAATGGATGCACGAAAGCTGCACTTGATGAGATGGTTAAGGTGTTTAATGAAGAAGGAATAGAGACAGAGATCATCCATGTTGGTAATAAGGATATCAGAGGATGTGTTTCCTGTGGCTACTGTGAGAACAATGGGAAATGTGTAGTTAATGATCTGGTCAACGAGGTGGCTGCTAAGTTTGAAGAGGCAGATGGACTTGTTGTGGGAAGCCCTGTTTACTACGGCTCACCTAATGGCACCATACTATCTTTTATGGACAGACTTTTTTACAGCACTTCATTCTCCAAGCATATGAAGGTTGGAGCGGCTGTGGTTAGCGCCAGAAGAGGTGGTAACACAGCTAGCTTTGACGTATTGAATAAGTATTTCACAATAAGCGGAATGCCTGTGGCTTCCAGCACATATTGGAATCAGGTACATGGATTCACTGCTGAGGATGTTAAGAAGGATCTTGAGGGACTTCAGACCATGAGAAACCTTGCCAGAAACATGTCATTTATGATCAAGGCATTCGCAGATGCAAAAGAGAAGTATGGCCTTCCTATAGTTGAAAGGGGCGCATTTACAAGTTTTCCGGATGGCAAATAACGTCAAGAAAAAAATGTTAAAAAAGTTGTTGACACTAATATAGGCCAGTGATATATTTATATACGTTGCTGCTGCGGACACGAAGCGACGCAAATGCAGCAATGGAGCGGATTCTAAGCTCCTGTACCTTGACAAATAAACAGTAATGCAACCCTGAAAAGATTCCAAAAAGTATTGAGCAGGGCAAAAGATGAAATAAGCAAGTCGAGCAAGCTTGCTTGCAGAGAATTGATTATTTCAGCTTTTATTTTGCGAAAGCAAAAGCTTGGGAATTACGAAGTAATTCGCAAGACCGCTCGATAGAGAATTTATTCAGAACAAAATTAGTAAATAACGGACAGAACAAAAAG
>NZ_FMVS01000006.1:0-89844 GCF_900102515.1 Butyrivibrio sp. INlla14
TTAAGGCAAATGCAGAGAGGGAGGACTGATATCATGGCAAGAACAAGTTTAGACGATAGAATCAAGAAACAGGAAGAGGCAGTATTTAAGGCAAAAGACAGATATGAAGCAGAGCTTAAAGAACTGGACAAGCTCATAACAAAGCGCAGGGAACTTGAGAGCAAGGAACTGGTGAAGGCTTTCGAGAAGAGTAAAAAGTCACTGAAAGAGATCATAGAATTCATGAATGGGGACGCTGATGAGGAGGATTAAAAATCATCAACCCTGCATTAAGAGATTTTTTGAGGGGATTTACCGGAAGTGACGACGAGAGTTAAAAAGATAGGAAGTTAACATTTACAAATTCTGTTAAAATCTTAAAAATCCTGGCTGTAGTTTTTCGTTTTTTTGCACAAATCTTGTAAAAACTCTTTTGGAGTTTTCGTAATATTCACATGATATTTGTGATGTTTACAGGAAACTATTTTAGTTGTATGAAAATTGTGCACACAAATAGCAAATTGTGCAAATTATTAAGCAATTATTAAGAAGTTATTACAAATCATTACTGTTAGAATGATGGTGCTCGAGCAAGTAACTATCATAAACATGCTGGTATTGGGGGATGTCTGGCATGTAGATTCACGAAATCCAACTTAATAAGAAATGGAGAAACAAGTATGAAAAAGTTTAACGTGAAAGGGATCATTTCGAAACTACTGATCATGCTTCTCCTTGTTAGCACAATGGGGGTGTGCTTCAAGAGTAATGTGAGGGCCGCAAGCTACAATCTCATGGAGACCTATGGCGCCAAATACGGGTATTCCGGCAACTGTGTTCATACATTTATGCTCAGAAACCAGAGTACAGTTAACGCCATCAAGAAAGATTCAAACATTGTCACCTTGGGAAATGAGTTTAAGCCAGATTATCTTTTAGGAAGCAGATCTGCTACTCTCATATCAGTAGACGAAGCAAAAAGACTTGGCTACTACATTCCCTCAAATTATAAGGAAAGCTATGTTCCAAAGATCAACTTTTCCACTGTTGATGAAGCCATGAAACTCTGCTATCAGAATGGTCTTAAGATGAGAGGCCACACTTTGGTTTGGCATTCTCAGACCCCTACATGGTTCTTTAGAAATGGTTTTTCAGGAAATGGCGGCTTTGTAAACCAGTCCACAATGGATGCCCGCCTGGAGTTCTATGTCAAGTCAGTTCTTAATCATGTTTATTCAAGCCAGTACGGCAGCGTTGTTGTATACTGGGATGTTGCAAATGAGATCATGCATGCCCAGAACTCAGGCTGGGAGGCTGTTTACGGAAACAATAAGACTAACGCTTCTTATGTAAAAAAAGCTTTCAATTACGCCTATGAGTGTCTTGAATACTTCAAGCTTACGGATAAGGTAAAGCTCTTTTACAATGATTACAACACTTACATGGTAGTTAACGACGAGATCAAGCTTGTTAATTACATCAACCAGGGCAAAAAAGTCTGCGCCGGCATCGGAATGCAGTCTCACCTTAGCACAAGCTATCCTTCAGTTGATTATTATACACAGGCTCTCAATGCCTTTATCAGAGCAGGTTTCGAGGTTCAGATCACAGAGCTTGATATCAAGAACAACGGCGACAACGATCTTAACAACTACTGCTATCAGCTCTTTAAGAACATCAATACAGCCAAAAAGAATGGCGGAAACATTTCCTGCATCACATGGTGGGGCCCTTCAGATGCTGAAACCTGGTTATCAGGTCAGAAGCCTCTTATCTGGTCAAACATTGGCGTTAGTAAGCCAGCTTATGACTATGTGGTTAAGGCTTATACTGATGTCTTTGGCAATCCCGGTCAGGGCGGAAGCGGCTCTGGCAGCGGAAGTGGTAGTGGAAGTGGATCTTCAGAAACAGCACCTTCTGGAAACACCAATGCTACAGCGCATATCGATGATGGCTGGTATTACATCAAGAATCCTGCAACTCAGAAGTATCTTACAGTTGAGGGCAACAAGGCAGATGGCTGGAACAGCGTTGTAATAAGCTCCGGCACAGGTGTTGACGGCCAGAAGTGGTATGTAACAAATAGAAATGATGGTTACGTAACACTCACAAGTAAACTTGGAAATATCATGATGGATGTAGCTAACGGAGAGGACGTTGATGGCGCAAACATCGGAACATACCAGGGCTACGGCGGAAACGCTCAGCAGTTTATCTTAAAGGCAACAAGTACAAACGGTGTTTACACTATCGGAACAAAGAGTTCAAATGCTGCCAAGTATCTTGATATCTATGAGAAAAAGACAGCTGACGGAACAAACGTAGTACAGTGGACCTACAATGGCGGCGCTAACCAGCAGTGGCAGTTTGAAAAGACAGACGCAGGCTCACAGGGCGGCTCTACCGGCGGCAACGAAGGCCAGGGCGGCAATGGCGGCTCTACTGGCGGCAATGAAGGTCAGGGTGGTTCAACTGGCGGTAACGAAGGCCAGGGCGGACAAGGTCAGACAGACCCACAGCCTACTCCAGTTGTTTCATCTGGTCTTTCACTTGAATATTCAATTAATAGCTGGGGTTCAGGCTATCAGGTAACCTATAAGATTTCCAACAACTCTGGAAACACAGTTGATGGCTGGACACTCAAGGTTAACAAGAATCAGGTAAATATTGATTCTTGCTGGAATGTAAATCTTGAATCAAGTGGTGATTATTATGTGATCACTCCTGTAGACTGGAACAAGTCTATTGCAAACGGACAGAGTATTGAATTTGGTTCAATCGGTGTAGGCCAGGTAGGCAGCTCTTTTGACTACGTTCTTGAAAGCGCAGCTGGAAGCACCACAGGAAGTGGTTCTGCAGGAAATGAAGGCGGAAACAGTGGTTCTACTGGTGGAAACGAGAATCAGGGCGGCAACGAGTCTGCTGGTGGTAATGAAGGCCAGGAGCCAACTCCTAACCCACATTACGATCCAACTGCCAAGATTGAGAACTCAATCCCTTCCAAATATTCATCTGCAAGATACGGAGAAGGTTCAGGTACTATAGTGAACATTTCCTATACTGCACATGACACAGAGGCTAATGGCCGCACATATACCAAGAAGGCTAACGTATACCTTCCTGCCGGATACAGTCCAGACAAGAAGTACAATGTTCTTTACCTTCTCCACGGTATCGGCGGAAACGAGAACGAATGGGGTATGACAGGCAACAACTCAACAGTAAAGGCTATCATGGATAACTTGTCATACTATGGCGACATTGATTCATTTATCGTAGTTACACCAAATGGTAAGGCTTCAGCCAGCGGCTCAACAAATTCTTTTTACAACTTCGGTGCTGAGCTCAGATACGACCTCATTCCTTACATTGACTCTCACTACAGCACAAATGCTGACAGAGATCACAGAGCTATAGCTGGTCTTTCAATGGGCGGAATGCAGACTATCAACATTGGTATCGGAGAGTGCGTTGATCTGTTTGGCTACTTTGGAGCATTTTCAGCAGCTCCTACAAGTAATGCAGCTTCCAAGACCGCATCACTTCTTAGTGGCAATTCATATCCTATCCACTATTTCTACAATGTATGTGGACTTCAGGATGGCATCGCATACTCAAGCCACTCACAGGCAGCCAAGAACCTGCCTTCTGTATGCAATCAGTTCGTAAGCGGCCAGAACTACATGTGGCAGGAGCTAAACGGCGGCCATGATTTCAACATCTGGTACCTCGGCTTCTACAACTTCGCGCAGATTGCTTTTAAATAAGAAAAAGCCGCAGGATAAAAATCCTGCGGCTCTTACTTTGCCTTAAGTTATCCGATGGCCTTTTTAACAGCCTCGAGAACACGGTCAGCCTGGAAAGGCTTAACAATGAAGTCCTTGGCTCCGGCCTGAATAGATTCAATTACCATTGCCTGCTGACCCATAGCAGAGCACATAATGCAAACTGCATTAGGATCTGCAGCCTTGATTCCCTTCAAGGCTCCGATACCATCAAGCTCAGGCATTGTGATATCCAGAGTTACAAGGTCGGGTTTCAACTCATTATATTTTTCGATTGCGACTTTACCGTTCTCAGCTTCGCCAGCAATCTCATATCCGTTCTTGGAGAGGATATCCTTAAGCATCATGCGCATGAAAGCGGCGTCATCAGTAATGAGTATTCTTTTTCCCATATTGAACCTCCAATAAGTATTTTTAGTTGCTAAGAAAATTGATGAAATTTCTTTCTTTCTTTTTTTTATTTTTTAGTTGTTCAGTACATAATCTATTGTAACACGGATTTATAAATATAAGCGTTAAATCGTTATGCTAAAAATTAAAATTTGATAAAGTCTTGGGAAAATTTATGCTAATATAATGACTTATTTATATACTGGAAGCGTGTAATCGTACTCTGTGTCGCGGTGATCCACAATTTGCCACTGGGTAATTGTATATTTATTCGTTGAATTGGTGGAGTTGTTTCTAATATTTGACATTAACGTAATATCAAGTGACTGATTATCGGTAATTGGTATACTTTTCTTAATTATATCATCTTGAGAAAAGTTTTCATAGCCTGAATTTACGGCGGCTACAAAGGCATTTCCCTCATGGCAGGCTCTGTAATATGCTAGCTGTCTCTGGGCTAGATTGTTGCTAAGATTATAGTCAGCTTTTGAATTTACTAGTGTAAGGGTGGCAAAAGAGATAAGGCTCAGCACCGCAAAGATCAGCAGTATCGAAGCGCTTCCTGCGTTTATTCCCTTGGATCTTCTTGCTTTCATTTTTCGTTACCTTCCTATTTGCACCATTTCTAAAATTAGTCTTCCCCGACATACACATCTACGGTGTTCTCAAACAGCACATCACTACTATCTTCCGGAATAACCATGTAACTTTCACTCCGTCCTCTGATGTCTAAAATTGCAATCTTTCCAGTTATTGCATAGCCCTTAAGGGAAGCCTCCTTATCTTTTACGTCAGCATACACGTTATCCGCCAGGTCTTTTCTGATAATGAGCATAGCCTCGTAGGAGGCTCCAGACAAAGAACTGTCTATCGGATACCAGTCCTGGTCGAAAAAAAGGATGATCGTGCCATCACTTTCAGTATCTTCCTCCGCAAGATAGGCTGTAGGGTACAGATTTTTTATCATTAGAAGGTGTCCGTTGCTACCATAGAAGCTTTCGGACAGATTCTGGGACCACAAAATAGCATTATTTAGATTCTTGTCCTGATCTGACATAATGTGGGCAGCAGCAAACAGCCGCAGGCATACAGCACTTGCCAGGGAAAAGAACAAAATAGCGATTATGATTTCCATTAGGAAAAGACTTGTTTTTGAATGGGATGAATTCATAGGCCAATTATCTCTTTTTACTTGCTGTGGATTGAAATGTATACGGTTTCTTCCTGCCCGTCTTCTTCAGTTATGGTAGCCCGGAGTAGATCGTCACTAGCTTTTTCAATCATAAAGGAATTGATCTTTAAAATTTTCTGCCCGGTCTGAGGGTAAAAACTTTCAAGGTCGTCTCTTGCAAACAATTCCATCAGATACCCCTCATGGCTGTAAATGTAGGTATTGTAGAGGTCTCCGTTTACCTCCTGCTGGAACACAAGCACATTTTGCCCAAAGAGCTCCCGGACGAAGATAGAGCCTGACACATCCGACTGTCTGACCTTCTCTGTGACATAAGCGATAGAGACCCGCTGGGCGTAGTTGTCGTTGGTCTGAGCCACATTCTTTTTATATATGCTTGCACCTATGGCGATAATTGTAAGGGCAGACAAAAGAAAAAGCAGCATCAGGCAGATGACAAAAACCGTATCAATTACATGTTTTTTGCTTGTTCTTGGATTCATCTTTTTCCTCAGATCAGTTTAAAGCTACTTCTTTATGCGGATTATGGTTACATCGGGATACAGATTGGATGCAACCGGGATATAGTCAACAAAAAATGTTTCTTTGTCGTAGGTCAGGCCATAGTGGTCTTCAAGATACTTAAGGTCAGGTGGATAACTGCCTTCAATGGCATAGCACTGGACAATGTCGCGGGAGAGGGCATTTTCTAAGGATTCTTGTTGCTTACTGATGGAACTTTTGCCGGTAGCATCAACAGCCAGGAAAAAGAGAAGGGCGATTCCCACAAAAATAGCTATGGAAATAAGCCTATAGGCTCCGTCAGAAATCCTGAATATTCTGTTTTCCTTTGATTCGAATCTATTAGCCATACATTTCTCCTGGATTTATGCCTCTTCCAAGGTTTGTGCGGTACTAGGTTTTTGCAAGTGGCTGTCTGGTGCATATATCGGCAGCATTCTCTCACCCGATAGTCGTCATGATGCCCATAAGGGGCAGTATTACTGACAAAAGAATGATTCCGACGATGACGGACAGGATTATTACTAGGGTTGGCTCAACTATTGAGATAAAAGAGTAGATTTTTCGCTCTGTTTCTTTTTCATAGCGGTCAGCAATCTGCTGCATAGCGCTGTCCATGGAACCTGCCTTGAAACCAACGGAAACCATCTGGGAATAAAAAGAAGTGAAAATGTTGGATTTTTCAAGGGCTTCAGGAAAGCTATCTCCCTCAAGCAGGAGATTTCGGCAGTTTTCGACCTTTTTTTTCATCTCATCAGTTTCAACAAGCTTGCTAACAAGAGAGAGCCCCTCGAAAGTGTCCATGCCGCTTGAAAGAGTAAGGACCATGCCGCTTGCAAATCTGGCACTCTCAAGTTCCTGCATGAGTTTCTTGGTGGTTACGAATTTGCTGAGGATTTTTTTGAATAGCTTTTTACCCTTGTCAGTGCTTGAGAAGAAGATGAACAAGAAGGCTATGATCACCAAAATGGCCACCATTACTATGGAATACTTGTTCAGTATGTTTCCAAGATCAAGAAGAGACTGGGAAAATCCGCTCATATTGGTGCCTAGCTGTGCAAAAACCTGCTGGAAGATAGGAAGAACTTTGATGATGAGGACTATGACAACAACAAGCATCATAAATACCATGATGAGAGGGTAGCTGACTGCGCTTTTTATGCTGGTTGATATGGATTCCTCGCGCTCGTAGTAGTCAGCCAGGGAATTCATGACTGTATCCAGAGTTCCGGATTCCTCACCGATTGTCACCATATGGACCATGTAGTCAGGAAAAGAACCATTCATCTCAAGGGCAACGTGGAATTTTTCACCGCTCATTAGCACATGGTTTATCTGTTCCAGGAGTTTCTTGGCAGAAGCGTCGTGGGAATCCTGGATCAGAATCTCAATTCCTTCTGCAGGAGAGATGCCAGCTTTTATCAAAAGAGCCATCTGCCTGCAAAAGCTTGCTATTTCATAGTTTGAAAGCTTTAACTGTGTTTTTTTCTGTATCATCTTGCCTCCATCAGTAAATGTATTTAACTGAGTAGTTCTTGCCATCGCCAATAAAGTCTTTTAAAGCTTTTTCTTCCGTATTTGATGCAAAGGTCGGATCCATTAAAGACCACTCTTTTCCGTCAAACTGTATCATACCGTTGACCCAGCCAATGTCCTTTATATAAGTGCTGATCCAGGCGTGATAAGCTGTTCCAGCATAGCCAATTTCCATTCTGGTAGGAATCCTCTGGCTTCTTAACATGCTGCACATAAGAGCGGAGTAGTCGAGGCATATACCTTTTTTGGTGGTCATAACCTCGTTGATGTCAGGAAGATAGCCGCTTTGCACTGTTTCAGCTTCATCGTAGTCATATTTGATATTTTCTATCATGAAGTTGTAGACTTCTGATACTACTTCCAGGTCATTATTACAAGTAAAAGCCAGTTCCTCAGCTTTTTTTACAGCAAGGCTGTCGGCGCTGAAAGTGCAGTACTGGTTTGGATACAGAAAAGGCCCGAATTCATTAGCGAGCGTAACATCAACCATCTGGGAAAAGACGGTTGTGTACTGGGTTCCTTGCAGGTTTTCAAAGACATTTACCAGATACTGACCATTGCCACTCTGGAGAGGAAAGACCTCATCAGTGGGGGCTCCTACTGTAAGGTTGTAGGTGTAGGTAATCTCGTTTGGACCTGTTATCTGGAGCTTTACCTTGCCAGAATCCCCGGTATACCTTACTACGATGTAGCCCTCGGAAATGTTGGAAGCATCAAGATGGGCGTATTCATTCTCGTAGACAGTAGTTCCCGGCGCTTCTGGGACAAGACACACGGAAGTGTTATCTCTTTCCCCTTTTACAGGCGGAGCAGTGCTTTCTGTGACTGCAGCCTCCGCAGGACTAGAAGCAGGCTTGTTTCCTATATTAGAACTTGCTGTTCTTGTGGCGCCTTCATCTGCGCTTTCACAGGAAACTAAAGCCATGGAGGCAAGCCCCACGGCTAGAAAGATAGCTATTTTGTTTTTATTAAACAATCTGTCTGCTTTTAATTTTTTTATCATATTCATGAGAGAATCTGGGGAATTTCCTTAAGCCTCTTGTATCCAAGAGAAATGAGCTCAGCTATTTTTTCTTTGTGTTCGTCTCGGTTAAGACAGCGTGAATAAGCAACTTCCAGCGGATCGCCAATGTTCATTTCGTTGTAGCCGTGAATTCTTTTGGTGAGGTCCATAAGAAACATATCCGCCTTCACGTCATCACAGTTTTCCATGATCATAATGAATTCATTGCCACCATTTCTGCCAATGTGGCCATAATCCTGGCTAACATCCTCCAGAATTGAGCTAAACTCGGAAATCAGGAAGTTTCCATTTGTATGCCCATTATCCTTGTTAATAGAAGAGAGATTATTGATCTTAAGCAGGAGGAATCCAGCATTTGGTAAGATTTCAGGAGAACTGAAGCTCTCAAAGATCAGATCACAGCTGTATCTGTTAGGAAGCCCTGTCAGCTTGTCTATGTAAGCAAGCCGGTTAAGATGCCTGCCAATTGATGCGGTTCTATGGAGAATGTAAAAGTCAAAAATGACAGAAAAAGCAAACAAAATAAGAGTAATGAGCATGACATAGAAAATAGGAGGAGTTGGAGAAGCTATAATGCCATCCACAACTGCCTGGTCTCTAAAGAACATTACGGCAAGAATAATTGTCAATATGGCGAGAACGACCAGAGAGATGATCTTATATATGTAAATGCTGTTATATACAGTTGCTCTTTTGTTTTTATCGAAGAACTCTGTCTGCATCACAATCCTCCTGCGTATCAAACTATTTAGCAGATTTCAAGCACAAAGTATCAAATGCAAATGAACATATGTATAATTATTGTACTATATTTAGTTAATGATATAAAGGAGATTTGTTGTTGCTTATGTTGATGCTTGTGTTGATGCTTATGCTGCTACTTGTGTTGATGCTTGCGGAGGCGAGAATTGTACTATTACATGTGGAAAGCTGTTTGTTGAGAAAACGCGTGTACATTGCAAAAAAATGAAAATATCATTTTACACGCCAAAAAGAATGCAATAGAAAAATGCGTGTAGGGAATTCTGATAATAACTGGCATCCTACACGCACAGAAGAGTCAAACGGGAATACGCGTGTAAGGGCATCGTGATGGAAAGCGGGAGTGTACACGCATATAAGGGCCAAACAGAAATATGCGTGTAAGGGCATTGTGATGGAAAGCGAGAGCGTACACGCATATAAGAGCCAAACAGTAATATGCGTGTAAGGGCATCGTGATGAAAGTGGGAGTGTACACGCATATAAGAGCCAAACAAGAGTATGCGTGTATGTGGAGTATGGATCCATGCATTACGCAGGATTCGTCCCTCGTTTCGCAAGGGACTGGTCCAATACGCCCCATTTCCAAATGAAAATCAAGCTTCTATAGTTTAATTGCAGATGGAACTCTCTTGTTAAAGGTGTAGTACTCGGTAAAGCCGCAATTCATAGCAATTTCACGGGCTTTTTCAAAAGAACCTGCGATACCTTCTGGAGTGTGGGCATCGGCTCCGAAAGTTATGATACGTCCGCCAAGCTCATGGAATCTTTTCAATACATCTGCTGGTGGATTGGGCTCCTTGCTTCCACGGAAAAGAGCCTTGGTATTAAGGTCAAGTCCCTTGCCATTTTTGACAAGTGTGACTAGAATTTCATCTATTATTTCCTTATACATATTGTAAGAGTAGTAAGGCGCGCCACTTGGGGCATAGCGCACAATGTAGTCAAGGTGTCCCAGACAGTCATAGTCATTAAAGGCTTGGATGTTCTCTAAAGTGGATTCAAAGTAGCGAAGGATCACATCTTTTTCATCCTTGCCTTCCCAGGCCTCAGGGTAGAAGGGATCCTTTTTATCAAGAAGGTGGATAGAACCAATGACAAAGTCGAAGTCATTTTCCTTTATAAGAGCAGAGTTTGTATCTGTGATCTGCATCTGAAGCCCTAGTTCAATTCCATATTTTATAGTGATCTTATCCTTATACTCTTCTTTATAGGAAAAGAGATCACGCTTATAGGCTGGAATGTCAAGAGTAAAGAGGCCTTCCGGAACTTCTTTTGTCACAGGAAAGTCCAGATCCATATGCTCAGTAAAACAGATTTCTGAGAGGCCAAGCTTTATGGCACTCTCAATCATATCTTTCATTGGAGTGTCGCTATCTCCGGAATGATCTGAATGCATGTGATAGTCAGCGGGAAGTATATTCATTTATATCCTTTCCTGGCATATTGCTTGTTATGCAAAATCCATTTGAAATATTGATTATTGTTGATATTACAAATATGTATGGCTTTTATAATTTTTTTATAAAGACCTGTAAAGTGCCACAGTTACGCATTTTTTAAAAATTCGCCGTTTGCACCCTATTATGATATCACGTTTTTTAAATATTCTTACTTGATTTATGTGGAAAAGTCTATTAGAATTGTAATTGCTGATAAAAAATTATCAAATTGATATGTAACAGCAATCAAAATATAAATTTCATTTTAGGAGGAACTTAAAATGGCAGTAAAAGTTGCAATTAATGGTTTTGGCCGTATCGGTCGTCTTGCATTCAGACAGATGTTTGGTGCAGAAGGTTACGAAGTAGTAGCTATCAACGATTTGACAAGCCCTAAGATGCTTGCTCATCTCTTGAAGTATGATTCATCACAGGGCCGTTACGTAGAAGTAGGTCATGAGGATGACGTAACAGCTGATGATGAGGCTGGTACAATCACAGTAAAGGGTAAGACAATCAAGATCTACAAAGAGCCAGATGCTAACAACTGCCCTTGGGGAGAGCTTGGCGTAGACGTTGTTCTTGAGTGCTCAGGCTTCTATACATCAAAGGAAAAGGCACAGGCACACATCAATGCTGGTGCTAAGAAGGTAGTTATCTCTGCTCCTGCAGGAAACGATCTTCCTACAATCGTTTACAACGTAAACCACAAGACTCTTACAAAGGATGACAAGATCATTTCAGCTGCTTCTTGCACAACAAACTGTCTTGCACCTATGGCTAAGGCTCTTAACGATTACGCTCCAATTCAGTCAGGTATCATGTGCACAATCCACGCTTACACAGGTGACCAGATGATCCTTGATGGACCACAGAGAAAGGGCGACCTCAGAAGATCACGTGCTGGTGCTTGCAACATCGTTCCTAACTCAACAGGTGCTGCTAAGGCTATCGGCCTTGTTATCCCTGAACTTAACGGAAAGCTCATCGGCGCTGCTCAGCGTGTTCCTACACCTACAGGATCAACAACACTTCTCTTTGCAGTAGTTAAGAAGGCTGACGTTACTAAGGAAGCTGTTAACGCAGCTATGAAGGCAGCAGCTACAGAGTCATTCGGATACAACACAGACGAGATCGTTTCATCTGATATCGTTGGTATGAGATTTGGTTCACTCTTCGATGCTACTCAGACTCTTGTAAACAAGGTTGATGACGATACATACGAAGTACAGGTTGTTTCATGGTATGACAACGAGAACTCATACACATCACAGATGGTTAGAACAATCAAGTACTTTGCAGAGCTTGGCTGATCTACCTCGAATATCGAAATAGACTTTTGATGAGGTCCGGTCCATATGGGCCGGGCCTCATTTTTTTAAACCTTTTCAGCATCCGATTCAGAGGATGCAATAATTCAAATCATAATTCCAGGAGGAAAAAAATATGTCACTTAACAAAAAGTCAGTAGATGACATCAATGTAAAGGGCAGACGCGTACTCGTTCGTTGCGATTTCAACGTACCTCTTAAGGGTGGCGAGATCACAGACGAGACAAGAATCGTAGCAGCTCTTCCTACAATCCAGAAGCTTATCAAGGACGGCGGTAAGGTTATCCTTTGCTCACACCTTGGAAAGGTTAAGAATGGCCCTAACGAGGGAGAGTCACTTGCTCCAGTTGCTAAGAGACTTTCAGAGAAGCTTGGCAAGGAAGTTAAGTTCATCGCTGATTACAACGTAACAGGCGCTGACGCTACAGCAGCTGTTGCAGCTATGAATGAGGGAGATGTAATTCTTCTTCAGAACACAAGATTCAGAGGCAAGGAAGAGACTAAGCCTGAAGAGGCTGGTGAGGCTTTTGCAAAAGAGCTTGCTGATCTTGCTGATGATTATGTATGCGATGCTTTTGGTTCAGCTCACAGAGCACATGCTTCAGTTGCAGTTGTTACTAAGTACATCACACAGAAGGGTGGCAGCAATGTAGTTGGTTACCTTATGCAGAAGGAAATCGACTTCCTTGGAAACGCTGTTGAGAACCCAGTTAGACCTTTCGTAGCTATTCTTGGTGGCGCTAAGGTTGCTGATAAGCTCAACGTTATCAACACTCTTCTTGATAAGTGCGATACTCTTATCATCGGTGGTGGTATGGCTTACACATTCCTTAAGGCTAAGGGATATGAAGTTGGTAAGTCACTTCTTGATGAGACAAAGGTTGATTATTGTAGGGAAATGATGGAGAAGGCTCAGAAGGCTGGCAAGCAGCTTCTTCTTCCTGTTGACGCTGTAACTATCGCAGAGTTCCCAGATCCTATCGACAATCCATCAATTGAGACAGTAGTTGTTGATGCTGATAAGATCCCTGCTGACAGAGAGGGTGCTGATATCGGACCTAAGACAATCGCTCTTTACGCAGAGGCTGTTAAGTCTGCTAAGACTGTTGTTTGGAACGGACCTATGGGCGTATTCGAGAACCCAGTTCTTGCTACAGGTACCAAGGAAGTTGCTAAGGCACTTTCAGAGACATCTGCTACAACAATCATCGGTGGTGGTGATAGTGCTGCAGCTGTTAACCAGCTTGGCTATGCTGACAAGATGAGCCACATCTCAACAGGTGGTGGTGCTTCTCTTGAGTTCCTTGAAGGCAAGAAGCTTCCAGGCGTATACGCAGCTGACGACAAAGATTGAGAACAGAACCTCATTATAAATGATGTGAACCGGTATAAGGAGACAAAAATGGCAAGAAGAAGAATTATTGCCGGCAACTGGAAGATGAACATGACACCTTCTGAGGCTGTTAAGCTTGTTGCTGAGCTCAAGGATTTAGTTAAGAACGATGCTGTAGACGTAGTATACTGCGTACCAGCTATCGATATCGTACCTGTAGTAGAGGCTGTTAAGGGCACAAACGTTAATGTTGGTGCTGAGAACTTCTACATCGAGGACAAGGGTGCATTCACAGGTGAAATTTCTGCACCAATGCTTGTAGATGCAGGCGTTAAATATGTTATCATGGGACATTCTGAGAGAAGAGACATCTTCGGCGAGAATGATATCCTCATCAATGCTAAGGTTAAGAAGGCATTCGCTGCTGGTCTTACACCTATCCTTTGCTGTGGTGAGTCTCTTGCACTTCGTAAGGCTGGTACTTACAAGGAGTGGATTGAGAGACAGATCACTTGGGACCTTTCAGGTGTAACAGCTGACCAGGTTAAGAAGCTTGTTATCGCTTACGAGCCTATCTGGGCTATCGGAACAGGCGAGACAGCTACAGCTGATCAGGCTGAGGAAGTTTGCGGATTCATCCGTGAGCTCATTGCTAAGCTCTACGACCAGGCTACAGCTGATGAAGTTCGTATCCAGTACGGCGGATCAATGAACGCTGGCAACGCTGCTGAGCTTCTTTCAAAGCCTAACATCGACGGTGGTCTCATCGGCGGTGCTTCCCTTAAGCCAGACTTCGGCAAGATCGTTAACGCCTAAGCCAGAAATGGATCTAGGGGACGGAGTCAACAGACCATGTCGGTAAAAAGGACGAAAGTAACCAGATCAGAAATACATTGAGATGGAAACCATTTCCTGCATTGTGCAGAGTAAATGGCTTCCATCTTTTTTTACACCAGAAAAATGGTACTGAGTGACGGAGTCAACGTCATTTAGATAAGGAAATGCAGTAAATGCGAAATAGGCACGCCACGTTCTTCGGATTATACAGTAGCGGCCATTCTCTTTGCGCATGCAACAATATTCTGCTATACTCTATAGGGCTGCAAAAGACAGCCGTAGAGGAGCCTAAAACTATGAAAAAAAACAACATTATCCTGATAGGAATGCCTGCTTCTGGAAAGAGTACAGTAGGCGTAATACTTGCAAAGATTCTGGGGTATAACTTCGTAGATGCTGATATAGTAATCCAGAAAAAAGAAGGACGTAAACTATCTCAGATCATTGAGACAGAAGGAATTGACGGCTTCATCAATATAGAAAATCAGATCAACTCTGAGATTGAAGTTGAAAAGAGTGTCATTGCTACAGGCGGTAGTGCCGTATATGGCAAAGAGGCTATGGACCACTACAAGAATATTGGAAAGGTAGTCTATCTTAAGGTTAGCATGGATACACTTACAAAGCGCCTTAGAGATGTTAAGCAGAGAGGCGTAGTTATGAGAGAAGGCCAGTCGCTGGTGTCTCTCTACAACGAAAGAACCCCTCTATATGAGAGATATGCAGACATCACCATCGATGAAGGTGATAAGACAATGGAAGAAGTTGTCGCAGATTTGTTGGCTGCACTAGCTTGATCTGAAGATAAAATCATTGATAGATTATCTTTAGTTATCATCTTGATTTTCTCCCAAGTTGTAGCCTATCTTCTATATTGGTCTGTACATTAGCTCATTCCCATGATCTTTTAGCCATTTGCGCTTTTCTTTATAATCAGGAATGATTTTCTCAACTTCTGCCCAGAATCTTGGTGAGTGATTCATCTCTTTTCTGTGGCAGAGTTCATGAACGATGACGTAGTCTATGATCTCATCTGGAGTTTTCATAAGTAAACAATTAAAATTAAGATTTCCCTTGGCGGAGCAGCTTCCCCAGCGGCTCTTTTGCATTCTGATAGTGATATTTCCGTAGGTCACACCAATGAGAGCGGCGTAAGACCTGACTTTCCCAGGGATGATCCTCTTGGCCCGGGTTTTTAGGAGCTTTATTTCCTGCTCGGAAATGGGCATTTTTTCCTCTCCAGCCTCCTGGCGTTCTTTTTGCTTGTTCTTCATCTTGCGCACATGATCATCAATCCAATCGGCTTTTTGTCCAATAAATTTGTTGATTTGTGAAATTGGCATGCGAAGCGGCGCACGGACACAAACTTCGCCTTTGGCGTTAACCTCTATGACTAATGTTTTTCTTTTGCTTCTGATCAATTTGATTTCCTGACTCATACAATAATTATATCATATGCCTTGAAAGTGTAGAGGTTGACTGAAATCATGCAAGAAAATAGAAAAACCAAGTTATGCATGACAAGTGTAGAAATGGATCATGCAAGAAAATAGAAAAACTAAGTTATGCATGACAAGTGCAGAATAGAATCATGCAAGAAACAATAAAAAACAGATTATGCATGACACTCCAAGAACGAAATGATGCAAGGAAAGAGAAAAGTAAGAAATTGCATGATTTGTGCTGGCTAGAGTGATGCAAGAAAATGAAAATGCAGATTTTACATCACTTAGTGAGAACATAATGATGCAAGAAAATAGAAAAACTAAGTTATGCATGACAAGTGCAGAACAGAATCATGCAAGAAACAATAAAAAACAGATTATGTATGATACTCTGAGAAAAAATGATGCAAGGAAAGAGAAAAGTAAGAAATTGCATGATTTGTGCTGGCTAGAGTGATGCAAGAAAATGAAAATGCAGATTTTGCATCACTTGGTGAGAATAAAATGATGCAAGAAAATAGAAAACTAAGTTATGCATGACAAGTGCTGGCTAGAGTGATGCAAGAAAATTAAAATGCAGATTTTGCATCACTTGGTGAGAACAGAATGATGCAAGAAAATAGAAAAACCAAGTTATGCATGACAAGTGCAGAACAGAATCATGCAAGAAACAATAAAAATCAAAAAATGCATGATACCCCCAACCCAACACCAAAAACGACCAAAGCACATCACATTGAATAGTGCATTTACTAATGTTATACTGATAATATCAAAAAGACATCTAAATACATCTATAGGCATTCTTTTTAGGGGAGAAAAACAGTGGAAAAAGGTAATGTTCTTGTAGTTGGTTATGCAGGGGTTGGCAAGACTACTTTGATCAAGGCTGTTCTTGGAGAAAAAGCTGAGAAAAAAGTTGCTGGAACAGGAAAGACCAGCAAGACCTGCAAAGATTTCCAAATCTATGAAAATCCTGGAATCTCATTTCGCTTAATCGATACTGTTGGAATTGAGCCTGGTGTTTTTAAAGAGCACAAGGCTGTTAATGCTGTGAAGAAGTGGTGTGGCGAGTCCATAAAGAACACAGATGATGACATAGACAGAATAAGCGCCATATGGTTCTGTGTGGATAAATATACGGCCAAGCTTTTTCCCAAGACCATAGATTCACTTATGAATGCTGTCAGTGTTTGGCGTAATGCTCCGATCATAGTTGTTATCACCCAGTCCTACAAAGAAAGCGACACCAAGTCGGCTCAGGAAATTATTGAGAAAGCTTTTTTGTCCAAGAAAAAGTATGCGACAAGGCTTTCTGAGATCATGACAGTTGTGGCCAAGCCTAGCACTTCGGAGGATGGAAAAATAACCCCTCCTAAGGGTATAGTTGAGCTTATAGAGCTTACAAACAGCCTTCTTCCTGAGGGCTACCAGGTCGCAGAAAAGGATGTTGCCAAGTACAATCTTTCAAGAAGACGCGCCATGTCCCACGCGGTTGCTGCAGCGGCAACGCTGGCTGGTGTAACACTTGGAGTAGGGGCGCCGCCCTTTGCAGATGCTATGCTCCTAAAACCCACAGAGACAGTTGCGGTAGAATCTATATCAAAAATCTGGGGAATCAAGAAAAACAAGCAGTCCAAAGAATTCATGAAAAAAATAATAGAACTTGGAACCAAGGGTGAAGTTGGCAAAATGATTACTTCAGGCCTTAAGATGATTCCGGGGCTCAACATAGGCGCGGCTATTATAAACGGTTTTGTGGCAGGATGCGTTGTCTTTGCCGTAGCAGAAGGTGCCACCTATATATTCGAGCAGGTCTATTCTGGTAAAAAAACTATGGAAGAGCCAGACTGGATTGAGAAGATCATGGAGGATAAGACAGCCAAGAAAGTCGTTGACCAAATGACGGATGTTGTCACAAACATCCCTAAAAATGCAGACCAGAAGGATATTCTTGACGTTATTCTTAAGGCTTTTACCAAGAAAGCTATGGCTCTATAAAACGGACAAACATGAGAAACCAGCAGTGTTCTATTGTCAAATGTTTTATTTGATCAAATGATCATGATGCAGAATAACCTGTGTCATGTCTTCATTTTGAAAGGAGAAGGAATATGAAAAAGAAACTAGCATTGGTACTATCTTGTCTCATGACAATCTGCATGGTAGGCTGCGGAGAGACCACAGCACCTGCAGAAACAACTACGGAACCGCAGGTAGAACAGACACAGACGCAGGAGACAGCTCCTGCAGAAACTGAGGCTCCTGCAGCAGAAGCTGATGGAATGGATGCACTCATCGAAGCTGCAAAAGCAGATGGCGAGCTTATTGTTTATGGCTCCTGTGAAGAAGAGTATCTTGCAGCAGCATGTGAGAACTTTGAAAAGACCTATGGCATCAAGGTTCAGTTTCAGAGACTTTCAACCGGTGAAGTTCAGAGTAAGATTGAAGAAGAAAACGGCAATCCTTCTGGCGATGTTTGGTTCGGCGGCACAACTGATCCTTACAACGTTGCAGCAGGAGAGGGACTATTAGAGGCCTATGAAGCTCAGAATGCAAGCCACCTCCTTAGCGATATGTATCGCGATGCTGATGGCTACTGGTATGGCATTTACAAGGGAATCCTTGGATTTATGGTAAACAAGGATGAACTTGCCCGTATGGGAATTGAAGAGCCTGCAGACTGGACAGATCTTCTTGATGAAAAGTACAAAGGCCTTGTATGGCTTTCAAACTATAACACAGCTGGAACAGCCAAACTTGTAGTTAACACAATGATCCAGAAGTACGGACACGACGAAGGTATCCAGTACCTTGTAGATCTTGATAAGAACATCGAAGTTTACACCAAGTCAGGTTCTGGCCCATCCAAGAATGTAGGAACCGGTGAGTGCGTTGTGGGTATCGGTTTCCTTCATGATGGCATCACACAGATTGTTGATAACGGGTATGGCAACATCGGACTTATCATTCCTTCATCAGGAACATCCTTCGAAGTTGGCGCTACAGCAATCTTTAAGGGCTGCGCACATCCAAATGCTGCCAAGCTTTGGATTGAGTATGCACTTAGCCCTGAATGTGTAGAACTCGCTGCTCAGAACGGCTCTTATCAGTTCCTGGTTCTTGATAATGCCAAGCAGCCAGAAGTAGCAGCAGAGTTTGGCCTTGATCCTGAGAACGTTATGAAATACGACTTTGCAGATGCAAAAGAAAATACTACAAAATATGTAGAAGAAGTTATGACAGCACTTGGAAGCGCAGCAGATGATCGTTTCAAGACTGAGTGATTATTTATAATGCGGAGTAGAAAGTATTAAAGATACGCTGGGCGGAAGGGTTTTCCCTCCGCCCATAATTTTAAATTCCTGCGGGCAATTACCTCGTTTGCGCGCAAGAAAGACATTAGCAACTGACGGAGGAGGACTAAGATGGCAAAAAGTCAGAGCGCCAGCCTTGATAGAAAAAAGCTTCTTGGGGATCCTATCATGGTGACAACCATTTTGCTTTTGATAGTTTTTTTGACGGTATTTATCCTGTATCCGCTAGCGATACTATTGGTGGATAGCTTTGTGTCGGATGAAGGCTTTACCCTGGGAACATTTAAAAGAGTTATGGACCTTCCTAACTTTAGAAGAGCCATAACCAATACCTTAAAGGTGGGATTTTTGGTAGGCATTGCGTCAGCTCTTATTGGGCTTTTGTTTGCCTATGTAGAAGTATATGTAAAGCTTCGCACAAGATTTATGGAGGGACTTTTTAAAGTAGTATCAATGCTGCCTGTGGTTTCACCTCCATTTGTACTCTCGCTTTCTATGATCATGCTTTTTGGAAAAGCAGGGATCATCACTAGATTTCTTTTGCATATTTACGACAACAGCGTTTACGGCTTCTGGGGAATTGCCATTGTTCAGACACTGACATTTTTCCCTGTTTGCTACATGATGCTCAAGGGCCTTCTGAAAAACATCGACCCTTCTCTTGAGGAGGCAGCAAGAGATATGGGAGCATCAAGATCCAAGGTGTTTATGACAGTAACACTTCCCCTGATACTTCCTGGACTTGGAAATGCCTTCCTTGTTACCTTTATTGAGTCAATCGCAGATTTCGCAAACCCAATGATCATCGGTGGCTCCTATGATACCCTGGCAACTACAATATACCTGCAGATAACAGGAGCTTACGACAAAGAAGGCGCTGCGGCTATGGCGGTAGTTCTTTTGGCAATAACACTTCTAATGTTTGTTGTGCAGAAGTATTATCTGGAGGCCAAGAGCACAGCCACTCTGACAGGAAAGGCATCAAGAGAGCGTATGCTGATAACAGATAAAAGCGTTACGATGCCTCTTACAATCCTCTGCTCAGGCCTTGCAATATTTGTAATAATCATGTACATCTGCGTTCCCTTTGGAGCAATGTTTAGAACCTGGGGATACGATTTCCATCTGACCTTTAAGTGGTTTGGCCTCGTGTTTAGCAAGTACAAGGGCTTTAAGGCCTTTAAGGACAGCTTCGTTCTGTCACTTATATCTGCGCCAATAACAGCTCTTTTGTCCATGATCATATCTTATCTGGTTGTCAAAAGAAAATTCAAAGCCAAAGGCTTTATTGAAGCAGTATCCATGCTGGCTATGGCAGTTCCTGGAACAGTTCTTGGTATTGGTTACATCAGAGGCTTT
Source organism: Butyrivibrio sp. INlla14 (assembly GCF_900102515.1). Lineage (GTDB taxonomy): Bacteria > Bacillota > Clostridia > Lachnospirales > Lachnospiraceae > Butyrivibrio. The sequence continues at coordinate 20,234 of NZ_FMVS01000006.1, forward strand.
TCAGGAGGCATTTTCCATACAGGATTTTTGCAGGGCCTATATGGAACGGGAGCCATCCTGGTTATCGTATTTATCGTGCGAAGCCTCCCTACTGGCACAAGAAGCGGTATTTCAGCCCTTCGCCAGATTGATAAGAGCATCGAGGAATCAGCCTATGACATGGGCGCCGACAGCTTCAAGGTGTTTATGACAGTTACACTGCCTCTTATAAAGGACAGTTTCCTGTCCGGCTTTGTAACAAGCTTTGTACGAAGCATAACAGCTATCAGTGCCATCATACTTTTGGTTACACCTTCGTATCTGCTTATTACCGTCCAGATCAATGAGTTCGCCGAAAAAGGCTCCTACGGCATCGCCTGCGCCTTCGCTTCCATACTGATCCTTATCACCTACGGATCCGTGCTGATAATGGATTTGGTGATAAAGCGATTCGGCACCAGCCGTATGGTGAACTAAAGCCGGAAATGGACCTGGGGACGGAGTCATAGGGCCATTTTGAGGTATACGATTCTTATAAAATACACAGATGGAGATGAATATTATGTCAAAAGAGAAAAAAGGCGTTCGCCTTGAACATATTTCAAAAATATACAAAGATCCTAAGACGGGAAAAGACTTTTATGCAGTTAAAGATGCTAATATCGAGATAGAACCGGGGAGCTTTGTGACGCTTCTTGGGCCATCTGGCTGCGGAAAGACTACGACACTTCGTATGATTGCAGGCTTTGAGAGCCCTGACGAGGGTGAAATTTACCTTGGAAATGAGGCTATAAATTCCCTGACGCCTAATAAGCGCGATACAGCCATGGTTTTCCAGAGCTATGCCCTTCTTCCTCACTACAACATTTTTGACAATGTTGCCTATGGCCTTAAGCTTCGCAAGCTTGATAAGGCGGTGATAAAAGAAAAAGTGACAGATATCCTAAAGCTTGTTGGCCTTGAGGGTATGGAAAACCGCATGACAAATCAGCTATCTGGTGGCCAGCAGCAGAGAGTTGCCCTGGCAAGAGCTCTTGTTATCGAGCCTGGCGTACTTCTTTTTGATGAACCCTTATCAAACCTTGATGCAAAGCTCCGTGTTTCAATGCGTACGGAAATCAGAAGAATCCAGCAGGAAGCCGGGATTACAGCTATCTACGTAACCCATGATCAGAGCGAAGCTATGGCAATTTCTGATAAGGTAATCATCATGAACAAAGGAATAGTTGAGCAGATCTCTACACCGCAGGAAGCCTACTATTATCCTAAAAACAAATTTGTGGCGGACTTTATCGGCGAGGCGAATTTCCTGGAGGCATCAGTTAAGGGAAAAGACTGCGTTATTATTGATGGCGCAGAAGTTGAGTGCTCAACTGGAAATATGGAAACTGGAGCAAACTGCAGCGTTGTACTAAGGCCCGAGGGCGCAAGCCTTTCTGATACCGGAGCTGTGAAGGGCACCGTTAAGTATTCATGCTTTATGGGGGCGTATCAGGACTACCACGTACAGGTAGCAGATTCCTTGGTCAAGATTCAGGAGTATAACCCCAAGAATAAGAAAATCTATCGCGTAGGCGATGAAGTCTTCCTAAACTTTGAAAAAGACACCCTCTATGCGCTATAATATATCTTGTAATCAAATTCTTGGAGGTGCTGATGGGAGCGCAGAGCGTACTTGAATTTTTGGAAGGATCATCTGATATTGCGGTTGCTATCAGACTTATTCTTGCCACATTGTTTGGAAGTCTCATAGGATGGGAGAGAGTTGTCAAAAGACATAGCGCAGGCATCAAGACCTTTGCCCTTGTGAGCCTTGGAAGTGCTGTAGCCACAGCTCTAAATATATATCTGGCAGAACTGCCTGGCCTAAATGCAGATGTAAGCCGTATTCCAGCCGGTGTTGTAAGCGGAATCGGATTCCTGGGCGCTGGAACTATCCTGGTCACAGGAAGACAGCAGATAAAGGGCCTTACAACAGCCGCATCCCTCTGGGTTGCATCCTGCATGGGAATGGCCATAGGAGGCGGATACCTTATTGTTGGAATCATCTGCTTTGCCCTTGTTATGCTGGCTAACATCGTTCTTGTGAATCTCAGCAAGGTTGTTGAATCGCATAGCAAATACATCAGTGTCTATGTTGAAGTCAACAAGGGAGGCGGAGCCAAGAAACTCACAAAGTGGTTTTCTGAGCAGGGCTACAGGATCAGCAGCATGACCAAGAGTAAGGAAAAGACAATCCAGTCCTCCGATACTGCAATCATCTTTGATATTGATTTTGACAAAAAGAGATCACACAGAGAATTCCTTGATGAGATAAATGAGCTGGAATATGTAAGTTACGTAGAAGAAGTTTAAGACATAAAATGGCAGCCCCTGCGGCTGCCATTTCATTTGACAAAATTACCCCAATAGTTCCAAAAGTTCTTCCTTGGTAAGAGTAGGACTACTAAGAGAACCGGAGTTGAGCAGTTCATCTGCCAGCTCTTTCTTTTTATTCTGCAAAAGAATTATCCTCTCCTCGATAGTATTCTGCATGATCAGCCTGTATACTGTAACCACATTCTTTTGTCCAATCCTGTGGGCTCTGTCAGTAGCCTGATTCTCCACGGCTACATTCCACCAGTGATCATAGTGAATGACAATATCCGCAGCGGTGAGATTAAGCCCCGTTCCGCCTGCTTTAAGAGAAATGCAAAATACAGGAGTGTCATCTTCCTGGAAAGCATCAACCATCCTGATCCGGTCTTCTTTTTTGGTGGAGCCAGTCAGGAGATAGTGCTTTATTCCCTCTTTTTTCAAAAGATCAGTAAGTCTGTCCAGCATAGATGTAAACTGTGAAAAGAGAAGAATCTTATGACCACCTTCAGCAGCACTCTTTATCATCTCAAGGCACAGATCAGCCTTGGCGCTTCCTCCCTTGTAATTATCATAAATAAGCCCCGGATCGCAGCACAGCTGCCTTAGTCTTGTGAGCTCAGCCAGGATCATGATGCGGTCCTTTCTAAAGTCCTCATCACTCTTGGAGTCTACCATGAGCTTTATCTGCTGAAGGTGCGCTCTGTAGAGCTTTTCCTGTTCATCCAGCATAGGCGCGTAGATATTCTCCTCCAGCTTATCCGGCAGTTCTTTTAACACATCCTTCTTAAGACGCCTTAGGATAAAGGGATTTATCATACGTTTAAGCCGCGCCTTGGCATCGTCATCGCTATCAAGAATAGCAGGTGATTCAATTGATTCCTTGAAGTGCTTGTAGGTAAAAAGATATCCCGGCATGCAGTAATCAAAGATGCTCCACAGCTCGCTGAGTCTGTTCTCTATAGGAGTTCCTGTAAGAGCAACCTTAAAGGTGGACTTTATTGATTTAACAGCCTTGGCTACCTGGGTTGTGGCATTCTTGATAAACTGCGCCTCGTCTATTATCTGACAGTCAAAAGAAATATACTTATAAAGCTCAATATCACGCCTTAACAGGTCATAGGAAGTGATCAGCACATCAGTGCCTTCCTCCTCAATTTCAGAAGTAACCCTTACTCTGTCAGCCTTTATGCCTACTGCAAGTTCGCAATTTAATTCAGGTGTAAAACGCTTTATTTCATGCTGCCAGTTGTAAACAAGGGAAGCAGGGCATACCACAAGACTACAGCGGTTTTTGAGCCCTTTCTTTATATTTTCCTCCTTGATGCTTACAAGAAGTGATAGTATCTGCAGGGTTTTGCCAAGACCCATGTCATCAGCCAGAATTCCGCCAAACCCATTGTGGCGAAGCGTCCTGAGCCATAAAAAGCCATCCTTTTGGTAATCCCTGAGAACGCCATTTAGCGAATCGGGCACCTGGTACAGGTTATCATCAGTTGTGGCAAAAGAACTTACCAGGTCCTTAAACTGTCTGGAGCGGCTAAGATGAAAGCCTCCATCCTCACCCAGAGAATCAAGCTCATTAAGGAAAAGCGCTCTGTATCTTGGAAGAGAGACGTGTCCCTCTAAAATATCCTTGGAGCTAAGGCCCAGGCCTTCATTTAAGCTAAATAAAAGATCCATCTCTTTTGTCTTAAGGTCAAGGATATCCCCGGATTTAAGCCTGTAGTAGCGCTTTTTTCTGCGATATCTGGATAAAATTTCAGTAAGTTCCTTGGGGCTTATATCTGTTGGAACGATAGAAAGCTCCAACAGGTCTGCAACTACAGAAACACCCATATTTACGCCTGGAGCAGTTGTTATGTTTACAGATCTTATAGCATCGGATAAATAAACTTCTCCAAAGGTAGAAATATCAGGAATATCATTTGCTATGAAAGAAAAAAGTTTATCTTCATCGTCGCCCTCAGCTTTTAGGACAAGAAGCCCCTTTTGACTGTCAAGGCTGTCAAAGTGATTGCTGATAGCCTTGATAATAGCGCTTTCATGATGAAAATTTCTCTTAATTAGCGTAGCGTTGCCATCATCTGAAGAACTGTTGCCTGAGAATCCAGAACTAATGGAGTCTCTGCCATTTCTGTTTTGGGTATCAAAAAGGTGAATCGCCTCTTCATCAGGAAATCCTTCGTGATAAATTACCTGTATATCACAAGTTATAGTAACGGAATCAGGCATATCAAGGTATATCTTAAATTTCGGAATATCTGGTGAATATCTGGCCGGGTTAAAACCATCGCTACTTATATTAAAAAACTGCTCTAAAACAGGATAAAGGCCTGTAGAAAATAGTGAAAGATCCTTATCTGATATAAACAGCTCATTTTCAGTTCTTCTGGAAGATAAGAACTTAAGGAAAGGGATAACTTCCTCGCAGTCCTTTCTAGGGATTACGTTGATCTTGCGCCTTCTCTCGAAATAGATATTAGAATATCCTTCAAACATGGTAAAAGAGCCAGATTCAAAGGTAATACCTGTTTCAACCTTCTCAATTCTAAGGTCAATATTAGGAAAAACGGGAACTATGTCCACGGGACGTTCATCATTGTATCTTGCTCTGAAATCGGAATTAAGGAAATATATACTGGAGACAGAGGCAAAAAATTCGTCTATTTCATAGCCTGAGAGCTCAATTTCTTTTGCATGGCCTTTTCCATAGGAATATGGAGATGAGTAGGAAGCAAAAGCCTCTCCAAGCTGTTTACCTCTGAAATAGTTCTTTAAAAAGATAATGATCTTCTGACTTTCCTCTGAAAATGCTGTCAGATCATGGGTAAATTCAAGGTGCTTACCATAACTTACGATTTCTCTTTCATCTATAGCTTTTAAAAGTTCAGCTATATCTTTTAATACATAGCTATGTCCGCTAATACCAGAGCATATGTTAAAAGAAATATATAATTTGTCATGATTTAGAGTAACATGCGGCTGCAGAACAACAAGATCACCCTTCTTGTATATTGATGGAGTCTCGCTTTCCGGAGAGTACTCCTTTAAAAGCTTTTTAGTTTCAAAGGATGTATAGTGGAACTGCTTTTGAACATCAGAAATAAACCGCCTTCCAGAGGCGGTTACGTATTCTTTTTTTGAGTTGTCAGAAAAATTTGTGCTCATCTAATTTATTATATACAAAATCGGCCTATATTTCTATGATTTCACTGCTTTTGCAATATAAAATTTTTATCATAATTAACAGACCGGCCTGATCATACACTTCGTTTTTGCTGCATTTCTTCGTGATTATTACATATGGAGTTGCGCAGCATTGCGCAAGTATAATGTATGATATAGGCGAAATAAATATGAGGAAAAAGCAATTTACCTAGTAAATTAGCGGCTTCCGATATAGTCTTTATGGAGGGAAAAAGAATGAAAAAATGGGGAAAAGCGCTTTCTGTGGCGCTGGCTTTTGCATTGTCTTTTGGACAGCCACTGGCCATAACAGCAGAGGCAGAAGAAAGTGAAACGGATAAAGAGCCTTCTGTTACAATCTTAAATTCTGACATGTCCGCTGACATCTGGGGAAGCGATAGCGGATGGACTGTAAGCGTTGATGACTGGGATGCAACAGGTGCCAGCATCAAGAGCTTTTCTTACTCATCAGATCAGTGGATGGACTTGCCTTCAGATGGGTCAGATACGGGCGTTAATTACTGGTTTGGCGAAGGTGACGGCGTACTTACATTTTCGCAGCAGGTAGATATTCCTGCGGGAACGTATGTCTTTTCCTCAGAAGCAATGGGAGAAAAGAGCTCTTTTACCATTTCTGTTGGTGATGTAAAGAGTGACGAAGTTTCCCTTACAGGCTATAATAACTGGCTTGCTGGAAACCTGGAATTTACAGCAGAAGAGGACCTTGACGACGTGACCCTTTCTGTTTCCTTTGATGTTTCTAAGGATGGCTGGGGCTATCTTAATAACGTTCATGCTAATTACAAGAACCCAGAAAGTTCCGAAGGTGGTGACGAGCCAGGAACTGGTGAAGATCCGGACCCTTCAGAAAAACCTTCAGAGGATACAGCAGTGGATGCAGATATTTATGTTGAAAAAGTAGCAGGGGTGGATGACAGCTTCATTACAGGCGCAGATCTTAGTTCCTACCTTGCTGAGAAAAATAGCGGTGTTAAGTTCTACAACTATGAAGGCAATGAGCTTGATGATCAGGGATTTTTTGATTTCCTGTATCAGGGTGGAACAAACTACGTAAGAATCCGTGTCTGGAATGACCCTAAGGATGAAAACGGCAATATTTACGGCGGTGGAAACTGCGATATAGAAGTTGCCAAAAAGATAGGTAAATGGGCCACAAATGCTGGAATGAAGGTTCTTATTGATTTTCACTACTCAGATTTCTGGGCAGATCCTGGCAAGCAGACAGCGCCCAAATCTATGGCTGCAATGAGTGCAGATGAGAAGGCTGCCGCAATTAAGACCTTTACAGAGAATAGCTTAAAAGAGCTTCTTGATGCAGGCGTAAATGTTGGCATGGTACAGATCGGCAATGAGACCAATAACGGCGTTTGCGGGGAAAAGAGCTGGGATGGCATGAGTAAGATCTTTTCAGCAGGAAGCAGTGCTGTAAGAAAAACAGCACAGGATTATAACAAAGAAATCCTGGTGGCTGTACACTTTACAAACCCAGAGACCAGCGGAAGATATGCAGGCTACGCTCAGAAGCTTGATTCCTACGGCGTTGACTACGATGTTTTTGCTTCATCCTATTATCCATACTGGCATGGCACTTTGGATAATTTAAAGACAGTTCTTTCAAATATAGCAAGCACCTATGGCAAGAAGGTGATGGTTGCTGAGACTTCATACCTTACAACCTTTAAGGATGGAGACGGATCTGGTAATACAGAGCATGAGGGCAAGGCAGGTGATGCCTTTAACTATGACATTTCTGTCCAGGGACAGGCTAACTCTGTTCGTGCTGTAGTAAATACAGTTGCAGGAATAGACGGTGGTATCGGCGTATTTTACTGGGAACCAGCTTGGATTCCGGTTCAGGTCTATGATGAAAGTGCAGATAATGCAGCAGAAATCCTGGCTCAGAATAAGGAAATCTGGGAAACCTACGGAAGCGGCTGGGCTACCTCTTTTTCAGGAAGCTATGACAAGGACGCTGTGCAGTGGTACGGCGGAAGTGCTGTAGATAACGAGTCCTGGTTTGACTTTGCAGGCCACCCTCTTGCTACAGCAAGACTTTATAGCTATATCAGAACAGGCACAACAGCCAAGATTACAGTTACTTCAGTATCTGCGGGCAGTGTAGAAGCTCAAGTTGGAGAAAACGTCTCTCTTCCGGAGAAAGCTATAGTTAAATATTCAGATGGCTCAGAAAAAGAAGCAGATGTTACCTGGAATGAAGATGAACTTAAGAAGGCAGTGGCTGCGGGCGTTGGAACTTATACCATAACCGGAACAGTTACAGTTGACGGTGAGAACTACGCTGCTAGCGTTGAGCTTGTTATTAAACCTGTAAATAATCTTGTAAATCCTGGCTTTGAGGATGCTGACATGTCAGCCTGGGTTATCACAGATAAGAATTCATGTGTTTCAAGAAAGAACGATTCCAGCAATGTTCGCTCAGGCGCTTACTGCCTGCATTTCTGGGACAATAAGGAAATATCCTACACAGTAGAGCAGAAAGTAACGCTTAATAAGGGCGTATACAAGCTTGGATGCTATCTTGAAGGCGGCGATGCCGGAGAAAATGCAGAGTTTATTCTCTATGCAGTTTCAGGTGATGACAAGCTTACAACAAATACAGGTGTTACAGGTTGGCAGAACTGGGCAAATCCAGAGGTTACAGATATCAAGGTAACAGAAGATGGTACAGAAATAACAGTTGGTGTCAGCGTAAAAGCACCTGCAGGCGCCTGGGGAGCCTTTGATGATTTCTATCTGTACAGAACAGGTGATGCGGGATCTTCAGAAGAACCTACAGATCCACAGGAACCAGAAGAACCACAGGAGCCAGAAATCACAGGCCAGTGGCAGACAAAGTGGGGCTCATATTACTACGTTTACAGCGATGGCACCAAAGCCCAGGGCTTTACTGAGATTGAAGGCGCAACTTACTACTTCAACTCCAAGAACCATATGGTCAGAAGCTCTTTTGTAACAGAGGGCGATAACACCTATTATCTTGGCGCTGACGGCAAACTCGTCACAGGCTTTATGACAAAGTGGGGACACAAGTACTACTTTAACAGTGAAGGCCAGATGCAGACAGGCTTTACAGATATTGATGGCAATACTTATTTCTTTGACCAAAAGGGCAAAATGGTAGAAAGTAACTGGATCGATCAGAACGGCAAAAGATATTACGCCAAAAAGGGAGGCATTCTTGCCAAAAACGAGACAATTACTAAGTGGTTCAAAAAGTATTCTTTTGATGAAAATGGAGTTTTGATCAAATAATTTTTAGTTTATAAAAAGTAGCTCTAAGCTGGGGAAACCTAAGTTTAGGGCTTCTTTTTTTACCCTACATTTCATTGACATGAGATGCTCAATTTTGTAAAATAATAACGCATGATTTTGTATTCTATTTATCTTACGCAGCGGGAGGAAATATGTCTAGAAAAGCCACAATCACACAAAAAGAAATAGTAAATGCAGCATTTAAGATAACCAAGAAGGAAGGCTTTGAGCAGATCACATCTAGAAAGCTTGCGGCAGCAGCAGGATGTTCAACACAGCCTATTTTCCGTATTTATGAGAACATGGATGGCCTTAAAAAGGACGTTTATGACAAGGCAGCTGCATATTATGAGGATTATTATAACGATTTTGAGAAAACTCATGAGGTTCCGTTTGTAGATCTGGGACTTGCTTATATTGGTTTTGCCCAGAAATACCCTCACCTTTTCAGACTTCTTTTTGTATCAGAACAGGGAACTGACAGCAGGAGCATGTATGACCTGGTTAACGGTTCCAATGAGAATGTGGTAAAAGAGATAAATAGAGCCAAGGCTAAGGGCGCTGGCGATGCTCAGCAGCTCTTTATGCAGATGTGGATATTTATTCACGGTGCTGGATGTATGGCTGTTACAGGTGATTATGACCTTGACGAGGCTTCATCAGTTGCTTTACTTGAGTCTGCTTATAAGGCATTTAGTATTGGCTGATGTGAGGACAGGGTATGAAGTTTGACGAGGGAGTTGACGTAATTACCAGGATAAATGAGTGCTATTCACGGATGAGTAAGGGCAAGAAGTCAATTGCCACCTATATCTGTGACCACTACGAGCAGGCAGTTTTCATGACTGCAGCAGAGCTGGGCAAGATTGTGGGGATGAGCGAATCCACTGTGGTTCGTTTTGCCATGAGCCTTGGTTATGACGGTTATCCTGCATTTCAAAAGGCACTTTCAGTATGGGTCAGCGACAAATTTGGCTCCGTGGAGAAGGTTGGCAGGAAATTTGGCAAGAGTAGTGAGGGAGAGATACTATCAGCTATCCTCAGATCAGATATCTCCAACATTGAACATACCATTAACAATATTGATGTGGCGGCCTTTAGAACAGCTGTAGATATAATTTTAAAAGCCAGAACAGTTTACATTGTAGGCATAAGATCCTGCGAACCACTTGCAGATTTTTTGCATTTCTATTTAAATATCATAAGGGGCAACAACGTCCTGATCAGAACCACAAGCGTCAGCGAAATGTTTGAGCAGATGATCAGGATAAGCGACAGGGATTGCATCATTGGTATCAGCTTTCCAAGATATTCCATGAGAACCCTTAAGTGCATGGAATTTGCCAATGACAGAAATGCCAAGGTTATCACCATTACGGACTCAGTGCATTCACCTATGAATCTGTATTCATCCTGTAACCTTCTGGCTAAGAGCGAGATGGCATCAATTGTGGATTCTCTGGTGGCACCACTTAGTGTGATAAATGCACTGGTTGTGGCTTTATGTATGAAAAAGCCCCAGGAGGTACAGGCAGACCTCAAGATGCTTGAGGAGGCCTGGAATAACTATCAGGTATATATCGGCGATGAGATCGACTTCGCTTCAGATGCACCTATGATAGGCTACCCTTTTAGGCAAGATAAGGAAAAGAGTTAATGAAGAAAATTGCAGTTATCGGCTGCGGTGCGGCCGGAATGATGGCGGCGCTTACTGCTGCGGAGAGCGGCGGTAGCGTCACTATTTTTGAAAAGAATGAAAAACCCGGTAAAAAGATCTATATTACCGGAAAAGGCAGATGTAATGTGACTAATGCCTGCCAGGTAGAGGATTACTTTGGATTTGTAAAGAGAAACCCAAGGTTTTTGTATAGTGCGGTCTATAGTTATGACAACAGCGCAGTTATGGACTTTTTTGAAAGCCATGGCTGTAAACTTAAGGTGGAGCGCGGCGACAGAGTCTTTCCTGTTTCCGACCACTCCTCAGATATTATCAACACCTTGTATAGAGCAGTTGTAAAGGCTGGTGTAGATGTTCAGTTTGGAACAACTGTTAATTCAGTTGAGAGCATGCAGGGGGCTGTCAGCGCCATAACCTATTCAAAAGGCGATGATCCTATTACAAGAGAAGAGTTTGATAGCGTGATCGTCTGCACTGGCGGCATGTCTTACCCATCAACTGGCTCAACAGGTGATGGCTACAAATTTGCTAGAGACCTTGGTCACACAATTGTGCAGCCACAGCCATCACTGGTTCCATTTGAAACACAAGAGGAATGGTGCAAGGACCTTCAGGGCCTATCTCTTAGAAATGTCGGCCTTAAGATGTTCCTTGAATCTAAAAAATCAAAACCTGTATACGAAGGCTTTGGAGAGATGCTTTTTACCCATTTTGGTATAAGCGGCCCTCTTGTTCTTACGGCCAGCTGTCATTATGAAAAAGAAAAGTCTGCCAAGATCTTTATAGACCTTAAGCCTGCTCTTTCTGAGGAACAGCTTGATAAGAGAGTTTTAAGGGATTTTGAAGAGGGGCTCAATAAGTCATTTAAGAATATTTTGGGAGGTCTTTTCCCTTCCAAATTGATTCCTGTTATGATAAAACTATCAGGTATTGATCCGGAGAAAAAGGTTAATGCGATCACTAAAGAGGAAAGAATAGCCTTTGTTAAACTGATCAAGAACCTTCCACTCACAGTTACAGGAACCAGAAGCTTTAACGAAGCCATCATCACACGAGGCGGAGTCAGCGTAAAAGAGATCAATCCATCCACCATGGAATCCAAGCTTGTAAAGGGACTTTTCTTTGCCGGAGAAGTCATCGATGTTGATACAGAAACTGGTGGATTTAATCTACAGGTCGCCTGGTCTACAGGACACCTTGCTGGCGAGCAGAGCACTTGCTAGTGTAAAAAAATTTACAGGAGAAAAACAATGGGTAATATTGCAATTGATGGACCTGCAGGCGCAGGAAAGAGCACAATCGCCAAGATGGTGGCCAAGGAGCTTGGCTTTGTATATGTGGATACAGGAGCAATGTACAGAGCAATGGCTCTTTACATGATAAATAACGGAGTTCAGTCAGATGATGCTGCTAAGATAAGTTCTACCTGCCAGAGCGCAGACATCACTATCAAGTACGAAAACGGTGAGCAGGTTGTGTATTTGAATGGCGAAAACGTCAACGGCAAGATCAGAACTGAGGAAGTTGGAAAAATGGCTTCTGTCAGCAGTGCCAATGGCGATGTCAGAAAAAAACTTGTGGAGCTACAGCAGAAGCTTGCCAGCGAGATAGATGTAGTGATGGATGGAAGAGACATTGGAACAGTGGTCCTTCCAGATGCTCTTTTAAAGGTATATCTTACAGCAAGCTCCAGAGTAAGAGCGGAGAGACGTTATAAAGAACTTGTAGCCAAGGGAACTGAGTGCGACATAGATGTTATTGAAAAAGACATCATTGATAGAGACTATAGAGACATGCACAGGGAAAATTCTCCTCTTATGCAGGCAGAAGATGCCATTTTAGTTGATTCTTCTGATATGACAATCTCTGAAGTCGCAGAGAAGATCATTAGCCTCTACAAGGAACGTGCTTGATTATTGAAATCTAATTTGCTACATTTTAATTTGGTAATATTTGATTTGGAGTATTTATGGAAGTAATAGTAGCTGAACATGCTGGATTTTGCTTTGGCGTTACCAAGGCAGTTGATACAGTTTACGAGCAGATAGCTAAAAAGTCGGATGGAGAAAATGTGGGTAATATCTATACCTATGGACCTATAATCCACAACGAGACTGTAGTTTCTGACCTTGAGAAAAAAGGCGTCAGCGTTATCGATAGTATCGATGATCTTAAGAGCCTGGCTGACAGGTTTGAAGAGAACAGAAAAAATGGCTCATCAGATGAAGATAAGGCTAAGGGCACAATAGTTATCCGTTCTCATGGCGTGACAAGAGAAGTCCAGGAACTTATTGAGAAAACAGGTCTTGATGTTATTGATGCCACCTGCCCTTTTGTAAAGAGAATCCACAAGGTTGTTCTTGAAGAGAGTAATAAGGGCGCCAGCATTATAGTTGTTGGAAGTGCGAACCATCCAGAAGTGGAGGGAATCGTAAGCTATGTAAATGGAAAAGTTTTCGTGATAGACGGCCCTGAAAGTGCTGCAAAATTCAGCGAAAATAAGGAAACGAATTATACAGTTGTGGCCCAGACTACATTCAACAAGAAGAAATTTCAAGAAACCGTTGAAATCTTCAAAAATAACGGTTACAATATTAATATTGTGAATACTATATGCAATGCAACTGATGAACGTCAGACAGAAGCCGAGGAAATTGCATCCAGAGCTGATGCCATGATAGTGATTGGTGGTGCGCACAGTTCGAATTCCAGAAAACTCTATGAAATCTGCAAGGAGAAGTGTGCAGATACATATTTTATTCAGACCCTTGAGGACTTGCATTTAAATTTGACAGGAAATGTTAAGCTCATAGGGATTACCGCCGGGGCATCGACCCCAAAGAACATTATCGAGGAGGTTCAGAATTATGTCAGAACAAACTTTTGAACAGATGCTTAACGAATCGTTCAAAACAATTCACACAGGGGAGGTTGTTGAGGGAACTGTTATTGACGTTAAGCCTGATGAGATAATCCTCAACATCGGCTACAAGTCCGATGGTGTTCTTACTAAGAACGAGTACAGCAACGACAACAGTATTGATCTTACAACCGCCGTTAAGGTTGGCGACACAATGGACGTTAAGGTTCTTAAGACCAACGACGCTGACGGACAGGTTATTCTTTCATACAAGAGACTTGCCATTGACAGAGGCAACAAGAGAATCGAAGAGGCCTTCAACAACAAGGAAGTCCTTACAGCTAAGGTTGTACAGGTACTTGAGGGTGGCCTTACAGTAGTAGTTGATGAAGTTAGAATCTTCATCCCAGCAAGCCTTGTTTCTGATAGCTATGAGAAGGATCTTTCCAAGTATCAGGATCAGGAAATCCAGTTTGTTGTAACTGAGTACAATCCTAAGAGAAGAAGATATATCGGTAACAGAAAGATGCTTGTTTCAGCTGAGAAGGCTGAAGCTGCCAAGAAGCTCTTTGAGAACATCAAGGCTGGCGACGTAGTTGACGGTGTTGTTAAGAACGTTACAGACTTCGGTGCATTCATTGATCTTGGTGGAGCTGATGGACTCCTTCACATCTCAGAGATGAGCTGGGGAAGAGTTGAGAGCCCTAAGAAAGTATTCAAGATTGGCGATACAGTTAAGGTTCTTGTTAAGTCTATCGACGGCAGCAAGATTGCTCTTTCTAGAAAGTTTGATGATGAGAACCCTTGGAAGGACGCTACAGAGAAGTATGCTGTAGGCAACGTTGTAAAGGGTAAGGTAGCTAGAATGACTGACTTCGGCGCTTTTGTAGAGCTTGAGCCAGGTATCGATGCACTCCTTCATGTTTCTCAGATTGCCAAGGAGCATGTTGAGAAGCCAGCTGACGTACTTAAGGTAGGCCAGGAAGTAGAAGCTAAGATCGTTGATTTCAACGAGGATGAGAAGAAGATTTCTCTTTCAATCAAGGCTATGTTTGCTCCTGAGAAGGAAGAGGAAGCTCCTGCTGAGGAAGGCGATGTAGTATCAGTTGATATCGACAAGGTTATCGCTGAGCAGAACGAAGAGAACTAATCTCTTTTAACTTGGAAGAATAATTGAGCTGATGGTTATAATGAATAGCCATCAGCTCTTTTTTTTTTGTACCAGTAGATATGCAAGGTCAGATAATTAATTAAAACGAAATAGTATTTATATTTATTTAATTTTACACACACTTCCCTATGCATTAGAATTAATTGAGAGGTATTTGGTTTTCCTTATCATTTAATAACTAGGAGGGAAGTGCATTCATGGAATACGATTACGAGTGGTTTAAAAAGGGTGTCTATGACCTTACCAAGATTGATCTTAATGCTTATAAAGAAAAACAGATGAAAAGAAGAATCGATACCCTTATCGGTAAGTATGAAGTTAAGGGCTATGACGGGTTCCTTGCTCTTATCAAAAAAGACAGAGAAGCCCTGGATTCTTTTGTAACATACCTTACCATCAATGTATCTGAGTTCTTCCGAAATATGGATCAGTGGAACCTTATGGATAAAGAGATGGTTCCTGAGCTTATGAATAAGTTTGGCAAGAACCTTAAGATCTGGAGTGCAGCCTGCTCTACAGGTGACGAGCCTTATACTATTGTTATGATGCTCTCCAAGCATATGCCACTCAATCAGATCAATGTCTATGCTACAGACCTTGACGCTGTGGTTCTGGCCAAGGCTAAGGCTGCTATATATGATAAAAAAGAGATTGCCAATACTCCTGAGGAGTTTAAAAAGAAATACTTTACAGAGACTCCCGATGGCAAGATGAAGGTATCCAGCGAGATCACATCCCGCGTTACTTTCAAGCAGGCTGATCTTTTAAGAGATCCTTATCCAAAGGATTGCCACCTTATTGTATGTCGTAACGTTCTTATTTACTTCACTGAGGAAGCTAAGGATGACATCTTCAGAAAGTATTATGCAAACCTTGTTCCCGGCGGTATCCTCTTTATCGGAAGTACAGAACAGATCGTCAATTACAAGGATATAGGCTTTGTTCGTAAGAATTCCTTCTACTACGAGAAGCCTAAGGGATAAATAAGTTTAGAGCAAAAAACATATTTTGCAAAAGTAGAAAAATATAAGCTGCGAAAATGCGTTAATTAACGTATATTTCGCAGCTTTAATTTTATACAATTATTTCAACATAAACAAAGTGATAACAAAGTATTCAGTTATCACTGTCAGGCAACTGATGACATATTGTTTTTCTTGAAAGGAAGGTGAGTGTTATGTTGTCACTGCTATTTATTATTTTATTCTTTGCTGTTTTCGGAAAAATGGTTAGTTTTGCATTTAAAGCTACCTGGAGCATCTTTAAGGTTGTTATGTATCTGGTGTTCCTTCCAATGATCATTATTGGATTTGTGATCGGCGGATTTATATATATAGCAATTCCGATACTTATCATAATTGGAATTGCAAGCTTATTTGCAAAAGCGTGACTATGTAAATTGAAAGGAGAACAAAGGTATGAATATTACATTGGAAGCTGTTGAAAAGGTAATGGAAGAAACAGGTGTTGATTACAAGGTTGCAAAAGAGGCTCTTCTTAAAACGGATGGAGACGTTGAAGCTGCAATAAAGAGCATTCAGCCAAACACTAATGACATAAGTGATGATATCAAGGCTCTTATTGATAAGCTTAAAAACAAAGTTGAAGAGGGCAACGTAGACAGAGTTCAGATCAAAAAAGGCGAGGAAGTAGTTTTTAGTGTTCCTGTCAACGTTGGAATCCTTGGAGGAATCCTGGGACTTGCTACCGCACCTTGGGCCCTCATCGCTGGTTCCGTAGCAGCATTTGGTCTTGGCTGCAAACTCGAAGTAGTCAAAAAAGACGGAACCACCGACGAAGTAAAATAACCAACATCCCCCACCAAAACAGTGCACCCGTTCCTCCTTGTAAGCGGGTGCACTCATTCTAAAAGTTTTTTTCGTCGGCTTCAGTTCGGGTATTCATGGACTTCTGGAAGAGGCATAAGAATTCTACGGTTCAAAACTCGCGCCAGGGCAGCGCTTGCGAGTCGTCCAGTTTCCTATGCGAGTCTTATCTGGCAAATGCGATTTTCTAATGTTTCCACAGCAGTTTTTCCCGCGCATGCGAAGCGTTGTCTGAAGCAGGACGGAATATATTTAATTTCATAAGAAAATGCCATTTGGCGCATGGCGCCATAAAGAAATGAGGCATCAATTTCTCTAAGCTTGCTTGAGAGAATTGATGCCTCATTTCTTGTAACGCCCGCATCGCGGGCTATGGCATTTTCTGTTGTAATATTGCTCACCGTCCTGCAAGTTTACGCTGCAGCATGCGCATTGAAAGAAAAACTGCGGAAACATCTAAGAAAATCTGCATTTGTCAGTGACGAGCACTACGGGAACTGGCGTGAGTAAAAAGCTGCCCCTTGGCGCTCAGACATGTTGAACCGAAGCAGAATTCTTATGACCTTCCAGGAGCCTCATGAATTCCCCCTCCTTACACAGACGAAAAAAACTTTTATGAATATCGTTTCCCGCTTACTCGGAGGAACATAAACTACATTTGACACAATTTACAAATCAGTATAAATTATTGGAGTTAATGTAATGAGTTGGATTTTGTGATAGGAATGCGATATGAATGAGATATCAGTTACGAAATTAAATAAGATGCCCAGAGAATCTTATGTGCTTGTAGATGTTCGCAGTGAGAGTCTTGCGGATTATGGTATGATGCCAGGTGCTATCTGGGTTAGTGCAGAGGATATTGAAAAGGGCAATATAGAAAAGATTGAGAATATCCCTGCTGATAAGAAGATAGTTTTTTACTGCCAGATAGGCCAGAAATCTCAGGAAATATGTGGCCTTCCATGCTTTGAGGGCAGGGACTGCTATAGCCTTAAGGGCGGATATATGGAATACCTCCAGGATGAGCTTTCAAGGAGCGAAGCTGGAGCTAAGCAGGAAAAAGCAGAGGAGAGCATACGCAAGAAATTCCACAAGCAGCTCTTTTCCCCATTTGCCAAGGCATGTAAGACTTACAAGCTGATAAATGAAGGTGATCATATAGCTGTGTGCATCTCAGGCGGCAAGGACTCTATGCTGATGGCCAAGCTCTTTCAGGAAATCCAGAAGCACAGACAGGTCAAGTTTGACGTGACTTTCCTTGTAATGGACCCTGGCTACAATAAGGAGAACAGAGCCCTCATTGAGAGCAATGCCAAGGCTCTTGGAATCCCGGTTACAATTTTTGAGAGCACCATTTTTGATACAGTTGATACTATCGAAAAGAGCCCATGCTATCTTTGTGCCAGAATGAGACGCGGATATTTATATAGCAAGGCTAAAGAGCTGGGATGTAACAAGATTGCTCTTGGTCACCACTACGACGATGTTATCGAGACTATCCTTATGGGAATGCTCTATGGCGGCCAGGTTCAGACTATGATGCCCAAGCTTCACAGCACTAACTTTGAGGGCATGGAACTTATCAGACCTATGTACTTTATAAGAGAAGCTGACATATGCGCCTGGAGAGACTATAACGAACTACATTTCCTTCAGTGTGCATGTCACTTTACAGAGACCTGCTCAACCTGTCATACTGATGGAACTACAGCATCCAAGCGTCTTGAGACCAAGCACCTTATAGCAGCTATGAAGAAGGATAATCCTTTTGTAGAGGCTAACATCTTTAAGAGTGTTGAGAACGTAAGCCTCAATACAATTATTGCTTACAAAAAAGATGGAGTTAAGCATCATTTCCTTGATGAGTATTGAATATATTGTGATGAAAAAGAGTCCTGCCTTTTGGTCAGGACTCTCCTAGTATATGGCCTATTACATGAGATGCGTATAAACTCATGGCAAACCGGCTCTTTTTCATATTGTCATTAAGGTCAAAGAAAAAGCGATTGTCTTTGTAGTCTTCCTTGAAAAATGGAGCAAAAACAAGATCCCACTCCAGCAGATACTGGCCTTCCTTTTTGGTATAGCAGTTCTCGGGAGTTGCTTTTTCGCGGAAAGACTTATCTACAAATTCAGCAATAGACTTGTGGATTGCCATATCTTCTTTTGGCAGATAATAGTAATCTCTGTAATTTGAATAGTAGTACTTAAGCTCGGTTTCGTATAGAGGAACCCGAAGAGTAGCTTCTTTTCCCACAATCTTAAAAAAGCATCCGTCAAGATTTCCTGAAAGAGATGAAGGAAGCTCAAAAGGAAGCGCCAGCTTCATAAAGACTTCCTGCTTGCTGGAACCGTCCAGATCCTTGTAGTAATTGGCCTGAACCTTCTTGGCCCTGACTGGAAGCTCATAGTCATAGGCATTGTCATCTATTTCCGCATCGGTTCTTATAGAAACCTCAGGCATGTTTTCAAACAGGTGAAAGAACTCCAGATACCGCAGCATTGGCAAAAGTCCAAACATTCCCTTAACATCCTCAAAATTATGAAGCAAAAGGAGTTTAAGCTTCTCAGGGTCCTTGCTCTCGGTAAAGTCCTTGTACACCGGGATCAGCTTGCCTCCGTCGTATTTGTCCTCTCTGTCAATCCCAAGGTATAGCTCTATGGTTTTTTGTTTACAGTCAGGAAGCCCTAATTGGAGCTTGAAGGGAGATATCTTTTTATACAGGTCAAAAGATTCTATGCCTTCAAAGGGATCCTTAAGGCCATAGAGAGTACATCTTGCCTGAATAAAGGGAATATCAAAACGATTACCGTTAAAGTGTATAAGATACTTAAAATCCTTAATAAGATCAGAAAAACTATCAAGGATTTCTTTTTCGTGATCTTTGTTCTCGGCCATGAACTGGGCTATATGCCAGGTATGACCCTGATAGTAGGAAACTCCGATAAGATAGACCTCCGCTGTCTTGGGAGATAAGCCGCATGTCTTTATGTCGAAAAAAAGAATCTCAGAAAGATTGCAGCCAAAGAGCTTATCCAATGAGTTTGCTATATCATTTTCTGGAAGTGAAAATTCTTCGCTGGTCCTTATCATGTAGTTTTATAACCCTCCCCAATACTCTTTCACCCAATATTGCATTGAATAGATTTATTATATCAAATAATATTCTGAAAAAATCTACATTTTTGTATGTATTTATTTACAAATATACGATAAAATGTAGAATTTTTGCATAAAAATAGCTATACTTATAGTGTTGGGGAACAGTTTCTCAAAAGGTCTTTTGAGATAAGTTTTCAAATAATAAATTGAAAGAAGGGTAGGAAATGGCTAGAGGTACGTTCGCGGGCGGTATCCATCCATATGAAGGCAAGGAATTGTCTAAGGATAAGCCCATAAAATCAGTGCTACCAAAAGGGGATTTAGTTTATCCTTTGTCTCAGCACATCGGAGCACCGGCTAAAGCGATTGTTGCAGTTGGTGATCACGTTCTTACCGGTCAGAAAATAGCGGAGGCTGGAGGATTTGTTTCTGCTAATATTTTCTCAACGGTATCTGGAACTGTTAAGGCAATAGAAAAACGTCGCCTTACTACTGGCGCTATGTGCGACAGTATCATCGTCGAGAATGACGGCAAATATGAAGAAGTTGAGTTTAAGCCTCTCAAACCTTATGAGGAGATGACTCCGGAAGACAAGATTGCGGCTGTCCGCGAAGCAGGAGTTGTTGGTATGGGTGGAGCAGGCTTCCCGACTGCTGTTAAGTTTGCGCCTAAAGAGCCTGACAAGATTGATTATGTTATTGCGAATTGCTCTGAGTGTGAGCCATATCTGACCTCTGACTATAGACGTATGGTAGAAGAGCCAGAGCTTCTTCTTGAAGGTCTTAAGATTGCAGTCAGCATTTTCCCTAATGCAAGAGGAATACTTGCTATTGAGGATAACAAGCCTGATTGTATTGCCAAGTACAAAGAACTGACTAAGGATGAGGACAAGATAAGTGTCAAGGCTGTCAAGACCAAGTATCCTGAAGGTGCTGAGAGAATGCTTATCTATGCCTGCACCGGAAGAGAGATCAATTCTTCAATGCTTCCTGCAGATGCAGGCTGTATCGTTGATAACGTTGATACACTCTGCGCAGTTGCAAGAGCGGTAAAAGAGGGACGACCCCTCATGGAGAGAATCGTAACTATCACCGGTGACTGTATTGCAGATCCTAGAAACTATAAAGTCAGGATTGGTACTAACTACAAGGAACTTATTGAGGATGCTGGCGGTTTTGTTACTGAACCTGCCAAGATCATATCAGGCGGTCCTATGATGGGCTTTGCTATTTTTGATCTCGATGTTCCAACTACCAAGACTGCATCAGCAATTACTGCATTTTCCAAGGATGCTGTTTCAGAGATGGAGCCTTCAGCCTGCATCAACTGTGCACGTTGCGTAGAGGTCTGCCCTGAAAGGCTTGTTCCAAAGAATCTTGCAGATGCTGTAGAACACAATAATGAACAGGCATTCCTCGATATGTACGGAATGGAATGTTGTGAGTGCGGATGCTGTAGCTATATCTGTCCTGCAAGACGTCAGCTTACACAGCTGATCAAGGGTATGAGAAAGATTCAGCTTGGCAAGAGGAAAAAGTGAGGGGAGGATTAGCTTAAATGAGTGAACTTAGAAAAGTGTCATCCAATCCACATGTAAGATCCAAGACTACAACATCTAATATCATGATGTGGGTGGTTATTGCCCTGCTCCCTGCAGCTGGCTTTGGTATCTACAACTTTGGCGTGGATGCACTAATTATTTTGTTATTATCAGTGGCTACCTGTGTGCTTTCAGAGTTTATCTATGAGAAGGCATTGCACAAACCAGTTACAATCGGCGATCTGTCTGCGGTTGTAACAGGTCTTTTACTGGGCCTTAACCTTCCATCTACAGTACCGTGGTGGATCCCGGTTTTAGGCGGTATATTTGCTATTATCCTGGTCAAGCAGCTTTTTGGCGGTCTTGGACAGAACTTTATGAACCCGGCTCTTGGCGGAAGGTGTTTCCTTGTTATTTCTTTCCCGGCTATCATGACTAATTTCATTACAGATACTTACACAGGTGCGACACCTCTTGCAAATCTTAAAAACGGTGTAGAAGTAAACGTAATGGACATGATCATTGGTAGGACAGGTGGTACCATTGGTGAGACATCAATGCTGTGCATAGCTATAGGTGCTATGATCCTGTTTGCAGTTGGAATCATTGATTACGTGATCCCATTTACCTATATCATTACATTTGCGCTGTTTGTAGCTCTTTTTGGAGGCTATGGATTTAACTGGTCTTACATTTCCGCACATCTTGCTGGCGGCGGACTTATGCTTGGTGCCTTCTTTATGGCAACTGACTATGTTACATGCCCTATAACTCCAAAGGGAAGATTTATCTATGGCTTGATACTTGGTATTTTAACTGGTATTTTCCGAATTTTCGGAGCCAATGCAGAAGGTGTTTCCTATGCGATCATAATCACAAACCTTCTGGTTCCTCTTATTGAGAAATTTACCATTCCTAGAGCCTTCGGTATCAAGAAATCTGCAAAAAAGGAGGCGAAAAGAGCATGAATGATACAAAAAGCATGATTAAAAACGCCCTTATTCTTTTTGCAATCACTCTGGTAGCTGGTATCCTTTTAGGTCTTGTATATCAGGTGACAAAAGATCCTATAGCTTATCAGGACAAGCTGGCTCAGGACAAGGCTAATCAGTCAGTTTTTGCTGCGGCTTCTACCTTTAATGACAAAGAGATCAACGAGGCTGCACTTCTTGATGCTGAGACTAAACACGGCGGAATGACCATTGAGAGCGTAAAAGAGGCTGTTGATGGAAGCGGAGCTGCTCTTGGCTATGTTATACAGGTTCAGTCAAAGGGCTACGGCGATATGATCGAGTACACTGTTGGTATTACAAACGACGGCAATGTAAATGGAATATCCATTATTTCAATCGCTGAGACTCCTGGACTTGGAATGAATGCAGATAAGGTTTTGACTCCACAGTTTGTGGACAAAGCTGCAACACAGTTTACAGTAGTTAAAAATGGCCAGCTTACGGACTCAAACACACAGATTGAGGCTATTTCAGGAGCTACCATCACATCAAGAGCCGTAACTAATGGCGTCAATGCTGCTGTAGATTATTTTAATGATGCGTTGAAAGGAGGACAGTGATGAGCACAGAATCAAAAAAAGGCGCTTTGGGCTTTAGGCAGGATTCACCCTCTGAAAGATTTTTCAACGGCCTCATTGCTGAAAACCCTACTCTAGTTCTTATGATTGGTATGTGTCCAACCCTTGCGGTTACTTCCTCTGCCATAAACGGCCTTGGAATGGGACTTGCTACCACATTTGTTCTTGCACTTAGTAATGCAGTTATTGCAGCACTTCGTAAGACGATTCCTTCAACAGTAAGAATTCCGTCTTTCATCGTTGTAATTGCTTCATTCGTTACACTTGTTGAACTTCTCATGAAGGCCTATGTCCCTTCACTCAACAAGGCACTGGGAGTTTATATCCCACTTATCGTTGTTAACTGTATCATCTTTGGCAGAGCGGAAGCTTATGCCAGCAAACATGGTATCATCCCTTCATTCTTTGATGGTATAGGCATGGGAATTGGATTTACCTGTGCAATTACAGTTATCGGACTTATAAGAGAATTTATCGGTGGCGGTACAGCTTTTGATGTGCAGATACTTGGCGATGGAACAGTAGTTCCAGGCCCTGTAGGCGCATTCCTTTCAGGCTATCAGCCAATTAGTATCTTTATTCAGCAGGCAGGTGCTTTCTTTGTTCTGGCATTTCTTATTGCCATCATGAACAAGATCAAGATAAATGCTGCCAAGAAGGGTAAAGAGACCAAGATAGGCCAGGGATGCTGCGGCTCAGAAGAAGCGGCTGTTGCAGAAAAAGTCATCGCAGAAAAAGCTGGAAAGGAGGCTGAATGATCATGGAAACAATTCTTAGTCTTGTAGGGCTTATGATTACAGCTTCACTTGTTAATAACGTAGTACTGAGTCAGTTCCTTGGACTTTGTCCTTTCCTTGGAGTTTCCAAGAAAACAGATACAGCACTTGGAATGGGCGGCGCATGTATCTTTGTTATAACACTGGCTTCACTTGTTTGTAGTATTATTTATAAGTTTATTCTTGATCCACTGGATCTGTCCTATCTTAGGACTATCGTATTTATCCTTGTAATTGCCATGCTGGTTCAGTTCGTTGAGATGATCCTGAAAAAATACATTGTATCTCTTTATCAGGCACTGGGAGTTTACCTTCCTCTTATCACAACAAACTGTGCAGTTCTTGGTGTAGCTATCAACAATGTAAATGATGGTTATACAATCCTTCAGAGTGTAGTAACCGGATTCGCTACAGCCGTTGGTTTCACAATTGCCATTGTTATCCTGGCTGGACTTCGTGAAAAGATGGAGTACAACGATATTCCTGCTCCATTTAAGGGAATGCCACTGGTTCTTTTGACATCAGGTCTTATGGCTATTGCGTTTACTGGATTTAGCGCGTTGAAATAAAGGGGAATATTACAAGGAGAAAAGACTATGATTAGTGGAATACTAATTGCAACCTGCGTTGTGGCTGGTGTCGGAATTGTAATAGGTATAATCCTTGGCATAGCTGACATGAAGTTGCATGTAGATGTAGATGAAAAGGAAGCCGCTATTTTAGAGGCTCTTCCTGGTAACAACTGTGGCGGTTGTGGATTTCCTGGCTGTTCTGGCTGTGCGGCAGCTATAGCTAAGGGAGAAGCTGCTGTCAATCAGTGTCCTGTTGGTGGTGCTCCTGTAGCAGCCCAGATTTCCGAGATCATGGGAATTGCAGCTATTGAATCCAAAAGGATGGTAGCTTTCGTACATTGCGGCGGTGACTGCGAGAAAGCCAAACAGCAGTATGAATACAGCGGAACTGCAGACTGTAGACTTCAGATGCAGGCTCCTGGCGGCGGCTCTAAGACATGCTCCTATGGATGCCTTGGCGGCGGAAGCTGCGTATCTGTTTGCCAGTTCGATGCAATCCACGTTGTAAACGGAATTGCAGTTGTTGATAAGGATTCCTGTAAGGCCTGCGGCAAGTGCATAGATATCTGCCCAAGACACCTTATAGACCTTATTCCTTATGATGCTGGCGAGGCTGTTGCCTGCAAGTCTCAGGATATGGGCAAGGCAGTCAACGGATATTGCTCAGTTGGCTGTATAGCTTGTCACATCTGTGAAAAGAACTGCCCATCTGGCGCAATTACTGTTGAAAACAATGTGGCTAGCATTGATCAGGACAAGTGTACAAAGTGTGGTACCTGCGTAGAGAAATGTCCAAAGAAAGCTATTAAAGCTATCTCATAATATATATGAAATGTAAAAAGAGCTTCCGCTGCCTGACTAATTGGTGGTGGAAGCTCTTTTGTGATATAGCAACATGCTTTCTTACTTTCTTGTTGAATAAGGGAAGATTAGTGTATAATTCATGAAGTGAGTGATTGTTTTGGAGGAAGCTTTTTTGAAGGAAAAGTTAGTTGGGAAAAATGATATTATCATGATCGGCGTACTTGTTTTGTGCGGAGCCATAATTGCTCTGGCACTACTACTTACAAGGCATGAAGGCAGTCAGGTTGTAGTGAGCGTTGATGGCAAAGAGATTGCAAGCTTTCCTCTGGATAAAGATATTACATATGAAATAGATGGGTATGAGGGTGGACACAACACTCTTATAATAAAAGATGGCCTTGCTTATATGTCAGATGCAAGTTGCCCGGATCATCTCTGCATGGGAATGGGCAAGATATCTAAAAATGGCCAGTCAATCATCTGCCTTCCAAACCGCGTTGTGGTGGAAATCAGAGACGCAGGAGGTAAGGCTCCCGAATATGATGTGGTAGGCTGATGGTGATAGGATGAAAGTTGCCGGAATAATACATTAAAAGAAAGGGTTAATGCCTGATAATACCATGCAGAAGAGATTATGAGGCTGGAGATAAATGAGAACAAAGAAGATTACGACAATTGGAATATTGATTGCTCTTGCGCTTATCTTAAGCTATGTGGAATCCCAGATCCCGGCTTTTGTGGCGATACCTGGCATGAAACTTGGCCTTACCAACATAGTTGTTCTCACTACTCTTTATATACTTGATGTTAAAAGCGCAATGCTCATAAATGTGATCAGGATCATCATCGTAGCAATACTCTTTGGAAGTGCCATGAGTTTTGCTTTTTCATTTGTAGGTGGAATGCTGAGCACAATAGTCATGATCCTTCTTAAGAAAAGCGGCAGGATGAAGATAATTGGAGTCAGCGCTGCTGGAGGTATCACTCATAACATCGGCCAGATATTAACTGCAATGGTTCTTCTTGGAACCAAGGCTATTGCCTGGTATTTGCCGGTTTTGTGGATTTCTGGTATATTTAGCGGAGTTATCATAGGAATTATCGGAGGCCTTGTAACTGCAAGGCTTGGCAAGCTGGATCAGATTTGACTAAGTGCACTTATTTACTCTAATTGCCTGAATTGACACATAAATACAGCTCTTCACAAATTGTTCACAGGGGAATAGAAAATATTCTCTTGTGTTTTCTTTTTATTTCTGTATAATGATTTTTCGTCGGCATTCAGCTGACACTAAATCACGAGAATTCTCTCGATGATTTTCCACACAACAATTTTATAGTACGCGCGCAGAGAGCTTGCTATAAGAGGACTCTTTTTCTCTTTTGCTGCCGATGCTGCGCACGAAGAAAGGGAGAATGTGTAAAATGAAATTCAAATTGTTTAGGAAAAAAGAGTCTAGTAACTCAATCAAGGTGCTTCTAAAGAAGCTCAAAAGACATGACACCAAGGTGGTGGCTGTAGCAGTCATCATTGCGCTGTTTCTAAGCGGAGGGCTTATCTATATCAGTACTCCGATAGTTGCCACAACTGCTACAGAGGAAATTGCAGAAAG
This sequence comes from Butyrivibrio sp. INlla14, assembly GCF_900102515.1. GTDB lineage: Bacteria > Bacillota > Clostridia > Lachnospirales > Lachnospiraceae > Butyrivibrio. The sequence goes on from NZ_FMVS01000006.1 coordinate 46,589, forward strand.
CGGAAGACAATCAAGCAAGGAAACAACAGAAAAGCTAAATGAGATCAATAAATATCTGAATGAGCTTGATAAGGTGGTTACAAATAATCAAAAGAGCCTTAATACCATCACGCAAAATTCAGGCTATACAAGTTCCAAGGAAACCATTGATGCCACAGGTAAGACAACTAATACAATAAGCGAGAAGGTTACCACACTTGGCGGGTCTCTCAAGGAAGTCCACACAACAATTGAGAGTACAACAAGTAAGATAGAAGAGCTGAATAAGGCTTTGGAAAAGAATGATACAACCAACAAGCAGCAACTTGAAAAAGATTTTGCTCAGGTCAACCAGGACCTTGCCAAGATCAATACACAGTATGAGGAGGCCAAAAAGCAGAACAAGGAACTTATTGAGAAACTTCAAAAGGATATGACTGATGGCGATAAAAAGCTTGGTGACAGTTCAACTGAGAATCATAAAGCTCTTTTAAAGGAGCTTGAGACCATGGATAAGAGCATGGAGGAAAAGAATACTAAGACCATCGAGACTTTCCAGGGGGACATTGCAAAGCTTAGTGAAAGCATGGATAAACAGCTTGAAGTAATAAATACTTCTGTAAATACCATGAATAGCTCTATGAATTCGGGCTTAGGCGAATTAAAGGAATATGTCGGCAATGTGGCAGGCGGCATTAACGGAAGGCTTGACCAGGTTTTTCAATCTGTGAGTGATGGTAAAAAGTTATTGGCATCCACATTGCTCACTAAGGGAATCGTAATCAATGAGGATGCCACATTTCAGGAGATCAGCAAGGCTATCATGGACATTCCTACTACGATCACTGTTCAGGAGATGACAGGAACAGTTGTCTATGACAAGCACTTTCATACGGATGGAAAGGGCACTGAGTGCAATGAACATCACGTCTCTATTGATAGAATGGGCGGCTGCTATAAAAAACCTTACTATCATGTCCATGATTCCAGCTGTTACAGAACAAGCATTAGCTACAGCTACTACACTAAACAGGAAACATATGTACAACATTGGGCAAGAGATGAAAATGGCCATGCTATTTTTAGATATGAATGCAGAAACTGTCATTCTTCCTTTGAAAGTACAGATGGTGAGCATCTGGAGTATGCAAGTACTTATGATCAGGCTCGCAGAAGAGATGGTACCGGAATCAAGGAACATGTAAATCAGGTTCTTGTATGTGGCAAGAATGGTAGTACTCTTGAAGGTTATAGCTGCTCCTGCGGTTATCTCCACGGACAAATCCTAGCGGCGCACATCGATTATAGTATGAACAAAAATCTAAAGTCTCTTCCTGATATAGAGCAGTCTCACATGGCTGTACAGGCGCCTGGTGCTGGTAAGGCTATGGATGCGCTTATGCTTCTTACAGATATGGACATGAGTGCAGGGGAAAAAGATATTACATTGGAAAAAGAATTATCTGGGTCCGAAAATGTCAGCGTAGCAGAGCCTGAGGGAAAAGAGAATTCTGATCAGGCAGGAAATTTAGATTCATTAGAGGAAAATGCTGACGGCAAAAATGCAGGCGGCAAAAATGCAGGCGATAAAGCTCAGGGCGAAAAAGCCGCAGGTGATACAGCTGCAGATAATACAGAATCTACAAATAAAGAATCAGGGAATATGAATGAATGCGATTCCTCAAAACAGAGTAACGAAGATATGCCTGGAAATATAGGAGGTAGCTCTTTTGCTGAGAATGAAGAGAATGAAGAACAAAAGAAACAGAATTCCAATACTAGTACTGAAGGTAATACGAATGCTGATAATACTCTGCAGGACAATATAGCTCAGTAATGTGTTAACCATGTTTAACATACAAAAGCCCGTATTTAGTGCCTTCTTGACATTCTTTCTGCCTGTGCTTACAATGTAGTTTGTTGTAGTGTTTATAGCACAGATATTGTGCAGAATGGAGCGATAAAATGACAAAAATAGATATTATTTCAGGCTTTTTGGGAGCTGGTAAGACAACTCTCATCAAGAAGCTTTTAAAGGAAGCATTAAATGGAACTAAGGTTGTTCTTATCGAGAACGAGTTTGGCGAGATCGGTATCGATGGCGGTTTCCTCAAGGAAGCTGGAATTGAGATCACAGAGATGAATTCAGGATGTATCTGCTGTTCACTTGTCGGAGATTTTGAGACATCACTTAAGCAGGTAATGGAGCAGTATGCACCAGAGAGAATTCTTATCGAGCCTTCAGGAGTAGGCAAACTTTCTGATGTTATGAGAGCTATTCAGAATATTGCAGAGGGCAGCTCAGATATGGAGCTTAACAGTGCTGTTACTGTTGTAGACGTTTCTAAGGCCAAGGTTTATATCAAGAACTTCGGCGAGTTCTTCATCAACCAGATTGAGAATGCAGGAACAATCATCCTTACAAGAACAGACAAGGCTGATCAGAAGAAGATCGAGGATGCTGTAGAGCTTATCCGTCAGCACAATGACAAGGCAACTATCATTACTACTCCTCTTGATCAGATTACAGGTAAAGAGATCCTTGATACCTTCGAGGGTAACAACGACCTTGAGGCAGAACTTCTCAGACAGGTTATGGAGGAAGAAGAACATCACCACCATCATCATCATGATCACGGCAGCCACAAGGTTGTTAATGAGGACGGTTCTGTAGTTTATAAGGCACATCATCACGACGATGATGAGGAGTGCGATGATGAAGAGTGCAGCTGTCACCATCATCACCATGATCATGACGAGGACGAGCACGAGCATGAGCATCACCACCACCACGATCATGATGAGGATGAGCACGAGCATGAGCACCATCATCACCACGATCATGATGAGGATGAGCACGAGCATGAGCACCATCACGACCATGATCACGCAGCTCATGATGTATTTACAAGCTGGGGAATGGAAACACCTCTTAAATACACCAAGGATGAGATTGAGAAGATGCTTGGTCAGCTTGAGGATGAAGAGAAATTTGGTATCGTTCTTCGTACTAAGGGTGTTGTTCCTACAGCAGATGGACAGTGGATTGAATTCGACTATGTTCCTGGAGAAGCAGATGTTAGAGACGGTGCAGCTGATGTAACAGGTAAATTCTGCGTTATCGGTTCACAGCTCAAGGAAGATAATCTCGAGAAGTTGTTTAGAAGATTATGATTAGGAGATCCAAATTGAAACCAGTATATATTATCAATGGATTTTTAGACAGCGGAAAGACAGATTTCTTCCGCTATACAATAGCTCAGCCATACTTTAGGACTAAGGGTAAGACTCTTTTGATAGTCTGTGAAGATGGTGAGAATGACTATGAGGAGAAGCTCCTTAAGGCTACTAATACTGTAGTAGAACGCATAGAGGAGGAAGAGGATTTTAATCCTGATGCACTTGTTGCTCTTGATGCCAAGCACAATCCAGAGCGTATTCTTGTTGAGTACAATGGTATGTGGAATTTCAAGAACATGAGACTTCCTGCTATGTGGAATCTTGAGCAGCAGATCACAGTGATTGACGGATCAAGCTTTGAGTTGTATTTCAACAATATGAAGTCACTTCTTGCTGAGCAGATCCGTAATTCTGATCTTATTCTCTTTAACAGATGTGATGGCCTTGAGGATCTTGCATCTTATAAGAGAAATGTTAAGGCCATCAATCAGAAGGCTGACATCATCTTCGAGGACAAGAATGGAGAAGTGGATGTGACTCTTGATGAGGATCTTCCATTTGATCTTAATGCAGATCCTATTGACCTTAACAATTATGGATATGGAATGTTCTATCTTGATGCTCTTGATCACGTTGATAGATACGAAGGCAAGACTGTTAGATTTAAAGGAATGGTTCTTAAGCCAGAAGAGTTCCCTGAGAACAGATTTGTTCCTGGCAGAATGGCCATGACTTGTTGCGCTCAGGATATGCAGTTTTTGGGCTTTGCCTGTGAATATGAGGATACCAAGTCTCTTAATGAGAAGGAATGGGTTCTTGTCACAGCCAAGGTTGTAAAAGAGTATGTAGCTGAGTATCAGGGAGAGGGCCCTGTACTTAAGGCTATTTCCGTCGAGAAGACAACTGAGCCTGCTAATACTGTAATCGATTTTTCTAATCCAGAGCAGTAAGAGTTATTTTTTGAAATCTATATCTGGCATTTTGCTTTTTGGCAGGATGCCAGATTATTTACTATAACGAAAACCATAAATGTGTGGGGGTAATGGTGTTTAATTATAATATTATTCAGTGGCTATTTCTGTTTTTCTTTTATAGTTTCTGCGGCTGGTGTTGGGAATCCGCGTATGTTTCTATTTTGGAAAAGAGATTTGTCAACAGGGGCTTTATGAGAGGGCCATTTTTGCCTTTATATGGATGCGGAGGTGCTATGATGCTGATCGTGTCCAAGCCTTATTATGACAATATTTTTCTTGTTTACATCGCAGGCTGTATTGGAGCTACAATACTGGAGTACCTGACAGGCGTCCTTATGGAGACTCTTTTTAAAGTCAGATATTGGACCTATGATCACAAAAAGTTTAATTATAAGGGCTATATCTGTCTGGAATCATCTTTGTTCTGGGGCGTATGCACAGTTGTATTTTCGCATTTTCTTCAGCTTCCCATAGAAAAGCTTCTTTTAGCTATTCCGATGAATATTTTATCCATCGTAACTATTATCCTTACCGTGATAAATAGTTGCGACTTTATGCTTGCTTTTAAGACTGCTATTGAGCTTAGAGATGTCCTTATGTACATGGATAAGGCTAGAGAAGAGATGCGCAGGATGCAGAGGCGTCTTGATGTCATCATTGCCTTTAGAGGTGAGGATGTCAAGGAGGTTAAGGACGGAATCGGTTCTAGAATGGAAAATCTTGGCAATAAGGCCTATGAGCTTGGCTTTGGCCTTAGCAGTAAGGTTGGCGAGATTGGAAATGGCATAGGCAGCAGGCTTGATGTTTTAGGATCGTCTCTTGAGAAATCTTTCAGCACAGTCAGGGAAAAGATAATGTCGAGCCCCTCAGATTATGTGCTTGGAGTGAGAGAAGAAGTATCAGAATTATATGCCAAGTATCGTATTATCAAGGATAGGATGACTCCTGCCCCTGTTAAGAACTTCTTTGAATGGTACAAGGAGCGCACAATTATGGGCAACCCAACCATGTCCTCTGAAAAGTTTAAGTTTAGTCTTGAGGAGATAAAAGAAAAGATCTCTATGAGGGATAAGGGTTCTGATGAAAGTGAGTTGAAAGAAGAGTAGCAGAAAAGACAAGCATAAATATAAGCAAAGAAAATATAAGAAAAAATGAAATAAATAAAACCTCGTGTCGGTGAGAAGACACGAGGTTTTAATTGTTGTATAAAAACTTTTTTATGATTATCTGAAAGAAGTTAAGCCATCTTGTTTACAGCCTGAGCAAGACGAGAAACTTTTCTAGAAGCTGTGTTCTTCTTGAATACGCCCTTTGACTCAGCCTTGTCGATAGCAGATGTAGCAGCAAGAAGTGCCTTAGCAGCCTCTTCCTTGTTACCAGCCTCAACAGCAGCGCGAACCTTCTTAACCTCAGTCTTAACAGCAGACTTGATCATCTGGTTTCTAGCAGCCTTCTTCTCGTTAACTAAAATTCTCTTCTTGGCGGATTTAATATTAGCCATAATTACCTCCGATATACGCAAAAATTTATGAAATCATGTTCGTGTGCGCATTAAGCCGGACACGGACAGTTAATGCCACATACGGATTATATATTAGACTATATTCAAGATGATGTCAAGAGAGTTGCTTATTTTTTATGGATTTTTAGACGCTTACATGATATGATGATGTGAGCTAATTTTGACAATAATTATGTATAGAATAGAGGAATTAATTTTGGCAGATCAGAGCAAAATCAGAAATTTTTGTATTGTAGCACATATTGACCATGGTAAGTCTACTCTGGCAGACAGAATGATAGAGAAGACAGGCGTTCTGACCAGCAGGGAGATGCAGAATCAGGTCCTTGATAACATGGACATCGAAAGGGAGAGAGGAATCACTATCAAATCCCAGGCAGTTCGAATGATCTATAAGGCAAGCGATGGTCAGGAATATACTTTCAATATGATCGACACACCAGGTCACGTAGACTTTGGTTATGAGGTTTCAAGATCTCTTGCAGCCTGCGACGGAGCAATCCTTGTTGTTGATGCAACTCAGGGCGTGGAGGCACAGACCCTTGCGAACGTATATATGGCTCTTGACCATGATCTTGATGTATTTCCTGTTATCAACAAGATAGACCTTCCAAGTGCACAGCCTCAGGAGGTCAAGGACGAGATAGAGGATGTGATCGGAATAGAGGCTCAGGACGCACCTCTTATTTCAGCCAAGAATGGTATTGGAATAGAGGACGTTTTAGAGGCAGTTGTTCACAAGATTCCAGCTCCACAGGGAGATGTAAACGGACAGCTCAAGGCACTTATCTTTGACAGTATTTATGATTCCTATAGAGGTGTTATCGTATTTGTCCGCGTCAGAGACGGCGTTATCAAAAAGGGCATGAAGGTTAAATTCATGGCAACCGGTGCAGAGGCTGACGTGGTAGAAGTTGGCTATTTTGGACCAGGCAGATTTATCGCAAGTGATGAACTTGCTGCTGGAGATGTTGGATATTTTACAGCATCTATCAAGAATATCCAGGACACTCGCGTGGGTGATACTGTAACAGATATAGAAAATCCATGTGCTGAGGCGCTTCCAGGATATAAAAAGGTTATGCCTATGGTTTACTGCGGCCTTTACCCTGCAGACTCAGCTCATTATTCAGATCTTAGAGATGCCCTTGAAAAATTGCAGCTTAACGATGCCTCTTTGTTCTATGAGCCAGAAACCTCACAGGCTCTGGGCTTTGGATTTAGAGCAGGCTTCCTGGGACTTCTTCATCTGGAAGTTATTCAGGAGAGACTTGAAAGAGAATATGACCTTAACCTTGTTACAACAGCTCCTTCTGTTGTCTATAAGGTTCATAAGACTGACGGCACCTGCTTTGATCTTACTAATCCTACAAATCTTCCTGATCCATCAGAGATTGAATACATGGAAGAGCCTATAGTAAATGGTGAGATCATGGTAACTACTGACTATGTAGGAGCTATCATGCAGCTATGCCAGGAGAGAAGAGGCAAATATCTTAGTACTGATTATATTGAGCAGACAAGAGCAATCCTCAAGTACGAGCTTCCTCTTAATGAGATCATCTATGACTTCTTTGATGCACTTAAGTCAAGATCTCGCGGATATGCTTCTTTTGACTATGAACTTAAGGGCTATGAGAGATCTGAGCTTGTTAAGCTTGATATTCTCATCAACAGAGAAGAGGTTGATGCTCTTTCTTTCATCGTTCATAAAGAGGGTGCATATGAGAGAGGACGTAAGATGTGCGAGAAGCTCAAGGATGAGATCCCAAGACACATGTTTGAGATTCCTATCCAGGCAGCTGTAGGCGGCAAGGTTATCGCCAGAGAGACAGTTAAGGCCTATAGGAAGGACGTACTTGCCAAGTGCTATGGCGGCGATATTTCCCGTAAGAAAAAACTTCTTGAGAAGCAGAAAGAGGGAAAGAAGAAGATGCGCCAGATTGGTAATGTTGAGGTGCCACAGGCAGCCTTCCTCAGCGTACTTAAGCTTGATAATACGGACTGATATCTAATTATTTGCGAAAGGGAAGAATGAAGGATTTATCAATTTATGTTCATATTCCGTTTTGTGTTAGGAAGTGTCTGTATTGTGACTTCCTTTCTTTTGGCGCAGGAGAAGAACAGATCAGCAGATATTTCAAGGCCTTGAGTCAGGAAATAGAGCTATCTTTTTTGGAATATGGCACTAATGGATACACCGTCAGATCCATCTTCTTTGGTGGTGGAACGCCGTCATTTCCGGATTCTAAGTATATATGCGAAACTCTTGAACATATAAAGAAAAATTTTAATGTAAGCCCTGATGCCGAGATTACACTTGAGGTTAATCCGGCATCTGCTATGTATGAGAAGCTTGTGGATTACAGAAACGTCGGGTTTAACAGGATCAGTATTGGCGCTCAGTCCCTTAATGATGAGGAATTAAAGGGCATTGGCAGAGTGCATGATTCCAAAATGTTTTTTGAGACCTACGAAAATGCCAGAAGGACTGGCTTTGATAATATCAACATTGATGTGATGAGTGCACTTCCAGATCAGAACCTAAGGTCTTACATGGAGACTTTGAAAAAGGTTGTAGAGCTAAGGCCTGAACACATATCGGCCTATAGTCTTATTGTGGAGGAAGGGACACCTTTTTATGATATGAACCTTAATCTTCCTTCTGAAGAGGAAGACAGACAGATGTATCATGAGACCAAGAAATTTCTAGCGGAACATGGATATCATAGATATGAGATATCAAATTATGCTCTTGATGGAATCGAAGAGGAAGATGCCATACATAGAGATAGTAGACGCACGTGGGAATATGATAAATACGAGTGCTACCACAATAAGGTATACTGGAAAAGAGGCAATTATCTGGGGCTTGGTCTTGGCGCATCCAGCATGGTAAACAATGTCAGATGGAAGAACTTAGAAGACATAAGGGAATATATTGAAGTTGTGACAGGAGAGAGTTCTTTCTGCGAAGAGGACACTTCTCATTATGCGAACGAGGTATTTAAAAAGCTGCGCCAGGAAGTTCAAAAGCTTTCAACTAATGAATGCATGGAAGAGTTTATGTTCCTGGGGCTTCGCCTTGTGTCTGGCGTAAATACATTAGAGTTTCTAAGTGAATTTGGAAGGAACATAAGAGAAGTTTACGGAAGTGTAATTGATAAATACATTAAGATGGGCCTTTTAGAAGAATCAGGAGACAATCTGAGATTATCTGATAAGGGACTTGATGTCAGCAATACTGTTATGGCTGATTTTTTGCTTTGAAAATATTTGGTATCTAGAAAGGGAATTTTATGAATTACAATTTTTTTGCCCTAATATCAAGAATGAAATACATAGACAGATGGGCACTTATGAGAAATACAAGGCAGGAGAACCTGTGCGAGCATTCAATGGAGGTTGCCATGATCGCGCATGCTCTTTGCACTATTGGAAATGTGAGATATGGCAAGCATCTTGATGCCAATAAAGCTGCACTTATAGGTCTTTACCATGATGCGTCCGAGATCATCACTGGAGATATGCCTACTCCAGTTAAGTACTTCAATTCAGAGCTAAAGCACGCCTACAAGGAGGTTGAGGCTCTTGCAGACAGCAAGCTCCTTGATAAGCTTCCTGACGACATGAGGCCAATTTATGAGGATATTTTTATTCCTGGCGATACTGAGGAAGACAAATATATCAGAAAGCTTGTTAAGGCAGCAGATAAGCTCTCTGCTCTTATTAAGTGTATCAGCGAGGTCAATGTGGGTAATGCAGAGTTCAAGACTGCAAAAGATAGCACTGGTAAATCTATAAGAAAGCTTTATCAGGAGCTCCCTGAAGTTTTAGATTTTGTTAATGAATTCTTATCATCCTATGGAAATACGCTTGATGAGCTGACTTGAGAAAAGTCAGCTCTTTCTTTTTGCCAGAAAATGGCGGTTTGCAGCATTTGATTTTTTTACGTATAAGCATCATAATTAATACGATAGACTGATACGAGATAACGCAGGATTTATAATCAATTATGCTCGAGATGAAGGGAATAATCTGCACATGTCAATGATAGAAGATATCCTTAAAGAGGCAAAAGAAAAAGGTGCATCTGACGTACATGTTACTGTTGGCCTTCCGCCCAAGATGAGGCTAAATGGTAAGCTAATTGCAATGGAAAATTTCCCAAAACTTCTTCCACCTGATACTCTGGCCATCGCAGAAGAAATAATGACAGAGAAACAGCTTGAAAAGCTTGAAGAAAATGGACAGCACGATATGTCTTTTTCTATTCGCGGAGTAGGAAGATACAGACTAAATGTATTCAAGCAAAGAGGGTCTGTGGCTCTGGCCTTTAGAGTTGTTGCTACAGAGATTCCATCTGCGGAGAGTCTTGGAATACCAGATGGAGTAAGTGAACTCTACCTTAAAAAGCGTGGACTTGTGCTGGTCACAGGTCCTACAGGTAGTGGTAAGTCTACAACCCTTGCTTCGATCATAGATAAGATCAACAACAATAGAGAAGCTCATGTTATAACCCTTGAGGATCCTATTGAATTTACCTATCAGCATAGGATGTCTATTGTGAACCAAAGAGAGATCGGCACGGATTCTAATTCCTATGCTAATGCCTTACGGGCGGCTCTTCGTGAGGATCCTGATGTTATCCTGGTTGGAGAGATGAGGGACCTTGAAACTATAAGTACTGCCATCACTGCAGCTGAGACTGGACATTTGGTGCTATCAACTGTGCATACGATTGGAGCCAGCAATACAGTGGACAGACTTATAGATGTTTTTCCTTCCCACCAGCAGCAACAGATAAGAATTCAGCTGGCAAGCGTATTAGAAGCTATTGTGTCGCAGCAGCTTATTCCTGCTAATGACGGCTCTTCAAGAGTTGCTGCCTTTGAAGTCCTACATGTCAATTCTGCGGTGAGAAACCTTATAAGAGAGGGTAAGTCACATCAGCTGCTTACTGTAATGCAGACTAATCGCAAACAGGGAATGATTTCGATGGATGATGCTATTATAGAGCTATACAGAAGCCAAAAGATATCTCGGGAAATGGCAGTTCAATTTGCGCAGGATCCCGATACAATGCAGATGAAGATGTTAAGATAAAAAAGCGCCGTAGCCAATAAGACTACGGCACTTTTTATATATTAAGCTTTTTTCCTGAAGTAGACTCCTTCCTGAAGGATGAGTCCCTTATAAGTAAGGTCCATGAGCTTTGTCATAAGCTGAGGAATTGAGATATCTATGTCTCTGGAATTTAGGCCTTCGATTATGTTAGAGGCAGATACTGGAATGATATCGATAAGATCAAGAATTTCATCATCCAGGGTCTTTTCTGGCTCCTTTTCAGTAAAATTATCGAAAGGATCATTGTAATTTCCGGATGAAGTATTGCTACAATCCTTTGCCTCAATTTCACTTTTCTCTTTTTGGACAGATGCAAAATGGGACAGCCGCTCTAGTACATCACTTACGCTTATGGCAACCCCCGCACCCTGGCTGATCAAAAGATTACAGCCATCGCTTAATCTATCGGTAACTCTGCCAGGAACCGCCAAAACTTCCCGCCCCTGCTCAAGGGCAGTATCCACAGTAATCTGCGTCCCAGACTTTTCCCTGGCCTCTATGACAAGAACAATATCTGCAAGACCGCTGATGATGCGGTTTCTCATGGGAAAGAAATTTGCCTTGGGCTCAGTTCCTGGCGGATATTCTGAGATGACTCCTCCGCTTAAACAGAGCTGCTCATAGATGGGCTTATTTTCGGGAGGGTAGATATAGTCAGCTCCGCAGCCGACAATGCCGTAGGAATTCCCTCCAGCTTCAATGGCTGCCTTTTGGCTTATTCCATCAATTCCACGGGCCATACCACTAATAACCTGAACTCCTGCAAGGGCCAGGCCTCTTCCAAAGGTCCGTGCCATCTGCCTTCCGTAGTCAGAGCAGAGCCTTGCTCCGATAATGGCTACAGAGGGCTTTTCAGGGTCTGGGAGATTTCCCTTTACATAAATCGCAAAGGGAGGATCCGGGATATTTTTAAGCTTTTCTGGAAATCTTTTATCAATCCTTGGAATAAAAGATATTCCTTTGTCCTTGAGCTTTTTTGCTTCAAGCTCAAAATCCCAGCTTCTTTTTGAATTTTCAAGGGACTTTATCCTTGCTGGTGTCAGTATGCCTTTAAACTCTTTGACATCTGCCTCATATATTTCCTTACAGTTCATTCCACTGCACAGAAGCTTATCAATGCTTCTGTTTCCAAGCCCTGGCACGTTAAAAAGCCAGTGGGCGTATTCATTTTCTGTTATCAAATTTGTATTCCTCTTTCTTGTTTATTCTTCGTTCTGATGCCAGTATTTGCCATCTGTCATGCGGTAGCCTACAGCTTCCATCAGGTGTATTTCCTTTATCTCGGGAGAAGCATCTATATCTGCAATTGTCCTTGCTACGCGCAGAATCTTGTGATAGGCCCTGGCACTAAGCTCCATAGAGCAAAAGGCATGCTCTAAAAAGGCCTGCTCTCTAAAGCCAAGCTGACAGTATTTCTTGATGTCAGCGGGGGTCATTTCACTGTTAAAACGGATGCTTGTTCCCTTAAAACGCTCCTTTTGCACCTGCCTTGCTTTTAAGACTCTTTCCCGGATTGTCTTACTGCTTTCATTTACTCTTTTTGTCTTTTCCGTAAGGTCTGAAATATCAACTCTTGGAGCTTCCACGCAGATATCAATCCTATCAAGTATGGGGCCGGAAATATGGCCCAGATACCTTCTGATCTCATTGGGAGTGCATTTGCATCTGTTTCTGTCGGGATAATAGCCGCAGGGACAAGGATTCAGGGCCCCTACTAATTGGAAATCCGATGGATAGGTGAAATTGCCCTTGGCTCTTACTATGTTGACACGTCTGTCCTCAATTGGCTGACGCAAAAGATCTAACTTGGACCTTGGGAATTCCGGCATTTCATCAAGGAAAAGAACTCCTCTGTGTGCCATGGATATGACGCCGGGACGAGGTATGTTGCCACCACCAGTCAGAGCTGTCTCGGTGATAAGGTGATGAGGACTCATGAAAGGCCTCTTAGTGATAAGTGCTTCATTTTCTCCCAGCATCCCCGCTACAGAATAGATTGTGGAAACTTCAAGACTCTCTGACAGCGAGAGAGGAGGCAGGATAGTTGGGATCCTCTTGGCTACCATGCTCTTTCCGGAACCTGGCGGACCTACGATCAGAATATGATGAAAACCTGCCGCGGCTACTTCTACAGCTCTTTTTACAGCGGCCTGACCATTGATATCTGAGAAGTCTACGTCCACATCCTCATATTCACTTTTTCTAAAAAGTTCTCCAATATCAACTCTAGTTGGGGAGATAAGAGAGTCTCTTTCCTTTTCTGAAGCGTTTAGATAGGCCACAGCTTCCGGAAGAGAAGAGATGCCAACGACCTTGATGCCTTCAATGACGGCACCTTCCCTTGCATTGACCTTTGGCAAAAGAACTGTCTTAAAGCCGGCTTCCTTGGCCTTGATAACGATTGGAAGTGTTCCGCTTATATGCTTTACTTCCCCATCAAGTCCAAGTTCGCCCAGAACCAATATATCTTTTAGATTATCTTCGGGGATTTCCCCGAGTGCAGACAATATTCCTATTGCTACAGGAAGATCAACTATGATTCCTTCCTTTTTGATGTCTGCAGGAGATAGGTTAATGGTGACCTTGGAAGCGGGAATCTTAAATCCCATGTTTTTCAAAGCTACCCGGACTCTGTCGCCTGCTTCCTTGACTTCGCCACTCATAAAACCCACCATGCTAAAGCCTGGTAAACCATCTGAAACATCCACTTCAACCTGCAAAAGGTATGAGGAAATGCCATGGACAGCACCAGAAAAAATAGAACTGAACATTATTACCTCTTTCTATTTGGCATAGACAAAATCGACTGGGTAATTATATATAATCCCTCCAGATAAATCTTTGGGATTTTCTTAATGTTTTCTTAAGATTTTATGTATGTCGGTATAACGATAACACTAAGACGCAACAATAATAATAGAACAATATGACTGGCTACTGACAATGTGCACAAATGATCAAAAGCCCGCTACTGGTGCGGTTTTGCGTGCGCACCCGATTGCGCCAAACGTTACCGGTAACGTAACCGAAAACGTTTCCGGCTCAAAAGTCAATGTGCACATTGTATAAAAAGGTAAACAGTTTATCATACAAAATGCTTTATTGACAAAAAAGTGCACAAAGAATACACTTTTTTATAGAGCAACCGATTGCGCTTTGCGCAACCGACAAAATGCTATCAACATACCGTTGATTGGCATATTTAATATTTATGGAGGAAATAAAATGAAAAAGAAATTGGTATCTGTTTTATTAACAGCTGCAATGGGCGCTTCTCTTTTAGCAGGATGTGGCCAGCAGGCAGCAGACACAACACAGACAAGCGAGCCAGCTCAGACAACTGAGACAACTGAAGCAGCTCCTGCTACTGAGACAACTGAGGCAGCTCCAGAAGCTTCTGCAGAAGTTGATCCAGCAGCTTATGATGGCAAGGAAGTTAAGGTTTGGGTTGCTGAGAACGTAGTAGACTTCACAAACGAGCAGATCGAAGCTTTCAAGACTGCATATCCACAGTATGCAGGTGTTAACTTCACAGTAGAGGCAGTTGGTGAAGGTGATGCTGCTGGTAACATGATCACAGACGTTACAGCAGGCGCTGATGTATTCGGATTCGCACAGGATCAGCTTACAAGACTTGTAACAGCTAACGCACTTGAGGAAGTTAACCCAGATTACCTTTCAGCTGTAGAGTCAGCAAACTCAGCTGGTGTTGTTGAGGCTGGTAAGGTTGGCGGAACACTTTATGCTTATCCTATGACAGCTGATAACGGATATTTCCTTTACTATGATAAGAGCGTTGTAACAGATCCTTCTACACTTGAGGGAATCATTGAGCAGTGCGAAGCTGCAGGCAAGAACTTCTACATGGATATGACAGGATGGTATCAGGTAGCATTCTTCTTCGGAACAGGATGCCAGCTTACATATGATACAGACGATCAGGGTAACTTCACAGGATGCAATGTTGACTATGCTTCAGATAAGGGTCTTGTAGCTCTTAAGGAGATGATCGAGGTTGCTTCTTCATCAGCTTACCAGGCTGGTTCTTCAGCAGGCGATGCTGTTAACTATGCAGCAATCATCGATGGAACATGGGATGCAGATACAGTAAAGAGCGTTCTTGGCGACAACTATGCTTGTGCTAAGCTTCCTACATTCACAGGTTCTGATGGAAACACATACCAGCTCAGCGGATTCAACGGATGCAAGCTTCTTGGTGTTAAGCCACAGGAAGACGAAGATAAGCTTCAGATCTGTGATGACCTTGCTTACTACCTTACAAGCGAAGAAGTTCAGCTTGCAAGATTCAACGCAGTTGGCTGGGGCCCTTCAAACTTAAATGCACAGGCTTCAGACGCAGTTAAGGCTAACGAAGCTCTTTCAGCTCTTGCAGAGCAGTTCGCATACACAATTCCTCAGGGCAACTATCCTGGAGATTATTGGACACGTGCTGAGTCCCTTGCAGGCGATGTTAAGGATTCATTCCAGAAGGCTTCTGACGAAGACCTTACAAAGGCTCTTGAAGCATATCAGGCTGACCTTGAGTCTTATGCTAAATAATTTGCTTTAATAAGCGATTGTTTGACTGATCAATGTTCTTCCGGCGGAAATATTTTTTTCGCCGGAAGAATTACTGTATATAAAACATTTGGAGGAAGCTGGTATGGCTAAAACAAAAGATGGCCAGAAAAAGAAAAATGCAGTAGCTAATTTCCTTGGGGTTCTTGGAAACGATATTAAGGATATTGGCGTAACATTTAAGGAGGGGGATTTTAAGACAAGATTATCATTTCTGATCTTTGGATTTGGATCTCTTCTTAGGGGATTGTGGCTGCGCGGCCTTACTCTTCTGGCTGCAGAAGCAGGTCTTTTATATTTCATTATCTCATTTGGATGGCAATATATGTCCAAGATCACAACTCTTGGAACAGTTGCTACAACCAAGCAGGGTAGAAAAACTGTTTATGGAGACAACAGCTTTTTGATCTTGCTGTTTGGTCTTCTGACTATATTTGCGGTTATTGCCTTTATTGCAATTTGGAGAATCAATGTCAGGGTAAATCGCAATGAACAGCTTATTTTAAAGAACGGCAGAACGCTTCCTACAAATGGAGATGATTTCAAGTCACTTTTTGATTCAAACTTTGACAAGACACTTCTTGCTCTTCCTGTAACAGGAATTTTTGTATTTACCGTTTTACCTATTATTTTCATGATCTGTATAGCATTTACTAATTACGATGCTAACCATCAGCCGCCTTCAAATCTCTTTTCCTGGGTTGGACTTGAGAACTTTAAGAATCTGTTTTCTTTCGGAACAGCCGGATTTGGTGGAACTTTCGTAGTAGTACTTGTATGGACTTTGGTTTGGGCATTCTTTGCTACATTTATTGATTATTTCCTTGGAATAGCAGTAGCAATGCTGATCAACAAGAAAGGTATCCGTTTTAAGAAGCTCTGGAGAACAATTCTTGTTATGACAATTGCTGTTCCTCAGTTTGTTTCACTTCTTTATGTTTCAAAGCTCTTTGCAAATGACGGACTTATCAATGGATATCTCCTGAAGTGGGGCGTAATTGACCAGGCTATTCAGTTCTGGGTAAACCCAACACTTGCAAAGATCACGATCATTGTGGTAAACATCTGGATCGGTATTCCTTACATGATGCTTATTGCAACTGGACTTCTTATGAATATTCCTGAAGATCTCTATGAGAGTGCAAGAATAGACGGTGCAACTCCATGGCAGATGTTCGTTAATATTACAATGCCTTACATGCTGTTTGTAACAGGACCTTTCCTTCTTACACAGTACACAGGAAACCTTAATAACTTTAACGTTATATTCCTTCTGACACAGGGCCAGCCCAAGACTGGAAACCTTGTTGGTGGAGCAGGCCGTACAGACCTTCTTATCACCTGGCTTTATAAGATGACCATCAACGACACCAACTATCGTATGGCTGCTGTTATCGGTATCATGGTATTTGTTGTTACAGCGGGTATAAGCCTTGTTGTTTATAACTTATTACCATCAGTTAAGGATGAGGAGGGATTCCAATAATGGCTAAGAATTCAATGGGTTCTATGAAAAGAAAAAGAGCTTTAGGTAACTTCTTTGGTTACATTTTACTTATACTCATAAGCCTTATATGGCTCTTTCCATATTTTGGCTTGCTTATGGCCAGCTTCAGGTCATATGTTCCAGAAGTAGAGTATGGCGGAATGGTAGATTATATTATTCCTCACACATTCTCTTTGGATAACTACAGATTCCTCTTTAATGGGGAAACAAACTATGTGAGATGGTATTGCAACACACTCGTTATTTCTATATTCGTTTCACTTTTTAACACCATCATTGTATTATGCGTAAGCTATGCACTTTCACGTATGAGATTTAAGGGAAGAACATTCCTTATGAGATTCTGGCTCATCCTTGGAATGTTCCCTGGATTCCTTACAATGATCTGTCTGTACTTCCTGTTAAAGCAGATGGGACTTACTCAGGCAGGTGCTGTGCCAGGTCTTATCCTTGTATCTATAGCAAGTTCAGGTATGGGCTACTATGTATGTAAGGGATATTTTGATACAATACCTAAGGCTCTTGATGAGGCAGCCAGAATTGATGGCGCTTCCCGTGCAAGGATTTTCTTTACAATGATCATTCCTATGGCCAAGCCTATCATTATCTACACAGCCCTTGTTGCATTCATGGGACCATGGTGTGATTATGTATTTGCTTCTTATATCGCTTTTGGCCATGATAAGAGCTATAACGTTGCGGTTGCCATGCAGAGATGGATGGTTGTTGGCGACTATCAGGGATACTTCACAAGATTCTGCGCAGGCGGTATTGTGGTTGCAGTTCCTGTAACTATCCTCTTCATGTTCCTTCAGAAATACTACGTTGAGGGCGTAACTGGTGGTGCAGTTAAGGGCTGACGCCTTCCGGAAGCTAAGTGAGAACGAAAGGTATAATATTTATGCCAGACGATAAAATTACAATAGACGATGTGGCCAGGGCGCTTGGCATATCCAAGACTACCGTATCCAGGGCAATTTCTGGTAAGGGCAGGGTTGGATTTGATACCAAGGCCAAGGTCATGGAGTATATAGAAAAACATAATTACAGGCCAAATGTCATGGCAAGAGCACTTGCTCAG
The DNA here is from genome assembly GCF_900102515.1 of Butyrivibrio sp. INlla14. Taxonomy (GTDB): domain Bacteria; phylum Bacillota; class Clostridia; order Lachnospirales; family Lachnospiraceae; genus Butyrivibrio. The sequence continues at coordinate 64,537 of NZ_FMVS01000006.1, forward strand.
CAGAGAACTTTCAATATTGGAGTGGTGTGGCCAGATGACTACAATGCTGTGGATCTTCCTTTTTTTCAGAGATGCATGATAGGCATGAGCGAGATAACATCGAGTTTTGGCTATGATATAGTTGTTTCCCTGATAGCAGGCGGCGATATTTCCGGACTTAGGAGAATCATAGAAAACCATAAGGTTGACGGTGTTATCCTTACAAGGACAATGGTAAACGATGCGCCGGCTGAATATCTGAAGGAGGCAGGCATCCCGTTTGTAGCCATAGGCAAGACTACAGACCCGGATATTATCTCTGTTGACAATGACAATTATGACGCCTGTAAGGAACTTACGTCGATTCTTCTTGCAAAGGGGCTTCGCAAACTTGCGCTTATAGGCGGTTCTACTAACCACTATATTACAAGAACCAGATATGAAGGCTTTGCAGCAGCCTTTGAGGAACTCAAGCTGGATATTGACCAGAATCTTATTTATCTGGATGTTGATAACAACTTAAGAGTTGCTGGAATAATAAAAAGCCTTCTTAAGAAGAATATTGATGGCGTTATCTGTATGGATGACAGCATTGCAGGAGAAGTTATAGCAAGATGCAGAGATGAGCATATAAAGATTCCTGAGGATCTTCGTGTTGCATCTTTTTACAATAGTTCACTTCTTGACAGTACAATTCCTTCTGTGACATCACTGAATTTTAATGACAAGAATCTTGGAGCCGAGGCGGCCAGAACTCTTCTGGCGATAATAGACGGTGAAAATGTACAGAACAAGATGCTTAGAAATTATGAGGTTATATTAAAAGAAAGCACCAAGTAATCAAACAGGGCGATGATAGTAATAGTATTTATCACCGCCCTGAATTATTGAGGAAAATATTATGAAAATTACTAGCAAAACGCAGCTTGGATACGACAATGTAAGTCTTCTTGTGGACGGCAAAAGATGGTTTCCTATGATGGGAGAGATGCACTTTAGCAGATATCCCAAAAAGAACTGGGAAGAGGAATTATGTAAGATGAAGGCTGGAGGAATAGATATAGTTTCACTCTATGTCATTTGGATTCATCATGAGGAAATACAGGGCCAGTTCGATTTTACAGGCGACAGATGCCTTAGGGATTTCCTTGAAACAGTAAAAAGAGTTGGCATGTACAGCATTCTAAGAATTGGACCATGGGCTCACGGCGAAGCCAGAAACGGCGGCTTCCCTGACTGGGTACTTGAGGATGCAAGAAAAAAGGGTTATGAAGTAAGATCCAATGATCCTTTATATCTTTCACATGTAAAGAAATTCTATGAAAAGACCTATGAGCAGGCTAAGGGCTTTTTCATCAAAGACGAGGGCCCTATTATCGGAATCCAGATTGAGAACGAGTATGGCCATTGCGGAGGCTTCTCAGGAGAAAAAGGCGAAGAACACATGCGCACCCTCAAAAAGATGGCCCAGGAAATTGGCTTTGATGCTCCAATTTATACAGCAACAGGCTGGGGCGGAGCAGTGACTGGCGGCATGCTTCCTGTAATGGGTGGCTACTGCGAGGCACCATGGGACCAGAGACTTGGCGAGATCGAGCCTAGTGGCAATTACATCTTTACAAGGGAGAGAAATGACCACAACATCGGTTCTGATCATGGACTGGGAGCCGGCATCACTTTTGATATGGAAAAATTCCCATTCCTTACAGCTGAGCTTGGTGGAGGCCTTCAGGTAACTCACCACAGAAGACCAATTGCTTCGGGCCTTGATACAGCTGCTATGTCCATGGTAAAAATGGCAAGCGGAGCAAATCTTTTGGGATATTACATGTACCATGGCGGAACTAATCCTAAGGGAAAACTTACAACTCTTCAGGAATGCAGAGAAACAGGCTATCCTAATGATCTTCCTGAGTATTCCTATGATTTTAATGCTCCTCTTCGCGAGTATGGACAGATGGAGGATACCTACAGAGAGGTAAGACTTCTTGCTGCTTTTGTTCACGATTTTGGAAATGATCTTTGCGACATGCCTCTTTGCGAGCAGCCTGGAAACCCTCTTAAGCCAGATAATCTTACAGACCTCAGGATTTCTGTGAGATACAAGAAAAAGAAAAACGAAGATGGCAGGGAGTACAATTCTGGTTATTTGTTTGTCAATAACTACCAGAGAAGGTACGAGATGGCGCTTCACAAGGAAAAAGAATTAAAGGCCTATGCTGAGGATGGAAAGACTGTACTTGCAAGTTTCGCTGGCCGTGATGTAGAAGATGGAAACTTTTTCTTTTACCCATTTAACATGGAAGTTGGAAAAAATGCCCTTCTTACTATAGATGCAACTCCTATGTGCGTGATCCATGATATAGACGCTGACCACCACAATGCTTACGTATTCTACACTGATACTGACAGGGGAGTGACCATGGACGTATCAGGTGATCTTGGTGGTGATCAGATAATTGTTTTAAGCAGAGAGGAAGCTCTCCATGGCAGCAAGGCTGTAATCGGCTCTAGAGAACACCTTATTATTTCAAAGGCTGATGCAATAACATGTCCTGATGGCAGTGTTAATCTCTTGTATGAGACTGATGAGAATGCAAAGCTTGTATTCAGGGCCTTCCCTGAACTTTCAGCTGTAAATGACTCTTTTACCTGTAAAAAGAAATCGGATATAGCTGAAGGCTACACTTCGTCAGAGGTTTTTGCTATATATGAGAGCAAAAATGAGTATACAAATGATGCAAGTGTAGAAGTAACTCAGATAAAAGAGCCTGCCTCATATCTTGAAGCACCTGACAGATATGGTAAAAATGACAGAGCTTTTTATGAAGTTAATGTAAAAGGAATCCCTGAGGATTCAAACGAAGTTTATATGCATATAGGCTATGAAGGCGACACTGCTGCTTTGTTGGTAGGTGGAGAAATTGCTACAGACAGCTTCTATACTGGACAGGAGTGGGAGATAGGCCTTAAAAGGTATGCAGATACAGAGTTTAGAGGCGAGATAGTCATGACTCCACTGTATGAGAGTGACAAAGAAAAAATGTACCTGCAGAACTGGCCTGCTATGGAAGAGGGCAAGGCATTAAGATTAAATCAGATACGATTAACTACACAATATACTATCAAAATTTCATAAATTGACTTATAATAGTGGTATCGGAATTATGTTTTCCGATACCACTTTTGAGGTATGAAAATGGCTGACGATATGACTATGACTTATTCTGCGATAGTTCGGGATAAGGACAACAGAAAAATTGTCCGTGTCAAATTTGAGAGAAATGGGACGCAGGGGCCTGAGGTAGCAGAAGGGCTTTTGCCAGATTGCAGGATTGTCAGCCACAATGGCTATTCTGCACAGGAGCTTGCAGGATTGGAGGAGTATTTGCGGGGGAATCTTGATGAAATCATGAGTAAAGCCAAGGTGATCAGTAACCCGCTAAAATGGCTTTAACTTTTCTAGCTGGAGGCTAGCGCATGCAGTATAACTACTACTTTGATATTTGCGCTATTTGTATAATTGTGACTATAGCCGTGACTTCTTTGTCCAGAAGGTCTGTTCCTGCGTACAGACAAAGAGCTTATGGCCTTCTTATTAGTACGGTTTTTATAGCTGCTGTAGCTGAGAGAATTGAAACGATTCTTCAGATGCACCCTGTAGCTGCATGGTGGTATCCTTATGCAGAAATGGCTGCTGGATCTGTCTATTTCTTAGCCCACATGTTTTCTGCAACAACATATTTTTACTATATTCTGGCGGTTCTTGATATCTATATTAATTTTACGGATTTAAAGAGCTTTCTTATCTGCGGATTTGGAATCACAACAGGTTTTATCCTGGTTGTCATAAATCTCTTTTACCCTATTCTGTTTTATTACTCAAGCGATGGAATCTATCATAGAGGAAAACTAATCTGGATATGTTATCTCCTTGCCTTTTACTATGTCCTTGGCGGAGTATTTTTGATGTTGCGCTACAACCATCTGATGAGGATGAAAACTAGGGTTGTCATTTCTTCTTACATTGTATTTGTTTTTATCGGAATAGTTCTTCAGTATTTTTATCCAACTCTTCTTATTGAGAATTTTTGTAATACTATAAGCGCTACACTGGTTTATATAACCCTTCAGAATCCAAGCGAGATGGTTGATGACAGCCTTAATATGCTAAATAGAAAGGCTTTTTTAGAGGGACTTGACTTAAAAGTAAGGAGAAAAAGCAGTCACGCCATCATATTTGTAACAATAGATAACATAAGGGCTCTGAGTTCAGAGATTGGTTATAATCAGTCCCACATGGTCATCAAGATGATTGCCAAGTACCTTAAGTCTGTTGGCTACAAGACAATGAAGCTTCAGAGTTATGCCTACAGGTATGATGAAAACACTTTTGCTGTAACTGTTCAGGCAAATTCTGAAGAAAAAGCAAGGCATCTATTAGCAGTCATAGCCCAAAGGCTTGATGAGCCGTGGAATAGTGGCGGCATGGCTATCAGGATAGAGGGGCATTGCTTTTTGATGCGTTACCCAGAGGATTATATGTCTTACTCAGAGCTTATGAGTAAGCTTGAACTTATATGTGATAACATTGCAGACCGCAAGGAAATAATCGTAGATGTGGACAGCAATGAGTTTAAAGAACTGAAAAAGGCCAGGGATTTCGACGCCATGGCCAGAAACGCTCTTGAAATAAAAACAGCCAGTATCAGATATCAGCCTATGCTGTCCAAAGTCTACAGGATCAATTACTGCGCAGATGTTATCTGTTTTCTTACTGATGAAAATGGCAATGAGATTGATGCCAGGCAGTATATTACGGACAATAAAGTAACTCAGGCTCTCATGGATACAGACGAATATGTATATAGAAGAGCTTGCAGAGCTCTGGCTTTTTGGAATGCGGGAGATAAAAAGGGCAAGTACAGGGCTATAGTAGGCCTTTCTCAGGGCGAAATATCTAAAAATGACTTTGTCAGGAGGATGAAGAAAATCCTGAGAGAAGAAAAGGCAGAAGCATCCTGGATCAGCCTAAAGCTTACAGAAACGACCCTTACCACCATGAATAAGGTTGCAGAGCACAATCTAAGGATCATGGGTGATCTGAACAGCAATATCATAGTGGACAGGTTTGGAAGCGGATATGGCGACCTGGATAGGATATTATCACTTCCTGTATCTCAGGTTAATCTTGATGTAAAAGTTCTCAGAATGGCCAGAGAATCAGAAAAGATGAGACTGGTGGCTGAGGGCATGGTGAATCTTTTCCATGATGTCAGCATATTTGTAGGGGCATCAGGTATTGAAAATGAAGATGATAAGCTAATGGCAGAAGAAATTGGCTGCGACTATCTTATAGGTGATTATATGGGAGCTCCTATGAAGGACAGTTCCTATGTAAAGTTTATTGATGCATACTTTGAGGAAGGCTAAACTTTATGGAAATACTTACTAACCCTCAAACTTATGAGCCTTGTTTTTCCATAGCATCGCTGGTGCTTTTGTTTGTTACCTTTGGCATCCATTTATCTGAGGAAAAACATTTCAATACACAGGGCCGCTTTTTTGGGGCTCTTGTTGTTGATGCAATCTTGCTTAATCTCATGGGATTTTTGCATACACTGTATCTGTATAATGATCATGCGCATCTTGTGATTGGAACTGAACTCAATAATTTTATTGTTCTTACTGAAAAGATAGCAGCGCATCTTATTCCGCTTTTTGCTATCAGATATGTTATGAGTATCTTCCAGATTGAAACGGATAACATCTTAAAGAAAGCACTGCTTATCCTGCCTACAGTTTATTCGATGATTGTATTCATGGTTGGATTTTATACTGGCTTTTATTTTTACTTTACCCAGGAAGGACAGCTCAAGTACATATATCCCCAGGGAGCCACAGTATACCTTGCAACGGACCTGTATTTTATCTTTGCCACATATCTTTTGGTAAAATATACAAGATCTCTTAGTACGGAAAAGTCGTCTGCTCTTTGGATCTTCTATATTCTGATGTTTTTGGCTGTGCCTATAAGGATCTTTACAAAATCAAGCTGCATTTTTGAGTTTAGTGTATCTTTGTCACTTCTCCTGTGCGTATATACTTTCCAAAATCCAAGTGAATTTATTGACAGAACTTCAGGAGCGGCAACCAAGACAGCTCTGAATTTCATAATCAACACAAATCTTTTGCAAAAGAGAGAGTTTACCCTTTTAGGTATTCATATTGATAGATTTTCTGTGGTTATTGGAGAAAAGTCTCCTGAACTTGCTTACGAGCTGTTATCCCAGATTACAGATTATCTAAAGGGGTTTAGCCCTGAAAAAACTGTATTTTTTACAGATAATGAGGACTTTAGCATTATCTTTCTTAACACCATGCCGGATGAAACAGTTATTGTAAAAACTGTGGAACAGCTTCGAAAGCGTTTCAAGGAAGTGTGGAAAGTTGGAAATGAGGAGATGAAATTCTTTGAAACTACGTATGCTATAGCCTTTCCTGATGAAGCTGATTCTATAGAAAGATATAACGAGGTGAGAGGCGTTCTTGGGAAAGTATTATCCAAGCAGAGTAGGGAAATAATCAGGGTTTCTGACTTAAATCTCAAGGTTGTAGAACACGACAAAAAGATTGATAGTATAGTCAAGCATGCCCTTGAAGAGGGAATTTTAGAGGTTTACTATCAGCCTATTTATTCTCCAAGTACTGGCAAGTTTTCTTCCTGCGAAGCCCTTCTTCGTCTGAAAGACCCTCAGCTTGGCTTTATTTCTCCTGCAATATTCATGCCTATTGCAGAGAGAAATGGTACAATCCTTGCCATAGACAGATTTGTTTTGGCAGCAGTATGTGAGATGCTCTCAACTTCAGATGCCAGAAAATATGGACTTGAGTATACAGAGGTCAATCTTTCAGTAGTTGACTGTATCCAGGCTAATCTGGTGGATAATGTAAAGAGCACCCTCAGTAAGTATCAGGTAAAGCCCTCCGAGATAAACTTTGAAGTAACAGAGACTTATGATCAGGGCATTTCAGCCTCCATGGATGAGAATATAGAAAAACTCATGGATATAGGTATCTCTTTTTCCATGGACGATTTTGGAACGGGCTATTCCAACATCGCCAGAATAGCTGCGATGCCTGCTGAGCTCTTTAAACTTGATAAGAGCATTATTCAGTCCGCTTTTGAATCAGAAACTTCATATATGGTCATGATCAATCTGGTCAAGATCATTAAATCTTTGGGAAAAGAAATAGTGGCAGAGGGAGTTGAGACTGGCGAACAGGCAAGACAGCTTATAAAACTAGGCTGTGATCATATACAGGGATTCTTTTATGCAAGACCAATGCCTAAGGATCAGTTCATTCAGTTTCTTAGAGACCACAATGGCTAGAGTATCAGGCACTTTAACAAGGCATTGCAAAGAATTGTGGTGAAGTGTATTATAATCTAGGAAAATTAGAATTATAGGAAGGTAGTATATGGCACTTATAAAGAAACCCGTTACTGGAATGAGAGACATTCTTCCCACAGAAATGCAGCTTAGAGATTACTGCATTGGGATTATCAAAAAGACATATTCAGAATTTGGCTTTACATCTATTGAAACACCTGTAGTTGAGTCTTTGGCTAACTTAAACAGCAAGCAGGGTGGAGAAAATGAGAAGCTTATCTTCAAAGTAATGAAAAGAGGAGAGAAGCTTGACCTTGCCAATGCCAAGGAGGAAAACGATCTTACAGATTCAGGTCTTCGCTATGATCTGACTGTTCCACTTGTTCGTTTCTATGCAAATCACGCAAATGAGCTCCCAGCTCCTTTCAAGGCACTTCAGATGGGAAGTGTATTTAGGGCTGACAGACCACAGAAGGGTAGATATCGTCAGTTTATGCAGTGCGATATTGATATCCTTGGTGAGCCTTCTAACCTTGCAGAGATTGAGCTTATTCTTGCTACAACTACAACTCTTGGAAGACTTGGCTTTAAGGATTTCAAGATCCGTATAAATGACAGGAGAATGCTCAAGGCAATGGCAGCCTACAGCGGATTTTCCGAGGAAGAGTATGACAATGTGTTCATAACTCTTGATAAGATGGACAAGATCGGAATTGATGGTGTAGCAGAAGAGCTTGTTAAGCAGGGCTATCCTCAGGAGAATGTTGATAAGTATCTTGAACTTTTCAAGGAAACAGAGGGCAAAAAGAACCTTGAAGCTATCAAAGTGATTGCTGACAAGATTGGTGATTTCCTGGATGAAGATACCAGAAATAACCTTGATGAGATCATAAGCAGCGTAGATTCTGCCAAGAATGCACAGTTTGAGATGGAGTTTGATCCTACTCTTGTACGTGGAATGAGCTATTACACAGGAACTATTTTTGAAATTGCCATGACTCAGTATGGCGGAAGCTGCGGCGGTGGCGGACGTTATGACAAGATGGTTGGCAAGTTCCTGGGACAGGATACACCTGCCTGCGGTTTCTCTATTGGATTTGAGCGTATCATCATGATCATGATGGATGAAAGCTTCAAGATTCCTGGCGCCAGTGACAATGTTGCTTTTCTTATTGAGAAGGGCATAAAGGGTGAGAGACTTACTGAAATCATCAAAGAGGCCCAGAAAGAGCGTGCAGCTGGTAAGAAGGTTCTGACAGTCCGCATGGCCAAGAATAAGAAATTCCAGAAGCAGCAGCTAGCTGAACAGGGCTATGATGACATCAGAGATTTCTATGACAAACCTCTTAACTAATCTAAATTAGTAATATTTTGAGAGTTTTTGCGTTGCTGTGGGGATTTCTTTTGTGAGATTATAAAAGAAAAACCAGATTGGGGGTAAGCAACATGATAAGAAAAGGTTTCAAAATGAAGTTGTATCCAGGAATGGAAAAGGAGTATGAGAAAAGACACAATGAGCTGTGGCCTGAAATGCAGCAGATGATCCACGAGCACGGTGGCCATAACTATAGTATTTATCTCGATCCTGAGACTTTAGTCCTTTATGGATACATAGAAATAGAAGACGAGGAGCTTTGGGCAAAGAGTGCTGACACTGCTATAAATCGCAAGTGGTGGGATTTTATGGCTGATATCATGGAAACTAATCCAGACAACAGCCCGGTTGCAGTAGATCTGCACCCTGTGTTCCATTTAGACTGAAAATTTTATGAAATGCAATACTGTTATATTTGACCTTGATGGCACGCTTCTTAACACACTGGAAGACCTGATGGATAGCGTTAATTACGCTCTTGACAGATTTGAAATGCCAGAGAGGACACTAGAAGAAATACGACATTTTGTTGGAAACGGAGTAGAGAGACTCATGGAGCTTTCTGTTCCTGGGGGCAAGGAGAATCCTGCATTTGGGGAAGTCTTTTCCTGTTTCAAGGAATATTACCTTGTTCACTGCAATGACAAGACAGGGCCTTATCCACATATCATGGACCTTTTAAAAGAGCTACATGACAGAGGCTACAAGCTTGCTATAGTTTCCAACAAATATATGAACGCGGTAAAAGAGCTCAATGACCTCTACTTTAGTAAATTCATTACTGTAGCAATTGGTGAATCAGCAGGAATACGCAAAAAACCTGCTCCTGACACTGTCATGGAAGCTATGAAGGAACTTGGCGCCAGAAAAGAGGACTGCATATATGTAGGAGACTCTGAGGTAGACCACATGACAGCTGTAAATAGCGGGCTTAGATGCATATCCTGCCTCTGGGGCTTTAGGACCAAGGAAGAACTTTTAGCAGCGGGAGCTGAGAAGAACATATTTGTAACTGATCCTATGCAGATACTTGATGTATTACAGGAGGAAGAAACTTGAACGTTCATTTAGTAAGGCTGATAGTGCTTGTGGTATTAGTGCTTCTTTCAGCTTTTTTCTCTTCTGCAGAAACGGCCTTTATGACCGTAAACAGAGTCAAGATAAAGGCTCTGGCAGATGAGGGTAGTAAAAGAGCTAAACAGGTGCTGAAGATTTGCGATGATACCCAGAAGATGCTATCAGCGATCCTAATTGGAAACAATATTGTTAATTTGAGCGCATCAGCTCTCATGACTATTTTTGTCACGGATCTTTGGGGAAGCTTTGCTGTAGGAATTGGTACAGGAGTCCTTACTCTTGTGGTCCTTATAGTAGGCGAGATATTGCCCAAAACTGTGGCTACAGCTTATGCGGAGAATATGTCGCTCTGGTATTGCAAGATAGTTTTTTTTGTCATTGCGATTACCACTCCTGTCAGCTTTATAGTAAACGGGATAGCCTCAGGAATCCTGAAAATCCTTGGAATTGACGTACAGAATAGGCAGGCTATGACAGAAAATGAGCTTAAGACCTATGTTGATGTAAGTCACGAGGACGGTGTTATTGAGACTGGAGAAAAAGAAATCATTTACAATGTCTTTGATTTCTCTGATGCAGTAGCCAAGGATATCATGATCCCAAGGATCGACATGAGCTGCGTAAGTTCGGAAGCGGACTACAACGAAGTCATGAAGGTCTTCAAGGAGGATATGTACACCCGAATTCCTGTGTACGAGGGAAATGAACAGGATAATATCATTGGTCTTATAAATGTAAAAGACATGATCCTTTTGCAGGATAAGGACAATTTCAAGGTTACAGATAATCTTAGAAAAGCTTATTATACCTATGAATACAAAAAGACTGCAGATCTTCTGATGGAGATGCGTGAAAAGTCTCAAAATGTAGCTTTTGTTTTGTCAGAATATGGAACCTGCGTAGGTATGATCACTTTAGAGGATCTTTTGGAGGAAATTGTTGGTGAGATCAGAGATGAGTATGACTCAGATGAGGCTCAGCTTATCAAGGATCTTGGCGGAGGAAGATATCTTGTTGAGGGCAACATGAAGCTTGATGATATAAATGATGCCCTGGGAACAGAACTTGACTCTGAGGATTACGATTCTATCGGTGGTCTTATGATCGAGAATCTTGACAGGCTTCCAGGTTACGGAGAAACTGTTAATCTTGATAACGGAATAACCCTTACTGCAAGGGCCATCAAGAGGAACAGGATTACGAAAGTGCTTATGTCTGTCGCACCCAAAGCTATAGCCGATACAGATGCAGAAACAAAAGAATAAAACTCTTTATAAATTTAAGGAAATATGTTATAGTAAATTGATGAAAAACTCGAAAAATGGTTTGTTACCAGATTTTCAAGTAGGAGGCAATTATGAAACATGTTAAGTCATTAGTTACAAGAAATCTTAAGGAATCAATGAAGAAGGGCGGATGCGGCGAGTGCCAGACATCATGCCAGTCTGCTTGCAAGACTTCCTGCACAGTAGGAAATCAGAGCTGCGAACAGCTTAGCAAGTAATTATCAGTAACCGGTTACAGATATTCCGGGAAGAGCATCATAGTTTATCCCGGACACATGATTTAGTCATGGCGGGCAGCGACTTTGTCGCTGCCTAACTTTATGTAACTGTACAAAAGTTTTTAGGTTTTAGAAATAGGAGTTTTTATGATTCACGCTTATAAGAACAACGGCTATAACATTGTTCTGGACGTAAACAGTGGTTCAGTTCATGTTGTGGATGACGTTGTTTTTGACCTCATTGAGGTTGTAGAGAACAAACTGCAGGAGAAATATGGAACTGCTGCAGCTGCTGAGGATAATAACGGAGTAGAGGAGGCTGAGCTTAACTGGCTCCTTGAGGAAGTTAAGACAGTTTCAGATATCAATGAGAAATATTCTCAGGATGAACTAAGAGAAGCTTTAGAGGAGATATTAGAGCTTCGAGCATCAGAAGTTCTTTATACTGATGATGTATATGAGAATTATGTAGATGAATTTCAGAATCGTGACACTGTAGTTAAGGCTCTTTGCCTTAATATCGCCCACGATTGTAATCTTAGATGTAAGTACTGCTTTGCTGATGAGGGTGAGTACCACGGCAGAAGAGCACTTATGACAGAAGAGGTTGGTAAGGCTGCTCTTGACTTCCTTGTGAAGAATTCAGGAAACAGACGTAATCTTGAGGTAGACTTCTTTGGCGGCGAACCACTTATGAACTGGGAAGTTGTCAAGAAGATCGTAGAATACGGCAGATCCATTGAGAAGGAAGCTGGCAAGAACTTCAGATTTACAATTACAACAAACGGAACTCTTCTTAATGATGAGATCCTTGATTATGTTAACAAAGAGATGGGCAACATAGTTCTTTCTATAGATGGACGTAAGGAAGTCAACGACTTCATGCGCCCTAGAAAGGGAGGACAGGGTTGCTACGACGATACTGTTCCTAAGTTTAAAAAGGTTGCAGAGAGTCGTCACCAGCTCAGATACTTTGTAAGAGGCACATTTACTCACAATAACCTTGATTTTTCTGAGGATGTCAAGCATCTTGCAGATCTTGGATTCAAGCAAATTTCTGTAGAACCAGTTGTAGCCAAGCCTGAAGACTGGTATGCTCTTAAGGATGAGGATATTCCAAAGCTTTGCGAAGAGTATGACAAGCTTGCCAAGTTCTATATCGAGAGACACAAGGAAGGAAGAGGCTTTAATTTCTTCCACTTCAACATTGATCTTGAGGGTGGCCCTTGTGTAGCTAAGAGGCTTTCAGGATGTGGTTCAGGATGCGAGTATCTTGGAGTAACACCTTGGGGTGACCTCTATCCTTGCCATCAGTTTGTTGGTAATGAAGATTTCATTATGGGTAATGTTTACGATGGAATTACTCGCAATGACATCAGAGAAATGTTCAAGAAGAGCAACGTATATTCTCGCCCTGAGTGTGAGAAGTGCTTTGCCAGATATTATTGTAGTGGCGGTTGTGCAGCTAATGCATACAACTTTAATGGGGATATCAATACGACATATAAGCACGGCTGTGAGCTTCAGAGAAAGCGCATAGAATGTGCCATTATGATAAAAGCGGCTTTAGCCGAAGAAGAAGGTTAACGGAGGATTTTTAGTATGAAACGCTTAAAATCAGTATTCGCTCTGATCCTGATGCTGGCGCTCCTTGGGGGTCTTGGGTATTCAGCAGTTGTAGGACTTGGCGAAGACAAATCAGGTTCACTTGAGAGTATTCCTCTTGGACTTGATCTTGCTGGTGGTGTCAGCATCACTTACGAAGTTGTTGGGGAAGAGAACCCTGATAAGGAAGACATGGCAGATACTATCTACAAACTTCAGCAGAGAGTAGATCAGTACAGCACAGAGTCACTTGTATATCAGGAAGGCTCTAACAGAATTAACATTGAGATCCCTGGTGTATCAGATGCCAATGCTATATTGGAAGAGCTTGGACAGCCTGGTAACCTTTACTTTATTGCTCAGACAGATTCTGAGGGTAACGCAAACTATGAGATGAAGCTCGATTCAGTATATGGTCTTTTCTATACATACGAGCTTAACAAGACAATTGAAGAGCTTCAGGCTGATGGCTCTATTGTTCTTACAGGTTCAGACGTTGAGTCAGCACAGGCTGTATATCAGCAGGATTCCTATGGCGGAAACGAGCCTGTAGTATCTCTTACATTTACAGAAGATGGAGCCAAGGCTTTTGCAGATGCAACAACCAAGGCATTTGCTAACAACGAGAGCATTGGTATCTACTATGATGGAAGATTTATCAGCGTTCCTACAGTTCAGGCAGCTATCACAGATGGCAAGGCTGTTATCACAGGAATGTCAGATTATGAAGATGCTTCACAGCTTGCTTCTAATATCCGTATCGGTGGACTTAAGCTTCAGCTTAACGAACTTCGTTCTAACGTAGTTGGTGCTCAGCTTGGTTCAGATGCCATCAGAACTTCACTTATTGCAGCAGCTGTTGGATTTGGTCTTATTGCATTGTTCATGATCGTCTTCTTCAGAATACTTGGTCTTTCAGCAACACTTGCACTTGCATTCTACTCAGGACTTATGGTATTCATGCTGTCAGCATTTGACCAGACACTTACACTTCCTGGTATTGCAGGTATCATCCTTTCAATCGGTATGGCGGTTGATGCTAACGTTCTTGTGTTCTCTCGTATCAAGGAAGAGATTGCAGGTGGCAAGGATGTTGATGCAGCTAGAAAGGCTGGTTATCACAAGGCACTTTCATCAATCATTGATGGTAACGTTACAACATTTATTGTTGCGTTCTGGCTCTTCATTTTAGGAACAGGTTCAATCAAGGGATTTGCTATTACTCTTATGTTTGGTATTGTTCTTTCAATGTTCACAGCCCTTGTTATTACAAGATTGATCACATCTATCTTCTATGGAATCGGCCTTACACATCCTGCTCTTTATGGCAAGGCTAAGGCTGCTCCTAAGTTTGATTTTGTTGGAAAGAGAAAGGTATTCTACGGAGTATCATGCGCTATCGTAGTTGCAGGACTTATAGCTATGGGCGTTAACAGCGCACAGGGCAAGGGAGCTTTCAACTACTCACTTGATTTCGTTGGTGGTACATCAACAACAGTTACATTTGATGAAGCCAAGGAACTTGCAGATCTTGAGAAAACAGTTGCAGCAGATATTAAAAAGGCTGCTGGCATCAACCAGATCTCAATTCAGACAGTTACTGGAACAAATCAGGTTATCTTCAAGACATCAACTCTTACAGTTGCTCAGAGAGAGGCTGTTGAGGATGTACTTGTTAACAATTACGGCGTATCTGCTGACAACATTGCAGCTGAGACAATCAGCTCAGTTATCAGTAGCGAGATGAGAGTAGATGCTATCATCGCTCTTTTAGTATCACTTGTATGCATGCTGATCTACATCTGGATCAGATTCAAGGATATCAAGTTCGGTACAGCTGCTATCATTGCTCTTGCACATGATGCACTTATCGTTATCGTATCCTATGCGTTTACAAGATTTGCTGTTGGTAATACCTTCATCGCTGTAGTTCTTACAATCATCGGTTACTCTATCAACGATACAATCGTTACCTTCGACCGTATCCGTGAGAACCTTGCTAATGCAAACAGCAAGAAGGAATATGCAGAACTTGTTAATGGCAGTGTAGGACAGACAGTAACACGAAGCTTGTTCACATCAGCTACAACATTCTTTACAGTATGTGCACTTTACGTATTTGGTGTTGCTGATATCAAGGCATTTGCCCTTCCTCTTATGGTTGGTGTAATCTGCGGTACATATTCATCTATCTTCATTGCATCACCAATGTGGTATGATCTTAAGACAAAGTTCAGCACATTCTTTGCTAAGAAGGCTTGATGAGAACTTAGTAATTTGAAATAAAAAATATAAGCCGGAAACAGGAGATTTAAGATCACCTGTTTCCGGCTTTTTTCTTTAGATTCTATCTTTTATTACTTATCTTTTTTAGAGAATGTCTTTACAAAGAAACCAAATACATTTCTTACAAGAGGTCCAGCAAAGAAAATCTGCCAGCAGAGAGCCATTGGGAAATTTAAAGCTGTGGTCTGAAGCCATACAGCAACAAACTGTGAACCAGCGTTTTTAAAAAGAATTGTAGCAACAAGACTCATAAGTGGGCACATAAGGCATACTGACATAGCTGAAATGGCCAAGATCATCATGATCATAGGATCTTTACCAGGTGTAACAAATCTAAATGCCAGAATCTGGGCAAGCTTTCCTACAAATAAAAGCTCTAATACAATGGCAACGGGCCACATGATCAGCATCTCTTTAAAGGCTGCAAGAAAAACGAAATTCTGCATTCCGCCAACGTTTAGTGAAATGTTATAGCAGATCATGGCGTAGACCATTACAAAGGCCATAACGAATGTAAAAATAACTTCTTGAAATTTGTTCTGTGGTAACATGTTCTCTTCTCCTTTCATGATACCGTGGGGAAGATCATAAGCGTGTTGTTCGTTATCACCAGGTGGTGTGCGTTTCCAATGTTACCAGCTTTTTCTCTTCTATAAAAATTGCAACAAGAAGGGATTATAGCAGAAAAAGGAATTTGATGTAATAGTAATTTTTTAAAATCTGTGAGAATAAGGTATAATATAGCAGTGTGTGCAAGGTAATACGCACTATTTAATATATAGAAATGAGGAAGTTTATGGCAAAATGGATGGTGGCTAATAAAAAAGCCGATTTTAATAGATTATCCAAAGAGTTTGGTATTAGAGACATTACAGCAAGGCTTATTGCTAACAGGCTTATTAGAAGCAGAGAAACAGAGACAATTGACTGCAATGACGAGGCGGTCAGAGCATATCTTGAGGGCGGACTTGAGATGCTTCATGATCCCAGGAAAATGGCAGACATGGAGAAAGGCGCACAGGTTATGCTTGATAGAATCAATGCTGGCGCCAAGATTCGTGTTATTGGAGACTATGATGTAGATGGGATATGTTCTTCCTTCATTCTTACATCTGGACTCAGACTTCTTAAGGGAGATGTGGACTGTGTTCTTCCTGACAGGGTCAAAGATGGATATGGACTTAGCATCAAACTTGTGGACGAAGCCTTTGAAGCAGGTGTTGATACCATAATTACCTGTGACAATGGTATTGCTGCTGCGCAGCAGATTGCACATGCCAAAGAGAAAGGTATGACGGTAGTTGTCACTGATCATCATGAAGTACCTTTTGAGTTAGAAAGTGATGAGAGCGATTTAGAGGCTAGGATAGAAATCCTTCCACCTGCAGATGCAATTATAGATCCTAAGCGTCAGGAGGGAGATTATCCTTTTAAAGAAATCTGTGGAGCAGTTGTGGCTTACAAATTCATACAGGTTCTTGCTGAGCTTGCTACGGGTTATAATGCAGCCCAGGATTTGTATGGGACTAGAGCTGGCAAGAATGATAAGGCAGGACAGAATATGCCTGACGCTAGAGCAGACATAGATGGAGATTATGAGAAACTGGCAAATTACTTTAAAGAGATGCTGATCTTTGCAGGAATTGCTACTGTCTGCGACGTTATGGAACTTAAGGATGAGAACAGGGTTATAGTCAAGAAATCTCTTGAACTTATTGAAGGAACCAGAAACCTTGGCTTAAAAGCCCTCATCCACCAGAATAGCCTGGATGAGAGCAAGATATCCTGCTATCACTACGGCTTTGTGATCGGCCCATGTCTTAATGCTACAGGAAGGCTTGACCTGGCAACAAGAGCCTTAGAACTGTTTTTTTCTGATGATGAAGGTAAGGCTGCCATCACTGCAGCTATTTTAAAGCAGCTCAATGATAATCGTAAGGATATGACCAAGCTGGGCGTTGATAGTGCCTGTGAATATGTTCAGAAGGAAATTGAAGAGACTGGAGAACTACCCAAGGTTCTTGTTATCTATCTTCCTGAAGTACATGAGTCTATCGCTGGAATAATTGCTGGCAAGGTAAAAGAGAAATATTACAGGCCCACGATTGTTCTGACTAAGGCGGCTGACAGCGGAGTTAAGGGGTCTGGCAGATCTATAGAAAAGTTCGATATGTACGAGGAACTTTCTAAGTGCAAAGATCTTTTTACAAAATTTGGTGGACACAAAATGGCGGCAGGTCTTTCTCTTCCTGAGGAAAATATTAAGGAACTCAGGAGAAGACTTAATGAGAACTGTAAGCTTTCTCAGGGAGACTTTGTACCGGTTCTTCATGTGGATATGGTAATGCCTCTTAAATACGCTTCTCTGGATCTTGTCAGGGAATTTGAGAAGCTCGAACCCTTCGGAAATGGCAACGCTAAACCTATTTTTGCTCAGAGAGATGTGGCTTTATTATCTGGCAGAATTCTTGGTAAGAACAAGAATTGTGGGAAATACCGCGTAACAGACGAGGGTGGCCTTATATATGATATGATGTATTTTGGAGACATGGATAAATGGCATGACTATCTGAGAGAAAAATATGGACAGAAAGCTGTAGATGATCTATATCTTGGAAATACAGATGGCAGTATGAAGGTCAGCATTGCTTATTATCCGGATATTAATAGTTATCAGGGAAGAGATAGTCTGCAGATTGTTATGAATGACTATCTATAAATGAGCAAAAAAATAACCCCTAAAACCACAAAAACACACG
This sequence comes from Butyrivibrio sp. INlla14, assembly GCF_900102515.1. Classification (GTDB taxonomy): domain Bacteria; phylum Bacillota; class Clostridia; order Lachnospirales; family Lachnospiraceae; genus Butyrivibrio. The sequence continues at coordinate 82,516 of NZ_FMVS01000006.1, forward strand.
CATAAGCGTGTGTCTGCGGTTTCTTATGAGGGGGAGATAGTGAGTTGTTACACTCACTTCATGTAAATTATATTAACAAAAAAATGTGAATAAAATGTGAAAAAAATATAAAAATTAGAATTAATCAAAATTAGTTAAAAATTAGCTTAAATTAATTACATTTAACTAACTTAAAAATTAAGTTTTTTTATCATGGAGGTACTGGTATGAAACTGTCAAAATTATTAGAAAGGCTCAATTATACTATTACAGAAGGCAACACAGACAAGAGATTAAGTGCAGAAGATATTGAGATTAAGGATGTTGTTAATGACAACAGAAAGATATCTGAGGGATCTCTTTTTATCTGTATCAAGGGAGCAAACTTTGATGGTCACTCCTGCGCAGCAGAAGCTTATGAGAAAAAGGCAGGCGCAATTGTAGTAGAGGGAGAGGTTGATCTTCCAGAGGGATGCGACCTTCCAGTTATAAGAGTTGAGAATACAAGATATGCTATGGCATTTATCTCAGCAGCATATTTTGGAAACCCTGCAAGCAAGCTCAAGACAATCGGTATCACAGGTACAAAGGGCAAGACCACAACAACATATCTTATCAGGAACATGCTGGAAAATGCCGGTCATAAGTGCGGTCTTATTGGAACTATTGAGGTAATAATCGGCGATGAGCATATCCATGCTGAGAATACAACACCTGAGTCATTTACACTTCAGGAATACATGGCCAAAATGGTAGAGGCTGGCTGCGACTGCGTAGTTATGGAAGTTTCATCTCAGGGACTTATGCTTCATAGATCTCAGGGCTTTATCTTTGACATTGGAATCTTTACGAATATTGAACCAGATCATATTGGGCCTAATGAGCATACAGATTTTGAAGACTATATGCGCTGCAAAGGTCTTTTGTTCAAACAGTGCAGGATCGGTATCTGTAATGGAGATGATATACACACAGAGGATATTCTGGAGGGACACACCTGTAAGGCTTATACTTACGGATTTGGTGAAGGCCTTGATCTTAGGGCAATCAACCTTGCATACATCAGAAAGCCAGGAGAACTGGGAGTTTTCTTTGACACAGAGGGACTTATCAACATGCATGCAGAGATCAAGACTCCTGGAAAGTTCAGTGTTTATAATGCTCTTTGTGCAATTGCAGTTGCTAACCAGCTTGGCTGCACACCTGAGGAAATCGCTCCAGCGCTCAAGGAAGCCAAGGTTAAGGGCAGAATTGAAATGGTCAAGGTTTCTGATGAGTTCACTCTTATGATCGACTATGCACATAATGCAATGGCCCTTAAGAGTCTTCTTACAACTCTTAGAGACTACCATCCAAACAGACTGATAAGTGTATTCGGATGCGGCGGTAACAGAAGTAAACTCCGCAGATTTGAGATGGGTGAAGTTTCAGGCAAGTATTCTGATTTCACTATTATCACTTCTGATAACCCAAGATATGAAGAACCAGAAGCAATCATGGATGATATTGAGACAGGCATGAAGAAAACTGATGGCAAGTACATCAAGATCACAGACAGAAAAGAAGCCATAAGATATGCCATAGATCATGGCGAGCAGGGTGACATCATTGTTCTTGCCGGCAAGGGCCACGAAGACTACCAGGAGATCAAGGGCGTTAAATACCCTATGGATGAGCGTGTCATCATCCAGGAAATCCTCGCAGAGCGCAATGAAAAATAATTTAGTCCGTTTCATTAATATGGTAAGATTTTTCAGGGGGTTATATTAGAGTTTGAGGAGTGTGATGATACCAGAAATATGACTTCATGCGAGTATGCAAACATAATAATAGACATATCCCATGAAAAGGTCGACAGACTGTTTCAGTACAGGATTCCGGAGAGGCTACGAGATAGGATAGAAGTAGGCTCTCCTGTTGACGTGCCATTCGGAAGAGGAAACACTTTGAGAAAGGGCTATGTTCTGGAACTTACTGATGAAGCAAACTGGGATCCGGCCAAGATAAAGGAAATTGTAAGTATCCCTGAAGATAACCTGTCAGCAGAGGATATTTCAATAAAGCTCGCAGCCTGGATGAAGAGATACTACGGATCCACTATGATCGCAGCTCTCAAGACTGTTATCCCGGCTACCAAGAAGATGGATAAAAAGGTGAGAAAGTTTGTTTCTCTTAGGATGAATCTGAGGGAAGCAACTGAGTATTACCACGAATGCGTAGCTAAAAAGCAAAAGGCCAGAGAGAGGATCATGGCTGAAATCCTTGCTACGCCGGAGGATAAGATTCCCTATGAGCTTATAACCAATAAGCTCCACGTTACGGCAGCTACTTTAAAGAGTCTTGCCGATAAGGGAATTCTAAGGATTGAAGAAGAGGAGTACTACAGGAAACCTGTTGCAGGCGATTCTTCAAGATATGGCGAGAAGGTTTTAAGTAGTGAACAGCAGGGAATAGTTGACAGTGTAATATCAGATATGGACCAGGGTAAAAGAGATACCTATCTTATCCACGGTATCACCGGAAGCGGCAAGACTGAGGTCTATATTGCGCTTATAGATGAAGTAATAAAACGGGGTAAGCAGGCTATAGTTCTTATCCCTGAAATAGCGCTTACTTACCAGACTCTTATGAGATTTTACAGGCACTTTGGTGACAGAGTATCAGTTATGAATTCAAGTCTCTCCCCAGGTGAAAAATTTGATCAGATGGAGAGAGCAAGAACTGGTGATATAGATATCATTATTGGCCCCAGATCAGCTCTTTTTACACCATTTCCAAACACCGGGATAATAATTATAGATGAGGAGCATGAATCCAGTTACAAGAGTGAGTCCATGCCTAAATATCATGCAAGAGAGGCAGCTATAGAGCTTGCCAAACTTGTGCCAGAAGGAGCAAGTGTTGTCCTGGGCTCAGCTACTCCATCTCTTGAGTCCTACTATAGAGCCAAGAACGGGCAGTATCATTTATTTGAGCTAAAGAGACGACTAACAGGTGGAACTCTTCCAGAAGTTGAAATTGCGGACCTTAGGGAAGAATTAAGAACCGGAAACAGATCTATTTTTTCCAGAAGACTTCAGGAACTTATGGAGGATAGGCTCTCAAAGGGCGAGCAGGCAATGCTGTTCATAAATAGAAGGGGCCTTGCTGGCTTTGTATCCTGTAGATCCTGCGGACATGTGTTTAAATGTCCTCACTGCGATGTCTCTTTGTCGGAGCACAGAGGAGGCAAGCTGGTGTGTCACTATTGCGGCTACGAGGAGCCTATGAGGAAGATCTGTCCCAAGTGCGGATCTAAATATGTTTCATCCTTTAGAGCTGGTACCCAGCAGATAGAGGACGAGGTAAAGAAATTCTGGCCCCAGGCCAGGGTACTTAGGATGGATGCTGATACCACAAGGACTAAGGGAAGCTATGATAAGATTCTTTCTGCTTTTGCATCTAAAGAGGCAGATGTGCTTGTGGGAACCCAGATGATAGTAAAAGGTCACGATTTCCCGGATGTTACTCTTGTGGGTATTCTTGCTGCAGACATGTCTTTATATGCAAGCGACTATAGAGCCAGCGAGCGAACCTTCCAGCTTATAACTCAGGCTGCTGGAAGAGCAGGACGCGGGGAAAAGGAAGGAAACGTGGTAATCCAGACCTATGACCCGGAGCATTATGCGATTGTTGCTGCTTCCAAACAAGACTACGAGGGCTTTTACGAGGAAGAGATTGCCTACAGGGATTTGCTACGCTACCCGCCAATAGCTCATATGATGTCTGTGCAGATAATGAGCAGCGACGAGGATAAAGGCATGCAATTTGCCACCAGACTTCGCGCTATCATGGAGCAACAAGGGCAAAAAGGCGTAGTCTTTATCGGGCCTGCTGCGGCAGCCATTGGCAAGATAAATGATGTTTACAGAATGGCAGTTTATGTTAAAATGGATGACTATCAAGGACTTATTACTTACAAAGATTTGCTTGAAAAATATATCAGAGGCCTTGAGGACATTGGCCAGATGAAAGGCATATCCGTTCAGTTTGATTTTGACCCGGTGAATGGATTCTGATCTTGGGCCAGATGTCAAAATTTTCTTTTGGTACCTACATCATGTTATACTATGTAATAAATAAGTGTGTGTTCAGAATAAAACCAAAAAAGAAACAAAAACAATAGCAATAAATAATGAGGAGAAAGAAATAAATGGCACTTAGAACAATAAGAGAATATGGTGATGATGTCCTTGCCAAGAACTGCAAGGAAGTTAAAGAGATAACACCTAGAATAAGAGAACTTGTGGCAGACATGTTTGAGACAATGTATGAGGCAAATGGTGTAGGCCTTGCTGCTCCACAGGTTGGAATTTTAAAGAGAATATTTGTTATTGACTGCACTGGCGAAGATCCAATGGTATTCATCAATCCTGAAATTCTTGAGACTAGTGGTGAGCAGACTGGTTATGAGGGATGTCTTTCAGTTCCAGGCAAGTCAGGAATTGTAACTCGACCTAATTATGTAAAGGCTAAGGCAATGGATCTTGATGGAAATGAGTTTGTCGTTGAAGGCGAGGAACTGATGGCAAGAGCAATCCTTCATGAGAATGACCACCTTAATGGCCATATGTATGTTGAGAAGGTTGAAGGTGACCTTGTGGACAACGAGGAGCTTATGGCTGACGCAGAAGAGGAAGAAGAATAAATTAAAAACTGAAAGGCAGTTGTTACATGAAGATAGTTTTTATGGGCACCCCGGATTTTGCCAGGGCTGCACTTGAAAAGATAATAGAAGCTGGTCATGAGGTGCTACTTGTGGTGACTCAGCCAGATAAGCCCAAGGGCAGGAGTGGTGAACTTCAGATTTCTGATGTTAAGGCCTGCGCTCTTGAGCACAACATACCTGTTTTTCAGCCAGTCAGGATAAAGCTTCCTGAAAATGTGGCTGAACTTAAAAAGTACGATGCAGATATTTACGTGGTTGCTGCCTTTGGACAGATCCTTTCACAGGAAATCCTTGATATACCAAGGCTTGGATGCGTCAATATCCATGCATCCCTCCTTCCTGAGTACAGAGGAGCTGCTCCTATTCAGCAGTCCATCATAGATGGCAAGAAGGAAACTGGAGTTACAATCATGCAGATGGCTGCTGGAATGGACACCGGAGATATCCTGATCCAGAGAACAATTCCTATAACAGAGGATGAGACTGGCGGCGGATTATTTGATAAACTTGCTGTTCTGGGCGGAGAGCTTATAGTTGATGCCCTTCCTAAGATTGAGAAAGGCGAGCTTACACCTGTTCCTCAGGATGAAGAAAAGGCTACAAAATGTGGAAAACTCAGCAAGGACATGGGCAAAATTGACTTTTCCAAGGATGCTGAAACTATCCGCAATCTTGTAAGAGGCCTTGATCCATGGCCTTCTGCTTTTACAAAGCTTGGGGGCAAGACTTTTAAGATCTGGAAAGCGAAGACTCTTTTGACCTCTGAGTTTGACAAGATGGTAAAAGAGATAGCTGATTCTAAGGATGATGTTAGAACAGCACTCATAGAGAAAAATGAAACCGGCTCTGTTGCAGCAGTTCTTAAGGATTCTTTTGTTGTCCTTACTGGAGGGGATTTCCTTCAGATATTCGAGGTTCAGCTTGAGGGTAAAAAGAGGATGGCAGTAAAAGACTTCCTCCTTGGTTACAAGCTGGAAGTTGGGCTAAAGCTTGGATGATAATTTCTTTCGGGGGGAAGAAGGATTTAAATGGTAAATATTAGAGAGATAATTCTTAATATACTGATAGAATATGACAGGGATGGCAATAGAAAGCCATCCCTTTTAAAGGACACCCTGGAAAAGTATGACTACCTTGAGACAAGAGATAAGTCTTTTATCAAGAGAGTCACTGAAGGATGTCTTGAGAGAAACATACAGATAGACTACATACTTGATTCTTTTTCAAAGACACCATGTAGCAAGATGCAGCCACTTATCAGGAGTCTTATGAGAATGAGCTGTTACCAGATCATGTTCATGGATTCAGTGCCAGACAGTGCTGCCTGTAATGAAGCTGTGAAGATAGCTGGCAAGCACAAATTTACTGGACTTAAGGGCTTTGTAAATGGAGTTCTTCGAAATATTTCCAGAAATAAGGACAAGATCCAGTATCCGGACAAGTCAGAGGAAGGCGGCATCAGATATCTTTCTGTGATGTATTCAATGCCTGAGTGGCTCTGCGAGATGTGGGTTGCAAGATACGGCTTTGATAAGACAGAGGGAATGCTTAAGTTCTTTTTGGACCCAAGGCCTACTACAGTCCGTGTTACCAGGGGGCTTCCCCAGAGCAAGGACGTAGAGGAAGTAGTAAAAGAGTTGACGGATGCAGGAATTAGTGTTAAAGTCAATTCTCTTTTGCCATATGCTCTTGAACTTGAAAAGACTGACAACATCCGCTATGCGCCTGGATTTAAAGAAGGAGAATACATTATTCAGGATGTAAGCTCCATGCTGGTAATGGAAATCGCATCCCCGCAGAACAGGCAGACTGTTGTGGATGTGTGCGCAGCTCCAGGCGGAAAGAGCATGCATGCTGCAGAACTTGTTTTCCCGGATGGCAAGGTGTTTTCAAGGGACGTATCGGAACGCAAGATTGAACTTATTGAAGAAAATGCCGAGAGACTGGGTCTTAGCAATATTAACACAAAGGTTCACGATGCAAGACTTCATGATGGAGAGTTAAAGAACGCAGCAGATGTCCTTCTTTTGGACCTTCCCTGCTCTGGCCTTGGAATTTTGGGACGCAAGAATGACATTAAGCACAATATAAAGAGACAGAGCCTTGAGGAATTATCAAAGCTCCAGTGGGAAATCATCAAATCCTCCTGGGATTATGTGAAGGTTGGAGGAACACTCATTTATTCGACCTGCACTGTTAACAGCCAGGAGAATGAAGAAATGGTTAAGAGAATCTGCGATGAACTGCCTTTCCAGCTGGTTGATATCACAGATAATCTGCCAGAACCTCTTAAGAAGAGCGCCAAAAAGGGTTATATCCAGCTGATCCCTGGTGAATTCGGAACAGACGGATTCTTTATCGCAAAGCTAAAACGTATATAGGTCTTCAAAGTCATATGTTGATGTGCTTGCACATAGCAACATATGACCTTGAAGACCGAACGAACATGAGGAAAAAAGATATACGAATGAAATGAGTATATCGATTTCCGAATGTTCGTAGCATGGCGAGAACGAAGAGGAGCCATGCGTATATACGTTGGACACAAAGTCATATGTTTATGTGCTTGCACATGAGAATTGAGCTAGATACACGCGGATTTGTAATCTAAAGAGAATAGCATGTACTATGCTTGATGGGAA
>NZ_FMVS01000006.1:90197-193198 GCF_900102515.1 Butyrivibrio sp. INlla14
ATGGGAAATGAACCAGGATACATGCGGATTTGTAATCTAATGTGTATGGCATGTACAATGCTCGATGGGAAATAAACCAGGATACACGCGGATTTGTAATCTAATGTGAATGGCATGTACTACGGCATGTACCAAGCAAAAGCTGGAATTGCGTACTATGCCAAAAACGGGAATTGAACTAGGATACACATAAAATAGAAGGAAGCATTTAATGGAATTAATTCAAGGAATATCAGGAAAAACAGATATAAAATCCCTTACTCTTTCTGAACTGACACAGGCTATGAAAGACCTGGGAGAGCCAGCCTTCAGGGCCAAGCAGCTCTATGAGTGGATGCATGTTAAAAAGGCCAGGGACTACGATGAGATGACCAACATTTCCAAGGCTCTCAAGGAAAAATGCAGGGAGAACTTTGATTTTGTTTCTCTACGAGCTGAAATGGTGCAGGAGTCCAAGCTTGACGATACCAAGAAATTTCTGTTTGTGCTCTCTGATGGAAATATGATCGAGAGTGTCTTTATGAAATACAAGTTTGGTGTCAGCGTATGTATCTCATCTCAGGTAGGATGCAGAATGGGATGTAAGTTCTGCGCTTCAACAATTGACGGTGTTGTGAGGAACCTTCTGCCATCTGAAATGCTAGATCAGATATATGCAATATCAAGGATAACTGGCGAAAAGGTGGGAAGAGTTGTTGTTATGGGAAGCGGCGAGCCTCTTGATAATTACGACAATCTTCTTAGATTTATTGAGCTTTTGTCCAATGAAGATGGAATGAACCTGGGACAGAGAAATCTTACGGTTTCTACCTGCGGAATTGTTCCAAATATATTAAGACTTGCTGATGAGAAGCTTGCTATCAACCTGGCACTTTCTCTTCATGCTTCCAATCAGGACAAGAGAATGGCACTTATGCCAATAGCCAACAAATATAATATAAAAGAAGTGCTGGATGCCTGCAGAACCTATTTTGACAAGACAGGAAGACAGCTAACCTTTGAGTATTCTCTTGTGGCTGGAGTTAATGATACTGACGAGGATGCAAGGGAATTATCAGAATTATTATCAGGTTTTAACTGTGTTGTAAATCTAATTCCTGTCAATCCGATCAAAGAGAGAGACTTTAGGCCTACAGACCGCACCACTGCGGTGGCGTTCAAAAATAAACTTGAAAAAAGTCGAATAAATGTTACTATTAGAAGAGAAATGGGCAGGGATATTGACGGGGCCTGTGGACAGCTTCGAAGGCGCCGTTTAGAGGAAAGTTAGTATTTCTGCTTATTTTGTGTTGATGAAAAAAGTTGTGTGATGCACACAAGGTTGGAGGGAACCTCTTGTTAAAAACTTTTTCCGTTACGGATATTGGAAAAAAGCGAAAATTGAATCAGGATTACGTTTTTTCTTCAGATAGAAAGATAGGTAATCTTTCAAACGTATTTATTGTTGCTGATGGAATGGGCGGACACAACGCCGGTGATTATGCTTCAAGATTTACTGTTGATACTATGGTAGAGGAGATAGAAAGGTCTTTTGAACAGAGCCCTGTCAAGATTCTTGAGAAGGCTATCAAGACAGCTAATTCCAAACTCCGCACCAAGGCTGCCGAGGATCCCAAGCTTTTCGGAATGGGAACTACAGTGGTAGCATGCACAGTTTTAGGAAGATATCTTCAGGTTGCCAATGTTGGGGATTCCAGATGTTACGTTATAGCAGGCGACAAGATCACTCAGATCACAAGAGATCATTCCCTGGTTGAGGAAATGGTGAGAATGGGCGGAATTGATAGAGAAACCGCCAGAAATTCTCTTGACAAGAATATTATTACAAGGGCCATAGGTGCAGATGAAACCGTGGACGTTGACTTTTTTAATGTGGAACTTAGTAAAGGGGATATAGTCCTCATGTGCTCTGACGGACTTACCAATATGTTAGAGGACGAAGAGATTCGCATGATAGTAAGTGGCCAGAGAGACATTATCGAGAAAGCTCAGAAGCTTGTTATCGCGGCCAATAACAATGGGGGGAAGGATAATATAGCTGTTATCCTTATAGAGCCGTTTGCTGAGGAAACGGCCCATGACGGAGGACTAAATGATTAAGATAGGAATGGTGATCGGCGATCGCTATGAGGTGCTTGAGAAGATTGGCACTGGCGGTATGTCTGATGTATATAAAGCAAAAGATCATAAGCTTAACCGCCTTGTGGCTGTTAAGGTCTTGAAACAGGAATTCTCAGAAAATGAGAACTTCGTTTCCAAGTTTCGTGTAGAGGCCCAGTCCACAGCTGGACTTATGCATCCTAACATCGTTAATGTTTATGATGTTGGTGATGAGGATGGCGTCAACTACATAGTTATGGAGCTTGTTGATGGCATCACTCTGAAAAAATATATTGAGAAGAAATCAAGGCTCTCTGTCAAAGAGGCTGTTAGTATAGCAATACAGGTTGCTATGGGACTTGAGGCTGCCCATAACAACAATATTATTCATAGAGATATCAAGCCTCAGAATATCATGATCTCCAAGGAAGGCAAGGTTAAGGTCACAGACTTTGGTATAGCCAAGGCTGCCACCAGTAATACTATAACTTCCAACGTAATGGGATCAGTTCACTACACATCACCGGAGCAGGCAAGAGGCGGATACAGCGATGCCAAGAGCGATATTTATTCACTTGGTATTACCCTGTTTGAGATGCTTACAGGCCGCGTGCCATTTAATGGTGATACTACAGTAGCTATTGCTATCAAGCATATTCAGGAGGATCTTCCAAGCCCTGCTGATTATAATGATGATATTCCTATAAGCGTTGAGAAGATTGTACTTAAGTGTTGCCAGAAGAGCCCCGACAGAAGATATCAGAATGCCGCAGAGCTTATTGCAGACCTTAAGAGATCTCTTATCACACCTGACAAGGATTTTGTTGCTCTGGTAGATCCTGATGAAGAGGGCGCTACAAGAGTAGCTACCCAGGATGAGACAAACTCTGTCAAGTCTGGTAACGGAAGACTTTCTGATACTGAGCAGATGAGACTCAAGGAAGATGCAGAAAGAGATTACGACAGGGATTACAGAGATAATTCCGATGAAGATTACGACAGAGACAGAAGACGCAGAAAACGTGATTACGAGGATGAGGAAGATGACTTCCTTGAGTATGACCGTAACAGATACAGAAATAAAGATCCTCAGGGACCTGGCAGAATAGAGAAGCTTACAATTGTCATGGCAATCGTACTTGCTGTGCTTATCGGATTTATGGGACTATTACTGGTTGCCAGAAAGATAGGGTTCATGGGAGGCTCAGATGCTGGTGCAGAGGGATCAAGTGCTGCTTCCGTGGCTTCATCAGTTACAAGCAGCGATACAGCAGAAAATGCTGATGGCATCATTATTCCTGATGTTAGTAACAAGACCTATGCAGAGGCTGTTTCTGAGCTTAATGCCAAGGGCTTCAAGGTAGAAAAGGGCGATGATGCTAATAGCACTCTTGCTAAGGGCGTTGTTTCCTACACTAATCCTGCTGCTGGAAACAGAGCTAAGAGCGGAGCTACAGTAAGCGTTTTTGTCAGCACAGGTGCTAATGCTTCTAGTACAGCTGCAGCTGCTGCTACAGAGGTTTCCGTAGCCAAGGCAGATGGACAGGTTAGTGTTCCTAACGTGATCGGAATGAGTTCTGAGGACGCGGTTATTACCCTTGTTGAGGCAGGACTTACAGCTGGAACAGTTGTTGAGACCAGCAATGAGGATCCTAACCTTACTGGTAAGATCTGTGCCCAGAGTATTGCCTATGGCACATCTGTTTCTGAGGGAACTACCATCAATATGGAGCTTTCAACAGGACCAGCAAGCGTTACTTATAGCTATACAGCAGACATTTCTGCTCCTACTGAGGGAGAGAATTACCAGAGTGGCGTTTCAGTACATGTAACACTTGTTACTTCAGATGGAACAACACTTCTTAATACAACAACATCAGATTTCCCTATCCAGATGAATTCCAAGGGAATTACATCACCTACTGGTACACTTACATTTGTGTACACAGCTACAGCCCCAACCTCCACCAATCCTGAAACTGGTGAGACAACTGGTGGCGAAACCAAGGAAGTTACAGTAACAAGAGCAGTTACTTTCACACAGGAGAATTAAGGACCTTTGAAAGGACGAATAATTAAGGGAATCGCCGGCTTTTACTACGTAGAGACCTTCGAGAAAAAGGTATACGAATGTAAGGCAAAGGGCGTTTTCAGAAATCAAAAACTAAAACCGCTGGTGGGCGATGATGTGGAAATCGACATTATCGACGAAGAAAAGAAACTGGGAAATATCGCAGATATACTTCCTAGAAAGAATCAGCTACTTAGACCGCCTGTTGCCAATGTGGATCAGGCGGTTATTTTGTTTGCAATCGTCAAGCCAAATCCCAGCTATAACCTGCTAGACAGATTCCTTATCATGATGCGTCAGCAGAATCTTCCTGTAATAATCTGTTTTAATAAACAGGATATTGCAACAGAGAAAGAGCAGAGAGAACTCTATGATGCCTATGAAAAGTGCGGCTACAAGGTTCTTTTTATCAGTGTCAGGGAGGAAAAGGGGCTTGATGAGCTAAAGAAGCTTCTAAAGGGCAAGACTACAACTCTGGCGGGCCCTTCTGGTGTTGGCAAATCCTCACTTTTAAATAAGCTTGTCCCTGATGCCCAAATGCAGACTGGAGAACTTAGTAAAAAGATTGAGAGAGGCAAGAACACCACAAGGCATTCGGAACTGTTCTTTGTGGATGATAGTGAAATTGCACTTGCAAGTGAAGATGATGCTACAAGTGCAGGAACTTTAGGTTCAGAAATTAAAACACCAGAAGGCGGAACATATGTTATTGATACCCCGGGCTTTACATCTCTTGAAATGAGGAATGTTACCCCTGAAACTTTGATGACCTACTATCCTGAGTTTGAAGCCTACGAGCCAGAATGCAGATTTGGGGGCTGTGCACATATGGCTGAGCCTGACTGCGGCGTAAAGAGAGCTGTAGAGGAGGGCAAGATTGCCAAAGTCCGCTATGACAACTACAAGCTCCTCTACCAGGAGCTCAAGAACATGAGACCGGATTATAGCAAGAAAGCCAAGAGAGAAGCAAGATGAAAATATACCTCACAAGGCACGGGCAGACTGATCTAAATGCTAAAAAGCTCATGCAGGGGAGAAGTGATATCCCCCTTAATGAGATGGGAAGATCTCAGGCCAGGGCTGCTCATGATAAAATTGCAGATGTGAAATTCGATGCTGTTTATTCAAGTCCTCTTGATAGGGCAATTGAAACAGCTGAGATCATAAGCGGAGTTAGCCGCTCTCAGATAATAATCGATGAGCGTATCATAGAAACTGACTTTGGCAAATATGAGCAAAGACCCTATGCCACAATGGGGCTTCCAATGAACCTTTATTGGATGCTTCCGGAAGTATTCAAAGCTCCAGAGACTGTTGAGTCAACAAAAGGGATGATAGAGAGAGTGAGATCTTTTTTTGAAGATCTTGAGAAAAAGAACTACGACACAGTTCTGATTGCCTGCCATGGCGGGATCATCCGCGTTATAAGAGGTTATCTTGAGGGCGCAAAAAGAGGCTACATATGGAGACCACGTCCCAAGAACTGCGAGATCAGGATATATGAATCCTGTAATGAAGAATATAAGCTTATTCAGGATATTTTAATCTAGAGTAAAAAATAAAAATGATAGTGCGGTATTACATATGCAGATGTTATAATAAACTGAATAAGGATTTTTCAGGAGGCTTGCATATGAAGAGAATATTAATTGTTGATGACTCGAGAGTTTCCCGTAAAATGCTCAGAAATCTGCTGGAACTAAGTGGATACGAGGTTGTGGCAGAAGCTGTAAATGGAAAAGAGGGACTTGAACTATTTGAAAAAATGAATCCCGACATTGTTCTTATGGATATAACTATGCCTGAAATTAATGGGATAGAGAGCCTTAGAGCAATCAAGAAACAGAGGGAGAGCGCTAAGGTTATCATAATCTCTTCTGCTGGACATAACCAAAGGAAAATCGAGGCCATTAATGCCGGCGCAGAGATTTATATCACCAAGCCATACGATGACAACGAAATCCTGGAAGCGTTACAAAACTGCTAATCATAAAAAAACAGCAAAATGAGAGAGCCATTTTGCTGTTTCTTTATATTTATTCCATTTCCTCAAGCATCTTCTTGGCTGCTGTAAGTCTTACGCAAACTGTGAAGATATCCATTGCTGTGCGAAGATCTGCAAGAGAAGGATATGTTGGAGCAATACGGATATTGCTGTCATGTGGATCTTTCTTGTAGGGGTATGTAGCACCGGCGTTTGTCATTGTAACGCCAGCCTTCTTGGCCCTGTCTACGATGGCCTTGGCACAGCCATCTGGAGCATCAAAGCTAATGAAGTAGCCGCCGTTTGGCTTGGTCCAGTCCCCAATTCCACAAGGAGTAAGGTCTCTGTCCAGGATCTCAAGAACTGCTTCAAACTTAGGCCTGATAATATCCGCATGTTTTCTCATGTGGGCTACCATTCCATCAATGTTTCCAAAGAATCTTACATGACGAAGCTGGTTAACCTTGTCGTGGCCTATTGTCTGGTTAGTGAGCTGAGCCTTGATATCATCAAGGTTATTAAGGGAAGTAGCAAGGGCTGCGATACCACTTCCAGGGAATGTAATCTTGGAAGTAGAAGCAAACTTGTAAACCATATCTGGATTACCAGCCTTCTTGCATTCTTCGAGGATCTCAATCAGGTAATCCTGGTTGTTATCATAAAGATGATGGATTCCGTAGGCGTTATCCCAGAAGATCCTGAAATCCTTGGCAGCAGGCTTAAGTCTGGCAAAACGTCTTACTGTCTCGTCTGAATAGGAGTAGCCCTGAGGATTTGAATACTTGGGGACACACCAGATACCCTTTATTGACTCATCTGAGGAAACCAGTTCCTCAACACGGTCCATGTCAGGGCCAGTAGGAGTCATGTCCACATTTATCATCTCAATTCCAAAGTACTCAGTGATCGCAAAGTGTCTGTCATAGCCTGGAACAGGGCAGAGAAATTTTACCTTATCAAGCTTGCACCAGGGAGTGTTACCCATGATACCGTGAGTATACGCTCTTGAAACTGTATCATACATTACGTTAAGAGAGGAGTTGCCGTAGATGATGATATTTTCAGGCTTGTTCTCCATCATGGCACCAATAAGCTCTTTGGCTTCATCGATACCGGTAAGAACACCATAATTACGGCAGTCTGTGCCATCTTCACAGGAAAGATCGGCCTCGGAATTAAGGGCATCCATAAGACCCATGGAAAGATCTAGCTGTTCTCTGCAAGGCTTACCTCTTGCCATATTGAGATTAAGGTTCATCTCCTGAAACTTCTTGTACTGAGCCTTGAGTTTGACTACCTCTTCCTCAAGCTCTTGTTTGTTCATTTCTGCGTACTTCTTCATAACGGCTCTCCTCACTTACATATGAAATTCTTTCGTAAAAACACTACGACAATATTACACGGACACCCGTTAAAATGCAAGATGATTTATCACGTTAAAACAATGAAATCCGCACACTCTTTTGAAAGGCTTTTTTTGTGGAATTTCAGTTATGTTATTCCAAAGCTTTTTTGGCATAAGGTTATCCTTTTTCTATGAGTGATTTCGTAAAAAATACTCAACGTGACAGATACTCTGATCCTGCTGCGCGGCCAAGCTCATAGACCCTTGTTATCTCCTTGGGATCTTTTTCTACAGCGCTTATATTAAGTGGCTCCTTGGGCCTTATCACACGGACTTTTCCAAGCTCTTCCTGATGCCTTATGTACTTCTTTTCCTGGTTGTACATAAGGTATCTTTCTTGCATGCACTTTATCATATTGGGATATTTGCGGAGACTAAAGCGCACAAGTGGCATGTATTTCTGAGGCTCTTTCACATAGTCTATTGGCTGGGTCTCTATTACAAGAATGTCGTCATAGCCCTGATCTTCCATGAATTTAAGGGGGATGGAGTCAGAAATCCCGCCGTCGAGATACACGCCGCCATCAATATGCACAGGCCTTGAAACAAGTGGCATGGAGGCAGATGCCTGGATCCAGACGATGTCTTCTTTTTTGCCAGTTTCGCATTTGTGATACACAGGCTTGCCGGTTTCTATATCAGTTGCAACGCAGTAAAATTCCATGGGACTTTTTTCAAAGGCTTCTATATCCCACTTATCAAGTTTGTAGGGGAGCTCGTCATAGCAGAAGGGAACATTGTAGATATCTCCAGTTGTTATAAGGGAGCGGATGCTGTGATACCTTGGGTCAGAGCAGTACTTTTTATTATATCTGTAGGCACGGCCTATTTGACCGGATTTTAGATTGCAGCCAAAAGTTGCCCCTGCAGACACTCCAATAGCGCCGTCAAAGGTCACTCCATTCTCCATAAGCACATCCAAAACGCCACAGGTAAACAAGCCTCTCATGGCGCCGCCTTCCATCACAATACCCTTCTTCATAAAACCTTCCTCCTACAAACATTATTAAATTGCACCAAATATAACCGTAGTTCATATTTTACACTCCCCACCTCAAATTACAACCACTTCACACAAATGTCATTTACACCTTTCACTATCCCTCCCCGCCAGAAGCAAGCAGATTTGATCGCTCGTCCTAAAAGTTTTTTTCGTCGGCTCCAGTTCGGGTATTCAAGGCCTCCTGGAGAGGGCATAAGAATTCTACTGTTCAAAGCTGCCCTCTGGTGCTCAGACATGTTGAACCGAAGCAGAATTCTTATGCCCCTCCAGGAGGCTCATGAATACTCCCTCCTTGCACAGACGAAAAAATACTTTCATGGACATCGCTGTAGCTGCTTGCTCTGGCGGGGAGGGGCGTGGAAACTGTAAATGACTTGGCTTTCGCATCTAGCTTTATTGGGAAATGTAGATTAAAATTGATATATTGGTGCGAGAGTTATTCGCGAGAAGGAAAAATTAATATGGAGCATAGACAAGATATGGACAAAAAACTAGAACCTCTTTTTACTCCTTGGAAAATTGCCACATGTCAGATCAAGAACAGGATTGTTCTAACATCCATGGGAGGAACAGATCTCTTTGGATGGATGGAGAGAAATCACTTTGACAAGGCAGGCGCTGACTTTATTTTAGAGGTTGCTAAAAATAATGCAGGACTGGTACTTCCTGGATGTCAGCCTATTTATAATCCAATGTTTGGGCAATGGCTTTATTCCAACAAGAAAATGTACCAGGATCTGGCTAAGTGGATGCCTGAATTTCACAAGACAGGAGCCAAGCTATTCGTGCAGCTGACTGCAGGATTTGGCCGTTCCTTTACTATTTCTCCCATGATGGAGAAACTTTATACCAATAAGTTCTTAAGAGTCCTGTCAAAGCCCGTTATGGACCTTGATAAGATAACAGCTTCTGCAAGTGAAGCCCCTAACAGATGGTCAGATAAGGTTCCATCAAGGGCTCTTACTGTAGAAGAGATTAGAGAGTACATAACAGCCTTTGGTAAGACTGCTAAACTTCTCAAAGAGGCTGGAGTTGACGGCGTTGAGATCCACGCTGTCCACGAAGGATACCTTCTTGATCAGTTCACTCTTAAATACGTCAACAAAAGAACTGACGAATACGGCGGATCTTTTGCTGGAAGATATCGTTTCGCTGTAGAAATAGTTCAGGAGATAAAAAGGCAGTGCGGCCTGGATTTCCCTGTTTCTCTAAGATACAGCGTAATATCAAAGACAAGAGGCTTTAGACAGGGAGCACTACCTGGCGAAGATTATGATGAAGTAGGACGTGATTTTGAGGAGTCCAAGAAGGCTGCCAAGTACCTGCAGGAAGCTGGCTACGACATGCTAAACTGTGACAATGGAACCTATGATGCCTGGTACTGGGCTCATCCACCAATCTATATGCCTGAAAACTGCAATTTAAGCGACGTTGCGGCCCTTAGGAAATACGTAGACATTCCAGTTGTATGCGCAGGCAGAATGGATCCAAGAGTTGCTGCTGAGGCAATAGAAAAGGGAGACATTGACGGAGCAGGCTTTGCAAGGCAGTTTTTGGCAGATCCAAGGTGGGTTACCAAGATGATGCACGGCCAGGAGGCTGATATAAGGCCATGTATCCTGTGCCACAACGGCTGCTTTAACATGTGCCATTACAAAGGCGTTCCTAACGATCAGGAGCTTTCTGATTCACTGCATCTTGCCCGCTGCGCTGTAAACGCAGAGACCATGCAGAAGGACAAGCACTATATAAAGCCCACCAAGCACCCCAAGAAGATCATCATTATCGGCGGTGGCATAGGTGGTATGGAGGCTGCCAGAGTACTTAAAAAGCGCGGCCATGAGCCTGTTATCTATGAAAAGAGTGGAGAACTGGGCGGAACCTTTATTGCTGCCAGTGCTGAGTCCTATAAGGGTAAACTCAGAGATCTTCTTGCCTGGTATCGCAGACAGATGAAGCTTCTTGAGATAGAGGTTCATTTGAATACTGAGATAACTGATGTAAGGCAGTTTGGCAAATCAGATATTATAATAGCTACAGGCGCTGTTCCCAGGAAACTTATGATGATCCCAGGAAATGAGCTTATGATAGAAGCCTGCGACTTCTTAAGAGGAGCTGAAGTTGGCGAAAAGGTAGCAGTAGTTGGCGGTGGCCTTACAGGATGTGAGATAGCCTATGAGCTGGCACTTAAAGGCAAGAAGCCTGTAATTGTAGAGATGAAGGATGACCTTATTTCTCAAAAGGGAGTATGCCTAGCTAATAGCTCATATTTAAGAGAATGGTTCGAACTCTACAGGGTGCCTGTATATCTTGAAACCACTCTCAAGGAAGTCTGGGAAGACTGTATCGTCTGCACAGACAAAAATGGCAAGGAATTCACCATAGAGTGCGACAGCGTTATATCAAGCGCAGGCTACATTCCTAATCCTCTTGTAAAAGAGAATGACAGGGAGAGCAATATGGACTACGTAGGTGACTGCAAGGCAGTTGGTAATCTTAGAAGTGTTATCTGGAGAGCCTACGAAGTTGCTATGAGACTATAAAGCAAAGTCAACATGCACAGACATTTGACTTATGGCGCATATATCATAAATTTAATGCAAATTTAATATTTTTTATTCTTTATATAGAGCATTGATTGACGGTAAAATGTTACAATTTACTTGTGGCATTTTATCGTTTTTTTTATGATATAGAAAATTTCTCCGAAATTCCTATATCATAAAAAGCGCTCCGCTATGGATGCGCACTCGCGCGATAGGTAAATGTTGCATAAATGCAACCGCGCTCGGCACGAGCATGTTGCAAGCAACATGCTTTCTAGTTGTAAAAAAATAAGTTAAGAATTGTCAACCAGAGCATAAGTTAGGAGAATGATATGAAAATCTTTTATGGTAAAAGTACTTCTGGAAATATCGCTGAGGCGACAAGAGGACTTGGTAATCCTAAGCTAATTATCATGGTAAGTAATGGAGATAGCTTTGAAGCTAATGTTGCGGCCATCGAGAAACAGTTTCCTGGAGTGCCCAGTATTGGCTGCGTTGGAATGGGATATGATACGACTGTTGTAGAAAATGGCGTTTCTATCACTGGTTTCGTTGACGGAGTTACAGTACAGACAGGGGTTCTTGAAAAGGTTTCAGTATCTCCTGCAAGGCATGTTGCAAGACTGGAAAAGGACATTCAGGCTGTTAAGCCGGGAAAAGAAAATACTGCGATCATAGACTTCTGCGCTGGCAACGACGCAGCTGTTTTGACGACCTTAAGTGGCCTTGTTACCAAATATAATCTTCAGGTTATGGGAGCCACAGGCGATGCAGGAAAGGTTTCCGTAAATGGCAAGGTTTATGAAGATGGAATGGCTTATGCTGTTGTTAAAAATGATGGCGGCAGGGTTAAGACCTATAAAGAGAATATCTACGAGCCAATAGATAAAAAGCAGCTTATTGCCTCTAAGACAGATAAGAGTAAATACTATCTTGGAGAACTAAACGGTAAACCTGCCAAGCAGTTCTACATGGATCTTACAGGCTGCAGCGAGAGCGGTATTGTGGATCAGACCTTCAAAAATCCATTTGGAAAGATGATTGGTGATGACGTATGCATCGCTTCTATCAAGGCTGTTTCTGGCAGCGGACTTATTCTTTACAGACAGATCAATGACTCGGATATCCTGACACTACTTGAAATGCGTGATCCAATGGAAATAGCTCAGCATACTGTTGACAGAATCCGAAGCGACTTTAATCATGTTTCAGCTATTTTCTCCGTTAACTGTATCTTCAGATACCTGGTATTAAAGCAGAGAAATGAGCTTAATGCTTATCTTGATAAGATTGGAACTTTAGGTACCAGCTGTGGACTGGTTGGCTATGGCGAGCACTACAATACCCAGTTTGTTAACCAGACCATGACCTGTGTTGTATTTGAATAATAAGGAGAAGAAAATGTTTGAAAATATCTTTGCCAAGAAAAATGATCAGCAATATACAACTACAGTAAATACAGTAGCTACAGGGACAGCTGTACCTGACTTTGAGGAAAGAAGCCGTTCCCTTGTTTACATCGCTGAATCTATCAAGACTTATCAGAAAAAACTTGTTGAGAACGAGGTAAACTCTCTTACAGAAATCCATGACATGAATGAGGCCGTAGGAAATGTGATTGAGAGTAATGCAAGACTTCGTGAAGATATGGATAACTTCAATGAGATGTTTGACGCAGTCAACAGAAGTGCTTCCAAGTTTGAGGATGTTAAAGTTAATATCTTAAATAGCGTGAAGAACGCTCAGAACAAGGTAGATGTCCTTAAGGATAGCTCAAATGAAGTAAGAGCAAGCTTTGATGATATGGCTAAAGGCTTTGATACATTCAAGGAGTCTGTTGACCAGATTTCTGATTACATGAAGAAAATCATCAATATCGCATCCCAGACAAACCTTCTTGCCCTTAATGCCAGCATAGAAGCAGCAAGAGCAGGGGCAGCAGGTAAGGGCTTTGCAGTTGTTGCTACAGAGGTAAGAGAGCTTGCTGACGAGATCAAGAACATGATCGATCAGGTAAATGCTTCTATTGCCAACGCCGGCAATGAGAGTGAGAATCTGACAGCACTTATGGAGAAGTCAATTGAGGCTATGGACAAGAGCCTTCAGGAGGTTGACGAGACCAAGGCTACTTTTGATGAGATCATAGAAAGCGCAAACGGAGCAAACGCTGTTCAGCAGGAAATCGCTGATACTGCAGATTCAGCTGCAGGAGAACTTAAAAAGATAGGCAGCAGGTTTGATGATATCAATAGAGAACATGACGATCTTGTTAATCAGCTTGATAAGGTTAATTCCCTTGGAACTACCAAGAGTAGCGTTTTCGAGCACATTGACAATCTGGTTTCCCAGATTGAACCTATTGTCAAGGAATGATAACTGCTTTTAAGGCAGAAACGATTCGGAATCTGAGGTAACAAAATTGAAATATTGGTACTAACATTAAGGAACTATAGGTGGTAAAATACCTATAGTTTCTTTTTTTACATTGCATTTGCAGGAAGGAAAAAGGTATATGGAGTTTATTTGTAAAGAAAACGCACTTATCTGTCGCAGACAGGGTGAGACACTAAGAATTGAGGCGTGGGGAGAAGATTCACTTAGAGTCCGCGCAACTATGAACAGAGATTTTACTGGAAGAAACTGGGCTCTTACAGAGAAGATAAAAGAGACAAAGGCTTTAGTTAAGACCTATATAGTACCAGAGAAGACCGGCGAAGGGACTATCGCAGAAAATGAGTGGGCCAGCATCACAAATGGCCGCATCAGAGCAGAAGTAAACTATGCTGGAGTTCTTTCTTTTTACAGGGATGACAAGCTCTTTTTACGTGAGTATTTCAGATCCTATGGAGGAACTATTTCCAAGGAGAGCCGCTGCCTTAAGCTGGTAAACAGAGAGTGGAAGGGCTTGTACGGCGGTGATAACTACTCACTTAAGGTTCGCTTTGAGAGCAATGACGGCGAGAAAATCTTTGGTATGGGACAGTATCAGCAGCAGAATATGGACCTTAAGGGATGTACCTTAGAGCTTGCCCAGAGAAACTCTCAGGCTTCAGTTCCATTTGCTGTATCCAATCTTGGCTATGGACTTTTATGGAACAATCCAGGAGTAGGCCAGGTTACATTTGGTAATAACATGACCTTGTGGGATATGAGATCCACCAAGGAAATGGACTACTATATCACAGTTGCAGATACTCCTAAGGATATCGTTGCAAATTATACACTTGCATCAGGACATGCAGATAAGTTCCCTGAGGAGCTTATGGGTTTGTGGCAGTGCAAGCTTCGTTACCGTACACAGGAAGAAGTTCTTTCTATTGTCAGAAAGTACAAGGAACTTGGAATCC
Source organism: Butyrivibrio sp. INlla14 (assembly GCF_900102515.1). Lineage (GTDB taxonomy): Bacteria > Bacillota > Clostridia > Lachnospirales > Lachnospiraceae > Butyrivibrio. The sequence goes on from NZ_FMVS01000006.1 coordinate 104,654, forward strand.
ACATCGACCAGATCATCATCGATTTCTTTCACTGGACTTATCAGGGCGACTGGAAATTCGACAAGAAGTACTGGCCAGATCCCAAGGCAATGGTTGATGAGCTCCATGAAATGGGCATAAAGGTCATTGTGTCAGTTTGGCCTTCAGTTGATAGAAAGAGTGAGAACTTCTATCCGATGCTTGAGAAAGGTCTTTTGATAAAGACTGAGAGAGGTGCTCTTCAGACCTATGACTATCAGGGAGACTGTGTAGAGATCGATGCCTTCAATCCTGAGACCAGGGATTATGTATGGGAAATCTGCAAAAAGAACTACTATGAGTTCGGAATTGACGGCTTCTGGCTTGATAATTCAGAGCCTGATTACGGCGTATATGACTTTGAAAACTTCCGCTACAGTGAAGGAACAGCTCTGGAAGTTACAAATATGTACCCTCAGATGTATTCAAGAGCTTACTATGATAAGATGAAGGACCTTAGAGATGGCAAGGTTGTTAACCTTCTTAGATGCGCATGGGCAGGCAGCCAGAAGTATGGCAACGTTGTATGGTCAGGAGATATCCCTAGTACCTTTGAGTCTCTGCAGGATCAGATCCAGTGCGGACTTAACATGGGTCTTGCAGGTATTCCATGGTGGAACACAGACATCGGTGGCTTCATGACTGATGATGTTGAGGATCCTGACTTTAGACAGCTCCTTATCAGATGGTATCAGTTTGCTACATTTACTGCAGTTATGAGACTTCACGGAGATCGTGGCCCTTACAATATTCCAGCTCTTGATGACAGAGACTGGGGCGGCGGATATCTTCACACAGGCCAGGACAACGAGATGTGGAGCTATGGCGATGATAACTTCAAGATCATGAAGAAGTATTACGACATCAGAATTGGCATGAAGGATTATCTTAAGAAGCTCTTTGACGAAGCTCATGAGAACGGCTCACCTCTTATGCGTGCTATGTTCTATGAGTTCCCTGAGGATGAGAAGTGCTGGGATATCAAGGATCAGTACATGTTCGGTGACAAGTACCTTGTAGCTCCTATTCTTCACCTCAATGAGTTTGAGAGAGAAGTATACCTTCCAAAGGGAGAGTGGACTCTTACAAGTGATGGTACCAAGTATACTGGCGGGCAGACTGTAAAGGTAAGCGCACCAATAGACTATATGCCATTATTTGAGAGGGCATAAGAAAAACATATAATGTGTATCTGGCGGGGATTCCGGGGGAGTAACTATTAACTTTTAAGGCAATGGAGGATTTATGACACAGAAAAAGATAAGGGAACTCCTTTCACAGATGACGCTGGATGAGAAAATTCAGATGATACACGGAACAGGCTTTTTCCACACAGGTGAGGTAAAAAGGCTTGGGATTCCGCAGCTTATGACTTCTGATGGCCCAATGGGTGTCAGAGGCGAATTCTATGATAATAAGTGGGTATTTTTAGGTCATAACGATGATTATGTGACATATCTTCCCTGCAACAGTGCTCTTGCCTGTACCTTCAACAGGAAACTTGCCGAGATGGCAGGTTTTGTCCTTGGAGAAGAGGCAAGGGGACGTGGCAAGGATGTGATACTGGCTCCTGGCATCAACTTAAAGAGAAGCCCTCTATGCGGCAGAAACTTTGAGTATTTCAGTGAGGATGGATACCTTACAGCGGAGCTGGCTATTCCCTTTGTGAGGGGAATACAGAAAAACGACGTAGCTGCCTGCGTCAAACACTTTGCCGTCAACAATCAGGAAACACAAAGGCTTGAAGTGGACACTGAGGTTGACGAAGAAGTTTTAAGAGATACTTATCTTGAACATTTTAAAAAGGTACTTGTGGACGGCGGCGCCTACACAGTAATGAGTGCCTACAATAAGCTTTATGGTGAATACTGCAGTGAAAGTGAATTTCTTTTGACAAAAGTCCTTAGAGATGAATGGAACTATAAGGGCCTTGTTATTTCTGACTGGGGTGCTATAAAGGATGGTAAAAAAGCTGCTCTTGCAGGCTGTGATATCGACATGTCAGTTACTGATGATTTCGATAATTACAAATTCGCAGAGCCGCTTAAAAAGGCTGTACTTGCGGGCGAAGTTCCGGAAGCTGTCATTGATACAAAGGTCATGAGGATACTAAATCTTATGAACAGGCTCCACATGCTAGATGGCAGGAGAAAAGCCGGAAGCTACAACTCAACTGCTCACCAGAAGGCAGCTTATAGTGTAGCTACAGAGTCAATAGTTCTTTTGAAAAACAATGAAAAGATCCTTCCTCTTGATAAGAGTAAGCTAAAGAGAGTGTTGGTTGTGGGCGATAATGCCATAAGAGCGCATTCTCTTGGTGGAGGAAGTGCTGAGATAAGGGCTCTTTATGAAGTGGCACCTCTTCTTGGACTCAAGGAAAGACTTGGCGGAAATACCAAAGTTGATTACCTTCAGGGCTACTGCACTGAGATTGCCAAGGATGCTACAGAATACAACTGGCAGGAAAAGAGCCTTGAGTCTCAGGGAATAATTTCAGATAAGAGACTTGAGGAAAAGAGAATACTTCTTGAGAAAACAAAAGAAGAAATAGAGAAGGTCAAGAAGGCCCTTGAAGAAAATGATTATGACAGCGTTATTTTTGTGGGTGGTCTGACTCATAATCAGGATGTTGAGGGATGCGACAGACAGGGGCTTGAGCTTCCTTATGGCCAGGATGAAACTATAAAGGAAATCCTGAAGCTTAGAAAGGATGCGGTGATTGTTCTGATCGGCGGCAGCAGCGTCACCATGAATGAATGGATAGATCAGGCTGATACGCTTGTCTGGTCCTACTATAACGGCTGTGAAGGCGGAAGAGCTATTGCTGACGTCCTTCTTGGTAATGTGAACCCTTCTGGCAAGCTTCCTGAAACCTTTTACAAGGACATCAGGGACTGCTCAGCTCATAGCGTTGGAACCTTTGGAGATACTAAGGTTTCTAGCTACAAGGAGGGACATTTTGTGGGCTACAAGTACACCGATGCCAAAAACATCCCTGTACAGTTCCCGTTTGGTTATGGCCTTTCCTATACCACCTTTGCCCTTGAAGGAGAGACGGTGGATATGGAGAAGAGAGAACTGGCAGTTAACCTTCACAACAAGGGCCGCAGAGAAGGAAAAGAAGTTGTCTTTGTATATGGAGACAGTATAAAGAAAGGCGTTCGTGAGCTTATTGGTTTTGAAAAGATAAGCCTTGCCAGAGGCAAGAAGACCAAAGTCAGGATTTCTTTTGCCGACGGTTATGAAAACGTTAGTACAAGCAGGGTATAAAACTATGTGGAGGGGGATAAATGGCAATTGTAGGTGCATTTATGGTTCCACATCCGCCGCTTATTGTTCCTGAAGTTGGAAGAGGCGGAGAAGAGCAGATAAAAGAAACAACTATGGCGTATGAAAGGGTGGCTGAGAGGATAGCAGAGCTTGAGCCTGAAACTATCGTTATCACGAGCCCGCATACTGTCATGTATTCTGATTATTTTCATATTTCTCCAGGGAATGCTGCCATGGGCTCTTTTGCCCAGTTTGGTGCAGGGGGCGTAAGATTTCTTGAGGCCTATGACATGGACCTGGTAAAAGAGATCTGCAAACAGGCAGACAAGCAGGGCTTTCCTGCGGGGACTCTTGGAGAGAGGGACAAGGATTTAGACCACGGGTGTATGGTCCCGCTTATGTTTATAAGAAAGAAGTATAAGGGAGGTAAGATCGTCAGGATAGGCTTGTCGTCCCTTCCTCTTACTGACCACTACAAGCTGGGGCAGATGATCCAGAAGGCAGTTGATAAGCTTGGCAGGAAGGTTGTGTTTGTGGCAAGCGGGGACTTGTCACACAAGCTTCAAAGCTACGGGCCTTATGGCTACGCTCCGGAGGGGCCTGTCTATGACCAAAAGATCATGGATGTGTGTTCCAGAGCGGCTTTCAAGGAACTCTTTTACTTCGATGAATCTTTTTGCGAAAAGGCAGCAGAGTGCGGGCATAGGTCTTTTGTCATAATGGCAGGGGCTCTTGATGGCTACAGAGTAAGTGCTGTAAAGCTCTCACACCAGGACGTGACAGGAGTAGGCTACGGAATATGCATGTTTGAGCCTCTTGAGAAGGATAGTAAGAGGTGCATGCTAAAGGCATATTATAAGGACCTTGAAAGGGACATGGAAAGAGAACTTGAGAAGGTTTGCGACAAACCGGATCCATATGTGAAACTGGCCTATCAGAGCGTTGTGAGCTACATTTTAAAGGGCAAAAAACTCGCTCTTCCCGGAAATCTTCCTTCTGAAATGCTTAATATCAGGGCAGGAGCCTTTGTATCTATTCACAAAAACGGAGCCTTGCGGGGATGCATTGGTACTATAGGGCCAACACAAAATAACGTGGCACTTGAGATAATAGAAAACGGTATCAGTGCTTCAACAAGGGATCCAAGGTTTTCGCCTATAAGGCCGGATGAACTCAAAGACCTTGTGATAAACGTGGATGTTCTGGGAAGACCTCAGGATATATCAGGACTTGATGAACTTGATGTAAAGCGTTACGGAGTTATAGTAACTAGCGGACACAAGAGAGGCCTCCTTCTTCCTGATCTTGAGGGAGTTGATACTGTAGAAGAGCAGGTTGCGATAGCTATGCAAAAGGGCGGTATCACAGAGGATGACGAGATCAAATTGCAGCGCTTTGAAGTAATAAGACATACATAAAGTCATATATGCAGGGAGCCGCTTTGTGGTGGCTCTCTGTTTTAATGCCACAATTTCTTTTTCCATTTAAAGTGTAAAACTTGGGCTTTGGGGCTATTTTAAATAAAGAGAATTGATTTATAATATGTTGTAGGTGCCAAAAGTAAATTTTGAAAAAGGCAGGTGAGTTTTTTTCTATGACATATCTGGCAGTTGTGTTAATGGCAGGGGCAGTGTTCACTGCAGTTATACTGTATCTTGCCCTTAACCAGGACGATAGGGAAAAGTGGATAGGTTTTACATTTGCAGTTGCTTCTGCTGGAGGAATCTGCCTTTATGGAACAGCCAATGCCCATGAGACCACAAGTATATTGGCGGCTGTATTTGAAACTGTAGTTGATGTGGGCAGAATGTTTGCCGGAATCAACGATGTAGCTGTCTTTGAGAAACTTGTGGGCATCAATTCAAAGTGGATGATTCTGTTTTGGTTTGTGCACTTTCTTGCCTATTATTCTCTTGCCAGTGCCATTATCATGGCGGTTGCCAAGGGGATGCTTAAGAGGATCAGAACCTGGTTTTTGCGTATTAATGATGTTGAACTTATATACGGTATCACAGATAATTCCCTTACTTTTGGAAGAAATATCGCAGGCAATAAGAGAACTTCCATAGTCTTTGTGGGAACAAGCGCAGGGGGAAGAGAAGCCCAGATAAACCAGATGGGAGGGCTTTTATTTACTGACAGCCAGGCTCTTTCACCAGATAGTGCTTTTTTAAGGAGGCTTGCAGTTAAGAGGGGCAAGGGAAAGTTTAGACTCTGTGCCCTGTCCAAGAATATTGATGAAAATCTTGCCTATGCAGTCAAGATGCTGACTGCTCTAAAGAGCATAGGGGTAAGGCCGGAGCAGACTGAGGTTGTGCTTTTGGGCCATGAAGAGCATAATGGCGAGATGCTGCAGGCAATAGGTGATAGCTATGGATACGGCACAGTCAGGGTCTTTGATAAAGCGGAGCTTTTATCAAGGCTTCTTATGCAGAAGTATCCTATCTGCGACGCTATAACCTTTGATGAAAACGGAAGAGCTACCTGCGATACCAATGTTCTCTTGATTGGATTTGGCAGAAAGGGACAGGAACTTGTTGAAAAGATAATCATAAATGGCCAGTTTGAGGGCAGCAGGTTTGGAATAAAGATCTTTGATCCAAGTGGACGTAGTACTGACGGCTTTTTCAGGACCAGGTTTGCAAGTCTTATTGAGAACTTTGATATCTCTTTTGAAAATCATGACGGAAGAAGCCGGGAGCTGGCTCAGTACTTGGATGAGAACATAGACAAATTAAGATATATAGCTATTGCGGTGGGAGATGACAAGACAGGCCGTGAGATAGCCATGAATATACTGGAGTTTATGAGAGGCAGGGGAATAAAGCTTCCTGTTTATCAGTGCCTTTCTAATTCCGTTGCCAGGTATGAACTTGGCAAGCTGGTGGAGAGCCACAGCCTTGATGATGCAGATATTCTCTACGGCGGAGAAATGGATGACCTTGCTAAGAGGCTTAACCACCACTACATGGGAAACAGGGCTTCTGCCAAGAAAAACTGGGCAGACTGCCACTATTTTGACAGAATGAGTTCAAGAGCTTCTGCGGATTATCTGGCAGCTCTTTTGACAAAGCTTGGGATTGACAAGGGGAGGGAACTTACGGATGAAGCTCTTGAAAACCTGGCCAGGTCTGAGCACCTTAGGTGGTGTGCTTTTTATTACGCATCAGGCTATACCAAAATGAGTCTTGATGATTTTAAGGCAAGAGGTGAGAAGTTATCAGAGGATGGCTCCATCAGAATGGCCAAGGATGCTGATTTAAAGCAACATGCATGCCTTGTTCCATGGGAGGAACTTGATGAGATTTCAAGGATTGAGAGCTTCTATACCGGCAAAGAGGTTGATTATAAGCAAAAGGACAGAGACAATGTCCTTGTGATCAAAAAGCTTTTGGAGGATTGATTTTTCGGCTTAAAAAGTAGGGGGAATAAAGGCTATGGAAAATAAGTCACTTGATAAGTATACTGCAGAGGATATTAACAATTTCCTGAATGAAAATGTAGATGCCATTGTGGTGGTTGATAGAAAGACTGAGAAGTACAGATCTATTACCAGAAAGGGCATTTTTACACAGATTTTGGATGAGGAGGGGGATTATGCAGACCTTATTCAGAAGCTTTGGTTTCACAGAAGTGATTCAACAGAGAAAATCACTGACGATTACAAGGCTTTTATTGATTACTATGGCGAATTTAAGGGCAAGTATAGCCGCAGGATAAAGGTTTTCCCTGAGGGGAAGACTACGCCTAGCGTTGTACAGATGAATGTTTATCCTTTGCCTGAAATTGACAAGTATGTATTTATCATAAATATGCTGGATGACGAGGAATATGTTGATGAATACCTGACTGCTAAAAAGGTCAAGACTATCCAAAATACATATCTCTTTTCCATGTTCGTAAATCTTGTGACCGATACTACCAGCAGCATCAGCGTGACAGAGATTTCTGATGAGCCTGTAAAGACGAGCCTTGACTACTCCAAGTGGAGGCTTATGACTGTAAATATGATCTATCCCGACAGCCAGAAGCAGTTTCTGGAGTTTACTGACCCTGAGAATTTAAAGAATAATCTCTCTCCCGGCAATACTATTTCTTTTGACTGTCTGATGAAAAATCTTGAGGGCGTATTTATCTGGGTTAAGCTCATATTTAGCAGGGCTAAGCCAATGTCAGATAACGATTACAGGTATGTCTTTATGGTTCAGAACATCCACGAGGATGTGATCGAGCGTATGAACACCATCAAGAAGTATGAGAGACTTTCGCACTTGGATCCTTTGACTGGCCTTTTAAACCACGGCGGCATACAGTCAGAAATCCAGAAGGCGATAGATACTTATGACAATGCTAAAGAGTCTGTGGCTCTTATGATGATGGATCTTGATGACTTCAAGAATATCAATGACACCTATGGCCACTCTGTGGGTGATGCTACTTTAAAGAGCATGGCGGAACTTTTGAAGGATTCTGTAGACGATAAAAAGGCCTGTGTCGGGCGTTGGGGCGGTGAGGAGTTTGTCATAATCCTTAAAGGTGCTTCTTCAGATGGTGAATTAAGTCTTGCTGAGCACATCAGAAAGACTGTGGCTGAAAATGTCTTTGGACAGGCGGGACATCTTACCTGCTCAATCGGCGTCAGCAGGTTAAATAGCCAGGATTCTATGGAAGATATTTTTGATCGTATCGACAAGGCTATGTATACTTCCAAGAAGATAGGCAAAAATAAAGTGACTATTCTGTGAGACTCCGTTCCTAGGGATCATTTTGGCTTATAGTACAATTTTCTGATATAATATTATTGGAATACCGTTTTATGGAGGTGCAAGCGTGAAAAAATCAGAGGAAGCCATACAGCTTCTTTGCACACACCGTCGTATACATACTCTATCGATGAAGTCTCAGCCTTGTTGCTGTAGGGCATTTGCCTGGTCATGCCTTCTGGCATATTAGCAACATCTATATATGGATGGTAAAAGAGTGTTCCGTCTGCATCACTTAAAAAGGCATACCCGTTATCGTACAATCTAATGCTGTTAACCTCTTTTGCCATAGCTGAATAATCAATTTCAATTCCCACAACTCCAATAAACTGGCCCTTAAAATATATAGGTGCATCGTATGAGATTACCTTGACATCAAGATTGTCTGTGACATAGGGAGGAAGCCAAATGGACTTTCCTTCAAATTTGGGAACAGTGAACCATACTAGCTTTGAGGTGTCATCAACGTCATAAAGCGTGATATCAGTAACTTCGTGCGGAACAAAGCCCTTGCCGTCAAGATTTGTGTACCAGAAGCCTTTTTCTGTAGATGAGATGGAAGGGTCAATGCGATAGTAATATGTCAGAACACCATTAGTCTTCGGGATGATAAAGTTAAAGTATTCCTGGGCGTTTTTCATGTGCTCTTTTAACTGAGCATCGCTAAGCCCCTGCAAGTCGTCCTCTACAAAAGAAGTGATATGATCTACCGAATATTGAACGCTGTCAAAATAATAGTTAAGGCTATACTGTCCATTTTCGCACAGCATCAAAAGAAGCTGGTCAGACTTGCGGCTTGCAGTCCTTCGTATGAAGACTACGCTGAGTAAGGTGATGACCATGATAACTGTAAATATCATAAAAAGCATTGTAATTGCTAGTTTAGTCTTTAATGATCGCATGCTAATCTCCTCTATATCATTTATATCGGATGAAAACTTGAGATGTTTAATGGAGCGCGGGCGTCTCGTTGCCGAAAATGCCCTAATGATAGAAAAAAGTTGCCTGGAGGCATATAATTGGATGAGGCTAGTTGGAATTCTAGTCCGAAATATGCCCCAAACAAGTTAAAAGAGTCAGGTGGGGCATATATAGAAAAATTTAGTGTGCAGAAAATAAAAAATCGACACAAGCAAACACAGGGGGATCAGGCTATGAGGGGAATCAAGAGTCATAAGTTGCAGTTAAAAGACCGGATTTTGGCAAAGACAGGCGGAGTATGTGCCGCATGTGGGAAACAACTTGAAAGGCAGAAAGTGACTATAGATCATTTTGTTCCAAAGTACCATGGAGGCACAGATGATGAGAGAAATCTTTTGCCATTGTGCAGGAATTGTAACAAGCATAAGGGCTCAAGGCTAGTCAATGCCGAAGAGTACTACCACTATCTGGAAGATAAGTACTGCGCTATGGCTAGCGAATATAAAAAGGAAACAGGAAAGTTGGTTAACAAGTTTTAATGAAAAAGAAGATTTTTTTAACTAAAGTTAGTCGTTTACAAGATAATCGCACAACAAAAGAGATTCTTATCAATATGGTTATTGCTGCGATAAGTCTTTTTATCAATGGATTTGGAGTTTATATGACTATTCAGGCCAATATAGGTGCTGGCCCATGGGATGTCCTTAATCTGGGACTGTCCAAGACATTGGGAATTCTGTATGGTACAGCTTCAGTTGCAGTATCGTACGCAATTCTTGGCATTGACATTGTTCTCAGGGAACCTATCGGAATAGCGATGTTTATTGACGCTTTTGTAGTTGGCAAATCCGTTGACTTTTTTAACAAAATAAACATCATACCTAAGTGCGATTCGCTGGCTGCCGGCATTCCTGTGATGCTTATAGGCCTTGTGATCATGGCGTACACGCAGTTTACCTATATGAGCGCTGCGCTTGGTTGCGGCCCCAGGGATACTCTGCTCGTGGCACTTGCTAAGAGGGCAAAAGAGATACCTATCGGGGTAATAAGTATAGCACTTCTGGGGCTTGCAACCCTTGTAGGCTGGCTTCTTGGCGGGCCTGTAGGAATCGGCACGCTTATATGCGCTTTTGCAACCGGGCCAATCATGCAGTTTGCCTTTACAACAGTGAAGTTTGATGCCACTAGGGTCCATCACCAGCATCTGGCGGAATCTGTCAAAGTGTTTATCGATAAAAAAGCTGCATGACTCCGTCCCCTAGGACCAACAAAGGACCATTTGTATCCCCCTTGAATTTCAAGGGGGTACTTGTTACAATTTAAATGAACGCGTTCATTTAAACTAAAGAGGAGTATTAAATGCCCAAAATCATAGAGAATATCAAGGAACAGATAATAGAAGAGGCCAAGAGGCAGCTTTTTGAAAATGGCTATGCCAAGACAACGATCCGCTCAGTTGCTAAGGCGTGTGGGATAGGAGTGGGGACAATCTACAATTATTTCCCGTCAAAAGAGATGCTGATATCAGCATTTATGTTGGATGACTGGAAAGGCTGCATTGCGCGGATGAAGAAGCTTAAGACTTCCGACAAACTTAAATTTCTGGAAGGAATTCACGACTGCCTCAAGGATTATGCAGACAAGTACAGCTTTCTGTTTAAGGATAAGGATGCTACATCTGCCTATCTGGCGGTTTTTACAGAAAGGCACACGCAGCTGGTCGGGGTACTTGCTGACATAATAATGCCTGTTTGCACAGATGGAAACTATGATGATCCAAGGTTTGTGGCGGAACATATCGCAGAATCAGTACTCTACTGGGTTCTTAAGGGGATTCCCTTCGAGAAGCAGGCAGAAATTTTGAGAATTCTTTTGAATAACATCAAAACTAATTAGGCGCAGATTGGGGCTGCGTCTTTTTGGCTATATATTACATTAGCGGAGGGTATGAAATGAGTAGTTTTGAAAATCTACGAATCGTAGACAACTTTTATCAGACATCGCTGTTTTTTCCGATGCCAACAGTGCTGATAAGCACACTGTGCGAGGATGGCACAACTAACCTTGGACCATATTCCCTGATCCAGCCATACTATGTTGCGGGCAAGGACTATTACGCTATGCTCCTTAATTGCCGCAATTCTTCTAACACAGCCCAGAATATTCTGCGCACGGGCAAGTGTGCCATCAATTTTATCGACGACAATCCCAAAAACTTCCACGAGGCAGTCAAGCTCTCATGGCCTGGTGACAAGCCATCTGAGAAGATGCCAAAGTGCAATTTCAAATTGGAAAAGAGCCTTCTTGAGGAAGAAAATCCTGAAGAAAAGCGCCCTATGGTCATGACTGATGCAATCGAAGTAATAGAGTGCACCTGGATGAGAGATCTGGACGGAGCCACAAACGATGCGCCAGGCCAGCTTGAGGGTTATGAGGGACCGTACCACGACTTCAACGGAATCACCAGCAAATTCGGCGCCCACTTCATCCTTAGGATTGACAAGATCCTCATGAAAAAGAAATACCGTGATGCCATCATAAACGGCGTGACCGCAAGGGATTTCCCGCCTCTTCCTGTTGACTACGGCTACAGAGACTCCAAGAACTTCTGGTTCCATAGGAAAAGACGTATGAGAGCGGAGCTTTTGCAGGTTCGCGAGGCTTCCCTGGCTTCAGTTCGCTATGCAGCAGAAAGAGCAGATGACAAGATCAAGTTCACTGATGATGCTCTGAAATGTCTTCTGGGAGTGCCAAGAGTATTCCTGCCTGCGGCACTTAAAGGGTGCGTTGAATGGGCAAGAGAAAATAATGTTGAGCTTGTCACAGAAGAGCACATGAAGATCATTAACGACAAGCGCGCTCAAGAGAAAAAGAAAAAGTAAAAGAAAAAACAAAAAATAAAAAACACAAAAACAAGAAAAGAAATAACAAGAAAATAGATAACAAGAAAAAAATAACAAGAAAAAAATAACAAGAAAAGAAATAACAAGAAAAAAATAACAAGAAAAAAAACAAGAAAAGAAATAACAAGAAAACAGAGATAGTAATAATAGGAGGCAAAATATGAAGGTTGTACTTGCAGGCGCCTACGGCAATCTAGGCGCAGATATATTTAAAGCTCTTTTAAAAGAAGGGCACGAGGTGGTTGCACTTGACATGATGCAAAGAGACCTTGAGCTTGAGGGCAAATACTCTTTTATCAAGGTGGATGTAACAAAGCCTGAGACACTTAAGGGCACATGCGACGGTGCAGACGTGGTCATAACAACAGTAGGACTTACCAAGGGTTCTGCCACAATTTCCAATTACGACATTGATTATCAGGGAAACCTCAACATACTTGAAGAGGCTAAAAGGGCTGGAGTTAAGCACTTTACCTACATCTCTGTAATACGAGCAGACCAGGCGCCAGAGAATGTGCCAATGGTACATGCTAAATATCTTTTCGAGCAAAAGCTCAAAGAAAGCGGCCTTACCTACGTCATCCACAGACCAACAGGCTATTTCTATGACATTGTAAAGGTATTTAAGCCAATGGTTGAAAAGGGCGCAGTTACCCTTCTTGGCAATACACCGGTTAGCTGTAATGTCATCTCAACCGAGGATTTTGCTGACTTTATCGTAAAAAACATGATGAATGATAATAAAATATACGATATTGGAGGAAAAGAGACTTACACCTACGAAGAAATCGCAGAAATGTGCTTTAAGGCAGCAGGAAAAGAGCCAGTGATAAAGAAGGCTCCTACATGGCTCTTTGACGTTCTTGCATTTGTTAACAAGCTTAAAAAGAATGGAAAAGAAGCCATCATCCGCTTTTCAAAGTTTACCTTATCACAGGATATGGTTGGCTCCACCAAATATGGCGATATGAGCTTTGCAGAATACATAAAAGACAACTTTAATGCCTGATGGAGGAAAAAAGATGTATTGGGATATTTTACTGATAATATGCATAGTTTGCGCAGTTTTATGCGCGGTAGGTTTTTATAAATATGTTTACTTTTTGTCTATTGGCTACGGCTTTGCAATAGCTGGAGGCGGGCTGACAGTCCTTATCATTGCTCTTAAAAATGGATGGGCAGAGGGCGTCACTTTTCTTTTGATCTTGCAAGCTCTTTTGTTTTTGGCCTATGGTGCCAGGCTTTCGGGATTTCTTTTGGTAAGAGAAATTAAGAACGCCGCATATCGTAAGACTTTAAAGGAAGCCACAGGAAACGACAAGAAGATTCCAGTATTTGTCAGCATTTCAATCTGGGTATGTGTAGCAATCCTTTATACAGCCCAGGTAAGCCCTATGCTCTTTAGATATGCAAACGGTTCCAAGGATATTGTGCTTCCTATTATCGGAATCATAATTTCTGCTTGCGGCCTCTGCCTTGAGTCACTTGCTGACAAGCAAAAGTCAGAGCAAAAGAAAATTGATCCAAATATGGTAGCGACAAAAGGACTCTACAAAATGGTAAGATGCCCGAATTATCTTGGGGAGATTATTTTCTGGACAGGAGTTTTTGTATCTGGAATCACAACATACACAGGAATTGGACAGTGGCTTATGGCTGTAATTGCCTACATCTGCATCATCTACATCATGTTTAACGGAGCCCAGCGTCTTGAAAAGCGCCAGATGGCCCGCTATGGAAATGACAAGGCCTATAACGCCTACGCTGATAAAACACCAATAATAATTCCATTTTTGCCAATTTATCACTTGAATAAAAAATAATCGATTGTGAATCATGGGGGTTACGTATGAAAAATTTTTCGATTCCAATGGGAATTATAGATTTTATTCCGGTTATATTTTTTACCATTGCAGCCATAATCCTGCAGAGAGAGCTTTATAACAAAATGAGCAAAGGAGCCTTTGCACTTTTTGCCGTTGGCACCATCGATATCATCTGCGCAGGCATTGCCAAGGCGCTTTACAAGCTTCTTTATGCTGCGGGCATCTGTGACTTTAAGGTTTTAAGCGATATCTTTTTTCCTGTCCAGTCTATTGGCTTTCTCCTGGCAGGAATCGGGATATTGGCAATGCTCATACACAGACAGGGCAAAAACGCTGCCCTCTGTGTGGTTCCACCAGTCTTTACCGGAACTGCCATCTTTGTAAGCTGCATGTGCATTGGACTTGCCATGATTTACATAGCGCTCTGCATTATTTCAGTGAAGCTTAAAAGGCCACTTCTCATAATTGTGTTTGTCTTATCCTTTCTATGCTCACTGACTATGGGATATCTCTCATCAAAAGACTTTGCGCAAAGCTACATGAACTGGCTTGCACAGGTGATCAACATCGCCGGGCAGGGACTATTTTTCTATGGCGTAATAGCCATGCATAAGGCAGGCCTTGCAGACCTGGTCCTTGGAAAGTAGTGAGGACGGAAATGGTATGTATACTGTATAATGATAATGACAAATAATTTTTGATTGTGGAGGGGCTATGCCAAAAAGTAGTAATCAGAAATTTAAGTTTACATACCTTATGAAGATCATGCTGGAGAAAACTGACGATGAGCACGCACTTACTCTTTCCCAGATCATAGCAGAACTTGAAAAATATAGTGTGACTGCAGAGAGAAAGAGCATCTACAGTGACTTCCACGAAATGACTGACAGGTTTGGAATAGAAGTCATTAAAGAGCAGATTGGAAGAGAAACATATTATCATGTGGGAGCAAGAGAATTTGAACTTGCAGAAGTCAAACTCCTTATCGATGCTATCCAGTGCGCCAAATTCATAACTGAGCGAAAGTCCCGCGAACTTATAAAGAAGGTAAAGGGCTTTGTTAGCGAACATCAGGCAAGCCAGCTCCAGAGACAGGTCTTTGTCAACGGTAGAATAAAAACCATGAATGAGAGCATATACTATAGCGTTGACGAAATCTACAATGCCATAGAGCACAACAAAAAGATCAGATTCAAGTACTTTTCATGGCAACCCGATAAATCACAGTATATCCTGAACAATGGAAACTTCTTCACAGTTAGCCCCTGGGCCCTGACCTGGTGCGATGAGTATTATTACATGGTTGCCTTTGACGACTATAGCAGGCAATGCAAACACTATCGCGTAGACAAGATGCTAAAACCACAAGTAATTGATGAAATGCGCGAGGGTGCTGAACAGTTCAGAAACCTGGACATGGCAGCATATTCCAAAGCCACTTTTGGTATGTACGGTGGAGAAAAGAAAAGAGTCAAAATCCACCTGCATAATAAGATGGCAGGAGTTTTCATCGACAGATTTGGCAAAGACATAACCCTAAGGCCTATAGATGAAAAGCACTGCGAGCTTAACGTAGAGGTCTTTATCAGCCCACAATTTTACGGATGGATCTTCGGCCTTGGCAAGGATGTAAAAATAGTGGGCCCAGACGAGGTCGTTACTCAAATGAAGGAACACCTCCGCACCCTCACGGAAATCATGGAGTGATGGCTGGAAATTGAAGATGCATGCGAAAAGTAAAAGATCATTAGTGAGAACAAGCATAATTATAATATTTATAGCAATCTTCCTGCTTGGCATATATTATTTCATCGGAAGACCCATGATTGCTTTTGTGGGAGATGTGGATGCCTTCAGGGCTTACGTTGAAGAAAAGGGAATTCTTGCCTATCTGGTGTTTGGAATATTCGTATTCTTCCAGACACTCTCAAATTGCATTCCCGGCCTTCCATTTTATCTGACAGCCGGATTTATATTGGGAGGCGTTAAAGGAGCTATCTTGTGCGATTTTTTTGCCACTCTTGGCAACACAGTAGCTTTCCTAATTGGGAAAAAATTTGGTAGAAGTTTTCTTCTTTATCTTTTCCCGGAGGACAAGCTCACTCGAGTTGAGGAGCTTATCTTTAACAAAAATCCGAAATTGGTGCATATCATGTTCATGCTCCTGCCACTTCCCAAGGATACTTACGCTTGGCTTGGCTTTTACTCAGGGGAAAATGTGATCATGTGGCTCTTAATAACCTTCGTTGCAAGATTTCCTCACATTTTCCTATACACATTCAGTGCAGAAAAGATGATAGATAATCAGTATGGCTTTTTTATCCTGGGATCAGTGATAGCTGTTCTAGTTTATTTGGTTGTGGTTGTTTACTTGAAAAAGAATAAAGAGCAAAGTAAGAAAAACAAATAAAGGCGGGAAGACGAGGTTTAAGAGGCACCATTGGTGCCTTGGCTTCTCTTCAGGTACATCCTACCGGCGCAGATAGCTGCGGCAATTGAGAAGATATAAAAGGCGGCCAGGATTCCAATGGCCATTCTCATTCCCAGGTGTTCTGCATTGAAGCCGGTGAGGGCTGTGAAAACAACACCGCCGATGCCAGTTGCAGTGGTGATCATGCCGGTTGAAAAGGCGGTGTTTTTTCCGGCGAAAGGAATCATCATATTGAGAACGCATGGATAGATGGCGCCGCTGGCAAAGCCAAGAGGGATGCAGAGCGCAAATACCACGAGGCTGTTATCCACAAGAGCTACAAGGACGGTGAGAAGTGGAATTGCCACAAGGGCAGTAAGCAGGATGGCTCTGGCTCTTTTAGCAAAATAGCCCACGAATACTCTCGAAGGGATCATCATCGCCCAGAATACTGAGAGGGCGTAGCGGCCGAGGCCGGAGTCCAAAACGTCCGCGAACAGAGTTTCTACAAAGTACGCGAAGCCGTTTTCAAATCCAACATAGATGCACATGATAACGCAAAGAAGCAGGATTCCCATAAGGAAGAATTCTGTTTCTTTTTTTGTGGACCCATCCGCTGAAGCTCCCCTGGCAGCAGCTTCTCTTTTCCCTTCTCCTGATGCCATGATCCCGGCAAAAGAAATGAGGCTTCCCACTGCGAGAATGGCAAAAAGAACTTTCCAGGTAAGCCCATGTCCAAGGTAATATTCCACAACAAGCGGAGCCACCAAAGCTCCCAGGGCATACATGGAGGTCATGAATCCGATTTTTTTGCTACCGCTGATGGGATAGGAGTCTGCAAGAGCAGCGATAGATATGAACTGAAGTGCACTGGTGGTTAGGCCAAGAAAGAACACACCTACAACAAATGCACTTTGTAGACCAATTATCTGGATTCCTGCGGCGGCCACAAACTGGATCACCAGCAGGAGCTTTATACATTTTGTTTTGACGTTGGCATCTGCCCATGCGCCAAGAATCAGAGGTGCAAGCATGGTGGCAAAGAGCTCAGTTGCAGCAAAGAGGCCTTTGGAGGTCTCGGAAAGATCGTAGTTTTGCCCGATGCTTCGAAGACTGGCCTGATAGCCGCCTGCTTCAAAGCCGTTAATGAATATGATCAAAAAAAGCACAAGCCATAAATAGTCGAACTTTTCAGATTTATCATTACTGTTCATAGAAACCTCCTGGCAGATATGCTTTTTTAAGTATCTTCTACTGCTGAACGCGGTCGAGAACCTTGGAGTACATATTTTCATCTGTGGCTTCTTTGTCAGATCTGAGCATTGCTGAAATGCTGACTTTCAGCGTCATCTTGTTGCCATCGAGCTCTCTGATAGATTCAATTGCTTCTTTTAACTGACTGCACAATTCATCAACTTCAGACTGCTTGTCAGTATATAAAAGCAGCGCAAATTCTGACTGTATCATTCTTGCTACAGCGCATTTGTCCTTTGTGACATTCAGTATTTCCTGCCCCATTCGATGTAAGAGCTTTTTGATAAAGTCTTCTCCATAGTCAGCAGCAACTCTGGCATGCTTTGTGTCTCTAAGTATAATAAGCGCAAAATCACGCCCCAGATTATGGTAGTTCTGGGAATAATCTATAAGGGCATCAAGGAAACCTTTTTTATTCATACAACCGGTAATGGTGTCAGTTCTATTAACGTTATAAAGTTTGTCTATTCTGGCCATCTCCTCATCAACATCAAAGAAATAGCCCATCAGGCCGGTAATCTCGTTGCCGTCATATATAGGAGTCTTGAAACACATGATGTTATGGACAACGCCTTTTACGATGCAGTATCCCGGAACGCCTGAAATCACGGCACCATTTGTAAGAACGTCAATTTCGTCGTCTCTGTACATTTTGCCGTCGGTATGCCAGCCCATGTCCTCATCATCTTTACCGAGGATATCGTCGATGGTAAAGCCGTAGAAGTCAAGGAACGCTTTGCTTGCGCCCAAAAACCTTCTGTTTTTATCCTTCCAAAAGAATTTAAGATGAGAGGCAGTTACAGTGTTTTCCCACATTTTTGCATACATTTGTGAGTCATCTGACTTAAGCCCGTAGTCTTCGCGGTTATATAATTCCTGGATTTTGTTAAGGATTGAGTGGGTATCGTCAGGAGTTGGCTTTGTACACATGAGGAATTCTTTTCCCTCTGTTCCTGGAATAAGCATGAGCGATAGGCCTTTCCACTCATAATTACCGTCGCTTTGTTTGATCCTGAACATATTCTCGACATAGCCTTTGAAACTATTTTCTATGCGGCTGTTAAGTGTAGACCAGTCGCAGAAAACATCAAACTTCTTGGCGTCAGCCAGCGCAATATATTCCTCTTTGAACTTTTGGGTATAGGTATTAAGATCCTTGCCATCGCTGGAGCTGCCCTTCATATAACGGAATTTTCCAACCAGTGGAATAATTGTGTTATTAGATGGATTGATCTGAGCCACAGTGTCAAACATGTGATTTATTTCTTTTAACCTGAAGTCAAGGCTGTTTCTCTTTTCAATATTTGCATCAGAAGATATATTGCGAATGGAGCTCATAAGGATATGGCTTCCGGCGTTTTCTGCAATCTCTTTTCCCTTGAGGCACAGAATGTTTCCATCAACAGTAAAGTAGAAGGTTTCAAGGTTCTTACTCTGCTCAACAGTATCAGCGAATTTTCTGAGCTGAGAATTTATGGGAGAGTTGGAATGGAATACTTTCTGATCGATATCTTCCTGGTCGTAGGATCTGCCAAAAGCCTGTATTTTGTAGATGTCATTCATGAAAAGAGTTCTGAGAACTCCGTTGTTATCTTCCAAAATGGCCAAAGGTTCATCAGTATGCCTTGCAGAGAAGCTGGCCACATCGTAGAAATGGCGCCACTGCCTCTTTTCAATCTCAATTTTGCTCTCTTTGATATGGTCAAAAAAGTCATTTATGGGCATTGGTTTGCCGTAGTAATAGCCCTGAAGTCGGCCACAGCCGATGTTTTTGAGAAACTCCACCTGTTCCTGGTTTTCCACGCCTTCTGCCAGCGTCATGATATCAATTTCTTTTGCCATGATGACTGTGGAAGTTATTATGGCCTTGGATTTGTCGTCAAAGGAGCGAAGAAAAGACATATCGAGCTTAAGGGTGTCGAAATGATAGTCCTTAAGGACGGTAAGAGAAGAATAGCCGCTACCAAAGTCGTCCATCCACACCTCATAGCCGGTGCTCCTGAAGCGCTCTATCATGCCGGACATCAGCTCGGCGTCAGATACGATCATGCTCTCGGTTATCTCAACATGAATGTAGTCCCTTGGAATATCGTACTCGTCCACGGCATCTTCCAAAACCTTGAGCATGTCAGTGGCTTCAAGGTCAAGGCGCGAAAAGTTGATGGACACAGGAACTGCGTCGAGTCCATTATGAATACGCTCTGAAATGTCGGAGCAGACTTTTTTAACAATCCAGCAGTCAAGCTTGTGGATTTGCCTGCTCTCTTCGAGAGCGCCTATGAATTTATCAGGTGAAAGAAATCCCATTTCAGGGTCGATCCATCTTGCCAGAGATTCAGCGCCGCAAAGCTGCCCTGTGAGCGCGCGAACAACAGGCTGGTAATATACTTTAACCCAGCCATTTTCCAATGCTTTCTCGATATTGGCAACCACGTATTTCGCGATTTCTTTGCGTTCCTGACTATTGTCTGAGGCAAGTGGCATGAACGTAATCTCCGTGAAAATTTATTGCTATATTGAGCATAACATATATTGCGTACCAATAGTTAATAATATTGATAAAATGATTATAAACATGACAAATTTAATTATTATTTCCAAATAAGCTGTTTGCATTAAGTGGTAGTTACCGCGTAATATAATTATGGAGCTTTAACACGTATTTGAAAGGATATAAGTATGATAATTCAGACCGGGTCTCGCACAGATATTCCGGCTTTTTATGCTGACTGGTTTGCAAACAGGCTAAAAGAGGGCTTTGTCTATGTGCGGAATCCTTACAATATGACATATATTACAAAGTATTTGCTAAATCCTTCGGTGGTTGACATAATCTGTTTTTGTTCAAAGAATCCGAAACCCATGCTTAAATATCTGGATCTTTTGAAACCATATGGATTGTACTGGTATGTGACGATCACGGGCTACGGAAGGGACATAGAGCCCAATGTTCCGGATATACCGGATGTGGTAGAGACCTTCAAAAGGCTCTCTGAGTTTGCGGGCGTGGATTCAATGGGATGGCGATATGACCCGATTTTCCTGGATGGCAAATATACGAAGGATTATCATCTTGAGAAGTTTGAGGAGATTGCATCGGCCCTTGATGGCTACACGCAGACGGCAGTTATCAGCTTTATAGATATTTATCAGAAAGTGAAAAAGAACTTTCCCGAGGCGAAGCCTTTAGAAAAAGCAGACAGAATGTACCTTGGTGAAAAGATGGCTCTGATTGCGAAAGATCATGGAATGACGCTTCGGCCCTGCGCTGAGGGAAATGAGCTGGAAGTATTTGGTGCAGACTGCAGTGGCTGCATGACTCAGGCAATGTATGAAAAGGCCGTTCATAACAGCATGAATTTTCCAAAGGTAAAGAAAGCGCGGGCTTCCTGCTCGTGCTACCTTGCGAACGATATACTGGTAATAGAACTCGATGGTAAGGAGCATCTCGAAGATGAAATCGTCATAAGACGCGATGCTCAGAAGAATAAGATTTGTCGCGAACATAATATTCAGCTAATTCGTGTAGAAAATAGCTATGCACGAAGATACAATTACATTAAAAGTATATTGATAAGTTATTTTGCTGTTAAACGCTAGGATAGAAAAAGATAATGTTGTGGAACTTATAAATATTCAGGCCATATGATGGCAAGAAGTTTGTGAGGTCAATATGAGATCAGAGGATGATATCAGAAAGAAGCTGACAGAAGAAATCGATAGCTACCTTACATGTCCCAAGTTTACAGTTGAGGAGCATGCCCATAACGTATCTATGCTCGCATGGGTTCTTGATGTTTCTGATAATGAGCTCAGTAACATGATAAAGGAATCGGAAATGTCTTTTGGGGATATCCATGGCAACTCCATTAGCGAAGACAATATGGATGATATCTTTTCAGATTTCTAGTGTTGTATCTTTTCCCATTTGGAACAAGGGTTGTAAGGGTTAAGTATTAATCAGCCTCCTTTGAGACAGTGATCATATAGAGCATCAGGAATATAAGGCCAAATCCTGCTGCATCGTACATTGTAAAACTGCTCTTGAGCACAAAGGTTGAAAGGATGGCAGCAGTAATGGGTTCTGCGAAGCTGTACAGGATTGCCTTCTGAGGTCCAATCTTGGATACACCGCTAATATAGAATGTGAATGCGCAGATGTTGCCTACGACTACGACAAAAATAATGCCAATCACACCGTAAATATTTGGAACATAGTGAATTGTCCAGCTTTGAAAAAGAAGTTCTAAAAGGATTCCGCCAAATAAAAAGGACCAGCCTTGCGCTACGATAACGGGGATCTCCCGGGTTATCTTAGGGGCAAGCACATTGTAGACCATAACGCAGAAGGCGCTGCCAATGCCGGTTATAAGAGCTAATGGTGACATTGAAAGGTGACCTAAATCGCCATGAGTTGTCAGAAGGAATACTCCGGCAAGGGCCAGTGCGATAGATATTATCTCGGATACCTTAGGGAGTCTTTTTAGATGAACGCAGGTAAAAAGAAGTATAAAAATAGGTGCAAGATCCTGCATGATAGTCCCAATAGCAGCAGTAGACAGTTCTATTGTCAGGAAATAAAGAAACTGACAGGCACTAACTCCGGCTATGCCATACACTAGCAGCCAAAACGCTGTTTCTTTTGATTTCCAGGGCTTTGTAACAGTATCTTTATGCTTGATCAAACAATATATTAGGATCAGAATTCCTGACAGTCCGAGTCTTATAGGTACAAGCCATCTACTGTCCATATGCTGTACATCGAACAGATACTGGCCCATAGTTCCAGAAAAGCCCCAGCATGAGGCGCCGAGTGTAGTCAATATAATTCCTAATACATTGTCTTTCTTTCTATTCATGATGATTCTTGATTTCCTTAATTTCCTTAAATTCTTGCTAATAATGCTAAAGATATTATATTATTGCTCTGTTAGGGTAATGTCAACGTTTAGTATGGACCTGGGGGACAAAAGTCATGGGACCATTTTACAGATATATAGAAAAGAGGTGTCGATTTAATGGCAATTGATAGGTTTAATGTACACAATAAAAGAAGAAATGCATGTATGCTCCATGGACCTTTTGCACATCAAGGTTATGACTGGTGGTGGCACTCCTTTACTGCACAGGATGCGCTGACAGGAGAGGACAAGCCATTTTTTATAGAGTTTTTCATCTGTAATCCGGCTCTCGCAGAAGATGAGCCTGTTTTGGGGCAGTTACCCAAGAACAAAAAGGAAGAAAGACGCCCATCATATTTAATGGTAAAAGCTGGAACTTGGGGAGAAGATGCCTGTCAGCTCCATAGATTCTTTTCGCTAAAGAATGTGAAAATGCATAAAAGTGCGCCCTACAAGATAGCGGCAGATGATTGCCTGGCATCAGAATCTCGCCTCAAGGGACATATTTCAATATCAGAGGATGCCGCTAAAGCTCATCCTGAGTGGATGTGCGATGCTGGAGAAATCTCTTTTGACCTAGTGATAGACAAGCAGATAGCATTCAACGTCGGATACGGTGCGAGCAAGCCGCTTAGGGACGCGGAAGCTTTTGCTATGTACTGGCATGCTGAGGGGATGAAGAGCGCCTATGGCGGAACGGTGACTTTCAACGGAAGGCAGTACATCGTTACTCCGGAAAAGAGCTATGGCTATGCAGATAAGAACTGGGGAAGAGACTTCACAAGCCCATGGGTATGGCTGTCATCAAACTGCCTTGTAAGTAAAAAGACAGGGAAGCAGCTTGAAAACAGCGTTTTTGATATTGGTGGTGGAAGGCCAAAGATTTATTTTGTTCCTTTAGATAGAAGACTTCTCGGAGTCTTTTACTATGAGGGAAAAGAGTATGACTTCAACTTTTCCAAGCTTCATTTGAAGGTAAAGACTGAGTTTAGCTTCGATGAGACTGAAAACGAGGTTATCTGGCATGTAAGACAGGAAAATATAAAGGCAGTAATGGAAACAGAGATACACTGCCTGAAAAAAGATATGCTTTTCATAAATTACGAGTCCCCCGATGGCAAGAAAAATCACAATCATCTGTGGAATGGCGGAAATGGCTGGGGAACCATAAAGCTCTACGACAAGAAGGGTCAGGACCTTGTTCTGGTGGATGAAGTGGAGGCCACACATGTTGGCTGCGAATACGGGGAGTATGGGGAATAAAAAAAGCTTAAAAAAAGCTTGTAATCTTGATGTTTCTTTGCTAATATAAGCGAGTATTTTATCGATATAGGTCAAATAATATGGATTTGATGTTTCTACCCGGTTACCGTAAATTACCGGACTATCGAGTGTTTGATGCTGCATATACAATAAGTTTATATATTAATTTAATTGTTGAAGATATCAAATCAGATAGGTGTAGAAACTCGTGTTTCTATGCCTTTTTCTTTTGCTCAATTTGCTCTAAAGAAAAACAATAGAACATCCTACAAATGACCTGTGCTCGATATCAAAAAATGGAGGATGAGATGAAAAAGTTTAAAAAGATTCTGTCAGCAGTTCTTGCTGCAACAATGGTAATGGCATCATTATCTGCCTGCGGAAACGCAAATGAAACAGAAACAGCATCTGAGGCTACAAGCACAGGCGCAGAGGCTACAGAGGCTACACAGGCTCCTGCATCAGATGTTAAGATTGGTTTCATTTTTCTGCACGATGAGAACTCAACATACGATCTGAACTTTATCAACGGTGCTACACAGGCTTGCGAGGCAGCAGGTGTTGAGTACATGTTCAAGACAAATATCCCTGAGGGACAGGAGTGCTATGAGGCTGCATGTGAACTTGCAGATGCAGGCTGCGATATCGTATTTGCAGATTCTTTTGGCCATGAAGATTACATGATCGAGGCTGCCAAGGAATATCCTGAAGTTCAGTTCTGTCATGCAACAGGTACAAAGGCACATACAGAGGGCCTTTCCAATTACCATAACGCTTTCGCTACAATTTATGAGGGTCGTTATCTTGCAGGTATCGCTGCAGGAATGAAGCTTAACGAGATGATCGCAAATGGTGACATCACAGAAGACCAGGCTAAGATTGGTTATGTTGGTGCTTACACATATGCAGAAGTTATTTCAGGTTATACATCATTCTTCCTCGGCGCCCGCTCTGTATGCCCATCAGCTACAATGGAAGTAACATTCACAGGCTCATGGTACGATGAGACAGCTGAAAAGGAAGGCGCTAACAAGCTTATTGAAGATGGTTGTGTTCTTCTTTCACAGCACGCTGATTCAATGGGAGCTCCTACAGCATGCGAAAAGGCTGGTGTTCCAGACGTATCCTATAACGGAAGCACAGCAGCAGCTTGCCCTAACACATTTATCGTTTCTTCAAGAATTGACTGGGCACCATATTTTGCATACATCATTGACGCTGTAGCAAACAAAACAGAGATTGCTACTGACTGGGTTGGAACACTTGAGACTGGTTCTGTAGTTCTTACAGACCTTGGAAATGCAGCAGCAGAGGGAACTGCTGAGGCACTTGCAGAGGCTGAAAAAGCTATGAATGCAGGAACACTTCATGTATTTGATACTACTACATTTACTGTAAACGGTGAGGCGCTTACATCTTATGTTGCTGATGTTGACACAGATCCTGAGTACACTGCTGATACAGAAGTTATCACAGATGGTTACTTTGCAGAGTCTGGTTCTGAATTCAGATCAGCTCCTTACTTCGATTTACAGATCGATGGAATTTCACTTCTTGATACAGCATATTGATCTTTAATTATGTGAGCTGAGGAAATCTTTGTGAGCACAGCTTTTTGCTGTGCTGCAAAGATTTCCTATTTTTAGTCTATATTGATTTTTTTGAAAGGTGATAATTGTGGAAAAGAGAGAAGTAGCCATATCGCTTCGTGGCATTACAAAGTCTTTTGGTGATGTAACAGCAAACAGCAATGTCAATCTGGATGTTTACAAGGGCGAGATATTATCTCTTCTTGGTGAAAACGGAAGTGGCAAAACAACACTTATGAATATGCTTGCTGGAATCTATTATCCTGATGCAGGCCAGATAATCATAAACGGCAAAGAGGCTGTCATCCGCTCTCCTAGAGATGCGTTTGATCTTGGAATAGGCATGGTCCATCAGCATTTTAAGCTTATTGATGTGTTCAATGCCACAGAGAATATAATTCTGGGGCTTGAAGGCAAGCTTAATATCAAAGAGGCTGAGAAAAGAATTATAGAAATCTGCGACAAATACGGATTCGAGATCAATACAAAAAAGAAAATATATGACATGTCCGTTTCTGAAAAGCAGACAGTTGAAATTGTAAAGGTACTCTATAGAGGAGCGGATATCCTGATATTGGATGAACCCACAGCCGTACTGACTCCTCAGGAAACTGAGAAACTTTTTAATGTCATGCGCAATATGAAAAAAGATGGAAAGTCCATAGTTATTATTACTCACAAGTTAAACGAAGTGCAGAGCATATCTGATAGAGTTGCGGTTCTTCGTCATGGAGAATTCATAAGTGACATGAAGACCAGTAGTACCAACGCTCAGGAAATGACAGATATGATGGTAGGCCATTCAGTTTCTCTTAATATTGACAGACCTGAGCCTGTAGAGCCTAAGCCTCGTATCGTAGTGGAGAATCTCACGGTCGTTGATGAAGATGGAATAGTTAAGCTTGACGATGTATCTTTTACCGCCAACACAGGAGAAATACTGGGAATCGCGGGAATATCCGGTTGTGGACAAAAAGAACTATTAAGGGCAATTGCAGGTCTTGAGATGATCGAAAATGGAAAGATCACATATATTCACCAGGACGGAAGGACAGAGGAACTTCTCGGTAAATCACCAAGGGAAATCTCTGATCTTGGCGTAAAACTGTCATTTGTTCCTGAAGACAGACTTGGAATGGGACTTGTTGGAAATATGAACCTCGCAGATAATATGATGCTCAGGTCCTATAGAAGCGGTAAGTCCAGATTTTTTACAGAGAAAAAAGAGCCCAGAAAGCTCGCAGAGAGGGTTGTGTCAAAGCTGCAGGTTGTAACTCCAAGTATTGATACCCCTGTGCGCCTTTTGTCCGGCGGAAATGTACAAAAGATCCTTGTCGGCAGAGAAATATCCTCAAGACCTAAGGTGCTGATGACTGCATACGCCGTAAGAGGCCTTGATATTAGTTCTTCCTACCAGATATACGATCTTATCAATCAGCAAAAGAAGCGTGGAGCAGCAGTTCTTTTTGTCGGCGAAGATCTGGATGTTCTCGTTGAACTCTGCGACAGGATTCTTGTCCTTTGCGATGGCAAGGTTACGGGAATTGTAGATGGCAGAAATACCGATAAATATACCTTGGGGTCAATGATGACCAAGAAAGGAGAGGCTTCATAATGGCACAGATAGTAAAAGAGCCTCGTTTTCACATTGTAAAAAGAGCTGACATCAGCAGCAAAAAAGCGTGGACTATAAGAATAATTGCGATTCTGGCTGCACTTGCCTTATGCGCACTTATCACTATGGTCTGCACAGGCGATAATCCTATATCTATATTTACTACAATTTTTAAAGGGGCATTTGGCACTCAGAGAAAGAGCTGGATAACACTTCAGTATGTTGCCATTCTTCTGATCATTTCACTGGCCCTGACACCCGCATTTAAGATGCAGTTCTGGAATGTCGGCGGCGAAGGACAGGTCCTGATTGGAGGTCTTGCAGCGGCGGCATGTATGATCACACTATCAGACAAGCTTCCAAATGCAGTCGTGATCATCCTTATGATAGTATCTTCTATACTGGCAGGTGCAATTTGGGGAGTAATTCCTGCCTTCTTTAAAGCCATGTGGAACACCAATGAAACACTCTCAACACTTATGATGAACTATATCGCAACACAGCTTGTGGCGTATTTTACTATTGTGTGGGAAGTTCCTAAGGGATCAGGCAAGATTGGTATTATTAACCAGAACTCAAACATAGGCTGGCTTCCAAACGTTGGCAATAAATATCTTCTGAGCATTATAGTTGCCGTTTTAGTCACTATTGGAATGTATATCTATCTGAAATTTACCAAGCACGGATATGAGATAGAAGTTGTCGGCGAAAGCCAGAACACAGCCAGATACGTAGGAATAAGTGTTGGAAAGGTTGTGATCAGGACCATGTTTTTATCTGGTGCAATTTGCGGCTTGGCAGGACTTCTTTTGGTGGGAGGTATTAACCATACAATAACCACAACTATTTCCGATGGGCAGGGCTTTACAGGCGTTATGGTTTCATGGCTCGCCAAGTTTAATCCGGTTGCCATGATCTTCACCAGCCTTCTTATCATTTTCATGGACAGAGGCGCCAGCGAAATATCCACTGTATTTGAGCTCAATCAGAGCTTTGCAGATATTCTGACTGGAATCATCCTTTTCTTTATTATTGGATGTGAGTTTTTTATCAGATATAAGATCCTTGTACGTAAAGATCTTGGGAAGGAGAACGCATAATGTTTAGTTTGGTTGCATTTATACCAAGAGCTGTACAGCAGGGCGTTCCTCTGCTATTTGGAAGTACAGGTGAGACAATCACGGAAAAATCAGGGAATCTGAATCTTGGAATTCCAGGTGTCATGTATGTTGGTGCAATAAGCGGTGTTATAGGATCTTTTTTCTATGAACAGGCAGCCTCAGGGCAGCTAAATGGCTTCCTGGCAGTCTTTATACCTCTTATCTGTGCACTTGTAGGCTCCTTTTTAATGGGGCTGTTATACTGCTTTTTGACAGTAAGTTTAAGAGCCAATCAGAATGTTACAGGCCTTGCTATGACTACCTTTGGTATAGGCTTTGGAAATTTCTTTGGCGGATCACTAATTAAGCTGGCAGGTGCTGATGTTCCATCAATTTCACTCTCAGCCACCTCTGCATATTTTAGCAGAACTCTGCCTTTTGCTACGAAAACAGGCTGGTTTGGCAAAGTTTTCTTTTCCTACGGATTTTTGGCATACGTTGCCATTATCATTGCTTTAATATGTGCCTATGTCCTTAAAAAGACAAGAGTAGGCCTTCACCTTCGCGCTGTGGGAGAAGATCCTGCTGCGGCGGATGCAGCTGGAATCAATGTTAAAAGATATAAATATGTCTCAACATGTCTTGGCTGTATGATTGCTGGACTTGGCGGTTTATACTATGTAATGGATTATGCATGCGGAGTATGGTCAAATGATGCCTTTGGAGACAGAGGATGGCTTGCTATTGCCCTGGTTATCTTTACAGTATGGAAGCCTGATGTGAGCGTTTTATCTTCTATACTTTTCGGAGGACTGTACATTTTATACTTGTACCTTCCATCGGGAACACACACTGAGTATAAAGAGCTATATAAGATGATTCCTTACATTGTAACTCTAGTGGTTCTTGTTTTTACCAGTATGAGAAATAAAAAGGAAGATCAGCCTCCAAAGAGCCTTGGAACCAACTATTTCCGCGAAGAAAGATAAAGTAAAAGAAGGTGCAAAAAATGAATTTTCTTGAAGAGAGAATTATCAAAGACGGCGTTGTAAAAGAAGGCAACATCTTAAAGGTGGATAGCTTTTTAAACCATCAGCTTGACGTTGAGCTTTTTGATCAGATGGGCGCTGAATGGGCAAAAAGATTTGAAGGTGTTGAGATAAATAAATTCCTTACTATCGAAGCATCAGGCATAGGAATTGCCTGCGTTGCTGCAAGACATTTTAATGTTCCTGTGGTCTTTGCCAAAAAGTCCCAGAGCGTCAACCTCGATGGCGAGATGTATACAGCAGACGTTGAGTCTTTTACCCATAAAAACAAGAATCATGTGATTGTATCCAAAAAGTTCCTGAATGAAAATGACAAGGTTCTTATCATTGATGATTTCCTTGCAAACGGATGTGCATTGCAGGGCCTTATTTCAATAATAAATAGTGCAGGAGCCACTGTGGCAGGCATTGGAATAGCTATAGAAAAGGGCTTCCAGCCAGGCGGACAGATAATCAGAAACCTGGGCTACAAACTTGAATCCCTTGCAATAGTTGATGGAATGGACCCTGCAACAGGCAAGATCAATTTTAGAAGTTGAATTACTGCTGATTCCAGTGTGAATCAGCAGTAGGTATAGGCCAGTACTTTCTGGAAGTGCTCAGAAGTACTGGTCTATTATTATGTAGCACAAGACCGGCAAGCGAATGGATGCTTGCATACAAATTCATTTGCCGGTCGTAAGAACATGGAGCACTAAGTGCGGAATGTTCGTGTGCGAAATCGAGTAGGAGTCAGCCTACTCGATCCCAAAATGAGCCTTAGGACGGGGTTAGTGGGCCATTTTCTGTGTCCATTGCTGGTCCGCTTACACGAAAGTAGCTGAAAGGCGTAAATGCATATAAGCAAGTTAAGCATAGTGGAACTAGTGCGCTTACACGAAAACAGCTGAAAGGTAGGATTTCATGTAAGCCAGAAAATTAGCTGGCTTATACGAAAATGGTAGTAAGGCGTAGTTTCATATAAGCAAGTAAAAATGAAGTTCTTA
Source organism: Butyrivibrio sp. INlla14 (assembly GCF_900102515.1). Lineage (GTDB taxonomy): Bacteria > Bacillota > Clostridia > Lachnospirales > Lachnospiraceae > Butyrivibrio. The sequence continues at coordinate 134,522 of NZ_FMVS01000006.1, forward strand.
ATGTGGTATATTTATTTAATGAACGCTAGAGGAGAAAATGCATTGTAAATATTGTGTGATTACACGAAGTAGCTAATTAACTCCAGAGGAAAACAATATGAGCTTATATACAAAAATCAACGGAATAAACAAAGACGTATCCAGGATATTTCTAGGGACAGGCTTTTTACCTAATTTGGAAGACTATGACGCTTGGCTTACAGGAATACTTGATACAGGTGTTAATGCAATAGACACCGCGAGAATCTACCCGGATTCTGAGAAAACCATAGGAAAATGGCTGGATAAGACAGGAGTCCGGGACAAAGTTGTGCTCCTTAGTAAGTGCGGACATCCTGATGGCGCCATAAAAAGAGTCAACCAAGAAGCCATGATGTCAGACCTGCAGAAATCTTTAGAGGAACTGCGGGTAGATTTCATAGACATATATATTCTCCATAGAGATGATCCTACTACAGAAGTTGCAGAAATAGTTGAAACCTTCAACGAGATGAAAGAAAGGGGCAGCATTGGAGTTTTTGGGGGCTCTAACTGGACTTATAAGAGAATACAAGAGGCCAACGAGTATGCCTACAAAAAGAACCTTGCCCCATTTTCAGTTTCAAGCCCGGGCTTTAGTCTTGCAGACCAGTTGGGAGATGTGTGGGATGATACTTGTGTAACACTCACAGGCAAACAGGGGCAACAGGAAAGAAAATGGTATCAGGAAAGTCAAATGCCCGTGATAGCATATTCATCCCTGGCTCATGGCATGTTTTCAGGCAAGATGAAGAGCACTGATGCTAATCATGCCAATGACTTCCTGGATATGTTTGCTCTAAGGGGATATGCTTTCCCAGAGAACTTTGAAAGGCTAAGGCGCTGCGAACTTTTGGCAAAAGAAAAACAGGCTACCGTTTCTCAGATTGCCCTGGCGTGGATTTTTAGGCAATCTATGAATATGTTTGCTGTTGTCAGCACTAGCAGCACAGATAGAATGAAAAAGAATATAGAAGCCTTGGAAATTCCTCTATCTGACCAGGAGTGTGAGTTCTTAAATTTGGAGAGAGATATTTAGAACGGGGAAAAGATGAAAAAAGTAACTAAGATCATAGGAATAATACTAGGTGTATTGGTGGTGATACCTCTTATATTGCTTCTGATTGTGGGTGTTCGCACACACTTTACTCAGGATGATTATTCTGCGGTATATACAGATCCCAAGTACCAGAATCCGGTAAAAATCGCTAATGTTGAAGTAATCCAGCAGCATATTTCTTGTGGATTTGCGGTCATTGAGATGTTCTCTGCTTGGAATGGTGGAAACGTAACGGAGGATAGCCTGTACGATGAATATGGAACTGTGGTGACTTCAAGTGGCAAGTATTTTTGCAAGGAGATGAACAAGCAGTTCCCGGAATATACCACAACGATGCACAAATATGTAAAAAATTCAGAGTTTATCGATATCATGTACGAAACCCTGGAATCCGGCAAACCTGTTCCTTTTGAGTGGGCGGCATTGTATGGGAATGAATGGACATTGCACTATTCACTGATTGTAGGGGCAGATATTCCAAACGATACAGTCACAGTTGCTAATCCATATGGATACTACGAAGTGTTGACGCTGGATGAACTTTTGGAACGCACCAGTTTCCGGGCGTATGAGAATATGCCATTTTTCCTGAAAATGGGATTTGCCATCGGATTGTTTGAGAAGAACACACTATATTCTGTGGAGTAAAAAGCAAAATGGACCGCAAACCCTTTACGTGAAGAGTGGAACACAAAGCAGTTATCTAACTGTTGGTGCCTGACACGCGGAGAAATGTTTCCTGTGTCAGGCATTAATGGTTAATGAATGGATTTTACTTAAAGGATTTGAGGTAAGTAGTAGGAGAGAGGTACTTAATATGTATAGTGTTGAGGTAGTCAGTAAAGAGCGCTTTTTGCTTGGGGAAGGACCATGCTACGATCCTAGATTTAATAGATTATCATGGGTAGATATTGAAAATAAAAAACTTTTCTATAGCAAGAATGGAACAGTGGAAACGCTGGATGTTGACCAGCATATAGGCGCAGCAATTCCATTGAACACTTCAGATGGATTTGTTCTTGCATTAGAAGATGGTCTCTACGTATATCAAGATAAAAAAATATCTCTATTAGCAAGCTTTAACAACATTTACAAGGATTATTGGCGCTCAAACGACGCAAAAGCAGATTCCAAAGGGCGAATCTGGTTCGGCGCGATGGTTAAAGGTGATGGACATGATCCAGAAGGTAACTTGTATTGTTATGATAAAGGCCAAATAAGGTGTATGGTGGAAGGCACCAAAATCTCCAATGGAATGGCTTTTAGTAGTGATAAAACAAAGTTCTTTTTCGCTGATTCTGGGGAACATACGGTGTCAGTATTTGATTATGATGAGGACAGCGGAAATATTTCCAATAGAAGAACTTTATTCACATTGGAGGATGGAGTCCCGGATGGCATGACTATTGATTCAGAGGATAATCTTTGGGTGGCTGTTTGGGGCGGCAGTCGTGTTGAAAAACGAAGCGGTCAGACCGGTGAACTATTACAAACAGTTTTAGTTCCTGCCAAGCAAACATCTTGTTGCTGCTTTGGTGGGGAAGATATGATGACTCTTTACATAACATCAGCAGGAATCGGGCAGAACGGGGAGTATGATGGATGCCTGTTTAAGGTCAGAACTGATGTTAAAGGTGTAGCACCTGAGTATTGTACGACAGTCTAAGGCGTCTAGGACCATTCCATGGGGATATCTTATGATACCATTGCACGAAAATAAATATGAGCCTTAGGGACGGGAAATCCTTATCTAAATGACATTGACTCCGTCCCCGAGGGCCATTAATAGCAGTTATCTCAATTGAGGTAGCTGCTTTTTTATGATACGAGGAATTTTCTCCGAAATTCCTATATAGTTCATTGTATGAAAGCAGCTAAGAAGCAGGTTTTCATGTAAGCCAGAAAATTAGCTGGCTTATACGAAAATGGTAGTAAGGCGTGGTTTCATATAAGCAAGTTAAAATGAGCAGAACTAGAGCCTTACACGAAAGTAGTAGAAAGAGGAAATGCATATAAGCAAGTTAAGCATAGTGGAACTAGTGCGCTTACACGAAAACAGCCGAAAGGTAGGTTTTCATGTAAGGCATAAAATTGGGTGGCTTATACGAAAGTGACATGTAGGCAAAATTCATATAAACTAATCATAGTCCTTAAGAAAAAGGCAAAAAAGAAAATATGAGGATAGCGAAAAGACAGATGAGTATATTTGATTTTTTAAAGAAGGCAGAAGATAAAGAAGAGATAGCGGAAGAAACTGTTGATACACCTAAAATACAAAATATGAAGAGTGGCAAGCAAAAAAGAAAGACTCTTCCAAAAGATATCGAGGATTACATTAGTGACGATGAGGCTGTGAAAGCAGTTTTTGAGAAGTGTGATATAAATGCCTATGGAGGCTATAGGAAAGGAAACATTTTCTTTTACAAGATTTCTGAGAATATGATCAAGTGGTGCTTGGAACAAGGAGCGGACATTAACTATCAGGATCAGTTCCATAGCACGGCTTTGATGGAGCATCTGGGAATTGCCAGTAAAGAAAGTGAGAAACAGGCTCTTTTGCTGATCCAAAATGGAGCTGATGTGAACTATGTTGGAGGTACTACAAGGGATTGCGCCCTGTCCAGAGCTATAAGTAGCGGGCACATGGAGGCAGTAGAGGCGCTTCTGGCTGCAGGCGCCGATTTAAATGCAGAGAATTTCCATCATCACACCCCGCTTGAAGCTGCTTTTGCCAGAGCTCTGCCGATAGATCTGATAAAGCTATCTCCAGTAACGGAGATGCTCTTGGAAAAGGGAGTTGTTGCCAGCGACACTGTTAGGAATGAGTTCCTGCGTGTGGCAAAAGATATAGAGTTCAGAAGAAGTGATGCTAATGCAGATTTCATGAAGCAGGTGGATGAAGCGATGGATAAGCTGTACGAGCTTTTGGATGTTCAAAGGGTTCCCAGGAGACAGCAATATGACGGCGTTAGCGAAATAAGGCCAAAGGCAGATACATGGCAGAAACAGTACCAAGAGCTGTGGAATCTTCTGGTTCCGGGCAGTGGACATGCATCAACTGTGCAGGGCGAAGTTATCAGGATTACTGGCCGGCTATCTTATGAAATTCTGGACAATGGTAGTATAAACTGGGATTCGGATTTTGGAGAACTGGTAAAAGCGTTTGTGCGATATCTTAAAATGGGGCAGCAGCTTTCAGATGCAGAATCTGCGGAAATAGAAGAGCTTGTAAAAGACATTAAGGATAAAGGCGATAAAGAACTAGGGAGACTTACTGAACTTGCTGTGAAGTGGGTTACACTGAATCCGCTGCCGATAAAGCTTGAAAACGCAGAATATAAGAGATGATATGAATAGACCAAATTTTAAAGTAATAGATTGATAATTTTCCGCAAGATATCATATTTGAGTTGATATCTTGCGGAATATTATTCCCAGAGATGTCATATTTGAGTTGATATCTTGCGAAATATTATTCCTAGAGATGGAATCCCTGGGCCCATTGTACGAAAGTAATCAAAAGTAGAATTTCATGTAAACCAGAAAATTAGGCGACTTACACGAAAGTAACATGTAGGCGTAAATTCATATAAGCAAGTATAAAAGAGAAGAAGTGGAGGCTTTACACGAAAGTAGCTGAAAGACGTAAATTCATATAAGTAAGCAAAGCTTGGTAGAACTGCTACTCTTACACGAAAATAGTAGACAAGCAGAGTTGCGTGCAAGAGAGGGTTTTAGTGGCCTTACACGAAAACAGCATGTAGGCGTAGCTTCATATAAACAAGTCCAGGATGAACTTGATGATATTCAGATGTATTTTATATAATAATGACAACTGATATTATCGCATGATTGCAGGAGATTAGCTGCTATGGGGAGTTTAAGGATGGCTGAGATAGATAGGTTAAAAGAGATAGTTGAAAAACTGCGAAGCGAGAACGGATGCCCTTGGGATAGAGCACAGACTCATGAAAGTCTAAAAGCGCCAGTTATTGAGGAAGCAGCTGAAGTGGTATGCGGAATAAACATTCTAGAGGAGACAAAAGATCCGGATAATCTCAAGGAAGAACTGGGAGATCTCCTTCTGCAGGTAATGTTTCACGCCGTTATTGCTGAGGAAGAAGGCCTTTTTACATTTGACGACGTGGTAAAAGGCATATCGGAAAAAATGGTGAGAAGGCATCCGCATGTGTTTGGCGGCGTAACGTATGCATCTGAGGAAGAGATGCATGAAGCCTGGAACAAAATTAAGAAAGAAGAAAAAGCAGGTAAAGAGTGGCATGAAGAATATCTCCCTGCAGCATTCCAAGAGGCTACCCAGCTGATCAGGAAGGCAGAAGAGAGAAAAAAGAAGAAAAACTAATGTATATGACGAAGGCTGGTGGGAGTCATTGTGAACATGGCCCTTCAACAAAACTTACTTCTAAGATGTATTATAGGTAAATACTATTGTTGGAGGATTGCTATGAAAAAAAATAATAATCATCATAAAGGAAAGCTGTGGAAGTGGCTACTACGCGGGTTTGCACTGATTCTTTTTGTGATCGCCTGGTTTGAAATTCCTGTCACAGAACACATCAGTCTTGATGGCAATGGGAAGATAAGTGCACCTGTGAGATTTGCGTTGGTTACGGACCTTCATTCCTGCTACTATGGCAAGAATCAGGCCCAGCTTGTGAAAATGCTGGAAAAAGGAAAGCCTGATGCAGTTCTTTTGTCTGGGGATATATTTGATAATAAGTTTCCTGACGGTAATTCCAAGACGTTCATTGAGGCTATAGCTTCTAAATATCCCTGTTTCTATGTTACCGGAAACCATGAAATCTGGAGCAAAAGAGATCACGAAACCAAGGAATACCTTGTTTCTAAAGGGGTTGTGGTTCTTGAAGGAACTTGCTGTACAGTGAACATAAATGGAAATGACATTGACTTCTGCGGAGTGGATGATCCCACCTACATGTCATGGGAAGAGTGGGGAGCGCAGCTTGATGAGGCTCAGGCTGGTACTTCTCCGGAAAACTTCAAAGTTCTTTTATCCCATCGCCCTGAGAAGAAGGACACATATTCTGAGTATGACTTTGATCTGGTGGTCTGTGGCCACGCCCATGGCGGACAGTGGAAAATCCCATTTACTCAGATGGGAGTTTTAGCCCCAGACCAGGGCCGATACCCTAAATACGTGGATGGCAGATATGACCTTGGAAATGGCCACAACATGGTTGTCAGTCGCGGACTTTGCCGAGAGAGAATGCCCTATCCCAGATTCTTCAACCATCCGGAAATTGTGATGATTGATGTAGAGTAGTATATTTATCACTTAACAATTATCACTGCCGCTCGTGAAGCATAAGCCACGTAAAGTGAAATGGTTGTGTGATTGTTTCGGGCAGAGAGCCCACCCAATTCGCAATGTACGAAAGTGACCAAGAAGCAGGATTTCGTGTAAGGCAGAAAATTGGGGGGCTTATACGAAAGTGACTGAAAGGCGTAGTTTCATATAAGCAAGTTAAAATGAGCAGAACTAAAGCTTTACACGAAAGTAGCAGAAAGAGGAAATGCATATAAGCCAATTAAGTATGTCAGAATTGGTGACTTTACATGAAAATGGTAGAAAAGCATATCTGCGTGTAAAGAGAGAACTGTAATGGCTTATACGAAAGTGACATATGAGCAAAATTCATATAAATAAGTTAAAATGAGTAGAGGCAGAGGTCTTACACGAAAGTAACAGAAAGACGAAAATGCATATAAACTAATCAAATTTTTGTTGGTAACAATATCTTGATTTCTGAAGATATGGATGAATTAATGAGGAGGAAAAGACATGCCATTTATTTCAACAAAAACAAATGTGACAGTATCAAAGGAAAAAGAAATACAGCTGAAGCAGCGCCTGGGGCAGGCAATATCTATTTTGCCAGGCAAGAGCGAGAACTGGCTTATGCTGGCTATTGAAGGCGATGTGCCTATGTATTTCAGGGGAGATGATTCTCAACCTACAGCATTTATTGAAGTTAAGGTTTATGGAGGTGCGCCGTCTGATGCTTATAACAAGATGACGCAGGAACTGACAGGAATATATGGTGATATCCTGGGTATAGCCCCTGATCACATGTATATTAGGTACTTTGGATCTGATGACTGGGGATGGAATGGAAGTAATTTCTGAAGTAACTTCTCATTTTTCCCATTAAACGTCTTTAATATGCATTTTTGGATATTTATCGCCTATCGTTGCGGATCTAAAATATAGTCAATAGATAGAAATGCGCTGATTGAAAGGAGGAGGCCAATGAACAGCTTTTGGAAAGGTTTTATAGTAGCTTTGCTTGTTGTTTATGTTATCTTGCCGAGGGATTTTGTTCCGGGGCCTGTTGATGACTTCCTGCTGATGTTTCTTTTGTTTGTGGCGTGCACAAGGAAATCACATACAGAGGAACATGACAAAGATAAGCGTATAGAAGTAGTTGACTCTGATTGTAAAGAAAGCAAGTGAGGGCAAATGTTATGGAAAAGAAATTGTATAGAAGCAATGATAGAAAAGTCTTTGGTGTATGCGGTGGCATCGCAGAATACTTTGGCTGGGATCCAACAGTAATAAGAATCCTCTGGGTAGTGTTTACATTATCAGGCGGTTCAGGCGCAGTATTTTACTTGATTGCAGCATTTTTGATGGACAATAGGCCTGATTACGTTAGCAGATATGAAGATCAGTAAGTGTAAAGCGAGCTCTTTTGAATAAATGATATAAAGAGGTTACGAAACAAAAAACATGAAGTTATTTAAATGCAAGACACTTAACAATAATACAGATGCTATTGATATTGGAAAGTTAAACATGCTAACTTCTGAACCTGTTAATAAGGTAAAATATAAGCCGAATCCGTGTAATAGAAGAATAGATTTTTACTATGATGAAGACAAAGTTTTTATAGAAGGGTCGGCTGACAATTACTGCACATTTTGGTTGTCAAAGACAGATATTGCAGATGTTTCGATAAATGCTCAGATATGCAAACATATTTTACATGATTCATTTAAGGTATATTTTTCTAAAGACAAATATTTTCAGGAATTACATTGTTTATTTAAGGAATCTATCTATAGGACGTGTGTGATGGGGGATTGTGCAGATAGAAGATGGCATACTCCGTTTGGAGGGTATATTAGTGATGATGATAATGCAGGATCGTCCATAGCTAAATCTCTAATTAGTTTTAAAAGTGAAATAGATAAACTGTGTGAAGCAAGAGAAGATGGTGGTAATTATTTAAGTGTCATGCAGAGTATTTTGGAACATTTATCGCAGAGGACTAATGATTCTGTATGGGATTATGTTGCTGCCACTCCATGGATTAAGATTGTGAAGAATGAAGACTATTTATTATGCTCTAAGAATGAACAGATTAAAGGCTTATACTTGCAATTAGCTAAACATTGCTCGGAACTTTATGACAGGTATATGACAGCGGTACGTTAGCCAATACATTCAAGATTGCAGAACTGAAAGGCTGGATATACTTAACACTCTGATTCTAAAAATAGCATCCCTAGGCTCGCTAAATATATTAAGAAAACAAGTAAGTTGGAAGTAGGATGAGTATGAAAACAGTAAATGTTGTCGCAGCTATAATCTGTGACGATTACAAGAAGAAAACAAAGATATTTGCCACACAGCGTGGATATGGGGAGTTTAAGGATGGCTGGGAATTTCCCGGGGGAAAGATCGAGGAAGGTGAGACACCTGAGCAGGCCCTTATTCGTGAGATAAGGGAAGAACTTGGAACTGAGATTGAAGTACATGATCTGATCGATATTATAGATTATGACTATGAGAAGTTTCACCTTCACATGAATTGCTATTGGGCAACAGTAGTGGAAGGTGAGCTAAAGCTCTTAGAGCATGAAGCCGCAAAATGGCTTGAGTACAGTGAGCTGAAAAGTGTCGATTGGCTTCCTGCAGACTTGGCGCTCATTCCAAAGATTGCAGCTGGAATGGTAACAGGCCTGGCAGAGAAAGTGAAATGTGGGTTGAGGTAATAGCATCTAAGACGTAATTATAAAAAAGTGCCAGTCAGTGCGAATTTTTCTTCACAGCGGCTGGTACCACTACCATATTACAGTGGAAATGCAACGGCTTCGTTGTAGAGCTTTTGCAATACATTAATAAAAGCATTAAGGCTCTCACGTCCATCTGCTTTATGTGTGCACAAGACGCAAGAGAAGGTATCATTGCAGTCATAAGGAATCCATGCAAACTGTCCGCTGTGGTCATTAAGAAAACCGGGAGCCAGGCAGATTCCTTTACCAGAAGCAACGTTCGTAAGTGTGGTGTCATGATCTGGGCTATTAAAATACTCAATCTTACCTGATGAAATAAGCTTTTGCTGAACTGAGCGGAGAAGTGCCGGTGAGCCGCCACCTACCATAAGAATGCGGCCATAGATGTCTTCATCAGTTATGAGATTTTTTTCTGCAAGAGGATCGTTCTTATCACAAATTAAATAAATATGACTTTGAAACAGCTTGTGGACAGTGGTGCCTGCAAGCTGTTTTGTCTGTTCTTCTAAGGCAAATACAACATCTGATTCATTTTTAAGAAAGCTGTCCATACTATTTCTGTACTGGAATCGTGGTGTAATCTGAGTGCCTGGTTCTTCCTTTTCAAATTCTTTGATTGCTTCTGGCAGGAAGTAGAGGGCCTGTCGTACTGACATACTTATAGTGATGTTTTCTTTGTATTTCGCACTGAAGTTTTGCCCCTGTTCGATAGCTCTTTTCATTTCTTCGCGCATATTTGAAAGGTAGGTTACAAACTGTTCTCCGGCAGGAGTAAGAGTAGCGCCTTTTCCGTTTCTTACAAATATTTCAAAACCAACTTCCTCTTCAAGGAGCTTTATCTGATATGAAAATGTAGGCTGGCTTACAAACATGTTCTCAGCACCTCTGGAAAAGCTCTCTGTACGAGCCAGCTCTATACAATAGTCTATCTGCTTGGTTGTCATGGCACACTCCTGATATTTAAAAATTAAATCAACTATCTGATGTTTCTATTGGAAATTATAAAACTGGCGTGAGATAATGTAAACAACAAAGGACAAAATCAATTGGTATAAGCAGTTATCTATAGAAAATTTAGATGGAGGAAATTCAAATGGCAAAAACATTAATCGCTTTCTTTTCAAGAGCGGATGAAAATTATTTTGGTGGAGCAATGAGATATGTAAAGGTGGGTAACACAGAAATCGTTGTTAACCAGATGAAGGAACTGATCGATGCAGATACATTCAAGATTGAGATGGTAAATCCTTATTCACCTGTGTACATGACCTGCATTGATGAAGCCAAGAAAGATTTAAGAGAAAATGCTCGTCCTGAGCTTACAAATTATTTAGATAGCATAGATGAATACGACACCATTGTGCTTGCTTATCCAAATTACTGGGGAACATTTCCTATGGCAGTTGCAACTTTCCTTGAAAGATACGATTTTACAGGGAAAAACATTCTTCCTCTTTGCACTAATGAGGGAAGTGGCATGGGCTTAAGTGAACGTGATGTAAAAAAGTATGCAAAAGGCGCAGAGGTAAGAAGCGGTCTTGCAATTACTGGTAGCCAGGCTGCAAATGCGAAAACAGCTGTAGAGAAGTGGTTTTCCGCTAACGGGTTGATGTAAAGGAATAATGCTATGGGTGAAGAAGCAAAAATTTCAGAATTATATAAAGACTACTGGGATTATATGATAGAGAAAAACATAGAAAGTCTTAGAAATCTTATGTCTTCAGACTATTGTCTTTATCATATGACTGGTGTGAAGCAGTCTGCTGATGAATTTATAGAGGGATTAAAGAATGGTACCTTCAATTATTATTCAGCCGAGCATGATGACATTGTAGTAAGTATTGATGGTGATGAGGCAACCATGACAGGAAAAAGCAGAGTAGTTGCTGCTGTCTACGGTGGAGGAAAAGGAAGCTGGAGATTGCAGGGAAACTTTACTCTTAGAAAAGAAGATGGAAGCTGGAAGTTTACAAGTTCCAGAGCATCAACATATTAAGGAGGATTTCGCAAATGGAAAATGGGAAATTGTTCCTCAGTTTATCCAGGTAGAAGCACATCCATATTTTACACAAACAGAGCTTCGTAAGACTTTGGACAAATATGATATTAAGCTTATGAGCTGGTATCCACTTGGCCATGGTGACAAGTCTCTCATCAACGAGCCTGTATTTGCTGAGCTTGGTAAGAAATATGGCAAGTCATCAGCACAGATTATACTTCGCTGGCATACTCAGATGGGATTTGTAGTAATTCCCGGAAGCAAAAATGTAGATCATATCAAGGATAACTTGGACATTCTTGATTTTAAGCTCACAGATCAAGAGATGGCAGAAATCGCCAAGCTTGATAAGAATGAGAGATATTATCATAGAACTGATGCTCAGCTCGTTCAGTTTGCAGGGTGGAAACCGGATTTTGAAAAATAGGCTTTATTTAGTGTAGAGGATCTTAGGATCCTCTATTTTTGTAGTGGGAAAAGAGGATTTAAGAGCTGGGGACAATCGTATATTATATATAGTTTAAGTGTATATATATTTGTAGTCAAAGAATGAACAGTTAGTTTAAATGTGATATGCCATAGAACGGGAACCAGCAGAGGATGGCTTCCCATTCTATGTACTGCTGAGAGTATGTTAAGCCAGTTATTTATAGTCAAACAATAACAGCGTTCTTCATCAACAGATTTCTCTTTACCACTGTCCATAATGTCGATCCAGCAGTTCCTGAACCGATTCTTTCAAATCATCGCTGAAGTCAGCGAGATCTTCCTGTGTAATGATTCCAATATTTATCATGGTCACAATATCAAAAATGGCTTCACCTTTATCAAGCTGCACTTGCACACCGGGATTCTTCTTATCTTTCTTGATTCGTTTATCGAGATCCCAGAACTTGGTAGATGCAGGCTTCTTACTCTGGAGCATTTTAACGTACTCTTTTAATATTCTTTCCATATATGCTTCCTGCCATTCAGGAACCTTCTCCATGAACAATTTCCAATCAGCTTTTGTAATGCCATTCATAATTATAGAACTCCTGTGGTTATCACTTTTTGTAAATGATCATAGCACATATCTATGCCTATTTGCATTTGAATCTCTGGTTGGGTCTCCGAAAGCCACATGAATACTGGGCGGAAAAGCTGTCATTTTTATGGGACTGATAGAGGTTTACACTTTAGTTACAAGGTGAAGAGAAAGTTGCTTTTTGGGGAGAACACATTATGGAGAGACTTTTGTATTGGCTAAGAAAAAGTATTTATAGGAACAACAAATTCTGTAAACACTTCTGTGTCACTTGCGAGTTCTATGAAATCTGCAAGAGAGACGGAAGCCTGGATTGAAAGAGAGGTAGAGTTATGACTTTTGGAAAGAAAGATAAGAATGTCAGATTAACAGATAAGCAGTACAAGGATATTACAAGCAATATGAGTAAAAGAGAACGTAGAGAATTTGACCGCCGACAGGATGAACTCAAAAGAGAAAGAGAAGAAGACAGGCTGCTCGGGTGGCTGGAGTTCGAGGATGAGCTTGATGATATCTAGGTGTTTTTAATATAATAATGATAACTGATATTATCACATGATTGCAGGAGATGAGCTTCTATGGGACATAATAATCGTTGTTTATATGACAGTGATATTAAGGTGTTTTTGGCCAAAGATAAAGAATCTATATTTGGTGTGTTGTGTGATAGATATCATGGTGATGCGCTTACCACCACAAGAATGGCATGGATGGGGGAAATTGAGATATTGCAGAATGCGCTCATTCCATGGAAGGAAAGCAACGGCCGAATAATCTTCGAATATGATATTCCGCGATTGGGAAAAAGACTGGATGTGGTACTACTACTCAAAGGTATTATTTTTTGCCTGGAGTTTAAAGTAGGCGAGAGTAATATAAATGAAAGTGATGTAGATCAGGTGTTGGATTATGCGCTGGATCTGAAAAACTTTCATAAGTATAGCCATGATAAATTAATCGTACCGATTCTCATAGCTACAAAGCATAAGAGAACATCTTCTGTAATACAGCCTTCTGTTTATGATGACAGAGTTGTTAATCCGCTTGTGACAGGCGAGGGAGGCATTTCAACTCTGATTGAGGAAGTGCTTCATCGATTCCCAAATGAAATGGAAATTGATTCTAACTGGATAATAAGTCCTTATGCTCCAACGCCTACAATTATAGAAGCTGCAAAAGCGCTCTATGAAAGCCACTCTGTTGAAGATATAACAAGACATGAAGCTGACAAAGTGACTACAGATCGCACTATTTCTTATATTTTGGATATTATAAAAAAGAGCAAAAGAGACGGCGAAAAGAGTATTTGCTTTGTGACAGGAGTACCTGGTGCGGGTAAGACTTTAGTTGGTCTTGATGTGGCTGTTAAGCAGACATATCAAGGAACTGATAAACCTATAGATGATGAAGGCGCCGTATATTTATCTGGAAATGGTCCATTAGTAGCGGTTTTAAACGAAGCTCTTGCCAAGGACAATTTTCAGAAGTGCAAAGATAGAGGAGAAGCGAAGAAGCTTTCTGATTCCAGACGTGAGGTGGGTAAATTCATTCAGATTATCCATCGTTATAGAGATAACATGTTAGCTAAGATCAAGAATCCGGTTGAAAATGGTATTCTTGAAATAGACCCAACTAAGGCTGTAAAGATGCAAGAGGCTGGATATGGTGAAGTTGAGCATGTTGCGATTTTTGATGAAGCTCAGCGCTCTTGGACACACAAAAGACTTGCAGATTATTTAAAACGTGGAGGAACTTATGGTAACAAGCTGAAAGTTCCTAATTTTCCTATGTCTGAAGCTTCTTTCCTGATATGGTCACTTGATCAGAGAGAAGATTGGGCTACCATAGTGTGCCTTGTTGGTGGTGGACAGGAAATAAACACTGGTGAAGCCGGTATTTCAGAATGGATCAAGTCTTTAAATGAAACCTTTACACATTGGAAGGTGTACATTTCTCCACAGCTTACTGAGCCAGAATATGCGGAGGGCAAGGTAAATGAATTATTGAAAGATAATAAAAATGTTACATATTCTGAGGATCTTCATTTAGGCGTATCACTTAGATCCTTTAGGGCTGAGAAACTTTCCGCCATGGTTCATGCGCTTCTTTCATTGGATTCTGATGCGGCGTCAATTTATTCTGAGATAAAAGAAAAGTATCCTATTCTATTAACCAGAGATATGGAAGTGGCAAAAAGATGGCTGCACGATAATGTGCGAGGAACTGAAAGAACAGGTGTCCTGATTACCAAAGAATCTGCCAGATTTAAACCACTAGGAATTCATGTTCTTCAATCTGATGTTGAGAATGCAGTACATTGGTTCCTTGAAGATAAAGCTGATACAAGGTCATCAAATTACCTGGAAGATGCTGCAACTGAGATACAAGTTCAAGGATTGGAACTTGATTATACCTGCCTGTTATGGGATGCAGATATGAGATATGAAGGCGGTAAATGGCATTATTACAAATTTAACGGAAGAGATAAGTGGAATGAACTTGTAGCCAACTCGGAGAGTCGGCAAGAGCAAATTAAGTATATGTTAAATGCTTACAGAGTCCTGCTCACCAGAGCTAGATCAGGAATGATCATTTGTGTTCCAGCAGGCAATTCACATAAGACAACTACAGGATTCTGGGAGGATGAAACACGTCTTCCAGAGTACTATGATGGAACCTATCAATATCTAAAGAGCATCGGGTTTGAAGAAATATAGGATTGGAATATTAAATGGCTGAATATAATCTCAACGGCAAAATTGAATACGGCCTAAAAATAGAGGGAGACTACTATAACCATTTGGACATAGAAGGCTTCTCTCTTATGATGAAGAATCCTTCTTTCTGTTACAAGTTTTATTGGCTGGAAGCAATTGTTGATCTAATCTCTGAAGGCATAACAGAAACAACTTTTAATGAAGTAATAAACGAGATGATTGCCAATGCCTGGTACTCAGTGTTGGAGTTCCATATCCATCTTAGTGGAATAGTATTAGGCGAAGTAAAGGACGGTCTTGAGAGAACAGTCCTAAAACTTAGTGATATCAGCGGACTTTCCGCCAATGCTTCAAAAGTTGAGATAAAGAATAAAATAAAGGAATTCGATAAAGAGCTAAAAGCTGAAAAAGAACAGCTTACCAATATGGTTCCATACAGGGCTCTGGCCGGATTCTTTAATAAGTTTGATGAAACGGCAGATTGGGAAAGCACTCGCAGAATGATTTCATATATTGAGCGTGTTAACAAGGTCAACATTCTGCCTTACACTCTTGGAAACAGTAGTAAGTTGAATAAAGAAATATATTTCAATCCGTCATGGATCAAGATGATACAGGATAATACGGTATCAATACTTGGGTGGATACAGTTTGAAAAAGTAAAATGGCTTCAGAATAATAATCCAGAAGTCCCGGGACTTGTGTACAAGCTAGCCCCAATGGATGAGAAAATGCGTAAGCTCAATGCAGTAAGAAAATTGTGGAATGCAGTTCTCAGCTTAGAACCAGTCGCAGATGTATTTACTGGAAAACAAATTGATATTAAGCAGTATGATGTAGATCACTTCATTCCATGGTCTTTTGTCATGAATGATGAGCTATGGAATCTGATGCCAATGGATTCATCGTTAAATTCGTCTAAGAGTAACAAGCTTCCTGAGTGGGATCCTTTTTTCATAAGGTTTGCCAACAACCAGTTTAAACTTTACAAAATGATAAATGATACAAATCGCCCAGCTGTACATAAACTGTTTGAAGCGTGCTACAAGGATAATATACATTCTATCTGGGCTAATCAGGAACTGTACAGACCAGGAAATACCAGTGAGGAGTTTGAGCATATTCTGGAAAAGAATATGAGACCAGTGTACGACTCTGCTCGTAGACAAGGATATGAGCTATGGAAGATTACATAAATAAAAACATAGAGTACTATAACAAGAATGCTGATTCCTTTTTTGAGGGAAGTGTTAATGCAGACATGTCATCTGAAAGGGACAGATTTATATCCTATCTCCCGGCTGGAGGAAAAATACTCGATGCAGGATGTGGAAGTGGAAGAGATAGCAAGGCATTCTTGGAAAAAGGATTTGATGTAATAGCATTTGACGCATCAGAAGAGATGTGCAAAAGAGCTTCTGAGTACATCGGTCAAGAAGTTATCAACATGCTGTTTCAAGATTTGACATATAAAGATGAGTTTGATGGAATCTGGGCAAGCGCATCGCTTCTGCATGTACCGATGGAGGAGTTACCGGGCATTTTAATGAAGATGAAGGAAGCGCTTAAAAGTGGTGGCGTTATGTATGCATCATTCAAGTATGGTGATGGAATAAAGATGCGTGGTGAGCGTAGATTCAGCGACTTCAACGAAAAAAGTATTATTCCACTTTTTGAGAACGCTGGATTTAGCATTATATATAATGAGGTCGGTAATGATAACAGACCCGGTAGAGAAAATGAGATGTGGGTTAATGTAATTGGAATTATTCATTGAGCATGTAGTAAGAGTGAGGATATATGATTACTATTAAAGAGTTTAACTATTCAAGTACTGAGATGAGAGTAATGAGCTATTGGCAATATGCCACCAACTGGCCAATAGTATATATTATGCACAATGACACAGATGCTTATGTTGGAGAGACTCTTGATGGAGTTCGCAGGACTAAGCAACATCTTGAAGAGGAATGTCCTCAATTTACTGAAAAAGGTGCAGTTGTTCTTGGAGTAAGCAAAGACACAGTGGCATCACACAAGAAGTTTGAAAAAAACTACGGACTTGCGTTCACCCTGCTTGCTGATCCTGAGCGCAAGGTGATAGAAGCCTACGATGTTTGGAAAGAGAAGAAAAACTATGGAAAAACATCCATGGGTGTAGTCAGAACGACATACTTGATTGATGAAGAGGGTATGATCATCAGAGCAAATGATAAGGTCAAAGCCGCAGATGATGCCGAGAAGATGCTGGGTGAATTGTCATGAGGATCATTTTATCTCCTGCAAAGAAAATGAACATCGATACTGATACTCTTGAGCACCAAGGATTGCCGGTCTTTTTGAATCAAACCAAAGAAATCCTTGATTGGCTTAGAATACAGTCGTATGCAGATTTGCAGAGGCTATGGAATTGTAATGACAAGATTGCGGAGCAGAATTTTAAGCGCGTTAAAGAAATGGACATTTATAAAAGGCTGACTCCGGCGATCATTTCTTACGAGGGAATTGCATTTCAATATATGGCTCCGTCTGTTTTTGAGAACAGTTCTTTTGACTATGTTCAGGAACATCTGAGAATTCTGTCGGGGTTTTACGGAGTATTAAAACCTATGGACGGGGTTACGCCATATAGGCTTGAAATGCAGGCAAAAGCAGTAATAAATGGGGCCAAGGACTTATATGAATTTTGGGGCTCTTCACTGTACAAAGAGGTAAGGGACGACTCTGGAGTAATAGTAAATCTTGCTTCCAAGGAATACTCTAAATGTATAGAGAAGTATCTAACACCCGAAGACCACTATGTAACAGTTGTTTTTGGTGAGATGGAAAAGGGTAAATTTGTTACCAAAGGAACGTATGCAAAAATGGCTAGAGGTGAAATGGTCAGGTATATGGCAGAGCATCAGATAGAGGACCCGGACGACATCAGATCTTTTGACAGGCTAGGCTATGTTTACAGAGAAAATCTTTCCAATGCCACACAGATAGTGTTTGAACATAGCTAGATTTCCTTTTGTTTAGACATGGATAGTTTATTAGATTTTGGGGAACCGATATTAAGAAACATGCTGAAGAATGCGTAAAAGTTGTTGAGGAAGCAATATTAGATGTGAAGGTGGATGAAACTGATGGTGGAGATTACTGATCTTAATAAGATTATCGCCATGAACATAGATAAAGATATTTTAAAGGAAATAGAACATAATCCCGAGAGATATTGTGAAATTGCTAGACATAGAGGGAAAATTGAGCAACCTGGGGTTCTAAAGATTATAGGTGATGTTAGAAGGCATTCTACATTCAAATATGAAAAAGAGCATAAGCAACTATGGAGCCTTTGGGGGAAGGTGGATAAGGAAAAATGGATATGTGTAGAGGTAGGGAGTAGCAACAATATCATAAATGAGATATGTGAAATAATAAGACTGATGGCTTCTGTTCCTTTTGAGGTTGGAAAAACAGGGGCGTTTCATAAAGGGGTTAATCTCTATAGTTTTTATACATATTCTGACAAAAACAGTTGCAAGTATCGGAAATGTAATGAACTTTTTCAAGAGTTCATTTGGGTCGAAATCCATGTTGAAAACTACGTTGAGGCATTGGATATAGGTGGCTATAATTGTGTTAATTACGCTGAGGTTAAGTATGCTTATGACAATAAGGCATTACTGTGGAATCCAGCACCAGCTATGTATGGAAACAAAGAGAAAGAAATATTAGGGAGATTTTTTGAATGGGAAAGACAGCAATAGCATATTACAGCAAGCCCCACGGCAACACCAAGAAAGTACTTGATTACATAAAGGAGTATGAACCATGGCATCTGCCGGAGTAGTAGGCAATACAAGGATTCTGAAAGCTATTTTGCATCCGTATAAGGATGATGAAGATGTTAAAAAAATGGAAAAGTCAATTGCAGATCAATTGGCGGTCAATGATATTTTCCAGTGAGGATATATAATGCTAAGCTTTGAAGAGTTCACAAGTATATATGATGCAGCGCAGGGGGAGCCTGAGTTTGAGATATACTTCATGAATCAAACGAAGACATACATGATTATAAAGTATGATGATCATGTATCTTTCCAAAGGAGTGGTGCAAATGATGGAAGTGGAGAATATGTTTATCCATCTTTGGAAGAGTTATATCAGACTGAATCCGTGGATGGTATCTGCCTCAGGGATAAATGGGGTAATATCGAAACGATAATAGGTGATGGTACATATGACTTATCCATACCAGAGGAACTGGAAAGTTTCATGGTATTCAGAAACATACATTTGTAGCAGAAAGAGAGACTAATGGAATATTTTGATATAACAGACGACAATGGAATACCTACAGGGGGAATTGTAAGTAGGAGCGAAGCCCATGAAAAGGGTATTCCTCACAGAACTGCACATATATGGATAGTAAGAAAAGATGAAGATGCCTATCAAGTGCTTCTTCAGAAGCGAAGTGCTGAAAAAGAGTCTTTTCCCGGGATGTTTGATACTTCTTCTGCGGGACATATTCAGGCAGGTGATGATCCGCTTGAATCAGCTCAGAGAGAGCTTCATGAGGAACTAGGGATAAGAGCAAATGAAGGAGATCTTTCTTTTGTTGGGAAGTTCCACATCAAATATGAGATGGAGTTCCACGGAAAACTCTTTAATGACAATGAAGTGGCTTTTGTTTATGTGTATGAAAAGCCGGTAGATATTGACAGCCTCGTTCTTCAAAAGGAAGAGGTTGATGAGGTCAGATGGTTTGACATAAACGCAGTTCATGAGGGATGCATTTACAGAGATGGAACATTCTGTGTTCCAATGGAGGGGTTTGAAACTCTTATGAAGTATCTTGGTGAAAAACAATGAATCAGTCACAACTTATTAGCAGAGTAAACAGCTCTATGTGTCAGCAGGTAAATAATACAGGCTACGCTACAGCAGTACAGACTCTTATGGATCTGGATATCCTGTCAAAAGAGAATTATGAGAGATGGCGTAATGGCCAGATTCCGTATCTTGAAAAAGTTTGTAAGATCAACCTAAAAAAGTTAGCAGGTGTTCTTGAAGAAATGAAGAGCTACGCTGGGAAGAACAATCTGAAACCAAGGTTTACTTTTTATAAGCAGTGGGGAAGGAAAAACAAATCCACAGTGCAGTTAAGATTCAGCAAAAACGGAAATGAATACATAGAGAAGCTGTATGCAACACATTATGTTAAGACGATAAATAAAACAAATTAAAAAGACAGCCGTTTGGCTCGGTTAGGGGATCACATCTAGAATAGATCCCAGGCTCTCGACTGTCTCTGATCACTATAACAGATGCTGACATGTTTGAACATATCATAAAAGATACTTTTAGCTGGCTTATTGGCCAGCTTTTTTTGTTATAGTTATGAACTTTGCTGCAGACTGGCCTCGCGGATAGAGGGAGTTTTATCACCCACCTTATCGTGTAGGATGTAAATGTAAGGTAAATGTGAGGACAGAAAGTTATTTCACGGAAATAGAAAAATAACTCATCTGAAATCACAAAAGTAATTATTTTTGAAAACGCGGTTGTGCTTTATGATTGATTTACAATAGCACAACCTCACAAAGAAGGAGAAATAACCATGAAAAAGGCAATATTTGGTTTACTGATGGCGATGGTAGTGATGTTGACGGCAGCAGGTGTATCACCTATAACTGTAGAGGCATCCAGTAAGACTAAAACTTCATATACAACAAAGAGCAGTTCAAGTAAATCTAAGAAAAAAACAAGTAGTTCTTCCAGTAAGAGCAAATCATCTAAGAGCACAAGTAAGAAGAGTAGCAGTTCTTCAAAGAGTACAACCAAGAAGAGTGGCAAGAAGAGCAGCAGCGATTACTACGGAGCTAAGAATTATAAATCAGCTCAGGACTTCGCAGATGATAAGTACGAAGAGTTCTACGATTACGAAGATGACTACGAGGATGAAGACGAGGCTTACGACGCTGCAGTAGATTACTGGAATGATTACGACGACTAAAACTAAGATAGATTAAGGCAACTGGGGAATGGCATAAAAAATAGCTATTCCTCTTTTTATTTGCGAGGGATTTATTATGTATGATGAGTTTAATAATAGTTCTTTTGACCTGGATCATGACGGGAAAATTGATAGTGCTGAAGCTTCGTTTATCGAAGATACATATTATGGGGATCATAACGGCATCTCAACTGGATTTGATGAGGACGATGATTATGGATTATCTTGTAGAAGAAGTGCTGGATATCGTTCTTCAAATGATACCTATCATGAAATTGATTTTGATAAGTTAAGAAAAGATGTTAAGCGCGATGAGGCTAGAAGAAATCTAATCGCTATAGGAATACTATTTGCTGTGGCACTTATTGCTCACGATTCTCCTGGAATCATCCTTTTTGTTGGAGCTATGCTACTATCTGCAAAGATTTCGAGAGTATTTTGACAAGGTTATTCAAGAACTTGCGGCCTCTCATTTTCTTTGATTTGCCGAAGATGGAAAAGAGTATTCAGCAGAAGGAAATAAGCCCTCTAAAAAGGCAGTTGAAGTTAAAGATATACATGGCAGGTACAATACCGATTATGATATTGAGTGGACTAGCGATAGCTCTTTTACCGTAGAATGGGAAGTATGGGACGCAACGCATTTTGCGGATGTTGAGATAGAGGGCAGGACTTATACAATCGTAGCTGAAGGCTAGGATAAAAGTGCCAGTCACATTAAAGGTAATGGGGTGAACAGATGGGATTGTTTTCTTTTGGAAAGAAAAAAAGTGATGGTTATATTATCAAGGAGATCAAAGAGTCTGGTTCAGGACTAATAACAGCTATTACCACATCAAAAAAATGGGGTGAAGACTTTAGGCTGGTGTGCAGATCAGAAGAGCAGATATCTTATGCGCTAGGATGTCTGGATTATCTTGATAGTATGCCTTTGGAAGTAGAGAAAAGACTCTGCAAATATCTTGTAAGGTATTATAAGGATTTTGAGCAGTTTTTAGATGATGAACAGAAGGCTGACATGGGAACAGTAAACGAAGGATCTGTCCTAAAATTTATCAGGATAAAGTCTGTGATAGTTGATGATCATTGCCGCCGGGATAGAGTTGAGTTCCATATAGAAGGTGGATGCAAATGGGAAGTTGAGCATGGCCTTGAGATCACCATATCTGATGGAAAGATACTGTATGTAGGTGCATTTGAAGACTATGGTCCTAACACAAGCAGATTGGCGTATATAATCGAAAAGTATGGATATTATGATCCAGACAAAGACATGAACACTAACTACGTGGATAAGGATGCTTGAAACTTTTAAATAAGCAGATAGCAGTGCCAGTCAGTGCGAACTTTTTCTTCATAGTGACTGGTATCACTACACAAACAGAGACGAACCTGGGGAGATCTTAATCCAGTAACAAGGAGCGTTCCGAACGCAAAGGCCTACAATCGCAAGAAAGAAAAAGAGAGAATCAGCAAAGAATTCAGAGATGGATTTGGAGCTGATTCTCTTTTTTTATTGGAAATTCATGGATAACACTTGATAAGAGCCTTTTAATAAAATGTGAGTGGATAAAATAAAGTGGCTCATAAAATGTGAGAGATAAATTGAAAGTGCCTCATATTTTGTGATAATATATGTTTGGAGGTAGATAAATGTATTACAGAAGAAAGATTGATGAGTATTTAAAAAATTGGAAAGCAGATACAGCACACAAGCCTCTTATAGTAAAAGGTGCGAGACAAATTGGTAAGACAGAATCTATCATGCATTTTGCTAAGGAGAACTACGAAAATGTTGTGTATATCAATTTCGCCCTAGAGAAAAAATTCATGCATATACTAGCTGATGGGTATGATGTAGAAAGTGTTATCAAGAATATTTCTTTGGCAGATCCATCTTTTAGATTCATTTCTGGCAAAACTATTATTCTTTTTGATGAAATACAAGAGAATCCGGATGTGGCTACAACCCTTAAGGCTTTTAAGATAGATGGAAAATATGATGTTATTTGTAGTGGTTCAATGCTTGGGATTAATTATAAAAAGATTCACAGTAATAGTGTTGGAGCAAAGACTGATTATGAAATGCATTCGATGGATTTCGAGGAGTTTCTTTGGGCAAAAGGGTATAGTCAGGAGCAGATTGATTCTATCTTAATGCATATGATAGAAAATATGCCTTTTAATGAAAATGAACTGGCGATTTTTAAGAGCCTATTCTTAGATTATTGTGTGTTGGGCGGAATGCCAGACGTAGTTAAACTTTATATTGAAACAGGTACTTTTTCTGGTACGTTGGATGTACAGGAGCAAATTAGGCTTGATTACGAAGAAGATGTGAGAAAATACGCAGAAAGTCTTGATCAGACAAAAATTATTAGTGTGTACAGAAGCATCCCTGCGCAGCTTGCCAAAGAGAATAAAAAGTTCCAGTTTAATAAAATTGAGAAGAATGCAAGGTCTAGGGAATATACCGGATGCATTGAATGGCTCATCGATGCAGGTGTTATTACAGAATGTAATTGCTTGCAGTTTCCTGAATTGCCACTCAAAGGAAATGTTGAGGAGAGTAAGTATAAACTGTATTATCCGGACACTGGATTATTGGTTTCTGCGCTAGATGAGGAGGCACAGGAGGATTTAAGAGTTAACAAGAATCTCGGAGTGTATAAAGGCGCGCTTTATGAGAACTTTGTTGCTGAGGCATTTGTGAAGCAGGGGCTTGGATTATTCTATTACAAGAAGGAAAATTCTACACTTGAGGAAGATTTCTTTGTAAGAACACAAAATGATTTGATACCTGTTGAGGTCAAGTCTAATAATGATCAGTCAAAATCATTGTCTACATTGATAAAAAATAAGAACTATGGCGATATCTCTTATGGAATAAAGCTTGGTGATTTCAATGTTGGTCATGCAAGCAATATTTATACATTTCCATATTTTTGCGCCTTTAAAATTAAAGAGTATTTGAAGAAAAAAGAAATATAGCAGAACGCTATTCTCGCTGTAGATATCTTTTTTGATACCTCTGAGCTAGGCAAAAGCAGCTCCCAGTATCTTTTTTTCTCATAAGAACTGCAGGTCCACCTCTATGCTACGGTAAAGCATCGCTACTTTCACTGAGATGATATCTGTCAAACACTGCTGGCCTTTTGTAAAGCGTAAGCTACTTGGACTGCGGTGTTTTTTATGTTCTGCTTATTTATACGAATGATGGAAATGGTGTGGCAAAAAAATTTAATTTTTGTGAATGTAATTGAAAAAGATGGTGATATGATTAACTAGGGGCGGTATTAAGGAGGCTACAAAATGTTTTTTATCATGGGAATTTCAGATGGCAGGAAAGACTTTTCTTTTAACCAGTTGATTACTTGCGCCATCTGCGGAAAATACGGACGTTTCAATGTGTTTATGACATATACGGTGTTATCTCTTTTCTTTATTCCAACCATCAAGTGGAACAAGCATTACTACGTGCAGACCAGCTGCTGTGGAACAGTGTATGAGCTTGATCCGGAGATAGGAAAGGCAATTGCCAGGGGTGAAGAGGTGGAGATTTTGCCAAGTCACTTGACGCAGGTGAGCAGTGGAAGAGGTTTTACCACAGGTTACAAGAGATGCAGACAGTGCGGGTACGAGACTACTGAGGACTTTGAATTTTGCCCTAAGTGCGGAGTGAGGTTTTAAATGTGGATAAAGCAGATTTTTGACGGAGATTATGGCTGTGAAGAACTGCAGCCAGGGGAGAAACCAAAGGTTTCAGTAATGCTTGTGGATGTTGCTGGTAATGAGAAGTTTGTGTCAGTGGAAGATGACTGGCTTACAGAGAATGGATTAAATGTTGGCTCTACGTGGCCATTAGAGGTGACAGCGACTGGTGCCACTACACATTTTCTTCAAAAAGTTTTAAGGGAGTTTTAAGGTTCGGATCATATCATGAATACATCAAGAAGAACAAAACTTCTTGATCCCCACACACTTTTTCATAACACATAAGGCTGTGCCAAATTGTTCACAGCCTTCCTCCCTTCAACAACCCGCTTATAAAAGGGGGTAAACATAGATGGACTTTGGTGACTCATATAGCGCCAGAGTTCTTTTTTTTATATAATTGGATGAGATGAAAAGATGAGTAGGACAGACAATGGGAAATGAAAACGGAACTTGGATAATGTACGGCGTGGAGTGGGATGACCCTGAATGCCTGCATACAGTCCAGGATGCAATTAACTATATAAATGAGGTGGGATTTCTTCCGCTTTTTAAGAATGATATCCCGGGATTTTCGCTGGAGGAGCGCACTGTTCCTGAGTACTGGTGGTGCGGTGATCCGGAGGTGGACCCATGGGAGTGGCGTGAGATTATCGCCAGGAGCGGAGAAGTGGCTTATGGCAAGTTCTTTGAGAAGAAGGCTGGGTTCATATCTAAAGAGTGGCTGCCATACTTTGTGAATTACCGAAGGGACGGGTATGACTTTGATGCGCTCTACGAAGATGGCAAGGCCTCTGCAAGACAGAAGAAGATAATGGATCTCTTTTTAGAGGATCTAATTGATGAGGAATACTATTCCAATGAGCTCAAGGAGAAAGCGGGATTTGGAAAAGATGGAGCCAAAGGCTTTGACGGAATTATGACAGGCTTACAGATGCAGATGTATCTGTGCGTGCGGGATTTCAGGCAGCGCAAGAACAAGAAAGGCGAAGCTTACGGCTGGCCTATTGCTATATACGCCACACCTGAGCATTTATGGGGCTTTGATTATGTGAGATCTGCTTATTCAGAGTCTCCGACTGAATCTGCCAAGAGGATAGCAAGGCATGTCATGGATGTTTACCCTGTTACCACACCTGAGCAGATGCGCCGTGTCATTGGAATTAAAATGTAATGGAGTATTAATTTGATGGAGACGAAATATATAAAATGGCTTAATCTGATACCGCTTATTATGTTCTTCATAGTTGATAAACTGAGAGGAACACTGATCAGCAGGTATTTACTGATAATTATTGTAGCCCTCGGATTTATGAATATGTTCCATGCTAAAGGCATGAAAGAGTATGTGATTTCATCGCTGATGCTTGTAGCATCTACCGTTGTGGGAATGATTCTTTACACATATTATGACTATTATTTTGTCAGTGCTGATCCTGAGACTCCGATTTTTGGTGCGGCGCTTATGATAGTTTATGGATTTATTTCATTTGCTGTCGCTGCAGTTGGAACTGTTGTAGTGGTGGTAAAGGATAGATGTTGTGGCAAAAATAATTTTCTTAAATGGTGAAATGAGAGAATCAGCATAGTTTTCAGAGATGGAATTTCTGGGTCCATTGTACGAAAGTGACCTAGAAGTAGAATTTCATGTAAGCCAAAAAATTAGGCGGCTTACACGAAAGCAACATGTAGGCATAAATTCATATAAGCAAGTATAAAAGAGAAGGAGTGGAAGCTTTACACGAAAGTAGCTGAAAGGCGTAGATTCATATAAGCAAGTTAAGTATCATAGAACTGGTGCTCTTACACGAAAATAGAAGACATATATAGTTGTGTGTAAGAGAGGACTGAAGTGGCTTTACATGAAAGTAATCAAGAGGCATGATTTCATGTAAGTCAAGAAAATAGGTGGCTTACACGAAAGTGGTAGTAAGACGTAGTTTCATATAAACAAGATTAAAGAATAAAAAATTGCTGATCTGATGAAATAAACAAATCCAGATTCGTACTGGTCTATTATTATGTCATTTATATTCGATTATTTAGAAAAAAGGGACTAGTACCAATTTTCTAAAATAGAGATTGCTTTAATAGTAGTGGCGATAAGTCAATTTCAATGCCAACAATATCCAATTTCTTCTTACGACGATGTTACATTATGGAATGAATGATAGTGATGATAACTGGAATTCTTTAAAAGATGTATCTGAATAAAAACTATTCCTGCCGCTCGTGAAGCATAAGCCACGTAAAGTGAAATTGTAGTTAGCAATGACTAACAAAAAGAGTTATAATGACTATGTACACTGATTTAATATGCTCTTAGGGAGGCAAGTTATGAAGTCAAAACAAAGAATATTATTTGGGTGTTATGCAATGGTACTTGCTATTATTGGGGACTATCTGCTTGGATACGGTACAATTGGCACAACATCAGATCCGGATGCCTATATGGGTATATCCTGGAATGTGGTTCCTGATTGGAGATATGCAGTATCATCAATCCTCGGGTTTTTGTGTGCAGCGATGTTTGCCTATGCTGCAACAGAACTAATGAGGGTTATGGAGAAAGAATATAATTTAAAGGATTCCAAACTATACAAGCTTTTCAAGGTTGCCAACTGGGGAGGAATTTTGTATTTTGCCTTCATTCATATAGGCATATGCATCTTGCCGGTTGTTTTTAATGCAGGAATGGAAGCAACGGGCGATATTGAAGCATCTGTCGGCATGGCGATCAGGGTTTTGAAAAGTGAGCTGATTCCATTGCTGGCCGGTTTTGTGGTCTGCGATCTGTTTGTGACTATAGGATGGATTGGAATGATTATTAAGGGTATGCTTCCTGTTAAAAAATGGATGATCATATGTTGCCCTGTTTTTGGAGTACTTTTCGGAAACTTACTTAATTTGATATCAGAAGGTCTGGACTCTGGGACAGAATCACTGGGTTGGCTCATGTTGTATTTGGTTTGTGCACTATCTCTTACAGATAAGAAAAGGTCAATTAAATGAAGCTGACAAAAAAACAATTGAATCTCATCTTGGGACTGCTTGGCTGCCTTTGCTTTGGCGGAGGGGATTGGCTAATGATGTATGCAGATCCGACATTTGAAGGAAATTTAGAATGGCTGACGATTGGAACGGTTGCAATACCTCAGTGGAGATACAAGCTGGCAATGCTGCTTGCCTTTCCGGGAGTCATTCTCTATGGTGCTGCTCTTTTTGCAGTACAAGAATACATAACAGATGAGAAGAAGAAAAAAGTGTATCATTATCTGAATGCTTTTGGACTTACACCATGGATTGCGCTTCATCTGATCTATGTGGTGATCTTAAGTCTGTTTGCATGGCTTAACAGTAACGGATTTTCAGATGATGCATTGCTGATTTGTGAGTCACTGTTTACCAACTTCGCTTGGCTGATTTCTGTAAGTGAAGGCATCATGCTACCGGTCTTTATTTACTGGTTTTATGTTCAGATTACCGGTAACACAGTGTTTAAAAAAGGAATGGCTTTTACCAACGTGCTTTTGATATTTGGGATTCTTAAGGTAATTTCTATGTTGATGCCACAAAGCGCTTTTCGTATAGCCTTTACGAATGGACTCATGAGTGAGAGCATGATTATCTGGTTTTTGTTTGTATATTTGGAAATCGGGAGAAAACATGGCAGTAAAGATGCAGATCATAAAAACAACCTTTAAAAGGCATAATGTGATAAGTCGTAAAAGCTGTAGAATAGCCTATAAAGCTGTGATATCATATGGCATATGCTTACTCTTTTAGTAAGTATGTGCCATTTATGCTTGGCATGAAATGATAATCAGTAGGAGGCTAGAATTTATGGATACTAATAAGATATGGCTGATTTTATCTGGAAGTGTAGAGCAGTCAAATAATAAGAATTACAAGGATAAGGTTGGGGTGGTTTCTGTGGTATATGCATCTGCTGATGAAACCAAAGTAAGACAGCACTTGGAAATTTTACAGAAAGAAAACCCTGAAGTTTTCTATATGCAATATGAAGTGCCTATGGATGTGAAACTTACAGAATTATCGCATTATCCTTCTATAGAAATAACTAAAGAAGATCTGGAGGGATGACTTGAATGAATATTTTGGAAGGAGAACACATAGTACTTCGTAAGGCAAAAGAAGATGCAATTGACAGATGCCACAGGAGTATGGAGCTTCAAAAAAGATCATTATGCTTATTTTGTTGCAGATAAAGAATCGGATGAGGCATTTGGTCTTTGCGCAATAAAAGAAACTGAGCCGGGACATCTAAGAAAGTTGCAGAGTATTTTGTCTTTGAGTATGACCATACTTAAGATAGTATGGGTGATTTTGCTGATTTTTCTAAGTATGCTATTGTAAAGTGTAAGACCTGTGGCAAAGTATACAGGGTTAATAAAAACTCAGGATATAGAACATCGTTCTTTAAGTGGACCGTAAGTCAGGATAATAACTGAAAAACATGCGCGAGTACTACAAATGAACATGGTAATTACCGATAAGTACTAATATAATAGAAGAGGGGGTCTGTCCCGCCTGACTGCCCATGATAATGGAAACGAGGTGATTAAATTTGAGAAAAAGAAGTATTACTCTGATGTTTGTAGTAATTGCAATGGTACTTGGTTGCATACTCATAGGATGCGGGGAAAAGGCTAAGTCATCGGTAAAAACCGGAATTATCGGAGCTATGGATGAGGAAGTGGATACCCTTAAGCAGGAACTGAAAAACGTAAAGGTAACAGATATTGGCCGGATGGAGTTCTATGAAGGAAATCTTGACGGAGAGGATGTAGTTATCGTTAAGTGCGGAATCGGTAAGGTTAATGCGGGGGCTTGCGCTCAGGTTCTTATTACGAGTTTTGGTGTGGACAGGATTATTAATACCGGTGTGGCAGGTTCACTGGACGCCTCGATAGACATTGGAGATTTTGTGGTATCAACTGATGCGGTGCAGCACGACTTTGACCTGACTGCCATAGGGAATCAAAAGGGAGAGCTTGATGGGATAGGCTCTGTTTCTTTGCCGGCAGATGAGACCATGATGGCAAATGCCGTCAGCGCTATTAGAGAATGTGCACCGGAAGTTAATGTTTTTGAGGGCAGAGTCTGCACGGGAGATCAGTTCATCTCATCAGATGAGCAAAAAAGGAATATAACATCTGAGTTTGGAGGACTGTGCTGTGAGATGGAAGGCGGAGCAATAGCTCAGATCTGCTACCAGAACAATGTACCATTTGTTATCATCAGAGCCATTTCAGATAAGGCGGACGGCTCTGCCACAGTGGATTATCCAACCTTTGAAAAAGAAGCAGCGGCAAGATGCGCATCCATCGTGCATTACATGGTTACAAACAAGTAACGCATAATCCTCAAAAAAATCTATTGAAAAAGAGCCCTATTTTGTTGTAATAAAGTCAACAGAAGCTCCCACACCTCTCACTGAAGTGTCCAATGGGAGCACATTTTTATTTTAGGTGTCGCTCAATTGAGCATACTTACAAAAATACAAGTGAGGATTAAAATAGTGAATACAAAGGATATCCAGAGCAGAATATATCAGAACAAGGTCAGCAAAGGCTTTAACACAACAAATATCGAAAAAGAGTTTTGCCTTATACATGGTGAATTGGCAGAACTGTATGATGCATATCGAAAGAAACTGCCTACTGTCGGCGAGGAAATGGCTGATGTTGCGATATATCTTTTAGGTATGGCTGAAATTCTCAACATCGATTTAGGTGCAGAGATCGTCAGAAAAATGGAGATCAACGAACACAGAAAGTATGAGAACTCTAACGGGGTCAACATCCGCATATCAGAATAAAAAAATAGCATCCCTGGGCTCTGGTGAAACGTCGTCACCTTTGCTGTGGATGCTATTTTTTTACCACTTAACAACTATTCCTGCCGCTCGTGAAGCGTAAGCCACGTAAAGTGAAATGGTTGTTTTTCTTATCTGCTTATATATACGAATGAAGGTGATGTTGTGGCAAAAAAATTCTCCTAAATGGTGAAATGAGAGAATCAGCATAGTTTTCAGAGATGGAATTTCTGGATCCATTGTACGAAAGTGACCTAGATGCAGAATTTCATGTAAGCCAAAAAATTAGGCGGCTTACACGAAAGTGGTAGTAAGGCGTAGTTTCATATAAGCAAGTTAAGTATCATAGAACTGGTGCTCTTACACGAAAATAGAAGATATATATAGTTGTGTGTAAGAGAGGACTGAAGTGGCCTTACATGAAAGTAATCAAGAGGCAGGATTTCATGTAAGTCAAGAAAAAAGGTGGCTTACACGAAAGTGGTAGTAAGACGTAGATTCATATAAACAAGATTAAAACACCAGAGCTTTGAGCTATATAATGGACCACAAACCCCGTCCCAATGTCATTTAGATAGTAAAAAACTTAAGAATAGTGTATCATTTAAGCCATGATAATTCCAAACACAATACAACCAGTTCTCGGGTTTACGGTCAAAAATTCTATTTTTGAAAAAGGCAAACAGACAGTCTGGGGAGACTGCCTACTGAAAGGTATTTAGTTGTTTTGGGTTATCGGTATGATAACGGTTTAGCTGATTGGCGGCGTATAATTCTTTTGAATTTACGCCCCGGTCGGACTGGCACCAAGAATCTATTAATCAATTTCTCAAGATCTTTGACTGCTCCTATAATGTAAAGCCTCACAAACTTCTGCATTTGAGTGTGGTTGAAGTTATATTTGTGGACGGTGTTCAAGTTGTCCCTTTTGGTTATGGCTTTTGTGATACATGAAGAAAAGTTATAAAGAGTTAGCTTTCCATAGATTTCCTGTATCAGGAAATCAGATTTTATCGAGTGGATATGAACCATATTTCCAGCATATTTAAGGTGACGGAAAGCAGTTTCTTTTCCCCATCTTAAGTTGTAAAGCTTTTTGATTGAATCTAGTGAAAACATATCATTAGGAAGATTGGTTACTATATATTCAAAAGTGCCGGTAGAGAGAGGAAACTTTAGTATACGGAGCTTAAAAGAATCCACTTTATTTGTCCTATATTCTGATAGTTTTCGTATTCGCAATTATTCTTCTTACGTCTACGTCCGATATGAATTGTTACATTCTCATCAACAAAGGAATTGTCCAGCAAATGCTTGTTGTCAAGGCAAAGAGACTGAGCATCGCTTTCCTTCATACGAATCAAGAAAAACTGATTATTATTGATTGCATGTGCATAAATGTTGAAAGAAGCATATCCACGATCAGCGATGAAGATTGTTTTTAGCATGTCATCTGAATGCTTATCGAGAAACTTGCAGAACGCATCTCTTTCATTCATTTCCTGCATTCCTTGGAGCTCAATATCAATAAATATGTCATTCATGACATCATAAAGTGCATTCATATGAATCTGATTGAATCCTTTTCGGCCCTCAATGTTATCAACGAGATTGCCTAAATCTGAAGGATTGTAAGGAAGATTGAGCCGAGTGCCATCGCAGGCAACAAGCTGATATCCATGAAAAGTTTTCTCTTTGGGAATGCGTTTGTTGAACAGATAGAACAGTTCCTGGAAAGCTTCTTTTTTGATCTGATTGCGACGTTGAATCATTGCTGAAGGCAGAGGGAGCTCTTCTTCACCGAACAGGTCGAGTAATTCTGTGGCAACGTTGTCTGCACCGGCAATCATAGGAAACAGCATGGTTTGCTCAAACGATATCTTCTTTTTTCGGGTAAAATCGGAAGATGGATTTTTTAAGAATTCATCCCTTCGTTCCAATATGGATGAAAACACCGAGAATAGATTTTGACGTATTTCAGTAACAGTAAATGACATGTCAGCACCTCCGTAAAAATGTCTTATAATCAAGGCGCGGCAACATTTTTTGGCTGACTTGTCAAGCAGTTTTCGCAGAAAACTGCAAAAAAATCAGAGGGTATTTCACCTCTGATTTCAGTAATATATTTAATTGTAACTATAGGATTGGGACGGGAAATCCTTATCTAAATGACATTGACCCCATCCCCTAGGTCCATTCCCTAGGTCCATTACTGCATGTTTTTACAAATCTGTCCTGACATGGTAATATATATTCGCTGTGTCAGGACTATTTTTATGTCACAATGTGTCATAACGCATAATTAATACAAAAATGGTGCCCGGCGTGGCACTCGGTCAAACAAGCTGAGATAACAAATGGCTTAAATAAAGCATTTTTAGAAGGAGATAAATAGAAAATGAAACTAGGAATCGTTATTTGAAGCCTTTTTTCATAAAACTTGATACTTCTCCATAAATCCTTCTAAAAGCCCATAGAATCTGAGCTTCAAGGGAATTTCTCTCACATAAAACTTCATGTAAATTCATGTATCTCATAATAAATTGGCACTCGCGTGGCACTCGATATGGCACTCGATTTTGAATCACATATCAGTGAGTACATGAATAAAAATGTACATTTTGCAGATGGTGAAAAAACGGAGAATTGATTTGCTGGTTGCTGAAATATAAGTGGCATAAAACTTAATGCCAGAAATGATTCGTGGCACTCAATGTGGCACTCGTTCATAAAGGCATATCGTAGAAACCCAGTAAAATCAAAGAAATTTGAAGGAGATATATTTATTATGAAATTAGGCATAATTACCACATGTCCATTATCATATAACTCAATGTATCTCATCAAATGTCTCTAAACTCCCATGGAATCAGGATTTGAGAGAAATTCATCTCACATAAAACTTCACATATTTCCATATACTTCATAATAAATTGGCACTCGTGTGGCACTCGGTATGGCACTCGTTTTTTGAGATTCATGATCGAGTGGAGCATAAATATTTGTATGTGAAACTCCCTGAGATGGAAAAATAAGAAAAATTGATTTGCAGGCTGGCAATATAAAAGTACATAAAACTTGATGCATTTTATCATTCGTGGCACTCGATGTGGCACTCGGTAAAAATGAGAGTTTCAGAAAGCCCGCAAAATCAAGGAAAATTGAAGGAGAAACAGAAATTATGAAACTAGGTATTTTTATTACCCTGGTTTTCATAAATCTTAATTCATCCTCATAAATCTCTCTAAAACCCTATAGCATCAATATTCCTTGGAAGTTCCCCTCACATAAAATCTCATATAGATTCATGAATTTTATAATTAAATGGCACTCGCGTGGCACTCGATATGGCACTCGTTTTTGGAATTGTTACAAGCTGCGCTGGTGATGTTACCTAATCAACCAAGCTCCAAATTAGCAAAGGATTTACTTGATGATAAATTTAATAACGCATATATAGCCGGTAAGAACGTGGTATTTACTATTGTTCTTGCCGGTTTATTTTTTATAGATTTTTATTGAGATATATGCGAGATTCGCATATAGGAGGCGTCATATGAGCGATTTTGAGATTATTGGTATTGATGGTATAGCTGACGGAATGCTTATTGAGAAGACTGATATGAAGAAGATGGATTCAGATAGGCGCAAGAGACTTACAGCAGATGCTTTTATTAGAATCCGTAAGGAAGCTGGTATGAATAAGAAGGAGTTCTCTGAATGGCTTGGGGTTCCTTATCGTACTATGGAAGACTGGGAGCTTGCATCAACACAGGTTCCAGAGTATGTTCTTCGTTTGATTGCATATAAGGTTATGTGGGAAAAGGAAAGGGGGAATCTATAATGGCAGTATTGGATGGGATTGAATCAGTATTACATTTTATGTTGAAGGTAGCACTCCTTCCGGTTCAGGCAGTGCTTACTTTATTAGAACTATCAATTAGCTTCCTCGGTGGGATGGTGTTGCTTGTTACGAAGATATTTGGATTTATGCTAGTCGTATGTGCAGTCTTTGAACTAATCTCCAAGACAGGTACATCTGATTGGATTCTTGAAATGTTCCTTACTGGGGTAGGCGTTGCCGTTATTCCAGAGGCACTTGTGACCTGGGGAATAGGTGGCATAGAACTGTTGAAGGAGTTTCTTTATGAAATATAGTGGCATCATATATGATGAGGATACTACACCGACAAAATGGTGTGTTCGAGAGAAGCCCTGTGAGGATCATCTTGGAAATAAGTATTGCAGTATAAGAGATATGTGCTTGGTATATGGCATTAGTCCCGAAACATATACCCGTAGGATTAATGTGTACCATATGACGGTAGAGGAAGCCCTAACACGCCCTGTTAAACATAATGGTGGTATCCGATGCCAGGATCATAATGGAAAGTATTATAGAAGCAGGACACAGATGTGTAAGAGCTATGGAATAGACCGTAAGCTCTTCGAGTATCGTATAAGCAATGGGTGGTCATTAGAAGATGCTCTGACTAAACCCAGTCGCACATTAAAAGCAGTTCAACCAGAGTGATGTCACAAAATGTCACGAATTGTCACGGAATGTCACGCCAGGTCACACATCGTCCATTTTAATCTGATTTTAAGCGTGATAATATTATCATAGACAAGTTGAAGGAAGGAGATGGCCTTCAACTTGTTTTTCTTTTGCAAAAGATCGGGTGCAGATATATTGCGTCAGTTTGTAGTTAAGACTACAGATTGGCGCTTTTTTGTGCCCGGAATCAGCTGATGTTGCTATTGGAACTATGACAATTGAATAAGGAGGAGAATTGCGTATGGATTATGAACAGTTCAAAGAAACACTTGCAGACGATGTAAAAGCTCGTATTGCAGAGACTGAGATCGGAACCATTGATGTGGAATTCCATGAGGTAAACAAGGTCAATTATGGCTATGAGGCTATGACTGTTAAGCCGGAGGATGAACGTATCGGAGTGAATCTGAATGTGGATCAGCTCTTCGAGAAATACCAGGAGACCGGTGACTATGATCAGGTGCTGGGTGGTGCCGTTGATGCGGTACAAAGAGGTTTTGAAAACAGACCTGACATTGATCTTAATTCCTTAACGGATTATGAGGCAATGAAGTCCAAGCTTTCGCTGGAAGTAATTTCCAAGGAGACCAACGCGGATGTTCTTGAGAATGTCCCTCATAAGGATATGGAGGATATGGCTGTTGTTTATCGTTTTGTACTTGATAGCGACTCAGCAGGCAGAAGCTCTGTACTTGTCACCAACAACATGCTGGATAACTACGGCATTACTCCTGAACAGCTCAATCAGGATGCATTGGAGAATGCTCCGGTTATAAGACCCGCTGAGATCAAAGGCATGTCTGAAGTGATGTATGAAATTATGGGTCCGGATGCTGAGGCCATGGGAATTCCTCAGATTGATCCAAAGGATGAGCAGATGTTTGTTGCTACCGTTCCTGACAAGACCGGTGGTGCTGGCGTTATCGCATATCCGAATTTCATGGAGGAAGCTGCTGAGAAGGTAGGTGGCAGTTACTTTGTACTTCCATCCTCTCTGCATGAGGTTATTCTGGTGCCTGATGATGGCAGAATGAGTGCTTCTGAGCTTGAGAATATGGTAAAGGAAGTCAATGCTACTCAGGTAGATCCGCAGGATAAGCTTACCGACCACGTTTATCACTATGATGCTAACGAGCATATCTTTGAGCTTGCTGACAAGTTCGCTGCTCGTGAGCAGGAAAAGGATGCTGAGATCGAGGCTGGTGAGAAAGGTTCTGTAGTCCAGGACTTGAAGGACAAAAAGAAGGAGATTGCTGAGAAGGATAAGGCCAAAGAGCCTGCTGAGAAGGTAGCTCATAAGTCCAAGGAAGCTTCACTTTAAAAGAGACATAAGATTGGGCTGCTCTGTAATGGGGCAGCCTTTTTCAGTGGAAGGGAGGTATTATTATGGGCTTCGCATCGGGAGGAATGCAGAATATTCCACGCGACAGATCAAAGCATGATGCAATACTACCCAGTAATTGCAAGCATCCTTGTTCGTATGGTTATGGCAGGGCATTTTGTTGGCCTTGCACTAAGGACATAGTGGATGAACACAGAAAAAAGAAGGAGTTAAAACCAGCTCCGGCTCATTAAGGAGGCAGAGATGGAATTTGAATATTTCAGCCAGGATCAGTCGGAACAGTTTACCTTTTATCGAATACCCAAAGTCTTGTTTCAGGATATAGGGTTCAGCAGCTTATCAACGGATGCCAAGGTCTTATATGGCTTGTTTTTGGATAGAGTATCTTTATCCAAGAGAAATGGATGGATTGATGATCATGGAAGAGTATACGTCTATTACACGCTGCTAAGGATACAGGATGACTTGAGTTGCGCAAGCCAGAAGGCAATGAAACTTTTGAGAGAGCTTGAAGACTTCGGACTGATTGAAAGGGTGAAGCAAGGACAAGGCAAACCCACAAGGATTTATGTGATGAATTTCATACCTGTTCGGAAATCACCAGTCCAGACTGATGAAAATCACCAGTCAGGAATAGTGAAAATCACTAGTCCAGACTATCGAAAATCAAAGGGTAATAATACTGAGATAAATAACACTGATATTAATAATACCAATCCAATCCTATCCAAGAGAGAAATGGATGGGATTGGATTGGATGAAAGAAGTCAGTATCAGGAATATTTTAATCGTGCTCTTTCCATTGATATTTTGAAGGAGCGCTATCCTAACGATAAAGAAGTTCTGGAGTCAATTTATGAATTGATTATTGATACTGTCTGTAGCAGGCGAAAAACCATATGTATCGCAGGAGATGATAGACCTGCTGATGTTGTAAAAGGCAGATTTATGAAGCTCAATTCCAGCCATGTTGAATATGCTCTGGGATGTATAAATGAGACTACAACCAAAGTTCGTAACATGAAGCAATACATGTTGGCAGCTTTATATAATGCGCCGGTTACCATAGACAGTTATTACACAACCCTTGTACATCATGATATGGCAGAGGGGAAGATTTAGGAGGATAGAAAATTGAAGGAGTTATGTATAAGCATAGAGCTTGATCCCGTTAAAGATGGAATCAGCTTTGGCAGTGCGGAAGTCACAAGACCGGATGCTCATGCTGTAATTATTGGCACCAATGGCCAGGTTAAGCAGATTTCTATGTCTGAGGCTGTTGGAGTGATTAATGCTTTAGATAAATGTGGTTCAGCATTTACATTAGGCAGTAGTGATTACAGTGTAATCTACAACAAGACCAAGGTTTTTATGGCAGATTTACAGGATTATTTGGTGGGAAGTGTTCTCATTATGCACTACGATCCTGATAACGGCTCGCTTAGCCCTGTATATGATATGGAAATTGGAGAGCTTATGGAGTTGTTTGAAGCTCAGCTGGATACATTAAGAAGCGGGGATGTTTCTTTTGCAGCATTGCGCATCGGTTAGAGGGCGTGCCTATGGTAAATGAAGAATTAGCCAGAGAGTCCTTACGATTCGTGATGGATAAGGGAGTTAAGCCAACAGGAAGAGCAATGGTAAACATGCTCAAAGCTTATATCCGTCATAGGCATGATAAGAAATATTTTGGCAAGCCCAAGGTTAAGACCGGCAAGATGTCAGTAAAACAGCTCATTAAACAGGGACAGGGGGCACAGGCTATTGACCTATCCGGTGAGGGCGCTGCTGATTTCAAACGTATTGCCAAGAAATATGGCGTTGATTATGCCATAGTGAAGGATAAAACCACTGAACCAGCACATTATAAGGTCTTCTTTAAGGCAAAGGATGTGGATGCAATCAACAGTGTTATCGCTGAATATACAGCAAAGCAGATGAAGAAACAGCAGCATCCAAGAGCCAGTGTTCTTGAAAAACTCAAAAAGTTCAAGGAGATTGTTGGCAAGATGCCTCATAAAGAGCATGAGCACAGGAAGGAGCAGGCACGATGAATTCTAAGTTAAAAAAGAAAATCATCCTCAATGTTCCTTATGCAGCTATCGGACTAATTGCAACAAATCTAGGAGAAGCCTGGAGAATTGCAGAGTGCACCAATGTCTCAGAAAAGATACAGGGTTTGATAATTGGAGGAGGATTTCAGAATGCTTTTGCTAATCCGCTTCCAAGCTTATGGCCTTTTGATCTGATGGTTGGAGCTGCGGTTGCCGGAGGACTTCGGTTGGCTGTTTATCTTAAGGGTAAGAATGCCAAGAAGTTTCGGCACAATGAGGAATATGGTTCTGCCAGGTGGGGCAAACCTGTCGACATAGAGCCATTTGTAGATCCTGATTTTGAGAACAACGTGATTTTGTCTCAGACGGAGCGCTTGACTATGAGTTCCAGACCGCCGCAGCCAAAATATGCAAGGAATAAGAATGTCCTTGTTGTAGGTGGTTCTGGCTCAGGTAAGACGAGGTTCTTTATCACTCCAAACCTGCTTCAATGCACAAGCAAGAAGTATCCTTGTTCCTTTGTGGTAACAGATCCCAAGGGAGGCCTGATTGGTGATACGGCACATGCACTGCTGAAAAATGGATATCGCATCAAAGTGTTTAATACTATCAATTTCAGCAAATCCATGAGATATAACCCGTTTGCTTATATTCACAGTGAGAAGGATATCCTGAAGCTCGTAACCACGCTGATTGCCAACACCAAAGGTGAAGGAAAAGGCGGAGATGAGTTCTGGGAGAAGGCTGAAACGCTGTTATATACGGCACTTATCGGCTATCTGCATTATGAAGCACCAGAGGAGGAACAGAATTTCAAGACGCTCTTGGATATGATCAATGCAATGGAAGTCCGAGAGGATGATGAGGAGTTCAAGAATCCAGTAGATTTAATGTTTGAGGAGCTTGCGGAGAAGGATGAAGATCACTTCGCAGTTCGCCAATATGCTAAGTACAAACTTGCGGCGGGCAAGACAGCGAAATCTATTCTTGTTTCCTGTGGTGCAAGACTAGCTGCCTTTGATATTAAAGAAGTCAGAGACATCACAGAATATGATGAATTGGAGCTTGATACGTTAGGAGATGAGAAGACGGCATTGTTTCTGATTATGTCAGATACGGACCCGACCTTTAATTTCCTGATTGCTATGATTTACACGCAGATGTTCAATCTTCTGTGTGAAAAGGCAGATGATAAGTATGGTGGAAGACTCCCGGTACATGTACGCTGCCTTGTTGATGAGGCGGCTAATATCGGTCAGATCCCGAATCTGGAAAAGCTGGTGGCGACAATCCGAAGCAGGGAAATCAGTGCTTGCCTGGTACTTCAGGCAAAGTCACAGCTAAAAGCAATATACAAGGATAATGCGGAAACCATCATCGGTAATATGGATACGCAGATTTTCCTTGGTGGTTCTGAAAAGACCACGCTTAAGGATTTATCTGAGGCACTTGGTAAGGAAACCATTGATATGTACAACACAGGTAATACCAAGGGTTCTCAGGAATCATACAGCATGAATTATCAGAAACTTGGAAAAGATCTGATGAGCATGGATGAGCTGGCAGTTATGGATGGTAGTAAATGTATCGTGCAGGTAAGAGGCGTGAGACCTTTTTTCTCTGATAAATACGACCTGACACAGCATCCAAACTACCATCTGACAGCTGATGCCAGCAAGAAGAATTATTTTGATGTTGAGAAATACTTACATCATAGAATGACATT
The DNA here is from genome assembly GCF_900102515.1 of Butyrivibrio sp. INlla14. Classification (GTDB taxonomy): domain Bacteria; phylum Bacillota; class Clostridia; order Lachnospirales; family Lachnospiraceae; genus Butyrivibrio. Next base: position 174,638 of record NZ_FMVS01000006.1, read on the forward strand.
AAAGGCAGATGACGAATATGAAGTCATCCCTGACAACAAGGAAAAGGGGTAAAACAATGGATACAGCAGTATATAACAGTATAGAGGAATGTTTTGAGGCATAACCAGTGCATCATCCTTTGTGGGAGCTTTTACTGGTGCAGTCAGTGATTCTACGGTGGCAACTTCATATACGGCAGATGATTCTGAAATACTTGCAGTGGAGCAAAGCTATAAGGACTTGGAAACAGACCTTCAGAATACGGTAAATAACGTGCCATATGACCATCCTGGCTATGATGAGTACAAGTATGACCTGTCTGAAATCAATCATAATCCTTACCAGCTTGCAGCGCTTCTGACTGTATTGTATGAGGATTACACCGAGGAAGAAGTGGAGGAAAAGCTTCAGGAGATTTTTGATGCTCAGTACGAATTGACACTGACTCCGGTTATTGAAATCAGGACAAGGACAGAGACTCGCACAGGTACAAGGACTGTCCATCATTCTGATGGCACAACAACTACCGAGACCTATACCTATGATGTTGAGGTTCAGTATGAATGGCACATCATGAAGACAAAGCTTACCAATGAGACCATGGATGCTGTGGTCAGAAATATGGGGCTTACAGAAGATCAGATGGCAAGATATGAGCTGCTGTTGGAAACACAGGGTAATAAGTCCTATCTCTTCTCTGGTGATATCTATGCAAACCCTGATCCGGTAGAAGAAGGTGAGGAATATGATATCCCTGCTGAAATGCTAACTGATCAGGAATTTGCCAACATGATACGTGAGGGAGAGAAGTACATTGGCATGGAATATGTCTGGGGCGGTTCTTCTCCATCCACAGGATTCGATTGTAGCGGATTTGTAAGTTACGTTATCAATCACTCTGGTAATGGATGGAATGTGGGCAGGCAGACAGCAAATGGACTACTCGTGAATTGTTGTACCAGAGTATCAAGAGCTAATGCTCAGCCGGGAGATCTTATCTTTTTCAAGGGAACTTACAACACATCCGGTGCATCCCATGTGGGCATCTATGTAGGCAACGGAATGATGTTGCACTGCGGTAATCCCATAAAATACAGCTCTATAGAAACTAATTATTGGCGTAAACACTTTTATACATTTGGAAGAATCAAAGATTAGGAGGGAAAAGCATGTATGAACGTCTTGACAGGCTTCGTGAAGAAGTCAGCCGTCTGGAAAAACGCAGAGATGATGTAGAAGAGCGACTAAAGGCGGCAAAGCAGAAATTAAAGGAGGCAGAGGCAAGTCAGATTTTGTCTGAGGTAGGAGCACTTAAGCTGACACCGGAACAGGTATCACAGTTCTTGCAAATGGCTGCATCGGGGCAACTTCCCACAATGGTACAGAACCCTGGCATGGGAACTTCTGCTATAGCTTCTGATGATGTTCCAAATTACAGCAGAAGTTTGGATGAGGATGAAGAGGATAAGGAGGACTACTTAGATGAAGATGAATAAGATATCAAAGAGACTGATGGGAGCTGTGGCGATTGCTGCAGCTTTTTTTGTTGGAGCTGCACCCATGACTGCCCTCGCTTATACAGGTGAAGAGGCAGAAGAGGAATATGTTATCGAGGTGGAAGAGGAAGAACCGGAGGAGGCTGTCGAGGAAGAGCCTATGGGACCGCTTACTCCTGATGGAAATATGACTCTTGTTGATGATTATGGAACATTGGAAGTAGGAGGTAAGCAGTTCATCACTGTTGTAACCAAGAGTGGCAATTACTTCTATATCATCATTGATCGTGACGACCAGGGAGATGAGACAGTTCACTTCCTGAATATGGTAGATGAGGCAGATCTTCTTGCTCTCATGGATGATGAGGAAAAAGAGGCATACCTTGATTCCATTGGAGCTGACAAGGAAGAGACTGTGGAAGAACCAGAGGCAGAGCCTGAAACTGAAGAACCGGAAGTTAAGCCAAAGAAAAAAGGCGGTCTTAGTCCGGCTGCTATCGTTGCACTAATAATATTCCTTGGTGCCGGTGGATTTATGGGCTTTAAGTACTTGAAAGAAAAGAACCAAAAGTCCAACGCTGATAGACCAGATCCGGATGAGGATTATTCAGAGGATGAGGACGACTATCTGATTGGCTCTGATTACGATGGTGAGGTAGAGCTACAGCCGGAAGAAACTGACGTAACTGAAGATGATGAATAAATGTGTAGGTGGCAAGGACAGTAATCTTTGCCACCTGTTTTTATGGAGGAAAGACAATGGCTAGGAAATCAAAGTATATGGCATACCAGGATGCATATAACAGACGAATGGAAGAGAAGGAACGCAGGAGAAAGATCATGGCTCAGAAGTCAGTTGTAGCCAAGCTCAAAAGCCTAAAGGCAGAAGGAAGAAAGCATGGTAAAAAATCCTAAGTATGATCCCAAAGAGGCTGCAGAGAATCGCAAGGCAGAGCTTAAGGACATAACGGAGAAGCTGGAACAGGGCGTTAAGGATGTTTTCGAAAGTGACAACTACAAGAAGCTCCTTGATACCATGGCAAAGTTCCCAAGGTATTCCATCAACAACAATATCCTTATCATGCTACAGAAACCGGATGCATCTCTTGTGCAGTCCTATACCGGATGGAAAAAGATGGGGCGTTTTGTGAAAAAGGGCGAGAAGGGAATCCGAATACTTGCGCCTGCTCCATACAAGATTGAGAAGGAACAGGACAAGCTGGATGGTAATGGAAAGGCAATCCTGGATAAGGATGGCGAGGCGGTAAAAGAGAAGATTGAGATTAATCTGACTGCGTTCAAGCCATGCAGTACTTTTGATATTTCCCAGACTGAAGGTGAGCCTATTCCAACGATTGGAATATCGGAGCTTTCAGGAAGTGTTGATGGCTATGAAACCTTGTTTGAAGCATTGAAGCAGGTGAGCCCTGTTCCTGTAGGCTTTGAAGATATCAAGTCCGGAGCAAAAGGGTACTTTCATCTGGAGGATAACCGAATTGCTATCAATAAGGGCATGAGCCAGGTGCAGAATGTTAAAACGCTGATTCATGAGATGACGCATGCAATGCTTGATAACAAGGATGCGCAGGCTGCCCTTGATCAGAAGTCAACGAAGAATGAAAAAGAGGCTACTGCGGAAAGTGTTGCTTATACCGTTTGTAAGCATTATGGCATCGATACTTCGGATTATAGCTTCGGATATGTGGCTACCTGGTCTAAGGGGAAAGAGCTACCGGAGTTGAAGGCATGCCTAAATAAAATCCGTGATACAGCATCCAAGATTATCACTTCAGTGGATGAAAAGGTTGAAGAGCTTACTGCTGGTAAAGCGGTTCAGACACAGGCAAATGAAAAGGATGCTGCCACTAAGGAACCAGCAGCTGAAGAGATAGTTGCTGATAGACCTGGCTATATCAAATTGACGGAACCTTATCGCCTAGAGCCGGATAGTTCGGATAAGCCTATTAAGCTACATAAGTCATCTGTTGTCGGGAAGATAAAAAAGCTGAAGGATGATATCACTAAGGCTTCTGATAATGCAACAAACAAGAATGTGAAAACAGAAGAATTCTGTCACTGATAAAGGAAAGAGAGGTAATCATTATGGCAAAAACAGTATTAGGTAAATGTCCTAATTGTGGGGAGAATGTAGTTATTGGCAAGTATGGCCCAAATTGCAGCGCAAAATGTGGAATGCGATTTGGCTATGCTATGGGAAGAAGACTTTCAGATCAGGAAGTTGAAACGCTTCTTGCAGGTGAGCATATTCTTCTTCGCAATCTCACAAATAAAGAGGGTACAGAATACAATGCTTATCTGACACCTAATGGCGTGCAGGAGTATTCCTACGAGAAGGATGGTGAGACCAAATCAGGCATCCAGTGGAAATTTGATTTTGAGTTCCCAGAGGATGATGAGCTTCCGGAAGAAGAGCCACCATTTGGAAATATTGACATTGATGATTCTGAATTACCGTTCAATTAAGGGAGGTAGCCTATGGCAGAAAAAGTTAAGAGAAAAATCCGTAAGTGGGATGAGGTAAATGGTGCTACTGAGATTGAGGATGTTGCAGACCCAGTTGATGCAGTGGAGGCTGCTGGCGCGGGTCCATCTATTAGCAGAAACTATATGCGCGGCATCGAGGACATGGTGGAACAGAATGATAATTCTTTTGATGGGGTTATCAATAATACGACTCCGCAGCCGGAACCTGATGGTGACGACCTGAAGAAAATCACTGAGCGTGAAGAAAAGGCAGCTGAGGAAAGAGAGTCTGTGATTGCTAAGATTAAAGAGCAACAGGAGAAAACCAAAGCTCTCATTCCACCGGAACCTCAGAAGAAACCAAGATCTCTATGCCCTGACAGAGAGATGTGCTGATATGGCTGATAAAACACGGAGGCTGGAAATCAGACTCACGCCGGAAGAGTTCGACCAGATAAGTGAACGAATGGAAGAGGCAGGTATCAGAAATCGAAGTGCTTTTATCCGAAAGATGGCAATTGATGGTTATGTGATCCGAATGGATTTATCAGATGTGCGAGAAGTCGTAAGACTTCTCCGCATCAATTCCAATAATCTTAATCAGTATGCCAAGAAGGCAAATGAGACTGGCAGCATTTATATCAGTGATATAAATGAGCTTCAATTGCAGCATGAAGAAATCTGGGAGGTAATCAGAGGTATTCTGAAACGTTTATCTGAAATGAATTAAGTAGCAGGAAGGAGAGCAGCATATGGCAGCTACAAGACTCATACCCATGCATCAGAACAAAGGCAGGAGCCTTAGACAGTGCATAGCGGATAGAACTGAATATGCCAAGAATGGCGAAAAGACGGAACATGGTCAATATGTAACTGCCTATGCTTGTGATCCCAAGACTGTGGAGGAAGAGTTCCTGTTATCAAAACAGGAATATCTGAATATCACCGGACGTAAACCCAAGGGAGATATCATTGCTTATCAGATCAGGCAGTCCTTCACTCCTGGTGAAATCAGTCCGGAGGAAGCCAATAAGGTTGGCTATGAGACGGCCATGCGATTTACCAAAGGTAATCATGCTTTTATAGTGGCAACTCATGTAGATAAGGCTCATATCCATAACCATATTATTTACAACTCCACCACCTTATCCTGTGACCGGAAATTCAGAAACTTCTTCCTATCATTTCTGGCACTTCAACGAGTATCAGATTTGGTATGCCTGGAACATGGCTTATCAGTAATCAAACCTCTTCCATATGGGGAAAGAGATAAGCGCACAGTATATCCGCAACGTCCATCCTTTCGTAGTAATCTCAGGAATCAGATAGATATGATTCTTGCTGATTCGGATATCAAAGATGTTGATATGTTTTTGACAAAGCTCAAGGATTCAGGTTATGAGATAAAGCGTGGAAAGCACATTGCTGTCAGAGGCGGAGAACAGAAACGCTTTATCAGGTTACGTTCACTGGGGGCTGGATATACCGATGAGGATATCCGAAGTCGTGTCCTCAAATTTGAGGAGACGAAAAAGCCTGAAGAGAAGAAATCATGGACGAGACCAAAGCGTGATTTTGACATGCTTATTGATATTCAAAAGAAGCTTGCCGAGGGTAAAGGTAAAGGATATGAGCGTTGGGCAAAGCTCTATAACGTCAAGCAGGTGGCAAAGGCTCTTATGTTTTTGCAGGATCATGGCATCCGAGATGATGAGACCTTGGAGCAGAAAACCAATGCTGCTTCTGATTATTTCAATGAATTATCCGCTTCTATCAAGAAGCAGGAGAAGAGGCTTGCGGAGATTTCTGATATCAGGAAACATATCGTCAATTATATGAGGACTAAGGATGTGTATGCTGCATATCGTAAATCCGGTTATAGCAAGAAATTCCTGGAAGAGCATCGTGCAGAGATACTACTACATAAGGCAGCCAAGCAAGCTTTTGATAAGCTTCAGGTAAAAAAACTGCCAACGATAAAAGCCTTGAATTTGGAATATGCTCAGGTACTTGACCGAAAGAAAAAGCTCTATGCAGAATATCGGAAGGCTAAGAAAGATATGAGCGATTATCAGGTGGCAAAGCATGACATCGACCAGATACTGAATCTGGATGCTGAGAAAAAAGAGCAGCAGAGACAGAAATCCCGAGAGACAACTTTATAATTTCTATTATTTCATTACATGGGGAGTTTACCGGAATGTTTAACCGGCATGCTCCCCGTTCTTTTCATTTCTGATGATATTTCCACAGATGCAGTTAGCGTTTGCAGAGCAAATGCGTAGCCCAGCCCACAGGGCTGTCACAGGGGATTGGGGATGTGCCTCCAACAAGCAAAAGCCTTCTTGTACGGAAGAAGGCATTGCTTGCAAAGTAGATAAAACTGATAAAATGATAAAAGGAATCTACTATTTGCTTTAAAAATGATGATATTAGAAGATGCCTATGATAAAATTAGCATTATGTGATTCAAGCTAATTATGCAGCGTTTTATGCAGAGCAGGAAGGTATATAAAATGACAGTTGAGAAAATGCGTGAGCTTTTGTCTGATGATGAGAAAATCACGATTGAGTATAAGGAATGCGCTCATGGAGTCCAGAAAGATGTTTATGAAACGGTAAGTTCCTTTTCCAATAGATATGGTGGCTATATTATAATGGGTGTCCTTGATGGAGGGGTTCCTGTTGGCGTTCATAAAAATCTTGTTAAGGATATGAAGAGAGAATTTGTAAATGCTCTGAACAATCCAAATGTTATGTCTCCAACTCTTTATCTTTCACTTGAAGAAATGGAGTATGATGGGCACATTCTTTTATGGACATATGTGCCACCTACTTCGGTTGTTGAGAAGTGTTCCGGAAAGATATATGACAGAAATGAAGATGGAGATATGGATATCACTGACTCTCCGATTCAGTTACAGAATATGTATAACCGAAAAAGCAATACCTATGCTGAACACAAAATATTTCCATATGTGAAGGATGAAGACCTAAAGCTGGAATTAATGGAAAAAGTTAAAAATCTTGTGAAGAGCAAGAAGCCGGATCATGATTGGTTGAGCATGACGGATCGGCAAATTATGATCAGCGCAGGTCTTTATGAGAAAGACTTTTCGTCAGGGCTTGAAGGATATAATCTTGCGGCTGTGCTGCTTTTCGGAAAAGATGAGGTTATAAAATCCTGCGCACCGGGATATCAGACGGATGCTTTGTATCGCGTTGAGAATCTGGATCGTTATGATGACAGAATTACAGTGCGTACAAATCTTATAGAGAGCTATGAGCTCTTGATGGAGTTTATAGCAAAACATACTTCTGATAAATTTTATCTGGTCGATAATATCAATACAAGCATAAGAGACCTGATAGCACGTGAGGTTGTAGCCAATATTCTAATACATCGCGATTATGCCAGTGCCTTTCCGGCGAAACTTATTATTGAAGAAAATTGGATACGTACTGAGAACTGGTGCATTCCAAGAAAACATGGAAATCTTATGAGCGATGAGTTTACTCCTTACCCAAAGAATCCGTTGCTTCAGGGATTTTTTACTAACATAGGAAGGGCAGATGCTATTGGTTCCGGTGTAAGAAATCTGTATAAGTATGTTCCTGTATATTCCGATGGTGGCAAACCTGAACTGTTTGAGGATGATGTATTCAGGATATCCATTCCGCTTAATAAGGTAGCTTCAGATGAGACAATGATGGATAAGAAACTATCTGACAGAGAACAGAAGATTTATGACATGATATGTGACAATAATCATCTTACCGTTGAACAGGTAATGGCAGAACTTGATATTTCAAGGGCTACTGTATTTAGGGATTATAAGAAGATTCGTGATCTTACCGGAGTATCATTTGATAAAAACTCGGGCACATGGATTTTTCCTCGTTAAGTCTTAAGTATCATTGCAAGTCTCACTAGTCTCACAACTATAATGAGACTGATGAGACTGTGTTTATTTATTGGAGACAATGCAATGCTGGAGAATATTGGGAATTTGAGATTTTGTAGTCTCATGTGAGTCTCGTGATAGTCTCATTTTTGTATGAGACTGATGAGACTGATATTATGGATGAAAATAGATTTTTGATGCTCTGAAACAAACGGTTGGTTCCATTTCAGCTACCGTTTGAGGAAGATCGGTTTAAAAAGCTATGTAGTTGTCGATATAATAATTATAGTATGAAAGGCCAAGGAGAGCATTTGAAAGGAAATCCTTTCAAGGGCTCTCTTTTTAGGGTATGAAAAATGAGAATAATAGTATGTGATGATGAACCGGCAATCAGGAATCAGGTCAAAAAACTTGTATTACAGGAGAATGAGGGAGCGGAAGTGCGCTTGTGCAAATCTGCGGAGGAGGTTCTGAAGAATCCGGATGCAGATTTGCTTTATCTTGATATACAGCTTGGAGAGATGAGCGGGATCGAGGCAGCAAAGCAACTACGCTCTGCTGGAAATAATACTCCGGTTATCTTTATCTCAGGAATAAAGGACTACATATATGAAGCGTTTGATGTCGGAGCGTTCTGGTATCTGATCAAACCTATAGAAAGAGAGCAGTTTCATCATGTGTATGAAAAGGCGGTAGCCGAGATTACAAAGCATAATGAAGTTAAAAGTGAGACTTTGCTGTTTACCACAAGAAAGAAGAACTATTCTTTGAGTCGAGATCAGATCATTTATGTGGAAAACGCAGGAAAAAAAGTAATTATGCATACCACAACCGGCAATATAGAGATATATGCATCTATGGCAGAAATGGAAGAAAGGTTGGGAAGAGCTTTTTTCAGATGCCATAGGGGATTTCTCGTGAACATGAATCATATTTCTTCATATTCAGGCGAAGGAATCAGTATGAGTAATGGGAAAAATGTATTTCTTGCCAGAGAGAGATACAGGGATTTTGTTGAAGGATATATGGGATTTTTGGAGAATGACTTATGAAAGAGATGCTTTTGGAGCTGGTGTCGGTATTACTTTTTACTATACAGGGGTTGATTTTGTCGTGGTATGCAGGTAAATTTGCTGCTTCAAGATTTGCGAAATACAGACTTGGAAAATACTATATCATCCCGGTTTATGTGGTGTTGCATGAACTGTTGTCACTTGTTTTCCCTGCAGAGCCAGGATTGGTATGGAATGTGATGGGGAAACAGGTTTTAGTATTAGTTCTGATATATTTGTGCATCTGGGGATCCTATGAGACTTATTTTCGTATGCGGATTTATATCAGCGTTACCTTTATGGCTGTCGGTGAGATTTGTTTTATTTTCGTGTTGGAAATCATGCAGCTTAGTCCGTTTTTATTTGAACAGTATATAAAGCAGGTGGAAACCGGAAAGATAAATACGGAGAAGTTTCAGGAATTGGTAGGAAATACAGCAGTTATCATGCAGATTTTTATGATGATTCTTTATGCTGCTTTTTTGTGGGGGCTGATTAGACTGATTACAAAGAATTTCCGCTTCAGAACGTTGAAAATAGGGGACGAAGAGCTACTTTTTCTGATCTGCCCTTCACTTACGGGACTTGCACTTGCGTCTATATTTCGTGGGACATTCTATTCAATAGATGGTGGAGTACCAAGTTTAATCTATGACAAATATCCGTTTTTATATTTTATGATACCGTTCACATTGGGGTTGATATTGGCTGAGATCATACTGGCAATCTTGTCTTACCAGAAAATCGCAAAGAAAAATGAAGAGGCTATTGGAAATACGATCTTAAAGGAACAGATGGAAGCGATGGAAGAGCATTTCAAGGAGATGGAAAGGAATCAGGAAGACAACAGGCGGTTGAGGCATGAATTAAAAAATATAATGACTATGGCACTCAGTCAGACAGGGAATGCAAATGTAAATGATGAATGGAAGGAATTTTTGTCTGATGTATCTGCCCGGGTATCAGAAAACTCACCAGAATTTTTGACAGGGAGCAGTGTGATAGACAGCCTTATTACGATGAAATATCACGAAGCTTTGGAGAGGATACCTGAAGTTGAGTTTCGGGCGAGTTCTTTCTTTTTACCGGAGTCATTAAAAATAAGAGTGTTTGATCTCTCAATTATCATCGGTAATGCACTTGATAATGCCATAGAAGCCTGCTGCAAGGTGAATCCGGAGCATATTCGGTTTATAGAGATAGCATCTGTAAAAAAGCGAGGGATGCTGCTTATCAATATCAGAAACTCCTTTGACGGACGGATTGAGGATTCTCCAGGAGAGAAGTTCCCAAAATCAACAAAGAGCAGTCCCGGAGAGCATGGTATTGGAATGGAGAACATGGAAAGGGTAGTTGACCGTTATTATGGCGGTATATCGTTTGAGACAGAGGGCGGTGTGTTTATATTGCATGTGATGATGCAGGACAGAGAACCGCTGAAAGAAAGATAAGTTTACGGTTCGTTCCATTTCGGGTACGATATCGAGAATGTGGCTTTAAAAGAAAAAACATATGTCGATATAAATGACAAGAAAGAATGTCAAAGGATTGACATATGTAAAATGTAAAGAGCCACGGAGGGCATCGGTGATTTGAGTGTATCGAATCATGGATGCCCTTTTATGTAAGGAGGATTACAGGATATGAATAATGCGATTAATGTAAATGGGATGACAAGATATCAAAACAGCTTTATTCAGTCGATGACGGCAAAGAAAACGAGCAGAGCAGAGACAAGTGTAGCACAGAATACCGGTTCCGAAGATAAGGATTCATTTATTTCTACGGTAAGGTCAAAGGTGGATGTTTCGGAGTCTGTTGAGATGCAAGGCGCAAAGGAAGTTACAGCTATTTCAACGAAGGATATGTCGCTGGAGGAGTACAAGAACTATATACATGATCAGATTTCTTCGTTTCCTTGGTGTGCAGATAAAATGGGGGACAATTATTCTATTCATATTTCTGATGATGGGTTTAAGGCAATGCAAAATGACCCTGAATATGAGAAGTGGGTTTTGGGGACAATGAAAGAAGCCTTTGCTACACCACTTCCTGGATGGGTTAGATCTATGGGAGGAAAAGATTTTGTTGTAGCTCATTATGGTGCTACAAAAGAAGAATGTTCTTGTACGGGCTGGTCTGTAGGATATCAGGGAGGAACCGGAGATAAAGTATGGGAAGCACAGTCAAAAGGTAGCTTCTGGTCAAAACGAGGTGAGGCAAGCAAGGCACAGGCAAGGCAGGATCGGAAACTTGCCGAAAAGAAGGCATTAGAGAAGAAGTGGCAGCAGGAAGCTATAGAGAAGAGGCAGGCATACACGGATTTTCTGAATGGAAAAGCCATGCTGAAAACGGATAGTCTGGAAGAGTTTAATAACATTTTCGCAACGCCGGTAGATGCGAAAGTGGCAGGAATAATGTCAGCATATGAGGCGGGGACTATCGGTGGTGGCGGATTGTTCTGAATATAAGAAAAATCTTAAGATTATGCAGATGCATTCTTTATGGAGGTCTAAGAATATGAATAACACAATCAATTTGAATGGGATGATGAGCCGTTATAATAGCATTATTCAGTCCGTTACGACGAAGAAAACAAGCAGATCAGAGACGAACGCAACGCAGAATACCGACTCCGGAGATAAGGATACATTTGTTTCTACGCTGAAGTCAAAGGTTGAGGTTGCGGAGACTATGGAGACACAGGGAACGCAGGCTGTGTCTACGAAGGATATGTCGCTGGAGGAGTATAAGAACTATATTCACGATCAGATTTCTTCGTTTCCGTGGCACCCGGATAATTTAGTGGATAATTATTCCATACATATTTCTGACGAAGGATTCAAAGCAATGCAGAATGATCCTGATTATGAGAAATATGTATTATCTGAGTTAAAGAAGACTTTTGCAACACCTTATCCTTCATGGGCACGTTCGATCAGAGGTAGCAGATATGTGAATTTGCAATTTGGCGCTTCAAAGGAAACAAGTAGTTTTACAAGTTGGAGTTCAGAATATGACAATGGCAAAGGGAAAAATATATGGGAGACTAAATCAGAGGATAGCTTCTGGTCAAAGCGTGGCGATGCAAGTAAAGTACAGGCAAGGCAAGGTCGGAAGATAGCTGAAAAGAAAGCTTTGGAGAAGAAATGGCAGCAGGAAGCTATAGAGAAGAGGCAGACATAAACGGATTTCCTGAATGGAAAAGCCATGCTGAAAACGGATAGTCTGGAAGAGTTTAATAACATTTTCGCAATGCCGGTAGATGCAAGGATATCAGGATTATTGTTGGCATATGAGGCGGGGACGATAAGTGCCGGAAATGGTTTTTGAATATTAAGATAGATCAAATGAAAAAAACCGCTCGGACCTTTCCGGGGAGCGGAGCTTCCTCTGAATGACAGATGGGGAGGCGGAAAGGAGATAAGATGGTAATGGAGGAAAGCTATCACAGGATGACCATTGAATCCGTACGATACAGCCAGATGATGGAAGGAAATTTTTTTGCATTTGGTGGATCTCCTGAAGCTATGTTGACAGCATATTCATCTTCATATTCGTCAGGTGCTATACCTGCGCTTGATGCAGGCAATGCAAGTTTAATATGATATACCGCTCGGACCTTTCCGGAGAGCGGAGCATTCCCTGACTGAAAGACGGGATGCGGAAAGGAGATTGTATGGGAATAAGTGCCGTAATGCCTTACGCAGCAGAAAGAGCAATTTATCCTGAAAAAGCAAAGCGGGATAAAAAGTCCTTTGGCAATCAATCATTTGAAATGGCAGTGAATGGACGGATGGAATCAGAGGATGACAAAACATCGTCTGTACCCGCCCGTAGTCGTGGTATGACAGTAACGAGCAGTTCCGGTCTGACACTGCACTATGAAAAAGAACGTGCTGACGGTTCAACATGCAAGTTTTCCTGGGTGGATGCACAGACAGGAGTAAATACCTGTGTTTATAAACCGGCAGACTTCAGTGAGGAGAATCCGATACTGCGTGTGGAAATCTGGGACAAAGACGGAAATCTTACGGAAAAAGATGTGAATCCGCTTGAGGTTAATCCTTCAAATGCTACCGGCGGTGAAATGGCAGCGTATTCTGTGTATCTGAAGGAAACCGGGCAATGTCAGAATACTGATATTTCTTTTCTTTGGACAAAAAGTAACCTGGATTCTACCGGTGAAACATATGATGGAGTCTCGCGCCTTAATTGGGAAAAACTTGGCAGGGAATGGCTCAAAATGCAGTTTGGAGCTGGCAATATGAAGGGGTATTATGATTACTTGCCGTATTATCAATTGCTGAAGCAACAATGTGCTTTATTCGGAGGCTCATCATTTACAGAAAAGGGAGATGACAAACAACTGGGGAGATTTTATTCTGCTGAAGAAATGCAGAAAATGCAAGAAGATTTGATGGCGAGAAATTTGGCTAAAAAGCCAAAACTGAGCGCAACAGAGATATACAGGCAAAACCACCCAGAGTATAACGGAGAAGCAATCTTTCGATTTGGGAATAGTGCGAAACTGTATACGGCGGAAGAGATTGAAAAACTGAGGATGGCGAATATTGTTTATCAACCATAATGATGATTCAGCTTGAATAAGTAGATCGCTCAGACCTTTCAGGAGAGCGGTAGTTCTCCTGAATGACAGAAGGGGAGCAGAAAGGAGTTTAATGGAAGTAAGTGCTGTAATGTCTGATGTAACAGGAAAAGCATTATATCCTGAAAAAATAAAGAATAACAAGAGTCTGGGCAATTATTCGTTTGAAATGACTGTTAAAGGACGCATGAAAGACAAGAATTATGCTTCTATGACAAAGGATGAAATGATGGAATCTCTGTCGAGGAGCAAAGAAGAGATCAGCTCAATTCAAAGAAAATGAGTAGCTTCAGTTATTGGGACAACATGTTTAATGACATCGGCGGCAATTATGAACGCATATGGTCCGATGAAGAGATGAAGCAGTGACATTTGTATCAATAATGACACGAGGAAGATGCAGAATGGTTTTTATAAATAATTCAATGGCAAAACAGTTATCTCCAGCAAATATGCTGCCGCGAAAGGCAGCATCAAAGAAAACAGACACGTTTTGAGCTTATTGCATAAAGGTAGTATATACAAGAATCTGTCATTATTCGGGAGACCGGATAATGGCAGTTTTTTACTAATAGGGGAAATCCTGTAACTATCCAACCGATTGCACAAAGGTTTGAAAACTGTGAGTTTCAGCATCTATCTTACTTTTCTACCATAATCCTGAGAAAAACAGGAAAGGAAGGCCAGGATATGCCTAGAAAAGAACGGTTAAATGATGTTGATTATAAAGAAATGGGAAGAAGAGTCAAGAAAGCTCGGAAAGAAAAAGGCTTTGAATTATCAAAGGACTTTGCGGAGACAATCGGATATGAGGCAAAAACTTATTCTTCGCTTGAGAGTGGCAGTGTTCCATGGAGCCTTGATTTTGCAATTATACTTCATCGTACTCTTGATATTGATTATGACTATCTGCTTACAGGCGTTGTTGGTGGTGATTCTGAAGGACAACGTTGTAGAGAAATTGTTGACAGAATACTTGTTGAGGGCACAGAACGTGATGAGGAAGGCCTTTATAAGTTGCTAAGTGAGTATGAAAGATTGTTGTTCAGAAATAATGATAAGAATTGATCAGAAACTAAGGTGATGTCAGGCATTTTTACTATATATGTACAGTTATCTTTTGTTCTGATTTTTCAAAACAGGTATATAGCTATGAGAGATGAAAAATGTATGAAGTGTATAACTGACACAAAAATAGTGAAACAAAAAAATGCTGTGGATCAAATAGATGAAGAAACAGCCAAGTCGTATCTTATAGAAATGGAAAAATTGGATAATAGGCTTCAAGATTTTTTTATCAAATCCAACTGTAATCATGATGAAATTATAAAACAGATGTTGCGACTGACAAATGAATTCTATCAAGCTGATTGGTGCGGTGTTCTTAACGTAGATATGAGTCTGGGGTTATGGTTACCTCTGTATTGGTACAGCAAGAAAACCGGTCTTATGGGAGAAACACTCATCAATGCTTTCGAAGCTTCTGATGATTTTAAAATATGGATAAAGGCTCTCAAGTCACGAAATATGGTTTATATAGCTGACAAATCGGCAATAGAGAAATCATTCCCAAAAGAAGCGGAGCAGTATAAACGATTAGGCGTAAATTCTGCTATGGGAGCTCCCTTTTACCAAGGAATAGATGGTTTCTTGGTAGTGAAGAATGCAAAAAGATTTTGCGATAACGGTATTTTGCTTAAAAATATGGCGTTTGCAGTATCCGGTGAGATAATGATGATGCAGGAGCAGGAAAATGAGTCTACCGGTGTATTTGATGAAGATTTACAGGAAGAGAATGACGTTTTGATCTCCCTTTTTGACCATCTGCAAATTAGTAAGAAGCATCATGAAGTTAAACCCGATCTAATTGAAAATAAGGTTATTGGTCAGATGATTGCTATTCTGGCAATTAGTGATGCTGATGGAATTTCAAAGGATGAAATGTCTTCTCTTGTTAGATCGAGGCAAAGTACCGACGGCGTTGAAGTCGATAGCCTTAAGCATCATCTATTTAATTTTGGAAGAGAAACCAGCGGAATGTTTGAACGGGATAATAAGCTGATTATCACTTCTGATCTTGGAAATTATGTCTTTAATCACAGGTATCATATAAAAAGAGACCTGGATATATTTGATAATCTACTCCTGGAATCGGAGAAGTCCAATGATATTGAGAAAAAGCTTGAATGCCTGACAAGAGCTAAATTCTTGTACAGAAAGGGAGTGCTTCCAGCCTATAAGGATTTCCCCTGGATTCAGCATATTAGGAGCCAGTACGAGGCAAAATACGTTATGGTTGCTGAAAAGCTCTGTGAATTACTGTTCAAAAGGAGAGATTATTCTATTGTTGTTATAACAGCTATGGATGCAATCAAAACGGCTGGAGATACTGCCAAATTATGGTATTGGGCAATCACAGCAGCTGAGAACAGTGGTTCTAGGGGAGCTGCTGTGAAATATTACAATCAGGCAAGAAGCAAGCTGGAAGGCAATGCCTTTAAGACTTTGGAGGATATGCTTGATATAGAAGTCTGATTTTACGGACTGAGTTACACTCGACTTTCACTGTGAGTTACACTCCAGTTTCACCGCCACTTACACTTCACTTTCACTGACAAATAAACGATGAATCGTTATAATGGGTATCGTTGGTTATCGAAGAGTTAGTTTCTTCGGGGAGAATTTTATAGTTAAGCAGCGGTATGGAAAAAAGGAAAGCGAGTAATCTACGAGTATTCTCATCTTGTAAGTGCTTCCGGGTGGCTGCACATATTGGATGGAAGAATGGAAAAGAAAAGAAAAAAGAAAGATCTGGCAACAATTGGTGGAAGAATTAGGTACGCAAGGGAACTTAAAGGTCTGACGCAGGATGAGTTTTCTGAAAAGCTCAATTTGGAAAGCAGAACAAATATAGCATCTTATGAGCTTAATCGGAGAAACGTACCAAGTCTCCTGGTTGCTAATATGGCAAAGGTACTGGACGTGACGACAGATTTTATTCTGCTAGGTACAGCTGATGTGAAAAATGCTCCTTTACTGGATGATGACCATGCGGCAGTTATTACTATAATGAAGGATATCAAAACAACAGCCAGCAAAGAAGCTATTATGGAAGCAGTAAAAACCATATACAAAATGGAAAACAGAATATTGAACTGAAGCCTGTATGCCTGTTGGTGTACAGGTTATTTTTTTGCCCAGAATGTGTCACTATGACACATTATTTTTTTCGGATGTGTCAACTGTGGTACACGCTTGAGAGGCTTCAAGCCTTAACATAAATAACGAAGTAAATAATCTCAAAGCCTGAGATGGCCATAAGGCGGCGGGATGCATAAGGAATCATAAGACAAGAGATGTTTTATGAACTTATAGCACCCACCGTTTGTTTCTGCGCCATCTCAGATCTTTTCGCAGGAGCCGGTGGTATTACCATCTCACTCCTTCTTGCATTCCTGCCGCCAGGTCTAGGCGGAAAGGAAAATCAATGAGCAACATAGTTCCAAAGAATGAGTTCGGCATGTTTGTCGACGACAAGGGTGTTGCACGCGTTGATAGTCTGGCTGTTGCCATCGCATTTAATAAGCGTCATGACAACGTGGTCAGAGATATTAAAAATCTCGACTGCTCAGATGAATTCCGTGCCCTCAATTTTGAGGAGACGAATTATAACAGCGTGCAAGGGCACAAAAAGCCATGTTACAACATGACCCGGGATGGGTTTGTATTCCTGGTTATGGGATACAGGGGAAAGAAGGCTTCCAGTTTTAAGGAGGCGTATATCAAACGCTTCAATGAGATGGAGACTTTTATTAAGTTTCTCCTGGAGGCTAGACATGAGTTCCCACTTCTGACAGACAACATCAAGTTGATTAAGGAAGAGCCAAAGCCTTATCACTTTATGAATGAGTGCAATTTACTTAACAGGATAGCACTGGGATGTACAGCAAAAGAGTATCGGGAGTCGCATGGTATCAAGAAGGGTAAGAGCATCAGACCATATTTGACTAAGGAGCAGATCAGAAAAATTGATTTGTTGCAGCGTGCGGATATTGGACTTCTGATTTCAACACCTGATTTCAATCAGAGAAAGCAACTTCTTGAGTGGTATTTCATGAAGATCTCCGGGTGATAGGGAGGTGGACATGATAAAAGGAAATTTTTGCAAGACCTATGGAGAAGCTACTGCCCGTGACAGGGCAGAGCTGATCTATAGCCATTATTCATCTTTCCTTGGAATCATAGAGGATTGTAAGGCAAGACTAATATATGAAATCAAGGCTGAGAAGGAGTATTGCCGCAGCCACCACAAGGATGATCTGGGTGTTAGAGTTCAGACATCCATTGGCACCAGTGATACTACTGGGGATGAAGCTATTCTTAACGTGACTTTGGCAGAACAATTGGATAGTGACAAGCTTCCGAATCTGAAAGGAATTGACTTGGAGGCGCAAGAACAGTTTCGTGCCAGGCATCGGGTAATAGTGATGATGAGGGATGAGTACACTGCTTTCGATAAGCATCTGTATTCTCTTAGTGCAGATGAGCAGAAGATTATTTTCCCTGTATTGAAGCACACAAAGGACTATTACCAGATTGCTCAGGAAGAGAATATCACTGTTGAAACCGTGAGAAAACGTGTCAGTAGGACACATAAGAACATTATTGAACATTTTGGAGAGATATTTATTGAGAGGTTACAGGGAGGTATGTGATGAACCTGGTTATTGATAATGACAACAGAGATTCTATTTTAAAGGAATCTGATGGAAAGCAGACAGTACTTATAAAGGATAAGGTTGCTCTCACCATAAGAGAGGCTGCGGAGTATTCCAATATTGGCATCAACAAAATCGAGAGTCTGTTGAGATCTCCCAGATGTCCGTTTGTTCTTTATGTGGGTAAGAAGAAGTTGGTAAAACGCAAAGAGTTCGAGAAGTATATCTCGGACAATATTGAAATCTAAAGCCCGTGCCGGATTGGCGCGGATGAAAAATGAAGTAACATTGATAAGAAGCCCTGGTTAGTGTATAAT
>NZ_FMVS01000005.1:0-195339 GCF_900102515.1 Butyrivibrio sp. INlla14
GTGTGCTTCCATGAGGAAGCAATGTGCAGATACAATCCGTTTGAAACTGATCAAGATTGCCGTTAAGGTAGTCAGATCAGGTAGATATATTTATTTCAAGCTGTGTAGCAGTTGTCCTTATATATCTGAGTTTCATGAAACTCTAACAAACATAAGCGGCTTACAGCCACAGCTGGAATAGCAACTAATAATGTACCTTGATAACTTAAAAATCTGTATTTCTGATACATAGGGATAGTCTACCCTTTTTTAGGACTAAATCCCGCCTGTTCTAGGCATCCATTTCAAAAAATCGGATTATGGATCAGATTTTAGGAAATTAAGTTGTCATGAATAATTCAGGATTATCTACCTGCATACTAAACTCAGCCTCAGAATAAGAGCTGTAGAATCTTGAATGTGAATCCATGGCAGGTTTTTTCATAAGATTTGAATAGTACTCTATAACCTCTGTATAGTTTTCCTTACTGAAATTCTCGGCAATCAGCTTCTCCATGACTTCAACCATGCGATTACAGAACTCTTTATTCATCAGTAATGACTGAAATACCCTATCGCCATGAACCCCAGGCTGCATAAAGGTATTTATTTTGTAATTCTGTTTTCTGGAGCTGTTCATGGTATCCCCTGTAAAATCCATGAGCCATCTCCATCTTCCATCAGAGTAGCCAGTCCCGCTTGCATCAACGGTCTTCCATGTTGAGGTTCTTGTTGTACCTAGTTTTGAATTAGCCAGGTAAATATTCCCACATACATATGTAAGATAACTATCAATATCCATCATCTCTTTAACATGCTCATAGTTTTCAGGCACGCTCATATCATTGGTGGTTATATATTCTGTCAGACTTCTGAAAGACTGATTATAAACTCCATAATAATATTTTCTTATGTTGAGTCCATCTTCGCTTACGCCATATTCCTTGGCAAAATATTTAGTATCATAAGGAGCCTTGAGCATATACACGCCCCAGTATTCTCCATTTAGGAATAACACTACCGGAGTCATTTCGTAGGTTCCAACAGCTGTATCTTCCATAAGGCCATTAGCAATATATTCTCTAAGTTTGACATCCTCATCATCAAGGTTCTGCTGCACAATTAGCTCATAATTACCATCTATATAATCATGAAGTGATGAACCTACATATTTCCATATAGATCCGTCCATAGTAATCTTGAATGCTTTTTGAACAGAGTATACTTCACTGTTGTAATAGATACCTATCTTTCCATCGCTCTCTAATGACTTTCCCTTAGAAGCTTCAAAATAGGTTATCTGGCAGTCCTTTTTTTCTTTGCTTAAGTAATTGGAGAAGTTGCTGGGATGTGCCTCTCCTGCAATTAAGGCATCATCGTATCCTTTACCCGATACGTAAATACCGCTTTCATATCCGATCAGATCTTCAGGATCCATAGTAATTGAAATAATAGGAATATTCCTGTAGGATACATCCCTGGCCATATCAATAAAGTATATCTGTGAAGCCTGACCAGTAACCTTACCGCTTCCATCTACTCTTATGGCATTGACCACCATTGCTCTGTCAATGGCTCCGCCAGTATATTTTGCAGTCTGATAATAGTCAAAGGCTATCTTTGAATATACCGCATCAGAGCTTGAGGGCTTTCTGATCATTATTGGTTCCACATATTCATCAGACTTTGTTGTTGGCATAGTACCATCTGTTGTGTAATATATCTTTTCCCCAGCGCCTGCTTCCAATGTAAGAGGAAAAGTACCGGAATAAAAACCAGATGGCGTAGAAAACTTTATACCATCAAAGCTTACATATTCTATTTCTTTTGAGTCATTTGCCTTGCCCTTGGTAGGAGACATAAATCCCATCTCCTTACTGTCTGCACTTCTCTTTCCATAGCTCTTCCCAGCAGTTATCTGTGGAAGCAGATATCCGGCAATATCATTGCCATCTTTGTCCTTAAGTGTGATTATATTGACCTTGGCATCTCCAGGGTTTTTCTTAAGGTCAATAGCGATGTACTGATTTTTTTCAATTAAAGTTCCATCTCCTATGGTTCCGATTTCCTCCCCGGCAAGAAGAATCTTTATACCAGATAGATCGATGGAGTCGGTTCCGTAGTTGTATAGCTCAATATATTTTTCTGAAGAAGCCTCGCTAAGCTCTATATAGTCGGTAAAAACTTTTTCTGTTTCTGCTACAGTAGATGCTACAAGTTCGCTGTCACTTTCAAGCATCTCTGAAACCATCTCACTGCTTTTCCTGGAAGCATAGATAATAAAAATCAGCAAACACAGACAAATGATGCTGAGTAGAATTATCAAAAAATCTTTTAGATTAAATTTCTTTTTCATGTTTCAAAATCCTTCTGTCTAAAATATGTAAGATCAGGGAAGCAATAATTGCTCCTATAAAGCCCCCGCTTAAGTTTGTAACCAGATCCGTTACTTCAAAAGAACCTGTCCCTGTCATAAGCTGAATACATTCTATTCCAAAGCTAAAGAGGAAGCTTAAAAGTGTACACATGACAATGTTTCGAATGTGTCCTTCTTCTTTCCTTAAAACTCTTATCAAAAAACCAAATGGAACAAACAAAAAAACATTAAGGATGCTGTAAGCCGCCTGTTTCTGCCTAAACCATCCGCCCTTAATATATCCAAAATCCAAATGAGTTACTATCTGTCCTTCTTTTGAGCCGGGCTGTCTCCTGAATATGGTTATAAGAAGCATTATTCCTACATATACAAAAAGAAAATAGGCAGTAAAAAGCCCCCTTTTGGTAATATTCCCCTTTATCCTCATCAGGATATATCCAGGAATAAGAATCACCAGGGCTCCTACAATTAATAAAAGCTCAATCTGCGCCACATATATTCCCCGTAGCTGTTCAATTATAAGTCCCCAAATAACTGTAAAATAATAGTTCATTATTACAACTCCGGTAATTGTCTTCCTTCCTTTTGTGCATGCGAATAGGCATAAAAAGGTATTCCCTTATTAAGTCTCTTGTATCTGCGTTTTCTGACCAGAACCTGAACCTTGTCATAAATAAACTCATTACCTTTTAGGGAATTCTTTATCCGGTTCTTCAGACTATCTGAGTCATCCTCTTTAGTTCTCCACTCACCTGCATTTAAGTGAATAGCATAGTGTCTTCCAGAAAGTGTTCCTATCTCAAATAATTCCTTGGGATAAATAACAAAGTCCCCCATATCCTGGAATTTGTTATTGAGCATCAAAGCTGGATAGTGCTTTAAAATGTAATAGGTATAATAGTAATTGCTGGTGGCATATCCATGAACATAGAGTATATCGTCCTTCCACTCAAAGACCTTGTCCTGCCTTTTACTATCCACCGGAAGTATCACGCTTCTATCGTACATATCCATTATTCCACGGATAAAAGGGTTCCCCTTTTCGCTTCCAATAATGGCAGTTCCAATTGAACAGTCAAAAATGAAATTCAGAAATGCCTTATGCTTTAATAGCTTGTCAAAAGACTTATACACTTTCACGTCGGTGTCCAAATAGATACCGCCGTATTCATACACAGCCTTAAGCCTGTAGTAGTCACCAATAAATCCAAGTTGCCTGTCCCTGAAGGTGTTTCTCACAAACTCATTCTCATCAAAGGAACAATTACTCTCATCCCATCTCATAATGGTATAGCCATGGAGTCTTTCCCAGGTATCAAGACACTTTTTTAGATCCTCTGGCAGAGGTTTTCCACCAAACCAGCAATAGTGAATGATCTTGGGTATTCTATTTCCATCTTCAGGAGCTATGTTCTTTATAACTTCCACATCAGTAGTCTGACTGATTGATGATGACATCGTAGAACGTTCCTTTCTCTTTAAGCTTGTCCTGGTCAAATCTGGTGCTCAGCTTGTGAACCCCTGTGGTCTTTTTAAGACATTCAAATTTATCAGGATTATACTTGTCATAAATATATGTTGCCAAAACATGAGCCTGGGCCTGGCTTACTATAGGCATAGCCTTGTACTCATCCTCATAATACTCATTAACAATCGCTTCAAAAATATGATAGATATAATAATTTGATGCGCGGTTGTTGTCTTTCCAATATTCATACAAAAACTTCTGCAAAAGAGATAGCATATTGTTATTGGTTGTGCTGTAAATAAACCAGTTGTTCAGCTCCATTATCTCCGGGTTAAAACCAAAATAATAATAGCTGTACATGAAAAGATCTGTCTTCTCGATACTCTCTACAAGATTTGCATCAGTCATAAAAACAGTAGAATCAATCCAGAATCCGCCATGTTTTATCAGTATCTCATTTCTGATAAGATCACTAAAATGTGCATGTCCTATAATGCCCTCATCATGCTTTTTAACGATGTAATCTGGAAGCGAAGCGTATTTCTGATAGTTACTCTCATCCAGCACAATAAACTTTTTATCAGGCATGGCTTTCTTCTGGCTCTCAAGGCACCTTTTAACAATATCTGGTGCATTATCAATTCCCTGAAGCCACATGAACCAGACAGTATCTTTGTTAGTTTTCTTCTCAAGGCACTCCCATGGCCTGTCCTCAGTGCATTTCTCCAGGTATTTCTTTTTAAACCTGCGGTAGAATATCATTCTGTGCTTCTGACCAGCCATAACACTATACAGAAAACGTGTCTTTTCATCTTTATACTTCACATGCATCATTACCTGATCATAGATAGTCCCCAGAAGCATCCTATCCTTTATTCTGTTCATAAGCTTATTATCATAGCTTGGCATATTCGATAATTCCTCGTTTTATATATTTACAAGGATCCTTGGCAGGAACATATTCCTTTTTATCCACACACAGGTACAATGCAAATAGAACGTACAAATACTTAAATGTCTGCAGCGAATCAGCAATATACAGGTGCAGACAATAGAAAACAGATCCAATAAATACCATTCTGATAGCAGCAGAATGAGTCTTATATATATCGTAGGCCATACGTAACCCCATATATACCAAAAACAGGATGTAACTGACCATTCCCGGATATGCATATCTTACATATTCTGCAATGTAGAAATTATCTATGGAAACAATTCTTTTTCCATCCACCATACTCTTAAAACCACGTTTTCTGCCTATTCCCAAGATGGGGTTAAGCCATTCCACATGGAATATTCGTTTGAGCAGATCTCTATAAGCTTTACTCTGTCTAAGCTGCAAGTAGTTCGCTCCATATTTCACCGAATAAGTAGTATCAAATAATGAGTCCACTAATGAAGTTATTTGCAGCATGACATAGGATCCAAACGAAGTTCTTTGCAGTACAAATGTTAAAAAGGCAAATATTGTTAAGGATGATAAAAGCAGCATAGTGTTATGCTTTATATACTTAAAATCTGAAAGCAAAAATATAGCAAAAATTTCACCAAATGCCACTCCTAATGTTGACCTTGACCCAGTCATAAAAATGTTAAATATTAAAAGCCACAAAAGTACAGGCCTTCTAAAGATATTTAGTTCTTCCTTCTCATAATCGTACGCCGCAAAAGGGAGAGCTGTTATCAACATAAGGCCATATCCAAGAGAGTGCCCTGCATTACCCATTATCCTGTAGTGGCCACCTCTCAAATATCTACCAGTGTAAATACCTTTTATAGTCACCAGATATGAAAAAGGCGAAACACTTGTAATTGACTCTATGACTCCCAAGATGACCAGCAGGTATATAAATCCCAGAAATATCTTTACTGACTGCTTAAATCCGAAGGTATCCCTGATAATATATATCAAAAGATACATCTCAAGAAATTCAATAAACGGATTAAGAAAAGCGTTAATATCTACCCTAAGCACCATAGTGTAGAAAAGGACAATAAAATATGGAATAAGAACAAGCCCCATCTTCTCAGTGACAATTATCTGTTTAAAAGAAGCTGTTCTTTCTTTGTCATTAATTATAAAAATAGCAGCCACAATAATAGTTATTCTAACTATAGTAAGATCGAACAGGGGATTTGCTATTCCAAAATACTGTGGAAGCACGTATAGAGAAAACATATACGCAAGTCCCACTTTTCTGAACCACTCCCTCTCAAGCGGATCTTTGAAGTATTTACTTTTCGTATTATTCACATTTTCTGTAGTACTATTCATATTACTTTCTTCTAAGTGCCATTAGTAGTTCCACGGGAATAGACCTTTTTTTGTGATAGCAGTCCATATACCCTAATAATCTAATGCTGTTAAAAATCTTTTTATTCTGGATCAGGCCAAGCCTGAGCCCTGTTGCCTTTATATGGCGATCCATGAGTCTTGTTTTAAACTCTTTTTCTGCCACAGCTTCGTTTTCACAAATAAAGCGCCTTGTAGCCTCGTGGCTCTTTTTTAGTTCAGTCAGATATCTGATCCTCTGCTCGTTTTTATGTTCCTTGTGAAGGGTGACATTGCTGGAATGAAGTCTTCTTTTTAGTGTAGTCTTATGGAAGAAATATAGTCTGTCCATGGAAAGAGCCAGTTTCCAGACATATTCATCGTGAGCCCAGCCTTCATACCAATAGTCCTTAATATCCTCAAGGAAAGACCTTGTCATGAGCATTGTACAGCCCTGACAGCCAATAAAAATGTTCTCGGAATTAAAGGAAAGCTTCTCTACTGAGCCATCGTTTTTAAATCTGGCAAGTTCCCAGGAAGGCACATCTGGTGCATCTTCACTGCATTTAAAGGGTTCAAACTCAGATCCCAAAAGAGCTATATCTTTGTTTTTCTCCATGACCTGCACCATATCCTGAACCCTGGTGCTGGTCCATATGTCATCCTGATCACAGAAGAAAACATAATCACCTCTGGTTTCAAGCAGTGCACTTATAAAATTAGAAGCATATCCGAGGTTTTTCTTATTAACAGAAAACTTTACGATATCCGAAAGCCCCTTTGCCTCGATATACTTCTCCACAACTGCCGCTGTATCATCTTTGGATATGTCATCGTGGATAATGATCTCATCCACTTTCATTGACTGATCCAAGATAGATTCAAGCTGTTCTATTATGTAGTTTTCCCCATTATAGGTGGCCATGGCCACAGAAATATGCGGCTTCATTTTTCCCCTTATCCGATCATCACTTTGGACAGAACAAAGGCATAAATACCGCAGTTCCATCTACCTACTGACTTTATATACACCCCAATCTTACCCTTAAAAAATTTATTCTTGCGGTAATAAGGAAAATTCTTATTTACAAAATCAAAGGTCTTATCAAATAATTCCCTTCTCATGTATCTATTAGGAACTCTTCCTATTCTGCTAAGATTGCTGCAGAATGCTATTTTCACACAAAAGTACTCAAGCTCATCCTTGTACTGTCTAAAGATTGCTTTCCTGTGATAGAAATCTATTATATTGTCCAAGACTTTAAAAATATCACCAACCCTGGCTCCAAGATTCTTTGTCATGGTGGAACTTGGTCTTACGCTGTAATACACTAGCTTTTCATCAAGATATGCGTGCTTTTTTATAAAGGGAAGTGCCTTTATATAAAAGGCAGTATCTTCATATATCATTCCCTCTGGGAAAAAGACATCATTGTCTGCAAGGACACTTTTTCTATATAGCTTATTCCAGGGAGAAACCTGAGGATCAAAAAATAGTTCTCTCACATCCTTGTGAGCTCTTATTGTTCCTCTGGTTCCTATTTCCCTGTAATTAGGAAAAGAATCATCCTCTGAAGGAAGTTCAAACATACTGTGATAATGGCACTCAGTAAGATCCGCATTTTCAGCCTTTGCAAGCTCATACAGCTTTTCAAACATGGTCACATCCACATAATCATCAGAATCAGCAAAACCAATATATTCACCTCTGGCCATCCTGATGCCATAATTTCTGGCTGTGGCCTGACCGCCATTACTCTTGTGAAACACTCTTATAATATCTGGATACTTCTTACTATACTCATCACAGATTTCTCCAGACCCATCAGTTGAACCGTCGTCCACCAAAACAATTTCAAATTCTGAATGAGGTATTGTCTGTCCTACCAGTGCATCAAGACTTCTTTTTAGATACCTTTTTGTGTTGTACACTGGCACTACTACGCTTACCATAATTTCCACCGTTAACATAATCCTTGTGATTATAATCTACTGACCTGACGTCCATTCCGTTATAAATAAATCCGCAAACATTTGCGCCTACAGCGTCAAGCTTTCTGATAATTAGTTCTTCTCTCTCAAACCTTGTTACGAACTCTCTTATCACGACTATAAATGCAGTTGCCACATTGACAACTTCCACGCCATCAGCAACTATACCAATAGAAGGTGTATCAATAATTATGACGTCGTAATTATTCTTAAGATCTGCAATCATGTCCTTCCACTTATCACTGATCAAAAGATCTGTAGGGTTAGGAGGAATAACGCCCGTAGTAATAACATCAAGGTTTTCCCTGGTGTTCGCATGAATATTCAGCTTTTTCTGCAGGCCTCCAAGATACTCTGACAGGCCATTCTTGGATTCTATGCCCAGAATCTGCGCTATATCACCATTTCGAAGGTCTCCATCAATGAGAAGAGTTTTCTTTCCCATCATTGCGAAGTTAGTTGCAAGATTTATGCTGTTAGTAGTCTTACCTTCGTCATAATCTGCGCCTGTTACAGCAAATACAGGACACTTCTCTCCATTACCCATAAAGAGCATGTTAGTTCTGATATCGTTGTAGGCTTCCCTTAGAACAAAGGGGCTGTCATCTGACAGAATTACCTTTACATTACCCTTTTCATCCTTTTCCTCCATTTGAGGAACTATTCCAAGTATTGGAATGTTGTAAACATCTGTAATTTCATTAAGTCTTCTGTATCTAGTGTCTCTAAGACCTCTAATGATAAAAAAGAAAGCTGCTAAAGCTGCACCTGCAACTGCCCCCATAAAAGTCATAAGTGAAACGCTTGTTGACTCATAAGGCACAGTCGGAAGCTTAGCCTGATCAAGAACCTCGATACCGCCAGACTTTACAACGCTGACAATTTTCTCTGGTGCAAGTTCTCCGATGGTATTGGCTATAAGCATCGCGTTGTAGGGATTAACATCGTATACCGTAACCTTAAACACCGCTGTACCTGATACCGCAGAAGCGGAAATCTCAGACCTTAAGATGCCAGGGGTATAATACACCGGATCAATACCAGACTTTTCTATAACCGACTCCAAAAAGCTATTGCTCTTTAATATCTGCAGGTAACTACTAAGAAGTGCCGAAGCATTACCTACCTCAGCTGAAGAAAGATTGATCCCACTGTCATTGATATAATCCGGATTACTGTATACATAAAAAGAAATCTGCGCTGCATAGGTATCCTGCCTCAATACAAAGGTAGCGCCTCCTGCCAGCACACCAAAAAAAAGTCCCACCAGTATCATATATTTGAGTTTGGACTTTATTATCCAAAAAAGTTTCTCTATATGAAAGTTGTTGATAATAGTTTTTAACACAATAACTCCTCCAAAAAATCAGATAAAATCAAGCTCACGAAGCTTTCCCAAAAAATCCTGAACAGACTCCTCACATTCCTGCCTTGAAACCTCATACTCAGAAAGCAGCTTATCAATGATCTCGCCTACAGTAATCTCTTCCTGGATAAGATCCCATATGTCATTACCTGCGCCCTTTATCATGAAATACTTACCTGATTCAAAATCAATCATAACTTTTTCCCCAGAAAGATCTGTCACATTCAGCTGCTTTTTTAATTTTACTTTTTCTGTCATCTCCACTTTCGTCTTCCTCCACCTTAATATGCTCCCTTTTTTGTTAAAAGAACTCCCACCGTCTTAAATAAAATCGCAATATCTGACTCTAAGGTCCAGTTGTCGATATATCTCAGATCCAGCTCAACTACTTCATCAAAGCTCCTGATATCATTACGCCCACTGATCTGCCAGAGCCCTGTAACTCCTGGCTTGATACTGATTCTCCTCCACTGGCCTCTCTTATACTTGGCAACCTCATCGATTGTCGGAGGTCTTGTCCCCACAAGACTCATATCTCCCATTAGTACATTGATCAGCTGTGGAAGTTCATCTATACTGGTCCTTCTAATGAACTTACCTACCCTTGTTACCCTCGGGTCGTCTTTTATCTTAAACATGAAGCCGTCCATTTCGTTCTGCTCCATAAGTTCATCCTTGCGTTTCTCCGCATCCTGACACATACTCCTGAATTTGTACATGTTAAAGGTGCGGCCGTTTTGTCCAACACGAACCTGCTTAAAAATAACAGGTCCGGGAGAATCAAGCTTAATTGCTATCGCGGTTATCAGCATCACAGGCGATACAATTATGATTGCAATAAGGCTAAAGACAAAATCCATCGCCCTCTTTATAGCCTGCTCATAACTGTTAAGTGTGATTGTATGATATGTGATAAGCGGGTATGTCCCAACAGAACTAACATAACTATTAGATCTGTGCATCCTGCGTGAGTATGAAACATCCATCACAACCTTGACAGTGACTCCCATCTCAAGACACATGTCAATATACTGCTGTATCTGTTCTATATTGTCATCACTATGCTGTATGAAATATACCTGATCAATCTCGTTATTTCTGACAATCTTCTCGATGTCATCAATAACTCCCAGAATATTGAACACCTTTTTGCCGGGAAGTTCTCTGTCCAGAATATATCCAACTTCCTCAACCTTGACGCTTGTCTTATTCAAAAAATAATTGAACTTCTCATACTCTTCAAAAGTACCGACAAAGGCCGCTCTAGGCGCCAACCTGTCTGCAAATATCATTTGAAAAAATCTGCTGAATACCATATTGATGCATATGGCAACATATACCCAGAAAATGAAATGAAGATGAAATCTTCTGATATTGATATGAGGATTATAGACATACATAAGTCCCATAGTGATCCCGGTAGCCAGAATCCAGGACTTACTGATAGTCTTCCAGAACCTGTCCATATAGAAAAAGAACGTCACATCGTATATTCTGGACTCCTTGTTGGACAGAATATAGATTGTACCAAAAACCACAACAAGCGCGAGACATTTTGGCTGTGTCGTTGGTAAGATCACATCCTCAAACGCCTTGCGCTCTATAAAATAAACAATAAAGAGGACTACAATATCCTCCATCATTTGTATAAAATTTGTGTTTGCCCCTTTGTTACTGCGATTCATCGTAATACTGCCCCAACATCTTAGTATCAATCAAAGATATTGATAAATCTCATGATAGTCTCCTCTATATTACCACCCCTAAGTTCGTATGGTTTAAAGTCAAACGTCCTTGCTTTATCAATATAATCCTTTAATTCAGTTACCTCTTCACAGCAAAGAACACATCCCTTGGATGAAAATGCCTTCGCAATCTGACACTGATGATCGTCAACATGCTCTGCATACTTGTTCTTGCGTGGTACAACTATTATTGGCTTACCACAATTGATGCCTGTAATAATCGTTCCTACACCTGCATGAGTAATAAGAATGCTGCACTCCGCAATTTTCTTATTGTACTCATCGGCATCCACAAAATCGGTATATTCACAGTTCTTGGGAACATAGTCTGAGTGACCCTTCTGAATGTATATATCTTCAGAAAGTACCAAAGCCAACTCATCTGCTGCCTTGACCAGTCTATTCATTTGAAATTTCTGCGTCCCCAATGTGACAAATATCAAAATATACCGCCTCCAAGCATCGACTTCGGATATTTCTCTAGCATATCCTCCCACTGTACCATGAACAAATCTGACATGTTATAAACAAGCTTACCTGTAAGAGATGGCTCTGTGACTCTTGCAAAAGACTCAACATAAACCACCTTGATACCAAGAAGTTTGCCTACCACGCAGAAAGGATATGCCACCAAAGCTCCTGTTGTAATTATAAAGTCTGGTTTTTCCTTGAGCAGAATAGAAAGCGTCTTAAAAAATAGCCAAATAAACTTTGGAAAAAATGTGATCTGCTTTCTGTTCATCATTGGAACAAGATACCTTTTTTCACAGAAATCCTTGATCTCGAAATCACTTTTCTCTGTTACTAAAAAGCAGTCATACATCCCCTCGATTTCCTTCAGACGGGAAATTTCCTCAAGATGTCCCCCTGAAGATGCTACGAATGCAATCTTTTTAACCCCTTTTTTCATACTGTCCTCCACATCCAGACACACATCCCCAAAACTATGTGTATCTGCCCCTCATGCAAAAAACTCTAATTGAAAACCTCTTTTGAAAATCTAAATATGTAAAACCTACAATATCTAATTTATACCTATTATAATCATAAAATCTATCATATTTGTTAGAATTTTTGAATAGAAAAAAATAATAAAATTCTTGAATTTTTTCAAGGTTTTATTGATTAGATTGCAATCAATCTAAAAAAGCCGTAAAATTAGATAACTTATTCAGAATTCAGGAGGTTTTTTTATGCTCTTTACCAAAATGCACGGATGCGGCAACGACTACGTTTACGTAGATGGTGCCAGGGAAAATATTCCCCAGAATAAAAAAAGTGACCTTGCAAAAAAAGTTTCTGACAGACACTTTGGAATTGGTTCAGACGGCCTTATATTTATCAATCCAGTTTCCGATTCATCCATTGATTTTGAGATGGAAATGTACAACGCCGATGGTTCAAGATCTGAAATGTGCGGAAACGGAATAAGATGCGTTGCCAAATATGTTTATGACAACAGACTCACCAATAAGAAAAATCTGGTTATAGTAAGTGCCGGACAAAAGAAATATATAGATCTGACTGTTGGTGACGACAACCTTGTGTCCTCAGTAAAGGTTGATATGGGTGCACCAATACTTACTCCCGAGCTTGTACCTGTATCACTCGATAAGTCAGAGGCTAACAGTACTTCCACTGATGCCATGATAAATGCCCCAGTCACAATAGATGGCAAAGAGTGGAATATCACCTGCGTTTCCATGGGTAATCCTCACGCAGTTGTTTTCCTGCCGGAAGATGTGGACCTTGAAACCTTCGATATTGAAGCTATCGGACCAAAATTTGAGAATAATGAGATATTCCCCAACCGCACCAATACAGAGTTTGTAAAGGTAGACAATAGAGGCTCAGTTCATATGCGTGTGTGGGAAAGAGGCACTGGAGAAACCCTTGCCTGCGGAACAGGGTGCTGCGCCACAACTGTTGCCTGTATTCTAAACGGTCTTACAGATAAAAAAGTTGATGTTCATGTTCTTGGGGGAATTGTTACCTGCACCTGGAATGGTGACCTTGAGTCTTCCGTTATCATGGAGGGCCCTGCAACTACAGTATTTACCGGAGAGATTTCCATAGACTGATCCAAACAGCTCCATGAAATAAAAAAAGACAACTGACCACTATTTTCTTAAGTGCAATCAGTTGTCTTTCTTAATATTCATTATTTACTTTTCTCTTTACCCTTCTCTCTAGCCACAATGTAAATCCTCTGGCTCTCAGCAGTTGGTGCCTTGTGAGTATCTGCATCAACTATAGTAACTAGCTCTAGCCCCGCTTCTTTCAAATAGTACTTCATATCCTCCACCGTATATCCTCTCTGATAATGTGTCTCCGAAAAACGTCTGAATACATCCTCCTCCCCAGAAGTCCTGACAAAAATAGTCAGATCGTATTCATTGATGTGCTCTTCTTCGTGATAATAATTATCCCAAATAAAGCTGCAGTCCTCACGATTCTCTGCAATCGTAGCATCTCCTATCACATCTCTGTATTTGTAGAGAGTGTTGAAATCAAAAATAAATATTCCACCCGGATAAAGGAAATTGTTGACAAGCCTAAAGGTCTCAATCACATCCTCATCCTCAAGCAAGTAATTGATGCTATCGCACACACTTACAATAGTTCCGGCAGTACAGTATAGATCAAGCTCCCTCATATCCTGCTCAAGATACATGATATCAAGCCCAGCCTCTGCTGCCTTGTTCCTTGCTATGTTCAGCATCTCAGGAGACATATCAATCCCCATGATGTCATAACCCTTTTTCTTCATGATCTGGGTAAAAGAGCCAGTGCCGCAGCCAAGCTCAACCACAAGATTTCTCTCCTGTAAAAGAGCTGCCTCTGTATCCTCTATAGCTTCCGCATCAGCCTCAGCTTCCGTGCCTGCCTCTGCAGCACTCTCAGTATAAGGCCTTGATATTCCATACTCGTCTATAAGCTCAGCAACATAGTCTCCCCACACTTCGTAGGGGGTCTCATCCATAAAGGTGTCATATACAGTTGCAAAATCTGAATATGCTTCCATATAAAGCTCCTACAATCAGCCAAAGGTTCCAACTAAAAGATTGGCAACTACAAAGCTTCCTACGCCCATGATAGTACCGGCAAGTGCAACACCACCAACTACTGCCATTACACTCTTTTTAAAATCCATATCAAGAATGCTGGCAGCAAGAGTTCCTGTCCAGGCGCCAGTTCCAGGAACTGGAATACCTACAAAAAGAAGAAGCGCCCAGTACAAGCCTCTTCCAGCCTTAGCCTGAAGCTTTGCTCCTCCTTTTTCACCTTTTTCAAGGCAGAAAGTAAAGAATCCGCCGATCACAGGCTTCTCTTTGCCCCACTCGAGCACCTTTCTGGCAAAAAAGAAAATGAAAGGTACAGGAAGCATGTTGCCGATTGCAATAATAATATATGCAAGAAGCATGTTGAAATTTGGATCAGCAACCTTAATTCCCTGGGCAATCGGAATAGCTCCTCTAAGTTCAACAAGTGGAACCATAGCCCACAAAAAAACTATCAAATATTTCTTCAGCATTAAATAATCTCCTTTAGTACGCTGATAAGGGTATCCATCTCCTCATCAGTTCCTATGGAGATTCTAAGATACTCACTTATCCTTGGTAAATCAAAGCGACGAACTATTATATCATGCTGACGCAAATATTCAAATAGCTCCTTGCCAGGCCTGTCTGGGTGCATTGCAAAGATAAAGTTAGTCTTGGAATCCGCAAAAACAAAGCCAAGTTTAGAGAGTTCTTCCTTGATTCTTTCTCTGGTTCTTATTATCATGCTCCTGGTCTTTTCAAAGTAGTCCCTGTCCTCGATTGCCAAGGCTCCAAGCTCAAGGCTTGGCATATTCATGGTGTAGGAGTTAAAAGAAAACTTGGCATCGGACAAATATCCAATAAGCTTCTTGCTACCAAAAGCATAACCAATCCTCATTCCAGCCATAGACCTTGACTTTGAAAAGGTCTGGACCACCAGTAGATTATCATACTTATCAATAAGAGGAAGTGCTGATTCTCCGCCAAAATCCACGTAGGCTTCATCAACGATCACAACCACATCAGGATTTCTTTTTACAATTTCTTCTATTGAAGAAAGAGAAAGCTCCACTCCTGTCGGTGCATTAGGATTAGCTATGACAATACCGCCATTTTCCCTGAAATAATCTGAAGGTTCTATAGTAAAGTCGCTCTTTAAAGGAATCTGCTCATAAGGGATCCTGTAAAGCTGCGCCCATACATCATAAAAAGAATAGGTGATATCAGGGAAAAGGACTGGCTTATTCGAATTAAAGAATGTCAAAAAGGCCATTGACAGCACATCATCAGATCCTACTCCCACAAATACATTGTCCTTATCAACTTTATAAAAATCAGCAATTGCATTAACAAGGCGGCTGCAGCCAGGATCAGGATATTTCCTGAAGGCATCTGCATCCATATTTCTAAGTGCCTCCTCCACAGCAGGTGCTGGAGGATAAGGGTTTTCATTAGTATTTAGCTTTATAATATTCTTGATCTTAGGCTGTTCGCCTGGAGTATATGGTATGACTTTTCTAACATTTTCTTCCCAGCTCATTGTATTTCCTCTACTTTCTCACTTTCACGCTCTACTAAGATAAAGACATTCTACAACAAAAAAATCCGCCTCTCAAGTCCTTCTTGAAAGGCGGATAAAGCCTGAAATTATCAACCAGTAACTGCTGCAAGTACTGGTACTCTGATAAACGCCAGTGTTCCATAGCGTGTCATATCAACAACTACGTGGTCCTTGCGGATCTCTGCTGTTGGAAGCTGTACCCATTTGCCGTTCTGAAGCTGATAAACAGCAATTGTATCGCCGGCAACTACACCTGGCATGTAGAAATTAACTCTTGCTGTCCTAAAGCCTACCGTTGATGAAACTGTAACACAGTTGATAAGGCCGCCCCTTACACTTCCTGCAAGAGTATTGGCTGATGTAAGTGTTCCCCCGTCAGGAACGCCGAGTACAAAGGTGACATTACTTCTGCCGCCGTTTATCTCTACATGTCCGCCCTGGCCAATTATGTTGCCATTAAAGGAGACAGCATTATTTCTAATTAGCTGCTGATTTCTGTAATCAGGTCCTGAAGAACCTCTTGATGGAGCTGGCGCACTCTGCTTGCTGTTTGCAGTTGCCTTTACAGCATCTATAAGAGCTGAAATCTGTGCTGACTGGGTTTTGTTGGCCTGTTCAAGCTTCTCATAAGCTTTTTTCTGAGCCTCCAGTTCAGCCTTAAGCTGTGCAATCTCAGCCTGTGGACTGATAGAGCCCTCACCAGAATTTCCAGTGCCTGCTGAATCAGTAGCACAAACACAAATACTAGATGATACGATCATCATTCCTGCCATTACGAGAGCCAGAATCTTTTTCATTTTTCTACGCCTCCATACTTTCTTAACAACTTTAGAAATCATCAGGATCACCATAATCCACGTATCTGTCTATCTTCCCTGCCACATCTCCCACAAGGCATCCAACTACCACTAATTGTTTGCCTGAGGAAGGATCAACTGTCGAAAGTGTGATTATGAAATTGTCAGGCTGTACCTGGTTCTCCCAGCCCTCTCTAACTATTTTGCTCATGCTTCTTGAATAAATCTCATCCAGAAACTGCTGACATCCAGAAGCATAGCTAAAATCATATTGCTCAAGAAGCCTTGTATCTTCTCTTAGGTATGCGGCAAATGTATAATAGATAAGCGCATTCCCTTTCATATATACGTAAATGTATTTATGTTCGTCAAAAAATTCCTGATCAAGAAACTTACTCAGAGGTGCAAACATTGTGCCATCTGATGGTGATGAGCCGTGAAGTACTTCATTGAAGTCGCACATGTCATTTAAGTTTGCAGCTTCTATATAGATAGCGCCCTTAGGATCCTCTTTTCCCAGATAATCATGCGTCTGGTAAAATGAATCATCTCCGTCGCCCCTTTGAAGCACGGGGTAATCAATTCCAGCCTCAGGAATCCTTATCCAGGCAAAGATATCACTATTTAGCCTTGAAAGCTCGCTGACATCAACGTAATCAGAGCCCTCTTCCTCCGTAGTTTTCTTGCTGGACGTCTTGCCACAGCCTGCTATCAGCGCAAGGCAAAGGCAAATAACTAATATTCTTACAATCCTATATCGGCTTTTTTTCTCCAAAACTTTAGTCTGCATAATCAACTTTTTCATAAAAAACTTCAATTATTGTTTTGTAGAGATCATCCTCATCCACATAGAATTCCTCATACTGGCCATTCTTCTGAGTTTCACCGTCTATCATCATAAAATCAGAGGCATCAAAGGAATATCTTGTCATATAAGGAGCAAGATACGAAATCTCGTCTGCTGTAATATCCGTTACCATCTTGTCGCTTATTGCTGTAAAAAGATCTATGGCAGCGTTACTATTTTCCATGCTCATGGTCCTTGCTGCCTTGATAAATCCGTTCAGGTACTGGCGCTGCCTCTCAAGTCTCCTGTCGCTGGAACCAAAGAGCTTAACATCTCTGCTCTTTACGTAGTGAAAGGCGCTCTCTCCTTCCAGATGGACCTGGGCTCCTTCTACCAGCTTACTATCCCATTTGGTCAGGTCTTCCAGAACAGTCACATCTACGCCGCCAACGATGTCATTTATTGTAGAAATGGCGCTCATGTTGATAGCTGCATATCCATGTATTGGAAGCTGGTAAAAGAGATTTGAAACAGCCTTGACCTGATATTCACAGGACTCTTCCATTCCGTTTCCAAAGCCATGCTGAACAGCAATCTGCGCGATAGTTGTAGTCATGTATCTGCCATAATCATCATAGATATCCACATCTGTCATGGTGTTTCTATTAATTCCAATGATCTTTATGCTCTCGTCGTGGGGATTTAATACCAGCAGGAAAAGAGCATCCGCCTGGCCACCATCTGTGCCCTCCTGTACCTCTTTTACCACCTCATCGTCCTTGTCTATTCCCATGATCAGGAAAGTAGTAATGTCCTCGTTGTAGTCATAGACATTACCGTTGTACCTTACCCAGTCGTTCTCCCAGACAGTGTTGTTCTCTGCAGGGCCGCCCGCCATCTCTTCATCAAACATAGGTGAAGTGGTGGCCGACTTGGAATCCAGATTCTGTTTGCCAAATATCCTCATGGCTTCAAAGGTAGTAAGGCCGCCCGCAATTATGGTCATAAGGACCGCCCATACCACAAGGATTATTCTGCCTGCTTTCCTCATAAGCTATATTTCTCCAATCGCAGAATTCTATTCCCCTTAGCTTTTATCTATATTTCCTCCAGTCTCCATATCTGCAAATATACTAATATTCTTCCTCCGCCTGTTCTCCAGAACTCCCCTCTGCGCTGCTATACATCTCACCTGAATCCCCAAAACTCAGATCAGGGTACATTTCTTCCAGATTTTCTTCCTCTGTCTCACCTTCAAGATCCTTTATGTCCGCAGGGAACACTCTGGACTGCTTGGTGACATTGCCGCTATAATCTGCCACAGCATAGTAAACAACCGCTGTCTCAGCTTCTCTGTTTAAAACAACCTTTTCCACAACAATCCTGTTTGTCAGATCTCCATCTCTTGAATCATAGGCATTTATTCCAGCAATAAGATCAGACTCTGTGGTCGTGGAATCATACATAAGATTCAAGGCTGAAAACCTGAACTCCGGCTCCTGTCTATCGCTCCTGCCGTAAGCAATTACGATAAGCGCAATCAGAACTCCGCTTAACATTGTAAAAAAAATCCCCAGAATATTTCCCTTCACGTTAATCTCCTGTAAGTCATCTTTTTAGTCGAAACTATAAATTCGATAAATTCTTAGTCCTTGCGCATTACCCCTGCCAGATAATTAAGTTCGTCCAGGTCATCATCAGAAGGCTCCTTTTCAACACTAGCCTTTGGTTTGGACGGTACCTCAATATTATCTTCTCCGTATTTGCCATAGTACTTGCCATAATACTTGCCGTAATATTTGCCATAGTAGCTTCCATAATGGCCATAATATCCTTTGCCTGTTATATCGACCTTGTTAAGGACAACGCCCAGCATCTTGGCTCCCGCCTTATCAAGCTGATCTTTAACCCTCTGGGCAAATCTGTAGCTTATAGCATTTGATTCTATTACCATGACAGTTCCATCGCACTGCTTGGCTACAACAGCAGCATCGATAACACTTCCAAGAGGAGGTGTATCAATTATGATATAGTCAAAGACCTGTTTCATATTTTCAAGAGCCTTGCCAAAAATCCTGCCTCCTAGTAGCTCACTGGGGTTTGGTGGCACAGGGCCGCTGAAAATAACATAAAGATTAGGCGTATCAGTCTCGCAGATAACACTTGATAATCTCTCCCTTCCCACAAGGCAGTGGGTAAGGCCAAGGCGAACAGAGCCAGTCTTGTATCTTCCAACAAGCACCGACTTACGCATATCAGCATCCACCAGCACAGTCTTTTTACCTGCCTCTGCAAAGGCTCTTGCAAGAGCCATGGCAACTGTAGTCTTTCCCTCTCCAGGTGTACAGCTTGTGATGGATACCACCTTCACGTTCTGTCCACTAAATTCGATATTACTTCTAAGGGTCTTATATGCCTCTTTTATCTGATAGTTATTTTCTGATTGGCTAAAATGAAGCTTGGCGTTCTGCATTTATCCCCCTACTTACTCTTTTTTGGCTTTTTCTTTTTCTTCTTATCCTGTTCATCCAGCGTCAGCGGTATAAGTGCCAGAGTGCTCATTCCAAGATATCTTTCCACATCATCATTGCTCTTTATTGAGTCATCCAAAAGATATCCAAGGATTGCAAAAAAGGCTACTACAACAGCTCCCAAAAAGCCTGCAATAACTGTCCATCTCACAACGCTGGGACTTGACTTGGATGTAGGAACATTAGCTGTTTCCGCTACATTTATAGCATCAATATCCATAACGTTTGTGATATGTTCGCTGGCCACCTCTCTTATGCAGTTGGCTATCTTCATAGCCATAAGAGGATCTTCGTCTTTGACAGTGATAGCTACAATTCGCGTATCAGAAGGGGTATCAACCTTCAGAACCTCGTACAGATCCTTGTACTCCATATCAACAAGATGAAGCCTCTGGATTACTTCCTCCAAAACTCTTCTGGATTTTATAAGCTCTGCATAGTCCTGTGTCAGCTGTGTAGATATCTGCACATCAGAGTACGTTACTGTCTGATTCTCCTCTTTGTTGAGAATATAAATCTTGGTGGTGGATTCATACTCAGGATGAATCACAAACTTGCTAAGGAAAAGCCCCGCCAGTGCAAAGAAAACTCCAGCACTAATGATCAGAAAGGCTCTTCCCATCAGAACCGCAAATAATTCCCCAAGATTAATTTCTAGCACGTCGTCTTTGTTGTTCATCAATCTCCCCTGGTATTTACAATACTTCGTTGTTTATAACTGACATTGGGTTATCGTAAAAGATTTTTTGGCTGTAACCATCTCCAAATTTTTTAGCCACATAATTTCTGCATTCAAGAATCTCTGGTGCCCTGCTCTTGCAGTCATGGGCATCTGTAGCCACAAAGTCCACCAGCCTGTTCTTTAATAGTTTCCTTGTAAAATGAGAAATTCCAAATCCGTATTTTCCCATCACACTTGATGCGTTGACCTGTATACAGCATCCCATATCTATTAGGTCCTCTACGTACGAATAATGGGATACAACATCTGAATATCTCTCAACATGGGCTATTATTGGAATGTAGCCTGCTGTCTGAACCTGATATATTCCGTTATGTATAGCTCTAAATGGGGTTGTGGGATGAAACTCAACCAAACAATAATCAGAGTCAGCCAGAGTACAGATCTTGCCCTTCTCAAGTTCCCTCTGGGTCTCATCACTATAGTAAATCTCGTTTCCAGAATATAGATGAATATGAAGTCCTGCCCTATCTGCCAGTTCCTGGAGTTTGCCGCAATAAACCTTGTTGTGCTCAGGACTTACATTATGATGCATTGGTTTGTGATGAGGAGTAAGAATAATGCGTTCAATACCATTTTTCTCCGCAATTTGCAGCATCTTCAGACTAGTCTCCATATCCGGGGACCCATCGTCTACACCTGGCATAATATGACAGTGAATATCTATGGATGATAGCATATCGCTCCTTGTTGTATATGTGTTTTATTCATTGTAATATCATAATCTCTTAACGCATTTTCATTATTGCGTTTAAGAAGTTATGGTATTACAAATTAATTATACACCAGTTTTTAGATCAGATGATATAAAAAAGTGCAACTGACAAAGAATCTCTCTTTGTCAGTTGCACTTATATTACCTTTTACCCTTATTTTTGTTGGATGCGATCAAAACTTTCCCTATGATTCCGCCTACAGCCATAATAAAATTTCCCACAACAGAGAATTAGTATACTCTAATTAGGCGAATTTGTTGAGCTTCGGATCATACTTGTACCCTATATTCTCTAATTTACGTACTATTTCATCAAGCTCGTCCTTGCTAATATCAAGCCCCTCTGACAAGGCATCAAGCCCCTGATATTCATCTCGAAGCTTCATGTTGATAAAGCTAAGCAGCATTACTGGATCCTGTGGTATCATATTTTCTCCTTACTATGAAAGTCTTTTAATTCATCCCTTCACGCCTCTGGCTACAAGTTCTCCGTCTCTTACATCAAACTCTATAGTATCATGTGGATTTATCTCATCCTGAAGGATCAGCTTGGCTGAAAGCGTCTCCACATATTTCTGGATATATCTCTTAAGAGGTCTTGCTCCATAAATTGGATCATATGCATTATCAATAACATAGGCCTTGGCCGCAGGAGTAAGAGAAACTGTAATCTCTCTGTCCGCCAGACGCTTGTTAAGATCTGCTATTACAAGATCAACAATGCCTCCAATATTCTCCTTGGTAAGAGGCTTAAACATTATGATCTCATCAAGTCTGTTAAGGAACTCAGGCCTAAAGTGAGCACGAAGATCCTCCATGGTCTCCTTCTGGGCATCCTCACTGATTGTTCCATCCTCTCTGATTCCATCAAGAAGATACTGGGCTCCGATATTGGAAGTCATGATAAGTATCGTATTCTTGAAGTCTACAGTTCTGCCTTGAGAATCTGTGATTCTACCATCATCCAGAACCTGAAGAAGGATATTGAACACATCAGGATGAGCCTTCTCAACCTCATCAAATAAGACTACCGCATAAGGCTTTCTCCTGACTGCCTCAGTTAGCTGGCCGCCCTCATCATAGCCCACATATCCTGGAGGAGCTCCGATAAGTCTGGATACGCTATACTTCTCCATATATTCACTCATATCAATCCTGACCATGTTGTTCTCATCGTCGAACAAGGCCTGTGCAAGACTCTTGGCAAGCTCTGTCTTACCAACACCGGTAGGGCCCAGGAATAAGAAGGAACCAATTGGCTTAGTAGGATCCTTGATGCCAGCCTTGGATCTCATGATAGCTTCTGAAACCTTTACAACGGCTTCGTCCTGGCCAATAACCCTCTGATGAAGCTCATCCGAAAGATGAAGGGTCTTATTTCTCTCGCTCTCTGTAAGCTTGCTGACAGGAATGCCAGTCCATCTGCTGATAATTCCAGCTATCTCTTCGTCTGATACTCTCTCATGTACAAGAGTTGTATCAGACTCTTTCTCTCTTGCTACTGCCTCAGCCTCTTCCAACTGCTTCTTAAGTGCAGGGAGCTTGCCATACTGAAGCTCTCCAGCCTTCTCGTAATCACCATTTCTCTGAGCTATAGCAATCTCAGAATTTATAGTATCTATCTGCTCACGCATGGCAGCAAGCTTATCCACTGCCTCTTTTTCATTGGACCACTGAGCCTTTCTGGAATCGAATTCTTCCTTGAGCTCAGCAAGCTCTTTCTGCAGATTAGATAGTCTTTCCTTACTAAGAGAATCGTCCTCTTTCTTGAGAGCTGCCTCCTCAATCTGCATCTGCATGATCTTACGGTTAAGCTCATCAAGCTCTGCAGGCATGGAATCCATCTCAGTCTTGATAAGAGCGCAGGCTTCATCCACCAGGTCTATAGCCTTGTCCGGAAGGAATCTGTCTGAAATGTATCTGTTAGAGAGAACCGCAGCACTTACAAGGGCTGAATCCATGATCTTGACCCCATGGAATACCTCGTATCTCTCCTTGAGTCCACGAAGGATACTGATTGTGTCCTCAACTGTTGGTTCATCAACCATTACTGGCTGGAAACGTCTCTCAAGGGCCGCATCCTTCTCAATGTACTGTCTGTACTCATTAAGAGTTGTAGCACCGATACAGTGCAGTTCACCTCTTGCCAGCATTGGCTTTAACATATTACCGGCATCCATAGCGCCATCAGTCTTGCCAGCGCCTACTATAAGATGAAGCTCATCAATGAAAAGAATTATCTCGCCATCAGAGCCCTTAACATCCTCAAGAACTGCCTTAAGTCTCTCCTCAAATTCGCCTCTGTACTTGGCACCAGCCACCAGTGCTCCCATATCAAGAGAAAAGATTTTCTTGTCCTTAAGAGCTGATGGGACATCGCCACTAGCTATTCTCTGAGCCAGAGCCTCTACAACTGCAGTCTTACCAACACCAGGCTCGCCAATAAGGACCGGGTTATTCTTGGTCTTACGGGACAAAATCCTGATCACATTT
The DNA here is from genome assembly GCF_900102515.1 of Butyrivibrio sp. INlla14. Classification (GTDB taxonomy): domain Bacteria; phylum Bacillota; class Clostridia; order Lachnospirales; family Lachnospiraceae; genus Butyrivibrio. Next base: position 23,873 of record NZ_FMVS01000005.1, read on the forward strand.
CTGATCTCAGTATCTCTTCCAATTACAGGATCAAGTTTCTGACGTCTGGCCTTCTCCACAAGCTCTGTACCATACTTGTTAAGAGTATCATAGGTAGCCTCAGGGTTGTCTGTTGTAACATTCCTATTACCTCTGACCTCAGACAGTACCTGAAGGAATCTGTTCCTGTCGATACCAAACTGACTCAGTATCTCTCTGACTTCTCTGTTAGGCTTCTTGATAATAGCCATAAAAAGATGCTCTACAGATACATATTCATCTCCAAGAGCCTTAGCCTCATCCTCAGCTGATAAAAGAGCCTTGTTAAGGTCAGATCCCACATAAGGGTTACCACCCTGAACCTTGGTCCTCTTAGCTATTCCCTGCTCTATTCTCCTAATGAAAGACTCTTTGTCCACGCCCATCTTCTCAACGAGCCTTGCTATAAGACTATCCTCAATCGTCATAAGCGCATACAAGAGATGTTCCTGTTCTATTTCCTGATTGCCATATTCCATAGCAATCTTCTCACAGCTATTAACAGCCTCTAGCGACTTCTGTGTGAATTTCTGAATATTCATAATACCTCCCCTCTAAAAATACATAATATAAAGGATTGTTATTGTTGTTCTATTACAACTATAACAATCCTTTTTTTGTCTGTCAATCTTTTTTCAAAATTTATCCGCAAATACGCATAGTGCAATCATACCTCTCCCTGCCTCATTGCGCAGTCCAAGGCGTCGCACATACTACATAATCCAGGTTTATGCACAGGCTCTGTCAAAAGAGGTACCACAAACAACACACTTTTCTTTGGTATCAGCACCATGGCTTCATTGTAGGTCACAAGCTTCTGCCCAAGAAGTCCCATAAGTCTTGGAACTTCAGACATAGGAAGCTTGTCCTCTCCCGCAAAAATGTAGCGTCCTGCGTACATTCCTGTCAGTTCATGGAGCTTTTTATCAACCTCTTCATAAGCCCTGGCCAGAAGTTCAAGCCCAATGCAGTCCAGGATATACGCTTTATGGATATTTTCCTCTGTACTAGAAAGGAAACTATCCTGTAATACATCAAAGGCCTGACCCAGAGTCACCACAACCAAAGCCTGTTTAGCTGCCTTCGTATTCTCTTTTTCCAAGGCTTCACCTTTATTATTAAGAAGACAGTAGTGGAACTGGGCATGAACCCTTGGGCTAGCCTTTATGTAGAGCTTTTCTATCTCATTTTTATCTTTTTCTTCAAAATGGTATCGCCTTGAAAAGTCTGACATGCAGGCCTCATCCAGGGATACCTTAAGTGGAATAAAATTCATTTATTTAATGAGTTCCTTATATTCATCCTGATGAGATTTAATGTACTTTAATACGCGCGCTGCTGTCAAATTTTTAATATTTTTGCCAAGCCATTCCGTAGTAGTATATTTATCGCAAGAATAGTAACTTGAACCATATTCGCTATTATTTCCTCTGCTGACTACAGCAATCGTATCTGATCCGTCATCCAGTATCAGGATCGCATCTCTAATATCATCGCCGTTTACTTCACAGAACAGTACTTCCTTTATTTCATATCCTGCAAGATCTACATTCGCCATCCATGTACCTACAGTATTTCCAGTCTCATTGTTTTCTATTATCTGAATATGTGGACGTGTACAACCATCATGAACATTCACAGAAGATGAAACAACATATTCAACCATTTCATCTGATCCATCCACAGGGGCAAGGAAGGTCTTATTTCCATATTCTTCCTCCCAAAGCTGACGGTTTGAATAAAAATGGAAGGGATTTGCAGGATCCCCTGTTCCTATAAGTGTCAGGCGAGTTGCAGGTTCGCCATATCTGCCTTCAATAACAAGCTGTACTATAGGGCCATTCTTAACTCCCTTTAGGATAGTCACATCTAAATTAGTAACATCACTATACTCCAGGAAGCACATATCATACTCTTCTACATATACAAGGCCCCGAATTTTTTTCAGATCAAAATTAACAAGTCCGGTTTTTTTCTCTATATCTGCCCTGACATCGTCTCCTTTAAATGCAGCAAGATCGTATTCTACATACTCTTCGCCAATTGCCTTAAGATAAGCATCTTTGGCCTCTACAGAGTAATCATCTGTATCTATTCCAGCCCCTCCATAGAGAACACTACCCCAACTCACATCTTCAGGCTGTCTATAAGTTGTAAACGTAAACCCAACATAACCCTCTCGTTCTAGAAATGCTTCATAGTCCTTAAGCTCACTTTTGGTAAGTTCTTCACCTTCCATCATGCCCTCACGGTCATAGCCAAAAATAGTCTCGTGCAGAACAACATATTCATCTGCTGAAATAGGTGTCTCATCCTTGTAGTAAGACATTGTTCCATCCGCTTCATCTATAGCATCAAGCCTGAAGGACTCGGTAATCTCTAAATTTCCATTATATTTATCAAAAATATACGCAGTTCCGTTGCCAGCAGAGCCATAATGGATAACCCAGTTATCGCCGTTATAGTACTGATTACTGCACTTAATCTCTGTACCTTCGCCCTGAGCAAAGCATACAACCTTGCCTTCCTTGCAGTCGAAATACATATCCCCATAAACCATGTTATTAAGGATAAATTCAAGTTCCCCATCATTATCCAGATCAAGAGGCTTTTTCACAGTCATTGCACTGGTAGCATCTGTAAAGTCTTCAAATTCATAATGACTTGCATCAATTGTATGTGTATTGCCGCTTTCATCAGGAAGAGTCTCTGCCATGATCTCTCCCTGGCAAAACAGCCTGAACAATTCTCCAGGTGTAAGGTCCATTGGATTATTCTTGTATTTAGTCAAAAGATCTTCTTCAGGCTCTTCTTCCTCAACTATTTCCTCTGCCTCTTCAACAGTAGCTGCTTCTGATGCCTCATCTTTCACTTCCTCTTTTACAGGTTCAGCTACTGACATATCTTCCGCTGAAGCCTCCGCTTCTGATTCGACTCTAATTGGTTTTTTCCCAAGTTCCTGTAAGTCACATCCTGTTGCCGTAACCATGATAGCGCCAGCTAAAAGAACTGCACTGATCCTTTTCATTTTTCATTTCCTCCCAACAAGGCTTTTTTATTCTATTCTTTATACATTCACCCGCCTTGCTTTGTTTCACACAAATGAAACTATATCAAAATATCAACTATTCTAACATAGAAAAATCTTCCAACTATCTGACCACTTTTTGCCACATTAGTTTTTATAGTGTATTATTAAGACGCTGAAACATTTTATTCATTTAGATTATTGGAGAATTATTATGGTAATAAAAAATGTAAATCTTGAGACAGTGTGCGGAATCACCAGTACTCTTCCTGACAATATTCATCCTGAATTTGCCTTTGCAGGTAAGAGTAATGTTGGTAAGAGCTCACTTATAAACGGGATCATGAACCGCAAGAACTATGCCAGAACCTCTCAGGAACCAGGCAAGACTCAGACCATCAATTACTACAACATAAATGATGAGTTCTATCTTGTGGATCTTCCAGGATATGGCTTTGCAAGAGTCCCTGAGAAGGTCAAGGAGCAGTGGGGCAAGATGATTGAGAACTACCTTCACACTTCCAAACAGCTCCTTAGAGTATTTCTTTTAATAGATATAAGGCACGAGCCTTCAGCCAATGATGTTCAGATGTACAAATGGATTGTTCATCAGGGCTTCCAGCCAGTCATCATAGCTACTAAATCTGACAAGATCAAAAAGTCCCAGCATGAGAAGCACCTTAACATGCTCAGAAACACCCTTGGACTTCCTGATGAGATCAAGATTTTCCCTTACTCAGCCCTGTCCAAAGAGGGCCGTCAGGAAATATATGATTTCATGGATGAGCTTCTTGCTGAGGCAGCAAACACATCAGAAGCGTGATAACTTTTCAAACTATAATCCGCATAATCTTATAGTGTAAAAATGACACTAAATTAAAATTATAGAACTAAAATCAAAGACTTACCTCTTTTAAACTTATAGCAGTATTGCGTGGTATACAAAAGTTTAAAGGAGGTATTTTTGTATGAAAAAGAGAAATCTAAGGGGGCGCCTTGCAATTGCAGTTGCTTTTGCCCTCTCCTTGTCGTCTCTTACGACAACAAGTCTTCAGGTCCTGGCTTATCAGGGGCCTGTCAATGAGTCTTTATCACTTCCCTTTGGTCAGGTAGCAGATTATGACCAGGAAAAAGGTATTGGCTTTGTCTGGGGCGCAGCAGGATATGATCTGTATACCGTTACTATTTCCTGTGCTGCAAATGGATATGAGAAAGTCTACCCTGATCAGGAACTTGGCTATCACTGGTATCCTGATGAGTACGCTGACGGAGTATACCTTATAGAGCTCCAGGGCCAAAGAGATGGTGAGCTATCAGGAGCTGTTACAGCAACCGTGACAGTGGGAAATCCAGAAGTAACACCTGGCACAGAAACACCTGGTCCCGGGGAAGGAGATATTCCAGTAGAACCTGGAACTGGTGAAGGCGGTGAAACTCCAACTGATCCAGGAGCAGGAGAAGGTAGCGAAACTCCTCCGGAAGAACATCAGATCAAAGAAGGGGCTATAAGCCTTGCTGATGCCACATCAGAACTATATGTTGGAAGTGACTGGGCCGGCGTTAATGCAAATATCAAGGAAACTGGCACCACAGCTCTTATCACCACTTCAAGCTATGGCTGGAATGGAGAGTGGGGTCTTCAGTACATAATTAAAGATCTTGGGCTTAGCGTTGGTGAAACCTATACTCTTTCTGTGGATCTTACATCTTCCATAAATAAAAAAGCCCTTATTAAACTGGACGACTCAGGTCAGATATATGAATTTATAGACCTTCAGGCTGGCAAGACCTATGAATACACTGCATCAGCTACAATTTCCGAGCTTGCTAACAACACTCTTTTTATTGCGCTTGGACAAATGCAGGGTGAAGCAGCGAACCTTAGCGGAACTATTCTTATAGAAAACCTCAGGATATGTGACTCTGAAGGCAATTACATATCCCTCTCAGGCGGATCTGCTAATGGGTCCAAGGGCCTTGAATATGATTTTTCCGCAGAGGACAACGCACTCTTTGACTATGCTGATCCAGGCCTTTCCAAAGAAGGCTATGACCTTATCTGGTCAGATGAATTTGATGGTAACTATACAACATCTAATATAGACAGTCAGACCGGCCTGAATCTCGATAACTGGGGATATCAGCTGGGTGATGGAACAACAGACTGTGGCAACTACGGCTGGGGCAATAATGAGCTTGAGTGTTACACCAATGATGCCAAAAACATCTCTGTAAACGAAGACCTTGATGGAGATGGTTTCGGAGATGGACTTCTTCGTATCACTGCGTCATATGAAGAAAATGGCTACAACTATGCTGCAGAGAGCAAAAAGAGCTATACCTCAGCAAGAATCCGTACAACAACCGCTTCGAAAGAGCTATTTAACAGCACCTACGGCTATATAGAAGGCAGAATATCTCTTCCTCAGACAAAAGGAGCATGGCCTGCTTTCTGGATGCTTCCACAGAGCACAGAGATCTACGGCGGCTGGCCTGTATCAGGGGAAATAGATATCCTGGAAACAACAGGTACTCAAACTAACCAGGCCTGCTCAACACTTCACTGGGGTGTTCCAAGCCACGTATACAAGGGAAGCGGCTACACAGCACTTGATTCAGACATCAGATACTTCCACACCTACGCTGTAGACTGGGAACCAGGCAGAATGACCTTCTACTATGATGGAAAAGAAATCTATTCTTCCTCAAACTGGTCAAGTGCAATCTCAGGAGCTTCTGATTCTCTTGGCTTTGATGCTCCTTTCGATGCGCCATTTTACATGATCCTAAATCTCGCCGTAGACAGCGGTCAGTTCGGCGGATCAGCCAACAAAGCTGATTTCCAGGATGATATAAACATGTACGTTGACTATATCCGCTGCTATCAAAAGACTGAAGGCTACGCAGACTCTGTCACAAGATCTGTTGATGGAAGCGTCCGTGATGACTGGTCTGATCAAGCCGGCGTAAATCAGATTGCAGATCTATCAACTGATAATCTTGATACTGTAGGCGGTGGACATGATGATAATGCTGCAAAAGATTCTGGAAAGTGGTTCCTCTCATATCAGTCAGATGCAGCAGCAACTGCAGAAGCTGTAACAGATGATAAGGGCCAGACCTGGGCAAAGATAAATGTTAACGGCCAGGGAAGTCAGGACTACGGCGTGCAACTTATCGGCCATTACAACGCCAAGGCAGGATACGTCTATAGGGTTTCCTTTGATTCCTACGCTTCTGGCGCCCTTGTAGGTAAGCAGGTAAACTGCGATTCCAAGGAATATGCAGGCTGGAGTACCTATGGCATCCAGGCCTTTAATCTGACTGATACACCAGCTCGCAATTCCTTCATCTTTGCACAGTCAGAAGATTTCGACAACTGCCGAATTGAATTCAATGTAGGTGGACAGGCTACCGGCTCAGTATATATTTCAAATGTTAAGGTTGAAATAGTTGATCCAGCACTTATAGGAACAACAGATCCAAGCGGCGTACACGGAGTCCTTGCTGATGGCAACATGATCTTTAACGGAACCTTTGATCAGGGTAACAACCACGTAGGATACTGGACTACACTAGATAATACTAAGCTTTTAGTTCCAAGATACACTCTGTCAGCTTTAAGGGACAGCGATGTAAGAGTCAAGGATATCGCTTCCATGACCAACTACGAGAACATTCCTGACGGCATTAAGTACTACGAAAGAAGAGGTCAGATTTCTTCTGAGAATGGCTCTGTGCCTACAATTTATCAGAGCGGCATCAAGATGACTGCTGATACTTACACTATCTCTTTTGACATGTATTCTGATAATGAAACTGCTGTTAAGGCTTCCATCCGTGAAGTTGTAACAGATGAGAATGGTGGTCAGACTCTCGGAAAAGAGCTTGGTAATGCCAAGGCTTCATATTCAAATGCTGGAAACATAAAGAGATATAGCTTGTCAGTCACCACAGATGAAGACCTGGACAACGGCGCAGTTGTTCTTACCTTCGCAAAGGGAAGTAGTGTCCAGATTGACAATGTAACAATGCGTGGCGCTAATCAGGTTTCCGTAGTTGACGAAAATCCAGTTAATGAAAATACCACTTTCACAGGCGACAGCGGCGCAGGTTCAGCTATAGCAATTGAGACTGATGCAGCAAATACTTACAGCATGACGGGAATTGCAAGCGGTTCAACCTGGTATTCACCACAGATAGGAAGCAGCAATTTCTCTGTTATGGCGGGCCTACAGTACAAGCTGTCCATGGACTGCAAGATAACAGGAAACAGCAACAACACCTTTAAATATATCGTTCAGCAAAACGGCGGAAACTGGATAGTTGTTCAGGATGTAGTCCAGGTTAACTTAAATGATCTTACAGCTACTGATGATGGTTTCTATCATTATGAAACTGTATTTACTGCAGGTGCTTCCCTGGATGACTGTCACTTAAACTTTGGTTTCGGTGACAGCGCAGCAACTGGAGACATGACTTTTAGCTTTAAAAATGTATCAATGACTCTGGTAAAAGAAACATCTGAAGGCGGAGATTCCGATAACGACGATGAGCTTGGAGACGACATCTTTGAGCCTGTTCCTACAGAGCCAACACAGCCTTCAGAACCAGAAGTACCAGAAAATCCTGAAATCCCAGAAGCACCAGCAGGATCTTTTGTTACTAAGTGGGGTTCAACCTACTATGTCCTCGAGGACGGCAGCAAATATTCAGGAATGTTGACTTATGAAGGAGATACCTACTACTTCAAGGCAAAGGGCACTATGGTAAAAAGTGATTATGTCACTACAGATGATGGCAAGTACTACTTTGATAGCGAAGGCCACATGGTTACTGGCTTTATGACAAAGTGGGGTTCTAAATATTTCTTTGACAAAAAGGGCCTTATGCAAGTGGATGCCCTCATCGATGTAGACGGATACACCTATTATGCTAATGAAAAAGGTCATATCGTTGTTAGCAGCTTTGTTGATCTTGAAGATGGAAGACACTATTTTGACGGCGATGGACACATGGTAAAGGATCGCACCATCACAAAATGGCTTAAGAAATACACCTTTGATGAGAACGGAGTTCTTATTAACTAAAGACAAAAAGCAATTGGTCTGAGGTTATCCTCATTCCAATTGCTTTTTTATTATTTAAAATTATTAACTTATCTTATTTAGCCTGTTTAAGCTTCTTCTGATCCTTGTGAACAAGAAGTGGCTGGCTGGTTCCATCAACTGATGCATCTGTGATAACGCACTCGCTGATAGTCTCATCTGATGGAATCTCATACATTACATCCATCATAGTCTTCTCCATGATAGAACGAAGTCCTCTTGCTCCAGTCTCTCTCTCGTAAGCCATCTGAGCTATCTTATGAACAGCCTCATCCTCGAATGTAAGCTTAACATCATCAAAATCAAAGAGCTTCTGATACTGCTTAACAAGAGCATTCTTGGGCTCTGTAAGGATTCTCATAAGAGCTTCCTTGGAAAGACCTTCAAGAGTAACTGTAATAGGCACACGTCCTACAAACTCTGGAATAAGACCAAACTTTACAAGATCCTGAGGAGTTACCTCTTTAAGAACCTCACCGATTTCTCTCTCAGACTTATCTGCTATCTCAGCGTTAAATCCGATTGAATTGCGGTCAAGTCTTGCCTCCACGATCTTATCAAGTCCGTCAAAAGCACCACCGCAGATAAAGAGAATATTGCTGGTATCAATCTGTATAAGCTCCTGGTGAGGATGCTTACGTCCACCCTGAGGAGGAACGCTTGCCACAGTACCCTCTACGATCTTAAGAAGTGCCTGCTGAACGCCTTCACCTGAAACATCACGTGTTATAGACACATTCTCGCTCTTCTTGGTGATCTTATCGATCTCATCGATATATACGATTCCGTACTGAGCTCTCTCGATATCATAATCTGCATTCTGGATAAGCTTAAGGAGAATATTCTCAACGTCCTCACCTACATATCCAGCCTCTGTAAGAGTAGTAGCATCTGCAATAGCAAATGGTACATTGATGATCTTGGCAAGAGTCTGTGCAAGATATGTCTTACCAGATCCTGTTGGTCCGATCATAATGATGTTACTCTTCTGAAGTTCAACATCATTCTTGTCTTCATTCTTGGGAGCAAGAACTCTCTTGTAATGATTGTAAACAGATACAGCCAAAACCTTTTTAGCTTCGTCCTGTCCGATTACATATTCATCAAGGAAGTTCCTGATCTCTGCAGGCTTGAGGAGGTTGATCTGCTGGTCTCTGCCTGTAACAGGTTCATCCTCAAATTCTTCCTCAATAATATCTGCACAAATGTCTACGCACTCGTCACAGATGTAAACCCCTGCAGGTCCTGCTATTAACTTTTTAACCTGATCCTGTGTCTTGTTACAAAAAGAGCACCTGATCTCACCGGAATTCTTTCCTGCCATTATTAGTCCTCATTTCTAATATAAAATGCCTTCTTAATTACTTCTTGTCATCCTTCTCAGATGGACGATTCTCAATGATTGAATCGATAAGGCCATAATCAAGAGCCTCCTGAGCTGAAAGCCAGTTATCTCTCTCAGTATCAGCAGCTACCTGCTCGTATGTCTTGCCACAGTTTGCAGCAAGCATTCTGTTCATCTTCTCTTTAGTCTTGAGAATGTGCTTGGCAGCGATTTCAATCTCTGTAGCCTGGCCCTGTGTTCCACCAAGTGGCTGATGAATCATAACTTCTGCATTAGGAAGAGCCATTCTCTTACCCTTTGCTCCGCCTGCAAGAAGGAAAGCACCCATGCTGGCAGCCATTCCGATACAGATTGTGCTAACATCACACTTGATGTAGTTCATAGTATCGTAAATAGCCATACCGGAAGAAATCTCTCCTCCAGGGCTGTTGATGTACATGTGGATATCCTTGTTAGGATCTTCCGCCTCAAGGAAAAGGAGCTGAGCCACGATTGTGCTGGCTGAAGCTGCATTAACCTCTTCTCCCAAAAATACAATTCTTTCTTTTAAAAGTCTGGAGTAGATATCATAGGATCTCTCTCCACGGCTTGTCTGTTCAATGACGTAAGGTATTAAACTCATATCTGTCTTCCTTTCATCTTACTGTAATGGCAAATGCAAAAGCACATACCAATTACATTATAATTTAATTATTGATTTTTTTAAAGTCTTTAGCACTTACGAGCAATACTACGCTACAATTAGATTTTATGCAACCTTTATTTTATTAAAAAACTATGAAAAGCGCGAGGACGTATGACCATCCTCGCGCCTTATATATTCATTGCGTCAAAAGATATGACTTAAGCCTCTTCTTCTGTCTTCTTCTTTCTAGTTGTTCTCTTAGGCTTCTCTTCAGCTGTAGCATCATCTGCAGCCTTCTTAGTTGTCTTTCTTGTAGTTGTCTTCTTAGCTGGCTTCTCCTCAGCGTCCTTGTCAGCTGCTGCCTTCTTGGTAGTAGTCTTCTTGGCTGCTGCCTTCTTGGCACCTTCCTTAACATTCTCTACAAGGAAATCAGCTGCCTTCTGAACTGTGAGATCCTCACGCATTGTCTTAAGCTCGCCTTCACCCATAAGACCCTTAAGCTTGTCTGCATCCATCTTGTACTGCTCAGCCATTTTAGCAAGCTCTGCCTCGAAGTCATCATCAGAAACTGTGATCTTCTCAGCTTCTGCAACTGCCTCAAGAACAAGTCTAGCCTGAATTCTCTCGATAGCCTGAGGTCTAACCTGCTCAAGCATCTTGTCAACTGTGTTGCCTGTGTACTGCATGTACTGATCGAAGTTCATACCCTGCATCTGAAGTCTCTGTGCAAAGTCATTAACGATCTGTCTCTGCTGAGTCTCGATCATAGCCTCAGGAAGCTCCATCTCTGAATCTTCGATAACAGCCTTAACTACGAGATCCTCTCTGTTAGCCTTCTCAGAAGCTGTCTTGCGCTCTACGAGCTTGTTCTTAACATCTTCCTTGTACTCAGCAAGTGTATCGAAATCAGATACATCTGAAGCGAACTCATCATTGAGCTCTGGAAGCTCCTTAGCCTTGATAGCCTTAACTGTGCACTTGAAAGTAGCAGCCTTACCAGCAAGATCCTCTGCCTGGTAATCCTCAGGGAATGTTACGTTAACATCGCCTTCCTTGCCAATTTCAAATCCGATAAGCTGCTCCTCGAATCCAGGAATGAATGAACCTGAACCGATTGTAAGAGGATAATCTGTTCCCTTACCGCCCTGGAAAGCAACTCCATCTACAAATCCTTCAAAATCAAGAGTTACGATATCGTTGTTCTCAACTGCTCTATCTGTAACATCGATTGTTCTAGCGTTAGTGTTGCGCTGCTTGTCGATCTCAGCATCAACTTCCTCGTCTGTAACTTCTACGTCCATCTTAGGAACTTCTACACCCTTATATTTTCCGAGCTTAACTGGTGGCTTAAGAGCTACCTCAGCTGTAAAGATGAAGTCCTTACCAGCCTCAAGCTGCTCAACGTCAATCTTAGGTGAAGATACAACGCTCTCGCCGCACTCTTCTACTGCCTTAGGATACTCTTCCTCGATGAGCTCGTTAGCTGCATCTTCGTAGAATACTCCCTTGCCATACATCTGCTCGATCATCTTACGAGGAGCCTTACCCTTACGGAATCCAGGAAGCTGGATCTTGTTCTTATTCTTCTCATATGCCTTCTGCAAAGCCTTCTCAAGCTGATCTGCAGAAACTGTGATTTTAAGCTTAGCCATGCTCTTCTCGAGCTTCTCTACTGTTACGCTCATGTTACTATTGTTTCCTCCTAAAAAAGTCTACGCCCTTTTGGGCACAATCGGTTTACATCATAACATAATATTGTTTTTCATTCAACAAAAATGTGACGATATCTTCATATTATTTCTGAGATATCGTCACATCTTATAAATTCCTATCATTATATTACTAATATAAAATGCTCTAGCTCTGTCAGCCTACTGACTTCTTGGCCTTTACTGCCTTAAGCGCTGCCTTAACATTTGGATCCTGTGACATTCTGATGGCATCTATTGCGCACTGATAAATCTGCACCATCTGCTGTGCCTGAAGAGAAGTATTTCTACTATATTTCTCTTTCATCCCCATAAAATACGTCATCGCCTGATTAGCAACATTCTGAGAAACATCGTGTTCCTTGCAATATAGAGTTCCTGTCTTGGCATTATATCTTGACTTGGATGTTCCGTTCCCCACATTTGTTCCAACTTTTCCAGCCCCCATTGAAGCCGCAAGCTGATTTATAAGCTCTGCCCTGTTACTCATTTATTATGTCCTGCCCTTCATATCTTTCATTCATTTTCTTCTAATTATTCGCAGGGATATTTATACTACAGGAAAAGAGTGAAATAAACCCAATACACAAAATCTATACATTTATCTATGAGTAGCACAAAAAATATTTAAGGCAACTTTTTCTATTGTTTATTATTAACAAAATTCCGTGAAATTATAATTCTAAAATAGAAGCAACTATTGAAATAAAATATTTCATACCTTCTCAATGCTCATCTGAGAATTACTATATTTCCTGTTGCCAGTCACATCCTCGTCAAACCAAGCTGCCGGATGATAGTTTCTGGCTGCCTCCTCAGAAGGAAACTCAACCTCAGCAAGGATTCTTCCCTCAAAGGGCGCCTTGAAAATATCTAGCTCAATCTTGATTTCGCCCTTTTTTATCTGTTCCTTTAAATCTGGATTAGCTTCCAGATATTCTGCAGAAAACGCATCCTCATTTAAAGGGATCAGATATCTCTTTTTCCTGATAAAATTTCCATCAGCCTTCAAAACCATATGCTCATAGCTTGCCTTATCAAGTGGCATATTGTACTCAAGCTGGCCAATATTCTCACTCTTTTTATCAGCAAAAGAGCTGTCTGGAGTTCCTTTATACGTCATATAGTAAATATCATCCTGGCGCCTTACCCTGATAGCAGGATGCACATTAAGATACCCCTGCTCAATCTCATGAAATGGATATTTGTCCAGGTCAAAAGATATCTCTTTTACCGTAAATTTCTTCTCAATTTCAATTCCCATACTAGCCCTCAAAAATAGGGAGTGATCCTATCACTCCCTACACTCATCATCAAAAAGTTACAACCTCTGGCTCACTTGTAAATGAACTGAATGTTGCTGTCGCATTCTTAAGATAGAACACCTCTGTATTTCCATCATCAGCCTTGTACATGCCCTGAAGTGAAGGATATGCATCCAGCATAGACTGTCTTGCCTCTATTCTGTCATCCTCTACAAGCTCAGCAGCTACTCTAAGCCACTGCCCATTCATAAATGCACAGATCTCAGCCTTTGGATTAGCGTGAAGCTGCTTGGATACATTCTTGACCTTGCCAGTCTGGATGTAGAGCTTCCCCTCAAAAATGTGCGCTGTGCCAAAAGGTCTTACCCTTGGCTGATCTCCCTCTACTGTCGCAAGATAATAAGTTCCTGCATCCTTCAAAAACTTTGCTACTCGTTCCATGTCGTCACCTCCTATAATTTACTCAGATACCTTAATTTTACTTTATTGTTCTAAATCGTCAATCCATCTCTATTAAGTAATCCTATATTGTCGGCCCACTCTCCATACGATGTTTTTATACCCCAAAAATCCAGATTTTTTCTACCATTAGCCATACATCCAACGCTAGTAAAGGTGATAATTAGAACCAATAGTAAAATGCTTATTCTTTTCATTTAGTTTTCCCCTGTCAACAGTACCATTAGTCCATTAATGTCCATTGTCCATCTGATGCCCTTTTATAGACCTCTGCATCAGGCGCAAAATGTAATACCTTTTCCTTGCTTTCTTCAAAACCTGCATCATCATCTTTATATTCTAGCAATACCTTTTTTATTCGGATATAAACGATAACATTTCTTCCATAACTCATATTTTTTCAAAGTTATGGAAATTTTGTTAATATAAAATAACAGAATTTATTTTTAGTTCATCCGTTTCCAGCATTTTTCTTTAAGAAAAGTAGCTATCACATTGATGTCTTCACCTTCATAGTATGCAACCAATAATTTCTTGAACTCCGGCACATCTTTCTCTGGTATGACAAGAAGTCCTTGCCCATGGGATATAAGATAATGATTAGCAAATATTACAGAAGCTCTTTTGTTACCGTCAACGAAGACCTGCGTTTTCATGCAATACATGCATAATTCTATAGCTTTATCTATATCCACCTTATCAGATGATCTTATTTCGTTTATGTTCTCTATAACCATTGACTCTATAGGAATAGGCGGTACATAACTGGTTCCGCCTATGGTTACAGGCACACTCCGTATCTTTCCCCCATAAGAGAAAAATCCTTCATTAACAAGCTTTGCTACATGGCAAAGTAAATGATAATCAGTTTCAGCCTGTATAACATCCTGGTCAAGAATAAACTCCCAAGAATGCTTAAGATTCAGGATTTTTTGCACATCATCTGCTGTCATGCCATTGACGATACCTTTTTCCAATATTTCCTCTGTCTGTGGAAAGGTCGTTGCTACTCCCTCCAACACAGCCTGATCATAGATATTTGATTTCATATTGGCTCTGGCGAAATCCAAATTCATAACAACATCTGCAGATAGTTCAGTAGGGCTATATCCAACTTCTGCAAGCTGCTTATCTATTTTTCGAATACTCTTTTTTAATTCTCTGGCTTCTCTAGCGTTTCTAAGAAGCAACTGATACAGATTATCTGAATAAACATCAACATATGTTGATGTAAGTTTTCCATTTACTCTTTTTCTTATATACAAGTATTTGCCACTGGAGTTTTCCTTCACTTCCGGTGAGCCGTCATAAGGTATGAGATTTAGACGGGCCTGAAGGTCAGCTTTATCCTGCAATAGGCTCTTAATTGTTTCCAACTTATTATCCATCGATTTCTCCTTTTAGGGAACCTTTCTAATAGAAATATATCAAAAAGTTCCCTAAAGTTCAAATAAAAAATAGGGAACTTTTTGCGATAATCAGCAAGGAAAGTTCCCTAAAATGTCTCGAAAAGAATTTTTACCTCCGACTTAACATCGTCTATAATACTGAAACATAAGTAATATATTCATCATAATCAATAAATATACCATTTCCCGCTTATTCAAGCAATGAATTAAACCTATTACTATGGTACAATATTCATAAAACAATTACTGCATAGAATGTATCTTTTTGGAGGAAATTATGGCAAAGACAGCTATTTTTTTAGCAGATGGATTTGAAGAAATTGAAGCTCTTACTGTTGTAGACTTATTGAGGCGTGCAGGAATCGAGATTACAACCGCTTCCATAATGGGAAGAAAGGAAGTAACCGGCTCTCACAAGATCACCGTTATCGCTGATACACTTTTTGAGGATGTGGACTTTGAAGCAATGGATATGCTGATCCTTCCAGGTGGTCAGCCAGGAACAACAAATCTCGGCAACTGCGAGCCACTCAAGAACAAGATTAAAGAGTTTGATGCTACAGATAAGATGCTGTGCGCAATCTGCGCAGCACCAACAGTCTATGGCAAGATGGGCCTTCTTAATGGCAAAAAAGCCTGCTGCTACCCAGGCTGCGAAGTAGACCTTCAGGGCGCCGACGTACAAACTTCAGAAGTAACCAAGGATGGCCACTTCATCACAAGCCGCGGCATGGGAACAGCAATTCCCTTCGGCCTTGCAATCATTGAACACTTCCAGGGCGAAACTGCCGCCCGCGAAATGGCAGCCAAAATCGTCTACAGATAATTCACTGTGCATTGGCATTCCTCGCCACAGAGTAAATAACGCTCATTCAGAAAGTCTTTTTCGTCGGCTTCAGTTCGGATATTCATTGGCTTCTGGAAGTAGCATAAGAATTCTACGGTTCAAAACTCGCGCCAGGGCAGCGCTTGCGAGGCGACCAGTTTCCTATGCGAGTCTTTTCTGGCAAATGCAATTTTCTAATGTTTCCATGGCAGTTTTTCCCGCGCATGCGAAGCGTTGTCTGAAGCAGGACGGATAATAATCTTATATAAGAAAATGCCATTTGGCGCACCGCGCCATAAAGAAAAGCTACATCAACATCTCCAAGTTTACTTGAGAGATTGATGTAGCTTTTCTTGTAAATGCCCGCATCGCGGGCTATGGCATTTTCTATTGAAATATTTCTCCCCGTCCTGCAAGTTTCAGCTGCAGCATGCGCATTAGAAGAAAAACTGCGGAAACATCTAAGAAAATCTGCATTTGTCAGTGACGAGCACTACGGAAACTGGCGCGAGTAAAAAGCTGACCATTGGCGCTCAGGCCTGAATCACTTCAGTTGCTGCCTTCGCTGGCGGCGGACTCTGTTGATGTGGCGCTCGAAGTCACCACTTTTAAGGAGCTGTGATATGACGTATTGGTCGAATATAGGTACTGTACAGGAGTAGAAGCCGAGTTTTTCGTTGAAGAGTTCCACCATGCTCTCTGGCAGTACCATGTAGCCAATACGCATGGAAGGCGCTATTGTTCGTGAAAAAGTGTTGATATAGACTACGTCAGCCTCTGGGTCCATAGAGAATAATGGCTGCTCAGCTTTTCTTGATACCGTTAGTTCCGATTCATAATTGTCTTCGATGAGGACTCCGTTTCTTGATTTAGCCCACATTATGTACTCAAGTTTTTTGGAAATACTGGCTGTAACTCCACTTGGATAGCTGTTAAAGGGTGTGACATGCAGTATCTGTGCCTTTGTTTTTAAAAGAGCATCTGAAGCTATTCCCTCATTTGTCATACCCAGCCTGTCAATTTTGGCGCCAAGCGCATTGTAAACATCATATATCTTTTTGTAGGAAGGATCTTCTATGGCATAAACTCTGTCGGTTCCAAGAAGCTGAACAATAAGGCCATAGAGATATTCTGCTCCTGAACCTATGATGACCTGAGATGGCTCAACCATGATGCCTCTGCTCCTTGCAAGATAATGGCACAGTTCCTGCCTAAGCTCTGTACAGCCATGATTTGGAGATTTGATCAATATCTTATCTCCGTAATCTAGCATTACCTTTCTCATTGTCTTTGTAAGAACTGAAAAAGGAAAGTCTCCCTTGCTTCCGCTGACGGCATTGTTATCACTCTTTATCGTTCCAACCTGCTTATGTATATTTTTATGTGCTATCTCGTCGCTCTTTAATCTGCCTGATTGCATGTTTCCAAGAAAATCTTCACCTTTATAAGTGACAATGACACCACTTCGCTCCCTGCTCTCAACATAGCCCTCTTCATTTAAAAGGGTCAGTGCATGCTCGACAGTTATGACGCTGACTCCTGTCTCCTCGGCAATAACGCGTTTTGAAGGAAGTTTACTTCCGTACTCATAAATTCCTCCAACAATATCATTTACCAGGAGCTTGTAAAGCTGAATATACGCAGGTTCCGATATATTTTTTTCAATTTTGTAGTTCATCTGGTTATACCTTTTTGCTAAAAAAGAAAATTCCTATATATCCAGATTTATGATAACCTTCTGAAATATATAAGTAAAGGACAAACATCGCTGCCTGTCCTTTCATAGTCTTCATGTGAAATGTCTGATCCTAAGATCAATACCAGTCTCTTCTGAGAGTCGCCTGCACTTTTCTATATCCTCCTTAGGCAAAACGTCAACTATAGACCATTTGACCTGACCAATGCTATCTTTTGCCTTCCTGGCAAAATCCACCATTTTGTCAAAAGCATTTTCCACCAGAGGTCTTGTTACCTTCTCATAGGCAGCACTATCCGGCGCGTTAAGGCTTATAGAAATGCTATCTACTACGCTTGCCAGCTCCGGGACAATATTTCTGCCATTTTCCTCATTACCAAGACCATTTGTATTAAGTCTGACCTTCAGCCCCTTCTCCTCTTTAGCAACCTTGGCTGCGGCTAGCAAAATATCCAAAGCGCAGGTAGGTTCGCCATAACCACAGAACACAAGCTCACTATAGCCTGTAAAATCGTATTCCCTTATGGTTTTTATTACTTCTTCTTTGGAAGGATTCTGCTGATGCCAAAGAGTGTCTGCATTTCCAATGCCATCCTTTAAAAAGCGAATACAGAAGGTACATCTGCAATTGCACTTATTTGTTATGTTTGCGTAAACTGAATCTTTGTAAGTATATATTATGTCTGCCACGTTTTTATCCCCTTTCCCCAAATTACTGAACCTGAAAAACTCTCTTTTTTATTCCAACACCGTCAAACGCGGTTGCTATCAGATAAAAGAACAATGCACTTCCTCCAGACTGAATGAAGCTCCCTGAAAAGGCTGCGAATATAGCTGTTTCTGTGCCAAACATTATCTTTTCTGCTATAAAATAACCTGTAGCAGAGATAAAAAAAGAAATGACAGGAGCCACCAGATTTCGTTTAGTTATTAAAGTACTTTTTTGGCTTGAAAACGGAAGCACTATCAGCATTTTGATGATAACTGTAGGAATTACCCACATTGGAGCGGTTAAAAGATCTGAAATCCCGCCTCCCATGGCTCCAACCATAAGAGCATAGGGTGTTGGCAAAAGAGCTGCTGCCAGATAGATGATCGAATCACCAAAATGAATATAACCGCCATTTAGTCCAAACGGAATATGAAAAATATAGGCTGTAAACAATACAGTCATGGCTATCAATAGTCCTGTAAAAGAAAGCTTTTTTGTCCTTGTATTTACTTTTTCATTCATACTCTCACCTCTCCCATCCCTTTTTTAACTGTAATTCATAGTCAACGCCATAGTTTCTATCCTTATCCTCAGTATTAACTATGGATTCACTTATAAAATCCGCTGTTTTAGAAACTGCGTCCACTAGCGTTTCTCCATTTAACAGATTTCCCATTAGGGCTGCCGCAAAAAGATCTCCTGTTCCTGAATAGCTGAGGCCATTGTATTTACTGTGAATAACCTCTGCTCCACCTGGATGTATTGCCATGTTACAAAGCTCACCCTTTTCAAGGATCACACCTGTCACAACTATTTTCTGCTTTTCGCTAGCCTTTGCCTTTTTGGCAATTTCCAGAATGCGGTCAACATTATTGGGAAGCTCATTTGGGTCTTCTCCTGCCAATATACATAGCTCAGTCAGATTTGGAGTGATAACATCTGCTTTCCTTACAAGTTTCTGTATTCCTAAACGCATTGAATCTGTGTAATTTGCATAGCATTGTCCACCATCGCCCATTACTGGATCCACCAAAAGAACTGTATTCTTTTGATTAAAGGCATTTGCAAAATCAATAATCTGATCAATCTGGTTCTCATGGGGGATATAACCTGTGATGATACCATCAAACTTCGTTCCCATCCTGGACCATTCTATTCTGCAGTGTTCCACCATATCTTTCAGATCCTGCTGGTAATAAGATGGAAATCCCGTCTGAGCAGTTAGCACTGCCGTTGGAACAGGACAAACCTCAATTCCCATGGATGATAGAACTGAAATATCCGCTATAAGAGAACATTTTCCGAATCCTGAAAGGTCATTTATCGCAGCAACTCTTTTCATGTAATTATCACCTCTCTGCAAGCATTTTGTTTAATTTAAAAGCAAATATACAATATTTCTGGTACTATAAATATATTCAGTTTTAAGGCTTTTTATATGACCAGTTTGTTAGTATTATGTTTTCATCCCCGGAGATAGTTCATAAGCGGAAAAAAGCCGCCTGATTTCCTTCTCAAAAGGCAACCAGACGGCTCTTATATTTTTATATTTTTATATTTTTATATTTTTATATTATTATTTTATACTCCTTGTAGATTCTGCCACAACAAGCTCTCCAGGGAAAATTATATGCTTATGGCCTCTCTTTTCCTCAATAAGATCAAATATCAGGCGCATGGTCTCCTCTGAAATATCAGATAATGGCTGCTTGATCGTGGTAAGCCTTGGTACTGTAAATGAAGCCAGATCCTGTCCGTCGAATCCCGCAACAGAAACATCTTCTGGAACTCTTATTCCTGCATCAGCAAGAGCTCTGAGAGCGCCTACTGCCAAAACGTCTGATACGCAGAAAAGAGCTGTAAACTCTGCTCCGGAATCAATAAGGGCCTTAGTGGTCTCATATCCGTTCTGCATAGCATAAATCCTACGATCTACATATTTGACCAATTTCTCATCAAGCTTTATCCCATGCTTATTAAGGGCATCTCTATACCCATCATAACGAAGGCTAACAACAGATGGCTGGTCATTACCCTCTGTCAGGATAGCAATCTTCTTGTGTCCAAGACCTATCAGGTATTCAACCATCTTGCGGCTCTCCACCTCATCGTCTACAGATACAGTAGAATATGCATTTCTTCCAAGGTCATCAGAAATGTCAGACCCTATTGTAGCAAAGATTACAGGTACATTGAGCTGTCTTAGCTTATCTGCCTCATGCTTGGAACTACCGCCCAAAAAGATAATGCCACGGAGCCTTTTTTCTTTTTCCAGCTCAAGCGCTACATTCACCTCGTTCTCATAGGCTTCAACATGCCTGAGCACAAGAGCATAGCCCTTCTTTTCAGTCTCCTGCTCAATCTTCTCGATGATAGGTGTAAAGAAGGGGTTTGTAATACCCTTTACCAGAACACCTATGCACTTAGCATCAGTTCTCTTAAGGTTCCTTGCACTATTATTTGGAATATAGCCTGTTTCCTTTATTACGTCCATTATTCGCTGCTTGGTCTCAGGATTTATATCAGAGTGATTGTTGATAGCTCTTGATACAGTGCTGACGCCAACTCCGCAGCGCTTTGCGATTTCTCTAATTGTTATTTCTGCCATAAATTCTTGCGTAATCCCTCATCTTCTCGCACAGTTCTTTTGAAAGTGCGTTCTTGTCCATTCTCCATACCCAGTTTCCGCCAAGGGTTGATGGGGTATTTATCCTGGCTGACATGGGAAGCTCAAGGTAATCCTGCATAGGAATGATCGCTGTGTCAGACACGCTGGCAAAGGCAGCTCTGATAGTAGCCCAAACAGCGTCCTTGTTGTAATGAATTCCAAGGTATTCCTTGCAGAATTTCTTGTCCTGTCTTGGAAGATGATCAAACCAGCCTCTTGTAGTCTCATTGTCGTGAGTTCCAGTATACACAATACAATTCTTGGTATAGTTGTGAGGCAGATAATCGCTCTCTTCCCTTGAGTCAAAAGCAAACTGCAGGATCTTCATACCAGGGAAACCTGTTCTCTTAACAAGCTTTATTACTGAAGGTGTCAGATATCCAAGATCCTCTGCAATAACCTTCTTTTCCCCAAGTTCCTTCTTCATGGTTTCAAAGAGCTCGTATCCAGGGCCCTTTCTCCACTCGCCAATCTCGGCTGTTGGATTGCCAAAAGGAATTGCATAATACTCATCAAAGCCTCTGAAATGGTCTATTCTGACCACATCATAAAGCTTGTAACAGTGAGCAATTCTCTTCATCCACCATTTATAGCCAGTCTTCTTGTGATAGTCCCATCTGTAAAGAGGATTGCCCCAAAGCTGACCTGTAGCACTAAAGGCATCAGGCGGGCATCCTGCCACATCGATAGGTGTGTTCTTTTTATCCAGCTGGAACAATTCCGGATTAGCCCAGGTATCAGCACTGTCAAAGGCCACATAGATCGGTATATCTCCTATGATCTCGATGCCTTTATCATTGGCATAAGCCTTAAGATCTGTCCACTGCTTGAGGAAAAGATACTGAAGGAATGAGTAAAACTCAACTTCCTCATCATACTTTTCAAAAGCAGCCTTCATTGCTGAAGCCTTTCTAAGCCTTATATCCTCATCCCATGTATTCCAGGCTCTTCCACCGTTGGCGTTTTTAAGAGCCATAAAAAGAGAATAGTCCCTTAGCCAATCATTATCCTTGTTCTTCTTAAAAGAGTCAAACTCTTTTCTGATCTCTTTGGAATTCTTTGCCTTATCTATGTTGTCGAAGGCCTTTTTAAGAAGTTTGAATCTATTGCGATAGAGCTTCTCGTAATCGACTTTCTCAGCATTGTCGCCAAAATCGTAGCTCTCTGCATCCTTTTTGGTCAAAAGACCTTCCTCTATAAGCTTCTCAATATCTATAAAATAAGGGTTTCCTGCAAATGTTGAAAAAGACTGATATGGTGAATCACCATAACTTGTAGGACCTAGTGGCAGTATCTGCCAGTAGCTCTGCCCTGCCTCCTTCAAAAAGTCAACAAACTCATATGCCTCCTTGGAAAAAGATCCTATTCCATACTCTGAAGCCAGTGAAAAAATAGGAAGAAGAACACCACATGCCCTTGTCTGCTTTTTATTACTCTTTGCCATTACTTGACCCTCTCAATCCGCATAAAACCTGCACATTAACTATTATAATACCACTTTCCGGAAATTTTCGCTCGTTACCGGTAACGTTTCCATATTTATACTTTACCACCATTATCACTCTACCGCAACTACTAAATTACGTTAAAAATGCTTTAAACTGCGTATTGCCTAGCTTGACGCCACCTATAAAAAATTGATAAATAACGGTAAATCGTTTGAAGTGACATGGCAAAAATGCTATATTTATAATAGACTGGTGTGGTCAATTACGACTTTTTAGGCGGGCTAGAGTATGAATGAGAAATTTTTTGAACTAAAAAAAGAAAAGCAGGACAGGATGATAAACGCGGCACTTAAGGTCTTTTCTGAGTACGGTTACTATCATGCCAGTACCGATGAGATAGTAAAAAACGCTGAGATCAGCAAGGGACTCTTGTTTCACTATTTTGGAAGCAAGATTGGTATATACGCTTTTTTGTACGACTATGCCACAAGGTTCGTAACTCTGGAGCTTACAGCCAATGTGGAAAAAAATGAAAATGGCTATTTTGAGCTGTATCACCAGATTTTATCTGCCAAAGTGGCAGCCATGTCTCAGTATCCATACATTTTCCTCTACCTTAATAAGGCTGATGAGGAAAAACATCCAGAAGCTGTCGCTGAGATCAGCGAGCGAAGAGAAAAATATCAAAGGATCATGGAGGCCCTAAGAGAAAGAGCCGATATAACCCAGTTCGCTCCTTTTGTTGATTACAATAAAGTTGGAGAGATCCTTGATTTTACAATAAACGGACTTATGGTAAAAAGAATCAAAAGTGCAAGTTTCCGTTCCGACTTATTTTTGCAGGAAGCTGAAGAATATATAGATATGATAAAAGCCATGTCTCTTATGGAACGATAAACCCATAAAACTGGTTCAGATATTCAGAATATCTCAATAATGAGGAGGCAAAAGCATGAGCAAGTTCTTAGTAGCAGGTGTTACGCAGATTGAGACCATTGTTAGAGTTGACAAGATTCCTGTAGTCTACTCTCCTATTACCAGTGCAAATGATTCCATTTTTACGGCTATTGGCGGCGATGCTTACAACGAATCACTGGCTCTTGAATGGCTCGGTGACGATGTAACTTTCATGTCCATCGTAGGAAGAAATCAGGACCTTAGCCTGATCAATCCTCATGATAGAAAGATAACTCTTTCTACCCAGTATATCATTCCTCAAATGGAGGCTACTCCAACAGAGGTTGTTCTGTATGACAAGGATCGTAAGCAGCAAATCTTTGAAGATATCAAGGATCTAAGAGAAAACGTGTATGACATGTCCATGGTTGCCCCTATCGCAGAAGCCTGCGACATGATGGTACTGGCCAATGCAAATTTCTGCAGACCTTTTGCAAAAGAAGCAGCTGCCAGAAAAAAACCTATTGCAGTCAATATCAGAAACTACAATAGGGAAAAAGAAAAATATAACACTGATTTCCTTGAGCCTGCCAAAGTTCTGTATTTTAGTGATGATAATCTGGGTGAGGATCCTTATGAATTCATCGACAGAATGGCTGGAACCTACGGCACTGATATCATCATTCTTGGTCAGGGCCACGAAGGTCTTATACTGTATGATAAAGCACAGAACCTTCGTGTCCACTATAAAACAGTCAAGACCAATGAGGTTGTTAATACCATAGGTGCTGGTAATGCCCTGTTCGCATGTTTCCTTCACTACTATATGGAAAACGGCGACAGCGTAAATGCGATCAAGAACGCTTTGTTATTTGCTTCCTACAAAATTGGATATATGGGAACCTCCAATGGTTTCATGACAACAGATCAGCTTGAGCAGTGGCGCAATCTTATCTGGGGCATCAAAAAAAGTGAATTTGACGGTAATTCTTAATTTTGCACTTTTATTTGTGATTAAATTGTATTAAAATTATTCTATCGCTTGATAGGAGGGTCATTTACATGTCCAAGAAAAACGGATTTGGTAAATTTATTGTATTTTGTGCTGCTGTAGGTGCTGCCGCAGCTGGAGCATATTACTATCTCTCAAAGAGAGATGAAGCTATTGCCGATGATTTTGACGATGATGATTACGAGGACTTCGAAGATTTCGAGGACGATGACGAGTATAATACTACAGAATTCAAATTTGGCAATCGCAAGTATGTAGATATCAGCCCTGCTGATGATTCAGCTCTTGACGATGAACCTGAGAAGACAGCTGAAAAGTCAGAAGAATTTTTCAATGACGAGAAATAATGAATATTAATAAACCCCTATAGCCATTGGCTACAGGGGTTTTCTTTATGTTTACTACAAAACTATCACTCTGCTGGCTCGCCCTTCTTTTCAGCAATCATATCCTTTAGTAAACGAGCCTTGTCCTTTATACGGCTGTTGGCAACTCTTGAAGTTAACAGCTCTGAAACCATCTTGGAAGCTACATCAAACTGATCAGTTTCTACGGCAAGTGCAGCGATCAGGTAATCAAGTGTTGTTGAATCCATTCCTGCAATAGGGAACTCCTCAGACTGTCTCGCCATTACAAAGCCATTAAGTGCATTTGAAAGCAGCTCTTTTTCCTGAGCATCATTGGCAGCTTTCTTTTCCTCATAGCCATCCTCAGAAGGATCCATACGTCTTGTCTCACCTCTGATAACCCAGGCTGTCTTCAGACATATATAAGCTTTTTCGCTGTTCTTGGCCTTCTTGACCACTGCGTTAGCAAGAGCAAGCTGATAAATATTTCTGGCGTGTTCATAACTATAAGTAGGCTCATTGTAGTCGAGTTTCTTATAGTTCATACAGATTTTAACTCTTATATCATCAATCTGATACTTGTTAAGTGTTGCAAAATATCTTCCCAGCGCAGCATATCCACAGTGAGGGCACGCTATAACATCATACTTATTCTGGTCAACTTCATCGTAATCAGGGCGAAGATCGATATCAACATTCTTCATCCTGACCTTACCTGTTCTTACAGTCTTAGCGTCAAATTCATCCTCGCAAACAGGACATTTGTACTTCTTATCAAACAGATAGTCCTCTTCGTTTACAAGGGAAAGTTTCTTTTTGGGTTCTTCTTTTTTTACAGGTGCTTCCTTCTTGGAAGGATCTTCAAAAAGATTACCACCGCCAATGTTTCCAAGTCCGAGTTTTTCAAGTCCAGAAAAAATACCAGCCATAACGCAACCTCTCTTTATTAGGATTTTAGTTTTGGTGACATTACTTCTTAGGAACTACAAATGAGCTCTTAAGTGAAACTATTCTGTTAAATACAGGTGCTCCTGGCTTGGAGTCCTTGCTGTCCACACTAAAGAATCCATTTCTTACAAACTGGAACTTGTCGTATGGAGCTGCGTTTGCAAGTTCAGGCTCAAGCTTGGCATCCTTGATAACCTTGATTGAGTTAGGGTTAAGATTCAGTGAACCATCCTCATTGTATACACCCTTCTCCTCATCAATGATGTTCTCATAAAGGCGCACTTCACAAGTAGCAGCCTCCTTGGCAGATACCCAGTGGATAGTACCCTTGACCTTTCTGCCATCAGGGCTGTCTCCGCCCTTTGTAGCAGGATCATAAGTACAGTGGATCTCTGTTACCTTGCCAGTTTCATCCTTGACAAAGCTTGTGCATGTTACAAAGTAAGCGTTCATAAGTCTTACTTCATTGCCAGGGAAGAGACGGAAGTATTTCTTTGGAGGTTCCTCCATAAAGTCTTCTCTCTCAATATAAAGCTCTTTTCCAAAAGGAACCTTTCTGGATCCCATCTCTGGAACTTCCTTGTTATTCTCGATATCGAGAAGCTCTGTCTGTCCCTCTGGATAGTTGTCAATAATGAGCTTAACTGGGTCTAAGATAGCAAGCATTCTCTTAGACTTAAGCTTAAGATCCTCTCTGATGCAGTACTCAAGCATAGCATACTCAGCTGTAGAGTTAGCCTTACTGATACCACACATATCTACAAACATCTTGATAGATTCTGGAGTAAATCCTCTTCTGCGAAGAGAGGCAATAGTAACAAGTCGTGGATCATCCCATCCATCAACAATTCCATCCTCTACAAGTCTCTTGATATATCTCTTACCTGTAACTACGTTATTAAGATAAAGCTTGGCAAACTCAATCTGGCGTGGAGGGTTCTTGTACTCACACTCTTCTTTGACCCAGTCGTAAAGAGGTCTGTGATCCTCAAATTCAAGAGTACAAAGAGAATGTGTGATTCCCTCAATAGCATCCTCAATAGGATGAGCAAAGTCGTACATAGGATAAATGCACCACTTATCGCCAGTTCTAGCATGTGTCATATGTGCAACCCTGTAAATGATAGGGTCTCTCATGTTAATGTTAGGTGAAGCCATGTCAATCTTGGCACGAAGAGTAGCGCTTCCGTCCTCA
Organism: Butyrivibrio sp. INlla14; assembly: GCF_900102515.1. Classification (GTDB taxonomy): domain Bacteria; phylum Bacillota; class Clostridia; order Lachnospirales; family Lachnospiraceae; genus Butyrivibrio. The sequence goes on from NZ_FMVS01000005.1 coordinate 50,588, forward strand.
AACTTGCCGTTCTTCATATCTTCAAAGAGCTTAAGGTTCTCTTCTACGCTTCTGTTTCTGTTAGGATCTTCCTTACCAGGCTCTGTAAGGGTTCCTCTGTACTCACGCATCTCTTCAGCGGAAAGTTCAGATACATAAGCCTTGCCCTTTTTGATGAGCTTGATGGCATCCTCATACATCTCGTCAAAATAGTCTGATGCATGGAAGAGACGATCTTCATAATCTGCACCAAGCCACTTAACGTCCTCGATGATAGAATCCATGAATTCTGCCTTCTCCTTGGTAGGATTAGTATCATCGAATCTCATATTAAATTTGCCGCCGTATTCCTGAGCCATTCCATAGTTAAGAAGAATACTCTTAGCATGACCTATATGCAAAAATCCATTAGGTTCTGGAGGGAAACGTGTATGAACGTGGTCATAAACTCCCTCTGCAAGATCCTTGTCAATTGCCTGTTCAATAAAATGTCTTGAAGGTGTATTGTCACCCTCTGCATTCTCAGATAAATTCTTAATTACTTCCTCTGCCATTACTTAATAAAACCAACCTTCTAAATAGTATAGTATAGACACACTATGATATCATAAATTATAACATAATTCTATGTTCTATTATACATTCCCTAAACTCTATGGATTGTAGACATATTTTTCTTCAAAGGCTACTCTCCTTAGAGGTTTGTCATAATAGTAACCCTGAATATACTTAACTCCCATGCCTTTTAATGCATCCAGCTGCTGCTTGGTCTCAATACCTTCAACACAGATGTCTGCACCAATTGTCTCTCCAAGCTGCGCCATCATTCTTACGAAAGCCTGGGAATAATTGTCTGTCGCAATATCTTTTACAAAATCCTTATCCACCTTGATTATGTCAAAAGGCAGAGCTCTTATACTGCTAAGAGCGGAATACCCGGTACCAAAATCATCAAGTGCAAGCCTTACTCCAAGTGCCTTTATATCCAAAAGAGTCTGCTTGGTTCTTGCAAGATCATTTATAGCAAGTCTCTCTGTGAGCTCCAGCACCAGATTTTCTGGATTCAGGTGATTATCTTCGATGCACTTTTTTATGGTATCCACAATATCATTCTGCATGATCTGGACTACAGACAGATTAACGCTTACTGCGAACTCTCCTATTCCAGACTCATTCCACTGCCTGCAGCACTCGCAGGCCTTTTGCAGGACATGATTTCCAATAGGATTTATAAGTCCAAGATATTCTGCAAGAGGCACAAACTCATCCGGACTTAAAAATCCCAGTTTAGTACTGTTCCAGCGAACCAGTGCCTCTGCTCCCACATGTTTGATCTTTTTCTTACTCTTTTTATCCTGAGTAAAGGTGATTATAGGCTGGAAAAAGACTTCAAATTCCTCGCAGGCCTTACCTATAGCGTCAAACATATTCTTTTCAAGGTCCAGTCTGTGGATTGAAGAAGAATCTATATTATCTGAATACTCAGCAATCCTGTTCTTGCCTGATTTTTTTGCCTCATACATGGCAACGTCTGACTTTCTGATAAGTTCAGATACATTATCGCCATTTTCCGGAAACTTCACGACACCCATACTCATGGTGCAGTAATAGTCGCTATCCTTGAGATACCAGGGTGTAGCAAAGGCATCCTTGATTTCCTCAAGTATCTTGTCCATCTTGCTGTAGTTCTCAGGCGGAACGATGATGACAAATTCATCTCCGCCCATTCTATAACAGGAATTGCTGATACCATCAATCCTGCTCATGGCATTTGAAATATCCTGCAGGAGGACATCTCCATACTGATGTCCCAGGCTATCATTGATGTGCTTGAAATCATCAAGGTCAAGGTACATAAGTGCACCTGTCCTGCCTGTCTGACGAGCCTCATCTACGTACTTAGCAAGATCCTTTTCGCAGCACATTCTGTTGTACAAGCCTGTCAAAAAGTCAGTATAAGCCTGCTGCTCAATTCTCTTCTGGTAGAGCTTTTTCTCAGTAACATCGTAAATAGCGCACAGAGAAACCGGGCGGCCGTCTACCCACTTGATCCTTGTATAGTAAACGTCGTACCACTTACCTCTGGTCTTATGATTAACCTCATAGTTACCACTATGACTTCTAGATGGAATGTTAGATTCAAAGAGCTCTATAAGTTTGTTTTCAGAAAGCTCTTTGCTAAAGTTCTTTTTAAAGCTCCTATTAGCAAAGAGCAATACTCCAGTGCCAATATCTCTTACGTATATGGAACAGCCCACGTTATCAAGAACCGCTTCCAGCGAGGCAAAAGAACTAGCAAGGGAGTTAGTCTGTATTCTCTTTGTAATGATACTCTGCAGGATTCTAATTGTGTCGTTAATAAATTTAACGTCATCAATGGACCATATCCTGTCTTCTCTGTTCTCAGTAATGCAGGCATAAAATCTGGGTGCACCGTTAATGATAATAGGCATAGCAACAAGAGCCCTGATACCAAGTATGTCAAGCTGCTCTCTTTCACCTGCATTCATCTGTGAGTCACTTGATACCACGATTGCCTTCTCATTTCCAAGGAACCAGTACACTTCCTGATCTGTAGTCTCAGTAAACATCTTGTTTACACCCTGCGCATTCCACTGAACTACAATGTCCATGAGGTTTCCGTGGTGAACTCTGCAGGTAAATCCGTTACTAATCTGTAAATATCCACAAAGCTTTGACAAGATCATGGCCATGATAGTTTCAATTCCTTCATTGCTATCAAGGAGGGAGACAATCTCCGTCATGGTCTCTGCTCTGTGGAAAGATGATGTCATCTCAAGTTCCTGGGCTTTTGATTCCTCACTTATGGCTACTGCCTGCGTTCTTGAGGTTTCAATAGCCAAAAGAGCATTCAGAGTGGCTCTCAAAAGATCTAATACTCTATAAAATTTATCTTCGGAAATTTGATATGAAAAAGAATCAATAGGCGGAACATGATAGAACTCCGCTTCATATTCTGCGTCCTTAAAAGCGCCACATACAATCCAGACAGCGGCAGTATCCTTGCCACTCTTAACAGCAACAGCAGCCAGCCGGAGATTAGGCACCTCTGTGATCTCCACAGCCTGATCCTCCAGCTCGCTCTCTGATACTCTTTTGAAAATATTATGAATACGTACATCCGTTACGTATTTCTTGATAATCTCTATTTCATGGGGATTGCCGGAGAACTGGCTCATGGGACTGCCGTTTTCATCAAGGCACATGGCATAGACCCCTGACATTTCGCAGAACTTATCCTGCCAGGCCTGCATGCCCTCGGCATTTTTGAGCGCAAAATTACCAAGGGCTCCTTTCTTTTCATTTAAAGACCCCGTCTCTGTGGCTTTTTCAAGTTCCACTTTGGTAACTGTCTCCTGCATTTTCCCCCCTCAAGGAAAATAAAGATTAAATTACATCTGTGTTATTAGTTATTATCTACGCTATAGTTAGGTGCTTCCTTGGTAATCTGAATATCATGTGGATGAGATTCACGAAGAGCAGCTGATGTCATCTTGATGAATCTGCCGTTCTCCTTGAGTTCTTCTATTGTACCGCATCCGCAGTATCCCATACCTGAACGAAGACCACCAATAAGCTGGAATACAGTATCTTCTACTGTTCCCTTATATGCAACTCGTCCCTCAACGCCTTCTGGAACAAGCTTCTTGGCATCTTCCTGGAAATAACGATCCTTGGAGCCGTTTTCCATAGCTGCAATGGATCCCATTCCACGATATACCTTATATTTTCTGCCCTGATAAAGCTCGAACTCACCTGGAGCCTCATCACAGCCAGCAAACATTGATCCCATCATTACAAGGTTACCGCCTGCAGCTATAGCCTTTGTAATATCTCCTGAATACTTGATACCACCATCAGCGATGATCGGAACTCCATATTCCTTGGCAACCTTGTAGCAGTCCATGATAGCAGTAATCTGAGGAACACCGATACCTGCTACAACTCTTGTTGTACAGATAGAGCCAGGTCCGATACCAACCTTAACCGCATCAGTACCAGCCTCGATAAGAGCCTTTGTAGCCTCACCTGTAGCAACGTTACCTGCAATAACCTGAAGATTAGGGAATTTCTCTTTGATCATTCTAAGGCACTTAAGAACGTTCTCGGAATGTCCATGTGCTGAGTCAAGTACGATCACGTCAACCTTGGCATCAACAAGTGCTGCTACTCTCTCAAGGCAGTTAGCAGAAATTCCAACACCTGCGCCGCAGAGAAGTCTGCCCTGATCATCCTTGGCAGCGAGAGGATACTTGATAGTCTTTTCAATATCTTTAATAGTGATAAGTCCTACAAGGTTGTAGTCATCATCAACGATTGGGAGCTTTTCTTTCTTAGACTTGGCAAGAATGTTCTTGGCCTCCTCTAATGTGATTCCAGCCTTAGCTGTGATCAGGTTCTCGCTTGTCATAACGTCCTTGATCTTCTGAGAGAAATCTTTCTCGAACTTAAGATCACGGTTTGTGATAATACCAACAAGCTTTCTTCCCTCTGTAATAGGAACGCCTGAAATACGGAACTTAGCCATAAGAGAATCAGCATCAGCCAGTGTATGGTCTGGAGAAAGTGAAAATGGGTCTGTGATGACGCCGTTCTCTGATCTTTTTACCTTATCAACCTCTTCGGCCTGAGCCTCGATTGACATGTTCTTGTGAATAATACCAATTCCGCCCTGTCTGGCCATGGCAATAGCCATTCTATGCTCAGTAACGGTGTCCATTCCTGCACTCATCATAGGAATGTTAAGTCTTATCTTCTTAGTAAGATATGTTCCTACATCCACCTGATTAGGTACTACCTGTGAATATGCAGGTACCAATAATACGTCGTCAAATGTGATTCCTTCACCAATAATCTGTCCCATTTTCTACTCCCATCGTAAATCATTATTTTTGGTATCTATGTATTCCCCAACACATTTATACTTTATTCAACTATATTCAATTAATCAAAAAATACCTTTCTCGGAGCCACGTTTCTAACGGCCTCTACAAACTCCTTAGAAGGCTCGAGAACTATCTTCTCCTTGCCATCATAATAGATTGTGTAGGTTGGATCAGGCTGCTGATCCTTGATCCTTGATGAAAAATCAAGAGCCTTGTAGGTTCTGTTCTTGTACTCATCCAGGTGATAAGAACGAGAAGGAGCCATAGCCTCAATTTTGCCAACATCGAACTTGCCTATGTTCTTACGTCTGCTCTTATTTAGAATCTTGTCTACTGTGATCTCTTTGTCGCAGTACTGATACTCAAACTCAATGCTGGCATTAAGTGAAACGAAATAGTAAGCTGCACCAAATGCTATCGCAAGTATCATTCCCACAAGGCTTCCAAGTAAAAGTGATGAAAGAAAAGAAAGTATCGCAAGTATAAGGGAAACCACCTTCAAAACAACAAACAGAGGTGATGCCTTACTAGAGACAAGACATTCTACATAACTGTTATCACTAACCATTTGTAACAATAGCCTCCTGTAATCTGGCCTATAGAAATGGCCCATTTTATCGACTATCTTATATTACTTTCTCTAATCTTTCAAGGTGTATTTTGCAATATTTTTGTACTATTATCTTGTATTCAATTTCACATTTGATTTAAATTGTGGATTGACACTTTTGTTCTAAATTTTTATTATTTACTTTATTATATGAGGGCAAAAAAGTCCTATTACTATTATATATGTTTTGATGATAAAAAAGTATTATTTTTCTGTTAATAATACCATGTTGGAAAGTGAGAAGAAATGTCATTACACGATGAAATAAGAGAACAACAAAAAAAATTAAAAGGTCAGGGATTTAAGGCCAAGCTCGAATATTTTTGGGAGTACTACAAGATCCATACAATAGTGATCATTTGTGCTGTAGCTCTTTTATCTATGCTTATTCACGATATCAGAAGCAACAAGCCCTATGGTTTCTATGCTGTCATGATAAACTCAGGTGCATCAAGTGCTCAGGAAGAGCTCGAATACGGTTTTGCTCCTTATGCAGGAATTGATACCAGTAAGTATAGCTGCTTTATAGATACTGCCGAGAGTTATGATCTTCAGGTTATTACAGAGACCACCATAGCTACGAGTCAGAAGATCATGGCAAATGTTGCCGGCGGAGATCTTGATGTTCTGGCAGCTGACAGCAACATCTTTACCTATTACGCCAATCAGGAAGTCTTTGCTGATTTAAGGACAGTTCTTTCAAAGGAACAAATTGAGAAATATCAGGATTTGTTTATATATGTAGATCAGAGTTACCTGGATTATCTGAACTCAGAGGAATACCAGGCTTACATCAGCACTGGCGAGTTTGATAAAAACAACAAATACGCAGTTATTGCTGATAACTATAACAAAGACCTGACTTTCCCTCCAACTGACCCTTCCGATATGGAGAATCCGATTCCTGTAGGCATAAAGCTTGATAACTCAGCAATCCTTAAAAAGACAGGCGCCTACTCCGGATACTCCTCCGCAGCAGGAGTTATCATCAACAGCTCAAGAAAAGATCTTGCCGTAAAATATATAGAATATTTGCTTAAGTAAATGTTTGAGGCTGTTGCACTAGATTATAAAGTGCAACAGCCTCCTTTTTATCTTGTAAACTTAATCTTCGCATCTTGGATCATATAACAATCCAAATCCTGATCAAATCTGTGTAGTTACAAAAATATCGTATATAGCACGGATAGCTTTTTCAAAATCTCTTGTTTCAACACCTATGATGATATTAAGCTCTGAGGAGCCCTGATCGATCATGCGGACATTTACAGAAGCGTGAGCAAGTGCTGAGAAGATTCTTCCAGCAGTACCACGTGTTGACTTCATGCCGCGGCCTACAACTGCAATAAGAGCAAGGTCTGATTCGATTTCCAGCATGTCCGGGTGAGCAAGTCTGTGGATTTCTGATACTACAGCCTGTTCCTTCTCAATAAATTCATCCTGCTGAACAAACACAGTCATTGTGTCGATTCCAGAAGGTACATGCTCGATAGATATATTCTGATCTTCAAAAGCCTGTAATACCTTGCGGACAAATCCAACCTCAGAGTTCATCTGATCCTTGAGAACATTCACGCAGCAAAATCCCTTTTTACCAGCGATACCAGTTATAACAAACTTGGACTTCTTGGCTGTGGATTCTACAATCCATGTGCCAGGATCTTCTGGCTTATTGGTGTTACGAATATTGATCGGAATGCCTTCCTTTCTAACAGGGAAGATAGCATCCTCATGAAGTACTCCGGCACCCATATAGGCAAGCTCTCGAAGCTCTGTATATGTGATAGTCTCAATGTGTGGTGGCTTCTCGATAATCCTAGGGTCTGCTACAAGGAATCCTGATACATCAGTCCAGTTCTCGTATACATCAGCCTTGATTGCTCTTGATACAATTGATCCTGTTATATCTGAGCCGCCTCTTGAGAAGGTCTTGATAGTTCCATCAGGATATGCTCCGTAAAATCCAGGGACAACAGCCTTAGGCGTTTTCTCAAGCTTTTTGCCCATGAGCTTATTAGTTTTCTCACCGTCAAATTCGCCGTTCTTGTCAAAAGCAACAACTGTAGCTGCATCTATAAACTCATAGCCAAGGAATGCTGCCATGATGATTCCATTTAAGTATTCACCTCTGCTGGCTGCATAATCTTTTCCAGCCTTAGCCTTAAAGTTCTTTTCAATAGTCTTAAACTCATCTGCAAGGCTGAGCTTTAAGTTAAGTCCCTTTATGATCTCGTCATAGCGGGCCTTAATATCTGAGAGCTGTTTAGCAAAGTCTTTTTCTGCCTCAGCCAAAGCATACGTCTTATAGAGCATGTCAGTTACCTTGGTGTCCTTGGAATTTCTTTTTCCGGGGGCAGAAGGAACAACATAGACTCTGTCGGGATCTGCCTTTATGATCTCGCCCACTTTCTTAAACTGCTCTGCACTTGCAAGTGAACTGCCACCGAATTTAACTACTTTTTTCATAATATGCCACTCTCTCTTCCTAGAACTTAATGTATTTCATTGTCACAAAGAAAATCTCTGTCCACAATACACCTTTATCAATACAATCTCAAATATCCCTTAACACTGTCCATCTTCCACAATCTCTCTTCAAAGTCCTTCTCTGAAATAAGATCTGTGATAAATGCAAACTCTTCTGGAATGCTGTTTCTCTTTACAACTTCCACCTCGTTGCCAAAGACTTCCTTGGCCTGATCCTGAAGGTCTGCAGGAACTCTTACAAAGAAGCGCCTTACTGCATTATCCTTGGGAGAAAGCTCTGCCTTCTCAGCCTTCATATTAACCTCGATATGGTGTCCCTTGTGCTTTAAAATATCGATCACATCAGCTACAACTGCGCTGGCAGTAGCATTTTTACCAGCTCCCTTGCCATAGAACATTACATCTCCAAGCATGTTGCCGTGAACATCGATTGCATTGAATACGCCATTAACACTTGCAAGTGGGTTCTCTGGCGGAACAAGGAAAGGTGCAACCATTGTAAAGAAGCCGTTCTCATTTTTCTTGCACATAGCAAGGAGCTTGATTGACATGTTGAGGGCTCTTGCATATTCAAAGTCAAGGATACTGATCTTGGAAATACCCTCAGTGTATATATCCTCATAGTGTACGTGCTTACCACTCATAAGGCTGGCCAAAATAGCAATCTTTCTGCAGGCATCATAGCCTTCCACATCAGCTTCAGGATTTCTCTCTGCATAGCCCTTTTCCTGAGCCTTCTTAAGAACAAGTTCAAATGCCACGCCCTCTTTATCCATCTTGGTCAGGATATAGTTTGTAGTACCATTCAGGATACCTGTTATAGAATCAATCTTCTCATGTTTAAGAGAATCATTTATTGATCTAAGAACTGGAATTCCTCCGCCAACGCTGGCCTCAAACAGATAGCTCACATTGTTCTTTTTAGCCAGTTCTACAAGCTCTGGTCCGTGAGCAGCCACAAGTTCCTTATTGGATGTACAAACGCTCTTTCCGGCCTCTAAAGCTCTTTTTTCAAAGGTAAATGCTGGCTCTAATCCCCCCATAGTCTCGCAGATCACATCAACCTCAGGATCATTTAAGATAATATCTATATCATGCACTACCTGAGCCTCGTGCTTGTCCCCCGGAAAATCCCTAAGATCAAGGATGTATTTAAGCTCTACAGCTTCACCAGCACTTTTCTCAACGAGAGCTGCGTTTATATCAAGAACGTCAACTACTCCACTTCCTACTGTTCCATATCCCAAAACTGCTACCTTTGCCATGTTGTCCTCCATATCGTCACATTCTATTACGAATGATCTATGTTCTCGTATTTACAGATTTCTATTTCTACCAAGCGCTGCCTTGATCATTATGTCAACGTCGCGCTTCTACCAGTGATATGCACTTTATGCACACCTTCTGATTTTTCCATCTTGTTTATCATTTCCATAATATCTCTTGTTGTAGGTAAAACCTGGATGGTGATAGATAATGATGCCACCCCGTTAAGAGGAATAGACTGATGAATAGTCAGGATGTTTGCACCAAACTCTGCTATTAGATTTAGTACATAGGATAAAAGTCCCACTTCATCATTCATCTGGAATGTCAGGGTAAGAGTTGTTCCCTGAAGACTATCATGAAATTCGTATATATCTTCTTTATATTTATAAAAAGAGCTACGGCTGATTCCAAGTGTTGCGGCAGCTTCTGCTGCTGTCTTGACCTTGCCGGATTCAAGAAGCTTTTTAGCCTCAACAACCTTTAAAAGAACATCCGGTACAGCCTGCCTTTTTAAAACATAGTAACCTGTATCCTGTTGCATTTGAGATTACTCTCCTGTACACTATTTATACTCTGGAAAACTAAATCGAAAATCATAAACGAGTATGTCCGTCTATCAAATACACTTGTGTGTCATTGGCAAAATATGTTTTTCTCTCGCGGACATGTGTTTGCGATAAAAAGAGTTTACCACAGTAAAGTTATAAAGGCAAGCATAAAATCTGCATAAATATCCATGTTTTATGCAGATTTATTTGTGGATTTTTTTATGATCATGTCACTCGCACAAGTACGCATTAATAGCGAAAGCCATGACGTCGGGGAACGTCATGGCTTTCTTACGCTTATAAAAGGAAAGAGTAACCTTTATCCTGGAGGTATGGCCAAGGATAAAGAAAGGAGGATATCAAATTCCCGTGTATCCTGAAGATACTCGTTTATGTATACAGGGCGCATTTGCATACGCCCTGCCTTTTTATTCCTTATATAAAACTTATGAAGTAAATAAACTCCTTGATATACGAATCGCTCCGTACTTTGTACTTTCGCGATTCTACATCGTTATATTACTTGCTTGCCTTCCAAGCGTTGTACTGATTCTGGAACTCAGCAAGAACATCCTGATATCCAGCCTCATCAAGAGCTGCCTGGTACTTCTCAATTGTAGACTCAACGTCTGCTGCAGGAATTCCACCATTCTCAAGAGGGAATCCATAGCTCTCGAATACACCAGCGCAAGCTGTGTACTGAGCTTCTACAGGAGACTTGTCAAATCTGAAGCCTGCTGCTGAAGATGTGTTAGCACCACCGTTGAATGCATCATAGAGATCAGCCTTGTTAGCTGGCTCGTTATCAAGAGGAGTAACGATTGTAGCGTTAGCTGACTCCCACATTGAGTGGTTGTACTTGTCAGATGTCTGTGTTACCTGGTGGTTAGCATCGTATGTGAAGTCCTCACCCTCGATACCGAATGTGTACATATCAGCAAGTGTTGAATCTGTGTAAAGAAGTCCAAGGAAGTCTACGCAAGCCTTAGCCTGAGCTTCTGTTGAGTTTGCTGTTACGCAGTAGCAAGAACCAAGAGCTGATGTTGAATGAGCCCATCTGTCTGTAGCTGGAACCATTGTTACATCCTGGCCATAACGAGCATCTGCTTCGTCATTAACTGGGATATCTGTCCACCAAGAAATAGCCCAATCCTGTGTCTGTGTTGTTGTATCTGTTGTAACCTTTGTGAAATCATCCTCTGAGATGTATCCCTTGTCAGCCCAGTCAGCCATAAGCTTACAGAACTCAAGGTACTCAGGAGTCTGGATTGTATCAACAACTTCATCTTTTGCACGATCTACAGCAAAGAAGTTTGTTGAAGAATCAGCTGTGAAGAAATCAAATTTGTCAATGTACCATCTGTAGAACATAGCTGTCTTCTGTGTAAGGAATGGATATTTAAGTCCATCTGCCTTAGCATCAGCGAGCATTGGCTCAAGATCCTTAAGCTCTTTTACAGAGTTGATATCCCAGTTGTGCTGGTCAACAAGATCCTGACGGAACATGAAGTCATAACCTTCTACGTTGTCCTTGTATACAGGAACGAAGTAGATCTTACCATCGTACTTAGCAGCTTCCCACTGGCCCTCTGCCATTGATCCATAAAGAGGTGTTCCAGCGATAAGATCTGTCAGATCATATACAGCGCCTGCTGGATAAAGATCGTTTGTTCCGATTGTGCCTTCCCATGAAGCTGTCCAAAGAAGGTTGATCTCATTGTTTGCAAGTGCAAGGTTAGCTTTCTCTGTATACTCACCAGAACCGATATCTGTAAGAGTAATCTGTACAGGAATCTTGTCTGCGATGTAAGCATTGATAGCATCCTGAACCTTCTGAACCTGAGCTGTATCAGGTGTAGCAAGGTTGAATGTACATCTGTAAACATTGATGTTTGTAACTTCGCCAGAAGCTGTCTCAGCTGCAGGAGCTGCCTCTTCTGTCTTTGTCTCAGCTGCAGGTGTCTCTGTAGCTGCTGTGTTGTCTGCTGGTGTCTCTGTAGCTGCAGGTGTGCTGCCACAGCCAGCGAGCAATGAAAGTGACATTGCTGAAGCCATAATTACTGATAATACTTTTTTCTTCATACATAACCTCCCTTTTTTAGGTTTCTTTGTTTTTTTATATCATCCCTTGAGGGGTAGATATCTACACCAATTACCCGTTCATATATATCCCGACAGTATTTTTATAAGGAACTTCCGCTCTCGCATTCGCTCGCCGGAAGACGTTCGAACTAACTTCGTAAAATACCTCAGTAAGTTCTCTCAGCCCTTAACTGAACCAACGGTAAGACCCTTGATGAAGTACTTCTGGAAGAATGGGTACACTACCATGATAGGTCCAATAACTACTAAAACTGTTGCCATTGTTGCTGAGTACTGTGGAATAGTTCCACCCATAGCAGCTCTTGCAGATGCAGGAACGTTTGAGTTATTAAGAAGGAACTCTATACTCTTCTGGATGTTGATAAGAAGGAGCTGCAGAGGCTTCTTGGCATCTGAGTCAATGTACAAAAGTGCATTCTGCCAGTCATTCCAGTAAGCTGTAGCCATCATGAAACCAACGGCTGCAAGTGAAGGCTTAAGAAGAGGAAGAGTGATCTGGAAGAAGGTTCTGTACTCGCCAGCTCCATCGATCTTGGCAGCTTCCATAAGCTCTCCAGGAATACTATTGGCAATATATGTTCTAAGAATAATAACGTTCATAGTTGAAACGCACAGTGGAAGGATCAGGAGCCAGAGACTATCTTTTAAGTGATAGTAGCTGGTGAAAATGATATATCCTGAAAGTGTTCCACCATTGAACAGCATAGGGATCAACAGGTAAATTGATAAAAACTTGGATAATCTGAAGTCTCTACGGCTGATTGAATATGCGAACATACTCATGAATAAAAGTCCCATGAATGTTCCGGCAACAGTAACTAAAATTGTTACAAAATATGATCTTGCAAGCTGTGAACCATATTTAAGAACTGTGCTCATACCTGTAAGTGACCAGTCCTTAGGCCAGAACCTGAAACCATTTTCTACAATACTCTTCTCATCTGTAAAAGCAGCTACGAATGTAAGCTCTACAGGCATGAAAGCAAATAATGTACATAAAACAAGAATTATTGCAAGGATAACCTGTCCAACGGTTACCTTTTCTTTTTTAGACATTTCTAAATCTCTATTTTTCATCTTAGCCATCTCTTTACTCTCCCCTTTAGAACAATGCGTTTTCTGGTGCAATTCGGCGAACTGTTGTATTAGCAAAAAGCATCAGTAACAGTCCAACAATTGACTGGAAGAATGAAGTTGCAGCTACGAATCCAAAGTTTGAATTCTTGAAAATAGCATTAAGTACGAAGGAGTCGATAACCTGTGTTGTCTCGTACAGTACTCCACTATTACGTGTTACCTGATAGAAAAGACCTGTATCAGAGTGCATTACTGAACCAACTGAAAGAAGAAGCATTACAGTAACCATAGGTATTAATGAAGGAATTGTAATGTGGAAGATCTTCTGCCATGAGTTAGCACCGTCGATATCAGCTGCCTCATAAAGTTCTGAGTCAATTCCGGCAAGAACTGACATATAAAGAACTGAGCCATAACCTGTATCCTTCCAGATCTTAACTACGAGGAGGATCCAAGGCCAGAGGTTTGCAGCAGAATAAAATCTTGTGCTGGTATTTAATGTGTGATTGATGATACCTGTATCTGAACTGATGAATGCATATACAATGAACTGTACTGCTGCATAAGAAATGAATACAGGGATGATCATAAGTGTCTGCATTGTCTTGGCCATTCTCTTGAACACCAGCTTATCGATCATGATAGCAAGTGTTACATTGAGGAATGTTCCAACAGCTGTAAACAAAAGATAATATAAAATTGTATTTCTTGTGATCTGAATGAATGTTGCCTTAGAAGCGATCAGGAACTTGAAGTTATTAAGTCCATTCCATGGGCTCTTCCAAATACCATCAACATAGTTGAAGTTCTTGAACGCCATTACAAGACCGGCCATAGGCACGTACATAATGAAGAACAAGATCAGGAAAACTGGCAATGCCATTACAACATGTGCTCTGTGTTTCCATGTGTTTCTTAAAAAATCTTTCATACCATTACTCTCCCTTTTTTGATCTATATGAGTCTTGCTACGGACTCTCCCCTCTCTATATTTCCTTTAACGACAACCTGTTCAACGATCGTCCCCTTAGGATTGTTGATAAGATCGATCAGCTTGGAAGCTGCTATAGCACCGATCTTCTCAGTATCCTGAACCATGGTTGTCAATATCGGACTGATCTTTCTGGCAAGTTCGATTCCGTCATATCCCACAACGGAAACATCTTCCGGAATTCGAAGGCCTTTTTTCCTGACTGCATTGATCCCGCCAAATGCAGCGAAATCATCAGGGTAAAAGATACATGTTGGCGGATCCTTAAGTTCAAGAAGTTTTGTTGTTGCCTCAAAAGCAGCATCTGTATCTCTATAAGGAACTGCCGGAACATATTCATCTGGAATCTCAACGCCGAAATCCTGAAGGGTTTTATAAAAGCTTGAAAGTCGGCTCTTGGTAACTGAAGATTCCATTCCAGACTCTTTACCATGTATATATGCTATCTTCCTGTGTCCCTGCTCATATACATAAGTAGCAAGTTCATTGATACCATTGACGTTGTCTGACATGATCGCTGTTCTGTTATAGAAAAGATGGTCAATAGTAACAACAGGAATATCACTCTTAATAAGTTCATCAACCTGGGGATCTGAGAAGTCCACACAGGCGATCACGATTCCATCAAAGCCTCTATAGATTGCGTGTGATAAATAAGACATATTGTTAAGTCTCTTATTACCACTGTTTATAAAGGTTATATCGTAGCCATTCTCCTCTGCTGTTCTCTTGAAGCTATCCAGCACATGATTGAAATAGTCATGTGTAAGTCCGCTGTTAGCTTCATCGACAAAAAGGACTCCTATATTATTAGTCTTGTTTGTCTTAAGGGCCTGAGCCGCTGCATTAGGTCTGTATCCAAGCTTCTCAGCCACCTCTCTTACATGTTTCTTGGTTTCCTGGCTGATATCGCTATGATCATTGAGTGCCTTGGATACAGTTGCAACTGATACTCCACAAGCCTTTGAAATGTCCTTAAGTGATATCATTCTCTATCTCGTTAACTCCATATGCATTACTAAATCGTTTTCGTAATTTAAGGTTACATCATTTTTACCCCCAGTTCAATAGTTTTTTATATTTTTTTGTGCAACATTTATATTTTTGGTGCATTTTTACAAAATCTTTATCGTTATTTCATCTATTTTCCCCTAATACAATTGTATAATGTTAATTTTCTAGCAAACGTTTTCGATACTTTTTCGAAACTTATTATAGAAGGAATTTTTGATACCGGTTTCAAAGGAAACTTTGTGTCACGCCCCAGTGTTTATGCGGTAAAAAAGTTTTTTTATTTTCTGTTGCAATATATCAATTTAGCATATATAATGTCACTAGAAATTCCGAAAACGTTTAAGTACATATAGCAACTTTTTTCTAAAATTCACAGGAGGTTTTTATGAAGTACGGATTTTTTGATGACGCTTCTCTTGAGTACGTCATCACCACACCCAAGACTCCATTACCTTGGATCAACTACCTTGGTAACAAAGAGTTCTTTTCACTGATATCAAACACATGCGGTGGCTACACCTTTTACAAGGATGCCAAGCTCCTGCGTCTGACAAGATATCGTTATAACAACGTGCCATATGATAACAATGGCAAATACTTCTACATCAAGGACACGACAGACAAGGCAGATGAAGTTGTGTGGAATCCAGGCTGGCAACCAGTAAAGACCGTCCTTGACTCATATGAGTGCCGTCACGGACTTGGTTATAGCACATTTACATCCAGCAAGAACAACGTAGAAGCCAAGGTTCTTACATTTGTTCCTATGAACGATAACTGTGAGATTTCCAAGGTGACAATTACTAATAACAAGAGTTGTGCTGCTAAGCTTTCTCTTTTCTCATATGTAGAGTGGTGTCTCTGGAACGCAGATGATGATATGAAAAACTTCCAGAGAAATCTTTCAACTGGAGAAGTAGAAGTTACAGATGGCGGATCAACAATCTACCACAAGACTGAGTATAGAGAGAGACGTAATCACTACGCTATCTACAGCGTCAATTCTGCTGTTAACGGTTTTGATACCAGCAGAGACGCATTCCTTGGCGCATACAATGGTCCTGATCATCCAGATGTTGTTGCAGAGGGCAAATGCACAAATTCTGTAGCAAGCGGCTGGTCACCTATCGCTTCTCAGCAGATCAATATTGAACTTGCAGCTGGTGAGTCCAAGACATTTATCTTCATTTTGGGCTATATCGAGAACCCTGAGGATGACAAGTGGGAAGCTCCAGGCGTTGTTAACAAGAAGCCTGCTCTTAAGATGATTGAGTCTTATAAGACAGAGAGCGCTGTTGATGCTGCTCTTGTAGAGCTTAAGAATTACTGGAAAGAGCTCCTTTCCAACTACCATATTTCTTCTTCCAATGAGAAGGTTGACCGTATGGTCAATATCTGGAACCAGTATCAGTGTATGGTTACTTTCAACATGTCACGTTCTGCTTCCTATTATGAGTCTGGAATTGGCCGTGGTATGGGCTTTAGAGATTCCTGCCAGGATCTTCTTGGATTCGTACACCTTATCCCAGACAGAGCAAGACAGCGTATCATCGATATTGCTTCTACTCAGTTCCAGGATGGTAGCGCTTATCACCAGTATCAGCCACTTACCAAGAAAGGTAATTCTGATATTGGCTCAGGTTTCAATGATGATCCACTTTGGCTCATCGCAGGAACAAGTGCTTATGTAAGAGAGACAGGGGACCTTTCAATATTAAAAGAGATGGTTCCTTTCGATAATGATATGAGTGTTGCCAAGACACTCATGGGTCACCTCAAGTGTTCCTTTGACTTTACTGCTACTCACAAGGGTCCTCATGGTCTTCCACTTATCGGACGTGCTGACTGGAATGACTGTCTGAACCTGAACTGTTTCTCAGAGCATCCAGGTGAGTCCTTCCAGACCTTTGGTCCTTCTGAAGGTCCTGTTGCAGAGTCAGTATTCATCGCAGGTATGTTTGTAAAGTACGGCGAAGAGTATGCTCAGCTCGCTGAGCTTCTCGGTGATGACGCTGAGGCTAAGAGAGCCCGTGAAGAAATCGCCAAGGTTTATCAGGCAGCTATCACAGCCGGATGGGATGGCGAATGGTTCGTTCGTGCTTACGATGCTTATTCCCACAAGGTTGGTTCAAAAGAGTGTGAAGAAGGTCAGATCTACATCGAGCCACAGGGCTTCTGTGTTCTTGCCGGAATCGGTGTAAAGGAAGGTCTTGCTGAGAAGGCACTTAAGAGCGTTGAAGAGAGACTTGATACCAAGTATGGTGTTATGATCCTTCAGCCTGCATATACAAAATATCACCTTGAACTTGGTGAGGTTTCATCTTATCCACCAGGATACAAGGAGAACGCTGGTATCTTCTGCCATAACAATCCTTGGGTTTCAATCGCAGAGACAGTTCTTGGTCACGGTGACAGAGCCTTTGAGATCTACAAGAAGACATGCCCGGCATATATTGAGGATATAAGTGATATTCACTGCACAGAGCCATATGTTTATTCACAGATGGTTGCAGGTAGAGATGCCAAGTTCTTTGGACAGGGCAAGAACAGCTGGCTCACAGGTACAGCTGCCTGGACATTTGTTAACATCTCTCAGTACATCCTTGGTGTATATCCTACACACACTGGTCTCTCAATCAACCCATGTGTTCCTGAAGGCTTTGGTGATTTTGAGATTACAAGAAAGTACAGAGGTGCCAAGTACAACATAAGCGTCAAGCAGAACGGCGCTCAGAAGGGCATCAAGAAGCTTGTCGTAAATGGCAAGGAGGTTTCCGGTAACATTATTCCTTACGAAGAAGGTGTTAAGGAATATACCGTTGAAGCTATAATGGGCTAAATATGTAGCCTGCGTAATCTTTTGAGGGGAAGAAAACGCTAAGGGAGTTGTGACAGATTGTCACTGCTCCCTTAAACATTTTATAAGTATTTTATTTTCCTCATGAGTTTTTACAGCTACACGAAAGTAGCCCTTTTTAAGGCCTCTAAAATTGGAACAATCCCTTATTAGTATCTCTTTTTCCAGAAGATAACTATAAAGATTCTCATCGCTATAAAGCAAAAGAAAATTAGTATCTGACTTAAATACCTTAATTCCGCATTTCTTTAAGTTTTCCTCAAGGAAGGTCCTCTCTCTTCTAATATACTCCATAGATTCATCTGTATAGCCCTTCAAACAATGCTTCGCACAACCAACTCCAGCCACAAGAGCAAATGATGACATATTCCATTCAGGCAGATACCTTTTAATATTCTGGATATTCTGACTCTGGGACAAAAGAAATCCCACCCTGACCCCTGGAATAGAAAAGAGCTTAGTGTAGGCATCGATCACGTATAATTCGGAATAATCCCTGATATAATCCCTAGCTGATGTATTTCCCTCCGACAGGCTAAAAAAGCATTCATCAATTATGAGTTTTGTTCCAGTATCCTGGCATCTTTCTAATATTTTTTCGAGCACATCTCTGCTAATACACCGTCCGGTTGGATTATTGGGATTTGCAAGAAAAACTGCATCTGTATCTTTTTCTATTGCATCAACTATCCCTTTGGTCAATTCAAAGTCGTTTTCTTTAGAAAGGGGATAATAGTTAATCTCACAGCTTTCAAGCATTCCAAGAGCATGTTCATATCCCCAGAAGCTTGGAACTGGCAAGAGAACCTTGCGTGGCTGCAGCATAAGCGTAACTGCTGCAATAAGCTCAGATGCCCCGTTTCCTCCTATTATCATATCGGGCGAAAACACACATCTATATGAGCTACTATTTAGAGCCTTTGCAACAGCTCTTCTAAACTGGCTCTGCGCAATATCAGGATACTTATCAACAGCAAATACCGTCTCTATCATCATATCCTTTATATCTTCAGGGCAGGGAAAGGGATTTGTATTTACTGAAAAATCATATTTTATTTTTTTATCATAGATTTCGCCGCCATGAAGCATCTCATACCACCTAAAAATATATTCCAAAGCAAGCATGTGCAATTAGCACTTTACTCTTACACCCGTATCATATTTAAAAGGATCATAAGTATCAACAAAACTGTCATGCACAAATATGTTGTGCCGTACATTAGCCTGTTGGCTCTTTTAATATCTTCAGCTTCCACAGGCCTAAAGTCATCTCCTATAAAGGGCTTATGCACTATTTTGCCAAAATAGCTGGCATCTCCTGCAAGCCTTACTCCAAGAGCTCCCGCGCAAACGCTCTCTGTCTGTGCTGAATTGGGACTTTTGTGGTTGTATCTGTCTCTTTTAAAGATTGCAAAAGCTCTTTTGCCAGAGAAATCTCTTCCGCACAAAAAAGCTGCTGCTATCATGAAAAAGGCGCTGAGCCTTGCAGGTACATAGTTAAAGAAATCATCCATCTTAGCTGCTGCTCTTCCGAAATACTCATACCTGTCATTGTGATAGCCAACCATAGAGTCCATGGTGTTTACAGCCTTATAAAAAAAGCCAAGAACAGGCCCTCCGATAAAGGTATAGAGAAGCGGTGCTATAACTCCGTCAGAAGTATTTTCTGCCACTGTTTCAACTGCTGCCTTGGCAACACCTGTTTCATCTAAGATTTTAGTATCTCTTCCAACTATCATAGAAACCGCTTGCCTTGCATCCTGCAAAGCGCCTTCCCTAAGAGCCTTATAAACCTTCATACTCTCAACCCTAAGACTTTTTGCCGCAAGAATATAGCAGGTCATTACAGCCTCAACTATAATTCCAAGTACAACATGTACCTTATAAGACACAAATAATAAAATATAAGAAGCACCAATTGTGCACAAAACCACTATAAACCACATCATAAGTCCCATAAGGACTTCTCTTTGAGGGTTCCGCACACTTTTTTCCCGGCAATTCTCCTCCTGATTACCATAATCCTTGGGTTCCAAGAGCTTTTTATCGAGGAAATTAATCAGGTTTCCAATAAGCCTTATGGGATGGGGGATATTATAGGGGTCTCCAATTATCTGATCCAGCACAAAGCCCAGACAAAAGGCTATACTGTGAAAAAACATAAAACACCTCTACTAGAACATTTAAATATATTATCAAAATATGCAAAAAGAATAAGCATCTGCAATATAACTCGACACAGCAATAGCCACCAAATATACGCATTCTGCCATACAAATATAGTAGCCAGCGGTATCACCTGTGACTCCTCCAAATCTCTTTTTGCATAGCCTTCCGTAGTGCCACGTATAGCACAAAACTGCAACAAGAGCCAAAACAGTGCCAATTGGCCACATAATTAAGCTGGAACCTGCACCTAAAATCAAAAAGAAACACAGAATTATCTTTACAAAAAGGTCCGCTTCTTTGGTTTCATTGCTGAGCATTCCGTCTTTTTTTGCCTTGGACAGGTAAATACTGGTAAGGCCGCAAAATGCCCTTACTATAACGAATCCTATAGCATATGCCATTATACCGGGCAATACGTTTTCAGAACTACCCTTCATAGTCAGGGATAAAAGTGCCGCCAGAAAGCAAAGTCCATATTTTAAAAGCCCTATCACCGCAAAAGCTCCGATGTGAGGATCTTTCATTATCTCAAGGCTCTTTTCCCTATTCTGATAGGAAGAAAGAGCATCGCTAACATCCATAAAGCCGTCAAGATGAAAGCCGCCCGTTATTGCGATAGGAATCAAGGCAAGGATAAGCCCTAGAACCACTCCAGGCAGATGCCCTTGACCAAGCCAGTAAACAGCCGTGCAAATACCTCCAATGACAACTCCAACAAGTGGCAAAAAAGCTATAGCCTTCTTGTAATCTTTATCCTCCCACTCAAAAATTGGCATAGGGATTCTTGAATATAAGGAAAAAGCTATTGCTATCTGTTTTAACAATCTCATACTCTGTCACTCCCTAAATTTGCATTTTCTTTTATCCAGGTTCCATCTTCAAAGACATAGATCTCATCAGAAATCTTTTTAAGTTCATCATTCACCTGAAAGAGTACCCTTACGTAATTTCTGGTATCGTCATCGTACCCAACATCCTCCATAGGAAAATAATTAGAGACGATAACTACATTTTTCGCCCTATCACACAGGCTCTTTATGTCTCTTATTATACAGTCGACCAGCTCATCACCGCTTAAAGCCCCTTCCCTGTGCATTTCATTCCCAACAAGATTGGACATACATTCCAAAAGGCAGGTGGATTCTGTAATCCTATCCATAGCTAAAAGCTTTCTGCCAAGGTCATACGGGCACTCTATAGTCTCAAAGCCCTTGCCCTTCCTGAGTTTTCTGTGCTTTTCTATTCTCTTTTGCCCCTCTTCCCCAAAGGGAATCATTGTGGCAATATAGTATCTACTGTCATTTCCTGCAAGCCTTACTGCCATATCTTCAGCCATCCTGGACTTGCCGCTATCAGGTATTCCTACGATCAGTACAACCATCAGTCAAACCTCTTGTATTCTTCAATTTTATAATCAGAAAACTTAGCTCCCTGAAGGTAATAATCAAGAACAAGGTCCAATATTGGAAAAAGCATTAGAGCACCCGTGCCCTCTCCAAGAGCCATATTTCCGTTTATGTAGGGTTCAAAGCCTAGAGCTTTTAAAGCAGCCAGATTCCCAGCTTCTCGCCCTTTGTGGGAAGGTATCATATATTCCCTGCAGCCAGGAACCATTCCCTCAGCAAGGAGGGCTGCGGTGGAACTGATAACTCCGTCTATTACTACAGGAAGATGGCACTTGGCAGCTCCAATAAATACTCCCACCATGCCAGCTATATCATATCCCCCAAGAGTCCTTAGTATTTCAAAGCACTTGTCTTTATTATCCTTATATTTTCCAAAGTCATATTTTGAAAGAGCTCTTTTTACAACTTCCTTTTTCCGTAAAAGACCTGCATCATCAAGGCCTGCCCCCCTACCCACAAATTCATCGGAATCACCCCCGAGAAGTGCTGACAAAACTGCCGCCGATGTTGTGGTGTTTCCTATCCCCATTTCGCCGACAGCCAGAATATCCTTTCCATCTTTAGAAAGCTGCTGAGCAGTCTCTATTCCCACAAACACTGCCTCAAGGGTTTGTTCCATACTCATAGCAGGTTCTTTAAGGAAATTTCTGCTTCCTTTGGAAACCTTTTTATCAAAAACTCCCTCTAGTTTTTCGTCACTGTCTATTCCTATATCAACAGGATATACTTCTACTTTTGCCGTTCTTCCAATACTACAGGCAGAGCTGATGCCCTTTCCAAGAGCCTTTGCAACTGCCAGTGTTATCTCCTTGCCGCTTTGGGATATGCCTTCTTCTACTATTCCATTATCAGCACACATTATAACAAGGCTTCTTTTATCAAGTCTTGGTGACACATCTCTTTTCATGGCTGCTATACGGCATATGAGGCTTTCAAAATCCCCAAGGCCGTCAATTGGCTTAGATATCTGATCCCAGGTATCTTTAGCCTTTTTATAAACTTCCTCATCCGGTCTTTCTATTTTTATTTCATACAGATCTTTCTTTTGATATATCATACAATTCCTTATCTATGGTCCTCACAGGGACAGAAATCTTTTAACATATTCCTTGTTGGAGGGATAATACAAATGGGTAAATCCGCCAAAGACGTTCTTCCAGCACTGATATCCTTCCCAGGAGCGTTTTCCCAAAGGCTTTGTCATTTTTAAAAAACAGCCATTATCCGTTGTGTCATAATAGTGAAATTCATGCCCTTTCATGGTCTCGCCCATTTTTAAATAGGGATTATCCAAAAGAGCTGTGACATTAACATAGCCAAAGTGTGACAGCTTCGAAGTCATGTGGGATTCTCCCTCAAGCACTCCGGCCATCATAGCGGAATTACCGTCAATATCAGTCATACTCTTCTGCAAATATAAAAATCCACCGCATTCAGCAAGTATCGGCATTCCTTCCATGGCCGCCTTCTTTATACTCTCTCTCATAGATATGTTGTCCATGAGCTTTTTCCCATAGAGTTCCGGGTATCCTCCTCCGAGGATCAACCTGTCCACCTCTGGAATTTCCTTATCATGTATTGGGGAAAAGAACTTAATCTCTGCCCCCATTTTCTTTAAAAGGTCCAAATTATCCTCATAGTAAAAGCAAAAAGCCTCATCTAAAGCAATTCCAACCCTGGTATGTACCCTGTCTTCTGTTTTATCATTACTATCTATAGAAAGCACCCCTGCCTCTTTAGCTATTTCAAGAAGCTTTTCAAGGTCAAGGCTTTCCTCAAGTTTATCTGCAACAAGGTCTACTTTTTCAAGGATATCAGGTATTTCTTTTGGAAGCACCAGCCCTAAATGCCTACTGGTAAATAGTTCTCCCTCAAGCTTTGGAAGAAAACCAAGAACCGGAATATCCAGTTCTTTTTCTATCTCTCCAGAAATATCCCTGACTATCATAGGAGAAATATTATTTAGGATAACGCCCCTTATTACTGCCTTGCCTTTATCCTGACCATAGTCCATAAATCCCTTTATAAGCGGGATTACGGACCTGCTCATACCCTTTGCGTCCACCACTAGAAGTGCAGGTGTCTTTGTCTTTTTGCAAAGATCATGGGAAGAACCTTCCACAGACAGGGCGCTTAGGCCATCAAAAAAGCCCATGACTCCCTCTATGATAGCTATATCTTCTCCAAGTGTTCCTGCCCTCAAAGTCTTTTTTACGCCCTCTTCTCCTGCCATAAAAAGGTCCAGATTTCTGGAAGGGACCTCCAGCACCTTTTTGTGAAACATTGGATCTATGTAATCCGGACCACATTTAAAGGCAGCCACATTGTAGCCTCTTCTTTTTAAAATTCTCATAAGCGCGCAGGAAATCAGAGTCTTACCGCTGCCACTTTTTGGCGCACAGATCAAAACTCTTGGAATCTGCACTTTACAATCAAAAGCCATAACTCACCTATTCTGGTCTAAAACAACTATATACACTGGATTTAGAGCATCCGCCATGTGGTAATGCCCCTTTTTGTGGTATCTTGTAACTGAAATAAGGGATACGTAGGGCATTTCAAGATTCATCTTGTCTGCAAGAGTAGTGACTCTTGCTAAAGTTTCAAGTGTCACGCAATTTAAGACAATCCTTACCCCAGAGTTTTCTTTTAGAACTGCCTCAAGGATTTCTTCAAGCTTACCCCCGCTTCCTCCGATAAATACATGACTTGGCTTTGGTAAGTCTGCAAGCCCCTCCGGAGCAGTACCTTCTACGATATGTATATTTGTTAGTCCATATTTTTCCTTATTCTTTAAAAGGAGGCCTGCTGCCTCTTTGTTTTTTTCAAAGGAATAAACCTCTATATCCGGGTGAAGCAGGGCCGCCTCTATAGAAATTGAGCCAGTTCCAGCACCTATATCATAAAAAATGCTTCCAGCCGTTAGTTCAAGCCTTCTGATAGAAAGAGCCCTAATCTCCTCCTTGGTCATGGGAACATCCCCCCTGACCATGTCCTGATCCCTAACAAAGGGCTCTGCAAGAATCCTGTCTGCATTCATATTTTCTATATACAAAAGGACCTTGCTTCCAGCTATTTGGTCGATATCTGGCCTTCCATCTCTAACAACTACTTCTGCCAGTTTTTCTTTTTCACTTCCAAGATCGCACCCGCAAATTATCCTGAAATGGTTTCCTGTCTTAATAACTTCCCCTATGATTCTCTTTGCATCGGAAATATCCGAAGGAAGCACTATAAGTTTGGGATTATTCATAGCGTAGCCAGCAACATTACATTTTCTGCCATGGGCACTTAATATTCTGACATCTTCAAGACTTACTCCCAGTCTGTTTGCAAAAAGTGAAACAGAAGAAATTCCTGATAGCTTACAGACCTTGTAACCAGCTTTTTCAAATAATCCTGCAGACTTTTTGGCTCCGCTAGAAACTGAAATATCACCAGAATAGGCTACAACAGCTCTTTTACATTCAAGATGCTGCTGGAGATACTCTATTATCTTAGTAGTTTCAAAAAAGTTCTTTATCTTTCCGGAAAAGCTCTCAAGGCGGTCCACTACAGAAGGAGCTCCAAAGATTATTTCACACTCTTCAAGAGCCCTGAAGGCCTCCACTGTGATAAGCTTTTCATCCCCAGGACCTATCCCCGCCAGAATAATCTCCCGCTTTTCTGTGCTTCCTGCAAAAGTTATCCCCAATTGCTCGGAAAGCCTTTTTAAAACTTCCTCCATTGAAAGGTTCTCACCTCTCCCCATGGAATTTCCAATATTCTCAGGATTTCTTACTACTACTGCCTTTATTCCACACTGTCTGGCTGCCTCTAGCTTTTCGTAATACCCGCCAGTTATCCCGCTTTCCTTGGTAAGTATAACCTTGGCGTCTACCTCTTTTATAAGGCTTGCATTTATCTGGCTAGAAAACGGGCCCTGCATAGCAATTATCTGCTTGCCGGATAGTCCCGCTTCCTGGCAAAGAGTTATACTCTCAATGCTTGGAAGCACTCTTGCATATACTCTTTTTATATCTCCTATTTGGCCCAGAATCTCCTGTAAATCCCTGCTGCCTGTAAGAAGGAGTATATTCCCTTCTGTTTCCTTCAGGACTTCTCCCGCCTCCTTCATGGAATCTACGTAAGATACAAAGTCCTGCTGATAGTCAGTATCCTTAGTATTTCTTGATAGCCTTAGGTAGGTTGCATGGGACTCTATAGCCGCAGCCCTTATTTCGTCTGAGGCTCTGACCGCAAAAGGGTGCGTTGCATCTACAACTATCCCAAATTTCTCGCTACTTAAGAGCTCTTTTATTTTTTCTCTTGAAAGTCTCCCTGTTAAAACCTCGGTTTCTCCACTCTCAATCTCAATATCCCGGCCATATTCAGTTGCAACGCTGACTTTGTGGGGAACATTCTCTTTCCTTAAAATATCAGAAAGAACTCTTCCTTCTGTGGTTCCGCCAAATATCAAAACTTTATCTTTCACTTCTGTATCCTCTTTTAGTGATCATATGCCCATCAATAAGTTCAGAACTGGAATTACCGATAAATACTGTGCAGAACATGTCTGCAGGATACTCTGTAAGCTCTTTTAGCGTCATTATCTCCATTTTTTCGTCCTGCCTTTTGATATTTCTGGCAACGCCGCATATTCTGGTCTCTTCCAAAGTCTCCATTAGAATCTCTGCTGCCTTTTTAAGATACCCGCTCCTTGACTTACTCTCAGGGTTATAAAGAACTATAACCATGTCAGACTCCGCTGCTGCCCTTAGTCTTTTCTCTATTGTATTTACAGGTGTAAGTCTGTCACTTAAGCTGATCAGGCAAAAGTCATGTATAAGCGGTGCTCCCAAAAGTGCAGCTCCGCTTATAGCTGCAGTTACGCCTGGAATCACCTCTATTTCTACATCAGCAGATCCTTGCGCCATTTCAAAGGCAAGTCCTGCCATCCCATAGACTCCAGCATCTCCACTGCACACAAGGGCTACTATCTGGCCTTTCCTTGCTCTTTCAAGAGCCATTTCAACCCTTTTCTCCTCACCCATCATAGGGGTTGAAAGATATTCTTTTTTCGGAAAATGTGGTTTTAAAAGGTCGCAGTATACTGTATAGCCTGCAATCACATCACATTCCTTAAGGGCCTTATCCGCCCTGATTGTCATATCTTCATAGCATCCAGGTCCGATGCCGACAACATATAATTTTCCCATATCATAGCCCTTCTAATTCTCTATCTGTAGTAACTATGCCAGCTGCAAATGTAACTCCCTCCATAGCTTTTTTTTCGCAGATCAGCCTTGCCCCATAGGCACAGACTGCCCTCTCGCAGATATTATCAACTCCAGTTATCTTTTTTACAAAATCTGAGGAACAAAAATCCCCCTCCTGCGCAAGAAGCATGTCGCTGTCATAGGTTATAAACTCTGCTCCAAGCTCCTTAGAGAGCTCAAGTAGCCCCGGCTCTTCTTTTTTAATATCAGCTGAAACTATCGCTCTTACAGCCCTTTTGTCTATTTGCTTATCAGAAAGTCCTGTCAAAAGAGCTTTTTCAAGTTCATCTTTAGTTTTTCCCTTTTTGCAGCCCATTCCCACTACGACATTTCTAGGGATAAGCCATAAAGCGTCCTTATCATATACTCTGCCTGTTATAACAAGCTCTGCCTCATCAATATTCGTCCTCCTAATATTTGACGGAAGCTGGATCTCATTGATTTCAAGATACTTTTCAAATTCTGGTTCTATATAAACACTGCTATTTCCGCTTTTTAATAGTCTTGCCGTAAATTCTTTTGCCTTTTTCATATCAGTAATAACAAGACCGTTATCTTTGGCAAAAAGGTCAACGGCGAACTCTCCCCGGGTATCAGTAGCTGTAGTAATTACAGCCCTTGCACCTGTCAAAAGAGCTATCTTTCTTGCAGCCTCTACAGCTCCGCCTAAATGTCCTGACAGAATTGGGATCACAAACTCTCCCTTTTCATCCATGACAAGAACAGCCGGGTCCATTTTTTTATCCTGAATATAAGGAGCAATTGATCGTACAGCAATCCCGCAGGCCCCTATGAAGATCAGGACATTTCCGGATTCAAAATTATCTCTGGCCCAGTCAGCTACTGACGAAACACTCTCTAAAACTGGCACATCATCAGCATCAGAAAGCTCATTAAAAAGAGCCTTTGCAAGCCTTTCCATCAGCTCCTGCCCCTTATCTGTAAAGCATATTATTTTGTATTTATCTGATCTTATCTGTTTCAACTTAACCGCTCCGTTTTAAGTTTCATGCCTGGGCATACTTTAAAACATTTCTTCCTTAAGCTTTTTGAGCACCTTGCCATAGTTATCTCTCTCATGTGGGAAGGTGCAGTCCATGCAGTTTTTGATGCCTTTTTCTGTGTAACTGTAGGTTCCGCCGCAGTCCTTTATAGTGTATAAAGGGCAATAGCAGAACAGGCAGTTAAACCTCTCCCTTGGGAGGTCATGACATGGAAAATACTCACACTTATCGTTAACAAAACACGCGCTATGGCGCTTTATGTCATCCCTGTCAAAGCCCTGAAGGATCTTTTTATACTTGTCATCATCAAGTCCATACAGGTCCTTAATAAGAGATTTCTCAAGGACATCTTCAGGCTTCTCTACAGCCACGTGTCCATCCTCATAGACAAGAAGGAGTCTGTCTGCCACATCAAGTGCCAGTTCTATCTCGTGTAGTGACATTATTACTGTCACATTTTCTTTTGAAAGAGTCCTTACAACATCCATAAGTTCCATTCTGTGCCTGATATCCATGTATGAGGTTGGTTCATCCATCACAAGATATTTGGGCTTCTGGCATATAGCTCTTGCTATAAGGCATCTCTGCTTCTGTCCATCACTGAGCGCATCATAAGGAGTATCCGATAGCTTTTTTATCTTCATGATTTCCAGAGACTCATCAACTATGGCAAAATCTTCTTTTCCATATCTCCCGAAACCATCTGTAAAAGGAAGTCTCCCTGATAAGACCACATCTTTGCAGGTCATAAGCTGAGGCCGTATCCTCTCAGTAGTTACAATAGAGAGCTCTTTGGATATTTCCTTGGCTGAGAGGGTGGACAGCTTCCTAAGATCAAGATAAACCTCTCCCTCTATAAGGGACAGACTCCCGTTCATGCTCTTTAGCAGAGTAGATTTGCCACCGCCATTTGGCCCAATCAGGCATATGATCTCTCCCTGCCTGATATCTATATTTACATTTCCAACTACGACCTTATTGCTGTAGCCGGCAGAAACTTTTTCAAGCCTCATTTCTTCCATGTCTCCTAACTATCATATAAATAACTATTGGTGCTCCAAATAATGACGTAACTGCAGAAATATTAAGCTCTGTAGGGGCAAAAAGCTGTCTTGCAAGAAGGTCACTAAACATACAAAAAACAGATCCTGCAAGGAAAGTTGCTGGGATCAGCACTATTGGCCTTGAAGTAGCAAGAAGTTCTCTCATAAGGAAGGGTACTGCAATCCCAATAAAAGACACAGGCCCCACAAAGGCTGTCACACAGGCTGAGAGAACACTTGAAATAAGTATGACCATAAGTCTTACAAATCTTACGTTTACACCAAGGCTTCTAGCGTAGTTTTCAGTCAGCCTAAGTGCATCAAGTGGCTTAGTAAGCAGCATTACAAGAACTACCATTATCCCCACCAAAACAAAGGCATAGTACACGCTTCCCATATCTATTCCAGAAAAGCTTCCCTGGGACCAGCTGTGAAGGTTCACAATGTCTGAATCATCAGCAAAGGCTATGAGAAAATCGGTGATAGCACTGCAGATATACCCCACCATAATGCCTGCTGCCAGTAGAACAGCCATGTTTGAAACAACTCTTGATATGAGGATCATAAAACCTGTAGTTACAATAGCCCCTACAAACGCAGCTGACACCAAAAGAAGGTTTGAGCTCCTGCCAGTACTTCCCACTACGAAGATAAGTACTATAGCTACCATCATCTTGGCTCCTGAGGATATTCCCAGAATATATGGGCCTGCAATAGGATTTGAAAAATAAGTCTGCAAAAGAAATCCAGACACCGCAAGGCCTCCACCTAGAACAAAAGCCATAAGCACCCTGGGGAGCCTTATGTCCATAATAATGGTGCTATTTACATCTTCCATGCCTTTTCCAATAAAGATATTCCAGATTTCTCCGAATGTAATGTTTACATTTCCTATACCCAAGTTCATAAAAAAGGCAATGCTCACCAGCACTGTCAGCATAAGATAAACTGCAGTCCTTCTAACCTTTCTGCTTTCTTCCTTAATTGTCATCCTGCAAATCCTTCTTATTTTTTACCTCTAAAGAGCGTTTCAAAATCCTTGTCATACAGCTTTGACTTCTCATAGTTTCCTGTGCTTACAACATCTCCAACTATTATAAGAGCAGTTT
This sequence comes from Butyrivibrio sp. INlla14, assembly GCF_900102515.1. Taxonomy (GTDB): domain Bacteria; phylum Bacillota; class Clostridia; order Lachnospirales; family Lachnospiraceae; genus Butyrivibrio. The sequence goes on from NZ_FMVS01000005.1 coordinate 80,419, forward strand.
TATTTATACCCTGCTCTTTTGCAATTTCAGGAAGCTTTTCCAGGGTAGAGACAAACTTCTTTTCATCCTGCCAGCTTGCCTTATAAACCAGTGCACATGGGGTATCCGGCTGTCTTCCAGATGCTATGAGTCTTGTACAAAGTCCTTCAACATCACCTGCAGATAGAAAAAATACCATTGTCGCCTCATGGCTTGATAAGGCCTCCACTGACTCTTTTTCCGGGACCTTGGTCCTTCCCTCCATTCTTGTGATTATGACGCTCTGGCTTACTCCAGGCAGAGTATATTCAAGATTTAGAGCCGCTGCCGCGCCGCAAAAAGAGCTGACTCCAGGAGTATCATCATAAACAATCCCCAGTTTATCAAGTTCGTCCATCTGCTCTCTGATAGCCCCGTAAATACTGGGATCTCCCGTATGCAGCCTGACTACATCCTGCTTCTTTTGGTCGGCTTTTTTCATGATATCTATAACTTCTTCCAGGGATAAAAGAGCGCTGTTATATATTTCGCACTTATTTTGAGCAAACTCTAAAAGCTCTGGATTAACCAAAGATCCCGCGTAGATTATAACGTCTGCTTCCTGTAAGAGTCTCTGTCCCCTTATTGTTATAAGATCAGTTGCTCCAGGGCCCGCGCCCACGAAATGAACCATTTACCGTTCCTCACTTACTCTTCTACTTTTTTTAAACCATCTTCACAAACTCTAAAGCCCTGTCAGTCTGAGTCAGCTTTGTGTATTCGTTTGAAAAAACTATAACTTCTGCCGCAAGCTTTCCATCGCACCAAAGTTCCATGTTTCTTTTTATATTATCTGCCATTAGATCAAAGACCTTATCCCTTATTCCGGCCTCGGTAATCAGCCTTACAGCCTCATCTGTCATAACGCAGTCCATGACCTTTTCGCAGAGATCATCTATATTCATCTCATCCCCTGAAACCTTTTTGATCAGGTCCACAAGTATTTCCATCCTGTGATCTCCATAGGCTGAATGAGTATTTTTTATTCCTCCTGATACCTTTACAAGCTTGCCCAGATGACCACAGAAAAGAATTTTTGAAAAGCCTGCGTCTGCTGCCATTTTCACTGTATCATAGACAAAATTAGAACACATGACAGCCTTGTTCTCTTCTATTTCATATTCATCTCTCAGGAATTTAAGGCCATAGTTTCCAGGTGCTATCAAAAGAACCTGCTCATTTTGAGCTTTCATCTGGCTTATCTGAGTCTTTATGGTGGCGACTATGGCTTCATCGCTCATAGGCTTTACTATACCAGTTGTTCCCAGGATTGAAATTCCGCCCACTATTCCAAGTTTTGGGTTAAAGGTCTTTTTAGCAACCTCTTCTCCGCCGGGGGCACTTATTTCAACTGAAACGCCTTTACTTGACAGGCCATTTTCTTGCAGAACCTCTTCTATGTTTTTCTTTATCATCTGTCGCGGAACAGAATTGATGGCAGCTTCCCCAATTGCCTGGTCAAGCCCAGGCTTTGTAACCTTGCCAATTCCCTCTCCTCCAGATATTATTACTTCCTGCTCTCTTGAGTCTAAAAAAGACACCTTGGCATATATCTTCATTCCGCTTGTAACGTCAGGATCATCTCCTCCATCCTTGATCACAGCGCAGGATACATACTCTTTTGTCCTGTCTATATCAAGTATCTCCGCAAGGAAAGTTGGTCCCTTGGGAGTTACAATAGATACTGTCCTGATTTCTTTTTGGCTTACCAGCATCATAAGAGCCGCCTTTGCAGCCGCTGCTGCACAGCTCCCCGTGGTGTAGCCACATCTTAATCTCTGTCCGTCTTTTTCAATGTATAGACTATTATCCATATCTTTTCACATATTGTACAAAAGAGAATTGCAGATAGCCGCAGCTACTCCGCTTCCGCCCTTTCGTCCCACATTAACTATATAAGGAACATCCATTTCAAGGATAAGCTTTTTGGCTTCAACCACATTTACAAAGCCAACAGGTACTCCTATTATTAGTTCAGGTCTAAAGCCTTTTTCATCATATAATTCCCTTAGCCTTATAAGGGCTGTTGGCGCATTTCCTATCGCAAAGATAAGTGGCTTTTTTACCTCTGATGCCTTATCCATGCTGACATAAGCCCTTGTAACCTGCCTATCCCAGGCTATTTGCGCCACTTCTTCATCTGCCATAAAACAAAAAGCTTCTCCTCCAAACTTTGAAAGCGCCTTTTTATTTATCCCAGAAAGAGCCATATTGGTGTCAGTCACAATACTTGCACCGTTTCTAATGGCATCCTTGGCTTTTTTTATTACATTCTCAGAAAACGTCAGGGTATCAGCATATTCAAAGTCCGCTGTCGTGTGTATAGCCCTGACCACAGTAGGTTCTATGTCCTTAGGTATTTCTTTTCCCATCTGGGAAAGCTCGCTTCTTATTATCCTAAAGCTCTCGCTTTCTATTTCTGATGGCAAAACTTTTTTAATTTCCATATATCTTTATCCTTATAAACCAATCGCATCATAGATAAGCTTCCAGTCAAGGCTCTGCCTTAATGTATCCGCCAGCTTATCAAGTTCTTTTTCCTGAATATCATTCTTGCTCTCAAGCTTAAAATCTCTCTTAGGAAGCTTTCTGTGTTCACAGACAATATCCACAAGTCTCTTTGCAAAATCCTTGCTGTCAAAAATTCCATGAACATAGGAGCCAAGGACATTTCCCTTGGTAACTACAAGGTTCTTGTTATCACTACAAGCCATGCTGCTTCCCATGTGAATCTCATAGCCTTCTATCTGACAGCCGTTCAAACTATCAAATATTCCATCTGCGCCTTTTACTACTCCCTCAACCTGCTTCAAGGTCTTCTCACTTTTAAATACTGTGCTCACAGGAAGGAGGGATAAGCCTTCCTCCAGGCCCTTTTTCTCTGCGCCAAGCTCATCATAAATGCTCATTCCAAGCATCTGATAGCCTCCGCAGATTCCTACCACAATTCTGCCCTCATGAGCCAGATTCCTTATTCTGCTAAATAGACCTGTCTCCTTAAGCCATCTAAGGTCTCCCATTGTATTTTTGGTTCCTGGAAGAATTATCAGGTCTGCCTGACAAAGAGCCTCTTCTGAATCCGTATAGATAACTTCAATTTCAGGATCACTGTCAAATATTGAAAAATCAGTGTAATTACTGATATAGGGGAGTCTGACTACCGCTATCCTGACCTTTCCATCTCCCATAAAGCCTGGTGAAGATTTAAGTCTTTCTGATACGCTATCCTCTTCATCAAGCATAAGCTTTACAAAGGGGACTACACCTGCAAAAGGAATATCGCAGTAAGCCTTAAACATTTCAAGTCCAGGTTCAAGAAGCTTTACATCTCCTCTGAATTTATTTATGATAAGTCCCTTTATTCTATCTCGCTCCTTCTGGGGCATAAGGCTTACTGTTCCAAGGAGCTGGGCAAAAACTCCTCCAGGATCTATATTGCCCGCAAGAAGGACCGGAGCATCAACAAGTTCTGCAAGGCCCATGTTCACAATATCATTTGCCCGCAAATTTATCTCAACAGGGCTCCCTGCGCCTTCTATCACAATTATGTCATTTTCATCAGCAAGCCTGTCATAAGCCTTTAAAATATCCGGTATAAAATCCTTTTTTATCTTAAAATAATCTGCCGCTCTCATGTTGCTGACAGGCTTTCCTGCTACAATAACCTGGGACCTTGTATCTCCCATTGGCTTTAGCAGGATTGGATTCATGTCGGCACTTGGCTTTTTATGGGAAGCAAAAGCCTGAAGCGCCTGAGCTCTTCCTATCTCTTTTCCATCTATAGTCACATATGAATTAAGGGCCATGTTCTGGGATTTAAAGGGGGCAACCTTATAGCCATCCTGATATAATACCCTTAGTATCCCCGCCGTCAGAATGCTCTTTCCAGCTCCTGACATGGTTCCTTGTATCATTAGATTTCTCGCCAATTAAGTATCTCCTTAATCAAGTCCATGGAAAAACTCTGTCTCTTTTTCCTGACTCATGATAACTTCATTCAAATTCTCGATAATAGTTCCTGTCTTACCTGCAAATTGATACAAAGCTTTATCCGTGTACCACACGTTTCCATCTCTTACAGCCTCAAACTGCCAAAAAAGCTGATCGATTTCAATAAGCTCGTCAATTGTCTTGGGTGCATTTTGTATAGTTCCATTGTATATGAGAATATCTGCTTCTTTGGCATAGGCTAAAAAGGCTTCCACACTTATTGTCATCTGCGTAGATGACATGTCTTCCTGACTTTCCACAGGTGACAAATACACGCCGCCTGCCTGCTCTATCATTTTTGATAAGTAGTCATTTCCTTTTCTTGTAACTATCTGATGATTTGAATTAACGGAAAAGACCGCGACCTTTTTCCCTGAAACGCCGCTTTTATCAAGGCTCTCCACCAGGCTTTTTTGCTGGTCAAAAAACTCCTCAGCCTCTTTTTCTTTATCCGCAAGTAATCCATATATCCTGATCCACTCAAGCCTTCCTAAAGGTTCATTTTCGTAACTTGACCTGTCTATAAATACTGGTATGTCCAGATTTTCAAGTCTCTCTAAAACCTTAGGGGCATGAAGAAGCATTGTATTTTCTATAGCCAGCTGTATTTTCTTTTCCAGGATCATTTCATAGTCAGGAGCATTATACTTGCCTCCATAAATAAGGCTTCCCTTCTTCATTGCCTCTTTTGCAGAAGCAATGTACCAATCCTTTTCCTCTAGACTTGAAAGGCTTATAAGGTCCACTGCACCAAGGCTGTCGAAATGACACATTGCCCCAGTGGCAGCCAGATATATTTCAGAAAGTGGCCTTTTTATCACTGTAGTGCCAGCCGGCAGCTTGTCCGGGCACTTTACGTCCTCTGGAAGTATCAGATATTTTCTGCCATCATCCACAGCTATCAGGGCTATATCTTTTTCATACCTGTGGATCCTAAAGCCCTGAGCGTAGTCATTTTCATCACTCGATAAAAGTGAATACCCTTCAAGTTCAGGAGCATTCAGGCTTTCAAGTTTCTCTTTTTCTGACACATTTATCTGAAATGAGCTGGCGCTTTCACTATCTTCACTGGTTTTGTTCTCTTCCAGCAGAGAAAAAGTAAGTGTGTAATCAATAAGGTGCGGTGTGCTCATAGCAGTAGTATCTGCCTGAACCTGCATCTCTTTATCAAGGATCACTGGAATAATGAATTCCGAGTTTCCCTCCTCATTGACGGGATAGTAGGTCTGGCCGCTTACGATCATATAATCATAATTTGAACTGCTAAAAACAATGTCCGCAGTCATTTGTCCGTTTCTGGCCACTAGCTTGCAGGGGCTTTCAACATAAGCCTTTCCGCTTCCTCCCGTAAGAGTAACAGATGCGGCATATTCCCCATCTGGAATTCTGCCGCATCCCCACAAGCAAACAAACATGGTCAAAAACAATAAGATGAACTTATAGCTTTTTTTATTTAAGTACACTTCCTGTATGCTCCACATATAATTTCTGAACTTCGTCAATTCTTCCAAGTCCTGAAATCTGACAATCTACACTTTCAAAAGATCCATCTGCTTCAAAGCCGCTCTTCCATGAATCTTCCTCATCTCCTGCCATATCATTATTAGCATGATCACCTGCAACTACCATAAGAGGACGAAGAACTACCTTCTTGTAGCCTGCTTCCTTAACCTTATCTATAACCTTTGAAAGTTCTGTCTCTTCCGGTTCTCCCTCAACTGTTCCGATAAATACATTCTCATAGCCAAGTTTGTCCATCTGAGTCTGCATCTGTGAATAAGTAATCTTAGCTGTGTGTGATGTTCCATGTCCCATAAATACAAAGGCTGTTCCAGCATCAGCAGCGTCCTTAAGGCTTGCAAAACCAGCATCCTTTACTGCTGCATCAGTAATAGCCTTAGCAACTGTCTCTTTATCCTCATTGATCACAGTCGCATCTTTTCCAACCTCGCCAAGAAGTGGCTGCGCAATAACAACTGTCTCAATCTTGTCTTCATAATTCTTAAGTGTTTCACAAAGCTCATCATACTCTGCTCCGTGCATAAGGTGAGTTGGCTGGATAACAAGTGTCTTTACACCGTTGTCCACTGCTCTCTGAAGAGCCTGATCTACGTTATCGATCTTCTCGCCGTCTCTTGCAAGTACGTGATTGATAATGATCTGCGCTGTAAATGCTCTTCTCACTGACCAGTCAGGATATGCCTTGGCTATTGCCTTCTCAATGCCGCCAATATCATTAGCTCTGCTGTCGTTAAAAGAAGTACCAAAGCTTACTACAAGTATCTCTTTTTCTCCAATATCATCAGCATTAAGAGGATCATCCTTGGATGCATCTCCTGTATCTCTTCCAAAGTAGTCAGGATCAGCACTTTCTCCCTCGACAAGCTCTTTTTGCTCATCTGTAAGTGCATCCCATGCCTCTTTTGCCTCTTTGCACTGCTTTTCTGTATCTTCAGTCCATTCCTGTACGTAGATTGCATCAATAAGTTCTGCTACATGGTCTGCCATAGCCTGATTGTCATCTCCCTCATGTGGTTTAACATTAGAAACCTTTACCTTATGGTCATACCATTTTTCTTTTGTGCCGATCAGTGCAAGATCGAATTCCTGGTCAATTGCTGGAACCGGAACATCAAAGCCATATACTTCCTCTGTTGTTCCATCTGCATATTTTACTGTATCAGTAGTAGGCTCAAGAAGAACAGCGCCCTCCTTCTGTGCATCTTCCGCTGTTCCAGGGAAAAGATTAACGATGTTCTTGGAAGGAAGTGTGATGTGAATAGTCATCTCTCCGTTTGCAACAGTAAGAAGCCCCTGATCTCCATATGCTTCATTTATATGGAACATCGATCCATCTGTTGTAAAGCTTGCATCGTATACTCCATCTTCAAGAGCTGCCTGCTCTGCATCTTCTGCTGGTTTAGTCTCTGAAACGCTTGCCTCTTCTACACTACTTTCTGCAACTGTGCAGCTATCCACACTTTCTGCTGGCTGTGAGCCATTACATGCACACAAGCCAAATGCAAGCGTGGCTGTCAATATTACTGCTACTAGATTTTTTTTCATAAAATTTTGCCTCCTTTTGGGGTGCCTTTATTTTCAGAAAAAAAGAGAACCTCATCACGAGATTCTCCTACAAAGCGTCCATATGAAATGCACATTTTTAATGCACAACATTAACAGCAAAAGACATACATCTTTTGCTAAATGGCTTCGTACAGTCAATTCCTCGTGACCTTGGCTGCTCTCCTAAGACAGCACCCTTTGTACAGCGACAGGCAGGTCTCCCGGCTGATCGTTTGTCAATTAAGACGCAGCATCTTCCCTTCCCAGGACAATGATCACATATTCCCAGTGGTTATAAAGAGCTGCCGGCAAAAGCCAACGAATCACGGTGACGAGATCGTGCAGGATTTACACCCGCTTCCCTTTTCACCTGCACATCAGATAAATTCTGACTGCAGACACCTTCCGCCTTATTAAATTATAAAGTCATAATAACACATAACCTCAAATAAAAATAGACCGCTAGATCATTATGTCTTTGCAAGCAAACGCCAGTGGGCTTTTGCGGGCATGGGTTGTACGTCTAAGCGTAAATTGTTGCATGAATGACGGTTGTTATGGTAAAATGAGATGTTAGTCGGAGGTTTATATGAGCAAAGATATCAAGCCTAAAAAACATAGGCACAAACGTCATTATACCTTTATGATCATATCCGGAGATTCTGACGGCAGTACCAAGCGTTTACACCTCAACCATTTCAAGACTCAGCTGCTTGCATACTCTTGTTTTGTTATAGCCCTGGTAATCGTATGCTACATTATCTATTCCGCTATAACAATAAATACACTTAGGGATATACAATCAAGGCAGAACTCGGAGATTCAGGCGCTTACAGAGGAGAACAGTTCTTTGTCTGCGGATAATGATAAGTTAGAGACAGAGGTAGAACAGCTCTCTGCTGCTATCAATAAGAGACTTGAAGATGAGCTGATTTCTGCGGAGGAGGCACAGGCTCTTGCTATGCCTACAGGTTTTCCTCTTTCAGGAACAGCTTCTATGACAAGCGCAGTTGACGACACCAACTCCACTACTATTACTGAGCTTACAGATGACAACAAGGATTCTGCTACTGGCAACCCGATTGTCATGTTCACAGCCGGGGAAGGCAGCAACGTTATAGCTTCCGGAACAGGCACAGTTCTTAGTGTTACTACTGATGCCAAGTTTGGCAATATGGTTTCAATCGACCACGGCAATGGTTACATTTCCATTTATAGAAATGCCGGCGATCCTCTGGTAACAGAGGGAAGCTCCATAGACAAGGGCGACATCATTTTTGTTGTGGGTGAACATAATACTTCCCTCGGCTATCAGCTCCAGCAGGACGGCAAATATATTGATCCAGAAGAGTTAATTGAGATTAACGGATAAAACGGAGGAAAAAAAATGTTTGGAAACAAGAAAGAAGCTGCGACTATCGAATCAGCTCTGGAGCAGGTTGGAACCATAATCGGTCCAGGTGCGGTTATTGACGGTCCTCTTACCACCAAGGATTCCACACGAATTGATGGTACTGTAAAGGGCAACGTCACAATCAGTGGTGCACTTATTGTTGGTCAGGAAGCCAGAATTGATGGAACAGTTTCAGCCATGAACGTCTATGTTGCAGGAGTGATAAACGGTAATATATCTTCTCCTCAGGGCAAGGTTGAGATCAGTGACACAGGCAAGGTTTTCGGAGATGTTACCTGCAAAGGCATCATCATTGATGAAAATGCTGTATTCCAGGGTAAATGCGAGATGACAAATCTTGACAAGAACTCTGCAGCAATTGCCAAGGAAAGAGCCGCTTCTGACAAAAGCGAAGAAACCCAAAAAGACGACAATAAAAACGAAGAAAAGAAATAAAGAAATAAAATAATTAGATAGAAAAAAGTCGAGTGCCTGTTTGGCAGTCGACTTTTTTATTCTACATGATATTAACTTCAAACATAACAATAATCAATCCTGCATTCTCTCGAACACAAGCTCATAACCGTCATCTCCGTAATTAAGAGAACGGTTAACTCTACTAATAGTAGCTGTTGACGCACCGGTCTTCTCAGCAATCTCAAGATAAGTCTTGTGATCCCTAAGCATTGATGCAACCTCAAATCTCTGTGACAAAGATAAAAGCTCATTTACTGTACAAAGATCTTCAAAAAAACTATAACACTCTTCTTTATTCTGAAGGCATAGTATTGCGCTAAACAGGTGATCAACTGCATCTGTTCTGATTTTCTTATTCATACGTAAGTCTCCTTGATTTTATTTTCGCCATAATTTTCTCTGTATTCCGTATAAAATACTTTCGTGCTTAAACATTTTATCACTCTGAACCAGTAAAGTAAAGTGTTTTTTCGCCTTTACTTTTGCACTTATATGTGATAATCTAGTTTTGTTGTCATAGTACAACAGAACGATTATTTTTTTATTTTTAGTGGAGGTATTACAATGAACAAAGGTACTGTTAAGTGGTTCAACAACCAGAAGGGTTACGGTTTCATCTCTGACGAGGCTGGAAATGATGTATTCGTACACTATTCAGGACTCAACATGGAAGGTTTCAAGTCTCTCGAAGAGGGTGCTTCTGTAGAGTATGATGTAATCCAGGGCGAAAAGGGACCTCAGGCCGTAAACGTTAACAAGCTTTGATCCAAAGTAATTCAGAGCTAATTTAATCAGACTACAAAGTGCCTTATTCTAATATATATATATTGAATTCGCAAGATTGTAACAATGATTAATCAACAAAAGCCATCTGGTGTAAACCGGATGGCTTTTTTGACCGAATGAATTTGGAAACTTTTTTCTTTAAATACAATTCTTTATCACTTCATCAAGTTTTAAACTTCCACCGAAAATATCAAGTGCACTTCCAACAGTAATATCCACCCTGTTTTTCCCAAGTTTCCTGACTATTCCGATATCCTCTATTGTATGTACTCCGCCTGCATAAGTCACAGGAATTTTACCCCAGTCTCCAAGTATTCTCACAACATTCTCTTCTACTCCATTTTGTCTGCCCTCAACGTCTGCAGCATGGATCAGAAATTCGTCGCAGTACTGAGAAAGATCATCAAGAGTTTCCTTATTTAGCTCAACACTTGTAAGCTTCTGCCAGCGGTCTGTAACAACAAAATATTTTCTGCTATTATCAGCTTTATCTATACTTTCTCTTTCTACAGGATTTCCATCTTTATCCACAAAAGCAGCTTTACAGGAAAGGTCCAGAACAATATGCTCCTTGCCTACTGCTTTTACAAGTCTTTTAAGATTGGTCTTGTTTATCTTTCCATTTTTAAAAGCATAGGAAGTAACAATGACGTGAGAAGCACCCGCATCCAAAAAATCCTGAGCATTGTCGCTATTTATCCCTCCACCAATCTGCAGAAGGCCAGGTGTAGCCGAAAGTGCTGCCAGTGCCTGCCTCTTTGTACTCTCATAGTAGGGGCTCTCCACCGGATTTAGCATTATGATATGTCCACCGGAAAGTCCCAACTCGCGATACATTCGGGCATAAAAGTCAGCTCCCTTCAAGGAAGAGAAGTTTTCAGTTGCCTTATCTCCTGCATCCTGAAGGCTACTGCCAACAATCTGCTTAACTCTACCATTATGTATGTCAATGCAAGGTCTAAATCTCACTTTTGACTCCTCCCCCGCTGTTATTTAACTTATTATGCAAGTGCATCAGCCATATCATACATTCCAGCTGGCTTTCCAGCAAGGAACTTGGCTGCTGTGATGGCTCCTTTTCCAAAGATTGCTCTGGAATAGGCTCTGTGTGAAAATGTCACAACTTCATCGTGTCCAGCGAAGATAACATCGTGGTCACCTACGATTGTACCACCTCTAACCGCGGAAATACCAATTTCCTTGGGACGGCGTTTTTCTCTTCTCTGGCTCCTGTCATAGGTATATTCGTATTTGTCATCAAAAGAATCATTGATAGCATCTGCAAGGGCAATAGCTGTTCCTGAAGGCGCATCAAGCTTCTGATTATGATGCTTTTCAACAATTTCGATATCAAAGCCAGCCTCTGCAAAAAGAGGTGAAACTTCTTTAAGTACCTTTAAAAGGGCATTGACTCCAACTGACATATTTGCAGATCTAAGGATTGCTACCTTGGATGATGCCTCACTGACCTTATCCAGCTGCTCTTTTGACAAGCCTGTAGAGCATAATACTACAGGAATATTTTTAGATACTGCATGGTCAAGAAGTCCGTCAACAGCAGAAGCATTTGAAAAATCAACAATTACATCAGCCTCAACATTGCACTCAGAAAGGCTTTTAAAAACAGGAAATTCATAATTATTCTCGCCAAAAGCATCTACTCCGGCAACTATCTGAATATCCTCATCCTCTTTTACCAGATCAACAATAACATGTCCCATACGGCCATTGCAGCCGTGCATGATCATTTTAGTCATCGCTTATTCCCTCTCTTCTATCGTATTAGCTTTTTTCTGCTAAGCGTTGTCCACTTTGTTCTTGTCATTATCAGATAAGCCCGAATTTCTTCATCTCAGCCTCAAGTGCTGATCTATGTGTCTCCTCCATCTCTGTAAGAGGAAGGCGAAGTGGGCCAGCCTCAAAGCCAATCATCTTAAGTGCGCTCTTTACTGGAATTGGGTTAACCTCAGAGAAAAGAGCCTTCACAAGAGGAAGAGCCTTGAACTGAAGCTGTCTTGCTGATGCAAAATCACCCTCAAGGCACTTCTGACATATTTCATGTGTTTGTCTGGGAGCTACATTTGAAAGGACAGAGATAACACCAAGTCCTCCAACAGACATAATAGGTACGATTTCATCATCATTGCCTGAGTAAAGATCCACGCTGCCTTCTGCAAGCTGCATCATAAGTGATGTCTGAGCGATATTACCTGTAGCGTCCTTGATACCAACAATGTTCTTGCAAGTTCTGCACAGTTCTACTACTGTCTCAGGAAGAATGTTGCAGCCTGTTCTGCTAGGTACATTGTACAGGATCATTGGAATACTGATAGCATTGGCAATGGCTGTGAAATGCTGGATAAGGCCCTTCTGAGTAGCCTTATTGTAATAAGGAGTTACGCAGAGAACTCCATCTGCTCCGTACTCCTGTGCAAGCTGCGAGAGCTCTATAGCTGTCTGTGTGCAATTAGAGCCAGTTCCTGCAATAACAGGAATTCTCTTATTAACCTTATCTATACAGAATTTAACTACATCCATATGCTCTTTCTCTGACATTGTTGCAGCTTCGCCAGTAGTTCCGCACACGATAATAGCGTCTGTTCCATTCTCAATCTGAAATTCAATGAGTCTTGCAAACTCATCATAATTAACTTCTCCGTTTTCCTTAAATGGAGTTGCGATAGCTACTCCAGCTCCCTTAAAAATTGCCATGTTATCCTCCTTAGAATACAGACTTTAGCATAGTTTAAAACCGTAAAAATGGCTCAGCAGATATATCTGATGAGCCATTACAAAATCCTATTCCCAATAACTAATATAAGAATGAATTTGATAGCGCCCCATCTTGCGATGACAGTCATGCAGCTATTTACTGCATGCCCAAGCATCTGATCTGCAGGAATCAGACCTTTCGGCATATTTACCTTTTGCTACGCTTCTACTGTGCCTGACACATCCACGTAGTTACTCATTAAATACGCAACCTCTATCTAAAGTCTTATGTTTGTTTTTTAAATAGTACAACCGCTGTCAAGTTTTTGTCAATACAGTGGCATTTTTTCCTATAAAGATGTCATTATGAGTTTATAATTTTTTTGGTTGACCAATATATAGACGCGTGCTACAATTCACTAGTTTGAAATGTAATGGGTTTTTTCTATATTAAGGAGATAAAAAGATTTATGAAGCAGACTAGAAATGATGTAAGAAACGTAGCTATCATTGCCCACGTTGACCATGGTAAGACAACTCTTGTAGATGGGCTCCTTCGTCAGAGCGGTGTTTTCCGCGCTGGTCAGGAAGTTGTTGAACGTGTAATGGATTCCGGCGATATCGAGAAAGAGCGTGGAATCACCATCATGTCCAAGAATACTGCTATCACATACAAAGACATCAAGATCAACGTTATTGACACTCCAGGCCATGCTGATTTCGGTGGTGAGGTTGAGCGAGTACTCAAGATGGTAAATGGCGTTATCCTTGTTGTTGACGCTTTTGAAGGCCCTATGCCACAGACTAAGTTCGTTCTTGGTAAGGCTATGGATCTTGGTCTTCCAGTTATCGTTTGTATCAACAAGATTGACAGACCAGAGGCAAGACCTAAGGAAGTTATTGACGAAGTCCTTGAGCTTCTCATGGATCTTGGCGCAGATGACAATCAGCTTGATTGCCCATTTGTATTTGCATCAGCCAAGGCAGGAACATCTTCCCTCTCAATGGATGAGCATGGCACAGATATGAAGCCTCTTCTTGATACTATAATCAACTACATCCCAGCTCCTGTTGGTGATCCAGATGCCAGCACACAGGTACTTATCAGCACAATCGATTACAACGAGTATGTTGGTCGAATCGGTGTAGGTAAGGTTGATAACGGTGTTGTTAAGGTTAACCAGGAAGTTGTTGTTGTTAACCACCATGAGCCTGAGAGACGTATCAAGACCAAGATCAGCAAGCTCTATGAATATGACGGACTTGGAAGAGTAGAAGTTCAGGAGGCCAAGATTGGTTCTATCGTTGCTATTTCTGGTATCGAGGATCTTAAGATTGGTGACACGATCTGCTCAGTTGACAATCAGGTTGCTATCTCATTCCAGAAGATTTCTGAGCCTACAATTTCAATGAACTTCATTGTTAATGACTCTCCTCTTGCTGGTCAGGAAGGTAAGTTCGTAACAAGCCGTCACCTTCGTGACAGATTATACAGAGAGCTTAATACAGACGTATCTCTTCGTGTAGAAGATACCGATACAACTGAGACCTTCAAGGTTTCCGGCCGTGGTGAGCTTCATCTCTCTGTTCTTATCGAGACTATGCGTCGTGAGGGCTTTGAGTTTGCAATCAGCAAGGCTGAGGTTATCTACCACACAGATGAAGCTGGTCACAAGCTTGAGCCTATGGAGAAATGCTACATTGATGTTCCTGATGAATTCTCAGGAAGCGTTATCCAGAAGCTTGGTGAGAGAAAGGGCGAACTCGTGAACATGGGTGCCGGAAACGGTGGCTACACTCGTCTTGAGTTCAACATTCCTTCACGTGGACTTATCGGTTACAGAGGCGAGTTCATGACAGACACAAAGGGTAATGGTATCATCAATACTATTTTTGACGGATATGCTCCATACAAGGGAGATATGAACTATCGTAAGACTGGTTCTGTTATCGCCTTTGAGACTGGTGAGGCTACAGCTTATGGTCTTTTCAATGCCCAGGACCGTGGTACTCTCTTTATCAAGACTGGTGACAAGGTATACTCAGGTATGGTTATAGGAACCAGTGGAAAGAGTGAGGACGTTGAGGTTAACGTATGTAAGACCAAGCACCTCACAAACACAAGAACTTCTTCATCTGATGAAGCTCTTAGACTTGTTCCACCTCGCGTTATGTCTCTTGAACAGTGTATCGAGTTCATCGACAACGACGAGCTCCTTGAGGTAACACCTACAAGCCTTCGTATCCGTAAGAGAATTCTTGATCCTACACTTCGTAAGAGAGCAAGCTTCAAGAAGTAATTGCCAGAATATGGCTCAATAAGATATATCTCAGGCTGTCGTACTTTTTAGTGCGGCAGCCTTTTTCGTTATTACTTTTCCCTGTTCTCATAATCCTTGAATTTTGCTTTTAAGTCTGTATAATTAAGCCCATGAGTGAAAGAGAATCCTACAAGATAATAACTTCAGAAGGAACAGGCGAGATTGTGGAAAAGAAATCCCGCTTTATTGCCAATGTCTTTTCAGTAGACAGTCAGCAGGACGCAGAGTCCAAAATTGCTGAAATTTCCAAGAAATACTGGGATGCCAAGCACAACTGCTATGCCTATGTCATTGGCCCAAACGGCGAGAACACTAAGTGCAGTGATAACGGCGAACCCTCGGGTACTGCAGGCAAACCTATTTTGGAAGTAATAAATGGTGCAGGGCTTACCAATACCCTGATCATAGTCACAAGATACTTTGGCGGCGTTCTTTTAGGAACTGGCGGCCTTGTTCGCGCCTACACTCAGTCTGCCCAGGCAGGGCTAGCAGCCTCTGAGATTGGTGTCATGACCTACGCTCAGAAGCTAACTCTTACAGTTGGTTACAACATGATCAACAATGTTCAATATTATCTGTCTCAGAACGAGATTCCTATTGCAGACTCCCGCTACGAAGCTGATGTTCAGTTCGATATATGCGTAAAAGAGTCTGATGTTTCCCACATCACAGAAGGTCTCACCCAGAAATGTGAAGGCCAGATTCAGATCACAGAAGGCAATAAGGGCTACTACATCCTCTAACCCACCTCACTGCCGCTCCTCCCATTTACAGCTGGTCAGTTGGTCCCCCCTGCTCCTCCGATTAAGTGTGGAACGATATTCATGAGAGTTTTTTTTCGTCTGTGTAAGGAGGGTGTATTCATGAGACTTCTGGAAGGTCATAAGAATTCTGCTTCGGTTCAACATGTCCGAGCGCCAATGGGCAGCTTTTTACTCACGCCAGTTTCCGTAGTGCTCGTCACTGACAAATGCTGATTTTCTTAGATGTTTCCGCAGTTTTTCTTTTAATGCGCATGCTGCAGCTAAAACTTGCAGGACGGGAAGTAATATTACAATAGAAAATGCCATCGCCCGTGATACGGGCCTATAAAAGAAATACGACATCAACTTCTTCAAGCGAGCTTGGAAGATTGATGTCGTATTTCTTTTAGGCGCAAAGCGCCAAATGGCATTTTCTTATAAAGATAAATATCCCCGTCCTGCTTCAGACAACGCTTCGCATGCGCGGGAAAAACTGCTGTGGAAACATTAGAAAATTGCATTTGCCATCTAAGACTCGCATAGGAAACTGGTCGATTCGCAAGCGCTGCCCTGGCGCGAGTTTTGAACCGTAGAATTCTTATGTCTCTTCCAGAAGTCCATGAATATCCGAACTGAAGCCGACGAAAAAAACTTTCTGAATGAGTGATCACACTTAATCGGAGGAGCAGAGGATTCTCCCCGCAACTGTAAATGGGAGGTGGACCTAAAATTTGTCTTTCACAGGCGCAGGGGTTATAATAAGGTGTTGTAGTGTGCGACATTATAATCAGATGCAGCTTTCTTCCTATGAACTGCATCAAGCTTAGCGAGGATAATTTATGAATTATGGAAAAAGAGGTATCGTAGCGCAGGCGAGAGCCCTTAACTCCGGTACAGATAAATGGGGTAAAAAGATTTCTCTTTTTGGCCTTTATGCAGCTCTTTCCCTGATGATTGGAACAGTTATCATTGGTTCCAGTGCAGGACTTGGTGTGTTTAATGGCATTAGAGACACATCGCCTGATATCACAAATATCAGCGTTACTCCAAAAGGCTTTTCAACATTTGTATATGATACAGATGGCAATCAGATTGCCAAGCTCGTTTCTACAGATTCCAACCGTATTCCTGTAACCTGGGATATGATTCCTGAAAATCTGGCCAATGCATTTGTTGCCATTGAGGATAACAGATTCTATGAGCATAACGGAATCGATATCCAGGGTATCATAAGAGCTGGAGTTGAAGGCATTAAATCTGGTGGTGATTTTTCGCAGGGTGCCAGTACTATAACCCAGCAGCTCATCAAGAATAACGTCTTTTCTGGATGGACCAATGAAGCTACCATGCAGAAGATTAAACGTAAGATTCAGGAGCAGTACTTGGCTGTTCAGCTTGAGAAGACTATGTCCAAACAGGAAATACTCCTCAACTATCTGAACACTATCAACCTTGGATCAAATACACTTGGCGTTCAGGCAGCTTCTCTTCGTTACTTTAATAAATCCTGTAGCGAACTTACTCTTTCAGAGAGCGCATGTATAGCTGCTATTACTCAGAATCCTAGTAGATACAATCCTATTACTCATCCTGAGAAGAATGCCGAGAGACGTAAAAAGGTTCTGAATGACATGTGTAAGTACGGCTTCATTACAGAAGTTGAGCGTGATTCAGCACTTGAGGATGACGTATATTCCAGGATTCAGAATGTCAATCAGGAGACAGGCGGAGATTCTACTGTCAATTCTTACTTTGTAGACGCTCTGACTAACGATGTACTTGATGACCTCATAGCAGCTGGATACAACGAGACTCAGGCCTATACACTTTTATACAGCGGTGGTCTTAAGATCTATTCAACGCAGGATTCCAAGATCCAGGCTATATGTGATGAAGTTTATCAAAACGAGGAAAATTATCCAGCAGGGACTAAGTGGCTTCTGAGCTATGAATTGTCTGTTCAGTCCCCAGATGGTACCGTGACTAACCATAGCACAGAAATGTACCAGTCCTATTACAAAGAACGTATAAAAGGCTTTAACCTGCTCTACTCCTCTGAGGAAGCAGCCCAGGAAGCAATTGACGCTTACAAGGCCGATGTTATGGGCGAGGGCGACACAGTTCTTGGTGAGAAGATAACACTTACTCCACAGCCTCAGGTTTCTATTACTGTAGAGGATCACAGCACAGGATATGTGGTTGCCATGGTAGGTGGCCGTGGTCAGAAAACTGCCAGCAGAACACTTAACAGAGCAACAGATGCATATCGTCAGCCAGGTTCAACCTTCAAGGTTCTTTCAACCTACGCTCCTGGTATTGACAGTGCCGGCCTCACGCTTGCTACTGTATTTAACGATGCCCCATTTGCCTATGATAATGGTACTCTTGTAAAAAACTGGTGGGGATCTGAATATAGAGGTCTTAATACTGTAAGAACAGCCATCAGAGATTCTATGAACGTCATTGCAGTTGAGGCATTTACACTTATCACTCCTCAGCTCGGATACGACTACCTCAAGAATTTCGGCTTTACTACCATAACTGATGGAGTGGTCATAAACGGTAAAGTTTACTCCGATATCCAGCAGTCAACTGCTCTTGGTGGACTTACCTTTGGTGTAAAAAATATTGAGCTCAATGCCGCGTACGCAGCAATTGCTAATGGTGGTGTATACATTGAGCCTAAGCTATATACTAAAATTGTTGACCACGATGGCAATGTGATCATTGATAATACTGAACCCAAGTCTAAGAGAGTTTTAAAAGAGACAACTGCGTTTCTTTTAACAAGCGCTATGTCAGACGTTGTTACAAGCGGCACCGGTGGATCAGTAAACTTTGGCACAACTGCTATTGCAGGTAAGACTGGTACAACTACAAACTATGTTGACGTATGGTTTGCAGGTTATACCAACTACTACACAGCAACTACCTGGACTGGCTATGACAACAACGCTCACATGAGTGATCCTGCTGAGAAAAATCTCTCCAAGACAATGTGGAGAAAGGTCATGTCCAAGATTCACGAAGATCTTCCATACTCTGGCTTTTCTGTTCCATCCGGAATTGTAACAGCTACTGTATGTTCAAGATCCGGCAAGGCTCCTATAGAAGGCTTGTGTAATGGAACTCTTATGAGTGAATACTTTGAAGAGGGAACAGTTCCAACAGAAAGCTGTGATGTCCACTATGCGGGAACCATGTGTGCTATCGACGGTCGTCCAGCTACAGAGTTCTGTCCATTCAAGACGGCAGGCGTATTTGAGCTCACCCCCGAAGTCCCAGCAGCTCTGCAGTCCGGCTTCGTAAATTACACACCGACCAATTCGGCTTATACCACAGTGACTGATGAGAATGGCAATGAGGTCCGTGTTCTTAATACCTGCCATCACACTGGAGAGTTCATGACTCAGGAAGGAATTGACGCTATAATTGCTGCAGAACAGGCTCAAGCAATTGCAGCGGCTCAGGCAGCTCAAGCCGCAGCTCAGGCAGCCAATCCAGAAGCTCCTGCTCCTGAACAACCAGCAACCGACTCAGTAGTCAATGAAGTTCCAGCAGATGTATCTGCCGGCAACTAAGCCCACTCTTGCGCACATTAAGAAAAGCTACATCAACATCTTCAAGTATACTTGAGAGATTGATGTAGCTTTTTTATTGTAGTAAATCTGCATTTGTCAGTGATGAGGGTCATACGCCCTCAAGATCAAATTGTGGAATGAAGCTCTCTGTTGCAGTTTCACCTACCTGCATAAAGCCATTTACAACGCCAATTTGGGCCGCATAATCCACAAGGCTATCATATTCCCCTTTTGTTACCTTTCGGTCAATTTCAGGGTATCTGGAAAGTTCTCCGTTAGGGGTGTATTGATTCATGAGACTAATATATATATTATCTCCATATTTATCATAAAGATATTTCACAATAAGTTTGCCTTGTATCAGCATTCCAGGCATCAAGAGATGTCTTACCACAACGCCATTAGTCATGATCCTTTCACCAGATATCTCTTTTTCCACAAAGACAGGTACAGGCCTTTGCCTTACCATCTCTTCTATTGCCGCCTTGGCAGCGTCTACATAGCCCGGAGCTCTGCTATATCTAACAGAGTCCGCTTCCCTTATATACTTAAAATCCGGAAGATATATATCAACAAGGCCATCCAGACTCTTTACAGTTTCAAGTTCCAGATAGGATGAAGTATTAAAAAGAAATGGAATCTTGATTCCCCTGTTTTTGGCCCTTTCTACAGCAGTTCTGATAGTTGGGATAAACATATCACCTGTAACGAGATTGATATTATTGGCGCCCTTATCCTCAAGCTCAAAGAAAATATCCACAAGTCTGTCAGTACTTATGACCTTATAGGTCTGTCCGCGACTGATAGCCTTGTTCTGGCAAAAGACACAGCCCATATTACAGCCGGAAAAGAAAACCGTTCCAGAGCCTGATGTACCTGAAATACAAGGTTCCTCCCACATGTGAAGAGCAGCCCTGGAAACACAAAGATCACTTTTTACCCTGCAGAATCCAGTAGTCAGGCATCTGTCGACGCCACATTTTCTGGGGCACAATATGCAATTATGATATTCTGCATGATCATCTCTCACCGGCCGCACCACTAATTCTATTCTTTTTCACATAATAGACATAGTAAAAGAAAAATAGCACTGAGGTTGTTATCCAGGTAATAGGGTAACTTACCTCAACCATTTCAATTGTCTTGTTATAAGGAAAGGCTACCAGAATCCACACAACCCTTAGAAGGCAAATGCCGCTTAAAGTAATCAGCATCGGAACCAGTGCAGAACCCATTCCTCGCAAAACTCCTGAAAATATCTCAACTCCCACATAGGTCACATAAAATGGAGCCAAAAATTTTATCATCTGTATTCCTATATTTATAACTGACATATCATCTACAAAGATGTATAAAAAGCCCTTGCCGAAGAAATACAACACAATGCTAAGAGGGATTGTAATCATAGCCGCAATTATAAATGCCTGTTTAGTGCTGTTTCTCACCCTGTCATACTTGCCAGCACCATAGTTCTGTCCAGCAAAAGTAGTAACAGCAGTTCCAAGCGAACTTATAGTCATCCAAAATAGGACATCTATCTTTCCATAAGCAGCCCAGGCCGCTGTTGCATCTTTTCCAAAGCTATTTATAGAAGCCTGGATCAGCATATTTGAAAGAGTATACATTGTAGTCTGGATTCCGGCAGGAAAACCAATCCTGATGATCCTTAAGAGCATTTCTTTATCAATACCAATCTGAGAAAGATAAAGTTTGAATGAATCATTACTCTTAGCAAGCATATAGACCACAATAGCAGCGCTTATTATCTGGCATATAACAGTAGCTACAGCAACACCAATAACGCCCTCTGTTATTCCCATCTTGCCAAGGCCTAATCCCAGAACAAAGAATATATCCAGAAAAATATTAGCAAAACAGCTGATGACAAGAACTATCAACGGTCTTCTGGAATCTCCTACTGCTCTCAAGATACCAGCTCCCATATTATAAACGAGGTTTGCGACCATCCCGATAAAGTATATCCTCAAATAAGCCGTAGAGGCCTCTATTACCTCGGGAGGTGTCTTCATAATATCAATGACCCAGGAAGAGATTAAAAAGCCTATAATGGTTATCAGAACGCCACCAGAGATAGCCATGGCAATTGCTGTGTGCACGGCCTTTTTAACCTCTTTCTTCCTGCCAGCGCCGTAAAACTGCGCAATTACTACGGTTGCTCCAGAAGAAAGCCCCATAAAAAAGCCCACAAAAAGATTAACCACCATTGCGGCAGATCCGCCAACAGCAGCAAGTCCTTCACTTCCAACCGCTTTACCCACAATAACTGCGTCTACAGTATTATAAAACTGCTGAAAAAACGCTCCCAAAAGAAGAGCCCAAAAATATGAGATCATGCCCTTCCAAATAGAGCCTTCTGTAATTAAATTATCTGAAGTAGTCTTTTTTATTCCAAACATTTGTCTGCACCTGTTTCTAAACTTATGATTCAAAGAAAATTTATCCCTTATATACATGATACATGATTTGCAAAAAACATTTTCTTTAAAATACAAAACAAAAAGTAAAAGGTGTTCCATGTATAAACATGAAACACCCTCTAATCCTGCGGATAACAGGACTTGAACCTGCACGGTCGCCCACTGGAACCTAAATCCAGCGCGTCTGCCAATTCCGCCATATCCGCATAGTGAAAATTATAAAATAAAAATCCCTACTCTTCAAACGAAGTCTAGGGATTAACAATGAGGGACGGAGTTCTATATCCGAACCTCTCAATCCTAAATGAGTATAACATATTTGTGCTGATTGTCAATTCTCCGGCTGCATAGGATCCTCTGTGGGCTCCTCTGCGGCCTTTTCTTTTTCAGAGGTATAAATATACCCCTCAAGGCCGTTTTCTTTTAATTTGGCCAAATTATCCTCAGCATCCACCTTGCTAAAAGGTCCTGCATTCACAACCAGGTAATCACCCTCAGTGATATTAACCTTAGCGCAATGCTCTGCTGCCTCATCCTTTCTCTTTGCAGCATATTCCGGAGTGTTCTTTGCAAACATCCCCAGCATGATCATATACTTTGCATCCTTTTTCATGGTTTCCTCCTTATCTTCTCAGGTATTCTCCGGAACTGAATCCGGTGTACTGTACTCCATTCAGGGTGAATTGAATATATAGCCACCTGGTAGAGCCCACCCTGGTGTAATATCCATAATTTTGTACCCTGGTACCCTTTGGCATTACCACAAGGCTCTTTTTGTCGGTACCGGCTCCATCCCTTAGGTGGAGATCAGCTGTTGCTGTGTATGTTCCGGCCATATCCTTATCCATCAGCTGTGCAGCCTCTGATGCCTTTACTTTTGCCGGTGTGGCCGGAGCGATAGGTGCTCCTCCGACATACTTATCAAAATAAACCTGCCCAAATGATGCTCTCTTGGCTTTCACAGCCTCACTCTGATCCTTTGGCCGCTCATATCCGGTGAGAACTGCATCTGATGCCTCCCTCACTGAGCTTGCACTTTGCAGAGCTCTCATCACTCCGGGATATCCTTTCAGCTCCAGCCCAAGGAAATTGAGCTGCATGTTCAGATCTCCGATTGATGCGCCTGCTGCCTTTGCATGGTTCAAAAGGTTCTGCTTTCTGCTCCAGTAGGTCCATTGTGCCAGGCCATATCCTGCTGCATCCTTTACAAAATTGGTATATGCTCCGGAATCTACCGCCTGGGTGTACTGCTCATCACTCATGCCCAAGGATCTCTCATATGTGTTCTGCAAATTGTTAGATCTCAATCCGCTTTCTGCATACAGATTTCCCATGAGGCCTGCTGCCCCATACTTGTTTCCAATGAGGGATACAAGATAATCCCAAATGGCTTTCTCTCCGGTTGTGGCCGGAGCTGCGTTTTCAGCATACTGCACATATGGGAGCTTGCCGTGCTTTTGCCATGTTCGTGCATTGTATCCGGCTTTTGCTCCTATATTGCCAAGAGCTGTGATCTGCACCTTATTCTCCCACTTGGGTGTGCATTCGATCACAAGGCCATCACCGATATATACACCGATATGCCCAGGGAGCCATACAGCCTCTCCCGGAATGATATTGGAGAAATCCGTGCTCACATCCTTACATTTCTGTATCATCTGATCTGCTCCGATATCCGGAACACCATTGGATGTGTATGTGGCTCCTCCGTATGTGGCATTCTTGTTTCCATTCCAGCCCCACAGGATGCCTTTTATAAGGCATACACAATCAAATCCAAACTTTCCCATGGCTCCGGATCTGATCTGAGCTGCATGCTGTATGTTGTAATTGTTGTTGGTGGTGTACCTTTTGATGTTCTTTTCACTGATAAGAGCTCCAAAGCATCCCATCACATAATATGTTTCATGTGCCTGGGCATCTTTCAGCTTTGATATAAACTCTTTTACATTCATCATGAGGATCACCCCTCTTTCTTAAATATCGCCTCAATGAGAGCCTTGATGGCTGTGGAGAGCTGTTTATATAAATTATCGTACCCAAATATAGCTCCATAGCACACCAGGATGCCCACAAGGATTGCAACCGGCCAATAATACCAAAAGATGTGCCAGTGCATGATGCTGCATATGATCACCATTGTGAGGATTGTGAGAACCTCTGCAATGATGAGCACCACTACCTGTGCCGGGCAGTTCTCTCTGTTTACTATCTTCTTGATCACCTGTGAAATCACATTGGTGAGTGCTACCAGCAGAACCACTGTTGCTGCTCCTATTGCCATGATCTGCATTGCATCCATATACTTATCCTCCTATCCTGCTGCATTATCATTGTTTTTGATGGCCATCTCATATGTGATGCCACCCTCACAGTTTTCTCTGCCTGCTTTCAGGCTGTATGCCCAGTATGCAAAAACCTCTCCTACTGTTGCCCCAATAAGAGCAGTGAGTGGTGAGAGGTCCATAAAGTGCCACATAGCAAGCATTGAATATATCTGAATGATTGTGCACATGATCATCATGTACCACAATCCGGCTTTTGAGGTGCTGAGCTTTTTCTTTTTCCGGAAAGATCTCTTGAGCTCTCTTTCCTCCTGTTTCATCTGCTTAAGCTCTCCCTGCCTTTGAATTTCTTTCATCCGGTATTTATGCCGGATCCTTTCCCTTTCCATTACTGCCATTGTTTTTCCCTCTTAAATCAAAATCATTTGTTTCCTGGCACTGATGAAAAACCTGCATGATGTACTTGAACTCTGCCTCATATACTCCATTTGGCTGCTTTGTTCGCTCCACCAATCTCTCATATTTTTCATTCAGGGCTATGATCTGATTGAACTCAGCCTCTGAATGCCGGATGCCCGGCTTTTGCAGTTCGTGATAGAATGAGAAAATCTGTGTTTTGATTGAATCGGCCACATCAATAGCCTCCTGGAGGGAGAGCTCCTCTATTTTTTTCTCAAGCTCCTCCTGTTTTCTTTCGATCCCATCAAGCCGCTTATTTGTTTCCTTTTGGTTGCTGTCGATCTTTTCAATCAGCTGTGCACTTGCCTTGGATCCTATCCATTTGAGCAGTGCACTGATTGGATTGATCTTGATTTTGGATACCTCGATAAACAGAGAGAGGAATCCAATGATACCGATTGCCCAGCCGGTAATCTGTCCTATGCTCATCTTTTACTCCTTTCCTGTGTTGTAGGTATCCCCACATTTAGATAAATGCAGCTGCTGCATGGCTCCTGGGAATATGGGATGTAATAATCTTTACATTCCCCACATTCTCCATAGTGCTTGCATGCAGTGCTGCATTCCTCTAATGTTCGCTTGCAGTGTTTTAATGCCTCATGCTGGCAGATAAAATTATTCTGCCTCAACATTTCTGAACATCCCTACAAGCTCTGTGTACTCATCATCTGTGATTCTGTCACAGGCAAGGAATACATCCAGCTTTTTCATCTGCTGTTCCTGCCAAATGAGATATCTCTGAGCTGTTACCGCTCCACGATCATATTCTGCATTCTTTGCATTGATGATCTTTTTCATGGATGAATATGCCATATGTGCCACCTCCTCTCTTAAATGATGCCTGCCATCTCTAACATGCAGGTTGTATATTCAGCATCTGATGCTAATGCTGCAATGACGGTATCCTGAGCCTCAAGCCTCTCTTTCATCTTTTCCATCTCAGGTGTGGAAAAGATCTGTGCCAGTTCCAAATATTCCTCATATTCTTCTTTGGTCAGCTGCGCCTCCTCATAGGCCCACACTGTGATTGTTTCCTCATTCTGTGTGATCTCTTTCTGAGTGATGTTTCTCCTGAGATACACTGTGGTGGGGCTTGATGTGGTATCAACCTCATCCGGCTTGTTTGGCTGGCATCCTGTTACATTCTTCCATATGATCTGCATTGTTCAACCTCCTTTGGTGTTTGCTCACTATTTTTCTCATTTTCTTGATTGATGCTTTGGGCTTGATCCGCTCCTGAAATGTGTTGTATGTATCGGTGTGCTTAAACCAGCCCATATATGAGAGCAGTGAGCTGGCATCTTTCCAGCACACTTTCTCCTGTTTTGATATCTGAGCAGCTTTTCTGGTTGCTCTGAGCATTATGCTCTCCCGGATGATCGTTCTGTTTCGGTGAAATTCAAAGCCCATATAATCAAGCGGCCTGCCGTGCAGCATGGTTTCCATTTCTATGGTTCCATGGTATTTCTCCAGGAGGGCATTTATCTGATGCTCTTTCCGGATCAGAACCTGCTCTGCAATGAAAATCTTTCTCTTTTTCTTGTGCATCTTGCATTTATGCTTGATTTTCATAGCACTCAGATCCCCATCCAGCTGTTGCAGTTCTCTCAATGTGCTGCACATTATGGCCGCCTCCCTGCTTTCATATTCAAGCCTGAATACCTGCCAATTTCCTTTCATGTGCAGATTGAAATTACCTATCAGGTAATCTTGTATTGCCCTCACCGCTTTATGGATCTCTTTCTTGCTTGCGCCGAAAATCACGATATCATCCATGTACCTGGTCATATATTTGATGTGCAGCTCCTCTTTGATGTAATGATCAAGAGGTTGCAGGAGAAAGTTTGCAAACCACTGTGATGTGTAGAATCCCAGCGGCAAGCCCATCTCACATGCATCAATCAGTATTTCCAAAAGATCTCTGATCTCTCCCGGCCGGATCTTTTTCCGGATCCAGCTCCTTAAGATCTCATGATCAACGGATTGAAAGAAATGCCGGATATCCATCTTTCCTATGATCCGGGTGTTCTTTTCATCTGTCCGGATCCATTTCTCAATCACTTTCTTTCCCATATGTGCTCCTCTGCCAGGTACAGATCCAAGCACATAAATATACATGCCGTGCAGAACTGCATCCTTTATTGCATCCACTGCAATGTGATGTATGATCTGCTCCGGCATGTAATCAGGTTTCAGTATTTCTCTCTGTTTGTGTGGCCCTCTCTCATTTATGATGCATGAGCTGTGCTTTCTCGGCTTGATTTTGCCGTGCACCATATCCTGCTCATACTTGGTGATCTGCTCAATGCTTTTCTCCATATCGGAGAGCACCCTGGCCACATCTGCTCTATTCCTCTTTCCTTTGGATGGTTTCAGAATGGCCGCTTGTACTCTGTCATGAGAGATTGCCTCATCATCCGCTATTCTAAAACTTTTCATTCAGGTTCTTCTTTCTTATCGCCTCAGGGCTGGTGGGTTTTCACTTACTGAGCCCTGCCTTTATCGGCATGATTTCCACTGGTTAGATGTGTTTCAACATCCTGAGGTGTAGGAAAATGGTGGGTTTGGTTAAATCTTCCATTATTGATAAGAATGGGGCAGCCCCGATGTTCCAGTTGGTATTCGACACAAGATTGTTCAAATTCACAGCAGAACCACCGACATGCAAACCATTGTTGCAGTTGCCGCCGACAATCGCACCGGGAACACCGGCCAAGGCCTAAGGCACCCACCATCTCCCCTATAAAATTATTTCAAATGATTTACTTTCCTGTTACCTTTCAAGTATTACCGGGGAGTGCCCCGGATCCCCCGGCCGCTATGCGGCAGGCTGTTCACAAGAAAGGGCAGCCCCGACGGCCCAGTTGGTATCCGACACAAGAGCGTTCAAAGCCACAGCAGAACCACCGACACGCAAACCAGCGTCGCAGCTGCCGCCGACAAACGCATAATCCACCTGGCTGGCATTATACCAACCACCATCACAGGTATAAGTGGAATCTGATCCGGAGCATACAACAGGCAATCTGCCGTTTTCCGTCATTTTGGTTTGATTGACATATCCACCATTTGTGCCGCTCATGCTCACACCGGTATTGGTGTATCCGCTGCCATCTGTGTTATATGTGGGATACATCTTTGTTCTGATCGTGCCGGATACATACATCAGGCCTGCGATTCTCTCCCAAATATTGCCCCACCAGTTCTCAATGTGGAATACCTTTACCACATCCCTGTTTGCATTGGTTCCATAGAACTGGCCTTTTGCGGAACCATATCCGGTTGCAAGGTAATTGGGTGAACTTGATGAGCCGCCTGTATGATATCCATATCCAAAGGATTCCTGGAAATTGTCTGATCTGCTCATGAGGATCAGGAGCATATTGATCAGATTGCGCTGGCTCCAGGATCTTGTATACCACAGAGAGCCATTTGCTCTTGAGTATGTGATCTCATTTGTTCCGGTTTGGCTCACCATAGGGGTTAATCCCTTAATGGATCTTGCTTTGCTGCTGTTCAATGCACTCTCAAAGCATGAGAGCCAAATATAATCCATTACAGTGCCATCAGATCTCATGTGAGCATATGCCTTGTAATCCTCATCCAGCTGAATATTGCAGATATTGCAGTATTCATAATTGGAATCCTCCCACTGCTTGAGGTATACAAGAGGGATCTTGGCCATTGCATTGCCATCATATGAGAGATTTGATACATCTGATGCTGTGCCATCCAGTTTCTTGGTGTAATCGTTAGGATCAAGCTCATAATCAGCTGTACCATCAGATTTCACCATATATGGCTTGTTTTCTGTCACAAACCAAAAATTGGCAAATGAGCCATAATCAAATGCGCCGGTTGAAAGGTTTACCTTTGCAGGAGTGAGCCCCACTGCCTGCTCCGTGTATGTTACCCTTGTGGCCGGGTTTGAATCGTTCTTATCGATCTTGAATCCAAGGAGAACATATGCCTTTGGTGTGGCCGTTCTCTGATTTGCCCTGTTGCGGTTCACAGCTCCCTGATCTGAATAAGGGAAACATGCGAATGTATAAGGCTGATCATTGGTGAGGTTATCAACCACAAAAGGAGTGGATGAATACTGCCCCGGTGTGGTGCAATCCAAAAGGAGTGTGCCATCATTCTCATCCTCAATAGGATCCTCTCCTGCTTTCATCACCAGCTTTACACCCTTAACAGAGCTGATTGTTTGGGCTGTGTTCGTTTCCGGATTCAATACCTTGGTATCATTGGGCTCCGTGAATGTGATCTTTACCTGCCCATCTCCTACCTGGCAGGAAAATGCTGCCATGTTATCCGGTGCAATGCCTGCCTGGATATTATCGATTACATATTGCGCCTCAGGCCAACTCATAACTGTACCTCCTCTGTAATTGTTCTGTTTGCATTGTTGAATGTTGTTGTTTTGGTGCCGATTACCGAATTATCAGCATTCTTAAGTGTTTCTGTTACCACTCTGTTTCCGTTTGCATCTCTGCTGAATACAGTTACTTTCTGCCTGTTATTGGCATCTGTTTCTGCCACTGTGCTGTGATCAGCTGAGAATACTGTTGTGGATGCCGTGAATCCCTGGATAGCTGCACACAGCTGGTTGTACTCAAGTGCTCCAAAATCTGTGCCCTGCTGCCGGTATTCGGTTTCATCCTGGAATGATTGAGTGCCATCTCCATTGATGGATACGGAGAATTTTCTCTGCCCATCAAAATCATCATCCACAGCGTTCATGGGTAATACCATCATATCCTCATCCTCCTTGCTCCGAACCGGAATGAAAGCCGGAACTTTCCGGCCTTTATCCTGTTCAAATTGTTGTAAATATTTAAGGTTGCGCTCTCAATTCTGTTGAGATCTGCATAGCCTATAAACTTACCATTGTCCTCATACACTGTTTTGGTACCAATGCTCACAGGGTATGTGTTTTCCACAATGATCTCCAGGTTATCTGCAAGGGTGTTGATCTCATCTGCATATGGGTAATCACTCCTTGTTTTATCATTCCCCATATCGATAATGGAGAATGGCAGATATACCTCTTTGGCCAGCTCTTTCAGATACTCAATGTTTCCTTTGATCCGGTTGTAATCCGTGTATTCAAAGAAATCACCCTCTGTTTCGCTGCGCCAAGCCCAATCTGTTTTTGGTGTCTGCCACATCACATTTTCCTCCTTGCCGTTATCTTTCCGGATATAGATCCGTTGTAGCTGGTTTCCACATCCTCAAGCCTGATCATGAGGCTTTCGACATATTGGCTCTCAAGGTATGTGAGATCATTCACCTCCAGTGCAGGATCTCCTCTGAACTTAAGCTCATACTCATTGCCTGCTGCATAATACTCTCCAACCCACTCAACCAGGTTCTGTGCATCTGTCTCAGAGCTTATCAGCGGATTATCCCAGGATTGTATCTTGCCCTTATTGTTCAGGGTTACTGCCTTGATTGCCGTTGATATGCCAAATTCATAGCCTCTCACTGTGAGTGTTACCTTGATTGGTACCGCCGGAGGATTGGATATCCTTACCTTGCACCAGTATGTTCTCTGCTCGATCACCTCAGCTCCTACATCAACCTCCTCACCATCCACTACACAGGCCACTGTGAGCCCATGCACTGCATTTGAGAATGAAAACTCATAATCTGTTGGTACCAGCGGAGTATCTATCTCCTCCTGGGTGAGATCCTTGAGCTCTGTTCCCGGTGTGTATATGGTCCTTGTTACCCTCATCTCTTTCACCTTTTCCAGCCTCTTTCCGGTTGGTGGTGAAAACAGATCATCATATGTGATCGTGTAATCCGTTGCCTCTCCAAATTCCACCCTCATAAGATGGATCCTGTTGAGCGGCTTTGCCTCTGTGAACTCTATCTCTATCCGGTCCACATCCACAAAATCATATTTGACTATGGTAACAGCTGAGATGCTCTTGCTCTTATATGTGGCCACCCTTTCTCCATCCCGGTATGTACGGAGTACAAACTTTTTAGGTATGGCATGGCCAAAATACAATGTAATATTGTGAAAAGTGTATGCAGATTCCATGGAGAGTGTAACAACCGGATTCTCCGGGAATGTTCCATCCTCTCCGGATATGGCCTGGCTGATAAATCCACACTGCACATATTGCGCCTGCTGCCGTGGCAGGAAATACTGTGCTCCGTTTGTCCTGGCAAAATTCGTTTCATATGCAGCATATTCATGCCTGCTCTCATTCTCCAGGAGCTTTGTTGCATCTGAGTATTCGGTTTCTGCATTGGCACTGGCCTCAATATCCGGCAAGAATGATGATTTTATCATCAGGATTCCATCTGCACTCTGCATCAGTACGCTCCTGCCTGCATTTGCTATCAGCTGGAGGCACTGCTTGTGAGATACTGCCGGGAGAGGATTCTGCACTGTGATGTTCTTGAGGTATGGATCTATCCAATACTCATCTGCTGAGATATTGGCATCCTCAAACACATCCACGGCCAAATCATAGAGGGATATGCCCTCAGGCCGGTATTCCCCTCTCTTGTACTCATCATCCATGTATTCAAACTTATCAACAGCTGAGAACTTGGCTGTGGTATCATCTGCGCTCCACTCCTGCATATACAGTGTGGCTCCCTTGAACCATTCAATAGTTCCATCATCCAGGCCATATCCCCAATATACTTTCAGCTCCTGCCCGGTCTCCACATAGTTGATTGCACTATCCTCATTGTCAACATTGTAGTATTTATCCATGTTTTCAATGGTTACTGTGAAATCTATGGTTGGCAGATTCTCTGCAATCGGTGAAATGGTGCTTGATAGCTTTGCACTGATGATCTTGTTATCATCAAATTCAAGGCCTATACCACAGGTGAACTGCTCCAAGCGGAACCTTGTTTCTCCTCTGCTCATTTCCAGGGCTGTGATGGTCATATATGTGATCTCATCAAAGGTATCCTCTGTTGCAAATTCTTTGCTGTTATTCTCATATTCTGCCTGCCCTTGTTCGGTTGTGATCATGAGCCTTGTGGGCCATGATTTGCCAAATTTCAGGGTTATGCCCTTAAGGCTTACTGTATCCTCTGTGTTGAATCTCACTGTGATGGATGGATGCTCACTCACAAGGGCATTGGTAACAGCTCCCTGCTGGAAATACGTTCCATTTTTAGGCAGGAAATACACGCTGCCATCAAGAGAGTTCCAATTTTCCTCATAAGTTGCATAGATTTTGGATACTTTATCATCACTCAGAGGAGCTTTGATATCAGAGTATGGTGCAAAATCACCCTCCTGAACCTCAGCTCCTCTTTGTGCAGCCTGGTTGATCAGGCCCATGCTTAATCTCATATAAGACTTATTCCGGGCAGGCTTTTGCATCTGTTCTCTGTATTCTGTACTTACATACTGCATATGCCCTCCTACATCTCAATGAAATTTACCTTGAAATTCTTATATACCGGCTGCCCATTCTCATAGCAGTACACCGGTGTGTTTCTGTCACCGGCATACATGGAAAGAGATCCTCTGCCTCCGGTGTCAGCAATGAAATAGGATACATTCAGATCAAATTTCTTTTTGATGGCATTTCTGATGATCATATACTGGTCCGGCCGGAGCAAATTCCAAGAGCACTCCAGCTTGTGCACATCCTCTCTGATCATCTGTGCCACCATCTTTCCTTTGGCATTTCTCTCTGAATCAGAGATATCATAATCCGATTGATCCATCTTTGATGGTTCAGGGAGGGATACTCCCTCAACCACCAATATGTTTGATATCTTGGCCATGGATTCTCCCTCCTTATGTTGCAGGTACCGGTTTCATATCGTAACCGGTACGCTTTTTGTACTTATCGATCTGTGTTACAAGTGTCTTTCCGTCCAGCTCAACCACTGTGGTGTGCTCGGTCTCTCCTCCCTGGGTGTTCTCTATCGCACCAATAATATTGATTGATAGAATCTCAGCCAGTTTGGATGCAATGGCATCAATCCATCCGGTATTTCTCTCAAGCGGCACAATAGCCTCTTTTCCTGCCTCTCCTGCAATGAGAGGTGTTGCTCCGTCTACAATACCGCCTGTTGCCAATCTTGGCAGGGATACTGTTGAGAGCTTTGGTATTGAGAATCCAAATGTTTTGCCACCAAACTCCGGTACCCAATCCGGGATATCAAAGCTCAGGCCATTCAGTGCATCAATTACCTTATTCACACCGCCAACCACTGCATTGGCCATACTCTCAATGCCTCCGATAATGGAGTTGATCACACTCTTTATTGAGCTCCACATTGAATTGAATATGGTTACAACAGTATTTTTCAGGCTGGTCCATGTGTTACTCCATATTGTCTTTATGGAGCTAAGAGCTGTTGAAAGTCCGTTCTTAATGCCCTGCATCACTGTGGTGATGGCTGTTTTAATGGCATTGAATATGGTTATCACCACGGATTTGATTGCATTGAATATTGTGGAGAAAAATCCATATATTGCCTGCAATGCAGCTACCACTATTCCGGAGATGGTTTGCAGGATCAGGCTGATAAATGCAGATATGGCACTTAGGATGCCCTCTACAATCTGCTCAATGCCTTTCCATGCCCTCTCCCAATCTCCTGTGAATATTCCCACAATGAAATTGATAATGCCGGTTATAACCTCAATGAGGCCGCCTATCAGGTCACAGATAAAGCCAAATACCGCCTGCACTGTGCTCCATATGGTCTCTAATACCGGCAATACCTTAGGCAGTACATTTGCTATGATCCAATCAATGAGAGGCTTTAGTACACCCTCCCAAAGGGCTTTCAGTGCATCACCCACAACAGCTGCAAATTCAAGAATCCTATCCACAAGAGGGCTCACATGCTGCTGCATAACCTCCTGGAACTGTGCTCCCAGCTCAGCAAGAACCGGCTGCACACTGCCATTCCAAAATTCAAGGAACTTGGCCGCCGTGTCGGATAATCCTCCGGCTATTGAATCAAACAGCGGAGCAAAATGCTCATCATATACTGCATTGAATCCATCCACGAACTGATCCACAACATCCTTTATGGATCCGGTAACAGTTTCAAATACACTCAGGATGCCCTCAAGGGCTGTTTTGATCTCCTCCTGGTTATCAATGAAAGGCCTTGTGAACACATCCAGGATATCCCTGGTTGCCTTTCCTGTGATCTCCTGCACACCCATGTATGCATCAGCAAATATGCCAATGAGGTTGGCTGTTACCTGCTGCCCGGTGTCACTACCGAACACTGAGAATATGTTGGCAGCAGCCTGGGCAAAGTTTCCGGAGATTTCTGCGATCGATCCGGAGATATCAAACATTGTGATGAGATGCTGCTTTATCCTGTCGGTGTTCTGTTCCAAATACTTGGCCACACCGCCCACCAGGTTGATTGCAATCGTGATACCTATTGCTGCAATGGCTCCGGTGATCTGCCCCAGCGCATATGCCCATTTATCCATGCAATCATTTGCAGCTTTTAATACTCCGGGATCCGTCCATATATCGATCAGGCTCTTTTTGATGCTTGCTATGGCATTCTTAAGAGGCTCAAGGGTTACATCTCCCATTCCGGCCTTAAAGCCTTTCATGAACAGATCTCTGAGCTCTTTGAGCCTATCAATCAGTTTCTGCAATACCGGATTGAGTTCATCATCTGTTTCGGTTGCGGTTTCATCCACCAATCCGGGGATATCTCCAGCACCTCCAAGATCTTCTCCTCCACCGCCTCCGGAGCTATCTGCTGCCTTTGTCAGTGAATTGATCTCATCAAACTTGCCAAGGCCGTGGAATGCCTCCTCTGCTTTCTTAGCGGCACCGCCTGCTGCCTTTGTGGCTCCTGTGAGTGCATTTGCATTATCAGCTGCTCCTCCCAGTGATGTTTGAATGTTTCCGGTTGATGTGCTGGCAGATTTGCCGCTCTTTCCGGTTATGATCTCGGTGAATCTCTTGAATGCATCCGCTGCCACCTGCAATTTTGCAATAAGCATATTCAGCACTCTGATCACCGGTGTAAATACATTTATAAGCCCCTGGCCAATGGTTGCCTTGAGGGATTCAAAGCGGAGCTGGAGGATCCTTGTTTGGTTTGCCCAGCTGTCTGATGTTCTTGCAAAGTCTCCCTGGGCATCAGCTGTTACCTTGAGCAGATAGTTATATCTGAGGAGTGCCTGCTCCTGCTGTGTCATGGAATTGTAGCTCTTTGTGATTCCCTGGGATAATGCATATGCCTCCAGGTTGGCCACAGAGAGATTTATACCTAACTGCTTGAGCGGTTCTGTTTCTCCGGATATTCCTGATCTGAGCTTTGCAAAGGCTGTATCTGAATCCAGGTTGTAGAATGATGCCATATCACCGGCAAGCCCTGCCAGCTGTGTGCTCATCTCCTCCAGCTTGTTTCCTGTGATGCCCATACTCTTAAGCATGGCACCCATTGTGGATGTGTACTGCTTGGCGGCCAATTCAGACAATCCAAACTGCTCCGCTGCATTCTTTGCAAAATCCTCTATGGTTTTATTCCCGGCTCCAAAGGTTACATCAACAACATTCTGAACCTCCTCAAGGTCTGATCCCAAATTGATGCAGGCTTTTCCAAAATTCACCAGGGCAGCAACAGAAAATGCGATACCAACCACTTTTCCGATAGCTCCAAGCACTCCCTTAATCTTGCCGATAGAGGAGTTTACCTTGGATACTGTGGAATTGGTTTGGTTCTGCACTTTTTTCATAGCATCCATGTATTGTTTGGTCTGAGCCTCGATTATTACCTGGAGCTTTTCAAGTGTCATTCCCTCCACTGCTCTCACCTCTTTCTTTCCTTAGTTGGTTTACCCTGAGCATATAACCCACCATCTGTACTTTGTGCTTTTCAAGCTCACTCTGTACCTTGGCCTCCTCGGCCATCCGTGCAACCTCCTCTCCGAATAGTTCCGGATAGTATTCATGAGGCTGTTTCAGCGGCACCTCATCAGGGTTATTGGAATGGGCCAGCATATTCATCAGCTGCATATTCTGATTCCACATCAGCATTACCTGATCCTTGGTTTCAGCCATCCGCTTTTTCTGCTCAATCTCCATTCTCCTGCCATAGCTCTCCAAAAGATCTATGATTTCATCTATGCCCAGGCTCCAAAAAAGATCAGGGCTATACCCTGCATCCAAAAATGTAGGATATAGCCCATCCCTTAACTGGTCTGTGATAGTGGTGAATGTGTTTACAGGATCTCCTGTGCTGCCTCCTCCATAGCTCCCTCCACCTGATTGGCCAGGGCTGTGGAGAAAAAACCGGATACAGTAAAGATTCCCATGTATACCTCTGTGTAGAAATTCAGCTGAGAGCCTCCCTCCTCAAGGTACTTATCAAAAAGCGCATTGAGGGTCTCTCTCTTGATTCCGTGGTGATACTTTCTCATGGCTACATGTGCCACATCAAGCATCACAGTGAGTGCAGGCATACCTCCGTTTCCGGTACCCATCACATTCATGAGATTGGTTTTGTATTTCTGCTCAAGCTCACTGATTCCTGCTGTGTCAAGTTTTAACTTGTACACCTCACCGCCTACCTCCCAACGCTGGAAAGGTCTCTTTTCAGGCATCTGTACCACCTTTTCCTCTGTCTGTTCTACCGCTGCACTGTTCTCATTTTCATCATGATCAAAAAATCCCATTTACTTATCCTCCTGTTTTATCCTGAAATTAAAAAATAGGATCCGGTGATTAAACCGGATCCGTAATTGTGATATTGCTCTGCAATGCGATCTTGAGAGTGAACTCCATTACTCCGTTCACAGCTCCACCACTCACCTTGGTGGCCACCTGTGCATCAAATGCAAAGATTGTGCCATCAGGGAGTGTTTCCTTGAATGATACGATCTCTTTGCTTGCCTCAGCTGCTTTCATCTTGCGATATGCAGAATCAGCTGTGTTCTTGAACTTGAACTTGTACTCAAGATCTCCCGGATCTCCTACACCGAACTCATACTGCTTTACAGTGTCGGAAAGTCCGGTATTCTCAACCTTTTCAGGCTCATTGCCAAGCTCAGGTACCTCCTTGAGGCCCTCAAGAACTGCAAACTCCTGATCAGTTGATCTCTTGCAGCTTAAAGTAATACCATTTGCTAACATTTACATTTACCTCCTTAGTAATTGTTGTTGTACACAAGCTCATTATCGAGATCCAGGATGCCCTCATATCTCATGATCTTGTGCTTTAATCCGCTGGTATCATCCACATCATTGCACTGCCTGCGCCTTAAGCCTAATGCAGATAATGCTGCATCAACGTCCAGTGCAGCCTGTGATGTGCTCTGATTGTTCCAAATGTCTATCCTATAAAGCAGGTGGGATTTGCTTTCCTTGCCATCCACCCATTCAGATACGGAATTATCCTCCTCTGTGTACTGGATGGCCGGGAACTTTTCCCAATCCTTAGGATATCCATCACTCACATTGTTGCTTATAGGCTGTATTGCGTTATAAACCTGGTCTTTTACATTTACCATCTTATCCCTCTACTTTCTTGATCTCTGCTTTCAGTGCCGCTGATAGGTTCATCTTGATGATGTTTTCATTCATCTTGAGTGCCGGATACATATATGGCTGAGCTGCCTGGCCTTGGGTGTAATAAAACACCTTGCCATCCTTGCTCTCACTCTTTGGCCAATGATACTTATCTGCATCAGCTGGTGGGATATCATCTCCGGGGAACCACCAGCCCTCTGATACATAGGCAGGCTGTATATTTGGGGATATCCCATCATGATTTGCCTCACCTTTGGGGCCGGTACCAAATTCCACATATGCTGCATGCTGGTTGTTGGTGTAGCATATACCCCTTACCAGCGTTTTCTCCTGTTTCACGTCCGTTCTTATGGATTGCCTCAGTTCTCCATGATTTACCGGGCACAGGAGCACAGCTGCGTTTCTTACTCTCCGGATCTCTTTTCCCATAGCCTTTGTGATAGCATCCATTGGATTCTGAATGGCACTCAGCTTTCTGTTTAGGGATTCAGCCCCTCTTACATGCTGATCAGCCATGTGATTTCTCCAGCGTTATAACCTTAGGATCTACATCCCTGTTGATGGATTTGATGATGTAATCCGGAGGCTCTGTGCCATCCACATACACACAAATACCATCATTCTCTCTGAGATCTAAAGTGCCGTGATATTCCATGTTTTTGATGTAGGCGAGATGCTCTCCGTACTGCTCGGCCTGAATTGTTCCTCCGGCCTGCCAAATGGTTGCCTCAATCGGTACCGCCTCGGCCCATCCGGTTACATCTCCACCCTCAGAGTTTTTTGTAATCTCCCTTTTACGGAGATTGTACATCTTCATCTGCTTTCTTCTCATACGCATGGCCGCCTACCCTCGCAATTCTGCATTGTTCCACAACGCTCTTGATCTCTGCCGGGATTTCCACAAATGAGGAGGATATTCCACCCTCGCTCCTGGATGTTTCACCCTCGGTGCCCATCCTGTTGTATGCAATCAGGGCCCATTTACGCTTTGCCGGTTTCAACCTATCAATCAGCTCTGTTCTGTTCGTTAAAGCAAGCAGCTCCTCCTCAGCTGTTTGGAGGAGTGCTGCCAGGAGTGTTTCGTCCTGGCAGCCTGTCATGCTCTCAAGTATCTCCAAATCTTCCATGGTTACTCCTCTCCGGATCACTCATGGGCTTTGATCACCTCAATGAGTGTTTCCTTGTTCATGTTGGCATAACCCTGGATGCCCTTTTCCTTGGCTACCTTGCGGAGCTCTGCAACGCTCATGGCTGCATAATCTGTTTCCTCGGTATCCTCAGGCTCCTCATCCTCCGGATCTGCCACAGGATCTCCTGCTGCATCATCAGAATCCTTTTCAGGATCCTCAGGCTCCGGATCTGCCGGTGCAGGGTTCTCAACCGGAGCTGCTGCCCCGGTGAGTTCCTCTGCTGTATCTGCCACTGCATACTCATCAGAGTTTTTCTTGCAGTGATTGATCACATCCTCATTGCTTGCCTCGGAGATCACTCCGCTCTTTTTGTTTAAGATGAACATATTGTGCTTACCTCCTTACTCTACTCAGGCCCTGTTTGCGGTGAGAACTGAAAGGCTCTTGCCCTGAACCACCTTGGCACCATATACATGGAGGCCCTTGATGGCATCAGAGAATCTCTTTTCAGGTCTGTATGCCTCAGTTTTGAGGATCTGCTCTGCATAAGAGGTTGCTGCTCTTGTGCCTGCAATGATCTTGTACTTGCTTACAGTTGTAACACCCTCAGAGGTTGTGGTTGTTGCAGGAACATTGTTGGAGATGTTTACAGCAAAGCCTGCTGCCACACCAACCTCACCACCCTCAATGAGTGCCTTGTTGTAGTCGGTGCCGTTGCCAACAAATCTCTGATCCTTGAGGAGGAGGCCATGGAACCATGCAGGTACAACAACCCATCTGCCTGCCATAGGCACATTCTTCTCTGTGAGGTCCGTTGCAAGATCAACCAGCATATCATATGCAGTTGTTGCAGTAGGTACCAAAGGAGTTGCATCTGAACCAAGGTTGTTGCCGTTGTTGATAGCTCCAACAGCCATGAGGCCTGCAAGGAATCCATCAGTTACATCATTCATGCCGTATGCAGCTCTCTGCATAGCATCATCCATAACCTTAGGATTGCTCTGTGCGTTATCAACATCATCAACAGCAAAGTTGAAATACTTAGCCTGATCAATCTCAAGCTCCTGGCCGCTACCATCAACAGCATCAGGTGCTGCAATGTCGGTGTTCTTGGTGTAGTTCTTGATGGTGATATCGCCGATCTGATTGATCTTTACCTTATCACCAAAGTTCTTGATCTCTCCCTCATAGTCTCTGTTTACAAGGTTTGCATACACATGCGCCTTGTCAAGGTGTGCAAGAAGTCTTGCGCTCCAAATTGTAGGAATAAAAGTTGCAAATGCCATAATAATTTACCTCGTTCTTTCTGCCTTATCGGCTTATCTTAGGTTTTTCATGGATGCCTGTACTGCATCCCAGTTCTTATTGATCTCCTCCGGGCTCATAGCGGAAATCTGCTCCCTGGTGAATGTGCCACCTGTTTCAGGTGCTTTCTTCATGGGTGAGCCGCCCTTTAGCTTATCCTCTACTCCTTTGGCTACTGCCTCCTGAAAGGCTTTCTCAACAGCCTCTATGGATGCCTGGCATGTGGATGCATCAGTATAATTCAGGATATCTGCCAGCGATACCGGGAGGCCCTTATCTGCAAGAGTTTCCTTTGCCTGTGCGGAAAGTTCTCTCTTGGTGATCTCTGCCTCTCTGTCGGCCAGCTCTTTCTCCTTTTTCTGCTGCTCATACTGGGCTTTCTGCTCAGCATTCATCTTGGCCAGCTTTTCAGCCTCTGTTCTTGCATTGGCAATCTGTGCCTCAATGTCTGCCTGCATCTTTGTTCTGTTGGTCTCAAGGGCTTTATTCACTCTCCTGTCAAATTCAGCCTGCATCTTGGGATCTTTCAGGAAATCATCAAATCCCTGAGGCTTTCCCTCTCCAGGTGCGCCTGCTGCCCCTGCTCCATCATTGTTCCCCTGAGTGCCGCCTGCTCCGGTTCCTGCATCTCCGGTTCCTGAACCTCCGGCACTGCCTCCAGCACCGCCGCCCAAATCTCCGGCTCCACCATCACCCTCTGCAAAAAACTGCAAATTCAAAGGGAGCTTACATCTCACATTGTTTCCAAACATCTTTTTTCTCATTGAAAAATCCTCCTTTGTGCCCCTGCATTGCCTTATGGCCCCACAGATTCATCTTTGGTTTATAGTTTTGGCTTTCTAACCCTCAGCCGGGGAATAAAAAGGGATCTCTCCCTGATTACTCGATTATTTCCCAATCCTCGGCCAGCATATCTGTTTGAGATGCTAACCATGGCACCACTCCCTTAGGAGCTGCCGGATTATCGGTGATCAGCTGTGTGGTGACAATATAAATATATGGCAAAGTCATTTTGCTGTGTTCATCCGGTCTCTGCATCTCTATGTAGATCCCTTTGCCATTCCACCCGGCTCTCCTGCATTTCTTTCCTGCTTTCAAAGCATTGAGTGCATTACCAAAATCCATGCCTGCTGCCTCCTTTCTCATTCTGCATATCCGCTATCATTTCATCTCTTGCGCTGCGGATGGCCAATGCACATCCGATCAGTGCAATAAGGAGGATTCCTGTGGGGATTCCTCCTGCTAATGCCAGTATCGCTCCCATATCAACCTCCCAAAATTGCATACAAAAAGAGCCATGCATTTTCTGCATAGCTCTTTCAATATCATCCTTGTTTTGTTATCAAATAGCCCTGTTTTGTTATCAGATGGCCTTTTTTGTTGTCAGATAACCACTTTCAGGCTGTTTGCCTCATCCTCGGTGATTTCTTCATAATCCATTTCCTCACCAAAAAAGATGCAGCACTGCTCCGGTTCCTCAACCCAGGAGCCATCCTGATTCTTTCTTTCCATGAGGCCTTTGTTGTATCTGTATACCCTCTCAGCCTCATTCTTTTCCCTGTTCAGTTCATAAGCAAACCAAAACTTATCCCTGCTCATGTCATTTCTCCTTGTACACCTTTATTTTATCAATATCCACAGGAATTTCAAGAGTATCAAAGATCTCATCCTGCATCTTTCTGAGCTCCTCTCTCCTTTCCGGAGTGGTTTTGGGATCTCTCATCTCCTTGTACATATCATGGGTGAGGTTGTTCTTTGCATCAAAGCTCTCCGGAGTATGGAACTGTACCTCAAACAGGGTATGGGGTCCATCCGGTGCAGAAAAGGTGCAATTCACACCCTTGTATGAGGATCCTTTCAATGGTTTCTCCCAGGTGTTTATAACTTTCTTGAGCTTGTAACCCCTTGCCTCCATCTCCTCCACAACATTATCAAATACTTTCCGGAGCTCTGTTGGAGATCCTAAATAGGTGTATCTGATAACATCATTGATGGTATCAATCTTTTCGTTGATGAGCTTTGGATCTTTTCTGCCCCTGGTGAGCCTTTTCATCTTCTCCAGGTAACTGTTTTTATCCTTTATCCGTTTCTCTAATCCTGCCAGCTGCACATTCAGCTTTTCGGCCACTGTTTTCACAGTGTCGGTGATCACATTCTCACTCTCAAGAATCCGGTTGTATCCGTTGATCTCTCTGTATTCCACTTTGAGATCCTCATACTCCTCAGGAGTTTTGTATTTCTTCTCCCGGAAATCATCAATGCTGCCCACTTTCTTTTTGCCTAAAACATCCAGGTATCTATCATATTGTTTCAGATCGGCTCCCCGGTGCTTTTCAACCTGCTCAGCAAATAATGCCTCCGGATTGTGGGCCACCTCTTTCTCATACCATTTCTGATAGGTGATATCTCCGGGGAATGTCTTTACCTCTCCGGTTACCGGATCCCTGGATCTCCTTTTGAGCTGTGAAAGGTCCTGATCATCTATCTCTGAGAGAACTGTGGTTCTGCAATATGGGTGAAAAGGTGGATAATTCACACCCACCTCCATATCCTTGTATGCAAATACCTGGCCATCCATCTCCCTGCATATGTCGGATGTTCTCAGGTCCAGTGTGGCCAATATTCTGTATTTATCAAGGCCAGCCTCCTCATCAGCTGCTGCCTGTGCCTGCCCGGATATGTATGCAGATTCTGTTCTCACCAATCTCCTGGCATTAGCAGCTCCGGTTGAGTATTTCTTGGCAATCTCTGTGGCTATCTCACTCTCATTCTTGCCGGTGAGGTATGCAAGGGCCAGCTGTGTTTTCAGCTCATCTGCAAGCCCCTGTGTGTTTCCCCATATTCTCTGTGAGTAGTTTGCACCGCTCCAGTTCGTTCTGAGGATCCTGTTCAAGGCTTTATCATCCACATAGCCAAATGAGAAATCAAGGCCGGTTCTTTTCTTGAGATCGTATATCTCCCGGTAATAGGATTGATTGTACTGGTCAACATAATGATCAGTGCTCACTTTCTTTTCCTGGTTATATACCTCTCTCATCATTCGATCTATTTCAGATTGTAGGTTTTCAAGCCTCTCAATCCTTGCTCTGTATGCAGGGCTCTCAAGCTCTTTCAGGATCTCTTTCTTATCGGCTCCCTTTAATCCCTCAAGCCTCTGCCTCAGTTCGTCAAGATCCCAAGGGTTCCGGAGCTGGTTCAGCAGCTTAAGGGCCTCATCATCATCCAGCTCAAACTTATCCCGGTATCTCTCATATATTTGTGTGATCTTGTAATTGAGTTCCCTGGAGGCTTTGGCATAGATATCTGCAATCTCCCTGGCTGC
This sequence comes from Butyrivibrio sp. INlla14, assembly GCF_900102515.1. Taxonomy (GTDB): domain Bacteria; phylum Bacillota; class Clostridia; order Lachnospirales; family Lachnospiraceae; genus Butyrivibrio. Next base: position 122,957 of record NZ_FMVS01000005.1, read on the forward strand.
CTGTTCGGCATCCTCCATGGCCTCATACATCTCTCTTGCCTGTCGGCTCTCCCAATAGCTCATTTACTCACTCCTTATCGCCTGCTGCCTCTTTGGGCTCTTTTTCCTCCTCAGGCTCCTCAGGCTCATCCTCATCCGGAGGATTGTTGTATCCCATTGCAAACATCTCCTGCTGCTGTTTGATTGCCTCCTCCTTTTGCTTTGTGAGCTCCTCGATTTCTGCATCAGGATCCTCAACAAAAGGAATCTGCTTGAGCAGGGTTTTCATGGATACAAGATCTTTCATGTTGTACAGAGTATTTGCCAGCTCCTGCAAGTTCTTAGGCAGTGATCTTGCAAAGGTTGGTACCACGCTTGAGGCATCCTGTGCCATTGCCTGCATATTGAGGAAATTGCAGAAAAGAATGATCCTCTTTTGCAGGCCTCTCTTGTAATACCTCTCCTTTACCTTGGTGATCATCTCAAGGCCCAGGAGCTTATACTCCATAGCAACACCGGATGTGTTTCCGGCAAAGTTCTCATCTGTGAGGTTCGGTACATGGGAGAAATTGTATATATCCTCCTTGATTGCCTTTCTCAAGGTCTCAGCTCCGGCCTCATCCATTGCCCTGGTGAGGTATTCTGCCTTTGCATCTGCCGGGAGCTCCAAGAGCTTTTTCTTTCTCAGCTCCTCCTGTGCCTCTTTGGTCTCCTCCTCATCATCTCCAAGGATGGATCCATATAATACCAGGATGGCATCAATAAACTGCTCTTTATCCGTTACTCTGTCACTCATCAGAGTGTTGTACGCATCAATCAGAGGGATCTGCTGCTCAAAGTCACCCATGCCCTCTTTGTTGTTCAGATACTCAATGATCTGAATACCGCCAAAATTATGGGGCTCAGGTGTCTCTGTGAGTGTATTGGCCGCTTTCACATCATTATCAATGTTTAAGGTCCAGTTATAATGCTCTGTGCATATAGTGGCCACCCATGTTTTGATATCCTTGGCATCATCTTTCTTTGGCCAGTAGTAAACACCAAAGAGCTCATTTTCCTCAATGGAATCATCTACCACAATGAATGTGTGCAGCGGAGAAAGGTTCTTGAGTGCCGGTTTAGGCTCATCTTTCTTTGCATACACATACTCATATGCCAATCCATAGATACTCATATCCTGGGCATTGTCTGCATCCACATCATCCACATCTGCATCATCAAAGGCTGAGAGCAGCGGTGTGATATCCGTATCATCTGTATTGGAGTATGTGATGGGATTACCCATGAAATACCCTGTTGCAGTATCCGTGATATCTTTTGCATGGTTGCATACGATCTTTACATCCGGGAGCCCCTCTTTCCTGTTCCGGGAAAGAATATCATGCCTGCCCTCATAGTAATCTCTGCATTTGTATTTGTTCTGTACCAGCCCATAGTGTTTCATGATCAGATTCAGGATGATCTTTTTATCAAGGGCTGTTTCATCATATCCCTCTGCCGGGTATGTAAATCTATACATATTATCCTCCTCTATCTCAGGCCTGCTGCCCTCTTGCTCCTTACCTTGGCCTTGCGCTGGATCATATCATCCTCCAGGCCATAACGGCATGCATCAATGGTGTGGTTATCCTTATCCGGGTACCCACCTTTGAAATTGCCGTTTTTGTCTCTCTCCAGTTCGTATGTTGAGAACTCCCTGGCTGCATTGGGGCAGGTTACCGGATCAATAATGATCTCATCTATCTCATTGCTCAGGTAATCCATTCCAAAATCTACTGATCCGGGGCCTTTCTTTGCTCCTATCAGCCTCAGCCCCATCTCATTGAATGTTGCAATGGATCTCGGTTCCTCGGAATCTGCCGTGATGATCTTATTCTCCGGATTGATCTTTTTGATCTTGGCCACTGCCTCCCGGTTCTTTAGGTTCACCTGGTAGATCTCCCGGTATATATAAAGCCTGTGCTGCTTTTTGTTGTAATGCATACGCAAGAATGCAAGAGGATCTGCTGCAAAACCAAAATCAAGGCCTTGCCTGATCTTGTCAAAGATAGCTATCTCCTCAGGTGTGATCTCTCTTAAGATCACATTATCAAATACCTTGCCTCCGGTACCTATGGCCTCACCCAGGTACTCATGCCGGTATGCCATGATCTTTCTTTTCTTGAGCTCATTGGCCTCAATAAAGAACTGCTCTCCCAGCCATTCCCTTGGTACAGTGAGGTATGTGGAGTGGTTGCACAGGGTATCATCCCTTACTGTGAGCACATCCTGGTTCACCCATGAATTGAGGCTCTTGGGTGGGTTCCAGGAGTAGAAAACCACATAATGATCTCCACCTCTCATGAGGGATTGGTTTATCTTTCTCTCATCCTCATCTCCCTCAAACTCGGCTCTTTCCTCATACCATATATACTTGAAATAGCCTCTCCTGAGCTTTATTGATTTTGATTTGTTCGGATCATCACATCCTCTGAACACTATTCTCTGCCCGGTTGGCAGATATGTGATCCTCAAGGGTGAGAGGCTCGGTTTCCACAAGTGTGATACACCCAGGGCATCAATGGCCCACAGGAGCTGCTCATATACACTCTCCTGGAGGGTGTTCCCTACTCTACGGAAACAGGCTGCATTTGCATCCGGATCCTGCATCATTCCCATTATGATCTCAATGCTTATGAATGAGCTCTTTGTGGATCCTCTGCCTCCGTACAGCTTATAGTGTGTATGTTTTCCCTCAATGATATCCCAGTGGATATCATAAAACTGCGGAGCAATCAGATCTGTGAGCTTAACCTCCATCTGTGCTCCTTGGGATATCGTTGATGATCGTTACTCCCTCAAGGGATCCTGATACCTCCTGCTTATCCACAAACAGCTTGTATCTTTTTCCCAGGAGCTCCGCTGCCCTGTTCCTGTCCTGGATTGAGGCATCCATATCAAACTGATCCTTGATCTCCCCTCTCATTACCCCGGTGAGATACTGCAAAACCTCATCAGCACTGGCTATTCTGTCCTTTTGCAGGCTTTCCATAACCTCTGCTATATATTGTTGAATCTGAGGTTTTCTCAGGTTTTCAGCTCCAATGGAGTAGGCTGTGCCTTTGGCATATCCTGCCCTTATTGCTGCATCCGTGGCATTTGGGTTCTCGATATAATACTCACAGAACCTCTTTTGCTTTTCGGTCAAGCCCTGCTGCCCCTTGGCCGTTTCCTTAACTGTTTTCTTGGCTGCTGTCTTTGGTTTTCCCTTGGTTGCTGCCTTTGTGGCCGTTTTTGGCTTTTGGGCTGTTTTATTCGTTGCCTTGCTCGGCTCTTTCTGCTTTTTCACTCTCTATCACCTCTCTCCACCTCTCAGCAAGGGCTTTCAGGAGATCGGCTCTACTGTAAAAGGTTTCACCATCCCGGTTGGGATGTTCCTCCCACAGGATCCATTTGGTGCAAACCCTGCCCTGTTTCTCTGAAAAATATTGCTGAGTGTTTACTTTCACCATTTCCCCATGTAACCTCAGGGCCGTGATCAATTTGTTGATCTTTGGTTGCAGATTCATCTTTGTTCAGCTCCTTTTTGTGAAACAGAAAGAGCACCCAGCCAAAGCCGGATGCCCTTTTTCAGGATCTTAATTGTTCGGGGATAAGCCAACACAATTTCACCTGCTATCATATTAACATTTCTAAAATGGGAAATGTGGGAAACTTTATCCGGGAGCAAATTATTTGCTCATTCTACCCTCCTATTGCCCTCATTTTGCCCTTTTTATTCCCTTGGATATATATTTATACCCCTGCTGCCGTTTCGGAGCTTTCTGCGGTCTCTCCGTGCTCCCTTAAATACTTTGATACTTTCTTTTCCACTGTGGTTCTGTCACAGTGCAGGGCATTGCCCACCTGTTCCCAGGTCATGCCCAGCTCATATCTGCCATGGAATATTCTCCGGATCTCGGAATTATGGATGGAATTGATAAACTCTGAGATATCTGCCTCAAGTATCTGTGCCTCCACCATTCTCTTTTCAAGCATACACTGCTTTTTGTGAATGGCTGCTCTCCTCTTTTTTGCTCCTTTCATATCCAGGCCTCTTATGGTTATGTTCACCTGGGTATAAGGGAACTCATGAGAGGATGCCTGCACCTTATCTGTCACTATCTCATTATTCTTTGAGCGTATGGCAGCTATCTCCCTGTTCAGTTCTTTGATCTCAGCTCTTAAACTGATGAGCTGCTCCAATCTTTCCTTGGTCACTGTTTCCATCCTCCCTTTTGTTTAGTTAAAAGGCAGCTCCTCATCCATTCCATCCGGAATGTTCATGAAATCATCTGAGCCTGCTGCCTCCGTGCCGCCTTTCTTGCTCTCTGCAAATTCCTGCTTTTCAATGATGCAATCACTTGTATATACCTTTTGGCCATCCTTATCATAGGATCCTGTTTGGGTATGCCCCTCCACAAGGATTTTCATGCCTTTCTTAAAGTATTTCTCTGCAAACTCTCCGGATTTGCCAAAGGCCACACATGATATGAAATCCGCTCCGGGATTTTCATTGTTCTTGGTTTTCATCCGGTCAACAGCCAGGGTGTACCTTGCCACTGCTTTATTGTCCTGGGAATATCTCACCTCCGGATCTCTTGTGAGCCTGCCCATATATATGCATTTATTCATTTCTCATCCTCTCTTTCAGCCTATGGCATATTTCTTTAAGCAATCCTTGCATATCTTTTTCTTAACGCTTGCCGGGCAGCAAGGTGGTAAATTCGTCCACACCTCCGCTTTTCTGTACTTTTCAAGCCAAATATATCTATGGCAATCGGTGCAATGAAAAGGGATAAGTGCTATTCGGTTAAATCGTGTTTTCATTCCTCATCCTCCATTCTTTCCAATAGTCTCTTAAGGTTTTTCTTTCTTGTTCTTCTCTTTCTTGCAAAGAATGCCAGGTGATAACACTTTTCAAGGCCTGCTGCCTGTGCGTGAGCTTTCAAACACTCTCTCCAGGCATCCCTTGCCCACCTCATTACCTTTTGCAGGTATGGTGAGAGCACATCCACAATCTTTTTGCAGAGCTCCCTAAGCTTTTCCTTTAGGATCTCAAAGATTTCCTTTAGTGCCTCTGCTGCATCTCTTATGGCATCCATCTGCTCAGCTGTTATCTCCATATGCTCCTCCTCATATTCCCTTGATCTGAGATGCAATCATATCAGCTGTATGGGTATATAACACATTCGGATACTTTTTCACCGCCCTTGTGTAGTATTCCCATTCTTTCTGATCCGTGAATGCTCCCATGTGGTACCGGATGCACATTATTTCTTCCTCTGTGAGGTTTATAAGCCCCATGAGCATTATGAGGCTCTTTTCTCCGTGTCCGGGATAGAGCTTTTCTTTGTTGTATTCGATACCGGGGCCTCCGTTATCTCCAAAGGGTAACATGTAGTAATCATCCAGCTTGCATACATCATGCAGCATTCCGACTATCTCCGGAGATTGTGCTCTCTGCCATGTGAGCCCAAGATCACAGGTGAGCTTTTTGAGCTCATATGTTACCTGGAGGGAGTGCTTGAATAATCCTCCCCATTCAGCTCCGTGATGGCTCTTTGCTGCTGGCTGTTCATAAAAGCCTGCTGCCTCAAGGTAATCCAGGAGAACCGGATACTTTCCAAACCAATCATCCATGATGTTCTCCATGGTTTCCCTGGTCATATTCTCCATTTCCTTATAGCTTTCCATCTTTGCCACCTTTCATGCTTTCATTCAGCACATTCTTGATCAGCAACACCATGAACAATATTGCCGCTAATGCCATCAGGATCAGTACAAGCAATCCCAGGACCTTAAGGATATACACCATTGTTGCAATCATCTGCCCTCTCCTTTCATTCTGTGTATCTGTCTATCTAATTTCTCGGTAATAAGATCCATGAACAGCCCCGGATCTATTTGCAGGAACATCAGCTCCTGGATAATCATGATGATTACATCTGCCATCTCCTCAACCAGGTTATCCGCTGCCTTGCTATCTTTTAGCCCTGAGGGCCTTGCTGATCTGTAATATTTACTCACTGCCTGGATGAGCTCCGCTGCCTCCTCCTGGAGCATCCTTGATTGAGGTTCATGGCCATAGGTACCGGCTATGATTTTGCACTTACTCAACACGGCTCTGCATTGAGTATTTATCGCATTTTTTACATTTTCATACTCCTCAAAACCGCATAAATCCGTTTCCGATTGCCCTCCGCATTGAGTATTTATCGCATTTGTTGCCATTTTATACCTCCGCTTTCAGCTCTAAGAATATGGCAACCTGCCATTTCAATCCGTTTACTATCTCCCAGGCCGCTTTTCTCTCCTGCTCATATTCGCTTTCCGTCTTTGCATTACTGTTATATGTGAGGGCATTCACATAGGATCTTGCCATTCCTTTGAATAAATACCGGCCATCCTGGAGCACATATTCATAGATGTGGCAATTTACCACCTCAATGTTATTCACTCCTGCTGCCTCTTGGTTTGATACCTCATTGATCACCTTTACCCCAGGGAACATCCTCAGGAGCCTTTTATATTTCTCCTTTGGTGTTTCGGTATCGATAATGTAATCGCATTCCTGGAACCTGATTCCGGCATCAGGCTGGTATTCTCCCTCTGCCCAATCTCTATCAAAGCCCTCTCTATCATCCACATAGGTTCCAAACATGGGACCCTGCTCCATGAGATAGAATGCCTCTTTGATACGGCCAACATTAAAGAAATCTCCATCCCAGCCCTCAAGAAATCCATCTCCATTCAGATCTACTCTGCAATCATTAAACTTATCCAGGTATGCTTTTACTATCTCAGCCTCCTCTTTTGAGAGGTTCATCTGCTGAGGATCCCTGATGGAATCCTCAACTATTTTCTCTATGCTCTTGCCTCCGGTCTTTAAAATTACTCTCACCTGTGCTCCTCCTTTGTGTACAGTTCGTGGGTACCATCCAGGATGTTTATTTCCTCATCCTCAAAGGTCCAGCCCCATTTCTTTAAGATCTTGAATGCCTCTACAAGCTGCTCTGCTTTTGAATCGTTGTATCTGCATCTCCAATCCATGAGATCTCCCACATTATCCATGGCATAATCTAACTGAATGAGCATCTTTTGGATGAGATGCAGCTTTGAGATCTTATCATCTGCCTCATCCTTGGCCTCCTGGGATGCCTCATAATCGGCTTTGCCGGTAAAGAACCTCCTGAGCTCTGATGGGCCTAAGTAGGTACTTATATTCACAAGTACATCCCACAGCTGTTCACAGGTCTCATATTCCTCTTTGATCCCATCCAGCTTTCCGGTGATAACCTCATCAATGAATATGTGCTTTTTCACCATGAGCTCTTTTACTTTCTTCTTGAGCTCCTTTTTGTTCTTCTCGGTAGGATCTGCCTCTTTTTTCTCTTTCTTCTTGGGTGTGGGCTTTATCAGCTTTACTGATCCATAATACCAGTACCATAGCCAATCACTCTGTATATCTGCCTGGGTGGCTTTGGCCAGCTTAGGCTCTTTCTCACTCCTTAAATCCCATTCCTTTACTGTTTCCCACTTTCCGGAGTACATCTCATGGGTTACTTTCTCAGGAGCCTCTTTCACTCCTGCTGCCTTTAGGAGCTTTATGATGATGGCTGCTCTCTTATCCATCTTTTCCTGCTCCGCTGCCTGGTGGGCTTTCCATGCAAGCTCCCTGGAATCCCTGGCATCTTTCAGGACCTTGTTTCTTGTCTTGATATCCTCTATCTTTTCAAGCTCATACAGATCTTTAAGGGTGAGCTGAAATGAATCATCCTGCTCCTTTTTCTTGATCTCCTTACCATCCAGCTTTGCAATGTTTAATCTGTGCCGGATGGCGGTTTTTGAAAATCCGGTTTTCTCTGCAAGCCCCTCCTCCGTATCTCCAAGATCAAGCATCAGCTGAAATCCGGTTGCCTGTTCCCATATGGTGAGATCTGCTCTCTGCATATTCTCCTCCAGCATGGTGGAGAGCTGCTCTTTCTCATCCATTCCCTCAACGATCCGGCAGGGTACCTCTGTGAGGCCTGCTGCCTTGGCAGCGTTAAATCTGCGGTGCCCTATGAGGAGAGTGTACTCATCCTCATGGAAATTGCCGGAATCATCCCAGTGGCCGGGAATAACAGTGAGATTCTGCATTATTCCGTTTTTCCTGATCGATTCCGTGAGTTCTGATACATCCCCTATACTTTTCCTGGGGTTTTGCGGATGTTCATGCAGTACATCCACACTCAACATGGTTGCTGTTTCGGTTCTCATTTGGCTTATCCTCCTTTGTTATAACTTACTGAGATCCTGTTCTCTGTTCCTTAGTGCTTTGGCTGCTGTTTCCCATACCTGCTCAAGCTCTTTCTCCTCTGCATGGATTATCTGCATATCACACCTGCCACCTCCTAAGTTGGCCATATCCTTGCCAAATACATCTATCCTCCATCTTGGGATTCCGGTGTGCATATACCTGAATGTCATGTATAGGGGATATTGGAGGGAGAGCCTGGTATATAATTCCATAAATTCATCCATTCCCTTTTTGTTCACCTTTATACCTTTCCCGGATCTCCATCATCCGCTTTTCATATTCCCAATCGTGCTCTGTTACAAAATGCTCAAACAGGAATTGGTAATGTGGATCTGTCCTGAGGTATAGATCCGGAACTCTTACCCAGGCAAATGGCACCATCCATTCTTTCCTGTGCTCTGTTTCTGCAAACAGCCATTTGGTGCCATATCCGGCATATGCCCACCAATGCCCATGAGCCCATGCCATATATGTGTAGTTGTAATATCCTCCCTTGAGCAGAGTGATGCAGTAATAGATATTCGGCTCAGGTGGGTTCTCAAGCTCTGTATAATGCCAGTTATCTATCCAGCCCTCCTCCGCTCTGCGTTTCTGATCAACTGGGATATCCCACTTTCTTTCAGCAGCTGTTTGCAGGTCCTGGATGTAATCAAACAGATTCAGCTGCTCCATAGCTCACCTCCAACTCCTGCATATCAAAGCCTGATCTCACAAATCTCATTGTTTTCTCATGGTTCACTGCATTTCCAAGGTGCTGATAGATCTTATAAAAATCCTCCTCGGTGAAATCGGTACCCCAAAACTCATTGAGCCCCTGCTGCATCATCTTCCTGAATGCCTGGTTATTCCTCTCTTTATCGTATGGCTGGCCTTTGGCTGCTGCCCTTGAGAGCCATTCAACGCTCTTGGCCACCACATCATCTCCGGTGTGGCAATCCTCCAAGAGAAAATACTGGTTTGTTCTCGGATGTACTATCAGCTCAAGCCTCTGATTGATAAAACTGCCTGGAAAGCATCTCATCAGATCAATGGCTGCTGCCTTTGGATCTCCTAATCCGTATCTTGTTTTCATGGCTTATCCCTCCGCTTTTTCCTTGTTTCTGCATGGTGCTTTGCGTCATATCTTAGATGGCAGGGAGCACACAGGGCTTTCAGATTGCTTTTGCTCACATCCTCCGGTATATGGTTCATATGAGCCACTGTGAGAGTATTTCTGTGGGTATCAAAGGGCTCTCCCGGTTTTCTGCACTGCTTTCCGCATTTCTCACATTTCCAGCCTGCTGCCTCTTTGATCTCAAATGCAATCTGCTCCCAGTTCTTTGGGTACCGCTCCCTTTCCATTGGCATATCAGGAATCCTCCTGTGGCCATCTGATAGCCTGGCCGCATGCCGGGCAGAAATCATGGGTATCATCCGGATATTCATAGCTGCATCCGCAATTTGGGCAGTGCCAAGTATCATATACAATCTGATCCGTTCCGGGAGCATATCCATCTCCGGTGATATCCGGGGATTGAGATATCTGCAAATCAAGGGCATTGATTGCCTCTTTCATGGCCGCTTTCATCTCCGGGGCCATGGTCTTATCAAACTTTTTCCTCATCTCTGTGAGGTATTCCTTTGCTCCTAAAGCATCATTTATCTCTGCCATAGCTTATTCCTCCGCAAATTCAAAGATATGCTGGCCGCTGCCCTCTCCGGTCATTACAACCACTCCTCCGTGAGGTATTCCAAATAATCCATAGCCTGCCCAGTTACATCCTGAGGAATCACCTTTCTTTGGTGAGCCTTTACCGGTATAGCGGCCTATGCATTCACAATATGCGGAATTAGCCGCCTCCTGCCCATCAAGGCCTGCATCAATGAAATCCTGCACTGCTGCCACATGGCCACACATAGGGCACTTGTATTTCCATTTCTTCACATCCTTGCCAAAGAGCCTCTCTCCCTCAGCTCTCCATGCATCCACGCTCTCAAAGGTTCTGATCTTCTCATCATCAAATCCCATTGAGGTATTTGATCCGGTTTTGATTTCTCTTTTCATTGGCTTATCCCTCCATTCACTTAAGTTTCAAAAACTCCACAATCTCCATGTATTCTTTTTCTGCGTTCTCTTTGCCCTGGGTGTATTCCCGGATCTTGGCATCAAGCACATCCAGCCTCTCATACAATACAAGCTGTATTGATTGTGGTATCTCCCTTGGTTCCGGGAGGAGTTCAGGCTCCTCCCATTCCTTTTTTTCAGGTTCCTTTTCCTCTTTCTTTTGGTATTTCCTCTTTAGCAGCTCCGCTCCCATCTCTTTCAGAATCTCTGTGATTTCCTCCTTGGAGCAGGCATTTAATTCTGCTAGGATACCTATTTGCTTGGTTTTATACTGCGCATTCTCATAGCTTTGCAGTATCTCACTGGGTTTCATTTCCATTTGCTGCTCCTTTCAGCACCCTCTCAATCTCTTTGAGCTTTCCGGGGCCAATACCTTTGATCTGAGATATTGCCTCAAGGGCTTTATCAGCATCAAAGCCTGCTGCCGCCTGAGCATCCCTGCTGCCTCTGAAATAGATCTCATTCAAGTAATCCTCAAGGGTTGCATGGTCCATTTTTCTAACTTCCTTGTATTTCTCCCTGTTGAGTTTTATAGGTTTTTCTGTTGTCCTCTTTGCCATTGGCTGAGCCTCCTTTTTCTTTCTCTTATCGGATATATGCCTGGCCGCTATCCTCAGCTTGGCCACATTCAGCCCTGCCTCTGTTATCTCCGGAAACTCGGATCTGTATCCTCTCCGGTTCATCTCCAGGTGTTCCTGCCTTGTTTCCAAAAACAGATTATCGATACTGATATGATCCGGATTCCCATCCTTGAAACTAACCAAACAGCCCTCCGGCACATCTCCATTCGCCTGCTGCCATATCAGTATATGTGTGAGCATCCATACATTGGGCTCTGCAATCTTGGTTTGATGGTACCCATCATCTCTTATCACCTCGGTACCAACCGGAACTGCATTGTGAGGCCTGCTGCCTCTTTGGAACATTGTGCCCTTGCATTTTTCATATTGTTCAGGGCTCATTTTCTTTCCCTTATTCCAGCCTCTGCCCTTTTCAAGATCTCCTCTCAATCCGGAATCAAGTTTGTTCCTGGCATAAAAGCCTTTGATCTGATCTCTTGAATAGCTTGTGCCAAAATTGCTGTTCACCATGTTTGCCATCTTCTGATGGCCATTTCCCTTGTAATGGGCTTTGATGAAATCGCATACCTCTTTTGGCCATGCCTGGGTATATACCTTTACCCTTGGGCCTCCGCTCAAATGATGGTTCTTTTTCAGTGAGTTCATGGCTTTGGCGGTCATAGGGTAATGGAATATAAAGCCCACGGCCTCTGCCAGTGCCCGGTTATCCATGATGAGGTAATTATCCTTGACAAATTCCAGCAGGCCCTCAGGATACCTATGCATTGTGAATCTCCAACATAACAGGCACCTGCCCCCCCTGGTTGTGTCCGTACTCATCCATGTGTTTCATGGTCTTAAAGGCCAATTCTCCATTTTGGATGATCTTTTCAGCAATCTTTGTCATGCCCTCGGAGCGTTTCAGCTCCTTTTCCAGGGTTTCCTCATCCATCTCATCATCATTGAGCCTCTCAAGCTGCTCAAAGAGATGGTTGTTCAGATCTCCCAGTGTGTTTCTTGTGTTACTCATGGCTTATCCCTCCATTTCACAAATAGTTCTTTCCAAACTGCTGCATCCATTCCTCATGTGAATACTTGGCCTCAAATGCTCTCTGTGCCACCTGCTGCAAATAAAGATCCACCTCTTTGTTCACATGTGGAGCCTCCGGGCCATATTCGTGATGCCTTTCATTGCACACATATGCCCACAGGCCAAAGTGCTCAGCTTTTTTCCGGTGTGGTCCGTGCATGAAATGGTGCTTGTGCAATCCGGTGTGTTTCAGTTCTCCAAAATATCCCTTTTCATCTGCCTCTTTCCTGCATAAATAGCATTCACGGCTCAAGGGATCTGTATGCTTTTGAATGATGCTCTTGGCCATCAGATATACCTCCGCTGTTCCCTCGGTATCTCTGTGCCGTGTACTGTGAACTCCCTTATGGGGATATGCAGCTCCTTGGCCTTATCGATCTCATCATCCATGCCGCCTGCTGCCGTTCCAAAGATCCACAGCTCATCACATTCATCAATCAGCTCCAGGCCGATATTCAATGCAATCTGCCTTTCAATCGGTACATCATCACTCATGAACTGGGTGAAATAGATGTGAGGAGTGATTGGCAGGCACATCTTTTCAATGGCCATCCTTGAGTAGTTCTTTGCCCTCTGCACATTCTCCTCAATCTTTCCCTGGGATGAGTATGCTGAGCATATATACACTTTTTTCATTCTTCCCTGCTCCATTCTTCAAATTCTTTCTGTACTGCTGCCTGCATCACTGTTTGATAATCGTGATGCCCTCCGTGTATGGTGTAGGTGTGAGGATCCATTTTCTCTGTGAGGAGCTCCCACAGGTCCTTATTCCTCACCTCTTTGCCTTTGGCATTGTGCCAATTATTCTTTTTCCACTGGATGTGCCAATGGTTTCCCATGGTGTTCAGCACATTATCACATTGGGTGATGATCTCCACATCACATGGAACTTTCAGCATATGAAATGCATTTATCATGGCCATCAAACAGCCTGCTGCCTCGGTGCCATCTTTCTTGTGAATGAATCCCTGCCTGGTGATGGGGATATCATCTTTCATGTATTCCATCAGCCACATTGCCACTCCATCCCTTTTGGATGGTCCGTGCCAGGTGCTCTCTATGATCATCCGTATTTTCATCCTGAACCACCTCCCGGATCCTTTTTATCAATCCTTTTCATGGAGTAATGCTGGTATGGGTACATGGTCACAGGATTGATTCCGTTGTATACAGTTGATGGGATGATCATGTATCCTTTCTTGGGCTTTGGTTCATCCGGCCATTTCCTCCTGAGGAGCTTTTTCCTCTTGGGCTTTGGTATGATCAGGTTCCTTGATCTTGAATATGTGGCCTTGCCCTTTTCCTCCTCCTCTTTGGTTTCGATCTTCACAATGTACTCAGCCAGGTTCTCATAATCTCCATCCTCATACAGATCAATGAATGTTTTGAACCCCGGCCACATCTTCTTAATGAGATCCACAGTGTTGAAATCCGGTGTGTGGATATCCTCAATGATGATGTGATGATGGAGGGCCTGCCCTTTTTTACCCCTCTCTGTTACTGCAATAAATTTCAGCTGATATCCTTTTTTCTTGTATACCCTCCGGATCTTATCCAGGAAATTCTTAAGGTTCTTTTTTGCCCTCTCATATGTCTCAGGTCTTTCTCCGGGTTTATACTTTAGGATCAGGTGCCAATCTCCCTCTTTGAAATTGGCCAGGATTATCCTTTGGATCTTTTTTGCCCGGTTGGTCCTGTTCTGTCTCTCTATATCCTCAGGTGTCCTTTTCCTTTTGGGCTGTCTTGGTTTACCCGGTGCTCCATAATTACCAGGGTAATAATGTTCCACCTGGATCACCCTCCCAAGATCATATTCATTTCTGATATACATTTTTGGTGTATCACCTCCCTAAGTTTAATATCCTAATGAGCCACTTAAGAGGCTGTGAAAAACCTCTTAAAAACGGCAAAAATAAAGGATTTTTGCTTGATAAATTTAGGCTTTTGTGATACACTATTTATAAGGTTTGGGTGTGTATCACATCCTCGGAATTAGGGCTGCTTGCAACAGCTCTTTTTCTATGTCCAAAGATCGGCCATTATTGCCCCAATTATCGCCACTGTCATGCCTATAGCCATGAGAGTGCATACCATTCTGATATCATTTCCCGGAGCATCAAATCCTGATGCAACCAGCAGTGAGAAAAGCATCCCTCCTCCTGCCATGATCTCCCCGGCTTTCTTCTTTTTACTTTCCATGTGATCTCTCCCACTGGGCAGCTCTTTCACAGATCGCTATGCAATCATATGTATCTCCCACCCATTTCTTTTGTTCGTAGAGCTTGGCTCCGTTTCCTATTCCGGCCTTGTAGCAGAGGATCACATAATATGGATCTGTGTTCTGATCGAACAGCTCCCGGAGGATCCTGAGGCCTGCTGCCACATTCTCCTTTTCATCAGATACATCCAGCCCATAATCATCAGCCATCCGCTGCCAGTTGCACTGATTGATCTGCATGTATCCCACCGATCTGCCACCATCACCCACTGCATCCGGATTAAATGAGCTCTCCGTTTCCATGAGTGCCAGGGCGAACTCATATGAGAGATCCAGCTCCTTGCACTCCTGCTGCATGAATATCTGCATATCCTCCGGGAGAGGCACATCCTCATATGCTATGAACTCCGGCACATAGGTTTCTATTATCACCGGCTCCGGAGGAACATATTCCGGGATTGGCTCCCAGGTGAGATCTACTGTCTGCAAAGGTTCTGCCTGTGCCGCCCTGGGAGATTCAGTGCACCATGTAAAGATTGCTATGAGCCACATTGCCAAAATCAGGGCTGCTGCCGTTAAATGTTTCCTTTTCACGCTTTCTCCTTTCTCTTTTCCACTTTCTGAACTCTTTTTCATGCACCGGATCCTTGAAATAATCCAGCACCGCTCTCTCTATAAAACCAGCCTGGAGCAATGCCACATGATCCGGGATTGCTTTTGGCTTTATCACTCCCATACTCATTCCTCCCGGTACATTTCTTTGGGATCCGCTCCGGTAAATTTACAGATTGCCAGGAACTCATCAGCTCTTAATTCTCTCCGGCCCTGCATAACCGGGTACAATACTCCGGCTGATACTCCTGTGGCCGTTGAGATGGCAGAGCCTTTTATTCCTCTCTGCTTGATGTATTCCATCAGGTTATGTGTAGCGGTGCCCTGCATCTGTTTCTGCATCCTAATACCTCCTTTCTGTGTGGTATCTAATTTGAATACCTAATCGCATTATATTAACTGATTTAGATACTGTCAACTATTTTTTATTTATTTTAGATACTTTTTCGTTTCTTTTGTGTTTCGTCTGTGATATATTGATTGTGGAAAGGTGGGTGATTTTACTGATGAACAACGTTGAAATCGGAGAAAAGTTGCGTTCCATGCGTGAGGCTGCTGGTCTCACCGCCAAAGATGTTGCGGCTCAACTTTTGGAGGATTATGGCATTGATATGAATCACAGAACCCTGTTCAATTATGAAAAGGGCAGGAGTTCCCCTGATATAAGCAGATTTCTTGCTCTATGTGATTTGTACAGATCAAAGAATGTGCTCACAGATTTTGGATATGGTGCTTATTTATCAAAATCTGATGGATATGAGGATATTACCCTCTTTGAGGATGAATACACTCCGGAGAACTGGCAAATGCTCAAGAATTTTATTTCCCTGGTACCGGCCAAGGATAAAAAATGATATTAAACTTAGGGGATAAGCTATGAATGCAGTAATATATGCCCGGTATTCTCCTGGGCCAAGGCAAACAGATCAGAGCATAGAGGGCCAGGTGAGAGATTGTATGGCCTATGCTGAGCAGAATGATATAAAGGTGTTAAAGGTGTATGCAGATAGGCATATATCCGGTACCGACTTTGAAAAGAGAGCTGAGTTCAATAAGATGCTCCGGGATAGTGAAAAGGGGCAGTTTGAGGCTATCATTGTATGGAAAATTGACCGGTTCGGCAGAGATAGGGAGGAGATTGCCCTTAATAAGATCAAATTAAAGAGGCATGGCATCAAATTATTGTATGCCAAGGAGGTGATCCCGGATGGTCCTGAGGGAATTATCCTGGAATCACTTATGGAGGGATTGGCTGAGTATTATGTGGCCGATCTGCGGCAAAAGGTAAAGAGAGGGCAGAGAGAATCTGCTCTGAAAGGTTTGGCGGTGAGCGGTATGGCTGCTTATGGATATAAAATCAGTGATGAAAAGAAATATATAGAGAATGAGAATGAATCCTGGGTGGTGAAATATGTTTTTGAGCATTATGCGGCCGGGAAAACGGCCACAGAGATCCTTGATGAGCTCACCAGGATGGGTGTAAAGAACAGGAAAGGCTCTCCCATCACCAAGAATGGCATATACTCCATGATAAGAAATGAGAAATACATAGGCAAATGCACCTATGATGGCATAGATATCCCCATCCCTGCCCTCATTTCTGAGGAGTTATGGGATGCAGTGCAATCCAAGATTATAAGGAGGCCTCACTCATCAGCTGTGTATAAGGCTCCGGAGAGGTATCTTTTATCCCTCAAGGCTTTCTGTGGGGAATGTGGAGCCATGCTGGTGGGAGAATCCGGCTATGGAAAGCAGGGGAATAAATATCTGTACTATAAGTGCGGCACACGGAAAAAGAAAGGGCACTCTCATGATTGCTCCCTCAAAACCATCCGGAAAGAACAGCTGGAGGATTTTGTGGTGCAGTATACCATTTCTGATGTGCTCCAGGATGATGTGATCGATTATATAGCGGATAAGGTTATTGAGATCAATAAAAAGCATACTGTGAACCAGTTGCTCTCACAGCTTAAATCTGCCCTCAGGAAAGCGGAGAATGGCCGCAATAACCTCCTTAAGGCAATAGAGGATGGAATATATACCCCATCAACAAAAGAGAGGCTCCTGGAGCTTGAGAATGAGTGTGAGGAGCTCAAGGTTCAGATTGCAAAGGAGAGTATCAAAAAGCCGGAGATCACCAAAGATCATGTGGTGTATTGGCTTGAGATGTTCAGAAAAGGGAATATCAAAGATGAGGGATTCAAACAGAGGCTCCTGGATGTATTCGTGCACTCTGTTTATGTCTACAATGAAAAAGTGGTTATTGCCTATAACTACACAGACAATAACCACGATAATTCCATTGATGTACCCGGAATCCTGGAGGGTTCGGATACATTTGTGAAAGTGAGACACGGGGGATTCGAACCCCCGACAACTTGATTAAAAGTCAAGTGCTCTACCACCTGAGCTAGTATCCCATATAATCTTGTATCTTCGCTGCGACACTATAACAATCCATCGCATCTAGCTGGGCTAGCCGGATTCGAACCGTCGTATGCAGCAGTCAAAGTGCTGTGCCTTACCGCTTGGCGATAGCCCAAGATTGTAAGAGCTTAAGCCACATTCAGCTGGAGCTTCTACATAATAATTGTATGCCAAGTTGAAAGCATATTCAAGAAAAATGCTCCGACATAAATCGGAGATTCTCTTAAAGGGTGGCTAGAGGGACTCGAACCCTCGATCTCCAGAACCACAATCTGGCGCGTTAACCAACTACGCTATAGCCACCATATTAACGGACTGGGAAGATCACTCAGACATTAACCATTGTCTGTATCTACCCTTAGCTCGTACAGACCAAGGTCAGTACTCTGCTCAAAAAAATAAGTGTGCCCGAAGGGATTCGAACCCCCGACCCACGGCTTAGAAGGCCGTTGCTCTATCCAGCTGAGCTACGGACACACGTTGAAGTGTTGGATAAAATATATCCAAAGCGGGTGATGGGAATCGAACCCACGTATCCAGCTTGGAAGGCTGGTGTTCTACCATTGAACTACACCCGCAGATGTGCGTTACGTAAGTCGGGGTGACAGGATTCGAACCTGCGACCCCCTGCTCCCAAAGCAGGTGCTCTAGCCAAGCTGAGCCACACCCCGATTCGTTTTCGTTAATGCCTTAAGCCGTAACGCAAGAAGTATTATATAATGATTTTGAAGCAAATGTCAACACTATTTTTACAAGTTTTTTTTCGTAATTATAAGTACTTTATTTCATAAGATATTTCGCCATCGTCCTGGATAGAAAGCACTAAATAACTGGGGTTTCGTCCCTCTTGTCTCGGATAGGATAAACTACCCGGATTAAACAGATATACACCATCGACATTTTTAGCAACTGGTTTATGTGTGTGACCAAAGATAATAATATCTGCTCCTCTTGATATTCCTTCACTCTTTATACTCTCAAGATCCATACTTACAAAATAATTATGACCATGAGTTACAAAAAAAGTATGACCATCAAGTTCAAATTCCAGTTCTCTTTGAAGACTAGAGAAAAAATCATTATTGCCGGACACAAAATACACAGGGCAGTTTGCTGCCAGAGCAAATTTTCCCTCTGAGCCCTCAAAATCGCCACAGTGTATTATTCCATCCAATGGCTCTTCTATATCAAGAACATCATAAAAATTCTGATCTCTTCCGTGAGTATCACTTACCACAAGATACTTATGCATACTTCCAAACAAAACCTTTCTTTACGCCATTTTTTGACAATGATCAGCCCTGAATTTCTCTTCTAAGGACCTTTTCCATTTCCCTAAGAGCCTTACCCCTATGGCTGATGGCGTTTTTTTCATCCTCTGTGATCTCAGCACTTGTCTTGCCATATTCCGGCAGGAAAAATATAGGGTCATATCCAAAACCATTACATCCAGCTATTTCATGAGCTATATGGCCCTCCATCTTACCAAGCGTTCCAAACTCCCTGCCATCAGGAAAAACAGCAGAAATTGCGCATACGAATCTTGCTGTGCGCTGCTGTTCTGCCACCCCATCAAGCTTGTCTATTATAGCCTGATTTTTTATATCATAAGATGTATCCTTGCCCATATATCTGGCTGAATATATTCCTGGTTCTCCATTTAAATAATCAACTTCAAGTCCCGAATCATCAGCAAGGACAATGCTGTCATCCTGCGGGTTGAGTGCCTTTAAACTCCTCGCTACTGATCTTGCCTTGATCATCGAATTCTCAGAAAATGTTGTACCATTTTCTTCTATATCATCAGTCACTCCGGCATCTGCCATAGACATAATTTCCATCCCAAGGTCTCCTAGGATCTTGTGGATTTCCTTGAGTTTACCTTTATTACCAGTTGCAAATACTATTCTCATTTTATCTCCTCAATTCCCTGCATTATGCCCTGATAGAGGCCTTCCGCAAGTTTATGTTTGTATGACTTATCAGATAATCTCTCCTGGTCTTGTGTTCCTCCAAGACTTCCCACTGATACCCTTGCAGATGGAACCTGGCTATAGGATAAAATATCATCATTTGTTTCATAGACACCTACCACATCTGCCCCAGCCTTTGTAGCGCATGATGCAGCCATAAGTCCAGCAAATTCAGCATTATTAAATCCTCGCAAAAAGAACTCACCATTATAGTAAGACCTTACCCCATCCTGGTGATTCTCATAGCTTTCTGTTCCAATCCGCAGTACAATATCTGCCTCAGTCTCATCTATCAGTTCTCTGACCCTTTCAGGTGAAACCTCTCCTGCTGAAAGTCTCGTATAATAAAACTTAGTACTGCGATCATCGGCCTTTTCAGCCTCTCCCTTTAGCAAAAGAGCTACATCAAGTGGTATATCTTTTTCCAAAGGATCTGCAGAGTTGCGTTCTACCACTGTATCATGCGCCACAGGGTCAACCACAACAATGTTGTCATATTTGTCATAGGGCTTAAAAAAGCTCACCTCAATAGTACTAGACTCCGTCAAAGAACTCTCGTTAGCATATAGTCCATCTAGTTTAAAGTCAAGGCACACACTTCCTGAGTCATTCTCCGAAATGCACACAGCACTCTCTATGATATCCAGATCCGTCAACACCGCATTATCCAGATAAAATCCTTCTTCACGCCCATCTATGTATATCAGAAGTTCGTGATCAATATATCTGTCTTCCAGAATAATATCATCAGAGCTCACGCTCTTTGGAAGTGGGATAGTTAATTTCCCTGATTGACCATTGGAAACCTCACTACTGATAAGGAGATTAAAAGATTCCTCGCTAAAGCTCCTGTCAATCTCCTTCCCGGCAGCATCAGTTATCAGAATATGCTTGGTGGCAGCCCTCTGGAGCATCATGATCATGCAGACCCCCGTGAAGACAGATGCCTGGTAAAAGAACTTCTTCATTCCTGCATTATTCATAACCAATCATCCATTTCTCTTAGGGGGCTTGGGTCCCATAAACTGATAAAAGTAAGTCTTTATCATACCGTTGTAGATCTTACGATTCTTGTCAGCCTTCTTGCCGATGTATTTCTCAGCCTGCTCAAATCCGGTTATAAGATACATTGACCAGGCATCAAGTTCTTTATACCTTGCTCCAATTGTCTTATAAAGGGCTGGTAATTCCTTCTGGTCGCCAATACGCTCACCATAAGGAGGATTAGTTATTATAAAGCCATATTTCTTCCTATGACTTAAATCTGCAATATCTCTTGCCTGAAAATGGATCATATTCTCAACACCGGCTTTTTGGGCATTGATGCGGGCTATTTCAACCATCTCAGGATCAAGGTCATATCCCTGAATATCTGTTTCTACACTAGTATCTATCTCATCTCTGGCCTCGTCTCTGACATCAGTCCAGTTCTGAGGTGTAATGATATGTGTCCAGCTCTCAGCAGTAAAATGTCTGTTCATACCAGGAGCTATATTTGCTGCCATCATTGCTGCCTCAATAGGAATAGTTCCACTACCACAGAAAGGGTCAACTAAAATCCTGTCTCCATGCCAGGGTGTCAGCATGATAAGCGCAGCTGCCAGATTCTCTGCTATAGGTGCCTTGGATTCCAGCTTTCTGTAGCCTCTTTTGTGAAGAGAATCTCCTGTGGTATCAAGAGCAACTGTTACTTCATCTTTCATGAGAAATACTCTGATAGGGTAGCTTTCAGCATCCTCTTTAAACCAGTCAGTGTGGTAGCTCTGTTTCATTCGCTCCACAATGGCCTTTTTTACTATTGATTGAATGTCTGATGGGCTAAAGAGCTTACTCTTTACACTAGATGCCTTTTTAATCCAGAATTTACCTCTCTCGGGAATAAATTCCTCCCATGGAAGCGCCTTGACTCCCTGGAATAATTCCTCAAAGGATTCTGCGTGGAAGCTTCCTACCTTGATCAGAATTCTCTCTGCAGTCCTAAGGCAGATATTGGCGCGGCATACAGCATCAGCGTCTCCTTCAAAGGTGATCCTGCCATCCACTGACTCCACAATATCATATCCAAGGTCAATAATTTCTTTTTTTAGTACCGCTTCCAGGCCAAAATGGCAAGGAGCTATAAGTTCCATTTTCTTCATATACTCTTTCTTTCAATTAAAAAATTATTTGTTCACTCTTTTACAAACAAGGTCATTATATCATAAAAAGGAGCCCGCTATTATAGCGAGCTCCTCAGAGTAGTAAACTTTTTTATTTTACAAGAATACCATTCTCATCAAATGTATATTTCTTGCCCCACTTTGTGATAGTTTCGTTCTTGGCAAGTGTGTAATCACCCTTAGCATAATACTTGTTATCACCAACTGTGATCCAATCCTGTCTAACGATTCCACCATTTGCTTTTGCATAGTAGGTATGACCATCAACATCGAAGAAGCTATTCTTAACCTGATGGTAGTTCTCATCAAAGTAGTACTTGTTGCTCCACTTTGTCATGAATCCCGTAACGGCCTCGCCTTCTGCATTCATGTAATATGTATACTCATCTACAGTTACATAGTCGCTCTTGACCATAGAACCGTTTGCCTTAAAGAAGTAGAGATTTCCATTAATTTTGTTAAGTCCTGTGAGAGTCTGACCATCTTCTGTAACAAAGGTTGTCTTGCCCCACTTTGTAACAAAATTACCCTTTATTTCAGGTTCTACCGGCTCTTCCTCTTCTACATCACCCGCTGCATCTTCTGAAGATCCATCGATATCTCTTTCATCCTTAACAGCCTCATAACTTCCGTTAAGACAAGCAACTACATCACCAGCATCAATTCCTGCTGCTGCAAGAGCAGATACACCTGTATCTGTGAGCTTTAAGAAATCTCCAAGAGATATTCTGCCATCAGATGTTCTAAGTGAAGCTGCAACTGCGTATGGCTCTGAAGCATTAGCGTAAGGAGCTTCAAGTGATACGAACCAGTCATCGGAAACCTTGAGTCCTTCTGAGTTAGCACTCTCTCCATCATTCCAGAAGAAGTTAAGCTTGCCATAGATATTGTTCTTATCCTGTGTTCCCTTAGCCTTGATGTTCTCATTTGTGCCTGTTCCTGTTGTGCGATAAGAAAGGACGCCGTCTACATAGTAGTTAGTATTAGCTGTGTCATTAGTATAAAGAGCTACATTGTTGCTGCCATTATTAAATGACATTGAGTTAAATACCTGGATATCTGGGCCAGAGTTTGAATCAATACCCTTAGCCTTATTTCCCCATGCTACTGAATTGATGAGCTTGTGAGGACCAGAAATGCTAGATCCGCCCATCTTAAATCCGTTACCATTTCCTTCATCCTTGCCGTCAACGCCATATCCGTTTGCAAATGCTACGCAGTTCTTGATTGTAACCTGTCCGATAGGGCCTGATTCAACCTTGGCAAAAAGATCCCATCCGTCATCAGCATTGTTGTAAGAGATGCATCCATCAAATACAATTCCATCTCCACAGGTAAGCTTTGCAGCAAATCCGTCTGCATCTTCGTAACCTGCATCTGCATTGCTATAGGAAGTGCAGTTAAGGATAAGGTCGTAGCTAGGCCATTCATCTCTAGCATCTGTTGCAAGATATCTGCTGATCTGAATACCAGTATTACCATTTTCGTAGGCACGGATATCTTCAAGTGTTATATGACTACCAGATACCTGGATGCCCTTAAGGGAATTACCAGACTTTGTGCAGTCAATTCCCTTTACATACCAGTAATCACCAGCAAAGATAAATCCTGCGCATACATTGTTAAAGTCAAATACTGCTCTTCCGCCATCAGCTACAAGTGTAATTGGCTTTGAAGGTGTTCCATCAATTCCTCTCTCCACCTTTACTGTGCTCTTAAGGCTGTATGTGCCTGCTGCCACAACAATTGTCTGACCTGGCTGAACATACTTAACAGCTGTATAAATATCTACCGGATCAGCTTCTGTTCCCTGGGCATCTGCCTTTCCAGCAGGTGTTACATAGATCTTTTCATCATCATTAATAGTTGCATATCTTACTACATGCTCAAATTCAGCTGTCTCATAGGATGAAAGTCTCTTATGATCATCATTGTCAGGAAGGAAATCAGCATTTGGAGTAAATGTAACTGTAAATGCATTATCGCCCTTTGTAAGCTTGGTTACCACACTTGTTACCACGCCAGTTTTTACTTCCTGAGCGTCAATAAGCGCTTTTCCTGAAGCATCCTTTACAGTAAGGATTCCGTCTGCATTTCCTGAATACTGAAGTTCATACTTAGCAGTATTTGAATATGTAGCTGAAACAATCTGGTAATTTGGAGCTACATATGTAACTGGCTTTTCTTCTGCAGGAGCATCCTCAGAAGGATCAATTACTGTAAGCTCAATATTGCTAAATGTTGCCTTAAATGTTCTTGATGCAAAGAAACCAACATAAATATTGTCAGAATCTATAGCACTAAGAGCTTCTGTATCATAGAACTTCTTTGTTCTAAGAACATTGCCATTCTCATCAAGATAGCTTACAAAGAAGCCTGTGTTATTCTTCTGGATTCTAAGAGTTACTGTTGTGATAGGATTCTCAACTGTACCCTTTACTGTTCCAGATGTCTCTTTTGCAAACAGGTTATAAGTGCCTGTTCCCTGAGGTCCACAGCTGATCTCAAGAGGATACATATGAGAAGAAAATGCCTCATTTACAGTTGCTGTATCACCAGCCTCAAGAAGCGGAAGGTTCTCAGTTGTAACACCAACCTTCTCCTGTGCTCCGAGGCCAAGCTTCATTGTGATCTTATCTGGAGTAACATCTTCTGTTGAATCCTGTTTGTCAGCATCATAGTAGTACTCTACCTTTGTTCCAGATGCCATGTAGGAGTTGTTCCAGAAGGTAGCGCTGTTTCCATTTACTCCAACTCTGTCTGCAGCCATAAGGCCAAAGCCTTCCTGACCATTTGTAAATGCCCAGGTGTCAATTGTAGCTGTAGCAGTAAGAGTAAAGTTCTTGCCCGCTGGAACTGGTGTGTAATAGAAAGCAAGGCCATCTGTAGAAGCTGGTACAATCTTGCCCTTATTACCTGTATTCCATACAGTTACTGATCCATCATCATTTACTGAATATCCTGTATGTGATCCCTTGGATACTCCTGAACCAAATGCTGCAAATACCCACTCGCGCTCACCTTCTTCTGTGATATTCACAGAAAGAGTAGCTGCTTTTGAAACATCATCGCCTCGATTTGCTGCAAGTGAAATTTCATAAGTATGGCCTACATTCAACTTTGTAAATGTATAAGAATATTCTGTTGTATCATTATCAACTGCTGCCTCTGGAGTAACAGTTGCCTTGTCCAAAGATGCAGAGTCTGTCTTATCTGTAGCAAGAAGTGAATAAGATGTTGCTTCTGGAACTGAATAGAACTTAACTACAACTGTTCCATTTCCCTTATTTACTGCATTTTTAAATGCTGGTGTTGCAAGAGGAAGAACAAATGAGAAAGCCTCTGTCATTGCTGATTTCTTAACCTCTTCTTCATCATCTCTTGAAAGAGAAGCCATAAATGTATATTCTCCTGTCTTTGTTGGTGCAAAGCTCTTTGTGCAGGATTCTCCTTCTGCAAGTGAATTAGCAGAAGAAATCTCATTGCCCTCTGCATCAAACATTGTGACAACAAGCTTGTCACCACCATCAAATCCAACTGCACCCTGTACAGTAACATCGATTTTGCCAGCATCAGAAGAGTTAAGTTTAACTTCTGAAACAACTGGTGCTGCAACACTGCTCCAGTCAGCTCTTTCTTCTACAACAGCTGCTGCTCCGTCTGTAACCTCAGCTTTGAAGAAGTAGTTTGATCCGCCTGAAGGAATAAGATAGTAAGTTCCAGCCTTTTCAAGTTCAAAGCTTGAGATTATAACATCATTCTTCTTGCAGCCTTGGCCAGAGTTTGAAACCTCTGTTCCAGAAGCATCAAGAATTGCCATAGGACGATTATCACCGCCACATACCCACCAAACTTTTACTGCAGCGTTATCGCTTGATGTAGTAAACTTGATCGCATTCTTTTCGGTAGAACCTGCTCCACCCCAGTTGATCCTGACTCCTGATGAATAGCCATCATCCCAGGTCTTGCTGCTGGTATCTACCTTAGTCTTTGCTGAATAGATAATTGTAAAGAAGTCATCTGTTCCAGCCTTTTCTGCTTCTCCATCAGCCTTTGCTCCAGCTGCGAATGTTGCCATCTGCGCTGTCTCAAGCACATATGTTACAGGCTCTGCTACAACATCCTCAGTTACTACAACCTTGAAGATGTAGTTATTGTTTACGCTGTTACCAAGGAAGTAAGTTCCAGCCTCCTCAACTCTGAGAGTTGAAATATATGGTGAATTCTTGGTCCATGTTCCCTGTGTAGTAGCAACTGCTGCTCCAGTCTTGTCAAGAACAGTGATCTGACGGCTGTCATCTCCGCCCTGTGCCCACCATACCTTAATGGTTGCTGCGTTCTGTGTTGTAAACTTGATCGCATTCTTCTCTGTAGAAGCAACGCCACCAAAGTTTACTCTCTGAGCAGATGTATAATCATCTTCCCATGTCTTGCTGCTTGTATCTACCTTTGACTTAGCACTGTAAATAAGTGTGAAGTAATCCTCTGTGCCAGCCTTCTGTGTATCTCCATCAGCCTTTGCTCCAGCTGCAAATGGCTCAAGTGAACTTGATTCAAATACAAACTCTGTAGTCTGAGAAACTGGTCCTTCAGAAGGAGTTGGTGCTACAGGCTCATCCTGTGAGCTTCCATCCGGGAATGTGATTGACATATCCTTGCCGTTTGCTGTAAATGGATCCCAGTCTCCAAGGAAAGCTGCTACTGAAATAGCTGTTCCGTCCGCAAGAACTGCTGTCTGTGGCTGCTGTACCCATGTCACACGATTTGCACTGTTGTTCTCACCAGAAACTTCATAGGTGCCATACTCAACGTTTCTTGCTGACTCTCCACTAAGAGATGTGTTCCAGCCTGCAGGCTGGATAAGTGAAGTCTTGGCATTTTCATCATAGGCTCCATCCTTCCAGTTTGTAGCCTCAACAACTGTATCAAAGAATACTACCTCTGATGTATTTGCCTTCCAAGGTCTTCCAAACTGACCTGGCTTGGATACATACTTGGATGCTGTATCTACACCTGGTGTTGTGCTCTTAACTGTGCAGTTATACATAAGATATCCGCGCTGAGCACTTGATGCCTGCTGTGCAGCTGTAATGTAAGCCACATCATTCTTGTCTTCACTTGTGTTAAGAACAAGATCACACTTTGCAAATACCGCTGTCATTCCGCCAAAAATATAATCTGTTCCGCCATATACTGCGCAGTTATAGAAAGCTGCGGTAGCATTGTCTGCACCATAAAGAGTATCCTGACGGCCGATAAAACGGCAGTTTTCAAAATAAGTTTCTGTAGCTGACTTTGTAAGTGCCAGCGCTGCTGCTCTTTCTACATATTTTTTATCCTGAACAGTTGTATCAAAAGCTTTCATAGAAGCTCTTTTTACAGTTCCCTCTTTTGCACCAGACTGAGGAACGATTACATCCTCTGCTGCCTTCTCAGACATATACTGGTTAAAAGAGTTCTCGAAGATAATGTTCTTTGCTTCAAACCCTGCAGCATTAACTACTACTGATGCATTCCAGTATGTAGCAGTACCTGAACCAGGATTGATAACCTCTGTGTAGCCATTAGCCTTATTAGCTGCAAGAGCCTCTGCATCATACTTGTAAGAACTATTCATGCTGTAGTATGTGTAGCCATGGCCATAGTACCAAGTCACACGAACTGCATTCTCATCGATACCCACACCAGAATTTGTCAGTGCATTTGATGGAGAATTGCTTGCATTTTCAAGAGTTACATTAGGAACATCAATAACAAGCATCTCTTCATAGTTGCCTGGCTGAACCTTAATTGTTACTCGCTCGCCATCTTTTCTGTCCATGAGACGAACTGCAGCAAGTGCATCGCCGATAGTCTTATACTCTTTATCTGCGCCAACTGTAAGTTCAGACTTGTACTCGGTCTGATATACAGCAGCTATTTTGGTCAGATAAGATGAGCCCAGAACTGTGATGTCCACATATCCTGCTCCACCCTTATAGTCATAGGTATATGTCTCATTACTTGAAGTTGTTCCAGTCTTTACACCAACTGATGCTTCGTTCTCATTTTCAAAGTAGTAGGAGTACTGATAATTTCCAGTTACCTGAATCTGGCAATCTCCCTTTACAGGAACGGAAATTGTGCCAGCTCCACTATACAGATACACACCGTTATGAGATCTTCCGTTTGTCCATGAAAGACCGTTATAAGTTCCTTCAGTAGCATTTGCAAACTTAGAAACAAAAGAAGCATCTGCGAAATCCCACTCTGTTATATCAGAAGAGAAGGCAATTTCCTTGCTAACAGCTGCGCCGTCTACTACAAGGTCGCTTGTGAGCTTCTGTACATATGCGCCTGAGTTTGAAACCTCAACCTTGTACTGACCATTTCTAAGAGCTATACCCTCTGTGCCAGTAAACTCATATACATATCCGTCTTTAGCAAAATCATTTTCAGTATCCAGTCTTGTGAATGTGAAAACTGCCTCTGAAAGATCTGCCTTAGTAGCCCCTGATGGAACAATTGTCACATCATATACAGGCTTCGCCTCAAGCTCTATTGCAGCCTCTTTGTCACTTTCTGCAGTAAGCTTTGTTGTAAGAAGGTCGTAGTTCTCGACAAAAGCTGCGCCTTCTTTATCTTCTACAGATACTGCGTACTCAACATTCTTCTGAAGTCTTACCTGGTACTCGATAGCATCCTCTGCCAGAGAAAGCTTGATCTGTGGAACATATACAGAGTTTTCATCCTGTGGAGCAAAAGAAAAGTCTGCTGCCGCAGCAAATTCTGCAAGATCATCCTCGTCAATACCTGTAATCTTACCAGTTACATCAACCAGTGAGATTCCCTCCACTGTTATATCTTTCTGTGTATCTTCACTTATATTGACAGTTTTATCAGAAGTAATAACGTATTCATCTGCGCCCTCAAGGCTGAGCTCATAGTCAAAGCCCTGTGCAAGCCTGGCTGTATATTTGCCATCAGCAACTGTTGCCTTAACAACATTGCCATTAGCCTTGTTTGTAAATACGATGTCAAAAGAGCCTGTGCCTTCAAATCCTTCTACTCCGCCAGTAAGATCTGAATACTTGGCATGCTCTCTAAGTACTCTGGCAAGTACCAGCTTCTCACTTGCTGAAAAAAGCTTGTACTGTGCTGTATTTGCTGGATAGAAGACCATCTTTGTTACTGTACTTCCACCATTTTTATGAACAAAAAAGGCATCATCTGAAGCATCTTCCACGTTTCTAAAATGGACTTCAGAATCTGTTCCATTACTTGCTACATACGCTGTGATAATGTCGTCTGCCTGACATTCAAGAGCTACATAAACAGCATCTGTTGCTCCTTTATTGGAATATATATATCCGGAATACACATTTCCATCACTATCCTTGAGAGACTTCTCATCAAAGTGAGTAAGTGCAAGATTAGTAGTTCTAAGTCTGTGAGTTGTAGAATATCCGCCATCCTCAAAAACAAAGTCTCCATTATCAACTGAGAAAGATGCGATATTTACACCCTTTGTTCCAGCCTCTACTGAGTAAAAGCTGTTGATTGTAGCAACATCCAGTCTGTTGTTGTAGTTGCTTCCAAGATCCTCGGCTCCAAAATCCCAAACATCAGTCTTGGATTCGTCAAAGTTCCTGTCTGTGGTAGTGCTCTCAGATTCTGAAGTTTCAAGCTTTTTAGCTGATTTTTCTTCATCTGACTTTTCGTCTGTCTCTTCTGCTTCCTTGCTGTCATCAAGTGCAGCTGAATCTGAAGAAGCATCTGAAACCTCAGATGAGTTCACTGAAGTTCCTTCATCGCTCTCATCTAAAGAGCTCTCTGTTGAAGCAGCCTTTGCCCCATCACTGCTCTTTTCAGAAGAAGCACTTGTTTCATAAGTTGCTTCCTTCTCTTCATCCGTCTCAGCATATGCAACACTTCCAGGTGCAATGCCCGAGAAAGATGAAAGCCCCGTAGCCGCCGCCAATGCTGACGCAATGACTTTGGCACTTACCTTGTGCCATTTCGTCTTTCTGATCATATTTTTCCTCCCAACAAAACGTAAGTTTACACTTTTTTAATAATGTAACCGCTTACATTCCTATATGAAATGTGACTTAATCTTAGCATATTCACATTGACGAAAACAAGAGAGAAACGTAAGTTTATTTCATTTATATTGCTTAAAAGTAAACAAAGTTTCATGGGCGGTTTTTGTGTATATTGCACTAACGCATCTCCTTTTCTCCCCTTTTCAAAAAAGTCATTTTTCCTTACAAATAAATGTATGCGGTTTCATGGAAATAAAAAGAATTGTCAGATAACAGAAAAATATTAAAAAAGAATAAAAAAAAGAGCACCCAGATCAATAATCTGAATGCTCAAGTGTGCGTGACAGGATTCGAACCCACGACCTTCTGGTCCGTAGCCAGACGCTCTATCCAGCTGAGCTACACGCACATGTCGCTTTAGCAACAAAATATATTATATGCACGAGCAGTTTCTTTGTCAACATATTTTTTAATTTTCTGCATTTTCTGCAGCCTTAGTCTCAGCCACAAGTCTTTCAAGGTCTGGCCTTGCAAATTCAAAGCATGCCAGGATCTTAGGTGAGAACACGCCGCACTCACCATTTTTTATCATCTCAAAAGCCCTGTCTACAGGATAAGCAGATTTGTATACTCTGTCGCTGACAAGAGCATCATAAGCGTCAGAAATAGCTGTAAGCTGTGCAGCGATAGAATTTTCATCTCCCTTTAAGCCATCGGGATAGCCTCCGCCATCGTATCTTTCATGATGATGCCTACATATATCAAGACATATTTCAAAGTATTCCTTGTCCTGAACATCCCTTAGGCTCTCAATGACTTCGCTTCCCCTTGTTGTATGGGACTTCATAACCTCAAACTCTTCGCTTGTGAGGCGCCCCGGCTTTAAGAGAATAGAATCCGGCACAGATATCTTTCCAATATCATGCATTGCTGAAGCCTGGGTTATAACATCGATAAGATGTGGGTTCAGCCCAAGCTCAGGGTAATTGTTCATGGCTGTAAGAGCAAGTGTACGTACAAAACCTTTTATCCTCTTGAGATGATAAATGGTCTCCATACTTCTAAACTCAACGATTGTAGCAATAGTATCGATAACTCTTTCGTTACTGTTTTTAAGCCTCTCCTCCTGCTTTTTAAGGTATGCAAACTGTTTCTTTAATACCCTTGTCTGATCATCAACCTGGACTTCAAGGTTGTTCTTGCTGTCAAAAAGCTCCACAGTACGAGAAACTCTTTTATCTACAATAACAGGATCAAAAGGCTTATGTATTACATCAGCCGCCCCCTTCTGATAGCTGGTACGCTCCGCTTCTGTGGAGGTATCAGCTGTTATCATCAGAACAGGGATTGAATCATTCAGGTTATCCTTTTTACGCATAGCCTCAAGGACCTCATAGCCGTCCATTTCTGGCATGACGATATCAAGAAGAATAGCCGCAAGCTTTTCTTCATTCTCTTCAATCATCTTCATAGCTTCGATACCGTTGCCCGCTTCAAGGATGTTATATTGTTCCTTGAAAATCTCGCCAAGAATTCCTCTGTTGATCTCATTGTCATCAACTACAAGAATCGAACGATCTGCCATGTGATCCTCCTGTCTATAGTCAATCAGGCCCTATTATCTCTCAACAATAGCTGCGCAGCCCATTCCGCCGCCAACACAAAGAGTAGCAAGTCCCTTATGAACATCTCTTCTCTGCATTTCGTACAAAAGAGATACAAGGATTCTGTTTCCTGAGCATCCTACAGGATGTCCAAGTGCAATAGCACCACCATTTACATTGAGTACATCATTACTAAATCCAAGGTCATGCTGAACAGCTACTGACTGAGCTGCAAAAGCCTCGTTAGCCTCGATAAGATCAAAGTCACCTATTGTATATCCAGCCTTCTTCATAACCTTCTGAGTTGCTGCTACAGGGCCAATACCCATAATGCTAGGTTCTACGCCTGCAAGTTCACCTGCAATCCAGGTTCCAAGTGGCTTTACACCAAGTTCTTTTGCCTTTTCTTCGCTCATAACTATGATTGCAGAAGCTGCATCGTTAATTCCTGAAGAGTTTGCAGCAGTTACAACGCCGCCATCCTTCTTAAATGCAGGCTTAAGTCCGGAAATACTCTCAACAGTAACTCCCTTTCTAGGGCCTTCATCTGTATCAAAGATAATTGTTTCTTTCTTTTTCTTGATCTCTACAGGGACGATTTCTTCCTTAAACTTACCTGCAGCAATAGCTGCCTCAGCTTTATTCTGTGACCAGGCAGCAAACTCATCAAGCTGCTGTCTTGTAAGATGCCACTGTTCAGCAATGTTCTCAGCTGTGATACCCATATGATATCCGCCAAAAGCATCAGTAAGCGCATCCTTTATCATTGCATCCTGAAGTTCTCCAGAACCCATTCTGTATCCGTAACGGCCCTGCTGCATAAGGTATGGAGCCATTGACATATTCTCCATTCCACCAGCAACGATTATATCTGCGTCTCCCATACCAATGAGCTTGGCTGCAAGGTTTACGCAGTGAAGACCTGATCCGCACAGAACATTTATTGTTGTAGCAGGTACTTCTACCGGAATACCAGCATTGATTGCTGACTGTCTTGCCGGGTTCTGTCCAAGTCCTGCCTGGATAACGCATCCCATATAAACTTCGTCAACCTGCTCAGGCTTAACTCCCGCACGCTTAAGAGCTTCTTTTATTACAATTGCTCCAAGTGCTGGTGCTGGTGTGGTTGATAAAGTTCCACCCATTGTACCAATCGCTGTTCTACATGCTCCCGCTAAAACTACTTTTCTTGCCATAACTTTCCTCCGTCATTAACTAATGTTTTATGCTGCATATATCTAAAATCAATAACAATCACTGTTATCTGTGCATTATTATTAATTTTATCACTATATTGTTTATTTCTCAACGAATCCCTTACAATCAATCCGCGAGTTTATGGTACTTTGAAGGTGCCTATATCACTTCTGTAATCTAAGCGGCAGTTCCAGACCGTGCTCTGTCAAAAGAGATTCATTTTGCAATATCTCAGTGCTCCTTCCATCAGCTATGATCCTACCCTCATCCAGTAAAATCGTCCTCTCACAGGTATCCATGATAAAGTCCAGGTCATGTGAAGTGATGAGTTTTAGAGAATTAATCTCATTTATAATCCTGATAAGATTTTTCCTGTTCCTTGGATCAAGCGCTGCCTCAGGCTCATCCATGATTATGATATCCGGATTCATGGCAAGGATCGTGGCTATTGAAGCCAGTTTTTTCTCTCCTCCGGATAGTTTATAGGTATGCTTTTTACTAAGGTCTGTAATGTGGACTTTCTCTAGAGCATCTACTACCCTTTTCTCAACCTCATCATCTGACAAGCCGTAGTTCTGAGGTCCAAAGGCCACATCGTCTTCAACTGTTGATAAAAAGAGCTGACTATCTGAGTCCTGAAACACGTATCCGATATGCTCTCTGACGTGATTTAAGTTTTTCTTGTCTACCGGATGTCCTGCTATCTCAAGAACCCCTTCATAATCAAGATAAAGTCCCACAAGAAGTTTCATCAGTGTGGACTTTCCAATGCCGTTAGCTCCGATTATACCTATACTCTCGCCATCATGAGCCATTAGATTTATATCACTTAGAACCGGTTCTTCTTTTTCATAAGCAAAGCTCAAATGTTCAATTTTAAGTATTTCTCCATGAATACCTGTATGCATTTCTCACTCTCCAAAAATCCCTGAATGTCTGATAACTACAAATATGACAATCCAAATAACTGGATAAAAAATGTCAGAAAGCCGTACTTTCTTTTTCCTGATCCTGAAATCTCCTGTAAAACCTCTAAGAAGCATGCTCTCATAGACCCTTTCTGCCTTGTCCATGCTGCGCAAAAGCCACTGTCCAACCAAAGTTCCCCAGGCCTTATAATTGATGCCATTCTGTGAGGGAGCTCTTAGTTTGTATGCTGTCATTATCCTGTCCGCTTCCACAGCCATTACGCCAAAGTATCTGTAGATCAGCATGACCACTATTACCATGATTCTTGGGAAATGCAGCACTCTTAAGGCATAGCAGATATCATCAATCGATGTTGTTGCTATCAGAATGTACACAGCCAAAACGCTATAAAAGCCCTTGATCATCACTGTGATCATGGACAGCACGCCGCCCGAAACTGCCAATTCACCAATATATCCCACAATCTGCCTGTCTAGAAATGGATTAAATACTCCCACAAACAAAACCAATGGCAATATCAGCCTCATCCTATAGATTCCCTCTTTAAAGGACAACTCTCCCACAATAAAGGAAAAAATAGGATATACAGACATGACGATCAGGGGCGCCAGCGCATACTTGTCAAAAGAAACAACTGTAAAAATATACAAAACGCTAAGAAGCAGCTTTCCCCAAGGATGAAGACTATTCATCCAATGAGAACGCTGCTGCAGATTTTGTAATTTATTTAATTCGCGAAGATTTTTTTCTATTGAGTTCATGTACTAAGTATATTATATCCGGCCCAAAATAACATCACTTAATATGCATATTTAGCCTATTACGCAATCTTAGTGTTTTCTTTTTTTCTAAAGAATCTAAAAGCATATGATGCTCCAACACAGACACCAACTACCACGAGCGCTCCAACTATACCAGAGAAGCTTGTTCCGACAGCTGATTCGCTGTCCTTAAATGCATAATCAGGCAAAAGAGAAGTTGTCTCCTGAATACCTGCTGCAGTATCGTATACTCCGCCTTCTGCCTCAAGCTCTGTTGTTCCGGCAACCTGTTCCATAGACCACTCAAGTCCATCAGGGAATGCTGAAGCAAAAAGAGAAATAGCTCCGCCACAGATAGCTGCTGCTACTGCAATAGCTAAGATTGTTCCCTTGAAGGAGAGTTTTCCTTCTTTTACCACATTTTCATCTCTGCCTACACCCCAGAGAAGCTCTGGTCTTGCCTCGTTGACAAAGATAAGAACTGCTGCTGTTATAAGTCCCTCTACAAATCCGATGGCAAGATGAATAGGCTGCATTGTTGCCATAAATACTGAGAAAGGAAGCTCTGTTATTCCAGAAAAAAATGTCTCAAGTGTAACTGAGAATGCGCCAAGCTGAAGAGTCAGAACGCATCCTAAAATCGATGCAATGGCAATCTTCAATCTGCTGGCACCTTTCTTCATAATAGGTCTCCAAATTAATAGCGCTCCTATAAAGCACCCATAAAAGGCCATATTCCATATATTACATCCAAGAGCCAATAGCCCACCGTCAGCAAAAAGAAGGCATTGAACAAGGAGTACTCCTATCATTGTAAGGAATCCTGCGTAAGGTCCCAACATAGCAGATAGCATCATTCCTCCACAGAGATGTCCTGAGGATCCTGTTCCAGGGATGGTGAAGTTGAGCATCTGTGTAGCAAATACGAATGCTCCCATAACGCCCATTACTGGAATTTTCTTTGGGTCATTTTCCTCTCTTACTTTTTTTACAGAAACTCCTGCTGCTCCTGTTGATAAAACATACATTGTTCCAGCTACTGCTGGTGCCACAAGGGCGTCCGCCATATGCATTGTGTGATTTCCTCCCGTACTTCTATATTTATCATGACGGTTGACTGCGCAAGCTTCGCAGTCAACCTGTTCTACGATTGTCACTAGTGTGCTGACAAGCAATTTTGTTAATTATGAATGAGTCAGTACACTAGAAGAAGTATAGGGGAAATCACATAGTGTTCACAAGCCCCCGGGGGGGATATATTTTGTACAATATATGTCATAGCACTGTATAGTTGCTGATAAATTATTTTATCAGCAACTGTTTTATGTGTTCATCTCTTATATTGGGCGAAGAGGTCACGGATGGCAATGTCGTAAGGAGCATGAAGAACGCCGTATTCTGTTACTATGCCAGTGATGAGATCTGCGTCTGTAACATCAAAGGCTGGGTTATAGACTTTGACGCCTTCTGGTGCCATGCGCTCCTTGTACCACATTTCTGTTACTTCCTCAGGTTTTCTCTGCTCAATGTTTATATCAGCGCCTGTGGCTGTATTTATATCGATGGTTGATGTAGGTGCACATACATAAAATGGAATATTGTAACGCTTTGCAACTGTTGCTACAACGCTGGTTCCTATCTTATTTGCTGCATCTCCGTTAGCAGCTACTCTGTCACATCCAACGAATATGGCATTGATTGCACCGCTCTTCATAAGTGATGCTGACATGTTATCACATAAGAGTGTTGTATCTATTCCAGCAGAATGAAGTTCAAAAGCAGTTAGTCTTGCTCCCTGAAGGAGTGGCCTTGTCTCATCACAGTATACCTTTATCTTCATACCTTTTTCATGAGCCAGGTACATTGGTGCTGTTGCTGTTCCATATTTGCAGGTAGCAAGCTGTCCTGCATTGCAGTGAGTAAGGAGGCCATAGCCATTCTTTATAAGAGTCAGGCCATTTTCTCCAATCCTGCGGCAGACATCAACATCTTCAGCTTTTATTCTCTCTGACTCATTCTTCATTTCGTTTATGAGTTTTGCGCGAGCATCATCAAAAGCTTCAGCTGCCAGGCTGTTTTTTTCATAAAAATCTGTCACATGGCTCTCCATACGCCTTAAAGCCCAGGACAGATTTACAGCTGTAGGTCTTGATGAGTTGAGGTAATCTGACTTTTCTTTTAGCTCACCCATAAACTCTTCATAGGAAGCAGCCTTTGAATGTTTCATGAGAAGATACAGACCAAAACCTGCACTTACGCCTATTGCCGGTGCTCCCCTTACCTGGAGAAGGTAAATTGCATCCCATATCTCTTTTGCAGTATGAAGGCGTATGATCTCAATCTTCCCCGGAAGAAGGGTCTGGTCTATGATTTCTATGGCGTCATCCTCATCTATAAGCGAAACTGTCTCGTAATCCAATATACTTTTCATGTTAATGTCCTTTCAGAATATCCCACTATTATAGCTCTTTAAGCAGATTCTCTGCTACTTCGCTTCCGTGCTTGGCAGCATAGCTTGCCCATTTCTTGGCTTTGGCCAGGTTCTTTTCACCAAACTCGCCTTTAAAATAGCCTACTGCAATCTGCTCAGCTGCTTCGATGCTGCCCTTGCCAGCCTTATCTATTAGATCTAGTAATTTCTGTTTTTTATCCATTTTTTATTTCCTTCCGTTTCATATTCACTTAGTTTACCATATACCCACAAGTAAATACCACAAAAGTAAAAAAGAAGACCGCCACAACAGTGACGGCCTCCCGAAATGTCTTATTAATCAGCCCTTTGCTGCAAGAGCTTCTTTGATCTTCTTTGTAAGAGCTGGAAGGATCTTGTTAAGATCTCCAACAACACCATAATCAGCTACATCAAAGATAGGAGCATTCTCATCTTTGTTGATAGCGATGATGATATCAGACTCTTCCATACCTGCAACGTGCTGGATTGCTCCAGAAATACCAATTGCGAAGTATAGCTGAGGTCTTACAGTCTTACCTGTCTGTCCAACCTGAAGATCCTTGGGCTTCCAGCCTGAATCTACAACTGCACGTGAGCAGGATACTGTTCCGTTAAGAGCCTCTGCAAGGTCATCAAGGAGCTTGAAGTTCTCTGCGGAACCAACTCCACGACCACCAGATACAAGGATCTTAGCTGCCTGGATATCAGCAACAGAAGATGCTTCCTTAACGATCTTAACGATCTCTGTATAGCAATCATTCTCTTCAAAACCAGGATTGTATTCAACAACCTCTGCCTTTGCTCCCTTGATAGGATCAATCTTCTGCATAACGCCTGGACGAACTGTAGCCATCTGAGGACGGAAATCAGGGCAAGCGATTGTAGCGATTGTGTTACCACCAAATGCAGGTCTTGTCATAAGGAGCTGTTTGTGCTTGGTCTCTCTAGCTGGTGATGGCTCAAGAGGGAAATCTCCAATCTCAAGCTGTGTACAGTCAGCTGTAAGACCTGTATGTACTCTTGATGATACTCTAGGGCCAAGATCTCTACCGATTGCTGTAGCACCAACAAGGAGGATCTCAGGCTTGTACTCATTGATTACAGATGCAAGAGCGTGTGTATAAGGCTCTGTTCTGTAATCCTTAAGTGCAGGATCATCAACTACGATTACTCTATCAGCACCATACTCTGCAAGCTTGTCAACAAGTCCCTTAACATCGCTTCCAAGAAGTACAGCTGTTACTTTTTTCTCATCAAGATCTTCTGCAAGATTCTTGGCTTTGCCCAGAAGTTCAAGCGCAATGCTTGAAAGTTCATTGTCTACCTGCTGAGCAAATATAAATACACCCTTATATTCTTCTAAAGACATGACTCTTCTCCTTTATCATTAAAAATTATTGTTATTACGTGATATGCGCATGGCTCCGCTTCGCTCTCGCCATGCTACATACATTCGGAAATCGATATGTTCATTTCATTCACATATCTTTTTCCTCATGTCTGCTTGGTCATTTCATAAACACGCTGCCCAGTGCAAGCACTGCACCGTGTTTACTCATTCCCTATATCACTCAAATTACATGTTTCTCTGTAAGCTTACCTACGATATAGTCAACTGCTTCATCAGCTGAATCAGGAACAACCTTCTCGCCCTGACCCTTCTTAACCTTATCAGAAGCCTTTGCAATCTGTGTAGGTGATCCTTTAAGACCAAGGTTAGAATCGTCAACATCCTTAAGATCTGGTCTGCCCCAAACTGTAACTTCCTTGGCAAAAGCATCAAAGATTCCGCCAGGAGTCATATATCTAGGCTCATTGAGCTCTGAAAGAGCTGTAACAAGGCAAGGCATCTTAGCCTTAACAATGTGATATCTGTCTTCAAACTGTCTCTTAACTTCTACAGTGCCAGCCTTCTCATCAACCTTGATCTCCTCAGCATAGGAAATTACAGGAATGTGAAGGTGCTCAGAAATCTGTGGTCCAACCTGAGCTGTATCTCCATCGATAGCCTGACGGCCTGTGATGATGAGATCATAATCAAGATTTCTAAGTGCTCCAGCAATTGTTGAAGATGTTGCCCATGTATCAGCGCCACCCAGAACTCTGTCTGTAACAAGGATTGCCTTGTCTGCGCCCATAGCAAGAGCTTCTCTAAGTACAGCATCAGCCTTAGGAAGTCCCATTGTAAGAACTGTTACCTCTGCGCCATACTGATCCTTTAATCTAAGTGCTGCCTCAAGACCTGCTTTATCATCAGGATTCATGATAGCAAGCATTGCACCTCTATCCAATGTTCCATCGGGTTTGAACTTAACGCCGCCCTTTGTATCAGGGACCTGCTTAATGCAAACTACAACTTTCATTTTTATTCTCCTTCTATCAGATTATATATTTCAGATGATCACTATTACTTAAGTAATGCGCCAGAGATAACCATTCTCTGAACCTCAGATGTACCCTCGTAGATTTCTGTGATCTTAGCATCACGCATCATTCTCTCTACTTCGTACTCTCTGATGTAACCATAACCACCATGGAGCTGTACAGCCTTAGTTGTTACATCCATAGCAACTTCTGCTGCGAAAAGCTTAGCCTTAGCAGCTTCTACTGAGTAAACATCCTTATTCTTCTTAGCATCAGCAGCCTGATATACAAGGAGTCTTGCAGCTTCACACTGTGTAGCCATGTTTGCAAGCTGGAACTGTGTATTCTGGAAAGCACCGATAGCTCTTCCGAACTGCTTTCTCTCTTTTACGTACTCAACTGTTCTGTCAAGAGCGCCCTCTGCAATACCAAGAGCCTGAGCAGCGATACCAATACGTCCACCGTCAAGAGTATGCATAGCGATAGGGAATCCCTTTCCTCTTGCACCAAGAAGGTTCTCTGCAGGAATATGGCAATCCTGGAAAATGAGCTCGTATGTTGATGAACCACGGATACCCATCTTGTTCTCTTTTGTACCAAAAGTGAATCCTGGTGTTCCCTTTTCAACGATGAAAGCTGAGAACTTCTTCTGCTTTCTACCCTTCTTATCTTCTACGATATCTGTGTAAGCAATGATGATGTAAATATCAGCAACCTCACCGTTTGTGATGAAGCACTTTGATCCATTAAGAACCCATTCCTTACCATCTTCTGTAAGAACAGCCTTAGTCTGAACACCCTGAGCATCTGTACCTGCCATAGGCTCTGTAAGACCAAATGCACCGAGCTTTTCACCCTTTGCAAGAGGTACAAGGTACTTCTGCTTCTGCTCCTCTGTTCCGTATGTCATGATAGGGTCGCAGCAAAGTGATGTGTGAGCAGATACGATAACTGCTGTTGTACCACAAACCTTTGCAAGCTCCTCTACGCACATGATGTATGTAAGAGGATCACATCCCTGTCCGCCGTACTCCTTAGGAATTGGAATACCCATGAAGCCGTATTTCTGCATCTTCTTAACGGTTTCCATAGGGAAAACCTCTGTCTCATCAACCTCTATAGCGTTTGGCTTTACTTCTTTTTCTGCGAAATCTTTAAAAAGAGCTCTAGCCATTTCATGTTGCTGATCAAGCTGAAAATCCATTATAATTTCCTCCGTATTTCTTTTTATAAAATATTTTTTTCAAGTGAATATTATTTATCTGTAGGAACCTTGTTTCCATCAGCATAGTTGTAGAAACCAATACCTGTCTTAACACCAAGCTTCTTACCACGAACCATCTTACGAAGAAGTGGGCAAGCACGATACTTGGAATCACCTGTCTCTGAGTAAAGAACATCCATGATAGCAAGAACGATATCAAGTCCGATGTAGTCACCGAGTTCAAGAGGTCCCATAGGATGGTTACATCCAAGCTTCATAGCTGTGTCGATACCAGCGATATCTGAAACGCCCTCTGAATATACGAAGATACCTTCGTTGATCATAGGAACAAGAATTCTGTTAACTACGAATCCAGCAGCCTCATTAACCTGTACTGGAGTCTTTCCAAGATCCTCAGAAATCTTCTTGATCTTCTCTACCATGTCATCTGGTGTGTTAGCACCCTGGATAACCTCAACGAGCTTCATAACAGGAGCTGGGTTGAAGAAGTGCATACCAATGATAGGCTTTGCAAGACCTGAACCAATCTCTGTGATTGAAAGTGATGATGTATTTGAAGCAAAGATACAATCAGGATTCTTAACGATATTGTCCTGAAGCTCCTTGAAAAGATTCTTCTTGATATCCATAACTTCAAGAGCAGCCTCTACTACAAGGTCAGCATCAGCACAGATGTCATTAAGACCTGTCTGAATCTTAGCTGTGATAGCATCAGCCTCTTCCTGTGTCTTCTTGCCCTTAGCAACCTGCTTGTCAAGACCTTTCTTGATCTTAGCAAATCCGCCCTCTGCGAACTCTGTCTTGATATCGCAAAGATATACCTTCTCAACGCTCTGAGCCTGAGCAAATGTCTGTGCAATACCTGAACCCATTGTACCTGCACCAATAACAGCTACCTTCATTTTGTTTTCCTCCTAGTTTGTCATTATATTTATAATCATATACGGATTGCTTCACTTCGTTCCCGCAATCCTACAATCATTCGGAAATCGATACACTCATTCTTCGTGTATCTTTTTCCCTCATGCTTGTTCGGTCTTCAAGGTTATGGAGTATTCTTTGCAAGCAAAATACTTCATAACTTTGAATCCCTATATCATTACACATTTTTAAAAGCTACAACCTTAACCTTAGCTGGATCATCCTTTTTTCTAAGGAAGTTAGCCATACCTTCTCTCTGATCCTCTGTCTCGAAGCATGAACCAAAGAGTTTCTCTTCAATTACAAGAGCATCATCGATGTTAACCTGAAGACCATCATTGATTGCCTTCTTGCAAGCTCTAACAGCGATAGGAGCATTTGCAGCAATCTGGCTAGCCATCTTCTCAGCAGCTGGAAGAAGTTCTTCCTGTGTATAAACCGCATTAACAAGTCCGATTCTGTAAGCCTCATCAGCCTTGATGTTACGTGCAGTATAAATGAGCTGTTTAGCCATTCCTGCACCAATAAGTCTTGCAAGTCTCTGTGTTCCGCCAAATCCAGGTGTGATTCCAAGACCAACTTCTGGCTGACCAAACATAGCATTATCTGAGCAGATACGAATATCGCAGCTCATAGAGATCTCGCAGCCACCGCCAAGTGCAAATCCATTGATTGCAGCGATAACTGGAACAGGGAACTGCTCGATCTTACGGAATATATCATTACCCTTTTTACCAAAAGCTTCTCCTTCTGCCTTTGAAAGAGTACTCATCTCGCCAATATCAGCGCCTGCAACAAATGACTTCTCTCCTGCACCTGTAAGAACAACAGCTCTTACAACGTTTGTGTCGATGCTATCAAAAGCAGCTGCGAGGTCATCAAGCACCTGTGAATTAAGTGCGTTAAGTGCCTCAGGGCGATTGATTGTAACAACAGCGATGTTTTCTTTTACTTCGCAATTAACGAAACCCATTTCTAATTTCCTCCTGTGAAAATTATTGATAATAGCCTGCTGCGCAAGCACAGCAGGCTACAATAAACATATTAAGCCTCGTAGCGTTCTACGATTGTAGCGCATCCCATTCCGCCGCCGATGCAAAGAGTAGCAAGACCCTTCTTAACATTATCTCTTCTAGCCATCTCATGAAGAAGAGTAACAAGAATACGGCATCCTGATGCTCCTACTGGATGTCCAAGTGCGATAGCACCACCATTTACGTTAACCTTGCTCATATCAAATCCAAGATCCTTAGCAACAGCTACTGACTGAGCAGCAAATGCCTCGTTAGCCTCGATAAGATCGATATCATCAAGTGAAAGCTCTGTCTTCTTAAGGACCTTCTTGGTAGCAGCAACAGGGCCGATACCCATGATTTCAGGCTCAACACCTGCAAGAGCTCCGCCTACCCATGTAGCCATAGGCTTGATTCCAAGCTCCTTAGCCTTCTCTTCGCTCATAACAACTACTGCTGCAGCACCATCGTTGATACCTGAAGCATTACCAGCTGTTACAAGTCCGCCCTCTTTACCAGAGCAGCATTTAAGCTTAGCAAGAGTCTCAACAGTTGTTCCAGCACGAGGGCCCTCATCAACCTTGAACTCTACCATTTCCTTCTTAACCTTTACAGGAACAGGAACGATCTCATCGTTGAACTTGCCTTCTGCCATAGCCTTCTCGCACTTCTGCTGAGAATTAGCTGAGAACTCGTCAAGCTCTTCTCTTGTAAGGTTCCATCTGTCGCAGATATTCTCTGCTGTGATCATCATGTGATAGTGGTTGAATGCATCTGTAAGAGCATCGTTAACCATAGTATCTACAACTGTTCCGTTGTTCATACGATATCCGAAACGTGCATTTGGAAGTGCATAAGGAGCCATTGACATGTTCTCCATACCACCTGCTACAACTATATCAGCCTCGCCAGCCTTGATAAGGTCAGCAGCCATATTGACACAGTTAAGGCCTGATCCGCAAACTACGTTAAGTGTAACAGCAGGAGTCTCGATTGGAAGACCTGCCTTGATAGATGCCTGTCTAGCTACGTTCTGTCCAAGACCTGCCTGGATAACGCATCCCATAAGGACCTCATCTACTAACTCAGGCTTAACACCTGCTCTGTTAAGTGCCTCTTTGATTACGATTGA
This sequence comes from Butyrivibrio sp. INlla14, assembly GCF_900102515.1. Taxonomy (GTDB): domain Bacteria; phylum Bacillota; class Clostridia; order Lachnospirales; family Lachnospiraceae; genus Butyrivibrio. The sequence goes on from NZ_FMVS01000005.1 coordinate 166,022, forward strand.
ACCAAGTTCTGCTGCAGGAGTATTGCTGAGGGCTCCGCCCATCTTACCAATAGCTGTTCTGCAAGCACCTGCTATAACTACCTTCTGTGCCATAATTTATTTCCTCCATTTTGTTTATTGTGGACACATCAAAAAAATGTATCCGAATGTTTAAAACTAGTTTGATAATTTTTTATCAGAACAGAATAATTATAGCATCCACCTTAGGCAAATGCAACAAAAACTATCATCCTTACGTATTATTTTTATTAAAAAGCCATAAATTGATATATATTTATCAATATGTTGTTAAAAAAATAACAGTGCCATATTCCTATAGCACTGTTATTTCTAGATTTCATTCAAATGGCGGGAACTGTGCAAAGTTTATTCGTTTCCGCTTATACCTCAGGCTCAATAAGTCCGTAAGTGTTACCTTTTCTCTTGTAAACCACATTAACCTGATCAGTCTCTGCATTTACAAATACAAAGAAGTTGTGGCCTAAAAGTTCCATCTGAACACACGCATCCTCAGCATACATAGGCTTGGGATCAAACTTCTTCATACGTTCTATACGGATATCCTCATCATCCATATAGTCTGATTCAATATATTCCTTCTTAAAATTGCTGGCTTCTGCCTGCTGCTTATCAACAAGTTTGCTCTTATACTTCTTGAGCTGTCTTTCAATAACCTCCTCTACCAGGTCAATTGATACATACATATCGTTGCTGACCTGCTCTGCTCTGATGATTTTTCCTTTTACGGGAATGGTGACTTCGATCTTATGTCTCTCTTTGTCCACATTAAGAGTAACATTTGCATTTGTGTCGGGAGTAAAGTATTTCTCCAGCTTGCCTATCTTCTCCTCAACTGCACTACGAAGACCGGGTGTTACTTCGATGTTCTTACCTACGATTGTAAATTTCATGCAATCATCCCCTTTGCTGTCGCCTTGTGATACTTTCTGAAAAAAGAAATATCTTCGGCCATATTTAAGACAATTGTGCATTTTAAGCCGCTTTTGTCTATACGCTATTATACCATTTAACCAGTCATCCATGCAATTTATAACCGTCCAATAAAGATAATCTTTTTATTAACAGTATCATTTTGTATATTATGCACAAAAAAAATCCCTTGATTTCGATTGCGTAAAATCCACTTTAAATTGTGGATATTTGTGGACAATGTGGATAACTTCGTGTATAAGTAGTTAAAATCTGACTTTTTATTTTGTGGATTGTGGATAACTTTTGAAATATGTGTGAAAAAAAAATTATTAATTTATGTTGACTTTTGTACTTTAGTGCATATCAGAGAAATCGGTCATTTAGAAAAAGGCATATAGCCTCTATTCCCCCTAGATTACAGGGATAAACGAAATCATATAAAGAAAAAAAATGGAACTAACAAAGAAAGCTCTCTATTAGTTCCACTATATTATCAATAAATATTCTTATTATTAGAAGATTCTTCTAACTGCAAGTACTGAACGGTAATCAGCATTAGAAATCTTAATACCTGTCTTGGCTGTAGAAGCATGTACGATCTGTCCGTTTCCAATGTAGATAGCAACATGGCCTGAATAGCAAACAATATCACCAGGCTGAGCATTTGCAAGTCCATCAACCGCTGCTCCAACTGATCTGTCAGCACCTGAACTATGAGGAAGACTAACACCGAAGTTAGAATATACACTCATAACGAAACCTGAACAGTCAGCACCATTTGTTAAGCTTGTTCCGCCATATACATATGGATTTCCAACGAACTGGCAAGCAAACTGAGCAACTGCAGAACCAATTGAGCTGGTCTCTGTTGTATATGAACTAGCTGAATTGTAGCTTGATCCAGATGATGAGCTGGAAGAAGTAGATGTGCTACTCTTAGCTGCCTTATTAGCTGCTGCTCTTGCTGCAGCCTCCTTGGCAAGACGAGCCTCTTCCTCTGCCTTGGATTCAGCCTTAACAAATTCTGTAGAAAGAGTTACGTAATCAGTTGAAACGTAACCATCACCTTCCTCGATACTAACCTTAACCCATCCATCAAGTTCCTCTGTAACTACAAGTTCATCCTCGATAGGAACAAGGCCTATAACTTCAGCATCAAGTCCGGCACCATTTCTAACCTTAAGAGTAGTAGTTGTTACTGTGGCAATTCTGGTTCCAACTTCCTTAGCAAGTTCAACTGCGTCATCTCCAGTTACACAGAACTCTGCCTTGACGTAGCCTTCAACGGAACCTGACTGGATCTTGTACCATCCATCCTTCTCCTCTATGAAAGTACCAACTGACTTGTCATAGAGCTTACCAACTATCTCACCTTCCTCGCTGGGAAGATCTCTTACGTTTACGTAATTAGTTACCTTGGCAATAACAAGAGACTTAAACATCTCTTCCTCTGAATCCTGCGCTGTTTCTGAAGAGCCTTCAGAAGCTGCTGCTGAATCCTTGATAACAGCACCTGTAGCGTTCTGGATATCTCTAAGAACGTTATCTGTTACTGTTGAAGCAAGTGGTGTTACATCTGTTACTGCATTTGATAAATCCACTTCATCTGAAGAAGTACTATTAGTGGATGAATTCTCTGATTGTGTCTTACTAGTTTCTACTGACTGCTGCAGATTTGAAAGTGAAACCTGATTGCTGCCGAGTGCATATGTTATACCTGCCTGAGGCATTACGCTTGTCACCTTGTTAGATGATGTATTGGATGCAGCAAAAGCGTCTACATTAGAACCTAAAAAAGTAATAGCAGCTGTGACCGATAAAGCAAGAAGCTGCATTTTTGCTTTTCTCAAAACGAACCTCCAAAATTGTTACGAAATTTGTTACATCTTTTAAGAATATAAACTATTTATTAAATTTTGTCAAATCGCATGTCACTAGCAGCTATTTTTTTAGTAAATTTTATCTGTTTTATCTTTCTTTTCCAACAAGGAAATCCTGAACTGCAGTTACTGCATTGGCTCCATCCGCTACAGCTGTAACAATCTGACGAAGTCTCTTCTTGCGGGAATCGCCAGCTACGAATATTCCAGGAACAGAAGTTGCTCCATCTTCTCCCGCTACAACATAGCCCTGTCCATCAAGCTCTACAAGGCCGTCCACAAGATCAGTTGAAGGGCGGATTCCAATAGCAACGAAGATTCCATCAACATCCACATTACTTACTTCCTTGGTCTTAACATTCTCTATAACGAGCTGGTTGACCTTATCCTCACCCTTGATTTCTTTTACAACGCTATCCCAGATAACTTCTACATTCTCAAGACCAAAGAGCTCTTCCTGGAGGATCTTTGTTGCTCTAAGCTCATCTCTTCTATGAATAAGGTAGACCTTGCTGCAGAATCTTGAAAGGAAAATAGCATCCTCAACAGCGACATCACCGCCACCATTTACAGCTGTAACCTTTCCTCTGTAGAAAGCGCCGTCACATGTTGCGCAGTAGGAAACACCCTTTCCGATAAATTCCTCTTCTCCGGAAATCTCTAGTTTTGAATGATGTGCGCCTGTAGCAAGGATAACTGTATTTGACTCAAACTCGCCATTGTCAGTTACAACCTTATAAACAGGAGCCTTTGTATCAGAACCTGCATCTACCACTTCTATAGCGCTTACAGTGGCGTCTACAAACTCTGCTCCAAGCTTGTCAGCATGTTCTCTAAACTTCATTCCAAGGTCAAATCCATTGACACCAGGAATTCCAAGATAGTTATCTACCTCGTAAGTGTCTATTATTTGTCCGCCGCTCACAGGATTCTTTTCAATAATGATCATTTTGAGTCCTGCTCTTTTGGCGTAAACTGCTGCTGAAAGACCTGCTGGTCCTGAACCTACTATAATAAGATCGTACATAAAATGCCTCCTTTTGTTATAAAAAAAATCAAATATACGTTTTATTTAGATTGTGTACAATTTAATTTATAATATCATATTGCTTTTGTAAAGACCTATTTTCTAAAAAGACAATAAATTATGACTTCTTGAATGTAATAATGAAAATGCATTCAGGAATCTACACCCAGCCTCCGTCAATTGTGATTATCTGTCCCGTCATATATATAGGAGCCTCACAGACTTTTATAACGAGTTCTGCTACCTCTTTAGGGTCACCTATCCTGTCCATTGGAATCTCGGAGCGAAGTTCTTCCATATCTTCCTCAGATAAATGTTTTCTGTTCATATCTGTATCTATAACGCCACAGGCCACCGCATTAACCGCAATGCCGCTCGGTGCAAGTTCTTTTGCCAGAGCCCTGGTAAAAGAATTAACGCCGCCCTTGGAAGCTGAATAGGCCACCTCGCATGATGCGCCAACATTTCCCCATACAGAAGAAATATTTACTATTCTTCCGCTATGTTTTGAAACCATCATAGGAACCGCAAGCTTACTTGTATAAAAGACTGAATCCAGATTTGTGGCCATCAGTTTTTTCCAATCTGTAACCTCCATATCCGTCAAAAGCCCAAGCCAGGCCACACCAGCATTGTTAACAACAATGTCCAGATCATCTATCTGCAAAAAGACCTGCCTAAGGCTCTCATAATCTCCCACATCACATCCAAAAGCTTCTGCACTTATTCCATATTTATCTGAAAGTTCCCGTGCAAAAGAGCTAAGTGAATCATAACTATTCTGGCAAATGAGGAAAAGATTATCCTTCTCTCTGGCAAAGCCTTCTGCAATGCTGCGTCCTATTCCTCTTGACGCTCCTGTAATAAGTACCTTTCTATTCATAAAAAGCCTCCAAAAAAACATAAAGAAAAGCCGAAGAGACCCAAAATCCCCTCGGCTTATATTGTCGCAAATATCTCCTTTATTAGCAATGCTTAAGTGCCTCTAACACGCTAGATTCCATAAATGGCTTGGCAATAAATTCTATAGCCCCGTATTTTACTGCCTCTACCATTTTCTCTTTTTGTCCGGCCGCGGTGATCATAATAACCTTGGCATTTGGATTGAATTTCCTTATCAGCTTTAAAGACTCAAGGCCGTCTACCTGAGGCATTGTAATATCCATGGTTACTACATCCGGTCCAAGCTTAACATACTGATCAAAACCGTCCTGGCCATTTACTGCCTCACCTACAACTTCGTAGCCTGCTTTTTCGAGAATGTCCCTTAGTATCCTGCGCGATGTTCTTGAATCATCAACTATTAGTACAGTCTTCATTGCCTTCCTCCAAAGGATTAACCTTTATCCGATCTTCATGTCCTCTGCTATTGTTCCAAAGAAAAGAATCTCTCCGCCACTAAGATAAACCGGGATAGCCACTATAGGACCTGTAGCCTCCGTATAGGATACAAAGAATTCCGGTGGATCAAGTTCAATCTTGATGCCCTCAAGGCTCTTTTCAGTAGCATAGAGTCCATCAATGCAGTTTATGAACTCACAGGTGGCGTCTAGTGCATCCTCCTCCGTTTCAATAAACTCTTCCTTGGTATAGGCTATAGCAACCTTTTGCACATCAGCATATTTCCCACTGATGGCCACTGTTGCCTTTTCATCACCTCTATATTTCTGATAACCCAAAACTTCTGCTCTTATAGAATTTGTTCTATAGGCTTTGCCTATATACACATGATTATCCACTAATCTGTACATAGTTTTGATTGCCATGGAAAAGAGCTTCTTGTAAGCCTCATCAGCGCTATCAACAAAGATAGAAACTATTCTGTCAATATTCCCTGATTTAAGTTCCGCCATATCTGTGGCCGTAAATCCATTTTCCTTCTGATAGTCTTCTTCTGCCTTTGTTACCTGCTCCATAGATAGAAGCCCATCATCAACCAGGGACTGGACAAATGACAGGTATGAATTACCCTGAAGTTCCAGAAGTCTGGACAATTGAATTTCTGATAGGTATCCCTTTTCAATAGCAATATCTCCAAAACGCTTATCCATAGATGCCTGCAGAGCATTTACCTGTTCTGCCTGAGCTATGGTCATGAGTTTTTCTGATACTGCAATTACGCCGAGCTTGGCTCTTTTACTCTCCTGAGTCTGAAACGCCTGAATTAACTGTCCCTTACTAAGAAGGCCCTTTTCAAGCATATAGTTTCCCAGTAATCTATCCAGCATATTTTTACCTCGTTAGGTACTAAAAGCAATTCTTTAATACATACGAAAACGGATATTAGTCTACATTATATATTTTAGACTAATATCCGTTTATTAACAAGCTAATTATCAGTTATCTTTTTTCTCTTTCATGCGAGCCATGGCCTGATTTAGAGCCTTCTGTACAGCCACGTCCTGAGCGTCATTAGCTGAGCTGGTCGCAGGTTTAGGACCTATTCCAGCCTGAGCCTTCATCTTGTCTGCCTGTATTCCAGCAGCCTCCAACATGGCCATTCTCTCTCTTGGAAGAACAATGCTCTGTCCCTCTGGGTTAATGGTGATGCCATCCTTGTCAGACATAAATTTCAAAATATCCTGATACTTGAATACAGCAGCATTCCACTCTGTACCGCGAAGCTTCTTGCCAAATTCTATACCATCTGTAAATATAGGAAGAAAGTGCTTGTCATCCTTGGTATTGAGCATAAGGAACTTGAACTTGGAATCCTTATTGAACTTCATTCTGCCATCTTCTAGAACCTCAGCGGGGCCTTCATGCTGCATAGGCACGATAAAGTTGCTGGATCTGATGAGTGATAACATTCTCATCTCCTTGGCTCTAATAATCTCATTCCTCTTCTCATACTGAACAGGCCATCTGATTTCTTCGATGAAATCAAGCATTGCAAAATTAAGTGCGGGATTAACAGGGTGCTTGCCTAGGTCTTCGTTATTCCAATCACCAGGCGCAGCCACTATCTCGTTTCTCTTAAATCTTGCTCTGTAAGCTCCGTTATCCACAAAAATGTTCTCAACACCTATATAATACAGGTAATCAAAGAAACCTCTCTTTACAGCCGCTGTATCATCAGGATTCTCAACCTTGATATCTCTGACCATAAGTTTTCTAAACTGCTTGGCAAAAAGACCTGCTGCCTTCTCGGCAAGTTCCTTCTCGAAATAAACATTTCCAAAGCCATGATCTATAAATGGATAGCCAGTTGTTGCATCATACAGAACATACAAAGTTTCTGCATCTCTTACCCTGTTTAAAAGTTCGTTGTAAATCTTTCTGTGGTTCTTTTCAAAACCTGGAAGTGGAGCCTTCTTCTGGAACACTTCAAGAGCAGTTAAAAGAAACAGCACTTCCTGATTAGATAAAAATCTAAGAGAATCTGGCGAGATATCATCGTCATAGATCATCTCTCCTATCTCATTTTTCCTCTCCTGTGTCACTGTCTCAGGCATGGCATCCTCGCCAATTTCCTGGCCGTTTACCGGATTAAGACGTGGAAATCCTGGCCACTCCATATCTGCATGCGCATCCATTGCAGCCTGCATCTCTTTTTCCTTCTGGCTTGCAGCGCTCAGTTCCTCCTGCGCCTTGGCTTCCTCAGAAGCTTTCTTCCCTCCAAACAAATCAAATATACCCATAAATCCTCCTAAATTGACCATTTCAGAATTTATTATTTCTCAGCTCTCGTAAAAGACCTGTGATACTGCAGCAAGATACTCAGGGTCCCTACTGCCTGCAGTCTCATATGGAGAGTGCATTGCAAGCTGTGCAAGACCAATGTCTACAGTGTTGACAGCCACCTGAGATGTTGAAATATTACCAAGTGTTGATCCTCCTGGCATATCAGAGCGGTTTGTAAAGCTCTGGTAAGGCACACCTGCCTTGTCGCACATCATCTTAAAAGTAGCAGCAGAAACAGCATCTGTTGTATATCTCTGATTAGCATTGTACTTGATAACTATTCCCTTATTCATAACCGGTCTGTTAACAGGATCAGCCTTATCAAGGTTATTAGGGTGAATAGCATGAGCATTGTCAGCAGATATCATAAAGCTCTGAGCCACTGCTGTGTAGTACTGCTCATTGGTTCTTCCAAGGCTCTCATTGATCCTTGTGAGAGTGTCCTTAAGGAAAGTAGAAGCTGCTCCCTGCTTGGTTCCACTTCCAACCTCTTCATTATCAAATACGCAGTGAACTGCAACATTATCAGAAGCTCCGGCATTCATAAAGCCTTCAAATGTAGTGTATACACACTCCTGATCGTCAAGTCGTGAGCTTGCTATATACTCATCAGACGCTCCCCATACTGTTGGCTTAACTCTGTTATACAAAAAGAGATCATGTCCTAAAATATCTCCAGCCTTTACACCTGCTGCCTTAGCGACAACTTCAAAGAACTTATCCTTGGCACTGTCATCCCCAAAAATAGGAAGCATATCCTTCTGGGCATTGTACTTGTATCCGTCATTAGCCTCCCTATTCATGTGAATTGCAAGAGCAGGAAGCATCAAAAGATCTTTATCTACATTTACAATCCTTGTTTCAGCCTTGCCATTTTTGCCCTTTACTATGAGTCTTCCAGCTACAGATAAAGGTCTGTCAAACCACTCAGCACAGAGCATTCCGCCATATTTCTCAACATTAAGCTTGATATATGCGCCTGGAACCTCCATCTCTGGATTCTCCTTGATCTTAAAAGAAGGAGAATCGCTGTGGCTGGCAATCATATAAAAGCCCTTGAAGTCCTTTTTAGGAATTCTGAAAGAAATAATAGATGAATCATTTCTTGTTACGAAATACTTGCCTCCCTTACCGGATTTGGCAGGCGCAAGCTTCCACTCTTTAGCCTCATCAAGCTCTTCATAGCCTTCTGCAACAAGTCTCTTTTTGAGATTGTCGATCACCTGAAAACATGTTGGGCTCTCATCAATGAAATTCAGCATTCTGGCTGTGATATCTTTATATACATTATTATCTTTTGAACTTGTTTTCTTTGCCATAATATACCTCTCAATCTGTACCACCTATAGTAATATTTACACCCTTTTAAGTCAACAAAATCCATTCAAAGGCTTGCTCAGCCCAGTGTTGACACAAAGAGTGTGTATGCAGCTATAAGGGCGCAGACAAGAGCAAATAATATTGAACCCGAATTAAACAGAGCTACCTTCGTCAGTTCTTTTGCAGGAACTTCATTTTCAGCTTGTTCAAAGCGTACATCTTTCTTTATGAAAGTATAGATGATCGACACAATTCCCAGCGCAACCATTACGTAGCAAAAATATCTGTAGGCATCCGGAGCCAGCGGATAAATAATTGACGATGATGCGTTTATTGACATGTGCATTATAATAGTAAGAACTACGTTGCCTGTCCTGATATATACATAACCAAATACAAGTCCCAGGGCAAAGGCATAGAATAACTGATACAGATTGCAGTGGAATATTCCAAAGGCAAGTGCTGAATATACTATAGCTATCGCCTCACCGTATTTACGTGTCCTATCGATAATGATCTTTCTGAAAATAAGCTCTTCAAATACTGGCGCAAGAATAGCTACCATTACAATTGCCAAAATATTATCGCCTGTAAGCAGATTTTCTATCATGCCATTATTTGCTTCTCCTCCTGAAATAGCAGAAGCAAGCATATTGCTAAGGTATCCAAGCCCTATATCAACCGGGAATATTATACATAGAGCTCTTAAAAACTGGCCCTTTGTGATATGCCCCTTAATTTTGGAAACAGAATCGCCAGAAAATCTGGCCACAAGTACGAACAAAGGAAATGCAATCAGGTACACTCCAATAATATTTGTTATAGTAAGGAAAGTCGTATCTTCATATATAGAGACAAGGTCCTTATTTCCATTTGCAGCAATAATATGGGCGATAACACTTCCAATACTTCCCCCAAGGGTATTTGCTGCAAGTATAAATATCAGCAGACCAAAGCCCATGACGGTATATGTCTTTTTAGCTTTGTCATAATTTGTAAAGTCAGTGATCGACTGCGCTTTTTCTTTTCCCGACTCAAGAGCCTGTCTACCTGGCTCGCCCTTTGCAGTTTCCGCTTTCCCTGTAATTGCTGAAACTATCTCTGCGAAAATCCCTTTAGTTCCTTTTTTAAAGAGCCTGTTCTTATAAACTCTTCCGATGAGAATAGCCAGCATCACTGTAAAGAATATCAAAAGTGCAAGATACAAAATATATTCAACAATTCCTATCCTTGCGCTGATCACATCACCTGGCAGGCAGAAAGCTGCTGTAAATGGAATCACCCTGATTATAGTCATTCCCGCCTTGGAATTATCAGTAATACGAGGCACATATATTGATCCAAGAAATCCCACCAGCATTGTCATAAGTGACATGGCATTTGTCTGAGACAGTTCTTCTGCTGTTGCTGCAAAAGAAGCAAACAGGGCAGAAACAAAACAGTAGAATAGAAATGCCACTAAAAGCGCTATGATAGCGAGTATAACAAGTACAAGGAAATTTCCTGACACGCCTCCTTCTGGCAGCATTTCCATGAAAAGAGAAATGATATTCCTATGATTTCCTCCAATTATTCCTGTAATAACGCTGTCGCTGATCATAAGTCCACATGCTGCACAAACTATCCACACACATATCTGTATAAGTGCCTCCAAAAATGCAGCTGTGACCTTGCCGAATATAATTCCTGAAGGCCCTGTCAGTGTCAGTATATATTCCATAAGCTTGGAGGTTTTCTCGATACTCACAACCTGGCCAATACTCTGGCCATAGAATATTACTAGGAAATACAGGAGCATCATAACAACCATTGGAGCCATATAAGCCAAAATAGATAGATCCTCCTCATCTTCTGAGTCTTCAGCCTCCAGCTCAGTAATATTAAGGTCACTAACTGCCATATCAAACTCATCCTCTGATATTCCAATGCTGCTTATTTTGGCATCACTGATAGATTTAGAGAAGGCAACTGCAAAATCACCAGCATCTCCATCTCCCAGAGGGCTCTCCTTTGGTATATATACTACAAGCCTGCAGCCATCCTCATCTTCTGCGATATCAAGAACGAGACTTGTATCTGTACCTGACGCTATCTCCTCTGCACTCTTACCACTAATTACTGTAATATCAAGATTTGGATACTTATCCTGATGTTTGCTAGCAAAGCTATCTGTGTCTATAGCAAGGTTTGTTTCATTAACAATATATACATTTTCAAGTTCTTTAAGTGGAGCATCATTATCAAACACCCCAGTAAGAAATAAGTTAGATGCAATAGCAGCTACAAAGATAACTATTCCCACTATTATAGTAGATGGAATAAATTTCGCTCCTCTGATTGCCTGCTTTAAAGTAAATTTACATATCTTAAGCCAGTTTTTCATGCGATCACCTGCTTTTTCATAAGTGCTATCAAGTCTTTAGCCCTAATACGTTTTCCCTGGTACAGAAGCATTGATTCATAAACCGCTGCCGCCAGTACAAAGGCTATAACCACTGTGATAATAAGAACTACCAGAGCTATAATTCCTGTAATCATTCCCACTTTTCCTGTAAGGATAAGTGCCGGAGTCAGAAAAGCTCCTGTCAGAGGAAATATAGTACAGAAATTCTGAAAAGTTCCAACACCACCTGAACTTAGCATCATTATTACCAGGAACATGTCTGCATAAACACAAATGACCATCACAAAGCTATAGAGCTTATAGGCATCCTGAAGTTCCTCTAGCTTTGAAACGCTTGCTCCTGTCAAAGCTCCGATGATTGTATAAAGAGCTATTCCTGCTACAAAATATAAAACAACAATGATAAGCTTAGAAAATGTGATAGTCTCCCACATTGATGAGATTACGACCACATTATCAGATGCGCTCTCAGAAACTGACTCTCCTGCTATCAGAAAAACGCACACAAGCTGCGACAAGAAATAACTTGCATAGGATGCAAATGCCATTATCACACTCTCAAGCAGCCTTGCAGCGATCTTACCAGACAGTAATGAAAGTGGTCTTGTACCTGTCAAAAGAAATTCAATAACCCTTGATGATTTCTCAGTAGCTATAGAAGTTGCGACATTGCCAACTGACATGTTTATAAACATGAAAACAATCATAAGGCCTGCCAGCACTACGAAATAATCCTCGTAAGAAATCCTGCTTCCATCCTCAGAAAAAGAGCCGTCCTTATTGGCCTTCATGATAGTAATACTGATATCTTCAGAGAGATATTCATATTCCTCTTCACTGACATTCAAGCTCCTTAGGACTTCCTGCCTATAGAAATCCTGATAATCTTCTTCAAATGTCTTAAGATCCTGATCACTAATCTCAGATTTGGATGAATGTACAATAGTTATGTTAAAACCTTTCTCACTGTCATATTCAGTTCTTATAATAAGACTATTGTCTTTCTTATTTTGCAGATTATTGACTGCTTCTGAATAAGATAGACTGCTCTCTGTTATAAAAGAAACCTCTCTGTACTTATCTTTGCTTCCAAGCTGTCCATAATCCGCAGACAGCCCTGTCTCATCATAGATGTAGACTTCTTCTATAGCTGATAAAAGCTTGTCATTAACTGCATTATCATCGCCTTTGATTTTTCCTATTAACAGCATTATCGGCATTGTCAAAAATGCCACCGCGCATAGTATTGCAATAAAGACCTTAAAGCCTGTCTTCTGAATGCCTGTCATAAACTCAAACATAAAGACCTGCTTAAAGCCCCTGAATTCACTTTTATTCACTTACGATATCCTCCGCCTTATCACTTGCCGAATCTTCAGTATCTGCATTCTGACCTGCTCCAACACTTTCAATGAATATCTCGTGAAGGGAAGGCTCTCTAAGTTCAAATCTCACAACGTTTTTATTTTCTTCGCATAACTGCTTTAGCAGATTTCTTGCTTCAGACTCATTTTTTACCTTAAGCTGAACTCCGGCAGGAGTATCGTTTACCACCTTGATTCCCAGTGTCTTTATATTATCTGAAATATCTTCATCGCACTTAACAAAGAGGTTAACTCTTCCGTATGACTTCTTGATCTCATTAAGATTACCTGAAACTACTGCTTTTCCTCTTGTGAGTATTGTGATATCCTCACAGAATTCCTCAATTACTGGCATCTGATGAGATGACATGATGATATATTTCTTTTTATCAATTTCTTCATGAATAACACTCTTGAAAAGATCTGTATTAACCGGATCAAGTCCTGAAAGGGGCTCATCCAGGATAAGGAATTCAGGGTCAGAAATAAGGGCCGCCATGAGCTGGATCTTCTGCTGGTTACCTTTAGACATCTGCTCTGCAAGAGTTGGCTTAAACTTTTTACCAAGCTTTCTCTCAGGGAAAAGATATTCTGTAACCTTAAGTCTGTCTCCCCAGTATTTGATTCTGTCCATTGCTACATCTGCAGATAATCCCTTAAGAGAAGCAAAGTACATAAGCTGATCCATTATAGGATATTTAGGGTAAAGGCCTCTCTCCTCTGCAAGATATCCCACATTAACCTTTCTAGTATCAAAGTTCTCACCATTTAACAGCACTTCTCCATGATCCTTGGCAAGAATCCCCAGGATCATACGGATTGAAGTTGACTTACCTGCTCCATTTGTTCCAAGAAGGGCATATACACCCGGCTCCCTAAGCTCAAATGAAAGATCTTCAACCGCCTGTTTTTCTCCAAATTTCTTTTGTAAATGTTTTACTTCAAATGACATTAATAAATCTCCCTAACAATACTTTAAAACACCACGTTACAAGATTTGATTTTATCAGACCACGTCTATATTTCCTATCATTTATAGCAAATATCTTCTCAAAAAATTCATATTGGATAAAAATGCTGATATATGCTAAAATGTAAGCACTTACATTTGAGTAATTTTTCTGTTTAAACAACTATCACGAATGGAGTTATTATGACAAGAGAAGAAACCTTCAAGATGCTGAGCGAATATGTTGATTTCCTTCTTGAGAAATCTGACGCTGAGCACCCTTACTGGAACATTGAAAATGTCCTTAGTGGCAAGCCTAACAAATGGAACTATATTGACGGCTGCATGATCACTGCTGTCCTTTCTCTTTACGAGATGACCGGGGATCAGAAATATCTTGATTTTGCTGATAAATTTGTGGGATGGTTTGTTCAGGACGACGGTTCTATCAAGACCTATAGTACTGAAGAATACAACCTTGATAATATTAATCCATCCAAGAACCTCTTCAAATTATATGATCTTACTGGCAAAGAAAAGTACAGGAAAGCCATGGATACTGTAAGAGCGCAGCTGGATACAATGCCTCGTACAAACGCCGGCAACTTCTGGCACAAGAATATCTATCCATATCAGGTATGGCTTGATGGCATGTATATGGCTCAGCCTTTCTACATGGAATATGAGCGCCGCTACAACAAGATGCAGGGCTGTCTTGACTCTTTCAAGCAGTTCAAGAATGTTGAAGCCCTTATGAAGGATGAAAAGACAGGTCTTTATTACCACGGCTATGATGAGAGCCGCGATATGTACTGGGCTGACAAGGAAACTGGCTGTAGCCCTAACTTCTGGCTCCGTGCCCTTGGCTGGTTTACTGTTGCTCTTGTGGACACAGCAGAAGCAATGGATGAATCAATGTACTACGAGTACAGATACCTTCAGACAATGCTAAAAAACCTTGCTGATTCACTTATTCCTTTCCAGGATGAAAGCGGTATGTTCTACCAGGTTGTAGATAAAAAAGATGACCCTAGAAACTACCTTGAGACTTCTGGAACAGCCCTTATCGCCTACGGACTCCTTAAGGGCGTACGACTTGGATATCTTCCAAAGAGATTCGAAGACGTTGCCATGAAGGCTTTTGATGGCATTACAGAAAAATACTTATCCCGCAATGAGGATGGTTCACCAAAGCTTGGTGGAATATGCCTTGTAGCTGGACTTGGCGGAGCCCAGCACAGGGACGGCTCTCTTGAATACTACTTCTCAGAGCCCGTTGTAGAAAACGAAGCCAAGGGTGTTGCACCACTCATCCTTGCTTACACAGAAATCCTTCGCCGCAGCGATAAGTAAATAATTTAGCCTTAAATATGTAAATAACGCGCATACCTTTGTGATCCTTCACATTGATATGCGCGTTTTTCATTATCTTTATTTTATTGTCACATTGGCTCCCAATGTTTCCAATTCATCTCTAAGTTTCTGAGCTTCTATAAGTGAACTTATCTGTGTCACCTCAGATGGTGCAGCCTCCACAAGCTCTTTTGCCTCTTTAAGTCCAAGTCCTGTGGCTTCGCGGACGCTCTTTATGACACGTACCTTATTATCTCCAACATCATTTATCACAACGCTATAATTATCTCTGAACATTTTTGATAACTTCTCAAACTGCGGTTTATAGCTATAGTACTCATATGTGTAGCTGTCCCCATTTTCTATTCCGGACCAGGTAGAATCTGTAAAGGTCACAGTTGGATTATGGTCCTCAAACGTAATGATACCAGAAATAGGGTTTCCAGCAGCATCAGTTGCTGTAAACTCAATGCCCTCATCAGTAAGAGTCCCAAGTCCGTCAGTTATGGATGTAAGCCTGAAAATACCTATCTGGACTATGTAGTCCCTTCCATTTCTGGCGATGCAAAGATTAGGATCACCAACCTCAGTGTCAGTATATTCTCCCTCGTAATCACTTTTCCTTATTTCGCTTTTTATCTCTTCAAATTTACAAGCTGTTATCTCCTCATCTTTGAAGTAAAATGTAGCATTCTCATCATCGTATGTATCTGTCTCGCTAAAGGCTTCTAGCTTAAAGCTTTCCGTAATATTGCCATTTTCATCATATGAATTAAAACAGTAGATCAGCCTCCCCTGGTGAGATGTATCAGTATGAAGAATATAGGCTCTTCCTTCATAATAACAGTACTCTAAAGCTGACGCTGATCCTTCGCCTTCTGCCATTACAAAAACCTGGCCATCACGTGCATCAAAATAGTATCCGCCATAGGGGCCACCCATAAGAAGTTCATTTTCTCCATCATTATCAAGATCTGCTCTTCCCAAAATGTAATGATAGGAAAAGTAATCATTCGGATCTTGGCAGATATCTGAAATATAAAAAGGTTTACTCTCAGTGTGCATTGGGTTTATAGCAGTGACTTCATTATTGATAAACATATCAAGGAGCTTTTCATTGTCAGATTTGTAATCTGAAAAGAGCATCTCTCTTAACCCGTTTTCGTTACCTTTTTCATCCACTTCTTCTACTGAGGCTTCTATCGACGCTTCAGCTGATGCTTCTTTCGACGCTTCTTCCTGTGCAATATCCTTTTGTGAAGCTTCTGCAGTACTTTCTTCTACCTCCTCTAAACTTTCATTCGATGCACTGCCTGTTGCACTTACTTCTTGTACTGGGCTCTCCGAAGCAAATTTATTTGCTGCACAGATGTCCCAATACCAGCCTCCAGCAAAAATAACGATAACAAGGATAACCCCCATTATCTTCCAAACCCTGTTTTTCATAACTTTTCTCCTCTGTACTTATTACATTTAATTATCTGATGATCATTTAAGATCATAGGATATTTTGAAATTATTATCTTTAAAGGAAACCCTGGCGTAGCTTCCACATACCAAAGGAATCATTGGTGGATGATGGCCAATATCAAGATCCATTAAAATTGGCACTCCAAATTGTCCCAGCATATCAATAACAGCATTGTACTGGTTAAGTCCAAACATCTCCTGCCCAAAGGCGGCCCCCGGGCGACCGATCAAAAAGCCCTTAACATGCTCAAACCAGCCTGCCTCTCTAAGATTCCATATCGACCTTCTGATACTATAAACATTTAGATCGCAGGCTTCCAAAAACCAGATAAAGCCATCCTCTTTATACTTTTCCACAAAGGCCCTGGTATTATCAAATCTGGTTCCTGCAAGATTTACAAGGCAGTCAAGGCATCCCCCGATAAGACGCCCCTGAAATGAAATCTCATTTTTAACCTCTTCTCCAGATATAACATCCTCTGGCCCTGAGCAGAAAGTCTGGCTCTTATTCGCCTTTTCATCAGGAGCATAAGCTTTCATCTTGTTAGGCTCTGTCACATAGTAGCTGCAAAGGTCGTCTGCCCCTTCTGGAAGCTCCAGTTCCCACTTATCATAGTTTGAAAAAGATAGCTTTTTCCCTGTAATAAGATCTAAAGCATCCTGAATTGCCGGATTCCACTTTTCCATTCCAAAGTCACCGGCGCAGGGAGCGTAGATAGCTGCTGTATCCGCAATAGTTACTGATGGGAAGATAAAGTTTGTGTTGTCTGAATAACCCATATACCACTTGGGACTAAATCTCTTAACCGCCTCAAAATCAATGAATGGAACAACTTCGTTCATAAGTTCTCCACCACCAACAGACATAAGCACATCGTTCTGAGAACTCTTATAATAGTCAGTGAGCTCTCTGCCGCACTTTTCTGGTTTATTACTGATTCCGATTCCTTCAGCCTTGCTGCAGTTTGGAGCAACATCCAATTTGTAGCCCATGCTGGAAAAATTTTTCCTGGCATTTTCAAATCTGCTGATGTAAGGTTCAAAGGTGCACCCAAAAGATGGTGCCACAAATCCAATTGTTCCGCCTTCTCTCAAAAATTCCGGATATCTCATGCTACCCTCCTATCTGATTCGCAACATTCTTATCAGTGACTCTGCACTATCACAAGGTATTGAATTTACTCGTGACACCTATAGCATATATTTTCATGGATAAAATCTGATCTGCAGCCCTGCCATATCCTCGCAGGCCTCCTCACACAGCCTTCTAAAGGCTTCAAAGTACTTATCCAGCCTGTACTGTGCAAATTTGGAATTATAGAAAATTAAATTCCATTCATCTCCATATTCCCTCAAAACATCATTGAATGCATCAAGATTTCTGCCATAATAATCCGGAAGAGGCAGCTCTTTTACCAAAAGATCCTGCAGATCCTCCTTGCTATGAACTTCCATAAGGTCTATATAAAATACTCTTTCCAACTCTGATTTCCTCTTATTCTTACATTGTTTTTTGAATTGCCATGCTTAGGCTCCACGCCAGAGAGCTTCAGATAAACATGTTACGGCTCACCGTATAGAAGCTCAAATGATTCGTAATGATCCTCTGTGTAAAAGATAAGTCCATCATTGGAATAAATAATGCGCTTTGCTCCGCGCTTGCTCTTTCCCAGAGTATCTATGTCACACTCATAGTATTTCCTGCCCTCTTTAGCAGGCAAAAGACCTTCATAGTTTCCAAAATAGTCACCACCGATACTCTTTCCAGGAGCATAGTCTTCTAAAGATCCTCCGGGCCAACCAAGCTTCTTGGCCTCTTTCTTGGTAATGAAATTAGAAGGGAGCTTACCATAAATATGGATATAAAGAGCCACATCCTCCTTGGAATTATAGGTGCCATCCTCTGGAAGAGCATCTTCTACTGATGCATTATCAACACTTATGCTACTATCCACAGTAGTAATCTCACTTGCTACTGCACTACTGTTATCTACTGTCGATAGCTCTTGCGCACTGGCAACACCAGAAACTGTATTCGATGCCTCAACTGAAGTTTCAGCTCCAGCGCCTGTTCCAGGCTCTACTACCTTGGGTTTCCTGCTACATCCCACAAGGGATAGCATCAACGCCATCAAAAGTGCAACATACAAAAGCGTCTTTTTAAATTTAAGCTTCATAAGTAAATCCTACTCCCTTGAATACATCCATATTCTAAACATTTCACATTACAGAAAAGTCGCAAAACAGCATAAATATCATCGCTCCGATCAGCATTACAGAAACACTCACCCCGGCAAGTCCCTGCAGGATTTTTCCAATTATGCTATCGCGTCTTCTCATGATCCAAACAAAGCCAATCGTCAAAAATGCAAGCTCTGAAGTAATATACCTATAGTCACTGCTGCAGGTGTATGGATATTTAAGCACAAATAAAGCATAGCTTCCCATAATGAATAAGAACGTCAGCAGTAAAAAGAGATTTCCTATACATTCCTCTTTTTCCCTAAGGTCTATCAGGATTCTGGACAAGCATCCTATCACAAAGGCAATCGCCAAAATAACTCCAGCTGCAATTGAAGCGCCATAGGCTATCTGTGCTATAGCCAGAACTCCTGGCTCTATAGAAGCTGGAAAGCTTTCGGAAAACATCCTGGTCTGAAACATGATGACCCAGGTATTGCTGGCCCAACTGGCATTTACACCATGAAATGGAAACTCCAGATGGAGAGCGGATAAAGATGGAATTCCAAATCTCTCCCACAAAGAAGCCCCTCCTGTATACATGGAAGAATCAGGCGTCATTGTAGGAATTCCTGGCAATTTATCAAACACAACAATGTTTCTGACTACAAAGGACAAACCTACAGGAATCGATACAAAAGCAAATACGATGTACTGTAAAAAGGTATCCCTAAGCTCCACCCTGTTGCCATGTCTGATCACGCTTACCAGGTTTACAAGAAATATCACTGCAATTGAAAAGGCTGTGATCATGGTGTTTAATTTGACCACCATTCCAATTCCCAGAGAAAGCGCTGCCAATATAATATTCAGGTAAGTCTTATCATTTATCCAGACAAGAACTCTCCAGATTGTTACAAGTAACATCAAAAGAGAAAGTGCATCATTATTAACTGAGCCTGCAAAAACAATAAGCTTTGGGTGCAGAGCCATAATAATACTGCCCACAACAAGCCCTTTTTCTCCAATTCCCATTTCATCAAGGATATGCACCATAACTACTATGCAAAGACCAGAATATATAAGTGTTGGTATCTGGAGATTTTCAAAAGCAAGAGCTTCCGGAACACCAATTATACGCTGAAGTGTCAGCCAAAGTGCTTCTATTATGTAATGCACTGGCGGATGAAAATAAGGAAACAGCTCATATGGATCCATATCCGGAAGTTTCATAAATTTATAAATATATTCCGCATAGCCGATGTGGCCTGTATTAACCTGGCTTGTCCCAAATCCTGTAAAAGTTCCCACATCATTTTGCAGGGTATAGATATCATACATGAGAACATAGCCTGTCCTAAGCAGCATTCCCAGAAATACCGTAAACAGCAATGCGCCTTCTGTCCCCAGATTATCGCTTTTCTTAAGGAAATAAATAATTGCTATACAAATTATAAAGAGCCCATAAATAGCCGGAAGCAGCACTCCTCTCTGAGTACTTCCCACAACCGCCGTAGCACTATTCCCCTGAAGTATAGCCACAGCCAGTCCCACAATAATTATCAACAGATTCAATCTAAGATATAAACTTCTCCCCAAACTTCTCATACACACAACTCCATCCATTCAGTAATACAACACGATTATATCACACAGCCCTCCTCCCCAAAACACTCCCCCACCACCTCATTTAACTCCCCGGACGGCGCGCAGAAGGTTGCTCGTTCAAAAAGTTTTTTTGGCGGTTCATTCGCTGGGGTTTAAGGCCTTCCCAAAGATTCCTCAAAATCCTACGAATTAAACTCAGCTCGTCCCAGAATTATTTGGCGGGTGGATTTGGTACTCGCGAGCGTTACAAAGACGTTCCATTTTCTAATGCTCCCAAGGCAGCCTTTCCCGCGCATGCGAAGCGTTGTCTGAAGCAGGACAGGAGCAGACTATATAAGGAAATGCCATCTGACGCCTTGCGTCATTAAAAAATGCGAAATCAATCTTTCAAGCTTGCTTGAAGAATATGATTTCGCATTTTTTGTTAACGCCCGCCCCGCGGGCTATGGCATTTCCTATAGTAATATTTACTCCCTGTCCTGCAAGTTTACGCTGCAGCATGCGCATTAAAAGAAAGGCTGCGGGAGCATCTAAGAAAATATGAACTTCTTTGTCGCGAGTGAGACCAGATCTCTTGCCAAATCCAAAATTCTGGGATCGAGCTTCGGACAGGTAATTCGTAAACAGGATTTTGAGGCGCTTTGGGAAGGCTCTTAAATCCTCAGCTCTCTCTTACGCCAAAAAATACTTTCTTGAACATCGCAAAGAGCTGCGACGCCTGGGGAGTGTTACTGGGCTTTGAGGGGCTGGTAGTATACGTCTGTGAGGTTGGTGTGCTCTACGGAGATGAGCTGGGGCTGGGTGTCGACGCTGCCCTTTATGTGAACGTTACTGAGGGTAAGGTTCTGGACGTTTTTGGCGTAGATGCTTCTGCCACTCATCTCGTCGAAATTATCCATCATAACCGGCCTCTCTGCTACTCTTTCGCCTTCTGGAAGAAACTCAACATCTATGTTTTCAAAAATGAGCTGTCCTATAGGCCTCTCTGGAAGTCCTACTGCGCAGAGCACGCAGGCACTTGCGCCCTTACAGCTAATGTTTCTGCCAGCTATAGTTCCAATTACCGGAGTCATCTCATCTACTGGAGCTGGCGCCTGATTCTGTACATAATCACTGTGTCCGTCAGGATCACAGAAATAGAACATATTAACAGTAAATGGCATGTGCACACCATTCATATCTATATTTTCAAAAATAATATCATCAAGAACTGATCTCTCTCCGCGGCCACGCCTTGTCTTTATACGAAGACCTCTGTCAGTTCCGTCAAAGATACACTGAGATACCCTGATATTCTTGACTCCCCCTGCTGCCTCACTACCTACAGTCACACTGCCATGTCCCTTTTCAAACTTGCAGTTGCGGATTGTAACATTCTCTGTAACCTTGTGATGCTCCTTGGCCATATAATACTTGCCACTCTTTATAGCCATACAGTCATCACCAACAGAAATCACTGTTCCAAGCACCAGAACATCCTTGCAGCTCTCTGGATCAAGTCCATCAGTATTAGGCGAATTGGAAGGATTCTGAATATACAAATTCAGGAACTTAAGATCATCACAGTAGTAAGGATGAATGTTCCAACATGGAGAATTCTGAACCTTGATGTTCTGCACCCTGACATTCTTGCACCTTACAAGATACATGATATTTGGTCTCCAGGCGCCTCTTTTTACCTTGGCATTAACCCACCAATCGCTATTTTGCGCATTTCCATCAAGTGTTCCTGGTCCAATAATATTGATGTTTTCAGCATCAATTGCTGTAATAAGTGATGCATAACAGTTAAGAGGATTACCCTCCCAGGTTCCAAGATTATACTCGTCTTTTTCATCTGTAGTCATCGTCATTCCAGGAAGAATAGGATAATGATTCCTATCAGTATCTCCAAGAAGGACTGCGCCCTCGTCCAGCCAAAGAGTCATATTGCTTTTAAGAAAAAGAGGTGTCACATAATAAGTTCCCTTAGGCAGATAAACAGTACCATCTACAGGACAAGCACAGATTGCAGCCTGAATAGCTGCAGTATCTGGAGTTTCTCCATCTCCCTTAGCTCCAAAAGATCTTACGTTAAGAAGGACTGCCTCATGCCTTGTTGTAACTTTCTTACTAGTCCTCTCTCCTGCAATCTCAAGAGTTATCTCATACTCTCTGTCTGGTAAAAGACCTGTCACAGAAGCCACATTCTGAGTGCCCATAAGGGTCTTTACTCCATCTATAAAAAGAGTGTATTCCTCATCCTGACAAAATATCTTATCTGTATCAAGCTCTATTGTCACACTCCTTGCAAACACTTCTACAACGTTAAAATTCATAAATACCTCCGAAATGATAAAAAGAAAAAATGCTACCATGTAATTTTTCCCTTACATGATAGCATATTTAAACCTAACAAAAAGTATCTTTCATGAACATAAAATGTACAATCATTCACAGATAAATGAAGAAATTACATCCGCAGCTATTTCAATCTGTTCAAGGTCAGTAATGGAAGGATTTCCATCGCCTTCTTGTATTCCATAACTGCCAAAATAGGAATGTATTCCACCATCTATTACATATTCCTCACTTTCAGATGGCCAAAAAGTCCTACTCTTATCATAGTTATTCATATTTAATACGGTATCCTCTGACCCATAAATTGACAAAAGCCTTACATCTTTTTGGCTAAGATCAACTCCTGGATAGGATGCACACAGAATGATGCCCTTGTACTCACCATCTTCCTGTTCTCCAAGGTAGGTAGTTGCAGCAACACCACCAAGAGAATGGCCTGCCAGATACCAGTCAAGGTCCCCAGCATATTTAGCTGCATCAGGATATTTGTTTTTTATGATATCTGCTGCATTAGACCTTAGAAAAGCGAGATTTTCTGGCATTCTAGGAAGGAGACACAAAAAGCCTCTGTCTGCAAGCTCGTACATAAGTCCACTATAAGCCTGATATTCAACCTTGCCACCTGGATAAAAAACTATGACAGCCTTGACCTCACTCCTGGATGGAACAAAAACAAACAGATCATCATCGGAGAATACCTGTACCTGATCATTCGACTTACCAGCTATCTCTGATATTACTTCACTGTCTGCCCTATAATAGTCCCCTGTATAGATCTTAAACCCTATGGCAAATACTAAGGCTCCCAAAACAAGTATCCCTAAAATCCAAAAGAATATCTTATTTATTGTCTTACATATTTTTACAAACAACTTACTCAATCCCCTTTCAAACTATCACTCATTATTCTAATGAGTTCCATGGCACTTGAAAAGGTTTTCTTGTCATTTGTGTCAACTACCACTACATTGCCCTGCCATGTAGCGTTTTGTCTGAAAGCTATCTGAACTATAAAAGTTCCGAGCTTTCCTTTCTTATTTTGAATATTTCTGGTTCCATGTCTCTTCTGAACCTTGTCGATCACCAGTTCTTCATCAGCCACATCGACTCTCTGGTGTCTGGGACGCTCTGTTGAAACAAACTCTCTCTGCTCGAGACCCTTTTGTGGAAAATCCCACTCATCCATAAGACTATCTACCATGGTCAACATGTTGGTAACGCTCTTAAAGCTGATAGGATCATCAGAATACTGATGCCACACATTTCCCTGGAAATCAGCATTTTCATTGCTATCCACACAAATACTTATCAAATTTCTAGCAAACAGCATTTGTTTCGCATCACCCATTTTCGTTAAGCCGTCCCTTCTCTTTTTGAACTCATCTGCCCATTCTTGATAGCCCCATCTATCATCTGAATCAGTTCTAACGTGCTCCGAAAATAATCTGTCTTGTTCTCATCTGCCCATATAACGCGGCCCTGCCAGGTCTCGTTTTGACAATGGTCCACCTTAATTATAAAGGTCCCCTTATTTCCCATTATCTACTCCCTTTCATTACCTCGTATATCATAAGGCGCAAAATATACCTCTGACATCTACATCATTTTATCTATATACCAATCATACAAATAATCATATACAGATTTAATTTTGTAATTTTATTTCACTTTATATATGATTATTAGAAATCAATATACATATTGGCCTTAAGTTCTTCTCTTGGAAGGAATGGAGCAAGATCCTCAAGAGGTGGGCTATCGAGGGTTCCATCAGGATTTCTTCTGGCACTGCTCTTCGGTTCCCAAACCTGCGTAGTATCAGTAAATACTTCGCAAAAGACAGGCCCATTCTCTGAAAGAGCCTGCTCTAGCTTACTATCAAGCTCATTGCCTTTTTTTACTGAAATATACTTGTATCCAAATGCATCCGCAATCTTTTCAAAGCTTGGAAAAGCCAAGTCTCCACTCTCTGGTCCTATTCCAACCTTGGAGTACTCAGAAAAAATATTATTCTGAGTGATCCTTATAGAATGATAGCCTGCATTATTGATAAGAAAAATCTTAACAGGAAGCTTATTAGTAATAATAGTCTGAAGTTCCTGAAGGTTCATCATGATACTGCCATCACCCTCAAGGCAGATGGTCTCTCTTTTTCCAGCAGATATGCATAGTCCAATTGCTGCAGGAAGGCCATATCCCATACTGGCAACACCATTGTTTATGATAAACCTGGTTCCCTCCTTTATGCAGTAGCTCTGATGTCCTGCAACGCAGCAGGCGCCGTTACTGACCGCAGATAGACTATCCTTGCCAAGTTTTTCAGACAAAGCACGCACAAAGCCGTAAACATTAACTTCCTTGTCTCCTGTTTCTCTCTGAGCCCTGGAAACAACCGGATATTTTTCTTTCCAGCTGCGGCACTGCGCTCTCCAGTCCTCGCCTCCAAATACAGTTTCACCATCCGGGATTTCTTTTGCCATAACCTGACAGAAGTCCCTGGCATCTGCCCAAATCCTGGTGTCCACATGAAGCGTATGCTTGTCCATCTCAGCTCTGTCAATATCAACCATTATGACTCTTGCTGCTCTCGCCCAGGTCTTCCATGTATATCCAACCTGCCTTATGGACAGACGGCTTCCAATAACCAGCACAAGGTCTGCATTCTGCACAGCAAAATTACCGGCCCTGTCACCCATATTGCCGCCTCTTCCGCAATATAACGGATTATCATCCTCTATAAGATCTATAGAATTCCAATAGGTACAAACTGGAACTCCAAGTTTATCTACCATTACTCTAAAAGCATCAAATCCGCCGGATACTCTTACTCCGCCTCCTGCGTAGATAACAGGCCTCTTGGCGTTTCTGACGGCATCAATTATTTCTCTGGCCTTTTCAGCTGTAAATGCAGGTGGCAAAAGAGCCATGTCACCCTCAGCTTCTGGATCATAGCCTCTAAGTGAATCCACGTCCACATCTGTATTCTGGAAATTAACAGGTACATCAATCCACACAGGACCAGGTCTCCCATTACTCATAAGAAACCAGGCTTTTTCCAGGTGATACCGGATATCCGCAGGGTCTTCCAGCATTACGGCATATTTGCACATAGGGCTGGTCATTTTGGTAATATCGTACTCCTGATCTCCAAGTGATCTAAGATCAGGGTAATCTCTGTCACATCCCTGGGACTCCATATATTTTTTCCAATATCTGACTGTTGTATCATAGCGAACCTGTCCGCTGACCACAAACATTGGAAGTGAATCAAGCCATCCGCCAAGAACACCTGTAATGGCGTTAGTTCCACCAGGGCCTGATGTTACACATAGCGCTGCAACCTTATTCTCATATCTTGAATAACTCTCCGCCGCAATAGCTGCGCCCTGCTCATGATGAAAGTGAGTGCACTTTATCTTTTGGGCGTGTCCAAAGGAATTATCCAAAAACATAGCGCCACCGCCCACAACCATAAAGCAGTCGGTGACACCTTTTTTACTCAAAAAATCTACAATATAATCTGAAACTTTCATATCATCACCACTTGATCCATGGAGCTCGGCCTGTCTCTATAAGGCTTGAAAGCTCATCTCTTTCACGGGCAGTATCCATGCACTTCCAGAATCCATTGTATTCATAAGCTGCCATCTGGCCGTCCTTAACAAGGTTATGCATAGGTTCTTTTTCAAAGAAGGTCTCATCGCCCTCTATGTAGTCGAATACTCCTGGCTCGAGAACCATGTAACCGCCATTTATTCTGGCTCCATCAATGCTGGCCTTTTCTCTGAAGTCTCTTACTATTGACTTGTCATTTCTGTCTATGTCAAATACACCAAATCTCTGTCCAGCCAGAATAGCTGTAACAGTAGCTATCTTGCCATGTTCCTTGTGGAAAGCAAGAAGATCATTCATATCTATATCGCAAACGCCATCACCATAGGTCATGAAAAAGGCTTCATTTCCAACGTGCTCCCTGATTCTCTTGATACGTCCACCTGTCATTGTGCTATAACCTGTGTCAACTACTGTAACCTTCCAGGGCTCAGCCTTCTGTGAGTGAAATTCTATCTGACCGCTATTGGCGAAATCAAAAGTAACATCACAGTTGTGGAGATAATAATTTGCAAAATACTCCTTGATCACCTCCTGCTTGTAACCAGCGCAGATAATGAATTCATTAAATCCGTAGAGGGAATACTCCTTCATAATGTGCCACAAGATAGGCTTGCCTCCGATCTCGATCATTGGCTTGGGCCTTAAATGGCTCTCTTCACTGATTCTGGTTCCAAAACCACCTGCTAAAATTACTACTTTCATTTTAAAAATCCCTTCAAAAAAAACTTACAAAAACAACAAGGTGTATTTTAGCACATTTTTATTATCATTAAACCATTTTGACCATAATCTTCACATAATCTTCAGATTTTCGTTTCATAATATCTAGTCCTTTGGACATGTGTTCAAGGTCAAATACATGAGTGACAAGGCTATCTGCCTTTAGTTTGGATAAATGGTCTATAACATATTGCCAGTCATCTGTTTTTTTCTTTCTGCCACCTCTTCCCTCATAGGAGGAATTCCAGGTGCCAAGGAGTGTCATCTGTTTGCGAAGTATTTTCCAGTAAGTGTCCTTTTTAAGTTCCATGTCAGAAGCAGGATTTCCAACAAGCATCAGTGTTCCTAGTGGTGCAGTGCACTTTATCGCCTGCTCTATATTTTCAGGTCTGCCTACGCATTCAAAATAATTGTCAGCACCTCTATTGTTACTTGCACTCATTACAAATGCTATTGGATCCTTGTACCTTACATCACAGAAATCTTCCGGCTTTCCGCCCATTAATATGAATTTTTCCTTCTGAATGTCCTTATTGCCTATTACATATACCTTTTCATATCCCGCATCAAGAAGGAACCTGCAGGTCAAAAGACCTATCGTCCCCAATCCGCAGATGACAATATTCCTCTCTCTGCAGTCAGAAAGAGCCTTTCCTTTCTTGTCTAGTAATCCGGATCTTTTTATTGAGTGTACCGCAACACTCATTGGTTCCAGCATAGCAGCTTCAATAAATGAAACATCATCAGGAAGCGGTACCAGATTCCATATAGGAACTGCCACATACTCAGCAAATCCGCCATCGCTCCTTGATCCCAGGTAATCATAGTTTTCGCACATCTCGTAATGTCCCGCCCTGCACTGAGAACACTCCCTGCATGGAATCAGTGGGAATACGCCAACTCTTTTACCTACCAGGGCTGGCTTATCTTTGCACTTTTCCACAACACCTGAAAACTCATGGCCCGGAATAATAGGCATATTGTGAGCTCCCGACTTATATATCCTTGGAATATCAGAGCCACAGATGCCGCAGCACATAACTCTGACAAGAGCCTCGCCCTTCCTGGGAACAGGCTCATCAACATTTGTAAGTTTTATATTTCCTATACCATACAGCACTTGTGCTTTCATTATTGTCCTCTCAAAATGCAGGTCTTTTGCTATGTAGCATCTATCAGCTGTCTTGCTCTTGCAAGATCCTCGGCTGTTGTAACCTTAAAGTTTCTCTGATCTCCAGGGATCATTGCCACGTCCATTCCAGCCATTATAGCCGGTTCTGTAGAACCTTTGATCAGGAGTATCTTATCTGGCAAAAGGTCTTTATTGGCCTTAAGATACTTGGCATAAAGGAATGCTTCTGGCGCCTGGCCGGCATATATATTATTGCGGTTTAATAGTTCCTCCACCTGCACGCCACTTCTACTAAAGTACACAGTATCGTTCATAGGAAGCACCGGCATGGCCCCATCATGCTCATCCAAGGCAAGAAGACACTCATTTACTGTTTCCAGACTTACAAAGGGTCTTGCAGCATCGTGGATAATGACTCCGTCAATTGAGCTCTCTCCTAGCGTCTTTCCAATATCTACAAGAGCATTATAAATCGACATCTGTCTGTTTTCTCCCGGGTCAGAAAAGCCAAGGAACTTCTCGCTTATAGGATTATCTCCACCTTCAAACATGGCATCTTCTATAAATTCCCTAAAGGCTTCATCAGCTACAATTTGGATGTTACTTACATACTCAGATTCTGCAAATGCCTTCATGCTATGCATGATCATCATTTGTCCTGATAATTCCACAAACTGCTTGGGAATATCTCCTCCAACCCTTGTCCCTGTGCCACCTGCAAGAATAATAGCTATATTCATAGAGCCGCCTTTCTACTGTGTGATGCGCTAGTGTATTCATGCTATCATATGATGATATATGAATTGCTTATTCCTCATATTTGTTCGGGTCTTAAAGTCAAAATGCTTAACCTTAGGGCATGTATGCATTTTGACTTTCTACATCCATATCATCATATATAATTATACGATATATTGTGCACAAGAACAAAGAGTCGCTCGTTACTCTTGCCTGTTTCCTCTATTAAGGTTTCTTAAAATGCGCTAAAACACGCCTAAACTTGATTTAACTGGTGATGCGTGTATATCGATAAACCGGATTGTATCTAAGAACATGTGAAGTAGAACATAATTTAGTTATGCGTGTATGGTCTTGTAGTAGTGAGGTTCAGTGATGCATGCCCAGCACTTTTCTTTTTCTTGCATGACTTTCTTGATCCACTGTCATGCAAGCTTTCTTATTTTGTTATTATTGCATCATTCTACTAACGTCAAGTGATGCATATCTGGCACTTCTCCTTTTCTTGCATGACTTTCTTAATCCACTGTCATGCAAGCTTTCTTACTTTGCTATTTTTGCATCATTCTCCCGAGGTTCAGTGATGCATATCTGGCACTT
>NZ_FMVS01000005.1:195349-229870 GCF_900102515.1 Butyrivibrio sp. INlla14
TTGCATGACTTTCTTAATCCACTGTCATGCAAGCTTTCTTACTTTGCTATTTTTGCATCATTCTCCCGAGGTTCAGTGATGCATATCTGGCACTTTTCCTTTTCTTGCATGACTTTCTTGATTCACTGTCATGCAAGCTTTCTTATTTTGCTATTTTTTCATCATTCTACTGAGATTTAGTTATGCATGTATAGCCTTGTAGTAATGGCGATCGAGTAGGCAGGCTCGATTTCGCACACGAACATTCCGCACTTAGTGCTCCATGTTCTTACGACCGGCAAATGAATTTGTATGCAAGCATCCATTCGCTTGCCGGTCTTGTGCTACAAAAAATACACGCAGATTTTTTTGTATTAAATCTACGTGTTAGATAAAAGAATTTCCTCTCATTTATTTAGAATATTATGATTTCGTCCCTATCCTGCTCTTGTTCCTGAGGCTGGCTCTGATTAGCTGAACTATCATCTGATGCTGTACCACTTTCATCTGATGCATCAGAAGTTCCTCCAGTGGTTTCGTCAGCTTCATCACTGGAATCTTTATTCTCTGAATCCTCAATATTCTCATTGATGATCACATCTTTATTATCTTCGCCTTCTGCATTTGAATTTTCTTCAGCGTCTAAAGCCTTATCATCTACTGCCGTTTCATCAATTTCTTCTTTTGTTTCTGTTTCTATCTGGTCTTCTACACTTATAAGCTCAGCAGCAGACTCATCTTCATTCTCGTTAGTCTTCTTCTCTTCAATGATACGAGCAATCTCTTTTTCCTTAAGTTCTTCAAAGAGATCTTGAGCCATCTTATCAACTTCAGTTTCTATAAGTTTATCCAGCTCTTCCTGGTAGATGCGCTCATATTCTGCTGTTACAAGCTTAATAAGCTCCTTGTTGATCAAGTTATTGATCTTAGCATTTCTGATTTCTTCCTGATCAATGTCTACCTGGATTGTTTCCCTGTAGATATTATCTAAATTATCAACAGCTTCAACGGATGACTTATTTGTATCCTCAGTGATAGTAGCACCTTCTGCATTTTCTTCTGATGTCTCATCTTCTGCCTCATCATCCTTGTCCTGCTCATAGGAGTTAGTATCAGAAGAAACCACATCTCTCTTTCCAAGATACTTACTAACAAGTTCTTCTATTTCACTTAAAATCTCCTGTTCTTCATCAGATATCTCTTCTGGCTCTGGAATTACTGGCTCAGTCATCCAGGATACAGAGATAACGGGATTGCCATATACACTTCCCCAGTCTCCATCCTTATTACAATCAGCAATTATATAAAAAGAGAAAGAATCAAAATCTGCTTCTTCATTAGCTACTTTATATTCGTACTTTTCAAGGTCCTCGTTCCACTTAAAATCATAGGTTCCATCAGGTGCTGCCTCTAAAACAACATCTATAGTGGCTTCACCATACTCGGTAATAACAGATCTTATTCCATCCTTATCTGCAAGCGCCATGAACAAAGATGGTGTCTGTCCTGTAAGCTCAGACCTGCTGCCAACAAACTCTGTGCCTCCCAGGTTTGAAACTTTCGCCCTGATAGAGAGCCTTACAGGTATATTACTGCGGTTAGTAATAACTAGTTCATCACTCTTACTAGAAAAAGCATAATCGCCCTGCGTATTCTTAAAAAGAATATTCGCGCCCTCTTCAACTTTCCCGCCGCCATATCTTGCAGCATCAGTCAGATATATCAGATTCTGAGGATCGATCAAAAAATCAAAGGGACTTTCATTTCCTATTATAGGAAGCTGAACATTGATAACATCAGCAGGATGCACGTCATTATCAACCTCAATGGCTATTCTTTCTTCATCAACCTGGCTTCTAATGGCATTTATATCGATGCTATCAAGGATTGCCTCTTTATCTATGAGCTTTCCTAGTTCTTCTGCATCCACGAAAGACCTCAGCTCATCTCTATCAATCTGAGCCCAGATCTCATCTTCATCAATCTGTATTTCGCTTATAATCTCGCCAATTCCGGTATTTCCTTCAAGCGCATCGCCGATCAAATTTTCATCAGCATCATCAGGCACACTATAACCAGAGCCGAAAATTGTTATTTCTTCAGCTCCTGTAGCACTCGTCAACACTGGATCAAAAACCAGGCTCATGACAACTGCTGCCGCGCAAATACCCATCCATTGGCCTTTTCGGATAAACATCCTTGTTTCCTCCTAATATAAAAAAACCTACTACTGGTGCATATATTATATCGGCATACAGATTAAAAAGTTGAGCTTTTACCGTTTTTTCATATAGATTTAAGATTTATTTTTCATTCTTGAAATAAAATCACATCCAATAATACCAATAATCTCCTACTCTAACTAAGAATAACTAAAAAACTTTAAATGTCGTTCTTGTCACTCAAATAGTTCTATGGTATATTATATGTAGTAATCAAAACTACGTGTGGCGAATATCATAACCACCAGGAGGTATTTGGGTATGACATCAAAAGAACTTCAGAAATATTTCAAAGAACACCTTGTTCCAGCCAAGCTTTACAAGATTGGCGGACATCACAAGAATAGAATTTGTTTAGATAAAACTGAGAACGGCTGGTCTGTATTCTTCCAGGACAAGAAGGATCGCATTGGCGTTACAAGCTTCGTAGATGAAGCTTCTGCCTGCAACTTCATGAAGAATGAGCTTAGAAAGCTCATGGAACAGCTCTACGGAATCACTTGGGTTCCCGCAAGATAACCAAAATATTTTCAACATATATCTCTTCACTATTAAGCGAAAAGGGCGTCTACCGCAAGGTAGGCGTCCTTTTTCAACACTAATCTTTAATTCTCCAGCTAGTTAATGTTCGGAGATCATATTTTATGTTTATAAACAAAGAAAGCAGCAAATGACGATTTCTCTGAGCAAGGTCGAAATGAGGCATTTGCTGCTTTATAAGTTTTAGAAAATCACACCGCAGACGAAAACAAGCATTTCCAAACAGGCACCTTCTGCATGATAATC
The DNA here is from genome assembly GCF_900102515.1 of Butyrivibrio sp. INlla14. Classification (GTDB taxonomy): domain Bacteria; phylum Bacillota; class Clostridia; order Lachnospirales; family Lachnospiraceae; genus Butyrivibrio. Next base: position 198,337 of record NZ_FMVS01000005.1, read on the forward strand.
AATTATCTTCTGACCGCAGTCTTAACTTTTTCAAATAAATACTTAAACTCTTCGGTTCTGCAATACAATAGCAGATAAGCCGCATTGAAGATCACTGAAACTATGATGATCATCAGGGCAAAGGTAAAGATATTAAGATCTGCCATGACTATGCTTCCAATGTAGTTACACAGTGCCAATACAGCAACAAGGCTCACCAGATACTTGGCGGAATCAAGGAAGAACTCAACAGCATTTCTGTCAAAGCACACCCTGTAAATAATTACTGGCTTAACAAGGTTTGCTATAAGGCCTGAAATTATCGTTCCAATGTAAATACCTGTAATTCCAAGTGGTGTCTGCACAAGAGCAATTGACAGAATTAGGTTTACTATTCCTTGAATAAAAGGAATGTACTTATCCTGTTCAAAGACGCCGGCTGCGGTCTTGAAGTTACTGAGTATAATTCTCTCTCCCTTAAAATAATAATCAAAGAGGATCAGATATACAGCTGCTGCAGGCATTACCCAGTCATCTCCAAACCATATTCTGATAAGAGGAGATAATAAAACCATGAAACCTACGGAGGTAAAGCCATAAACCCAGGCTTCTACAAATTTATAAACCTTAAACATGCCATACTGTTTATCCTTGGACTCAGTTGCTATGAGATTTCCAAAGCTTGATATGACTGAGTTAAAAAGGATATTGGCAAAGCTGGCCACAGAATTTATGACCAGGTTGTAGTTATTAACAATACCCGCATAACCTACTTCTATAAAAGAAGAAATGATTATTGAGTCAGTCTGGAGTCTGGCCACATCGCCAACCTTAAGAAATATAAGGGCCTTTGTCTTGGTCCAGACAGTATCATGCTCTTCTTTAGATAGTTTTTGAACATTCTTTTCCCTAAGATAGGGGTACATCTTATCAAGATATCTGGCTGCAAAGATCTTCTGAATGAGCTGAACCACAGTATCTGTCAAAAGGAACAGAAGGAAGTTCTTAAAGACAGCAACAACTATGATCTGCAGAAATGTAACAATTATCTTGGTTATGGTAAAGATATTGGTCTGTATATAGTTCTTTTGCTCAGCGTTGGCAAGGCTGTACTTGTAGGTTACAAAGTAACTGGTAACTGTGTTGAAGAGGAAAATAAAGTAGTAAATAGTAAGTTCCCTGATGGTGTAGCCAGGGTTCTTTAAGATGTACTTAAGGAATGGCGCAAGGCATATTCCCATGGCAGCCACAACTGCAGCAATCACATGGTAAGCCTTTCTGTACATCTGCATATAGGACTTTATCTTTTCCCTGTCACCCTTAACCACAGGCTCATAGAGGCTGAAATTAAGAGCAGTTCCTATTCCAAGTTCGGCCATGTTGAGGAAAGACAGAACATCACTATAGATACTGTTTACGCCCAAAAGTTCCTTACTCAGATATCTGGTAAAGAGGGTTCTTAGTATGAATGTAAGCAGCACTGTAGACATCTGCCCTACAACGCCAAAGAAAATATTCTTTTTTGCCGACTGAACTCTACCCATTTAAACGATTTGTCCGTCCTTGTCCATAAGTATCCAGCCTTTCCAGTAATCATGCATTTTGTCAGGATCACATTGCTGGTTATTACGCATAGTGAAGGTTCTTATCACCTCTTTATCCGGGCGCTTATTGAGCCTTGCCCCCCAGAAACTAAAGGTTGAATTGGCACATATATTGCCCTTGCAGTGACTCATCAGCATAAGATCCTGCACGCTGTCCTTACCTGTATTCCAGTCAATGATAGTATACAGAGATTCGTCACTATAGTGCTCTCTTGCGTATTCGTGGTCACTAGTAAAAATATAGAAGTGGACATTCTCATATTTGTCCTTAAAATACTTCATGGCGCTGTCATAGTACTTCTCTGTGGCAATGTTGCCTAGCACCTTAAAGTTCTCAGGGTCAAGGTAATCCCCTCTCCTGATGTGGACACTAACTGAATTCTCTTTGTCCATCCTTGCTGCCATTATCATATTTCTCTGATGAAGATCAGCAATCGAGTGCTCAGGAAAAACAAATGCTTCCTGAAGCTTATCCATAATATCTCCATAGTATTTCTGGCATGCAAAATAGCCCTCGATGTACTTGTTATCAAGGTCAAATATCTCAGGATGATACATCTGTGTTTCCAAAAAAACGTTCTTGTTATCAGAAGCCTGTCTGCCAAGCTTTCTCATTACTTTTCCTATAAGCTTTGAAACAAGGCTCTGCTTAAGAAAAGCATCAACCTCAGCTTTATCCGCAACTTCATAAGGAATATCCACAAAAAGAGGTAACTCAAAATCTCTTTTTGCAAGCATCTTCTCCTGTATCTTAGGATCAAACCAGGAAAGATCAAGTTTAACTTCCTTGCCAAGGCTAAGAAGCTTCCTGTACAAGGAATATTGCTGCATTTGGTTCCCCAGCCCACCAGCAATCTTAATAATTATCATATAACCCCCGACCTGATATCCCGAAGGATATCGATTTTTTTATTTTCTCCCCACACTCTTACACACAAACTCAATGCTCTAAAACCCATTTATAAGCCTTTATCATTTCATCAGGCTCTTTTAGATCCTGCACTGGAAGCACATAGTTATCATAGCTTCCAAAAAGATCTGTGGCAATTCCCCTGCTCTTTACTGAATAGCCTATAACAAGAGTGGGAACACCACTACTATATGCCGCTATAGTGGAATGTGTCCTTGCTCCTACAAAAAAGCTGCACTGGGAAATATAGCCCTTGAGCTCTGAAGCTGGTGCATCGCCAATCAGAACTACTCTCTTAGTGTCCTTAAATTCCAGATAAAGCTCTTCAAGCGGCCTTCTGTCGTCATTTCTCTCCCAGACAACATGGGGGATCAGAGCAATATTCTGGTCTGTTTCATCCAAAAGATATTTGATAAAGTTCCTATAGTTTTCTATGGTAATTCCTGGAACTGTCTCTTTTTCCTGAACCATTGGGCTTAAGTTTATTCCTACTGTCTTGCCCGGATGAAAATGTTTTGGAATAGAGACCTTAGTAGTCTCAAGCTCAAAGGCAGGATCTTTTCTAAGCTCAAGCTGACACTTAGGTATTCCCGCATCTACAAGCGCATTATAAGTAATAGACTCTCTTGCATAGATTTTGGAATAGGCAAAAAGGTCTTCCACAAGCTTTTTATCCTTGAGAGAATCAGGCTCAATTGAGCAGCCCCAGAGAACTGTCTCAAAGCCTTTCTTCCTAAAGACATTGTGAGCCAGGATAAGGTCTTCCACCATTTCAGGATAACAATAGTTATCTCCTCCAATGGATACTGCCAAAGGCTCTCCCTCAAAGGCTACACCTGGATTAGCCTTTTTGTAGTTTTCCACCAGTATTTTGTATTCTCTGAATGCATCCTTATATTTGTATCTCTGAAAAGACTCTCTGTCTCCACTTATCTTTCGATAGCCATAGTAGAAAACATGGGCCAGAAAATCCCTATCTATATGCCTGTCCTCCACAAGCTTGCAAAGTCCGTCTTTTTCCAGTCTTCCAAGGGAATACTGCTGATCCTCCTGAACGCTGTTTGAAACCACAAGAACAGGAAGCTTAGTATCAATCCCCTGTTCACTGCGCTTTGCAGCAATCAACTTGACTGTACTATTTACAATCGCCTCACAGCCGTGGTTCTTACTGCCTGCATGCATATATAAAATTATTGGTCTGTTTAAATCCATAAAAAAACCTCATATTTCTGATGCGCACCAGTGCATCAATGCATCAATTACACTCCCTTGTGCCTTGCATAGAGCCTTAGATACAAGTCAGGATTTATCCTAAAGATCAAAACCTTTATCTTATATCCCAGGGACAGTCCTGCAAATGCGCCTCGTACCTTAAGTGCATGTTTTATCTGGTCCTTTACCATGGAAACTGCCTTTTTATCAAGGTCACTATCTTTTTCTCCTGTCTGAGTTGCAACCTTGCCTGCTACCAAAAGAGCTGTCATTATCTGTGAAACTGCCACACTGACAAAGGCGTAGGCAGATACATACTCCCTTATTTCCAAGAGTTTATCCTCTGCCTGTCTCCAGCAGCTTATCTGATCAAGGTAGCTCTTTTTAAAAGAGCTGTTCATGGCGCTGTTCTCATTCTCAGTATAGACATAATCCTCTAAAGCTACACATCGTATGCTGCGCTTTTTACCGATAAAAGAAGCGTAATCCATAAGGAATAACAGGTCCTCGCCAATAGATAACCCCTCCTGAAATAAGACATTCCCCTCCAGAATAGCCTTCCTGTCATAAATCTTGCCCCACACGTGGGTATTTGAATTGAGCACACTGTTCTCTATATAGGAAAAGCCCGATATTTTCTGAGTTCCAAGATAGCTATCAGTTTCATCAACTAAAAGTGTATTCTCATCTGCATATTTGATCATGTTCCCAAGCATGCTACTTTGAACATAGTCATCAGAATCCACAAAAGCAATAAATCTACCTGTAGCTTGCATGATTCCGGTATTTCTGGCTCTGGACACTCCACCATTTGGCGTATGTATCACCTTGATCCTGCCCCTCTCATCTGAATCTGCAAGCTCATCGCAAAGCGCTTCGCTCCCATCTGTAGAGCCATCATCCACCAGAATAACCTCTATTTCATCCAGATCTATATTTTCCTGAGATAAGCATGACAAGACACACTTTTTTAGTGTGTCCCTTGCCTGATAAACAGGAATGATTATGCTGATCACTTTTTCCAAACTATCTGACATCTTAATACTCTGTCCATTCTTCTCTGGAAACTCCGTACATAGGACCAATACCGTAGTGAATGGAATAAAAATAATTGATCCAATATGTAGGCTCTTCCTGTATATCCATTTCATAAGCTGCAGAGAACCTGGTCTCCCAGTCAGGTCTTAACATAGGCACTGTCACTGCGCTCTCTTTATCTTCAACTGCAAGGCAGTATTCATCTCTTTCACGAAACTCTCTTCTGATACGGGCAAGATTCGCTCCATCCTCAAAATAGTTAAACACAAATAGAATACCAGCAACTACAACAATTGCAGTTGCAACGATTTCAACAAGCTTCTCTTTTAAAAGAACTATCTCCTCAAATCCATTGGAAACAGCTATTACCAGAAAGAGAAATGCTCCATAATAGGATCTTGGTTCTGAAAAAGGAACCATAATGAGAGCATAGGCTGTAGCAAAAAACAAAAAGATAAACAATATGACAAATCTTACCTTTTCCCAGAGTTTAGCGCCCTTTCCTACAGCATAAAAAATAATAATTATAGAAACTATGCCACCACACAGTAGCACAAGATAGTTTTCCCTGATTGTATTGGTGATCCTTAAAAATCTTGCAGCAAGTGCAAGAAGTCCTGTATGTTCCTCTCCTGCCGCTGCCAGTCTGCCGTAGTTACCAGGAGCCATAACAAGAAACGCAAGACCTATTATATTTCCAATAAGACTTGTAATCATCCAAGGTCTTACAAAGGTCCACTTTCTGCCGTTCTTAATAAAATGGTATCCCATTTCGATAAGGAGAAATAAAAGCACTCCTCCTGAAGTATTCTCATTGCACCATCCAGCCAGAACACCATAAAAGAGCATCAGAACAGCTGCCAAAGAGCCGAACTTTCTTTTCCCAGTGATTCCAAGCCTGAATAGTGTCATAAAGCCTAGCATGATAGCTCCTGTAAACATGTAATTGCAGGCGCCGTCCATCCAGAAAACAGTGTGGCTTATTGCTGTATCAAAAAACCACAAAAGAGCCAGGATAAATCCATAAAGTCTTACATCATACTCATTTCTGTTATAAACATTCAGGTAAATTAGTAGTGAAACTGTAACAAATACAGCTGCTGCAACGAAATCAAACAGTAGCTTTGAACCTATATATAAGAAAATCCTGAGTATAATGTGGGCCACACTTCTCCCTGTATGCGAGAAGTACTGCGCATATTCCTGGGCAAAGATACCAAAAAAGTTACTTGCCGTTTTAACATCATCATAATATATAACATCATCTGACAGATATGGTGTCAGGTATTCATACACCAGTACTGCCAAAAAGGCGACACATACTAGCGCAAAAAAGGTCTTTTTTCTAGCTTTTTGAGTCATTCCTCATCCTCTCTAAATAATATCCTATATAAACACCTAAAACAGGCAATAGCATATTTCTTCCAATATATACTGAAACAAAGGTTGCTTCAATAACTGTGTAGATTGATAAGGACAGTATCAATATAAGTGTCCAGGCATCCCTCTGCCTGTAGCACAGATAGATAAAGGCTATAACAAGAAGTGCTATTAAAGCAGCTGGAATAATTCCATACCAGTAAAAGAGCCTTACCCAGCCCATATCAAAATATTCAAAGCTCTCCTTATCTGAAAACAACTTCCAGGTCTGCAGAGAGCCTGCGTGCTTGGCTGTATCTCTGTATATATTCTGAAGTCTGTTATTCAAATTCTCATCAATCCAGGTTACAACAGTGTACCAGGGATGTCCAAATTCATATCGTGGAATATAGCCCACACTGGAAGCCCAGGTTGAAAAGGCCACACAAAAAACAGGAGTAACCAGACTTGTCAGGACATAGATTATCTTTTTCCTGCCAATACCTGTTGCATATCTTACAATCAATCCCAGCACAAATGTAAAAAGGCCTATCGCCAATGCTGTCCTTGATGCAGTAAGCTTGCCAACCAAAAGTAACAGTCCTAGCAGCACTCCCCACATCCAGAGCCTTGCCTTGCTGCCATATACCCACAGCCACAGCAGCATTAGTGCATAAACACATCCCCAAAGGGTATTGGGATGTCCAAAACCAAATACATACCTAAGCTCATTTTCATTGCCACGACCATAGTCCATTACCTTGTAGACATCGCCCATTATTCCTGTCACTGCCAAAAGAGCTATAGCTACAAAGCCTGTAAGATTGATCCAGAAGGTAGCTTTCATGGTCTTACCAAGATTTATATTCTGAGCTGCCATTACAAAAGTTGAAAATCTCAAAAGCTCATTCCGTCCGGTTATTCTATAGCAGATAAAGGTAAATACCCACACTGCTACAATCAAAAGCCACTGCTTCTTATCATGTCTTTTGATCACAACAGCCAGTACTGTCAGAGCAAAAGTAACTCTGAACACATAACTTTCAAAGTCAAAATAATATTCACTTTTTTCAGCTATCATAAGGATCAGCTCTATCAAAAGAGCTACATAAAAGAGCCTGTTTCCTATTCTTTTTCTATTTTCTTCAGTTAGCAGATTCATAAGTAATCTCTTATTTATTCCTGATCATTCTAAGTATTTTGTGATAGGCTTTCCTGCAAAAACGCCCTACCGTGATGTCAAACTTGTGATACGCCTTTGAAAGAAGAGTTATTCTGGGCATCACCAAAAAGTCATAGTCTGATATATGTTCCCTTAAATAGGCAGGGAAACTATCATCTACCTCAACTCTTTCAAATCTGGCATCTCTTCCAAAAATATCCTGCCCAAGAACTAGTCTGTCCATGGTCTCAGCAAGGATTTCTCTATCATTGTATTCCTGATGGGCCGCAGCCTTTACCTTAGTTCCAATCCTGTCCACAGGATTCTTGGCGTTATGTCCGCCCATGTATCCAAAATGCCATCCTCCGTCAGAAACCCTGACAGACCTTTTGTCTTCTGGTTTCACAAGGTCTCTTAACCTGACAATTCCTTCCTCTGGAATATTTATCATAGAAGTAATCTTGGTTCCGAGCCACTTTCTATCTTCCTGGGCTATTTCAGGAAATTCTCCAGTTATTGACAGGAGCTTTCCTGACTTTTCCTCCATATTGAGGAATGCATAGAAATTACGCTGAGCCAGGTGATAAACCTTAGTCTTATCAAACTCTTTTATTATTTTTTCTAAAACTACCGGGTTAGGGATTTCGTCCAAATCTCCAAAGATTATTACATCGTCCTCTGTAGCTCCTACTTTTTTAAGTCCCTCCACCAGATGGTTTTTCTGAAAATAATCCCTCTCGTGAGTTTTTGCCACTTTGGGAGTATCGTCTACAACAACATATTCTATCTTAGGCAGAAACTGTTTAAACAGCTCTTTATTCTTTTCAAAGCACAACTCTTTCTCCTCACCGGAAAAAGTCATTGTGGACTCTTCAATAATGAACTTATCCACATACTTATCAAGAACATTGAGACGCATTAAGCATATATCTATTTCGTTAAAAAAAGGAAAAAGATCGTAAACCATCATTACCTCTTTAAAAATCTTTTTATTTTTGCTTTGAAGGAACGGACATATCCCTCAAATACAAGCTTCTTATATGGATCAGCTGATAAAACTAGCTTCTGCATATATACTGAGCTTTCCGGCGCCCATTCAGGCAGTTTTTCATAGCCATATCTTTTAAAGAAGTCACTATCAAGAAGCGCCCTCATTTCTTTCTTTAAAACCTTGCCGCTCACCTCTGATTTTACCAGTTTATCTGCACAGATCATGCATGTAAGCGTCTTTCTTTCGTCAATTATGGCTTTAAATTTATCTCCAGTCCACTTAGCTGCATAATCGTCAAAAGCTTCCCAGGCCTTTACCTGATTATCAAGAAATTCTCCGTGATAGGTTCCGGTAAGTCCCTGCCTGTTGTCTCTGTAATAATATATAATATCATTCAGATATGCTATAGACTTAGCTTTGTCTAAAAAAGCCGCTGTCTGCAAAAGGTCTTCACCGTGATTAAAGACCTCATTGTTATCTTCTTCACTTGAGATACATAAAAGAGCAGTCTCTGTCTTTATACATTTATTCCACAGTGCATTTAGCGAATCACCCTTACACATGATCTCATAAAACTGATTCAGTTCTTCGCCTTTATAGATCTTGTTTTCTTCAAAGGTGAAGGTAAACATTTTGCTGTCTCTTTTTGAAAGATCTGCTGCATTATATATGACTATATCTGGCAATTCACCAATTTCCTGAAGGCTTAAAAGATAATCGGCAAGCTTGCCGATACTGCCCCCTGCCATTTGGTCATCTGCATCCACAAAGATAATATAGTCACCAGTAGACTTTCTGATACCTTGCTGCCTTGCATTGTAGGCGCCTATTTTCCCAAAGTGAAAGGTTTTAACATTTGTATTACCCTCAGCCAGTTTATCGCATAACATCAAGCTGTTGTCTGTAGAACCATTTTCAATCAAAAGGATTTCCACCTGAGAGCCGCAGCTATCGAGGTCTTGCGAAGTGATTGATTTCAGACACTCTTCTATATATTTTTCTGCATTATGAACCGGAATAACTACAGAAAACTTCATTGCACCTTATGCTCCTCTTTCCACTTCTTGCTTCTTCGCCAGAAAAGAAGCGGTCTTACCGCCATTTTAAACCTCTTGTATGGGCTGTAAAATCTTGGATAGTTCTCGTTCTCGCCCCACCACTTATGAAATACGAAAGGCTCTATGCCTTTGTTCTCAGGAAGTGGATGTTCTCTTCCGAATCTACAGGCAAGTTCAAAAGGAGCCCATTTAATCCCAGCTTCTTCCATCATGTTCTTGAGATAACAGCAAATAAAAATGTCCTCATTGTAAAAACCGTCGTATACTTTTTCCCACTTCACATTATTCTTTTGGGGAAATTCCATAAGTCTCTTGGATCTGATGGATACTGAATTTCCAACTCTACAGATATTGCCTTTTGAATCTCTGTAGGCATAGTCATTTTTGGGAAGTGGCCAGGGCGAGCCGATATAGTCATATTTTAAAAACTCATCATCCCACTTCTCCGGATGTATAACGAATCCATCTGCATGAACTATAAGCGCAAAGTCTGTCTTTATGTGCTCATAAAGTTCATAGGTCATCTTGTAGTTGAACTTATCTATATTATCAAGTTTATCTGTGTGACTGTATCTGATACTCTTTGGCAGATAAAAAGGCTTGTGGTCAGTAATAAGTACTGCATCTCCAAATTCGATGCCTCTCATACTGTACTTCATAGCCTGAACAGTCTCATATATATCAACACTGGTCATCGCCACTAGTGTCACGTTTGGAAGTTTTATTTTGTCGCTCATGTCTCTACCATAGGCAGATAACTCTGCCTGTAATCAAATTTAAAACCTTTATCCCTGATATGTTTTGATAATACCAGTCCTGCGCTCGAAGCTTCTTAAGATTTTCTTTGAGAAAAACCATCCGTAGATAAGCCTTCTTTTGATATTTTGGAAAAAAGCTACTACCTTGCCAGGTCTTATGTTTCTCCTTGCATAGAGCCTTGAAGTTTTTTTGTACTCATCAAGTTCTCTTTGGCACTCGTCTGCAGAAAAGAGTCTTCCTTTTTTATCCTGATAAGTCAAAAAGCTATAAATATTCTGCTCAGAAGACCAGAAACCATCTGAGATATTATGCCTTGCCCAGTACTTTGGCGCAATAGCATACTTGAGCTCTGTGCTGCACATCACGGGTACCATTGCAAATGAAGAATTAGACAGAATAAGGTATCTGGCATTTTTAATGGTCACATAGTCCTTACCCATGTCAAAGTGGTGGATCTCAAATTCAGGAAGGACCTTTCTTGCCGCAACTTCATCTTCTGTCACCACCATAAATCGCATGGCAGGATTTATCTTTTTCATATTCCTTATTGCATTTAAGTAATATCTTCTGTCAAGGTATAGCTCAGGGCAGCTTGTGTATTCACCACCTCTTAGATTTATGATACAAAGATCATCTGCTGTATACTCATAGCTTTCAGCTTCCTCTTTTACATGAAGCCACTGTCTGATCTCATCTCTATATTTCTCAAAGTACCGCTCAGACTGCATATTTCCATAGACAATCGTATTATCAGGCACATCCATAAGTCCCTGATCAGGGCCGCTTATATAGCAGCCATGAGTCATATCATGTACAGAATTGCCCATGTACAGTCTGTCATCCTGCTCATGATAGATGTTATAGTTTTCCATGTCCTGTCTGGATATTTCTTTGCCCATGTCTATATCCATAAAGTACATTCCCTTATTGGAATGAAAAACATTTCCTATCTGCTCAGGATTCACGAAGCCAAAATCCGTATTTTTCTCTCTGGCAAGGCACCTTACAGTTATATAAAAAAACAACTGATTGCCAAGGCCATATCCCTTTATAAGTTCAGTTCCTATCATATTTTTTAAACCAGGCCTTCCCAAAAATCCGGAGCCTTGGCTCCAAACATCATTCTGATTCTCTTGTGTGAGAGGCTATTCCACTGTCTGTAGGCATTTACCTTCTCTTCACACTTTGAAAGCATTCTGGCAAATTCTCCCTCATCTTCCATCCAGGGATTTACCTCATACCTGGAAGTAAAAATCCAAGGCAATACTCTCTCTACAAGAAAAGCCTCCGCTGGGAAATCATATTCCTTTCTATATTCCATAAGAGTATTCAGATTCTTGTAAAATGTCTTGGAATTCTTGAGAATCTGTGACTTGTGGATAATGTAGCAACCGCCAGGAGCAAATGTGCAATACCTGGGGATCACAGGATTCTTGTAGACAAACTTCATAAAGTCATCCATGTCATAGAAATATCTGTAGGAATGGCTCTGCTTCATATACCATGAGGAATTGAGCTCTATAAAGCCTTCTTCTGATACAAGAGAAGCTATAGAATCAGGGTCTCCTCCCTTTTTATATCTCTCCCAGGTTGTTGGATCCTGATACAAATAGGTAAACCACTTATTGTCATAAGTTCTGTTGAAGAAGTCCTCAGTAACATGCCTTCCAATGATATTACCCTTTAAAAGAGCTATCCACTCAGGAAGATTGTCATAATTATCTATGAAAAAATGAAAATAGCTGGTCAGGTTGTGACCAGTATTTTCCACATGAATATGCTTATAGTTTTTGTCTTCGAGTTCCTTGATGACCTTCTCATCATCAGACGCATCTATTATCAGATAGTCCTGACAATACTCAAGAAGCTTCTCCGGAACCGTATTATAGTTGTGAATAAGGAAAAAAGTGTCTGTCTTTTTCATAGTCAAGTCCTATCAATTTGCTGTATAAACCGTTTTGCCCTCAAGAGTTGTTCTGGTAATTGTCTCGTTATTAACCTCATAGATAATGTCGCAGTTTGCGATAGTATTCAGTCTATGGGCTATGATGACCATTGTCTTCTTGCCATGGAAACTATTGATAGCTTCCATTACTGCAGCCTCTGTCTCGTTGTCAAGAGCACTTGTAGCCTCATCAAATACCAATATCTCAGGGTTGTGATAAAGAGCTCTCGCTATTCCTATACGCTGTCTCTGACCTCCGGAAAGTCTCACACCTCTGTCGCCAATCTTTGTGTCAAGTCCCTCAGGAAGGCTCTTTACAAAGTCTGCAAGCTGCGCTTCCTTCATTACTTCCCAGATTCTGTCATCATCTATCTTGTCAGCATCGATACCAAAAGCAATGTTATCTCTTATGGACTCATCCACAAGATAGATTGACTGTGGAATATATCCAATCTGCGCAAGCCAGGAATCATAATTACTAAAGATATTGGCTCCATCGCACAAAATCTCTCCTGACTTAACATGAAGAAGTCCCAGGAGAATATCCACTATAGTTGATTTACCTGCTCCAGAAGGTCCCATGATACCAACAGATTTACCCTTAGGTACTACCATGTTGGCTCCGGTAAAAATGTTTGTGTCTCCATCCGGATAAGCAAAGGTGATGTTCCTAAGCTCTATCTCTTTTTGAAGTTTGAGCTCAGGGCCTGCTATAGCTGCTCTCTCTGCTCTCATTGCCTTATCCGTCTTCATAGACTCGGTAAGGTTATCGTAAACGTAATCAAGGCTGTACTGGTTATAAGCTATTTCAGCAATATAGGTATTTATTCTGTTTGCTGAAGGCATGATCCTCATAGCTGCCACACCAAAGGCTGTAAGCTGTGGAACAAGCAGTGTTGGATCCCCTCCATTGACGATATAAACCAGAATGAACAAAAGAACTACTGCTATAAAAACAGTTTCTATAAGAGATCTTGGTGTAGAATTAAGTACTGCATAGTTTCTTGCTATATCAGCACCAATACTTCCACTCTCATAGTAATTTCTGATAAAGAAGTCCTGCCTGTTAAGAACCTTAACATCCTTGAGTCCATAGATAGCCTCAATTCTCCACTTTGCAATTCTGGACTGTATCTCCTGATTCCTCTGGCCAATTGAATTAAGCTTGGGCTTAAGGAGCTTTGTATTAAAAATAGTAAGACATATCAGAACAACCAGCATTAAAAGAGTCATCTGCCAGTTTACGGCCAAAAGAAGTGCACCAAGGCAAACTGAAACCACAAGCTCTGTACACAGCTGAAGCAGTGCCAGCATAAGAGTAAATACTCTTGGGATATCGCTGTCTGTAATTCTAAAAACTGTTGGAATATCAGCTCCTAAATAGTCCTCGTAAGGCCTATTTAGGAATTCTCTCATAACACGACTGATCATGTTATTACGTGCCTTACTGATAAATGTGTTCTGCCTATAAACAAGAAACAGCAGGTAGATATTTTTGACCACGAAAATAAGAATCAGACTGACTAAAAGTGTAATGGCCATCTTCTCATATTCGTGAAGCCCCAGAAAATCTATTATCCGGTATAACCAGTCATGCTTGGCTATAGCCTCATCAAGAGCCTTTGGGTTAATAATAACTGAAACAACTGCCAGCATCATAGATACACCCAATGTCTCAAATAAACCACCAATCAGTATAAGGACAGCCAGTATTACCAGCTGTCCCTTTTGCTTTTTGTCAAAAATATAGCCTATCTTACCAAGAAGAGATACCTTCTTAGTATCAGTGTTGTTGCTCATTTCCTGTTTCCTATCTTGTGCTTTCTTATTTCTATATCATTCATATAATTTATGTCGCGATCTTGGTCATCCTGGATGTGTAGATATCATCCATATCCCTGTTATTGATCCACTTGGAAGGAGCAATGACCATCTTGGCTGGATTATCATTGAGCCATGCTGCCCACCAGCTAAATGAACTGTTTGCCATGATATGATGCTTGCATTTGCTCATAAGAGTCATCTCTGCAACATCTGTATTTCCTTCTTCATTAAGATCAACGACTATAAAATTAGGGCCTCTAAAATGCTGTCTGCACCATTCCTTGTCATCAGTAAAGATAAAGAATACTGCGCTAGGGTGCAGCTTTCTGACCTTATCTATGGCTGATTTATAATATTTCTCAGTGCAGATATTGTGAATATGATTATGCTCGGCATCTATATAATCTGTTCTCCTGATATGGAGACTTACAGATTCACAGCACTCTATCTGCTGCAGAATGGTCCAGCTGACGCTATCCTGCATTATATCCTGAGGGCGCTTTTCAAATGCATCCTTGAGTTCTCTTTCTACCTCTTCATCACTGAAGTATTTGTCACTCTGCCAGTATCCAACAAGGTAGGCGTTCTCAACCTCCAGAATCCTTGGATCAAAAATGCCAGATTCCTCATCTATCCTGAAAGACTTCCTGCCTGTTAGCTTTCTCCTGATCCTGCTAAAGATGTCCATCTTGGAGTCAGTGAGTTTAATTACTTCATCCTTGGTAGCCTTATCATATTCTATTCCGAATCTCTGCAAGACAGGGATTCTAAGAGCATCACCCACAAAGCCTGATTCATCATCGATCTTGACGTCTCTACCAAGCTTTTTGAGCTGCCTGTATAAAGCGTACTGGAACATTTGATTGCCCATTCCGCCCTTTAATTGAATTATTATCATGTCCCCTCCATAGAAACTGTACTGCGTGCAATACGCTGGCAGTCCTATCAGCATTATAGCATATTCATTGTAACTGCGTACACTAGTACGCGAACCTCATCCGTCATCTTCATCAAGCTGGTAAAATATGCCATTTTCTAGGTTATAGGTAATGATTGCCTGGCCTTCTTCATAGGCACTAAGCCACTTGTCATAGGCTTTATCCCATGACTTGTAAGAAGAGTCACCTCTGTGGTCGCTAGTAAGTATATTTCTATAGTTTTCCTCAAGGTATTTTTCAAAAAATTCTGTTACCTTTTTGGCTCCGAGCACATTTGTGTGAGTTCCATAGTCATTAAAATCTGTCTGTCCATCAAAGCCCATCTCATCGCGATACTGATTCATATCAAGAAAATCATATCCGCTATTTCTGATAATATTGGCCATATAGTTTGTCTTTTGCTGTTCCTCTACAGAAACATCATATGGAGTTATCACAAAGAGAGCATTTATATCCTTGTCCTTGAGATAGGATAACAGATCTAAAAGATAGTTCTCCTGCTCGCTTGGAATTGGCATGATCCCTGTATCCTTGTAGGCATCTGTCAGTTCAACAGGTCCTACCTCAGTTTCAGGGACAAAGCCTTTATACTCTTCCGGATACTCGTAAAACCAGGTTCTAAGCTGGCTCCACATAACTAATGTCTTCCAGTTTGAATGATATTTAAAAATATCAAAGTAATAGGACAGCCTGTCTTCATCTTCTGACACCATGGCATTTATAGCCCTTATCCTGTTTAATGAATACTTGAGATTGTCTGTGACTTCCCTCGTATGAGCCATATTTCCAAGAAGGTCCTCATCTCTTGCAGTCCACATTCTCATCTCAAAGATAAAAAGGTCCGGGCTCTGTGTCTTTAAGGCTTCCTCAACAAGATACTTGGCTGCAACCGGTCTTTGCATGTTGGAAGATAAGGGATACATTGTAATTCCCATATCCCCATAGATCATAGGTGTGGAAAAGCACGGATACACTGGAGATGAGCCTATAAGAACAGCATCTATCGAATTATTCTTTTCCGCATAAAAGCCCACAAACCTATCTTTAACATGACCATTTGTTCTGATCACATAGGTTACATGGACCAAAAGCCATGATACCAGGCATATGAAAATGACCGCTTTTAACACTTGCTTCCTAGTCATAATTATCAAAAATCCTTATAAATAAACTCTGCTGCACTATATCCAGGGCCATATTCCGCAACTAAAATAACAAAGAACAAAAGTCCCAGGATAACAATCCATCTGATAACGATATTTCTTTTTGCAATAATATCTCTGACGCAGGTAATACCTGTAAGTCTTGAATCATCAATCCTTCCTGCGCAAGCCCCTTCAATTCTGTACTGAAGAATTGAGACTGTAATAAGTATTGCAAGGGAAATAAATACTATAAGCCATCCATAGATATCAAGACCTAGTTCTAACATACTTCCATCAAAAAGAACCCAGGGGTTAAATACGCTGATTCCTTCCCCAAGCATCCTAAGAGCATGAGGCACATTGTCAGATCTAAAGAACACAAAGCTTACGCACACCAGGAAAAAGGTTCTGACCACTCTAAAGCCGTTTGCAAATCTACCCTCAAGGTTTATGTGCATCTTTGTGGCAAAAAGCCAGGTAAAAAACGGAAGTGTTATTTCTCCAGTAACTATGTAGGCCCAGTGCAAAAGACCTGATCCAATGACGTACTTGACTTCTCCGCCATGCCACATACCTACAGAAAACCACAAAATAAACATAGCAATATAGGTAGTGAGCTGTTTTCCCTTCTTTTTCCCAATCTTCTTTTTTAGGAATTTGCCAATATTAGTAAAAAGCTTTGTTCTAAGAAGTGGAAAAAAAACATTATCCTTCATCCAGCTTCCCAGAGTAATATGCCATCTTCTCCAGTATTCGCTGATGTTCTTTGCCAAAAAAGGAGTCTTAAAGTTCTCAGGAAGTACAATTCCAAAGGTCTCAGAAAGGCCAATTACTATGTCCATGCAGCCTGAAAAGTTTGTGTATAACTGAAATGCAAAGCACACTGCTCCAACCCAGATATATGCTCCCTGATACTGAGTATCATTTCCAAAAATAGTATTAACTACAACCGCCAGTCTCTCAGAGATAACAAGCTCCTTGAAAAAGCCCCAGAGCATGCGGATCATTCCATAAGTAATATTCTTGTAATCCAGTGGATGATACTCAAAAAACTGATTGCCAGACTCTCTTTCCTTGTAAATCGGGCCTGAAATAAGGATTGGAAAATACATTCCGATAAGAACAGTCTTTAAAAACCCTGAAACAGGTACAGCTATGCCATTGTACACTTCAATAAAATATCCAAGAATGATAAAGGTATAAAAAGAAAGACCAAGTGGAACATGTGCTCCTCCACCTGTAATGAACTTTACATATTTAAGACCTATGAGAATTCCAAGAAGTACTACAAGTTCAGCTATAAGAACAAGTCGCCTTTTTACTATAGCTTTTTTATCAAGTCGAACCAGGATTTTTAGAAGGGCCCATGTAACAAAGGCTGATCCAATGGGATATGCTATAAGAGCCGGTTCTCCTGATACTACATAAAAGAGCACACTGGCCAGTAAAAGAACCAGCCACTGTCCTCTTTTCTTGGTAAATACAGGTACTAAATAATATAGTATTAGTATTAGTGCATAAAAGCACAAAAATTTAAAAGATGCTATTGCCATCTATATTCTTCCTCATACCACTGCTGGAACATGAGAATATACCAGATCTGTATCCTGTAGATACCGCGATCTGTGTAATCCTTCCATATTCGCTCTACAACATCAGGGTCAAGGATACCCTGCCTGCGCAGTTTATCTTTATCTATAAGGCCTTCTGCCCAGGAACGAAGCTCAGGCTCAAGAAGCCATTTATCTATCGGAATAGAAAATCCCTTCTTGGGTCTTTCCATCATCTCCCTTGGAATATACTTGTATAATACATCCCTCAAGACCATTTTACCAATTTTGCCTTCTCTAAGATACTCTATCGGAAGGCTCCATGCAAATTCCACTACATCTCTGTCCAGCATAGGGACTCTTGTCTCAAGAGAAACCGCCATCGCTGTCCTGTCAACCTTTACCAGAATGTCATCAGGATGATACAGAACCATATCCGCAAGCATGCACTCATGGTTTGTTTCTCCAAGGAAATGCTCAGGAAGCTCTGTAAGCTTATAAGGCAGAGTACTCTCCTCCAGCGCAATCCTACGTATGATAGGGTCAGTCTCATGTTCTGTCCTGTGAAGGGACACTGGCCCCTTAGCCCCTAAAAGTGTGCCCTTTACTCTAAGAATTTCTTTTTTGGAAAGAGGGCTGTTAAGGATCAGGCTGCTAGCAGGTTTTCTGATAAAATAAGGCACATTTTTCATCTTGCCCCAGATTCTGTCTATGGAAGCATATGAATTATAGCCGCAGAACAACTCATCTCCGCCATCTCCAGAAAGAGAAACTGTCACATGCTCCCTTGTCATCTTACTCACAAGATATGTAGGAATCTGTGAGGAATCAGCAAAAGGCTCAGCAAACATACTCGAAAGCTTTGGGATCACTGCCTTGGCATCAGCCTCTGTGATATAGAGTTCTGTGTGCTCAGTTCCAAGGTGCTGCGCAATTTCTTTGGCATAAACAGCTTCGTTATATTTAGGATCCTCCATACCAATAGTGAAGGTCTTGACCTTACCTGGCTCCAACGACTGCATAAGAGCAACCGTAGTACTTGAATCTATTCCAGCAGAAAGGAATGCTCCAACCGGAACATCAGCCACCATCTGGCCCTTTATTGAATTCTTTAAAAGTCTCTCAAGTTCCTGGGCAGCTTCCTGCCTTGTTCCTGTAAAGAGATTGCTCTGTCCCTTTTTGGCAGCTTCCTTCATAGACCAATAGGTATGAACTTCGGTCTTAAGCGTATCCACGTCGACAGTCATAAAGGTTCCAGGCTCTAACTTGTAGATATCCTGATAGATTGAATAAGGAGCAGGAATATACCCCTCTGTAAAATATATGTTTAAAACCTTTGTATTTATCTTGTTATCAAATCCGTCAATTACCCTAAGGCACCCCAGATCAGATGCAAAGGCAAAAGAGCCTCCTACTGTGCCATAGTACAAAGGTTTTTCGCCAACTCTGTCCCTTGCCAAAGTCACAGTATTATTCTGGGTATCATAGAATGCAATACCAAACATTCCCTTGCACATAGTAAGAGCCTTACTGATACCATAAAACTCAATGGCTTCAATCAGAGTTTCCGTATCAGAAGTACTCTTAAACCCAGTAACTGCCTTATCTTCAAGGAGCTTATCCCTTATTTCCTTGTGGTTGTAGATTTCTCCGTTGTAGACCATTATGCTCTTTCCACTATGTGATACAAAGGGCTGAGCACCATTTTTAGAAAGGTCTACGATTGAAAGGCGCCTGTGTCCAAGCGCCACTTTACCGTCTTCACTTATATAGATGCCATCGTCATCTGGTCCCCTGTGAAGCATTCTTTCATTCATCTTCTGGATATTACTTCTGGCATCCTTTTTAAACTGCAATAATCCTGCGATTCCGCACATACTTTTTTATTCCTCTACAACTGTAATGACATGGTTCTGGTTCTCATAGCCACCAGAAATATCAAGTCTGAAGGTTGCATTTCCTTCTTCATCTTCAGATATCTTTTCAAATCCCTGAAGCAGATAAAAATCCCTGACCATCTTGTTCTTGGCAGTTGGATAATAGTATCCGTAAATAGTCTTAACTTTTCGCAAAAGAGCTGCCTTTACCAGACTATCCATCATGGCAAACTCCATGTCACGTTTAAGCACACGACAACTCATGAGCCACAGATCAATATGGAGCTCATCTCCATCCACATGACCCGCTGTTAGTGCTACTATTCCATTGTCACCAAATTTATCTTTAAGTCTTCCATAAAGAGTGATATTGCGCTTATCACCTGCTGCCTCTTCAATGTCACTCTGGGAATATCTCCTGGTAGTAAGGTTGAACTGATTGCTCTTATTGGTAAGCTGAGCAATTCGAGGCATATACATCTTTTCAAAGGGCTTTATGACAGCCTCCATCTCAAGAGACCTCAAGTAATCGCTGTAGTCAGCAAAACTCTCTTCCAGGGCAGCTCTCTTTTTGTTGGCCATATACATCTCATTTCTCTTCATATCATCTTCTGAAATAGATGTGGCCTCAAAGAAGGCGCTGTGATCTATGAGTCTGATGTAGTGTTCAGGCGCGTCAAGCTCAGGAGCACAAACACCAGGAATCTGTCCTCTTACAATCTCACGCTCAGCAGGATTATCATCAACAAATACTAAAGACTCAGGCAAAAGAGATAACTCTGAAGCTATCTTCTTCATATTCTCGCTCTTAGGTTCCCAGTTAGCCTTTATTGCAACAAAATCATCTGGTTTTAAAGGCGCATCAGGATGCTCAAGGCCTGCTATGGCATTTTCTTCTTCATTCTTGGAATCTACAGCCAGAACTATTCCAAGATCCTTGTGGCTCTTAATATAGTCCTGAAATTCAGCATAAACCTGGCCAAGATTTGTCTCCTGGCCTATCTCAATGCCGTCAACTCCGTCATCTCCGACAATTCCGCCCCAAAGAGTGTTGTCCAGATCAAGAACAAGACCCTTTTTATTCTTGCCATAAATCGACTTTATGATATTAGCTACGTTAAAGCTCCAGGTCGGAATGGCAGGAATACAGCATGCATATTTGTACATATGCCAGGCCTGGGGATCTGACCAGCTATCAAGGCCATAGCAGCTGGAGATATAGTTTATATCGCTGATAAAAAAGCTGCCTTCTCCAAGGGTATTATTTCTTGCAAACTCATAAAACCTGTCATTAAGCCTGTTTATAAAAGACAGCCTTCCATGGATATCGTAAACATCTCTATTGCCAAGAAGCCTGTAAAAAGGGGCCTCAAAATTATTCTGGATAATAGGACAGTGATACAGCTCATGGAGCTTATTCCACATGGCCTCAAAATGTCTGTAAGTGTTATCCACAAGCTCATCTACCTGAGCTGCTGTATCTCCCATGCCTGGATAATCCTTTATATTGCGGTTACTGGTATGAATGTAGATAATATCAGGATTAAAGGAAGATAATTCCTCTCCGGGAAACATTGCATCCTGCCAGTACTGTCCATACTCAGATTCATAGAAAGCCGGCTCTATTCCGTAGTTTAGTAAAAAGAGTTCCATGACCTTCACAATATCGGATGTGGTGGAGCCTCCAAGAACGGCTATCTTCTTCTTAATACGGCTACTTCCATCCGCAAGAAGTTCCTTCTTTATGGACCTCTTTTTTTTCATTATGTAATTGCCATCAAAAGGGTATTCAAGTTCCTTCATGTTTTGCAATTCCTTATCAGTATTTATTCAAAAATAATCTTGTCGAGATATCTTTTCCACTTAAGGTTTGTAATCTCTGGTTTATAGAAATCCTGAACCTTCGTGGCAGAAGTGCCAATTTTCTCAGCAAATTCATGGTCAGACAAAATCTTTATCATTGCTTCCCTCATGCTTTTTTCATCTGAAACAGGCACAAGGATACCATTTTCATTATTAATAATCAAATCTCTTGGTCCGCCGCAGGGACAGTCGGTTGAAATGCATGGAAGTCCCAGTGACATTGCTTCTATAAGGGCATTGGGCATTCCCTCCTGCCTTGAAGCCAGAATAAACAGGCTTGCCTTTTCTATGTGCTCAGCTACGTGCTTGACACTTCCTGCAAACTCACATTTTTCCTCAAGTCCAAGACTGATAGATAGTCTCTGAAGTTTCTGCCTGTCTGGCCCATCCCCGTATAGAAGTAGCTTATAGTCCTTGAATTTATCTTTGGTTATTTCAGCAAAGCACCTCATGACAAGGGCCTGATCCTTGTTTTCATCAAGGCGTCCCACCATAACAACTGACTTCTCACGGTCTCCAACATATCTTTTTCTGATAAATGCTGGATTTAAGGCATTGGGTAAGATAGTGCATTTCTTCCTGATAAAGCCTGGGAAAAAGTTTCTTGCGCCAGTTGACTGTACAACTACTCCTGCTGCCTTGCCAAAGGTAGCAAGCATTCCTGCCTTGAGAGCCTTGGTATTATATTCCATTTCAGGATCTGCCCTTACAGATACCACCACCTTGATACCCTCTCTTGTGGCAGTAGAAAGAGCCATGATGTTGTTTTTACCAAGAAAGCTAAGAACCAGATCTGGCTTTAACTGCCTCCAGATTTTTCTTAGCTTTTCTTTTCTCTTTGTGAAGTTCTTGATTCGTCCCTCCTGCTCATCCTTTAAAAGAGCAGAAAATACTCTTTGGATTCCATCCTTCTCTCCACCGCTTGGATCAACCCATACTGGTTTTTCCTCCGTATCAGAGACAAGTACGGCTCCGTCAGCACCTGCAGGAACCGCTTTCCAGGCAGCATGCTTGACCTCATATTCATCCCTTGCAAGATACGTAGTCACAAGCGTCACCCTGTATCCCTGTTCAAAAAAATACACGGCAAGATTAGCCATGACTCGCTCGGCCCCCCCTTTATTAAGAGAGCCTATATACATTGCTATATGGGGTTTTAATGTCTTTTCCTTATCAGACATTTTCTTTTCCTCAAAAATATTATGTATTATATGATTACATTTCCGTTACTCAGATTAAGATTTACTCCGCTTAGATAATTACTGTCATCAGATAGCAGGAAGCAAATTCCAGGTACTATGTCATCTACTGTAGCATTTCTCTTTTCATTGCTGCCCTCCGCTGCAAGAGCCACAATCTTGGGATCTATCTCACTAAGGAGCTTGGTCTCTATCATGGATGGAGAAATGGCATTTATGTTTATCTTCTTGCCAGCATTATCTGCTGCAAGCTGCCTTACAACTCCAAGTAGCATTGATTTTACCGCTGTATACTCCAGCATTGATTTCTGAGGTTGCCCCGTAACAACGCTTGAAAGGGCTACAACCACTTTGTTATGATCCTTCCTCTTTACCATTGTAGGAAGAAAGGCCTTCATGATTTCAACAAAAGAATACACCTGAATCCTGACATTTCTGTCAATTCTATCTCTGTCAAAATCTTTGAGCCTTGTATATACAAGCTTAGATGCAGGAAGATGCACGACATGAGTTGGAATAAGTTCCCTCTCCTCTATAGCAGAAATGAAAGCCTGAACCTCTTTTTCATCAGAAAAATCAGCCTTCAGTGTAATGCCCTTATTATTATTTTTGTATTCTATCTTCTTAAGAGCCTCATCACTTGAATGGTAATGCAGAACAAAAGAGCTGTCTGTATACTCTTCATTTAATCTCTTAAGTAGTGCTACTCCCAAGTCTGATGAAGCACCTAATATCAAAAAAGTCTTACCACTTTTCATTTAAGGAACCCCGCTAGAATTTTAGCCTTGCTGACCTTTTTGCCGTCCTGATTTGTAATTGTTGCTACAATGTCGATAGTTCTTGTTGCCTCATGCTTTTCCTTGACATATCCTGCCACCGTAAGAGTATCTCCTATAAATACAGGATTTTTAAAGGACGATTCCACTGAATGCAAAAGGCAGAACTTTCCAGGCAGGTATACTCCTGCAAGCCTTGAGTAGAATGATGCTGTAAGCATTCCATAGACAACTCTTGAATAAAATCCCTGCTCTTTTGCAAAAGCCTCATCCATGTGAAGAGGATTGTCATCTCCTGAAATCTCATAGAATTTCTGCATCATCTCAGCTGTGACTGAAGTGCTAAACTCAGCCTTTGTGTATTCTTTTTTATCTTCTTCTTTGGATATTATTTCCTCAAATCTATACTCGTTCACTAAAAACCTCAATCAAGCTTTTCAAGAATGATATCAACCATCTCACCTACGTTTTTCATGGTTACAATCTGTCCCATATCAAACTTCATATCAAACTCATCCTCAATGGCATTCACAAGATTGATATGCTCAAGTGAATCCCAATCATCAATATCATCAGCTGTTGTCTCTTCTTCTACAGTGATGCTCTCATCATCAAAAACATCTCTGAAAATCTCATTTAATCTCTCAAAAACTTCTTCTCTTGTCATTTTAAAAATCTCCTTAAATATAATTATCTAATATCATTACACAACACGGTTTTAACCAATGTAATAATTGTACCATTGCTGGAATATATAGAAAGGCCAGGCAATCTTGCTGAAATTAGCACCGGTTGTGTCACCTGCATCTCCTGTAACAACATAGTTGTTGATAAATCTTGATACATATTCCGGATCAAATATCCCCTGCTTCTTTAAAAATGAAGTGCTGCTATAGTCAAGAAGCTGTTCCTTTAAGGGGCCTCTGAGCCATTGGTCCATGGGGACTCCAAATCCGGTCTTTGGCCTTTCAAGCAGCTCTTTTGGTATATAGTCATAAGCAATATCTTTCAGGATATGCTTTTTATCACCTTTATAATACTTAAATCTGTGAGGAATTCTGAAGGAATACTCCATCACAGCTGTATCCATGATTGGGCACCTGTTTTCTAAGGAATACTTCATGGATGCTCTGTCCATCTTAACTAAAATGTCCTCTGGCAGATAGGTTTCCATATCAAGAAGCATTCGCCTTGTCTGGTAATTATCCACCTGATACAAAGACTCCATTGGATAAAGGACAGGTGCCATATTGTCCTTCATATTATAGTCAGTCGAAAGATACTGCTCTGCTGTCATTGGCCTGTCCAGGCTCTCTAGCCCTGTAACAAACGCATGTGAAGCCTTGACATATGCCTCAGATATAAGCTGTGTCTTGGTCTCAGGATTTCTGTTTCCAGCAACAACTCTTACTCCAAAAGGCATTCTGTCAATGAGTCTTCCTCCTGGAATCGGAATCTTTCCCAAGGTACTTACCATAGCACCTGGAATATCTAAGAGCTGAGCCTTTCTAACATAATCATATACATTATATCCGCAAAAGAACTCGTCTCCTCCATCTCCTGACAGAGCAACCGTAACATCCTTTTTGGCAAGCTTACTGACCAGCATTGACGGAATCTGAGATTTATCTGCAAAAGGTTCATCATAATACTGAGGAATACTCTTCACCAGATCAAACATCTCTTTTTCCGTGCAGTAAAGCTCTGTATGCTCACATCCAAGGTAATTTGCAACCTCCTTGGCATACTCAGCTTCATTGTACTTGGGCACATCAAAACCAATACAGAAGGTTTTAACAGGCTTATCAGACATCTCCTGAGCAATAGCTGTGACTAAAGATGAGTCATATCCACCAGAAAGGAAAGTTCCAATTGGGACATCAGCTATCATTCTACCAGCCACAGAGTTTCTAAGGCGCTGTTTTAGGCCTTCCTTGGCCTCCTCATAGCTAGTGATCTGATTCTGACTCTCTTTCTTGTAGACTTCCTTGATATCCCAGTATTTCCATTTACTGATATTTCCGTTCCTAAATCTCAGGATGCTGCCAGGTTCAAGTTTGTATACATCCTTAAAAATGGTATCCGGAGCAGCAATGTACTGATTATAAAGATATCTTGGAAGCAGTTGCGTTCTGATCTCACTCTTAAAGCCAGGGCACTTCATAATAGGCTTAAGCTCGGAGCCAAAAACGATATTACCATCATCTATCCAGTAAAATAAAGGTTTTTTGCCTATCCTGTCTCTTATAAGGAAAACATCCTGAGTTTCCCTGTCATAGAGGGCAATGGCAAACATGCCATGAATGTGATCAACCATTCCAATGCCCCATTTCATGTAGGCAGCCAGGATGACCTCTGTATCACAGGTAGATTTATAGGGATATTCTTTTAGTTCTTCCTTGAGTTCAATG
Source organism: Butyrivibrio sp. INlla14 (assembly GCF_900102515.1). Lineage (GTDB taxonomy): Bacteria > Bacillota > Clostridia > Lachnospirales > Lachnospiraceae > Butyrivibrio. The sequence continues at coordinate 223,937 of NZ_FMVS01000005.1, forward strand.
AAATTATATATTTCGCCATTAAATACAATTGAGACCCTGCCATTTGCCGAATGCATCGGCTGATGTCCTAGCGGTGACAGATCAAGAATCGAAAGCCTTCTGTGGGCAAAGCCTATACTATAACCATCTGTTCCTTCATAGATAGCAATCCCACTATCATTAGGACCGCGATGATACATAGTATCATTCATGATCCTGAGTTCTTCTTCTGTTATTCTTTTTTTAGATATATAGCCGCATATTCCGCACATCAGGCATTTAGCTCCAAAGTCTCTTACAGACCATACTCATCAAAAGGAATCTTGTCAAAATTGTCGCGAAGTGGCCCAAAATCTTTACACTCATTGTCAATGGAATCAATAAGTTCTACATATTTCTCATTTACAAGAGTCTTGTAATTTTCAAGATTGTCATATCCTGCCTTGGTCCAGGCAAAAGGATGTGTCAGGATCTGAATCTTCTTGTGTCCTGCCATAGACTCTGCATCAGGATATCCATATCTCCAAATGTGGTTAGCATCTGACATATACTTAACTTCAAGCTTGGATTCAGGAGTAGCCTTTGGATCAAAAGAGAAGAACTCGTCCTGATAAGCATTTACAATTCCTGGAATCTTGATATTCTCCGCAAGAACATCTGGTGATGGCCTGTGAATTGAAAAAGAATTTATCTTAAATCCCAGCATATTGCTGAGCATATCAATTTCCTGCTTGATTCTCTCTCTTACAAGCTGCATATCTGTCATGCCATTTAGGGCGAAGTGAAGACCAATATTCTGTCCTCTCTCATGCATGTCTGTGAGGATGTCTCTATTTTTTCTGGAGAGAATATTATAAGAATTATTGGTCCACTGGAAAAAGAATGTAGACCTGAAATCCATACTCTCTTCAACCTTGGAAAGGGCGTATGCTCTTTCTACTGAATATTCCACATCATGGCGCATTATAATGAAAGAATCTCTTTCAAGTGCTTCCTCATAAGTAGCATTAAGGCCCGTGTCCTTGATTGCTTTTATTATTTCTCTATAATCGTTATATGAAAACATTGATATCTCCTACTTTTTGTTTTTTGAACTCTGTTTATATAAGCAGCATCTTTGAAGTCAATGTTACTTCACTTTCGTATCTGTCTATTCTGATAGAACCATCAACCGTTCTGACAATTGGTTTATTGTCAAAAACATCAATGATCTCTCCAGGCGCATAGCCTGAAAAATCCATCATTTCGTCAAAAGGATGTGCCTCCCAAATTATAACCTTGTGCTCATCGTCCTCTTTATCTGCATAGCAAAATGCTCCTGGAAAAGGCGCTGCAACACCGCGGATCAGATTGTAAATGTTTCTGGTTCTGTCTTTAAAATCTATTTTTCCGTCTGCCGCTGTACGTTTATTGTACCATGAATCGTAATCCTTGGAATCAGTACGAATAGGTATCTCGCCCTTTTCCATGTATGTTGTCACAAGTTTTCTGATAAGATTCTTGGAACATATCATATTCTTGTACTGAGCTGATCTGATATCATCATGTTCGTTTATCTGAAACATTTCTGTCGCAAACACATTTGGACTGTCTGCATGCTCATCATATCTGAAAAGATTTAGATTAAATCTGCTATCTCCCAAAATGATAGACCAGTTAAGGGGTGATCTTCCTCTTCCAAAGGGAAGATATCCACAATTTCCATGAAATCCATAAACACCAGCCTTAAAGGCATCAAGTACTTCCTTGGGAACAAGCCTCTGCCATCCCATTACTATTCCAAGATCAAAGGTATTTTCGGAAATGAACTTTTTAGTTCTGTCGTCATTTAGAAAATAGCTGTCCGCCTCAAAAACCGGGATTCCATAATCATCAGTAAAATGCCTTAGTCCCTTAAAGCCTGATACCTGATTGTGCTCAAGTACCTTGGGAGCAATTGTGATTATAAGATCTACCGGGCATAACTCCTGTCTTATAAACTCTATGATATTCTCTGAAGTATCCTTAACTCCAAATACAACAACCTTATAATGCATTATTCAAACCTCTGTAAAAATATTGTTTATACTCAAAAGTGACCACTTTCATAAAAGAAGCCCAATAGTCTGGCCTGAGCCTTAACATCAAAGCCGGCAGCTCGTAGTTTACTCAGTATATAGACTGATGACTGTGACCTGTCACCAATTGAATACTCTATTGCCCTGTGCATATCTCCTCTTGATTTCTTAAGAGCAATACCTTCATCGAATCCGGTATCTTTATCAAGAAGTTCCAGATCGGGCATATCTTCTGGCTCAAAAATGCTCTCAGCCCTCTCGCCCGCAATTGCAGTAAGTGTCCTGTTAAGCTTGATTTCTTCCTGAAGGACATCGCTATGATAGTCCTCATGCAGCATAAGATCATCAAGGATCTTTCTGGCCCAATCTCTTGGTTCTGAATTTATACTGCGCATAGAAACCAGTTCTGTCACATTAACTTCAGGCGTTATCGTATCAGAAACCAGGCACTGTAGCCCTGCTGCCTGAGCCTCCACTACACTTCCGGGAAGTCCCTCGTACCTTGACGGGAAGCAAAAATAATCCATCGCCTGATAGTATTCGCTGGCATTACTCTTGTTGCCCGCAAATATACATCTGTCATAGATGTGGAGCCTATCAGCAAGTTTCTTCATATCGTCCATAAGTGGACCCTTGCCCAGCATGAGAAGCCTTATCCTCATCCCATGAAGCATGCTGTACTGATTAAGGTCATCATTGTCAAGAAGCCTGCAGACCTGAGTAAAGACATTTAGTAAAAACTCATGGTTCTTGGCATACCTAAAGCTTCCAACATGGCCTATAACAATGGCGCTACTAACTCCTAGTTCTTTCCTTATCTTGTTTCTGGTCTCTTCGTTATAGGCAAATCTCTTTAGGTCTATGGCGTTCGGAATTATCCTTACATTACCTGCATCTACCATTTCCTTGCCAAAAACTGCTATACCAGCCTCTCTGGAGCAGGCAAAATTATAATCTGCTACACCTTCTCTATGAAGAGGGGCTCTGAAAAGTCTTTTTGCAAGGCCTTTAACTCCCTCATCACCACCTGCAACTCTGGCATGAGCTATGCAGACAGGTACTCCGCTTCTCTTAGCTATGGGAAGATAAATAGCAGCTGTGCTTGTCAAATGCCCCTGCACAAACTTCCATTCGCCCTGGTGTTCCTTGAATAACCGCTTAAGAGCAGCCTTATATTCGGCCATATTCGTTCCCACGAATTTAGGGACGCAAAAAATCCTGCCTCCAAGCTTTTTTACGCTATTATCAAAATAGTCCGGCTCCCTCACTGCCATCAGTTCATCAGAAGTCGGACTCTTTTTACCTGTTTTTTCTGGAGAATAATGTACTAGGAAATCAAACTGTATCTTGTCCCTATCCATGTTGCGATAAAGATCAATGATACGACATTCTGCTCCACCAACACCAAGTCCCCCTAATACGTGGAGTATTCGTATTTGTCCATACCCGTATTCCATACAAGTTCACCCTATATGTGCTTTACTTTTTTGCCAGATTCCTTCTTAAGTATACCGCATAATACTTGGCTCTGGCTGTCATATATTCCCAAGTTTCCTCCCTTAGAGTTCTAAGCCTTATCTCATACTTATCGAACTCGTCAAAAGAAACTATGTCTCCCTTTTCAAAAAGTTTCTCAAAAACATCAAAATCCCTGTTTGTCATAGCCCCGATATGATAAACAAAGGTGACTATTCCATCTTCCTTGCTGGCAAGAGTTCTGCTCTTACTGATGGCAACAGGAAAAAATGTCATACCGTCTAATTCATAAGGTCCATCGCCAAAACCATCTGAAATTCTGTGAAAGCCATTGGTCCTGAGGGCCTTTAAAGTATATTTATCGTAGGAATGAAATGGAGCCATAAAAAAGTCAGTATTTATTCCGTTCTTCCTGAAAATCCTCTTTCCCTCTCTTATCATTTCATCCTGCCTCTGATAAGAAAGGCCGGCAAATTCGGATTTATCACTTATCGGAAACATGCCTGACTTTCTAGTGTTATATACATGGTTATAACCATGCATAGCCACTATCCACCCCTGATCCTGGAGATTTTTTATGTATCCCCAGAAATCAGCTCTAGGCTCGCATTTCCTTAGCTTTTTATCTTTATTATCAGGCACCACACCTATTAGCGGCTTAATGTCGTATTTGTCCAGAATCGCTTTAAATCTTTCGAACTTTTCAAAATCCATTTCTGGGGTGATGCCGTCAATTCTGATTGCGATTTTCATAGGTTCTCTTTATACCACTCTATAGCAAGCTCGATACCAGCCTTGAAATCATAGGAAGGATCATAGCCAAGATTCTGTCTTGCCTTAGATATATCAGCATTTGAATCTCTGATATCACCAGCACGTGGTGGTCCAAAAATAGGCTCAACATCCATTCCAAGAGCATCTGTTAAGTGATGATAAACATCAATAAGGAATTCTCTTCCGCCTGCTCCAATGTTATAGGCTTCGCCTGCTGCCTCAGAAGAAGCAAGGCACGCGCGAAGGTTACCCTCAATTACGTTGTCAACATAAGTAAAGTCTCTTGACTGCTTACCATCGCCATTGATAGTTGGTGTCTCACCATTCATAAGCTGGCGTAGGAACTTAGGAATAACAGCTGCATATGCGCCATTTGGATCCTGTCTTCTTCCAAATACGTTGAAGTATCTAAGTCCATAGGTATCAAGTCCATAGAGCTTTTTGTAAAGCTTACCATACTCTTCATCTGTCTTCTTGGTAAGTGCATAAGGAGAAAGTACATTTCCCTCCTGTCCTTCCTTTTTAGGAAGAGTTGTTGAATCACCATAAACAGATGAGCTTGAAGCATAAACGAACTTCTTGACACCATTCTGTCTGGATGCTTCCATCATATTAAGGGTTCCTCTGATATTGATCTCCTCATATAAAAGAGGCATCTCAATACTCCTAGGTACGCTTCCCCAGGCTGCTTCATTAAGAACATAATCTACACCCTTAGCTCCTTCCATGCAGGCATCAAGGTCTCTGATGTCCTTCTCAAGGAAAGTAAACTTAGGATTACTCATAAATGGCTGTATATTCTCGATATGGCCAGTAGAAAGGTTATCCATACATCTTACTGTATAGCCCATATCAAGAAGTGCCTCACAAATATTTGAACCGATAAATCCTGCGCCACCAGTTACAAGAAAAACTGAATCTGCAGGGAATTTTAAATCTCTAAATCCCATTTTATATCTCCTTATAGGCGCCAGTAATCAAACTCTGGAGCTTTGTAGTCTTCAAGGTTATAAATACCCTTAAGGTCCATAAACACCTTAGTGCTATGGTTGGCATTGAAGAACTTAGCAATATCAGCTGGCTTGTAAGCCTTGAAATCATCGTGAGCTACAGCCATGATAACTGCATCCATATCCTTGACAGCATCCATAGAGTCAAACTCTATGCCATAAAGTCTCTTTGCTTCGTCTGCATCAGCCTGTGGGTCTACAACTATAGGTGTGATGCCATACTCACCAAGTTCATTGTAGATATCAATAATCTTAGTGTTACGTGTATCTGGGCAGTTCTCCTTGAAGGTAAATCCAAGGATTGCAACCTTGGCATTCTTGACAGGAATGTCATTGGCAATAAGGCGCTTAACTGCTGACTCTGCTATATATTTACCCATGTCATCGTTGATACGACGGCCTGAGAGAATGATCTGTGAGTGATAACCAAGTTCCTCAGCCTTGTATGTGAGGTAATATGGGTCAACACCAATACAGTGTCCACCAACAAGACCTGGACGGAAGTTAAGGAAGTTCCACTTTGTACCTGCTGCCTCAAGGACGCTCTTTGTATCGATTCCCATCTTGTTGAAGATCATTGAAAGTTCGTTCATGAATGCGATGTTGATATCACGCTGTGAGTTCTCGATAACCTTGGC
>NZ_FMVS01000021.1 GCF_900102515.1 Butyrivibrio sp. INlla14
TATTTAGTGTATGCTCAACAACCGGCTGATTTTTCAGCCGATGTTTTCGCATAAAATATAACAACAATTGTACCTTGAAAATATCAAAATCAATTTTTGGAACAAAGAAAGCCTTAGTAGGCTATCAAGGTTCATTGAGATGATCGACAGCACTATTGAGCTGCGTGTAGTATCCTCGCGCTTTGTCATGATCAAGCCCAGTCCATGACTGTGCTTTGATAATCCAAATTTACGCTCAACTTCGATCCTGTCTACGCTATCAATGTACTCTGTACGCTTATCGATGACTGTATCCTTGCCAGGCCTTCCAAGAGCTGGACCAGCAAGCCTTATTCCATGCTCCTTGCAGTACGCAAGATTGATTCTGTTTCTGTAAATCTTATCTGCAAGAACTCTTTCGGGATAATGTCCATTACGCTTGTAGTAGTTTTCTATTGCTGGAATTAGTACTTCGCTTTCGTTGTAAGCTTCAAAGGATATCTTTTCTATCCTGCCAAGACCATTCTCTACACTTAGGTCAAGCTTTGCGCCAAACTCAACAGGCGCCTTGCTCTTTCCTCTGACAATAGGTCTGATGTATGGCTGAGATATACTGACAATCCTGTTCTCTACTGTATGAGTTTTGTTGTCATACATGTACTGTTGCTGTTCAACAAGCTTATCCAGTACTTCAAGGCGATCCAGCTGTTTTTCATCAGGACAGTATCCATAGCTTGCAAGCCAGTCGATGTAATTCCTGTCTCGGCGTATGTACTGGAGCTGCTTCTTTATTGCCTTACGGATCTTCTTTGAAGACCTCTTCTTGCTCTTTGCAAGAGCAAGATAGTCCTTTCTGGCATTTTTCTTGTACATCCGTGGCTGTTTGAGGTTGTACACATAGCAGATAGATTCGATGATCTCTTCAAGATTTTCTCTTGCTTCGTTCAGGAGATTAACATCCTGAGGAAAAGCTATATTCTGAGGTGCACAGCTGGCATCAATGATGAGTGTTCCATCATTATCATTGCCTGCATCGCCATGATTATCAGAGTTATCTCCATTACTATCAGATGGAGTGTTGCCATCGTCATGTTTATTGTTCTTGATGATCATTTCATTGATCTCGGCAAGCTTTTCATCCGTAAGGCGTTTGCGAAACTCAACCAGCAGTGATGGCGCAAATGGCTGTTCTAGCTGGAATCCCGGGAGACCGATGAAGTACTGATAATACGGATTCTCCTGGATTTGTTCTACAAGCTCTCTGTCGGAATAATCATATTTCTTCTGAATGAGAAGAGCACCAAGAGCCATCCTCAGAGGTTTTGCAGGCATTCCACAACCTGATGGAAACAGGTCAGCGTATTCTTTTTCGATAGCTTCCCATGGGATCATGGCAGCTTTCTTTATCCATTTATTCTCAGGATTCAGTTTCAAGCCAAGCGGCTGGTTGAAATCCTTGAGGGTTATTTGACGATTTTGATTCTTTTTGTACATGGGATTCTCCGCGAAAAGTGCAAGGTTTTTGAAGCAAAAGTAATGATTTCCTTGCATCTATTATCTCACGGATTGTCCGCAAAGTCAGTAAATATCAATGGTTATTAATTGTTGAGCACGCACTATTTATTACTATTCAATTTGGATATAGAATAGTTGTATCTCTGTCTATTTAAGGGCAGCGGTGTTATTGCACTATTCGGACGGATGACACTTATTAGCAGGATGGAAAGGAAGTATTTTTATGAAATACACTAAAGAGCAATTATCAGCACTATTCGACAAATATATTAAAAAACTTCGTATCACGCCAAATTGGGATATAAGCCTAGAATTTGTGGAAGATAAAACATGGCGTAAAACCGGAGATTTTAAGATTGACTGTGACGACAAGAAGGCCATTTTGCTGTTAAACATTGAAAACCCCAAGCAGGTAAATCTTGAGGAAGTGATTATACACGAGCTAATGCACATTAAGATGTATCCCTTGGATCAGGTAACAGAATCTTTGATTACCAGCAATTTTGAAGAGGGGACACCTGCATGGAACTTTGCCTATAATCAGTTCTTCAATGCATTAGAACAGACGGTAGAGGAGATGGCGAAATGCTTTTTGTTCGAGTTTGGAGATAACAAAGAACTGTCTTATGGCCGATGCAAGACAATGAAATCCTTCAACGACCTATATGATGGACTTAACAATATTGAATAAGGAAAGGTATTGAAGTTCCAATTTGGAACCTCAAAATGGAGAATGACCATGAAAATTCTGGTTGTTGGTGGGACAAGATATTTTGGAATACCTATGGTTAATACCTTGCTCAGAAATGGACATGAAATCACGATTGCCACGAGAGGCAATTCCAAGCCTGAATTCGAGGGCGCTGTTGACTATGTATCCTTGGATAGGATGGATTCTGCAAGTGTTAATGAGGCTTTGGGCGGTCGGCATTTTGATCTGATAATCGATAAGATCGCTTACAGTTCCAATGATGTTAAGGCACTTTTGGAAAATGTAGGATGTGACAAATATATACAGATGTCTACATGCTCTGTTTACCCAAAAGAACATGCTGGTATCACAGAGGATGAGTTCCGACCTGAAGAATACGAACTTCACTGGATAGACAGGATACAGAACTATCAGGAGACCAAGAGGCAGGCTGAAAGAGCGGTATTTGAGTTCATGAGCCCTGCCAATATTTCTTTTGTCAGATACCCGGTCGTTATGGGCGAGAATGATTATACCGGTAGACTGGATTTCTATATAGAACATATTAGAGATCAAAAGGCCATGAACGTGGATGATTTTGATAAGGAGATGGCATTCATATATGAGAAAGATGCCGGTGATTTTATCGCATATCTCGCTGATCATTTTGTGCCTGGCCCCATAAACGGCTGTTCAAAAGAAGCAGTTAAAATATCAAGTATAGTTGAGTACATAGAAAAACACCTCGGTAAGAAAGCCATTATGAACCGGCAAGGGGATAATGCTCCTTTTAATGGTCTTGAAGATACACGTAGTTTTAATACTGAAAAGGCGGAAGCAATCGGTTATAGATTTCGTGAGCTGAAGGAGTGGCTGTATCCGTTAATCGATCTTCGTATAAAGAGCTTAGAGAAAGTAAAATAACGATAGCATTAGTAAAGTGAAGGTAATGTATGAAAGTTGGAATATCTGCATGCTCGGATGGGCAATTGAAAGAATGGGAAAAACAGAACGAGGAATTAGAAACTATCCTTTATGAACAGGGGATAGAAGCTACGTTCGCGAAGCATATCTACGCAAAGAAAGATGGCTATAGCGGAACAGATAAGGAACGTGCAGAGGATTTGATGCGATTTTATCAAGATGATTCTGTTAATGCCATATACGATATATCTGGTGGAGATTTAGCAAATGGTGTTTTAACATACTTGGATTGGAATGTGATTGCAGCTGCCAATAAAACCTTTTGGGGATACAGTGACCTTACAACTATAATCAATGCAATATTTACAAAGACCGGAAAAACTTCAGTTTTGTATCAAATTAAGAACCTGGTTTATGCTGATGGCAAGCTCCAAAGAAAGCGATTTGCCGAGTTTGTTTCAAAGAAAAATAATGAATTGTTTGATGTTAAATATACTTTCCTTCAGGGTAAGCAGATGGAAGGAGTTGTTGTAGGCGGAAATATCAGATGTCTGCTAAAGCTTGCGGGAACAGAGTACTGGCCTGATATGAACGGTAAAATACTTTTATTGGAGGCATATGGTGGTGAAATTAGCCAAATAGCGACTCTGTTTACACAACTTGAACAGATGGGAGTGTATAAACAGGTAGCCGGAATCATACTGGGAACATTTACTGCATATGAGAAGTCGGGGGCAACGCAAAGTGTATTTGACCTGCTAAAAGAGCATATTCCAAAAACATTGCCGGTGGCTAAAACTTCAGAAATTGGACATGGGGGAGATTCAAAGGCTATTGTTATTGGCGGAATTATTAGATTATGCCAAATGGGAGAATTTTCAGAAGACTATTTCTCGAGCCATGATTGCCTATGAAAACAGTGGGCACAGTGTTATAAACCAAATTCCCGAGTTCGGGAATTTGGTAGTAGGCGGTGTAGCTCCACGAGAAAAGATTGGTGGAACTATGCCCGAAGATTTGCCAACACCGGAGATAAGTATTCAGCAAATTGAAAAGGAACAAATGGAACGGCTTCAGAAAAAAGCTAAAGCCTGCAAACTGATGTTAGATGAGTGAGGTACGAAGATGAAATATTCATACAAAGAAATGCCGGAACAGATGAAAGGAACATTTGGGGATTTTTCCCGTAACTTCGGATTTTCGTGGAAAGAATTTGTTGTTACAGTACCATCTCCGTTATTTCTTGTAACAACATATAAGGCAAACGGTCAGCCTAATGCCTGCATGCAGTCCTGGGCTACATTTACAAGCGCAGATCATGGTAATGGGTTTTATGCTATCCTTGCCAGTGTCAATAAAAACGGCCACTTATACACGAGTATCTCTGAAACCAAAGAAGCCGTTATCAATTTCATGTCGGCAGAATATCATGCCGCTTGTATGAGCACCATCAAGAACAATCAGTATGAGGAAGACGAGATCACAGCATCCGGGCTTACTGTAGAAAAGGCATCTTGGGTTAATGCACCACTGGTACAGGAATGCTTCATGAATCTTGAATGTAAGCTCAAATGGGAAAAGGAAATAGTTTCCGGTGATGACCATGCAATGCTTTGCCTTGAGGTGATCGGCCTTCATATCGATGAAAACCATTTACCTGACAGAACCGGAGAAAGCGGGATCCTATATAACATCCACTATCAGGTCAATCCCGAAAATGTAGGCAAAACCGCACATGATTACGCCGGAGTACTGCAAAAGAAAATTGATGTTATGGAGTATTAAGAAATTTCCTATTGCGAGGGGGTCCCTAGGGGTTCCCTTGCAGGGGGACGGCGTCAGAACCTCCTTTCTTACTGGGTTTGTGAGATTCTGAAAAAACAAGAGTATAAGAGAAAAGAATATGAAAAAAGCTATTATTGTATCGGGGATTTTAGTTCTGACATTATCAGGGTGCGCAGGAAAGAATTATGGAATAGATTCAACTGCAAATTCAGGCTCAGATGGGAATTCAGAGCAAGTGGCGGAAGCGACAGCAGAAACTACAGCATCTTCTACACAAGAGCTTGCAGATACTGTCGGAGCTTCAGGAAATCTCCCAATCTACAAGGTTTATTCTTATCAGAGAACCAGCGGATATCATGGGGAAAAGAGTCTTCCTGAGGATTATAACGGTGCACTGCCTTATCAGATATTTTCCATGCACAACGAAGAAATTCTTGTGACAGAAGAATACAAGGATGAATATCCTGAGCTTTACACAACACTCATGGACAAGGCAAAAGAGCATCAGAGTCACTACGAAGATGATTACGGCAGGCAGAAAGCTGAGGCCCTAGAAGAGTTTGAGAATTGTCTCGATAATGGCTACTTTGATGAATTTCGTTCCTTCCAGGATGCAAGGTATCTGACTGTGGCTCGAGCAGATTCCAATATTCTCAGCGTGATGGAACTTGACTATCTGGATATGATGGGAGCCCACGGACAGTATGCTCAGGGCGGAGAAACCTATGATGTCAAGACAGGAAAAGAGCTTTCACTGCCAGACATTGTTGTCTGCGATGATGACAAGTTTAGAGAGGTGGTCAAAGAGGCACTTGAAGATAGCATGGAGTATGACTATTACTGGCTCATTCCTCTTGATGATGCTCTTAAAAACTATAAAATGGCAACAGATAGTCCGTCAGATTATTCATATAATTGGTACATGGACTACGAGGGGCTTAAGGTGGTCTTTGCGCCTTATGAGATAGGCTCATACGCTGAAGGCATATTTACGGCTGATATTTCCTACGACAAATATGCGGATATCTTTGAAAACAAGTATATTTCTGACCTTCCAACAAGCTATGTTACCTGTGCCAACGTGGAAGTAGGTGACATCACTTTTGCCGGTAAGGATGAGAATTATAAGCTTACCTATGATACAGAAGATGGTGAGTATGGAACAAAAGTCACACTTGAGTTTGGCGATAAGAGTGCTACTTCTGATGCAGAGCTTTGGATCAATTGTTACGGTATAAAGAGCTACCGCGCAGTGACAGAAACCGGCAAAGAGTATATTTATGTTGAACTGCCATATTTTACTGCGGGAAATCCATGGGCAGTATTTGATGTTACTGACGGAAAATTAAGCTGCCAGGGCAATTTCTTTACAGTACAAGGAGCTCTTGATTATAAGGATGATCAGGATAAAGATTTTGCTGGATATCCATGCTTTACATATCCAGACAGATTTATGATCGGCTTGCCGGGATATGGCTTTGGAAGCTACGGATATTTTCCTGAGTGCAGGATTGGTCAGGATGGTATGCCACAGCAGATTTCTGAGATGGGAGCTATAGGCTTTGGCTCACACAAGGCCAAGCTGCTTATAGACATGGAATTTGCTATTGTTGATGGGGAGGGAAATCTTACTTCGGAAAAAGAGCTGATTCCAGCAGGAACAACGTTTGATCTTATAAGGGCCAACGACGCAAGCACGGCAGATTGCAGGATTGATGATTGCAGGATTGTAAGAGTAGAAGTTGACGATGACCAGAAGGTGAATGGCCAGAAGATGAGTGAAACCTTTGAGGATCTGGTTTACGGAGATTTTTGATGGCACTTTCTTGGGATAAAAATCCAATTATTTTAAGTCATTGATGTAAAAATAAATATTTTATCTGATACATTGTAGAGGTGTCTTAATTGTGTGTTCAATTAAGGCACTTTTTGTTTTCTAAAAAGAGCTAAAATGCGCAGAATTAGTAATAATGGCAATTGAATGAGAGACAAAATTATGTTAAAGTACATTTGAAATTTTATTCTGATTCCAGGGGGTAATTATGAAGGAAAATTTTAAAGACGAAAAAGACATAATTGAAACTACAGAAGTTAAAAAAGTGTCTGATGATCAGTTGTCTGAGCTGATCAAAATTGGCAAGAAACAGCTCTTTTATCAGAAGGTTGCTACTAGTTGCATTGCGGGGATGCTGGTAGTTTTGATAATTGCTGTTGCTGTCATGATCCCCAGGGTTTCTACTACGCTCACTCACATAAATACTGTGGCCACAAAGGCCGAGACATCACTTGAAAATGTGAATACCATGGCTACGAGCGTATCTAATTCTGCTGGTAATTTTGACAAACTCTTAAATGACAACAGCGAGAAGCTTACATCATCAATAAAGTCAATATCAGAGATAGATTTCGAAGGACTTAACAAGGCAATCACGGATCTTCAAAGCGCCGTAGGTCCTTTAGCCAAGCTTTTTGGCAAATCCAATTAAGAGGGATAATTTAAGGGAGGAAAGAGATAATGAAAAAGTTTTGGGGAAGGAAATTGCTGGTAGGCCTTATTGTGTTTACAACAGCTTTTTCTAGTATTGGAACAGCGGTGGCTACTGCTGCAGATGGGGAGGAAGCTGTATACTCAGTTAGTACTGAATCTTTAGAAGCTTCTCAGGAAGCTTCTATTTTTGAGCCCTTAACTGAGAGTATGATAGCGAGTCTGAACCAGAATGCAGAAACTGTCTCACTGGATGAGACAGAAGTTGGGGGCGACTCCGGCGAACAGGGAACAGATACAGAGATTGGCGCAGGCACAGAAACCAATGCAAGTTCAGCTGCCACAGGCTCAACAATAGAGGAAGCAGATGCCCAGTCTGGAACTTCAGAAGCTGTAGAGAAAGGCCAGAAGGCTGATACAGAAGATGCAGCAGAGGAAACTTCTAAGGAGTCATCAGAGGCTGCTTCAGAAGCCAGCTCAGACGAGCTTACAGAGCTTGATCTGTCAGACCAAGAGAATTTAGATAATCTGACAGATGAGGAGAAGGCAGAGCTTTTAGGAACTATGCTGGCTCAAACTCCTGCACCAGAGACTACTCCTGACTTAAGCGATAGTTCTTTTGCCAAAGTAACTAATCACCTGCCAGGAACAATTACTGATATCAGCAAAGAGTTTTCTATTGGATTTGATTTTGAAATCTTTAAGCCAGAACTTATTCCTGATGGAAAGTTTGTATATACTCTTCCAGCAAGCCTTGATTTTTCAAAGGCAGCAGGTAGTGAGATTCCTGTATATGAGGATGGCAGGAATATAGGAACAGCAGTTGTTGGTTCTGACAACGTTATGAGATTTAGCATTGCTCCGGAAAACGTAGTTAATAAGCCAAACGGGCTTAAGGGAAGCGTTAGCCTTAGCTGCAAGTTTGATGCTGAGACTATTGAAGACAAGACACCTATCAAGGTTGTGTTCTCCAATGGAGATGAGATAGAGGTTAATATCGAGAATCCTGTTATTACAGCTTACAAAAAGCCTGTTGCCATAAAGAATGGTACAGCCTGGTTTAGCGTAAAGTTCACAGTAAGTAGTGATGTAAAAGATTTTGTGATCACAGATGAACTTGGAGATAACCTTGAGTTTACAGGAAGATGGAACCTCAATAATGAATCCACAGTTCTTGCTCACATCCAGTTTGAAAAACAATCACCTCATAAGTTAGTTGTTCATGCAGGAGATGTGCCAGCGGGTAAATATACTCTCTACTATCAGGTAAGAGCTATTGACGACTACAATACTTCCGGCAAGACTGCAGAACAGATCATAGCTGAGCATAAGAACAGCAATAAGGCTAGTTGGAGCTGGCAGGGTTCTAATACTCATTCTGTAGATAGCTATGCTACACAGAGTGAGAGCAAATGGCTTTCAAAGTTTGGTACAAACAGATCAAATCCTGGTGGAGTAACTCCTGATGGTATTGCCCAGTGGCAGATATATATTAACGGAGGCTCTGTACCACACAATCTTTCTGGTTATACTTTCGTTGATGAAGTTGACGACAGAATGGAGTATATTAAGGAATCTTTTGAAGTAAAGATTTCTTATGACCAGATGACATGGGCAGACTGCCCGGAACTTAGAAACCTTATTGTATTTGATGGTAATAAGTTCACTATCAAGTTTACAAAAGATATTCCAGTTGCCTATTACAGAATTTTCTACAATACAAAGATTAAAGGTGACAAGAAGGACTATCCAACAAAAGAGAAGACCAAGTACAACAATAAGGCATCTATCTATAGAGGAGATGAGTTCATAGCTGGTGCGGAGGCTTCAAATGACTATTTTGGCGTATTCTTTGCCTCAATTTACAAGGATATGCTTGGCGAGCGTTCAGATGCAGGCCTTGTTAACTGGGAAACTGTCTTTACTACTGAAGGCAGAGACTCAAATAATGTTGTTATTACAGATACAATAAGTCCTGAGGTGGCTCTTATTGGCGGCAAGACAGTTGGCGCCTACATGATTGAGGACAGCATCAAGTTATACAGACTTGGCAGTGATAGTACAACCAAGACAGAAGTAACAGGCTTTAAGGTAACATTTAGTGAAGATGGCAGCTCATACACATTAACAGCAGATAAACTTCCAGCAGGTATGTATGTTATCTACTATAGCACTCAGGACTATTATGGTAATAAGGATGGCCATTCTTTCCCAAGCGGAAGCACAATTCGCTTTACAAATAATGCGTCACTTAAGATCGATAAGACTGTGATGGATGCCGAACCAAAAGCATACGAATTTTCAACAGATGGCCTTCCAATGGATAAAACAGCTATGCCAGGAAGCTACGACACTGCATCTGGCAATTATCTTATTCCTTGGAATATAAAGGTCAACAAGAACGACCTTGGACAGAGCACCACACTTGTTTCTGGCAGCAAGGCAACAGTAACAGATAAGCTTCCAGAGGGACTTGAGTACGTAGAGGGTTCAGCTCTTATAACAAAGGCTGATGCAGCAGATGGTATTTCCTTGGAGCCAACAGTTACCAGGGAAGATAACAGGGAAACACTTACCTGGAACTTTGACTGGGAAGCAGAGTACTACACTGTTTCATTTAAGACTAAAGTTGCAGACACATATATAAAGAGCCTTATCAAGAAGGGCGGTAGTGGCAAGATCACTTTATCTTTTGACAATGAAGCTTTTGGGCAGGTAGGCAATGCAAGTGGAATGGCAAACGGAGGAAGTCAGGATACCATTACACTTCTTGAGAAAAAGGCTAATCTTAATGAAGAGACGGGCCACGTTGAGTATTCAGTTGTTGTAAATGAGCTTGGAACAGATATCTTCTCAGACAGAGAAGAGATTAAGCTTACAGATAAGCTTGAAGGCGGCGTTTACGAAGCGGGCACTCTTAAGATTTACAACTATGATCCTTCTAAAGAGGACAAGATTGGTGCTGAGTATCAGCTTGATATTAGCAAGATAGAGGTTTCGGATGATAGCAGATCTTTTGCTATTACAATTCCAGACAACAAGGCCTTTGTTGTAAAGTACACAGTAATTCCAGATTCCAAGGATGCTGTTGATGTAGGAGATGGCAAGAAGCAGGTTACAGTTGGTAACACAGCTACTCTCATCGGCGAGGGCACAATTTCTACAGGCGTTAAGGAGTCTTACATCATAGAAAATGCTCAAGCTGACATTACAAGTGATAAGGGCGTTATCAAGATCACCAAGGTTTCCACAGGTAACAGCCTTGTGGGACTTCAGGGTGCAGTATTTAGACTAGTTAGAATTGATGTTTCCAATGGAAAAGAGGAAGTGGTAGCAACAGCAGCTTCTGATTCAAACGGTGTTGTTAAGTTTGAAAAAGATGGAAAATATGATTCTCTTATTTTTGACAACCTGTATTATTACCAGGAAACATCAGCTCCTAATGGATACAAGCTTGACGATACCAAGCACTACATAGTATTTAAGGGTGAAAAATATAGTGAGAATGCCGATTCTATTAAGGCATATCTTTCAGCAAATGGAATAAGCGGACTTGTGGAGTATGACATAAATACATCAGAGACAGGATCAACCTATGGCGCTGTCGTAGAAAATGATCTGATTCCTGATGTCCCAGATGATCCTACACCAGAGCCACCTACAGGTAACACAGTTGTTACAGAAACAATCACCACAACTATTCCATCAACTGATATTCCACAGGTTCTTGGTGCCAGAAGAACTCCTGGAAACGGCAATATTCCAGCAGTACTTGGCGCAAGAAGAAGCGCTACAGGTGACAGGAGCATGGCAGGTTCTGTAGTGGTTATCATAGTTGCAGTAATTTGTCTTGGACTTATTTTGACTAAAAGAAATAAAGTGGGTAAACTATAACTACTAAATTTCTTTAGGAGGGACCACAGTGGCTAAGAAGACACCAGAGGAAAGAATCAGAGAGATCGCAAGAGAAGTTTCAGATGCAGCTGCGCCATATATTGAGAAGGCACAGCCAGTAGTAGAGGATGTTAAGAGCAAGGCACAGCCCTATGTTGAGGATATTATCAGCAAGGCAGAACCAGTTATCGACATGGTAAAAGAAAAAGCTACTCCCGTTGCCATGAAGGCTTCCAAGGTGGCTCAGAATGCCAAAGAAAATATTACAAGACAGGCCGCACGTCTTGCCTGCAATGAAGAAGTATTTATCCAGTACAGTGATCATGAGATCAGGACAACTGATCTTGTTGAGAGGGCTAAGGCTGATTTCTACAGCCGTGGCAACAAGCCTGGAGATATAGACCAGATTCAGATTTATATCAAGCCTTCTGACAATGCCGCTTACTATGTGGTCAATCACAAAGAGACTGGCAGAATTGAGTTTTGATCATGGCAATAGATAAACACACATTTTTTAACTTTAATCACTATCTATATGGTGAGGCATTTTATGGAAGCTACGAGGGTATGCGTTACAGACTGGCAAGAGAGCCTCTGGAAAATGTCTTCTTTGTACCTGTTGATAAAAGAGGACCGGCAACTCTTCGTGCGACTATATGGCCAGAGCCCTATGCCTATGGCCATACAGATACGGCCCTTATGAAATCAGAGGATTTTGAGTTTTCAGAGGAAGGCCTTGAGGCGGCTGTGAAATGGTTTAATGAGCAGCACGAGGCTGGAGACTGGCCTAAATAAGAATTGACAAAACTTTTCAAAAAATTTTTACAATTAAAAAAGGAAATGAGAATCCCACGTCGAATATTAGTAGATGTGGGGTTTTCTTTTTTACAGGGAACAAATACAAGACATTGTGGGGGCACTTAATAGCGGAAGTTTCATAAAGAGGACTTGCTAATGAAAATAAGAGAACAGCTCGAGGAAAGAGAGAAGCAGATACTAAGTAAGCATGCTACTCTTAGCACAGAAACAAAGGGCAGAGAGAAGGACGAGAAGCCTTGTGATATCAGGCCTTGTTTCCAGAGGGACAGAGACAGGATTCTCTACTCTAAATCCTTTAGAAGACTTAAAGATAAGACACAGGTCTTTTTATCTCCAGATGGTGATCACTACAGAACCCGTATGACACATACACTGGAGGTATCTCAGAACGCCAGAACAATAGCCAAGGCCCTTAGACTCAATGAGGATCTGGCAGAGGCAATAGCTCTTGGACATGACCTTGGACATACTCCTTTTGGACATGCCGGAGAGAGAGCACTTAACGAGGTTTGCCCCTTTGGATTTAAACACAATGAACAGAGCCTTCGTATTGTAGAAGTTTTGGAGAATTACGGACAGGGTCTTAATCTTACCTGGGAGGTAAGAGACGGAATTCTTAACCATGAAATGGATCTTCGCCCTGCAACTTTGGAGGGAAGAGTAGTAAGGCTCTCTGACAAGATTGCCTATATGCACCACGATATGGACGATGCCATAAGAGGCGGAATCCTGGTGGAGAGTGATGTTCCACGGGATCTTGCCAAGGTAATCGGTAATTCCAACAGGGAGTGGATAGACACATTTATCCATGATATTATCTCAGTCAGCATGGATACTGATGATATCAGAATGTCTGAGGAGGTTTACAATGCTTTCCACAGACTTCGCAAATTTATGTTTGAAAGAGTTTATACCAACCCGATAGCCAAGGGGCAGGAGGGCAAGGTTGAGGATATGATCAAGATTCTTTATCATTACTACCTTGATCATATTGATAAGCTTCCTGGATATCTCAAGGATATGATGGACAAGGGAGCTACCAAGGAGCGCCTTGTATGTGATTATGTCAGCTCCATGACTGACAGATATGCAGTGGCGGTATTTGAAGAAATATACATACCAAGGGCATGGGGAGTTTTATAATTTATGCGATATTCGGACGAGATCATCGAAGAAGTCCGCAGCAGGAATGACATTGTTGATGTGATAGGGCAGTATGTCCACCTTCAGAAAAAAGGCGCCAATCATTTTGGCCTGTGTCCTTTCCACAATGAGAAATCCGGTTCGTTTTGCGTTTCAGGTCACAAGCAGATGTATTACTGCTTTGGCTGCGGAGCCGGGGGCAATGTCATAACTTTTTTGATGAAATATGACAACTTAACATTTCAGGAAGCAGTTAAACAACTGGCAGACAGAGCCGGCATCAAGCTTCCCGACGAAGACGATTCACCGCAGGCCAAGGCCATGCGCGATAAGAGGCAGATCCTACTTGATATCAACAAAGAGGCTGCCAAGTATTATTACTATCAGCTAAGAGGCAAGAACGGTCAAAAGGGCATGGAATATTTCAAAAAGAGAGAACTTACTGATGAAACCATGCAGCATTTTGGACTTGGATATGCCAATGTAACAAGCGATGATCTGGTCAAACATTTAAAGAAACTGGGATACCAGGACAGCCAGATAATCGAGGCAGGACTTGCTTCCTACGATGAGAAGTATGGAACACATGATAAATTCTGGAACAGAGTAATGTTTCCGATTCAGGATGCCTCCAACAAGGTCATAGGCTTTGGAGGAAGAGTTTTGGGAGATGGCAAGCCCAAGTACCTTAACTCGCCGGAAACACCTATCTTTGATAAGAGCAGAAACCTCTTTGGCCTTAACTATGCCAAGAACGCAAGGGCAGGCTACATGATAATCTGTGAAGGTTACATGGATGTTATAGCTATGCATCAGGCAGGTTTTAATATGGCCGTGGCTTCTCTTGGAACGGCGTTTACACCGGGACAGGCCATGATACTTAAGAGGTACACCGATGAGGTGATACTGTCCTATGATAGTGATGAAGCGGGAACCAAGGCAGCCCTCAGGGGAATAGGCATTCTCAAGGAGGCAGGACTTAAGGGCAAGGTCTTAGACCTTAGGCCCCACAAGGATCCTGATGAATTTATCAAGAATGAAGGCAGGGAAGCCTTTGAGGAGCGAATCAGAAGAGCTGAGAACACTTTCTTTTTCGAGGTCCGGATAATGGAGAGCCGTCATAACATGGCTGATCCTGAGGACAAAACCGAGTTTTACAAGGAAGTGGCCCAGAAATTATGCGAGTTTGAGGAAGCTCTTGAAAGGGACAATTACATAGAGGCTGTGGCAGCAAGGTACAACATAGCTGTAGCAGATTTAAAGCAACTGGTAGCATCTTTTGCGGCCAAGGCGGGAATGGTAAGGCCAGCCAGACGACCGGAATCAGGGATACAAAAGAAAACGGGGCCAGAGGACGGAGCCAGAAAGAACCAGAGACTTCTCCTTACATGGCTATCGGATGAGCCCTCGATATTTCCGAAAGTCAAGGCATATGTTAAACCGCAGGACTTCGCTGATGATCTGTACAGAGAAGTAGCAAAAGAGGTCTTTTCCGGAATGGAAAATGGCAATTTTTCACCGGCGGCAATACTGGACCACTTTACAGAGGAGGAACAGTATAGTCAGGTGGCAGAGATGTTTAACACAAACCTGGTGGATATTGAAACCAAGGATCAGAGGCGCAAGGCCTTTAGAGACATTATCCTGGGCGTAAGGCAGGCAGGATATGACAGGCAAAAGAGAGAACTAAAGCCTGATGATCCGGAGTTTTTAACCAAGACCATCCAGGGCAAAAAAGAGTTGGAGAAACTGGCTCATGCCAATATTTCTCCAGATGATTAAGTAAACTAATAGAAAAGGAAGATAGAATAAAATGGCAAAGAAGGAAGTTGCAAGCAAGGAAACAGAGACTAAGAAGACTGTAAAGGCTACTACTAAGAAGACAACTGCCAAGGAGGCAGAATCCAAGGAGACAGCCAAGAAGGCTACAACCAAGAAGGAAACTGCCAAGAAGGAAACTGAGAAGGCAGAGCCAGAGAAAAAGACTGCAAAGAAAACTACCAAGAAGGTAGTGATCGTAACAGATGAGCCCACTAAGGCTAAAAAGACCAAGAAGGCAGCTGAGGAAGAAGTAGTAGAAGAGGCTGTAGTAGAAAAGAAGACTGCAAAGAGAGGCAAGAAGGCAGCAGAGGCCGAAGCTCCCAAGGAAGAAGTAAAGGCCAAGAAGACTACCAAGAAGGCAGCCAAGGCAGAGGAAACACCATCTTCTGATGATGGTGAGATCGATGAGGCCACAAAAGAGCTCTTTGCTCAGAAGGTCAAGGATATCCTTGCACTTGCCAAGAAGAAGAAAAACGTTCTTGAGTATGCAGAGATAAGCGATTTCTTTGCAGAACTCAACCTCAACGAGGATCAGTTTGACAATGTTCTTGAGGTTCTTGAGAATTCCGGAATTGATGTTCTTAGAGTATCTGAGGAAGATATTGATGACCTTCCAGAAGATGAGGACATGCTTCTTGGAGATGATGACGAAGAAGTAGATATGGAGAACATCGATCTTTCAGTGCCAGATGGAATCAGCATTGAAGATCCTGTCAGAATGTACCTCAAGGAAATAGGTAAGGTGCCTCTTCTTACAGCTGATCAGGAAATTGACCTTGCCAAGGCAATGGAAGCTGGAATCGATGCAGAAAAAGAGCTGGCTGAGGACGAGGGCAAGAACAAGCTTTCAGATGCCAGAAAGAAAGAACTCAATGCAATCATTTATGAAGGCGAAGAGGCCAAGAAGCGCCTTGCAGAAGCTAACCTTCGTCTTGTTGTAAGTATTGCAAAGAGATATGTTGGTAGAGGAATGCTCTTCCTTGATCTTATCCAGGAAGGTAACCTTGGTCTTATCAAGGCAGTTGAGAAGTTTGATTTCCGTAAGGGCTTCAAGTTCTCTACATACGCTACATGGTGGATCAGACAGGCTATCACAAGAGCTATTGCTGACCAGGCCAGAACTATCCGTATTCCTGTACATATGGTTGAGACCATCAACAAGCTCATCCGCGTGAGCCGTCAGCTTCTCCAGGAGCTTGGCCGTGAGCCACTTCCAGAAGAGGTTGCAAAAGAGATGAATATGCCTGTAGAGCGTGTTCGTGAGATCCTCAAGATTTCTCAGGAACCAGTATCACTTGAGACACCTATCGGTGAAGAGGAAGATAGCCATCTTGGTGATTTCATTCAGGATGATAACGTTCCTGTACCAGCTGATGCTGCAGCATTCACACTGTTAAAGGAACAGCTGGTAGAGGTTCTTGGAACTCTTACAGAGCGTGAGCAGAAGGTTCTAAGACTCCGTTTTGGTCTTGATGATGGAAGAGCAAGAACTCTGGAAGAAGTAGGTAAGGAATTTAACGTAACCCGTGAGCGTATCCGTCAGATCGAAGCTAAGGCTCTTAGAAAGCTTCGTCACCCTAGCCGCAGCCGCAAGCTCAAGGATTATCTTGATTGATCATGAAAAGAAATAACACTGAGAACATAGGCGAGAATATGACACAGATAAGCGTTGCTGGCAAAATGTCAAAGAGGCTTATCACTATAGCTGAGATGCTTAGAGGCGTTGAGGCAGGAAATTCTGTTACTGCCGGTTTGGATACAGGAGATTCTGTTACTGGCGATTTTGATAAAGGCGATTCTTGTGCAGAGAAGGGTCTTGTGGTTGCTGACGTTGGCTGTGATCATGGATATGTGTCAATATATCTTTTGCAGAGCGGCATCGCAAAGGGTGCCATAGCTATGGATGTCAGGAAAGGGCCTCTAACTGGAGCTTATGATAACATCAGGGAATATGGACTTGAGGACTTGATAAAGACCAGACTCTCAGATGGGTTAAAAGAATTATCCAGCGGCGAAGCCAATGCCCTTATAGTCGCTGGAATGGGCGGCAAGCTCATGATGCGTATTTTGGAGGAAGGAGATCCTGGGATGCTTGGTATCAGCCAGGGAATCCTCCAGCCGCAGTCAGATCTTGATGAGTTCAGGGCATACCTTAGGGATAAAGGATATATCATTGCCGATGAGAAAGTTCTTTTGGATGATGGTAAGTTCTACTTCCCGATGAGGGTTGTATTTGGCGATGAGAGCCTTGCCGCAGACAGGCATGGAAGAATACATGACTATCTTCATGAAGCTATGACTCTTCTTGTGGATAAGACTTCCTGCGATGAGACCGTGGCAAGACACATCTGTGACAGATTTGGAGAAATAAATATCCTAAAAAAGGATGAAATCTTAAAAAACTATCTCGAGCACGGAAAAGAGGTATCTGAGTCCATCTTGAAGACCTTAGAAGATAAGGGACATTTAGAGAGGGCAGAGGAACTAAAAAAGGACCTTCTTGAGATAGAAAGTGCGCTTTTGCTGTATCGATGAGATTTTTCAGAATACAGGTTTCTTGCAAAGCGTCATAAATAATATATGCGAAAAGGGGAAATCCTTATGGCAAAGATTACTATTAATGGTATTACAAAAGAATATGATAAGGGCGTTACATTTGAAGATATAGCAAGGGAACATCAGGGAGAATATGAGTACAGGATTGCGGCAGTTCTTTTTAATGGCAAGATAAGAGAGCTTATGAAGACTGTCAAAAAAGACGGCGAGCTTTCTTTTATCACCTTTGCTGATACTATAGGTTACAAGACTATGCGCAGAACGGCAGTCATGATGCTGATCAAGGCTGTTCGCGATGTGGGTGGTGACAAAAAGCTTAAGACACGAGTTGAATTTACTGTGGGAAATGGCTATTACTGCACCTTAAAGGGAATGGGCGATGACAAGGTTGATGAGGCCTTTGCCAAGAAGGTTTCAGACAGGATCCAGGAACTTATTGATGCCAAGATTCCTATTACTAAAAAGGTTTATCCACTTGACGATGCTGTGGAGCTTTTTGCCAAGCAGGGCATGGATGATAAGGTAGCTCTTTTAAAATATAGAAGAAGTTCTGAGATCAATATTTACAAGCTTGATGATCTGTACGACTACTTCTATGGTTACATGCTTCCAAACACCTCATATATTGAGAATTTCCAGGTTGACTGCTATCATGGAGGACTTCTCTTTACCCTTCCTACCAAGGCGGAGCCCAAGAAGGTCATTGTCTCTGAGCCAAGAGAGAAGCTCTTTGAGACCATGATGCTTTCTGCAGATTGGGGCAGCATGATGGGCATTGATAATGTTGGAGATCTTAACAACATGATCTGCGAGGGCAGGATCAATGAGATGATGCTGGTTCAGGAGGCACTTCAGGAGAGCCGTATCGCAGATATAGCAAGGAAAATCTTTAAGAGAATTGATGTTAAATTCGTTATGATCGCTGGCCCAAGCTCTTCTGGCAAGACCAGTTTTGCAAACAGATTATCCATACAGCTGAGGGCTTTTGGACTTGTCCCACATCCTATAAGCCTTGATAACTATTTTGTTGACAGAGAGAAGACTCCTCTTAATCCTGATGGAAGTTATAACTTTGAATGCCTTGAGGCTCTTGACGTTGAGCAGTTCAACAAGGACATGACAAGACTTCTTAACGGTGAGAGAGTCGAAATGCCAGAGTTCAACTTTATTACTGGTAAAAGAGAAATGAATGGAGAGTATCTGCAGCTTGGCAAGAACGACATTCTTGTTATCGAGGGTATTCACGGACTTAATGAGAAAATGAGCTATGCTCTTCCTGCTGAGTCCAAGTTTAAGATTTATATCAGTGCTCTGACAACTCTTAGCATTGATAACCACAACAGAATTCCTACAACAGATGGTCGTCTCCTTAGAAGAATTGTAAGAGATGCCAGGACCAGAGGGGCTTCTGCCAAGAGAACTATCAGTATGTGGGGATCAGTAAGGGCAGGAGAAGAAGCCAATATCTTCCCATTCCAGGAAGAGGCAGATGAGATGTTTAACTCAGCACAGATTTATGAGCTTGCGGTTATAAAGCCTTTTGCCGAGCCGCTGCTTTTCAATATAGGCAAAGATGAGCCTGAGTACTATGAGGCCAAAAGGCTTCTTAAGTTCCTTGACTACTTTGTGAGCGTAGACAGCTCATTCCTTCCAAGAAATTCTATATGCAGGGAGTTTGTTGGTGGAAGCTGCTTTAAGGTATAAGCTTTTTCTTGCAAGAAACAGTGCTTACTATTATTTAGACCATTTAAGTTGCAGGAAAAAATAAGTGACATAATAGGAAATTCGCCAGAATAAAAAATCTGGCGAATTTTTTTTGCCGTTTTTGCAACATATATTTTTTTTCTTATGTTTCCCTAGTAGAAGGTGAATGAAAACCAGCAACTTGCTGGTACACTTTGGAGGGAAAAATTATGAAAAAGAAAGCAAGAAGTTTGTCACTACTAATTGGTTCATCGCTCCTTGCGGGGACCCTGACAGGTTGTGGAGGTGGTCATTACACTGAAACTACGACAACTACTACCACAACAACCACTTATGAAGCTACAGAATCAAGTGCTTCATATGACGCAGCTCCAGCATCTTCCTCAAAGGGAGATAAAAAAAGTAGTTCTCAGTCTAATTCAAAGACTG
The DNA here is from genome assembly GCF_900102515.1 of Butyrivibrio sp. INlla14. GTDB lineage: Bacteria > Bacillota > Clostridia > Lachnospirales > Lachnospiraceae > Butyrivibrio. The sequence goes on from NZ_FMVS01000021.1 coordinate 19,746, forward strand.
AGACAACAACTACCAATGAGGAGAAGTGGAGTGATCCAACAATTGGAAATGAAAATGAGTCCTACACTAAGCCTGAAGAAAACGGCTTTTGTCTTGTGCAGACTCAGCCGCTTTCAACTTTTGCGGCAGATGTGGACACAGCTTCCTATTCAAATGTCCGCAGAATGATCCAGGATGGTTACAGTGTCAGCGACATAAATCCTGATGCTGTAAGGCCAGAGGAATTCATAAACTATTTTAACTATGATCTTGAATACCCTGAGGATGGCGAGAAATTTGCTTTTACTACAGAAGTTTCTACATGCCCATGGAATGAAGATAATCAGCTGATGTTCGTTGGAATGAAGACAGCAGAAATAGACAAAAACGAAGTGCCTGTCAGCAATTTGGTATTTCTTATCGATGTATCTGGCTCAATGAATAGCGAGAATAAGCTTCCACTTCTTAAAAAGTCTATGACAGAGCTTGTGGATGCACTTCCTGATGAGGGTACTATTTCAGTAGTAACATATTCGGGTGAGGAAAAGGTCATTCTCTCTGGAGAGAGCATGAAGAATAAAAAGAAGATCAAGAGAGAAATCAAAAAGCTCTCAGCCCATGGCTCAACAAATGGTCAGGCAGGTATGCAGAAGGCTTATGAAATTGCACTTGAGAATTTTATAGAGGGCGGAAACAACAGAGTGATCATGGCTACTGACGGAGACCTTAACGTTGGTATTTCTAGTCTTGAAGATCTTGAAGCATTTATTACAGAGAAAAAAGATGATGGCGTTTTCCTCTCAGTTCTTGGCTTTGGAAATGGCAATTATAAAGACGACAAGATGGAAAAACTTGCTGACTGCGGAAATGGTAACTATTCCTATATTGATTCTCTTTCAGAGGGCAAGAAGGTTTTAGTTGACGAGATGACATCAACTCTCTACACAGTAGCTAAGGACGTTAAGCTTCAGGTTGAGTTTAATCCTGAGAATGTAAATGCTTATAAACTGATAGGTTATGAGAACAGAGTAATGGCGGATGTGGATTTCAACGATGATTCCAAAGACGGCGGCGAGATTGGCGCAGGTCATGAGGTAGTTGCTCTTTACGAAATCATCCCTACAGATTCTGCAAAGGCTATTAGCCTTAAGTATCAGGGCGGCGAGCAGAAGAAAGAGAGTGATTACTCTGATGAACTTGCAACAGTTAGTGTTCGTTACAAGGAAATCGACGCAGATAAGTCAGAGCTTGTTAGTGTTGTAGTTGGAAATGAGTCAGTTACAAGTAATCCTTCTGAGAATTTCAGGTTTGCAAGTTCAGTAGCAGAATTTGCCCTTATCCTCACAGATTCAGAGAACAAGGGCTCAGCAAGCCTTGAGGATATTCTCGAAGTATATGAGGAACTTGAGGAAACTGATGAATATCAGGATGAGTTCTATGCTCTTGTTGATACATTAAATGAGAATGGATAATTTCAAGCGGCTAAAGTTGAATTAGCTTGCACGATATGTAAGAAACTTTCCTTATTTCAAAACTCCGTAAGGCATGGTATACTACATGTGTTATTTTGGAAAAATATGCGTGTAATATAAGCGCTTTACGGAGGAAATATGGGAACAGAGAAAGTCTCTGCTGCTGATCGGGCAGCAGTGTTAATGGATAAATATGGAAATATGATATTACGAGTTGCGTACTCTTACTTACATAATATGGAGGATGCGGAGGATATTTTGCAGGACACACTTATTCAGTTTTTGAGAAATGATCCGACCTTTGCCAATGACTCTCATGAGAAAGCGTGGCTTATAACAGTTGCTTCTAATCTTAGTAAGAACAAGATACTTTATTTAAAGCGCAGGCAGACTGATGAATTGTCGGAGGAGCTTGTATCAGAAGCTGGCAAAGAGGATCTGGCTTATGTTTGGGAAGCGGTCAAGCAGTTGCCTGAGAAGTATCGCGAAGTAGTGCATCTTTTTTATCAGGAAGGATATGCAACCAAGGAAATTGCGGAGATATTAGGCAGAAATGAATCGACAGTACGATCAGACCTCAAACGAGGGCGAGACAAACTTAGGGCTATTTTGAAGGAGGCGTATGACTTTGAGTAATAAATATAATGAAGTAATGGACAAAATAGAAGTTACTGAAGAAATGCGCAGCAGAATTCTTCAGAATATTGCGAATGAATTTTCAGAGGACAATACTACTGATGAAGATACCTTGGAGAACAAGGTAGAGACCCCTATTGAATTTTCGAAGAGGGCAGAGAACAGGAAGAAATCAGTATACTCTTTTACCAGATATATTGGAGTTGCTGCGGCTGCAGTAGTTCTTTTTATAGGAGCAGCTGCTGTATTTGATAAAAGTGAGACTATCGGCAAGCAAACAGGGAGCAGCTTATCTGAGAAAGCTCAGGAGTTGACACATGAGGCTGCCGCGGATCTGCACAACAAGGAATCTGAATTTATCAAGAACAGCTGGGTCAAGTACGAGTCAGTAGAGAAAATGGCTGAGGCAACAGGTACTGACTTCACAGAAATCGAGTATTTGAGCAGTGTGTCATCAGAGGTTGATTACTACCTTGATAATGGCACAGATGCTACTATTGTATATGATGTTTCTGGTAATGCTATTACAATAACTCAGAAAAAATCTGTTGGCGAAGATGCAGGTACTGCTGAAACTCAGGCGCCAGACGGAAATGTTGCAGAATCAGAGGCTGTGAGTGGGACAGCAAAAGAAACTTCAAAACCCAATATAGCAATTGAAGCGGCACCACAGACTTCTGAGCCCCAATCTATTGCAGGTAGTGCACAGGCTGAAAGTGACAGTAAAAAGGACGGCTCTGATAGAGCAGTTGTTGACACTATCACAGCTGGCAATGTGGAAATTAAGGTAAGCGGCACAGAAGATGGCTATAATAGAGCCTTCTGGACAGTAGATGGAATAGATTATTCTCTTGATAGCGCAGAGAAGATCAATCTTGATGAAATGACAGAACTTATGAACAATATACTTGCATTTTGATGATAAGTGAAAGAAATCCCTTCATTACTAGGAAATTGTAATGGAGGGATTTTATTGCACTTGTTTTTATTTAGAGCGACGGCTGATTCTGATTATTACTATTTGCTTTTCGAAGCGACGGCTGATCATTACTATTTACATTTTGGGACTGAAGAGTTAATATTTAGTCTGTTGTTTGTGGAATAATTTAGAAATTACATCTGAATATCTATTTTTTTCAAAAGAGATGAAGCCAAAATCTTTGGCTACATCTAGAATTCCAATATTTGTTAAAAAGTTGTAAGACGTATGATGAAAAACTGAATAACTTGCTTTTTATTTATGGCGCCATACATCTATTGTTTAAGAAAGTAAATAAAAGCTGTAAAAACCAAGATGGTAATTGACTGTTAAAACCCAAAATGGTTGTGATGTTACAACCAGAAATCCCAAAAGAGAAAGTGGGATGTATTGCAAAAAAATTGACGTGTCCTGATTTCTGAAAGCGCTATAAAAGATGTAAAAAGCTAATTATATTCAGAAAAAAAGAGATACAAAATAAAAGAGATGAACAGCCATTTTGTTCAGAACAAAGGAGATAGAAAATAAAAGAGATGAACAGCCATTTTGTTCAGAACAAAGGAGATAGAAAATAAAAGAGATGAACAGCCATTTGTTCATAACAAAAGAGACACAAAGTAAAAGAGAGGCATAAGATATCTTGTTCAGATTAAGCAGAATACACATAAAAGATTGAAAGGATAATTATGATAAATTACAAAACAGAATTAGAGGCGCAGTTAAAAGAACTGACTGCTCTTGAAAAGAAGATTTCTAGCAGGTTAAAAGACTACAAGGGTGTGGAAAAGGGAAATATAAGAGTTTGCATGTGCCATGGCTCGGCCCAGTATCATTTTAAGAAAGAAGGCGAAGATATAGAAAGATATATTCCAAAGTACGAAATCAGTAAAATACAAAAGCTTGTTCAACGTGATTATGATGAGAAAATTCATAGGGAGCTTTTAGATATGATAAATCGACTGGACAAGTTTAATAAGAAATATGATATTGGGAAGTTGTCTGCTTTATATGATAATCTTCCAATCGGAAGAAAAAAACTGATCAATCCTGTAGTACCTACTGTGGAAATAACAGTTGAGGAATGGCTTAGATTGCATCCGGGAAATAAAAATACATATGAAAAATAAGCATGAGTTTCTGACTATGAAAGGCGAAGCGGTTCGATCTAAATCGGAAAAAATGATTGCAGATTACTTATTTGCAAATCAAATTCCATATACCTACGAGCCAGAAGTACTTCTTATGGATGGAAGAACTGTGTGCCCGGATTTTGTGGCATTAAATATCAGAAAGAATAGAACCGTATATTGGGAACATCTTGGACTTGTGGATAAAGATGATTATGCAACCGTAAATTTTAATAAATTATTAGATTATGAAGAAGTAGGATTAGTTTTAGGAGACTCACTTGTTATAACGATGGAAACGCTAGAGAGACCACTTGATATGAAAATAGTAAAAAAGAAAGTGAAAGATTTTTTATTGTAGAGTTAGTTACTGATTCCTGCAGGCGTGGGCAATTATCACAATTTTTTTCAGAAAAACATGTATACAGAAGAATAGCTAATTTCAATATATTAATAGGCGTACAGAATAATCGTAAAACTCATTTTACTGATAGGTGAGCAGCAGAATTGCAAATCTCACTTTATTGGTAGGCTTATAGTAGAATTTACATCTATATTTCTTCTTTTATCAAAAAAGATGAAGCGGATTTTTTTGATTACATCTACAAAATTATAATTGCAATAAAAGATGTATGAAAAAAGTTGTTTTATAGATTTGCAATAAAAAATGTGATTGATTTTACAACTGTTATTAAAATAATAGGAAAACAGATGTAAAAAAGTCTTCAGATAAAGTGGAAGAATGATCTTTTGATGTTAACTGTTACAACTAGAAATTCTAAATTAAAAATATAACCGTATTGACAAAAATTTAACGTATCCCGATTTAGAAAAACTATAATAAAGATGTAATGTGGAAACAATTTATGTGTCTATTAGCAATTACAGGCATGATCTAACCGCTTGCTGCAGAAGGTATTTCATTAGGCTTGTAAGTAATATGCCATGTATTCTGTATATCTCGCGATAAGGATTTGTTGGGAATAGAAGCTACGCCTAGCGCTAGAGTTTCAAAAGCAGCGTCTCCTTACAAATTGTCAAGAAAAGGTGCGGTGGAGCTTCTTCTTGCCATGGTTGAGGATTACTTCGGGAGCAGGATGAGTTTTCTGCGGTTGAGAAATATCCTTAGGAGTAGAATCAGTTTCCTATGGCTGAGGATTATCTTCTGGAGTAGGATCAGGCTCCTCTGGCTGAGGGCTTTCTTCAGGTGTAGTCTGCTCATCCTGAGGAGTTTCTTCTGGGGTGGGAGTGGGCTCTGGTGCAGGAGTTTCATCAGGAGTAGTAGGTTGAGGCTCAGGAGTAGCAGGCTCTGCTGGCTGAGGAGTTTCTTCCGGGGAAGTAGCCTCTTCAGTTGACTGATCTGCAGGAGCTTCTTCTGAAACTGGAGCAGGTGCAGGCTTGGGCGTTGTAACCCAGCGGTAAAAGAAAGCATGATTGCCGATCATTGTATATTCACTGATACAATAGTAATCTGCCCAGTATTTAGTCATAAAAAAGAGATAGTCACCAACACGAGCGCCGGCAAGGACTTCTCTGGCTGCATTTACACAGGTAGAGTTTGGACCATTTGACATTATGAGATCCACTTTTCCTGATCTATAGGAAGCAAACTGAAGATTCTGGGTGATAACTGCAACGATAGTGTTAGGAAAGGCAGAGCTTTTTACTCTGTTCATGATAACTGATCCCACAGCAAGTTTTCCTGTATAGGATTCACCGCCAGCTTCCGCCTGGATAGTGGCGGCAAGCCACACAAGTTCTTCATCGCTGGCATCGTAGGATCCAGAGGTATCTTCTCTTGTGAGAGCAAGCCTTTCTGCAATTTGCTGAGCAAGTTTGGCCTGGGCTGCAGCAGTCTGGGATTCAAGAGATTTCATTTTTGCATCCAGGTCTTTTAACTGCTGATCAAAATTAGCAAGCTTGTTCTTTTCGGAGTTTAGATTTGAATTTGTTGAACTTAACTGACTTTTTACATTGTCAGTAAGAGTAGCGAGTTCATCATGCTTTTCGTCGAGCTGAGCCTGGTATTTGTCAAGCTCGGCTTCTTTTTTCTCAACGGCAGCCTTTTTTGTAGAAATAGCATCCTGAAGAGCCTTATATTCCGCAATCTTGCGCTTATCATATCTAATTATGGCATCAAGGTATTCAAATTTAGTCAGGAATTCTTCTAAAGTTCCTGACACTAGAAGAATCTGCAAAAGACCTTTTGAACCGCCATTTTCATAGGTTGACTGAAGCCTTTTCTTTAGAAGCTCGTATCTGTCTTTCTCCTGGGCTTTGGCAGTCTGAAGCTCTTTTTCAAGTTGGACGATTTCTGAAGAAACCTGTGCCATTGCTGATTCTGCTTCTGATATTTCCTGATCTAAGGTGGTGAGTTTGCTGGTATAGCCATTGATGGTACTCTGAAGAGAAGAACTTTGATTTTGAAGTGCAGATACGTTTTGCTGTGTCTGCTGTTGCTGGCCCTGGAGCTGGGTGATAGCGTCTTTTGTTTCCTTGGTCTGCTTTTCAAGGTCAGAAATAGCGGCCTTGGTTTCAGCTTCCTGCTGTTGCATGGTCGAAAGTGTTTCATCAAGTTCCTCAGCCCTTACATTCATAAACAAGGCCTCGAAACATAACACAAATATTAAGATCCCCGATAATCCCCTCTTTATCATAGGCTCCCCTTAAATATATGACATCTGCACACTAACAACTATATCTTACAATATTTTATAAAATAAGACCACCTCCGAGGAGATGGTCTGTGAATAAGCTTAATTGTTTGAGGTTCCAAAAATCTTGTTGCCCACATTTCTGGATTCAAGGGCATATAGAAGAATCATTCCCAGGATCATGCAGGAAATGATTTCACCTGCTCCAACAGTGAGCATGAGAAATGAAACTGAATCTTCAGAGCCATAGCAGTATCTGATAACCTGAGGAACAACTATTATGTTGGCTACGATTGGTGGGATTGGGCAGAGCCACTTTCTGAGAGTGCTCTTGCATCTGTAACCCTCTGAGCCTGGCATTTTAAAGCCATGAGCGACAAGGTAAGTTATGATAGCTCCAACAAGTGTTGCCAGGGAACCGAAAACAGTATCGATTGGGTGACAACCTGTTAGAATATTACTAACGATACAACCTACAAATAATCCCGGAATTGCTGATGGTGTGAAGTAAGGCAGAATAGTAAGTGCCTCGGAAAAACGCACCTGGATTGCATAGTTGGCAAGACCAAGGGCATTAGCAAGTAGTGTAAGAACTACATAAAGAGCTGCGATAGCCGCAGACTGAGTGATGAATAGTACCTTTTTGTTACGCATATTTTATTCTCCTTTAGTTTTGTTTTGTGTCAGGAAGGTTTCGAACTGACATGTTTCTTTTGCGTGTTGCCATTTGAGCAACCAAAAAATAATAGCACGACCCGAATTTTTTGTCTAATTAATCATTGCAAAGTTTTCTGATGTGTGGTAATTTTGGTTAGTTCTTATTATAATGAACACATGAGTAGGACAGGTGATCGCTGCCATGCAAACGAAAGGGCATGGGAGAGGAAAGTCCGGGCTTCATAGGGCAGGATGCCAGATAACGTCTGGTGGAGGTGACTCCCAGGATAGTGCAACAGAGAGATACCGCCTGATTTAATCAGGTAAGGGTGGAAAGGCAGTGTAAGAGACTACCGTGCTGGTGGTAACATCAGTAGCCATGTAAACCCCATCCGAAGCAAGACCGAATAGAAAGCTATGAGTCGGCCCGGCTCGCTTTCAGGTGGGTCGCTTGAGGCTGTCGGCGACGGCAGTCCTAGATAGATGATCATCCACGACATAACCCGGCTTACAGTCCTACTCATTAAAAATGTAAAAAAATTGAAAGCACTTACAAAAAGACAAGATTTGCAATATTTTTTTACAAAAATGAACTGACAAAGAATATATAATACGATATGATACAAGAGTCGAATGAAATATTTCATTTGGCTCTTGTTTTTTTCGTATCATAAGTTACTCCTTCGGATTTCCTATGATATAAAAGCGCTCTGCTATGGATGCGCACTCGCGCGAAATGAAAATGAATTTTTTAAAATATAAAGGAGAAGGGCTATGGAACTTAGAACAGCATGTTCACCTAGAGATGAGAAGTACTACGATACTAAGAGACTTAGAGAAGAGTTTCTCATCGATGATCTTTTTCAGCCAGATGATATCAAGCTAGTTTACAGCCACATCGACAGAATCATAACTGGTTCTGCAGTTCCTGTTAACAAAGAGCTTGTGCTCACAGCTGGAGATGAGCTTAGAGCAGAATACTTCCTTCAGAGAAGAGAGATGGGAGTTATCAACATCGGAGGCGCTGGCGTCATTACTATTGATGGCAAGAAGTATCAGGTAGAGTACAAGCAGGGTATGTACATTGGAATGGGAGCAAAAGATATCTCTTTTGCAAGTGTAGATTCCAGTAAGCCTGCCAAGTTCTACATAAACAGTGCTCCAGCACACAAGACATATCCTACAGTTCTTATCAAGAGAGAGGGCACACCAGAAGAGGGTGTCGTTATCATCAAGGACGAGAACAAGAAGGAGCTTGGAAGTCTTGAGGGTGCAAACCACAGAGTTATCAACAAGTACATTCTTCCTGGTCAGGTAGAGACTTGTCAGCTCGAGATGGGTATGACTGAGCTTAAGCCAGGCAGCGTATGGAATACAATGCCATGCCATACACATGATCGCAGAATGGAAGTTTATCTTTACTTTGATATTCCTGAGGATGCATTCGTTATGCACTTCATGGGAGAGCCACAGGAGACACGCCACATCATCATGAGAAATGAACAGGCTGTTATCAGCCCTAGCTGGTCAATTCACTCAGGATGCGGCACACAGGCTTACACATTCATCTGGGGCATGGTTGGAGAGAATCAGGACTTCGACGACATGGATGACTGCGCAATGCAAGACTTATTGTGAGTGATATAGCAGACGGAAGTCATGAATACAGGTGCTTGCACCTGTATTCATGACCTCAGGATGCGAACAGACATGAGGAAAAAAGATATGCGAATGAAAAGAGCATATCGATTTCCGAATGGATGTAGCATGGCGAGAACGAAGTGGAGCCATGCGTATATCACGAAAGATATAGCAGACGGAAGTCATGAATACAGGTGCTTGCACCTGTGGATTCATGACCTCAGGATGCGAACAGACACAGAGTGATGGATGTAGGATTGAGAGAACACGAAGTGTGGAGCAATCCGTACATCAATGTATAAGTAGTGTGAATAATTATTTAACATATCAAAGAGATAATTAGGAGGGTATTACAATGCAGGATTTTTTAAAGAACTTTTCACTTGAAGGTAAGATTGCATGGGTTACAGGTGCTTCTTACGGACTTGGACTTGCTTATGCAGTAGCTTTTGCTGAGAGCGGAGCTAAGGTTGTTTTCAACGATATCAACCAGGAACTTGTAGACAAGGGACTTGCTGAGTACAAGAAGCTTGGTATTGATGCGTTTGGCGCAGTTTGCGACGTTACTAAGGAAGATCAGGTTCAGAAGTTTGTTGCTGATGTTGAGGCTAACGTTGGTACAATCGATATCCTTGTTAACAACGCAGGTATCATCAAGAGAATCCCTATGATCGAGATGTCAGTTGATCAGTGGCAGCAGGTTATCGATGTTGACCTTACAGGCCCATTCATCTGCTCTAAGGCTGTTCTTCCAGCTATGATCAAAAAGGGATCAGGTAAGATCATCAACGCATGTTCAATGATGTCTGAGTTTGGACGTGAGACAGTATCTGCTTATGCAGCTGCTAAGGGCGGTCTTAAGATGCTTACAAGAAACATCTGCTCAGAGTATGGTCAGTACAACATTCAGTGTAATGCTATTGGACCTGGCTACATCGCAACACCTCAGACAGCTCCTCTTCGTGAGAAAGGACCTAACGGTGAGATGCATCCTTTCGACAGATTCATCCGTTCCAAGACTCCAGCTCAGAGATGGGGCAAGACAGAAGACCTTATGGGACTTGCAGTATTCCTTGCTTCTCCTGCTTCTGATTTCATCAATGGACAGGTTGTATACATTGATGGTGGTATTTCAGCTTACATCGGACAGGATCCTAACAACCTTGATCCTTCAAAGTTTGCTGATGTAGATGAGAGCACAGCTCAGTAATAATTAAGGCATAAAATTTTTTAGGAATATTAGAAACAAAACATATATGTAGATACATAGAAAGGCAATAAAATGGATAAGATTTGTGAAGAACTTTATAAGATTGGTATTGTTCCAGTTATCGCTATTGACGATGCCAAGGATGCAGAGCCACTTGCACAGGCTCTTATTAACGGTGGACTTCCAGCTGCTGAGGTTACATTCCGTACAGCTGCTGCAGAGGAAGCAATCAGAATTATTTCTGAGAAGTTCCCTGAGATGATCGTTGGTGCTGGTACCGTACTTAATAAGGAACAGGCTGATCGTGCTAAGGCAGCTGGAGCTAAGTTTATCGTAAGCCCTGGCTTCAACAGATCAAATGTTGAGTACATCCAGTCAATCGGAGTACCAGTAGTTCCTGGTACAGCTACTCCTGGAGAAGTTGAGCAGGCTATCGAGCTTGGTCTTGACTGCGTTAAGTTTTTCCCAGCTGAGCAGAATGGTGGTATTGCCAAGATCAAGGCTATGGCAGCACCTTATACCAAGATGCACTTCATGCCTACAGGTGGCGTTAACAAGAACAACTTAAATGATTACCTTGGATTCAACAAGGTATTCTGCTGCGGCGGTAGCTGGATGGTCAAGAAGGATCTCATTTCTGCTGGAAAGTTTGATGAGATTGAAGCTATGACTAGAGACGCAGTTAATGCTATGCTTGGCTTCACAATGAAGCACGTAGGAATCAATGAGACAGATGCAGCAGCTGCTGAGAAGACAGCTGAGATGTTTGATCTCTTTGGATTTGGCAAGAAGGTTGGTAACTCATCCGTATTTGCTGGTTCTGTTGTAGAAGTTATGAAGTCACAGGGACGTGGAACACATGGACATATTGCTATCGGAACAAATAACGTTGACAGAGCAGTATATCACCTTGGCAAGCAGGGCGTTAAGTTTGATGAGACTTCATTTAGCTATGATGCTGATAACCATCTTAAGGTTGCTTACCTTGCAGATGAATTCGGCGGTTTTGCTGTTCATCTTGTAAAGAATTGAGTGATATAGCAGACAGAAGTCATACATACATGTGTTTACACAAATGTATGTATGACCTCGGGATGCGAACATACATGAGGAAAAAAGATATGTGAATGGAATGAACATATCGATTTCCGAATGTATGTAGGATTGCGAGAGTGGAACGGAGCAATCCGTATATCACTCATATTGAATATTATTAGAAAGAATAAGAAAGAGGATTTTATTATGTCAAAGAAAGTTGTTACATTTGGTGAAATTATGCTTCGTCTTCAGCCTGATAACTACCTTAGATTCGTTCAGGTTGATCATCTTGAGGCTACATTTGGTGGCGGAGAGGCTAACGTATCTGTTTCTCTTGCAAACTATGGTCTTGATTCTGTATATGTTACAAAGCTTCCTAAGCACGAGATTGGACAGGCTGCTGTTAACTCTCTTAGAAAGTATGGTGTTGATACATCTAAGATCACAAGAGGCGGCGATCGTGTAGGTATCTACTACAACGAGAAGGGTGCTTCACAGAGAGGTTCAAAGTGCATCTATGATAGAGCACATTCAGCTATCGCTGAGGCTGTTCCAGCTGATTTTGACTGGGATGAGATCTTTGATGGCGCTGAGTGGTTCCACTTCACAGGAATTACTCCAGCTGTAAGTGACAACCTTGCAGCTATCACTCTTGAGGCTTGTAAGAAGGCTAAAGAGCACGGTCTTACAGTTTCTTGCGACCTTAACTACAGAGGTAAACTCTGGAGCAAGGAGAAGGCTGGAAAGGTTATGGCTGAGCTTTGTCAGTATGTTGATGTATGTATCGCTAACGAAGAGGACGCTTCTGATGTATTCGGAATTGCAGCTTCTTCTACAGACGTTACAACAGGTAAGCTTAATAGAGAGGGCTACATCGAAGTTGCTCAGAAGCTTACAGAGAGATTTGGATTCAAGAAGGTTGCTATCACACTTCGTGAGTCTATCTCAGCAAATGACAACAACTGGAGCGCTATGCTCTACACTGATGGACAGGCTTACTTCTCCAAGAAGTATGCACTTCACATCGTTGACCGTGTTGGCGGCGGAGATTCCTTCGGAGGCGGTCTTATCTACAGCTGCGTAAACAACTTTGATCCTCAGGCAACAATCGAGTTTGCTGTTGCTGCATCTGCACTCAAGCACTCTATTGAAGGCGACTTCAACCTTGTAACTGTTGACGAAGTTAACAAGCTTGCTGGTGGCGATGGATCAGGACGTATCCAGAGATAATTTGATTTCAGCATAGCAGGTATGACTTGTATCTGCGACTTAGAAAAAATTAGAGCATAAAGAGCTAAGGATTTCCCTATGGGATTTCTTTAGCTCTTTTTACTGCACGAAACTAATATTTTTGAAAATACTCTCTGCAATCAGTCTTACTCAAATTATTTATTAAAATATCATAGATTAATAACTGATTTACCATATTAGCATGAACTATAATGTAGAAGTGGAAATGTGCCTAATAGGAATAATAAAAATGCTAATATGAGAATCGACAAGACTATTAATGCATTATTGATGTTTCTGGCGGTGCTTACAATGCTGCTAACTGCCTACTATGTAAATAATATCGCCATACGTAATAATGTACGAACTGAATATGTAACTGAGATGAGCCTTACAGGATCCAAACTTTCTGAGAAGGTTTATACAACTATGACTAAAATATCAGAGGTGGAAAATCTCGGGGGCTATGAGACAGAGTTTGAGTTTAAGTTTTATAACATGAGTGATAATACTGTTGCTAATTGGAAGATGATACTTCCTGTTCCAGATAAGACAATGGTTCTTGGATGCGCAGAAGTAGGCGCTGCCAAGTCTATCGGAAGTAATGATGTTGTGATATCTCCAGAGTTTTATAATCTTGAGCTATACCCTGGTGAATTCATTGTTTTTTATATTACTCTAAAGACAAAAGAAATCTTTAATCCCACTTTTCTTACCTTTATAGGCTATGAAGTTATTGATGCCAGTGGCAATATGACGGGCATGATCATAATCCTTGCAGTCATGGTGTGGGCTGTAGTCTTTGTTGGCTACTGGGTCACAAGGTACAATCTTAGAAACTATAAGGAAAAGCAGCAGAATGATATAAGGATAATTTTGCAGTCAATGAATACCTTCATAAGTTTCATAGATGCCAAGGATCCATATACAAGAGGCCATTCTAAGAGAGTTGCAATGTATGCGGCTGAAATTGCAAAAAGAATGGGTCTTTCGGAGGATGAGGTGCAGAATATTTACTATGCAGGTCTTTTGCACGATTCTGGAAAGATCAGCATACCAGATGCAGTCCTTAATAAGCCGGGAAAGCTATCTGATGAGGAGAGGGCCCTTATACAGAATCACACCGTTGCTGGTGGCAAGATGTTAAAAGAACTATCGTCTATCCGTGGCATCAGAGAGACCGCTCTTTATCACCATGAAAGGTATGATGGAACCGGTTATCCTGAAGGGCTTAAGGGAGAGAGCATTCCGCTTTATGCAAGGATCGTTGGTGTTGCAGACTCCTACGATGCCATGTCCAGTAACCGTGTCTACAGAAGGCATCTTAATAAGGACGAGATAATTGAAGAAATCCAACAGGGCGCAGGCTCTCAGTTTGACCCGGATATAGTCAAATACATGGTTGATATGATAAATGATGGCTATGTTAATGTGGTTAAGATGGAAACGGCAGACAACGATGAAGGAAAGGCTGGTTTCCACATTACTGAAGATGATATCCCGGGAGTATATATGGGGTATTGACATGATGTATGAAATTTCGTAATATGAAATTGAAATCGGTTTCAGACAGTCCCCAAGACGGAGTTTTTTATGGAAAACGATAGACTGAACGCCGGTAAGACTATTACAATCTATGATATTGCAGAGGAAGCGGGAGTTTCTGCTTCTACTGTTTCTCGTGTCCTAAACGGAAGTGCTTCCGTCCGCAAGGAGAAGAAGGACAGAATCCAGAGTATAATTGATAAGTATAATTTCAAGCCTAATGCGCTGGCCAAGGGGCTTTCAGACACTGCCACCAAGACTATTGGCATCATAGCAGCAGATGTCAGGAACCCTTATTATTCTGCGCTTTTTGTGGCCTGCGAGATAGCGGCTGAGAAGGCTGGGTATAGTGTAGGCCTTGCCAATTCCCTTGGGGTAAAAGAAAGAGAGCAGTCCCAGCTGGATCTTTTGATGCAGCAGAAGGTGGATGCAATAATACAGATGGGCGGAAGAGTAGATGATCTTATAACAGATGATGCTTATGCCAAAAAAGTAAGAGAAGTCTGCAATACTACTCCGGTAATAGTGACTGGCAAGCTTGATAAAGCCCCTGTTCACAGAGTTGTAATCGATGAGGCAGAAGGCATGAACCTTGTTATGGATCATTTGATAGGTCTTGGACATAAGAAGATTGCTCTTGTTGGCGGAGAAATGAGAGTTGCTTCGACTTTCTATAAATACCAGAGATACCAGGAAAATCTTGCACATCACGGTATTAAGGTGAATGGAGATTACGTAGTTAATGGCTCGTATGATCCTGAAACGGGATATAATGCCACTAATAAGATTCTTGCCCTGGAGGACAGGCCCACAGCAATAATTGCAATAAACGATTTTGCTGCCAGCGGTGTTCTTAGAAGTGTAAGAGAAAAAGGCCTCCGGGTTCCAGAGGATATTTCTGTAGTCAGCTTTGATAATACATATATAGCTGATCTTATGTCGCCTAAACTTACTAGCATTGATTATAACTACGACAAATACGGTCAAAAGCTGATAGATACTGCAGTTGCAGTTTCTAATGGCCAGGAGATAGAAGACCTTCAGATGGTTGAACCGGTGCTGGTCATAAGAGACAGTACAGGTAGAATCAATGAAACATTTTGAAACTATAAATCGTTAAATCGTATCTTTGTATACAATATTTGTCATTATTCACAAATATAAGAGGATGTACCTATAAATACATCCTCTTTTTTGTTAACTATCTACAAAACTGCAATCGGTTTCAAAAAAGACATTGACGTATGTTGGTCATTAATGATTAAATAATAGTATGAAATCGGTTGCAAGTTGTTAATATGCACAATACGGGGACTGTGTTTAGAATTAAAAGCAATCGCGAGTAACTAGGGAGGTTCCAATGAGTAAAGTTTCTAAATCATCTTCTACTCAGGTAGTTAAAAAGCGTGGAGTTTTAGAAACTCTGTGGAGATACAGAGTACTTGAGCTTATGTGCTTACCTGCAGTAATCTTTTTCTTTATGTTCAGTTATATGCCAATGCCTGGCATATATGTAGCATTTGTTAAGTACAATTATGGTAAGGGTATTTTTGGAAGCCCTTTTGTTGGACTTAAGAATTTCCAGTTTATTGCTGAGTCAGGTAAGCTTTGGGATCTCACAAGAAATACAATCCTTTATAACATAGCATTTATCCTTTTAGGTAATTTCCTTGCTATATTAGTTGCTATTCTCCTTAACGAGATGCAGAGCAAGATGTTCAAAAAGGTTTCACAGACAATGATGTTCCTGCCATACTTCATTTCACAGGTTCTTGTAGGAATTCTTGTTTATAACCTTTTAAACTATGACTATGGTTTTGTTAACGAGATTCTTTCATCTCTTGGCAGAGAGAAATGGGGACCATATTCAGATCCTTCAGTTTGGCCGGTAATCCTGGTAATTGTTCACTTATGGCAGCAGACAGGTTACAACTCAGTTGTTTACTTTGCAGCTATCTGTGGTATCGATGCAGAAATCATTGAGGCAGCCAAGGTTGATGGAGCTAATGCTTTCCAGAAGATCAGATACATCATTCTTCCAGGACTTAAGCCAACAATCGTAATTCTTCTTTTGTTTGCACTTGGTGGAATCGTAAAAGGTAACTTTGGTCTGTTCTACAACATTATCGGTACTAACTCTCTTCTTTATCCTACAACGGATATTATTGAGACTTACGTATATAGAGCAACTATTACAGACTTCAACTTCTCAACCGCTTCTGCAGTTGGATTGTATCAGTCAATCATTGGTTTTGCTATGGTCATGATAGTCAACTTCATTGTTAAGAAGATTGACCCAGACTATTCATTATTCTAATAGAAGAGAGGTCAGAGAACATGTCTAGAGATAACAATTTTGAAATGACAGGCGTTAAGGTCAAGCTTGGCGCATCTGATATTATTATCAGAACTTTTGGATATATACTGATCACCCTTTATGCACTTGCCTGCATATTTCCATTTTTGATCATTATAGGTACATCTTTTACAAGTGAATCAGTTATCAGAGCTGAGGGTGTTCAGCTTTTTCCTAAGGAGTTTACTACCAAAGCTTATGAGATGGTCATGAGAGGTGGAATGATCTGGAAGAGCTATGGACTTACAATTACTCTTACTCTTTGCGGAACAGTAGTAGGACTTTTGATCATTGCCATGACAGGTTATGCACTTCAGAGAAAAGATTTCCCTCTTAGAAATGCAATTTCCTTCTACATTTACTTTACATCACTGTTTTCAGCAGGTCTTGCTCCATACTACCTTCTGATGACACAGACTTACAAACTTAATGACAGCTACCTGGCAGTATTTTTCCCACTTCTTATGTCACCTTGGCTCATTATTCTTATGAAGAACTTTGTAAAGGCTATTCCTCATGAGATCACTGAATCAGGTAAGATTGACGGAGCTGGAGATATGGTGATCTTTACAAGACTCATCCTACCAATGCTGAAGCCAGCGCTGGCTACAATAGGTCTTTTCCTTGCACTTGGTTACTGGAATGAGTGGTATCAGTCATCTCTTTTCCTGAGTTCACGTATCGCTGTTAAGCCACTTCAGTTCCAGCTTTATAAGGTAGTTAACGAGGTTCAGTCACTTAAGAACTCAATCGCTGGTCAGTACATCACACTTACAGATGTTCCTACAGAGTCACTTAAAATGGCAACAGCAGTAATGGCTACAGGCCCTATCGTATTCCTGTACCCATTCGTTCAGAAGTATTTCATTGGTGGTATTACAGTCGGCGCCGTAAAGGGCTGAGAATCCCAGAAAAACCGGCAAAAAACATATATGTAAGCAATCCCGAGGAGGGGTTCAAATATTCATTTTCTTATCAAAAAGGAGGATAAAAATGAAAAAAAAGGTATTAGCAGCATTACTTAGCGCAAGCATGGTAATGGGACTTGCAGCATGTGGCTCATCTACAAGCGCTCCAGCAGGCACAGATGCACCTGCAACAGAGACAAAGACAGAGACAGAGACATCAGAGGCAGCTGGAACAGAGACAGCTGAAGCTCCTGCAATTGACACATCAGAGCACGTAAAGATCACTTACATGACAACTGGTGGCGCTCCAGAAGGAAACCAGACAGATGAAATGCTTGAGCAGCTTAACAAGATTCTTACAGAGAAGGTTAATGCTGAGCTTGAAATCTACTACATCGACTGGACAGATTATCTTTCAAACTACAACTTAACACTTGCTCGTATGGATGGTACTGTAGACCTTGTTGGTACAGCATCTGACTGGCTTGATGCATGGCCAAATGCCAAGAACGGAGCTTTCCTTCCACTTTCAGAGGAAATGCTCAAGACATATGCACCTAAGACATGGGAATCAGTTTCTCCTGAGCACTGGGATCTTTGCAAATACGACGGACAGATCTATCTTATGCCAGAAGATAACTACGCACAGTGGACAAACCACGGCTTTACATACCGCCTTGACTGGGCTAAGGAAGCTGGTCTTGCAAACGGTGTTCACAGCTGGGAAGACCTTACAACATACTTTAAGTATGTAAAAGAGACATATCCTGATGTTATTCCTTGGGATTCAGACGGTACACAGTACGCTACAATGGTTGGCGGATGGATCACATCACATTCTAACTATGTGCCAATCGATGGTATCAACTCAGGCGCTATGTGGGGTGGTACAAAGGATGACCTTTACACAGTATATTCACCTTACATGACAGATACAGATTCACTTGTTGAATTTGCTAAGATGATGAAGGAGTGGGATGAGATCGGTGTTTGGAAGACAGACGTTCTCAACAACACAGCTTCAGATAACAGAGAAGACTATAAGATCGGACGTGTTGCAGCTGAGCAGCACCACACACAGACATGGACAGACCTTTGCTCACACAAGGATGGCTACACAATCTATGATGATCCTAAGGCTGAGTCAGGCTTCTTCTACTTTGGTGAAGAGACAAAGAACCTTGTAGCTCTTTCAATCACACACGGTGCTATGGCTGTATCTGCAGCTTCTAAGAACCCTGAGAGAGCACTTATGGTTTATGATCTTCTTAGAAATGATCCTGATTGCTACAGACTTATCAACTACGGTGTAGAAGGCGTTTCATACGAAGTTACAGCTGATGGAATGAGAAAGAACCCAGAAGGCTATGACGGAAACAGAGACGGCATCACAACAAACTATTGGTGGGGACGTAACGACGACCTCGAGCTCAAGGATTCAACACTTAACTGGGATGCAATCAATGCTCTTTATGATGAGTATGACAAGATCAAGATCGACTATCCATATGGACAGTTCGTTCCTAACGTTGATGATATCCAGTCCAAGATTGAGAACATCAACGACATCCATACAACATACATGAAGCAGATCGCATTTGGTAAGTACCAGGGATCAGCTGAGGATATCGTTGCTGAGTATCAGGCAGCTCTTGAGAAGGCTGGTATCAATGATGTAACAGCTGAGCTCCAGAGACAGTTCGACGAACTCTACAAATAATCTGTGGGTAAAAGAGAAGTCAATGAACCTTGTGGTTCATAACTACTAGAAAAAAGGGAATACTGTGAGACTTTGCAGTATTCCCTTTTACTAGTTAGAATAGGAAACGGATTTTTAAAAAATAGTTTTCAAATGTCTTCTGTTTTTATATAATGTTTTTTACCGTTAAAAAAATATTATATAAGAACAAAAGAAAACACTTTGTTTCGGTTAAATAGAGGGAGAATTTAAGAAATGGGAAAATTTGAGATCAAGGATACCTTTTATTTGAATGGAGAGCCATTTAAGGTTATCTCTGGTTCTTTTCATTATTTCAGGACTGTTCCGGAGTATTGGACAGACAGACTTGAGAAATTAAAGGCACTTGGCTGCAATACTGTTGAGACTTATATTCCATGGAATCTCACAGAACCTAAAAAGGGTGAGTTCAACTTTGAAGGCATGTGCGATATAGAGAAGTTCATTAAGACTGCCACAGAGCTTGGCCTTTATATCATCATAAGACCATCACCTTATATCTGTGCAGAGTGGGAATTTGGCGGACTTCCAGCATGGCTGTTAAAAGATAGGAATATGCGCCTTAGAGTAAGCTACAAGCCATTCCTTGATGCAGTAGAGGACTATTATAAGGTTCTTATGCCCAGGATCACTCCTTATCAGATTGATAATGGCGGAAATATAATCCTTATGCAGGTGGAAAATGAGTACGGATACTATGCTAACGACCATGAGTACATGAAGGCTATGAGAGACCTGATGGTAAAATATGGCGTAACAGTTCCGCTTATAACATCTGATGGACCATATCATGAGAGTTACAGAGGCGGATTTGCTGAGGGCGCTCATCCTACAGGTAACTTTGGTTCCAAGACAGAAGATAGATTTAATGTAATAAAAGAGTATGCAAATAACGGACCTTTGATGTGTGCTGAGTTCTGGGTAGGTTGGTTTGACCACTGGGGAAATGGCGGCCATATGAAGGGAAATCTTGTTCAGAGTACTGCTGATCTTGATAAGATGCTTGAACTTGGAAATGTCAGCATTTATATGTTCCAGGGTGGTACAAACTTTGGATTCATGAACGGTTCAAACTACTACGATGAGCTTACACCTGATGTTACAAGTTATGATTACGACGGAATCCTGACAGAGGATGGTCAGATCACAGAGAAATACAACAAGTATAAAGAGGTGATCAGCAAGTACGTTGATATTCCTGAAGTTAAGTTTTCTATGGATATCAAGAGAAAGAGCTACGGAACACTTTCCTGCAAGGAAAAGGTATCTCTTTTCTCTGTAGTTGATGATCTGAGCACACCAGTGCACCTTCCATATACAGTTAACATGGAGGAGCTTGATCAGAGCTACGGATATATTCTGTACAGATCTAGGCTTCATTCTGAGGCAGGAATTGCCAAGTTAAAGCTATGGGAGACAGCAGACAGAGCCAATGTATTTGTTGATGAGAATCCTCTTATCACTCTTTACGACCACGAACTGGATCAGGAGCACAACATTCCTATGGAGAAGTTCCTTGCCTGCTCACAGCCAGCTCAGATGCTGGCCGGCAAGTTTATGATGGAAAGAGGTCTTACTCCTGAGACTGCAGCTGCAGCTATCGGCGAGGCAGGTCTTTCTACTGGATGCCTCACAGGTCTTAACGAGAAATTTGATATCCTTGTTGAGAACATGGGAAGAGTTAACTTTGGACCAAGAATGGAGACTCAGAGAAAGGGTATTGGCCGCTGCGTACAGGTAAATGGCCACATGCACAATGACTGGGATATCTACACACTTCCTCTTGATAATGTGGATAAGGTTGATTTTAGCAAGGATTACAAAGAGGGAACTCCAGCCTTTTACCGCTTTACCTTTGACGTGACTGAAAAGGGCGATACATTCCTTGATTTTGAGGGATGGGGCAAGGGTGTTATATTTATCAACGGCTTTAATATTGGTAGATTCTGGGAAATCGGACCTCAGAAGAGACTTTATATTCCAGCACCTCTTCTTAAGGATGGAGAGAACGAGATCATCATCTTTGAGACAGATGGCAAGGTAAAAGATACAATTGAGCTCAAGGATGAGCCAGATATCGGCTAAATAATGTAAAATGATAACCGCATATCGTATAATGACATTTTTAGGTCAGGGAAGCGTTTAGTTTCCTTGACCTTTCTGTTTATTTATTTGAATTATTGTGACTTTTTTCTTGTAAAAGCCTTGAAAAAACGATATATTGAAGTGGTGAAACATACGTAAATAGTGGGGGACGGGGGATTTGAGAAGATACTACTATAGAATATACGGATTTACTCTTGTTTCGGACTATGAGTTTCCGCAGTTTCTATCTGCAGATGAAACATCTGATCCGGATATCGTTGTCCAAATCGGACATATCACAGGAGACATAAAAAAGCTGGCTGATGAAGGCAAAAGGTTCGGCTTCAGAGAAAAAGAAATGTGGTTTAACACAGGTGTTGGCCTCTTTTGGATCCATGATAAATATATTTCTTTTGAAGGCTATAATGGGGGAACTATAGATGATGCGGCCCAGTACATATCAGGGCTGTGCCTATCGATTTATTTATGGCTGCATGGAATGATAATGCTTCACGGCGCCTGCCTTAGGCTAAAGGACAAGACAATTATCGTGGCGGGAGGAAGCGGAAGCGGAAAATCTTCGACATCTACAGAGCTGATAAAGAGGGGAGCTCTTTTGATAGCAGATGATGTTACCGGGATCAAAAAGGAAAACGGCCAGTACTATGTATATCCGGCTTTCCCAGGGCAAAAGCTATGCGCAGACCAGGTAGAGAAGAATGGAATCTGCACAGAAGGGCTTAATCAGGTCAAGTATGACCTTAATAAGTACGAAATTCCAAGAAATGACATTTTCTATGACGCTCCAAGTAAGGTGGATCACATGTTTTGGATCGATCTTGGCCAGGTGGACAGAGTAGAGATGAAGGACATAGATGGTGCAGGCAAGGTACAGGCTGTCATCAAGGCTATATTTATAAACTGGTTTTTTAACGAGGCTTTTAAGCTTGAGGCAGAGGATATACTGCGGTGTATAGAATTTGCCAAGGATATCAGGATACATCAGATAACACGAAACAGACAAAAAGACACACTTAATGAGATTGTAAATTATATTGAGACGCAGATAGCATAGTTTGGGGGATTTATGTCAGCGATTTGGGGAGTTGTTGATCTTTCAGGAAAAGAGATAGACAAGGCGCTTTCTTCTAGAATGAGCAAATGCCTTGAGAACTACAGAATTGATAAAGTTATGGAGCTTTCTGAGGGCAATGTCTATATGGGCTGTGGCCTTCAGTATATTACTAAACAGGATAGAGCAGAGAAGCTGCCCATTAGCGAGGGCCCTGACTTTTTTACAGCAGATTGTTATCTGGACAACAGAGAAGAACTTATCTCTGAGATTGGAAAAGAACTGCCAGGTGAGAGGCTGTCAGAAGATACCCCTGATGGAAGACTTCTATATCTGGCCTTTAAGATCTGGGGCGAAAAGTTTGGAGACCATGTTCTGGGCGCTTTTTCTTTTGCCAATTACAACAAAGATACTAATGAGTTTTATCTTTTTACAGACCACATCTCTTCAAGGAGCGTTCACTACTATGCTTCTGGGGATAAGATATTTTTTGGAACATTGACTAGCTGCATAACCGATGTCTGCCCTGAAATTGATGTGTGCGATAAGTGGATGAGTGCTTGCATGGCAATGGATTTCCCAGTGCTTAATCTGTTTGAGGGTCTAAGCCCCTTTGAGAATGTCTTTATACTGCCCTATGGCTGCGGTGTGAAGGCTAAGCTTTCTCAAGGAAAGGCCAAGGCTACAAGGATAAGGTATTACGATCCTATTTCTGAAATCCATGAAGATAAGAGTATAACTGATGCTCAGGCAAAAGAGATGTTTATTGAAACCTTTAAAAAGGCTGTAGCGGGGACACTTAGAACTGATGGAGAAGTGGGAGTGCTACTTAGTAGTGGCCTTGATTCCACGACAGTTGCCAGCATGGCAGCAACAATACTTAAGGATAGGGGCGATAGCCTGCTCTATAGTTATACTTCGATTCCTCTTAAGGTCTTTGATAAGAACTATGATAATCCCAGAAATTACTGGACTGATGACGAGTCAGGTCTTGTGAAGATTCTCTGTAAAAGATATGACAATATAAAGCCTACTTTCATGGATTGCGAAGGAAAGAGCGTGCTGTCTAATATAAAAAAGTATGTTGCTTACATGGAATTTCCTGGAAAGGCGCTTATTAACCATGTCTGGATGTATGAGGCCTATGAAAAGGCCAGGGCTGATGGATGCAAGATACTTTTATGCGGAAATCATGGTAACTATACTATTTCACATGGAAGCATCTTTAATAGCGCCTACAGGGCCTTTAGCGAGGGCAGGATAGTAACTTCATTTAACCAGGTCTGTCTTGACGCCAAACGTAAAAAGATAAGCAGAAAGGGTCATTTGAAGAGATTTTTCCAGGCAGTTCAGGATGATAGAAGAATGATCACTATTGATGAGATTGTTACGGATCAGTCTTATAGAAAAGAACTGCTTGATAAGTACGGAGTTAGAAAAGCCTGGGAAGATCTTATGAAGCGAGAAGGAAATGGCATTTCTACAAGAAAGCAGTTTGAAAATAGTGTAGTGTCCACATTTGTTTTACAGCTTATGGGACTATATGAGACAAAAGATAGCCTGGATACAGGGGTTCTTGTGCGAGACCCCACAAGGGATAAGAGAATTCTGGAACTATGTTTAAAACTTCCCTATGAGCGTTTTGCCTGGGATGGGCAAGATAGGAGACTTGTAAGAGAATACATGAAGGATTATATTCCTGATGAGATTCGTCTTGTCAGCCGTCATAGAGGAAGGCAGAGTGGCGATGCGCTCCTTAGATATAAGAGCTTTGGACTTCCAGGTGGAGAAAAAGAAGATAACCTTATCGATAAGGATATTGCAAGATATTTTGATATTGATAAGGCAAGGGCTATAATGCAGGAAGAAACTACAGAAGACAATATTCGCAGAAAGGTAAAAATTCTGGCTTGCAGCATTTTTATGAAGAACGTGCGCAAAAAAAGAGAGAGCCTGGTATAAAAACCAGCTCTCTTTTTGATACTTCATTTTTTTAGTCTACATCAGGACCAACTGGCTCACCGCTTGCAGGCCATGTACCTTCATAACGCTCACCATTAATAGTAATCCAATGATTGTCATGTCTTGGACTTACATGTCCGCCACTCTGAGTCTGATCCAGTTCAAGACTTTCGATAACAGGTGTACTCCACGCTTTCATATTTCCCCTCCTTAAAGATTAACTTAATAATATAAGTTTTATATATGAAATAATATCAGCAAAATTAAATTGTGTAAACAATTCTTTCAAAAATGTTATAAATTGAGTCTTTTTGCACATGCAAAGCTGATAAACAACAAAAATATATCGAATAACAATAAAAATATATTGACTTTCGATTTGAGCAGGGTTATATTATGGAGTATAAAGATGTACGTACAATAAAGAAAACTAAAGAAAAAATGTTGTATGGAGGCTTGTATTATGAACAAAGATGAGAAGGCATTAAATGTGGGAGAGGCTGTTAGCGTCGGAGCTACCAAGGCATTTATAGTTGTTCTGACCCTTGGGGCAGTTGTTATGTGTGTATTAGGGCCGAAACTTGTGGATATTATTATGACCAAGACATCACCCCTTGTGCCAGATGCATATAGATACTGGATAATGCTGATTGGAGGCTATATTCTTGCAACTATTCTTTTTGTCTTTTTGTATCTAATGTATAAGCTTGTTTGCAGAATAGAGCTGGGAGAAGTCTTCGTTATGCAAAACGTGAGAGCGCTTGGACTTCTTAGTAATCTGGTATTTCTTGCCTGCCTTATCACATTTGTGATTGGAATCACCTGCACATACATGATTTTTGTCATTACTGTGGCTGCAGCTTTTATGACACCAATAATAAGTGTCATTAGATATGCCTTTGCAAGAGCTGTTGCCATGAAGGATGAACTTGATCTTACTGTATGAGGAGGAGACCATGATCAGAGTAAATTTGGATGTTGTAATGGCCATGCGTAAGGTTGGCGCAGGAGATTTGGCAGAGAGAGTTGATATAACTCCAGCCAATCTGTCTATTCTAAAAAATAACAAGGCCAAGGCAATAAGGTTTTCAACCTTGAATGCCATTTGTAAAGAGCTTGGCTGTCAGCCAGGGGATATTCTGGAATATGTTCCGGATGATGAAGGATGAATGAAGAAAGATGAGTGAAGAAAGAGATCAGGTCGAGTGTTTTACTATTCAGACAAGACAATAGACTCTAAAGGAGGAGACATGGAAGCAAACACTAATAATCAGCAGATTCAGTATGTACAGGTTACGCCACAAGCGGCTGCTGCGCCTGCAAATGCACAAAAGGTTGGGAGGATTCTTAGTAATGCTCAGAAGGATGTTTTCAAATGGGCAGCAGTAATTAGCTATATAGTTGGATTTATCTATGTTAAGTACGGTATAGAGAATAGTGGAATAGTATCAGGATTCCCTTATTTGGGAAGACTCATTTTTGCTATAGTTTTCGTTGCATGCACAGAGGTTTTTGCATATAAGATTGGCGTTACCTACGAAAGCCTTAAAGAGAAGAAGAAATCCTTTATTGAGCCGGCCATATATGCTATGTGTATTGTTCTACAGTCACTTGCTTATACCCTGTGGGGAACTCATGAAGACTGGGCATTTTATCAGTTTGTGCTATGGCATTTTTCTTTTGTCTACTACGTTCTTGCAAGAACAGGCACACTTGCTGCTGGCAGAAGTGGACTGATGTTTATAATAGACAGCTTCCAGGGATTTATTACAGTTCCTTTTGCAAATCTCTTTTTGAGAATAAATGCCATATTTAAAAAGGGCGAAATGGATGATGAACTGTATGAAAGCGAGCATCCAGCCAAGAAGATAAACAAGGCAACAGTGATCACTATTATAGTCAGTCTTGCGATTGCAGCTATTGTTTGTCTGTACGCAGTCGCTGAGCTTACATCTGCTTCTGAGACTTTTGCAGTTTTGGGGGATAAGTTCTTTAATTACCTTGATTATTTTCTCAAGCAGAAGTTCTGGGATTATATCTGGGAAAATTTCGTGATGCTGATCGTGTCTATCCCTGTAGGAGCGTATCTCTTTGGACTTGTTGGAGGATCTCTTTTCCGCGACAAGCCTTACTACAGGATTAAGGACTTTGAGGAGGATACCAGAAGTTACCATCTGCTTCCTTCGTACTCGGCTTATATAGTGATTGGCAGCGTATGCTTTGTATATGCCCTGTTTTTAGGCGCATCCATCAATGATTTTATCGCTCACAAGGGACTTTTTGCTGAGTCAGCACCTGAGGCCTGCCAAAGAGCTCTGAGTAGCTTCTGGAGCCTTATAAGAGTAGTTCTTATGAACTTTGCTGTGATCGCCTGCTCCTGCATCTTTTCAAAGAAAGCCCTCTGGGAAGAAAAGGGAACCAGGATTCTTGCGACAGTTCTTTTTATTTTTGCCCTTGGATTTGCAATTATGGCGGCCTTTAACCTGATGGGCGTATATGTGGGCTACTACGGCTGGACACCTAGAAGAATCTTATCTTCATGGGTTGTAATGAATGTGATAGCATGGTGCATCCTTTTGATCATTCGTTTTTATAAAAAAATACCTGCCGCTCAGATAGGTATCATCCTCGCGGCAGTATCATTCTCTGTTATTGATATGTTCAAGTTCTAATGTTAAAAGAGCTAAAAACAGAAACCTATAGTTAATGAGGATATTATCTGAGTTCTCCGTATAGATGCCCATTAAATTCGTTGAAATAGGTTTCCTCAACCTTACGCATAAAGACGGTTATGTCCTTATCGCCAAAGAAGAGTTCAAACCTTATAGAACCGACGCATTCGCCGATTAAGTGAACTCGAATGTAGAGGTCGTTATCTTTAAGCCATGTGGCGCCTGCTGTGTAGTAGGCGTCATATTTTTTTATATTTCCTTCTGCCATGTCAGATAAAGAAAAGTCGATGGTCATGGTATCAGAGTCGTCGGAGGCTATCAGGATAAGGCTTGATTTCCCGGTCTCGTTAAGCTCAAGAGAAAGCTCTTTAAACTTCTGAGGATTCTCGGTTAATTTGTAGCTTAGGCGGATTGATTTGCTGTTAGCCTGGTTGCCAAGTTTGTTTTGGATGACACTGCTGCAGATTGTCAGATTTTCATTAGGCTTTCCAGGAATCCGCGGGCGGGAAACTCTAAGGGAGTCAGCGTACTTGACAAGCTCGCTGTATGGGCTGGTCCTGCCAGATCCATTTTCAGCTGTAACGCCATCTTGGTGACTGTCAGTACTTATGGAATTTGAATCAGAGGTAGTACCAACATTAGTATTTTTGATAGCTGGCAGCAGGAGATTGTAGATTCCATCATAAATTACCTGGTTGCCTCCGGCGATGCCCTGAGTATCAGCTGTTGTCATGATAAGGAGCTTGTAGTCAGGAATGCTGATAGCAAGCTGACCACCCATGCCGTACAAGACAAAGCCGCCCTTTTCATTCTGCCATATCTGCATGCCATAGCCCATAGATTCACTGGGAATCGGGCCTGTCATTATGCTGGGGCTAAGATTAGAAGTTGCAAGCTCGATAAATTCAGGGTTTAGGAGAGTACGCTTTATACCATCGCTGCAGGTTACAGTTCCTTTTTTATCCAAAAGATATAAAACCTTCAGGATATCCATAGGCTTTGCCACAAGACCGCTTCCGCCAATGGATACCCCAAAGGGATCCTTTACCATGTAAGAATCTTTACTAAAGTCCAAGTGGTTTAATACTTTTTCTTTTAAATAATCAAGCATGGGCATCTTTGTCTCTTTTTCCACCAAAGCGC
Organism: Butyrivibrio sp. INlla14; assembly: GCF_900102515.1. Taxonomy (GTDB): domain Bacteria; phylum Bacillota; class Clostridia; order Lachnospirales; family Lachnospiraceae; genus Butyrivibrio. The sequence goes on from NZ_FMVS01000021.1 coordinate 47,850, forward strand.
AGAGCACATGGGCAGCAGAAGTGTCGTAGTGGAAAACTGTGCCTGGCTTGTGGGTTGGAACTACGGTAAAAAAGCTCTCTACCCAGTCAGATTTCATGTCCACCTTGTAGGTTGTGGAAGCGTGGCAGGTGCGCATCATCAGCATGTTTCTGATGGTGGTATCCTTGATCCACTTATGAGTATTTTCGCTAGTATATTCCGGGAAATAAGTCGCGATCGATTCATCAAGATCAATACGGCCCTCGTCAGCCAAAAGAGATATGGCAAGGGCAGTAATACTCTTACTTATAGAAAACATCCTGTGAAGGGTATTTTCTGTGCATGGTGCATAGTATTTTTCAAAAATGAGCTTATCATTTCTCATGACAAGAAGAGAGTGCATGGGTATGTCTTTTTTATCCAGGTACTGCAATAATCCTTTTATTGCGTTTGATGAAACACCTGCTTCTTCTGGCAAACATCTTTCAAATTCAAACATATGAGGCTCCTTGTGCTTTAAATTATATTCATTCTAACACAAAAACCCCTTCGGCTGGGGACCGAAGGGGTGGTGCACTGATCTACTCCAAACTAATAGTCAGTACGTCGGAAAGGTTTAAAGCTATGAAAATATAGCGGGGGTTGGCTTTATTACTTGTTGAAAACAGATGCAAGATAAAGGAATCCGCAATATCCGTTCTCATCAAGAAGACTCATATGGTCGTAACCAGCAGGAACCACAACTGTAGTTTTCTCATGGTTAACTGGGAATGTAACTTCAAGTGTAAGGTCTGCACGAGCAGCAAGGGCTTCCATCATCATCTTGTCGATGCAGTATGAAGCTGATGTCTCAAGTCTTACGATAGCACCCTGTGGAGCGTTCTTAACTGTATCGATGAAGGCTCTCTTGTACTGGAGTGCTGTGAGGTTACCATTAGCCTTAACTGTAACTACTGGCTTGTTTGAAGTTACAACGCCATCTTCAAGAGAAGCACCAAGAACTTCTGGAAGTTCACTTGAGTTTTCAATTGAAAGAGTAGCAAAAAGAACTGGAACATTTACAATTTCAGGTTCCTGAGACTCAGATGCAACATACTGTGCTTCAGAACCATTGTTTGCAGCAACAGCGATTGTAGCTGGCTTAAGTACAGCTGTAATGTTGATTCCGCCATGCCAGCCTTTGATTTTAACTGTATAAGTATTGTCTCCGTTATCGATTACAGTTGCGTTTTCGCCACCTGTAATAGTGTATCCGTCCTTGGCGCTTATTTTGAGTCCTGATTTTCCAGAAATGGTATAGAGTCCATATTCCTTGAACATGTTCTCGTCATAGCCTCCCAGGATCTGGTAGTTACTACTGTCGGAAGTATCTACTCCTATAATGAAGTTTGTTTTGTCATTATACTGTGATCTAAGATAATTTTCATAGAAAGTGCTAGTATCCATTCCGCTTTCAGCTATGCTATAGTTTTGCTGGATTGAAACTCCATTGTATTCACTGGCATAGAAAGTTGGAAAAGAATCAATGATAGCCTTGGCAATTGCCTCGTAATCATATTCTACCTTTGTATTGCCGTTTTCATCTGTTGTCTCTTTTTTGCCTGCACTGCTGTAATCAGTGTAGGAACCATAGTTATTTCCAGTGATAAGGATGATCTTACCTGGGTTAGACATTGGCTCATCAGACTTAATATTACCATCTACGATCACGATTCCGCCGGCCTTGCCAGGAGCTGACTCTACTACAAATCCGGCACCGCTTGTGCCATGTACGTCACCTTCAACTACAATAAGGCCTGTGCCATCGCTTATGATCGCATCTGCGCCTGTAACGTCACCATTTACAGCAACAGTTGAACCGTTTGTTGCCTTGATGCCTGCTTTATCTCCGGATACGTTATCTTTTTTATCATATGTATCATAATCCCCAGAAGCTACAACAGTTGCTCCGTCTGCCTCTATTGCAGTGCCTTCAGAGGTGATAGAAGAGCCCTCTACAAAAACAATTGAACCATTTGAAGCTTCAACAGCACTTTCGCTTTCTGAACCAACAGGGTTTCCTTTTACTGTGACTGTTCCTTCGTTTACTTCAACTCTTTCACCTTCACCAATTTCAATCACTTCTCCAACGTCCTCACCTTCCTGGCCGCCACTTGCTGGAACGTTAGGCTCGATTACAGATTGAATCTCAGTTTCTGTAGCTGGTTCTGCAGCAAATGCTGTTACTGTTGGCGCAAAGGCAATTGACATAGCCATTGTGATTGCTGTTAAGTTGATTAGTGTCTTTTTGTACATTTTTTCATTCCTCCATATTTTGAACTTCCGTTTGTTTTTCTCCCCATCATATGTGGTCTCTTAGTGAAGTTCGTGTTACAATACTAATAACAATATCTTTTAAAATGATGTTGCAGGTCGATTAAAAATTTTTAAAATTTTTTTTCAGTATGCTATAATCATTTTTGGATTTTTAATAAGTAGTTATGAGAGGTAGTTATGTCTTCAATTATCCAGAACAACCAGGTATTTAATAATGAGGTCCCATTCTGCAGGGTCTACAGCGTAGAGAGCAAGAAGCAGCTCGAAGAGAGATTCCTTGCGCACAGGATTTCATATTTTATAGAATGGCAGGACAAGAATTTTATACAGCGCTTGTTTGACAGAAAGGGCAGCAAGATTGTTTGCACCTTCAGAATCAACAAGGGCGAGCTCCAGAGGGCAAGAGAACTTGCTACAGGCATTGAGGGAATCAAGTTTAAAGACTACGGAGAGATCAAGAACACCGAGCGCATCCGCAGGAGGAGCGAGGCAGTCAAGGAAACAAGTGACGGAATGGAAATGCCAGAGCTGAAATTTGAGAATAGTCCTGATGATTACGAAGAGGAATGATAATAGAGTAGGGGATTAAACGCCCCTACTTTTGTTTTACAAAGTTTTTTATGGGAAATGCAGGTTGATGTAGGATAGCTAGGCATTTTCCGGGTTTAGGAGATTAATATGTCATACAACGAGAGAATGAGAAAATTTGAAAAGATAAATCAGAAGATGAGCGGTGGCAAGGATAAAGCCAAGGCTTTAGGCAAGGCAGATGATAAGGCACAGGATAAGGCTAAAGCGAAAAAACAGATAAAGAGCCATGATTTTCAATATGAAGAAACAGGGGCATTTGGGAAAAAGCCTGCTGGCAGAAATACTGTAGGCAGGCCTGGCGACAGAAATACACAGAAAGATATGGAAATGGCAGTTGATAAAAAGAAAAGCCGTTGCCCTTACTTTAAAAAGTGCGGCGCCTGCCAGATGATAGATACTCCATATGACAAGCAGCTTCGCCAGAAGCATGCTCATGTTGCCGAACTACTTGAGCCATATACAAGGGTTGCAGCCTTTGTTGGCATGGAAGAGCCTGAGCACTACCGCTGTAAGGTCCACGCAGTCTTTACCCATGACAAAAAGGGAAATCCTGTGTCTGGAATCTATAGAGAAGGCACCCACGACGTAGTTCCTATTGATTCATGTCTATTGGAGGACCAGAAGGCAGATGCTATCATCGCTTCAATCCGTGGAATGCTCAAATCCTTTAAGATAAAGACCTATGACGAGGACAATGGTTATGGGCTTCTTCGTCATGTTCTTATTAGAATCGGTAAAAAAACTGGCGAGATCATGGTGGTTCTTGTGACAGTATCACCTATTTTCCCGTCCAAGAATAACTTTGTGAAAGCTCTTTTGAAGGAACACCCTGAGATCACAACTATTGTACTTAATGTTAATGACAAGCAGACCAGCATGATACTGGGAGACAAGGAAAAGCCTATGTATGGACCTGGCTTTATCTATGATGAGTGCTGCGGCATGAGATTCAAGATTAGTCCAAAGTCCTTCTACCAGGTAAATCCTATCCAGCAGGAGGTTCTGTACAATAAAGCTATTGAACTTGCAGATCTTAAGGGCACTGAGGTAGCTCTTGACTGCTACTCAGGCGTAGGTACTATTGGTATTATTGCAAGTCCTCATGTTAAAGAGGTGATTTCTGTTGAGCTAAATCCAGATGCAGTTAAGGATGCCAAGCTTAATGCCAAGATCAACAATGTGGAAAACATTACATTCTACGAGAATGACGCCACAAGATTCATGCAGCAGATGGCTGATTCAGGTGATAAGGTTGATCTTGTGTTCATGGATCCACCAAGAGCCGGCTCAACACCAGAGTTTATCTCATCTATGATTGCCCTTAACCCTGAGAAGGTAGTGTACATTTCCTGCAGTCCAGATTCCCTTGCAAGAGATCTTGAGCTTATAACCAAGGACGGTTACAAGGTTAAAAAGGCTGTGCCTGTGGACATGTTCCCATTCACCAGATCTATAGAGACTGTGGTGTGCCTGTCCAAACACTGATAGTAAAATGATGTGCCTGTCCAAACACTGATGGCCAAAACAGGCAACAGGAGACCGGTCTATTATCAATGATACCTATTTTGCTCACAAGAAGTGATAGATTCTTGTGGGCATATACCGATTTTGCTCACAGGAAGTGATAGATTCTTGTGGGCATTTTCTCTTTTGGCCTGAGGAAGTTATTCTAATTGATGAGTTTACATCTATAAAATGATATTTGTAGAAAAGGATGAATGCAAAATTTTCGATTACATCTGTAAGGGCACAATTGAATAAAAAGATGTATGAAGCAGGCTGTTTTATTAAATTGCTATCAATTATATTGGTCGGATTTACGGCTATTATGAAATAAATATGATAATGGCAGTAAAGAGACTAGTAGGTAAAAAGGGATATTCTGTTTTTGAAGTCAATTGTTACAACTAGAAAATGTAATTTGAAAAATTGAACGTATTGATAAAAAATTAACGTGTCCGTATTTGACATAATCAAGAAAAAGATGTAATGAGCCCCAAAAACGCAAGAAAAAGAAGCAAGAAAAAGAAGCAAGAAAAGAAGCAAGAAAAGAAGTAAGAAAGTAATGAGTCAAATACGAGGTGACGAATAATACTCAGGAAAAATAAAGCAGAAACTAAGAATTATCATAGTAATGAATTGTTAAACGAAAAATGGTACAATAAGAGATGAATTCTTGTGGGGATATTCTGCTTTTACCCGCAATAAGTCATAATTTTACGCATAATAGGGGGAAAATCATGAACAAGAAGTATTTTGGGGTAAAAGAAATAGCGATTACAGCGGCACTTCTGGCTATCTGCGTGATAAGTCAGATATTTAAAAATGTTAGCATTTTTATAACCGGTCCAATCATAAACACTTGTATTATCATTGCTGTGTTGTCAGTTAATCTTCCATGTGCCATTCTTTTGTGCATTATAACACCTGTTACTGCATATCTTATTGCAGCATCTCCTGTTATGAACATGGTTCCACTTATAATTCCATTTATAATGCTTGGAAATATTGTCCTTGCAATATCTACAGCTCTTTTGCTAAAAAAGAGTATGTCTACAGCAAATGGCCTTAAATCTCCACTCAATTATATAAAAGCTGTTATTTGTGCAGTATTAAAGGGAACTTTTATGGGACTTACCATATCTTTGTGGTTACTGCCTACATTCATCCCGGCAGATAGTAAATTATATGGTAAGCTCTCTGTATTTCAGACTAATTTTTCAATTTATCAGGCTATAACAGCAGCAATAGGTTTTGCTTATGCCTTTATTATCTGGGCTGCACTCAGGAAATTTTTGAAAAAAGAAATGTGATCATTTCAGTTTTATCAAGAATTTTTGCACGATTTTAGGTATTTTTTGTAAGCGCTTTCATATAGAATAATCCTAAAACTAAGGGAGGATTATTCTATGTCTGTACACGTCATTGATGAAGCAAATCGTTGTCTTGGGTGCCCTAATCCAAGATGTAGGGAAAATGGTTGCCCTATTCACACTAATATTCCAGAGATGATAAGGCTTTTTAAGGCAAATAAGATGATGGAAGCAGCACAGATGCTGTTTGATAATAACCCGCTTTCCATGATCTGTTCACTTGTCTGCAATCATGAGAATCAGTGCGAGGGAAACTGTGTCAGGGGAATAAAGGGAGAACCTGTGCATATTTCCTCAATCGAGAACTATATTTCTGACTCCTGCTTTGAGAGACTTGAGCTAAAAAAGGCACCATCAAATGGGATAAAAGCAGCTGTTATAGGCGCTGGACCTGCGGGAATAACAATTGCAATTATATTGGCTCTTAAGGGCTATTCAATAACTGTGTTTGAAACTCATGACAAGATTGGCGGTATTCTGCGTTATGGTATTCCTGAGTTTCGTCTGCCCAAGTCTATTCTGGACAGGTATTACAAGAAGATGAGAGAACTTGGCATTAAGTTCAGACCCAATTTCTCAATTGGTGGTTCTACTAACATTCAGGATCTTTTAAATGATGGCTACAAGAGCGTGTTTATCGGGACCGGAGCCTGGAGACCCAGAAAACTTGGTATTCCAGGTGAGACCTTTGGAAATGTTTTTTATGCAATAAACTACCTCAATAATCCTGATGTGTACGAGCTTGGCGATAAGGTTGCCATAATTGGAGCTGGTAATGCAGCTATGGATGTAGCAAGAACGGCTATCAGACATGGCTCAAGAGAAGTGACTGTATACGTTAGAGGTCAGGAGGTATCAGCTTCTAAGACTGAGTTTGAGTATGCTAAAGTAGACGGCGTCAAGTTTGAATACCAAAGATCGATTGTCAGGATTGAGGACGAAGGCCCTGTCTTTAAAGAAGAGAATGGAGAAAAGCTTATCCCGGCTGATAGCGTGATAATCGCTATTTCACAGATCCCTCAGGATAGGATAATCAGTAAGGAAAAAGACCTAAAGCTTAATGAAAAGGGTAATTTATTCACTAATGAACTAGGGGAGACATCAATACCAGGTGTTTTTGCATCAGGAGATGTGGTTACAGGAGCAAAGACTGTTGTTGCAGCAGTTGCAGTATCCAAGCAGATTGCAGAGGATATGCACAAGTTCATGCAGCAGTGTTGAAGTTAAAATAGGATGTAGGTGTACAAAATATATTTGTCACCTACATTTTTTCTTTAGTGAAAAGATGATTGATATTATGGTAGTATAGATACAGATGCTAAATTCTGATAAAGACTGGAGAACTTGGGCTCGATGAAACAGAACTATAAATTTGTGATCAGCTACGATGGAACAAGGTATCATGGCTGGGAGAAGAAGCAGGGAGTTGACACTATCCAAGGAAAACTGGAGAATGTGCTTAATAAAATGACAGGTGATTCTTCTGACCCTGTAGAGCTTATAGGTGCAGGCCGTACTGATGCCGGGGTCCATGCAAGAGCTATGACAGCAAATGTTATACTAAATACTGATCTTAATGAAAATCAAATACAGGAATATATGAATGCGTATCTTCCAGAAGATATAAGCGTTAACGAGGTAAAGGCCTGTTCTGACAGATTCCATGCCAGGTACAATGCTATAGGCAAGACTTATAGATATACCTGCTGGTATGGGACTTCCAAGCCGGTTTTTGACAGAAAGTATGTTGCAGTATTGGACAAGGAGCCAGACATAGATAAGATGAAGCTTGCTGCGATGCATTTAGTCGGGACTCATGATTTCAAGAGCTTTTGTGGCAATAAGAAATTTAAAAAGTCCACGGTGCGTACACTTGATACTATCAACATTGAAAAGAGTGGAAATTATATAAGGTTTTATTTTCATGGTAATGGCTTTTTACAGAACATGGTGAGAATCCTGACTGGCACTCTTTTAGAGGTCGGCTTCGGGACAATATCACCAGATAGCGTAAAAGATATATTGGAAGCGTGCGATAGAAGTAAGGCAGGCCCTACAGCCAGACCAGAAGGGCTTTGCATGATGAAAGTAGATTACTAATAATTTTTCTTATGTACGGGGGGTATATGAACAAAAAAATTACTAGAAACCTATTGCTAGCATTTGTCAGTCTTTTTGTAGTAACATTCGTTTTTTTATCTGCTCCAATATGCGCAAAGGCAGCTGGAATAGGGGCAGTGTCCATTTCTTCTGCCAGAATACATGGAGGAAATGTGAATATCACTGTATCAGCGCAGGACTTGCCTGATAGTGATGATGGCGTATTTTATCTTTATGCCGAAAAGGTATATCAAAATGGCCCAGAAGGCGCACCAGTTGCGGCAAAGCCTATGGGGGCATCTGTTTCTTATCAGATTCCACTTAACTTAAACACTACAGAATGCCATTTATACGACAAGTTTCAAGTTGCGGTGCTTCAGGGCGGCGTTGTAGTTCCTGTATCCAACGCTCACTATATAACAAATCCTGAAGTGCTGGCGTCTGTATCTCTTTCACCAAAAAATAATGGTAAAAAAGGTCTTATACTTGATGGAGCCAAGATTGGCAATGGAAATACTGAGGTTATAGACCTTGGAGTCCAGCAGGGCGCTTATAATATAAACCTTGAAGATGTCATTGGTGGAAATGGCGTTATCCAGTATGAATATAATGGCAAGGTTTATGCTTTTGATTCTGGATACGTAAGTCAGTACGATCACTGCGTCAGGACCACCTCTAGCCAGGGGATTGGGCTTACCATGGTTCTTTTAAATCCCTATGTGCCTGGAGAGGAATTTATGATTTCTCCCACATCCAGAGGAGGAGCAGGTAGATCTAACTACTACATGATGAACACCTCAGAGCAGGCGGGCCTTGAGTGGCTTGAAGCTACAGTTTCCTTCCTGGCCTTTAGATATAACGGACGTAATGGTTTGGGACAGGTGGATAACTGGGTTATTGGCAATGAGGTGAATGCCAAAAACGTATGGAACTATTCAAATGTTTCTGATGAACTTACCTATGCCCAGTTGTATGCAGATTCTCTTAGAGTCTGCTATAACGCTATAAAAAGTAGAAATGCAAATGCCACAGTATGCATCAGCCTTGATCAGAACTGGACAAAGGTGCATAATCCGGCTTCTTACTATTCTGCAAGGAGTATGCTTGAGGCTATAAATGCAGTGGTTTGTGCTCAGGGCAACTTTGACTGGGGACTTGCTGAACACCCCTATAATTATCCTATGACCTGGACAAGCTTTTGGACACCCAAGAATCCTTTCAGCGCCTCTATGATCCAGCATTCGATTGATACGCCTTATCTTTCAATGGAGAATATTGAACAGCTTACAGACTATATGTGCCTGCCACATATGCTAGGAACCAAGTGGCAGGTGAGACCAATTCTTTTGACGGAAATAGGATATTCCTCAACTCAGGGTGATGAGGCTCAGGCTTTTGCTATGGTTTATGCCTATCAGAGGGTAATGACCAACAGATATATCAGAATGATCATATTCAATCGCCAGACGGATTATCCTATTGAAGTCAGAGATGGGCTTTCTGTTGGGCTCACAGCCCTTGATGGCAGGAGGAAACTAGCTTACGAATACTTTAAGCAGATGAATGGAGGTAATTCTGGAGCGTATATAAATCAGGCGGCCGGGTACATGGGAATAGCTGATTGGAATGCTGCGATGAATGCCCGCTAAGCCAGTACTGGTGCGGGATTTATAGTTTTTTTATAAAGCTAAAAAAAGGATTAAATAACTATTGCTACCATCGATTAATTTACTTGAAAAACGCATAATTGAATTATCAAAAAAATCTGGTTGGAGGATCTTGATACATGAAAAAACGCGCTTTTTCTTGCTTAATTTCTGTGGGAATGTCAGTTATTTTCCTTTTTTTAAACTGCATACTGGAAATAGGACAGCTCACAGTATACGCAAGTGAGCAATCTGGCGGCCAGATTCTTATCGATAGCGAATATGTGATTCCGGATGATCTTGGATGGTGTACTTATTACGTAGTAGTTGCAACTAATAAGACTGATAGAGATATATCCATAAAGGCTGATTTTACAGCTTTAGATAAGAGCGGAAAAGAGCTGATGAAGGTTCACGACTATTCAGATGCAGTCAAGAAAAACCAGCAGTTCATACTCTACGGTCAGTTCAAAAATGTGGATATAAAGGATGCTGCGGATTTCAAGTACTCTTTTGACTACTCAGAAACCGACAACTGCACCTATACATCAGTTGATGTGGATGCCACCAAACTTGGAGAGTGCATACAGGTTTCAGCTACTAATTACTCAGAGCATGATATTCAGGGAGTAGGCGTCAGAACAGTGTTCCTCAATGGTAAAAAAGCTGTCGGCTTTGATGTAGTAAATATCGCTGATGTGGGATACACTTTCCACGGAGGCAGCACTAATTCTCAGGTTGTGGGACTTAATGCGGGAGCATATGATAACTACATTTTGACTTATACTTCAGCTGGAAATGGTGAGCTTGTAGATTTTTAATATCATTAGTTTTTTAGAGCGCAGGAAATGAGACCTGCGCTCTTTTCTTTTGTACCGGAATTATGCTATACTATTCACTGGTTACATATTTTGAATGAAAGAGATTTGTAAGGTATGACATCGGACAAGGAAGTAAGCAAGTCCAAAAAGGGTTACAGCAAGCGCATTCAGCGTCTTCGGAGGCTCATAGTTGCTACAGTGTTGGCCTCCTGTCTAGTGCCGACCTGCATTTGTGTCATCCTGGCAGTGAGAATTGACAGGATCAAGACCGATTATGAACAGGCTCAGGCGAACCTTGAATGGTACCGTGATACCTTTGGATATGAGAAAGATATAATGGCAGGTGGCGGTGACAAGGCTCAGGTAGTGGATAGTACTGCTACGGAGACAGATTCTGACGTCAATGCGAATACAACATATGATGTGGACTACGCCAATATAGCTGTGAGTGGAGCAGAGAATCCTGAGAATATCGAGGGTACGAGATATGTATATCTTACCTTTGATGATGGCCCTAGCTCTAACACTGGAGAAATTCTGGATATTTTGGCCAAGTACAATGTCAAGGCAACTTTTTTTGTATGTGGCAAGCCTGATTCCAGATATTCAGAAGCTTATCAGAGAATTGTGGATGAGGGACATACAATCGGAATGCATTCCTACAGTCACAAATATAGTGTGATCTATGAGTCTTTGGATTCTTTTAAGGATGACCTCAAGAAACTTAGAGAGTTTCTATATCACAATTATGATGTGATGCCCAAGTATTACAGGTTTCCTGGAGGAAGCTCCAACGATGTCAGCAATGTAGATATGCATGAGCTCATTGACTATCTTGACAAGGCAGACATCACCTTTTTTGACTGGAATGTATCTGCGGGGGACGACAGGGCAGGAGCTGATAAGACCACAATCTACAACAATATTGTGAATAATGTTCCAAGGTTTAAACATTGTGTAGTGCTGATGCATGATTCTGCTGACAAGCACGCTACAGTAGAGGCGTTACCAGAAATCATTGAGGCTATCCAGGCAATGGATGATACAGTGATAGTTCCGATAACTGACGATACGTTACCGGTTCAACATATCAAATAAAAGATTTATGACGGAGGATATCAAGATGGGATTTTTTTCTGAGCTGAAGAATGACCTTTCACAGGCTGTTAATACTCTCATGCCTGATGACAAGGCAGATGACACAGCTACTCTTGATAATGAGAAGGAAGAAGGTCTTGCTCACGGGGACAAAGCGAAAAATGTAGATATCGACAGCATGCTGAACAGGCTGGATGATATTAAACTTGACGAGGCTAGTGGGGAGACAGAACCTGTCGAGGAAGAGAAGGCTGAAGACGTAAAAGAGGTAGTTTCCGAGGAAGTATCCGAGGAAGAAAAGGCACAGGCGCTTGAGGAAGAGGTTCATAAGAGCGCACTTGATGTTATGGCTGAGCTCAAGCAGAATGCCGCAGCAGAGGCTGCAGCTGAACTTGAGGCACAGGAGAAGGCACAGGAAGAGGAAGAACTTCAGGAGCTTGAAGAGAAGATTGAAGAGCAGACTGAGGACGAGATAGTAGCACCTGAGCCACAGCCAGCAGTTGAGGCTATTAATAGTGCTAATGTAGAGAGTTATGCCGCAGCAGAAGCTGTAGCTGAAACTAATAATACAGACAATGGGGGATATAATACTATGGATTTCGAACAGCAGACACCAACAGATGAGACAGCTAGCATCACTGAAGGAATGGTCATCACAGGTGACATTCAGACAACAGGATCTTTAGATCTTATTGGTAAGGTAACAGGTAACATTAAGTGTCTTGGCAAGCTTAATATCACAGGTGAGATCACAGGTGATTCAGACGCAGCAGAGATTTATGCAGAGTCAGCAAGAATCACAGGTGAGATCAAGAGTAAAGGTAGTGTTAAGGTTGGTCAGAGCACAGTAATTGTTGGTAACATCTTTGGCTCAAGCGCAGTTATCGCAGGTGCTGTTAAGGGTGATATCGATGTTCATGGCCCTGTTGTTCTTGATACAACAGCTATCGTGATGGGTAATATCAAGTCTCAGTCAGTACAGATCAACAATGGTGCTGTTATCGAAGGTATGTGCTCACAGGCTTATGCTGATGTTAATCCTTCAGAGTTCTTCGAGACTCTTAAGAATAAATAATCTATTTTAATTAAATAATTGGAGCGTATTATGAGAATTTTATTAAAACTCAGTGGTGAAGCCCTTGCAGGCGACAAAAAGACTGGATTTGATGAGGAGACAGTCAGAAAGGTTGCACTTCAGGTTAAACAGCTTGTTGATAATGGTACACAGGTAGGTATTGTTATTGGCGGCGGTAACTTCTGGAGAGGCCGTACAAGTGAGAATATCGATCGAGTTAAGGCTGACCAGATTGGAATGCTTGCCACCATCATGAACTGTATTTATGTTTCTGAGATTTTCAGAAGCGAGGGCATGATGACTAATATCCTTACTCCTTTTGAGTGTGGATCATTTACCAAGCTCTTTTCCAAAGACAGGGCTAACAAGTATTTCGCAAGAAATATGGTTGTATTCTTTGCAGGTGGTACAGGACATCCTTACTTCTCAACGGATACAGGTGTTGTACTAAGAGCCATTGAAGTTGAGGCAGATTATATTCTTTTGGCAAAGGCTATTGACGGAGTTTACGATAGTGACCCTGCCAAGAACCCAGATGCTAAGAGATATGACACAGTTTCTATCAATGATGTAATTGCTCAGAATCTTCAGGTTGTCGATATGACAGCTTCTATTCTGGCAAGAGACAATAAGGTTCCTATGAGAGTATTTGCACTTCAGGAAGAGAACAGCATTGTTAAGGCTGCTGCAGGTGATTTCAACGGAACAACAGTTACAACAGACTAATTTACTACTGAAGTTTAATAGGAGGAATCAGGTATGAACGAAAAGATAAAAGAATATAATGACAAAATGCAGAAGTCTTTTGATTATTTAAGAGAGGATCTTGCTTCTATAAGAGCTGGAAGAGCTAATCCTCATGTTCTTGACAAGATCAAGGTTGATTATTATGGAACACCAACACCTCTTCAGCAGGTTGGTAACGTATCAGTTCCAGAGGCTCGTATCATACAGATCGCGCCTTGGGACAAGTCTCTTATCAAGGACATTGAGAAGGCTATCATGATGTCAGATCTTGGAATAACTCCAAGTAATGACGGCGCCGTAATTAGACTTGTTTTCCCTGAACTTACAGAGGAACGCAGAAAGCAGCTCACCAAGGACATTCGCAAGAAGGGTGAGGATGCCAAGGTTGCAGTCAGAAACGTTAGACGTGATGGAAACGATGCTTTCAAGAAACTTAAGGGCACAGATGTATCTGAGGATGAGATCAACGATCTTAACGAAGAACTTCAGAAGATCACTGACAAGTTCATCAAGGATATTGATGCTGCAGTAGAAGAAAAGAATAAGGAAGTAATGACAGTTTGATTATTTTTGCTCCGCATTATTGCGGAGCAAATCATTTTGTAGGTAATTGATATGGAAGAAAATTTAAACATTCCACAGCATGTGGCAATAATACTTGATGGCAATGGCAGATGGGCTAAAGCTAAGGGCATGCCCAGAAATTACGGACACATGCAGGGAGCCAAGGCAGTAGAAGATATGCTGGTAAATGCCAGAGATATAGGCATTAAATATATTACAGTTTATGCATTTTCTACTGAGAATTGGAGCAGGCCTGAATCAGAGGTAACTGCGCTCATGGGCATTCTTAGTACTTATCTTAAGAGTAGTATCAAGAAGTCCATGAAGAACAATGTCCGCTGCCGCGTTATCGGTGAAAAGAGTGCTCTTTCACAGGACATTCAGAAGGCTATAGCAGATCTTGAGGAGGCAACTGCCGGAAATACTGGACTTACATTTACAATTGCTATCAACTATGGCAGTAGAGATGAGATTACAAGGGCTGTCCGCAAGGTAGCTCAGAAGGTAGAAAACGGAGAACTCAAGGCATCTGATATCACAGAAAAAGATATTGCAGATAATCTTGATACTAACTATCTCCCAGACCCTGATCTTCTTATCAGAACATGTAACGAACAGCGTGTTTCCAACTATCTTTTGTGGCAGCTTGCTTACACAGAGTTTTATTTTACGCCTGTAGCATGGCCTGATTTTGATAAAGAAGAGCTTTTGAAGGCTGTTGAGGCGTATGGAAACAGAACCCGCAAATTTGGCGGTCTAAAAAACTGATCAGTAAGGCTGGTGCTAAGATTTGAAAACTAGAGTCATTAGTGGAATTGTTATAGGAATAGTTTTAGCTGGAGTCCTTATTCCGGGTGGATATCTTTTGGCAGCTATATTACTTGCTGTTTCATGTATTAGCTTTTTTGAACTTACAAGAGCTACCGGTATCCATAAGGAAGGACAAAAGTGTAATGCCATTGAGTTTTGTGGATATGTCTCCATCCTTGTGCATTACATTCAGATGATCCTTATAAAGGACTACAGATATTATGTGTTCTCAATAATGTTTGCATTTTTCCTTATTATGGTGTGCTACGTTGTAAATTTCCCTAAATTTACTGCAAGCATGGCGATTACGGCATTCTTTTGCTTTGTATATGCCCCTGTGAACATGTCATTTGTGTATCTTTTAAGAATCAGGCCTTATGGTCAATATTTTGCCTGGATACCTTTTATCGCCTGGGTTTGCGATACCTGCGCATATTTTACGGGCCGTGCTTTTGGGAAACACAAGCTTACGCCCAAGCTATCTCCCAAGAAGACAATCGAGGGAGCAATCGGCGGAGTTATAGGTTCTGTGCTTGTGGGGCTTATCTTTGGATATGTCCTCTACCGCAATGAGACGCCTAATCCTCGCGTATACGTAGTGCTTGCTCTTATTACATTTGTTGGCAGCATCATCGCTCAGCTTGGAGATCTTCTTGCTTCCGGCATAAAAAGAGATCACAACATCAAGGACTATGGCCAGCTTATTCCAGGTCACGGTGGTATTATGGACCGTTTCGACAGCGTCATCTTCGTTACTCCATGTATTTATTTCCTGGCCGCAGTGCTTGTTCCCCTTATCTGGTGATGGAGTTTTGGCGGTAGAAGTTTGAAGGCAAGGAGCTTCAATGTGTTGGTATGATATTTTGATATCAAAAGTGATGAAGCCTGAAAGTTAATGCATGGAATCTGATATTGGGCAATTTAAATTTGCTATTTAAAATTTGAAATTTGAAATTGGGTATTTGAAATTAGGTATTTGAAATTAGGTATTTGAAATTAGGTATTTGTAATTAGGTATTTGTAATTTGAGAGAAGTAATGGATCCTAGGGGCTATTACTTCTTTTTTTATGATTCACACAGAGTAATGGATGGGCGACTCTTTGCTCTAAAAAAACGTACTTGGCATCACCTGACCAGATTAAAATGATGCAAAACAAGAAAAAAGCAAGATTTGCATCATTAAGAAGAGATGCCGTGATGCAGAAAACAAGAAATTAAATGATATGCATCACCTGGCCAGGCCAAAATGATGCAAAACAAGAAAAAAGCAAGATTTGCATCATTAAGAAGAGATGCCGTGATGCAGAAAACAAGAAATTAAATGATATGCATCACCTGGCCAGACTAAAATGATGCAAAACAAGAAAAAAGCAAGATTTGCATCATTAAGAAGAGATGCCGTGATGCAGAAAACAAGAAATTAACTGATATGCATCACCTGGTCAGACTAAAATGATGCAAAACAAGTATAAATGCATTTTTTGCATCAATGAAATAGAGACAAATAGTGCAGAATGAAGAAAAGACTGCGTTGTGCATTATTACGACAAAGCAGAATTAAAGCAGCCATTTTTTACAATAGGAAAAAACAGTTCTAAGTGGTATAGTAAGAGGTAGTTTTATATTTTTTGAATTGAGAAAAATGGCATAAGCACTTTGATACATTAGCGATTGCTCATAAAGTAGCATACATAATATATTATAAGACTTGATATGATAAAAACCAAAATACAATAAAGATAAGTAATAAGAAAAATAAGATAAGAAATAGGACAAAAACATGAAGAGAAAGATTATTTTATTGGGTTCCACAGGATCAATTGGAACACAGACATTGGACATAGTAAGAAGCAACAGTAAAGAGCTTGAAATTGTAGGTCTTGCGGCAAATAGGAGTGTAGATGCAGTTGAAAAGCAAGTTAGGGAGTTTAAGCCTAAATATGTATGCATGTATGATGAAGCTGCAGCCAAGAATCTTCAGGTAAAGATTAAGGACACAGGAATCAAGGTTCTTGCAGGAATGGAAGGACTTTTAGAAATAGTATCAGTTCCTGAGGCAGACACTGTGCTTACTGCTGTAGTTGGAATGATTGGAATCCAGCCAACTATAAGGGCTATAGAAAGTGGCAAGGATATTGCTCTTGCTAACAAGGAAACATTAGTATGCGCAGGACATATCATCATGCCTCTTGCAGCTAGCAAGAAAGTGCAGATACTTCCTGTGGACAGCGAACATAGCGCAATTTTCCAGTCTTTGAACGGAGAACCAAGAGACAAAGTTGAGAAGATTCTTTTGACAGCAAGTGGCGGCCCTTTCAGGGGCAAGAAAAGAGAAGAACTTGCAGCCATGACTGCTGCAGATGCGCTCAAGCATCCTAACTGGGACATGGGGCCTAAGGTTACCATAGATTCTTCATCACTTGTAAATAAAGGTTTGGAAGTAATGGAAGCAAGATGGCTTTTTGACGTTAGCCTTGATAACATCCAGGTACTGATCCATCCTCAGAGCATAGTTCATAGTGCGGTTCAATACGTGGACGGAGCAGTTATTGCTCAGCTTGGAGTGCCTGATATGAGACTTCCTATCCAGTACGCACTCTTTTACCCTGACAGAAGACCAATGGCGGAAAAGAGACTTGACCTCTTTGAACTTGGAAGTCTGACCTTTGAAAAGCCTGATACAGATACCTTCAGAGGACTTAAGCTTGCTTTTGATGCGGCTTATGCAGGTGGCAGCATGCCTACTGTATTTAATGCAGCCAATGAGATGGCAGTTAAGGCATTCCTCAAGGGAGACATCAAGTATTTTGAGATTTATGACATGATAGAAAGAGCTATGCAGCACCACAAGCGCATCGATAACCCTGATGTAGCGGCAATTCTTGCTGCTGAGCAGGAAACTTACGATTTTCTTAGGGCGTGATGTAAAGTTTTTCTAGCAAGTCACTTGGTGACTCTTGGTTAAAAAATCTAACAGAAGGAAGAGAATTTTTGTGAGTAGCATGATTGTAAGCATTTTAATTTTCTTTATCATTTTCGGTGTCCTTGTGGCATCCCATGAGTTTGGACACTTCATTGTGGCCAAGACAGGTGGAATAAGGGTTAACGAGTTCTTTATCGGAATGGGGCCAACAATCTGGAAAAAGAAAAAGGGAGATACTTTATATAGTTTAAAGCTTTTACCGATTGGCGGAGCTTGTGTATTTGATGGAATGGACCCTGTGGCTGAGGAAAAGGGGGAATATGATGAGCATTCTTTCCTGAATGCCCCAGTGTGGAGGAGAATAGCAACTCTTTTTGCAGGTCCATTTGCCAATTTCTTTATTGCATATATTCTGGCTATTGTGCTAGTTAGCTTTTCTCAGTGGAATTTCCCTGTCATCTACAATATGACTGAGGATTCAGCCGCTGTAGAAGCTGGGATGCAGATTGGCGATAAATTTATAAGTGTTGATGGTGAAAAGGTCTACATGGCTGGCGAAGTTACACTCATTTCACAGTTTGCAGAGGGAAGCCCTATGGAGATTGTCTATGAGAGAAACGGTGAACTCCACGAGACCACTCTTGTTCCCAAGTACAGCGAAGAAGCTGGAAGATACTACATGGGCATTTACCTTGGAGATTATGAGGATATCAAGGGCCCTGCGGCTTTGAAGTATGCCTGGTATGAGGTTAGATACTATTTCAAGACTACCTACAGGAGTCTGGCTCTTTTGTTTAAGGGCAAGCTTTCCAAGGACGACGTTTCCGGCCCTGTTGGAATGGTAAAGATGGTAGATGACACTTACGAAGAGGTTAAACCTTATGGCATTTCTGCAGTGATCCTCACAATGCTGTCACTTACAGTGCTTTTGTCAGTTAACCTGGGAGTCATGAATCTTTTACCTATCCCTGCTCTTGACGGAGGAAGATTAGTATTCCAGTTTATAGAAGTTATTTTTGGAAAGCCGGTTCCACCGGAAAAAGAGGGCTTCGTTCACATGATAGGTATGATAGCGCTTCTAGGACTGATGGTATTTGTGCTATTCAACGATATTACAAAGTTCACAAGGTAGTTCAGGCAAGCGCCATATAGTTATGCATGCAATCCGTACTACCTAGAAAGTTCAGGCAAGCGCCATATAATTGTGAAAAAAGGAGAATCCATGGCATATAGAGATAATACAAAAGTAATACATATCGGAGACAGAGTAATCGGCGGTGGTAACCCAATCCTGATCCAGTCTATGACAAATACAAGAACAGAGGACGTTAAAGCCACTGTAGATCAGATATTAAGGCTTGAGGAGGCTGGGTGTGAGATCATCAGATGCACTGTGCCCACTCAGGAAGCAGCCGAAGCGGTAAAAGAGATAAAGAAGCAGATACATATTCCTCTTGTAGCGGACATTCATTTCGACTACAAGATGGCTATTGCTGCGATGGAAAATGGTGCTGATAAGATCAGGATCAACCCAGGAAATATCGGTTCCAAGGACCGAATAGCAGCAGTGGTTTCCTGTGCAAAAGAAAGAAATATACCCATCAGAGTTGGTGTTAACTCAGGTTCACTTGAAAAAAATCTTGTTGAAAAATACGGTGGAGTAACAGCCCAGGGCCTTGTGGAAAGTGCTCTTGATAAGATTGGTATTATAGAAGATCTTGGCTACGACAACATGGTTGTCAGCATCAAGTCATCAAACGTAATGCTCTGTGCCAAGGCCCATGAGCTTCTTGCACAGAAATGCAAATATCCTCTGCATGTTGGAATCACAGAGGCTGGTACTCTTTATGGCGGTAATATCAAATCTTCTGTAGGACTTGGAATTATATTGAGCCAGGGAATCGGCGATACCATCAGAGTTTCTCTTTCAGGTGACCCTGTAGAAGAAATTAAGACAGCCAAGTTTATCCTTCGCACACTTGAGCTTAGAAAGGGAGGCATTGAAGTGGTATCATGTCCTACCTGCGGCAGGACAAAGATTGATCTTATCGGGCTTGCTAATCAGGTGGAAACTCTTGTTCAGAAGTATCCGCTTGATATAAAGGTTGCAGTTATGGGCTGTGCAGTTAATGGCCCTGGAGAAGCCAAGGAAGCAGACATCGGAATAGCTGGTGGCGACGGTGAAGGACTTCTCATCAAGAAAGGTGAAATAGTCAAGAAAGTGCCAGAGGATCAGCTCCTTGAAACACTAAAATTCGAGCTTGATAACTGGAAGTAAACTCCAAACGAATGCTGATCCATTGTCAGCATAATATAGTAATAAATTAGTCCCGAAGTAAGTGTATGTATGGGCGAGACTGTGCTGATAAGGTAGTCGAGCCAGGCGTGCAAAATTTAGGGACGGGGTAGAAACATTGAGGGAGTTATGAGTAAAAGTTTTTTTGAGGTTTTTCCTGCCCTGAAGCTGGACGCTCATACCAAGGAAATCATGGAACAGACCATGGTTGACAAGGTGTCCACAACTAGAAAGCAGGACTTTATCAGGATATATATTTCCAGTAACAAGCTGATTGACAAGTCAGACATCCTTAAAACAGAAGCTGGTATAAAAAAGCAGCTCTTTGGCGACCAGGATCTGACAATCAAGATTTACGAAAAGTTTAGCTTGTCTGCTCAGTATACCCCTGAGAATCTGATAGATCTGTATAGAGAAAGTATAGAGATGGAACTAAAAGACTATGACCATATGGAGTATAGTCTTTTTCGTTCTGCTTCTTTTGTGTACCCTGATGACGACAACATAGTCCTTAAACTCGAGGATTCTGTAGTCGGAAAAAAGAAAGCCCCAGACCTTATCAGGGTTCTGTCCAAGATCATCAACGAAAGATGCGGACTTACTGCAGCTATTTCTCCTGAATTTGTTCAGGTGGAAAAAGAGGAAAATGAGCCCGATTACTCTGCTGAGGCTGCCAAAATGGCCAAAAAGCTTGAGGCTGTTGAGCTTGAAGCTCTTGAAAAGAAAAAGGAAAGAGAAGAAAAGAAAGCTGCCAAGGCTGCAGAAAAGGCTGGCAACGCAGGCATTGGAGCAGGTGCTGCCGGGACAAATGCCGGAACAAATGCTGGAGCAGGCAGTGCAGGTAGCGCAGGTGCGGGCTCTGCTGGAAGTGGAGACTTTAAAAAGAACCCTTCACAGGAAGGCGGAAACAGCTCTTTTGGCGGATCCAAGGGAAAATGGACTGGAAGAGGCAGAGACTTCGGAGGAAGCTACAAGAGGTCCGATAATCCGGATGTTATCTTTGGCAGAGACTTTGATGATGAGGTCATGAAGCTTGTGGACCTTGTTGGCGAGATGGGAGAGGTTGTTATCCACGGCCAGATCACTGCTTACGACCAAAGAGATATCAGAAACGAAAAGAGCATCATGATCTTCGATGTCACAGATTTTACAGATTCCATCACTGTCAAGATGTTTGTCAAGACTGAGGATGTTCCGGAAATCACCAAGGACATCAAGAAAGGCGCATTCGTTAAGGTTAAGGGCATTGCAGCTGTCGATAAGTTTGACCATGAGCTTTCAATTCAGTCAGTTGCTGGTGTAAAAAAGATACCGGATTTTACCACCAAGAGAGTTGACAGAGCAGATTTAAAGCGTGTTGAGCTTCACTGTCATACCAAGATGAGTGATATGGACGGTGTTTCTGAGGTAAAAGATATCGTGAAACAGGCCTACAAATGGGGCATGCCTGGAATTGCCATCACTGATCACGGTGTTGTTCAGGCTCTTACTGATGCCAATCATGTCTGGGAGGATCTGTATTCTGGTGAATGCAAGCGCAGGAAGGAAGCTGGAGAGCCGCCTATCGAGAGACAGGATTTCTTTAAACTTATCCTGGGCGTTGAGGCCTACGTTGTAGATGACCTTAAGGAAATTGTTGTTAATGACAAGGGGCAAAGTCTTGATGATACAACCTTTGTCGTGTTTGACATAGAGACAACAGGCTTTTCGCCTATCAAGAATAAGATAATTGAGATTGGCGCTGTTAAGATCAGAAACGGCGAAATAATAGAGAGGTTCTCTGAGTTTATCAATCCTCAGGTGCCAATTCCTTATAGAATTGAGAAACTTACAAGTATCAATGACGAAATGGTCATGGACGCTCCTACAAGGGAGGTTATTATTCCTAAATTTGTGGAATTCTGCCAGGGCGCGGTACTTGTGGGACACAATGTTTCTTTTGACATTAGTTTCATAAATCAGAACTGCCAGGAACTTGGCATAGAGGTTGATTACACAACAGTAGATACGCTGTGGCTTGCCAGATATTTCTTCCCACTTCAGGCCAAGCACACCCTTGATGCGGTTGCCAAGACCTTAAACGTTGTTCTTGACCACCACCACAGGGCTGTGGATGATGCGGAGTGTACAGCACTTATCTTTAACAAGTTTGTTCCAATGTTAAAAGAGCAGAAGGCTCAGACACTCACAGATGTAAATGTCTTGGGTAAGCCAACTCCAGACATGATAAGGCATCTGCGCCCCAACCACTGTATCATCCTGGCCAAGAATACACTGGGCCGCGTAAATCTTTATACACTTGTCAGCAAGTCTCATGTGGACTACTTTAGAAGATTTCCTCTTGTTCCAAAGAGTGAACTGATCAAGTACAGAGAGGGATTGATTGTGGGAAGTGCCTGCTGTGCGGGCGAATTGTATGGTGCTGTTGTTGAGGGAAGACCACCGGAAGAGATTGCAAGGCTTGTAGATTTTTACGATTATCTGGAAATCCAGCCTGTTGCCAACAATCACTTCATGGTTGGCTCGGAAAGATATGAAGATATTAACTCTGACGATGATATCAGAGAGATAAATAAAGAAATAGTCAGACTTGGCGAGCAGTTTAACAAGCCGGTTGTGGCCACATGCGATGCTCACTTCTTAAACCCTGAGGATGAGATTTACAGAACCATCATCATGGCTGGAAAAGGTATGGACGACGAGGAGCCGGCCCCTCTTTTCCTAAGGACCACAGAAGAGATGATGGCTGAGTTCGACTATCTGGGCTATGACAAGGCAAAAGAGATAGTCATAGACAATACAAGGCGTATTCTTGATATGTGCGACAGCATATCGCCGGTACGTCCTGATAAGTGCGCCCCTGTCATTGCAAATAGTGATGAGATCCTGACTAAGATCTGCTACGACAAGGCTCATGAAATCTATGGTGAGAACCTTCCTGAAATTGTTCAGGAGCGTCTTGAAAGAGAACTTAACTCAATTATAAAGAACGGTTTCGCCGTAATGTATATCATTGCTCAGAAGCTTGTTTGGAAGTCCAATGAGGACGGATACCTGGTAGGATCTCGTGGATCAGTAGGTTCATCCTTTGTTGCTTTTACGTCAGGTATTACCGAAGTTAATTCCCTGAGCCCGCATTACGTTTGCCCTAAGTGCAAGTATAGTGACTTTGATTCGCCTGAGGTTGTGGCTTTTGGCGGCAATTCGGGCTGCGATATGCCAGACAAAAGATGCCCCAAGTGCGGAACCATGATGTACAAGGATGGATTTGATATTCCTTTCGAGACTTTCCTTGGATTCAAGGGAGATAAAGAGCCGGATATCGACCTTAACTTCTCTGGAGAATACCAGTCCAAGGCCCACAAGTATACAGAGGTTATATTTGGCTACGGACAGACCTTCAGAGCAGGAACAATTGCCTCTCTTGCTGATAAAACGGCTTATGGCTTTGTTAAGAAATATTATGATAGTATCGGTGCCAGCAAAAGAAAATGCGAGATAAATCGTATTGTACAGGGTTGCACCGGAATCAGGCGTGGTACAGGCCAGCATCCTGGAGGAATCATAGTTCTTCCTGTTGGAGAAGATATTAACTCATTCTGTCCTGTACAGCATCCGGCTAATGATATGACAACGGCCACTATTACAACACATTACGACTATCACTCAATTGACCATAACCTGCTAAAGCTTGATATTCTGGGTCATGATGATCCTACCATGATCAGATTCCTTCAGGACTGCACGGGCCTTGATCCTAAGCTTGTGCCTCTTGATGACAAGAATGTTATGAGTTTGTTTATGAACACCACTGCTCTTAATGTAACACCAGAGCAGCTTGGCGGAACCAAGCTTGGATGTCTGGGACTTCCTGAGTTTGGTACTGACTTCGCTATGCAGATGGTTATTGATGCAGGGCCTTCATCCCTGTCCCACCTAATAAGAATTTCTGGTCTGTCCCATGGTACAGACGTTTGGCTTGGTAATGCCCAGACTCTGATCCAGGAGGGAACAGCAACAATTGATACCTGCATCTGCTGTCGAGACGATATTATGATCTACCTGATCCAGAAAGGCCTTGATAAATCTGAGTCCTTCAAGATCATGGAAGCTGTCCGTAAGGGTAAGGTTGCCGGAGGCAAAGAGAAAAACTGGCCTGAATGGAAAAAAGATATGATAGACCATGGTGTTCCGGATTGGTACATCTGGTCTTGTGAAAAGATCAAGTACATGTTCCCTAAGGCCCACGCTGCAGCCTATGTTATGATGGCTTGGCGTATAGCTTATTTCAAGGTTTACGTGCCACAGGCTTTCTATGCAGCTTGGTTTAGTATCAGAGCCAAAGCCTTTAACTATGAGCATATGTGCCTTGGAGAGAATCACCTTCATGCTATCATGCGTGACTACCAGAACAGGAAAGATGAGCTCACTAATGCCCAGCAGGCAGAGTACGGAGATATGCGTCTTGTAGAGGAAATGTACGAGCGTGGCATAGAATTTATGCCTATCGATATCTTCAGGGTTAAGTCCAGAGACTTCCAGGTTATTGGAGATAAGATCATGCCTGCTCTTACCAGCATCGACGGCATGGGTGAAAAGGCTGCTGACCAGATAGTTGAAGCTGCCAAGGACGGCCCGTTCTTGTCCAAGGACGACTTTAGACAACGCACCAAGTGCCCTCAGGGTGTAATCGAGAAGATGGCCGAAATGGGACTTCTTGGAGATATTCCTGATTCCAATCAGATTAGTATTTTTGATCTTATGAAGGGATGAGAGAGGTATTTGGTGAGATTTTGTTAGTTGTAAGCACAGTAGAAGCTAGGCTTAGTAGGGGCTTGTGCGTAGATTGCTGCCTATGTACTGCAAGAAAAGTGAATTATGAGATTTTGCATGACTTTGTGTTGAAGCAGTGATGCAAGAAAAGTGAAATATGAGAATTTGCATGACTTTGTGCCGAGGCAGTGATGCAAGAAAAGCAAAATATGAGAATTTGCATGACTTTGTGCCGAGGCAGTGATGCAAGAAAAGTGAAATGTGGGATTTTGCATGACTTTGTGCCGAGGCAGTGATGCAAGAAAAGTAAGAATGAAAAATATGCATCATCTAAGTCAAGTTAAATCATGCAAGATAAGGAAAAGACAAATTTTTGCATTACATAAACTGTGAAAAATCATGCAAGATAAGCGGAATGTGAAATCTTGCATTACCTTGACTTGAGTCTACTAAGGAAGATATAGAAGAAAATATATTTGGTATCATTTTATACTAGTGGAGGAATTGATATGAAAAGTAAAAATATGAGTTTTGTTTTGTCGGGGTTATTTTTTGCAATTTTCTGCTTGTTGATAATTATTGTTAAGACAGTAGATGTGGCTACAATAGGTCCAGAAGGAACCAGCATAGGACTATCACACTTAAACGGAGCAATCCACAATTTCTTTGGAATTAACAATCTTTGGAAAGCTATATCAGAAGCGGCTCTAGTGCTGGCTTTGTGCCTGGTTGCAGAGTATGCAATCATAGGACTTTTAGAGTGGATTACGAGAAAGAGCCTTGCAAAAGTGGATAAGTATCTTTTCTGTCTTGGCGGATTATATGCGGTTTTAGGCATCCTTTATGTCTTTTTTGAAAAAGTGATAATCAACTACAGGCCTATAATTGAAGAGGGCGCAGAGCATGTTGAGGCATCTTTCCCTTCAACACACACCATGCTGATCGTAACAATTCTTGGAAGCGTCATCATCATTAACAAAAGATACGGCCAGATTTCACAGCGCCCCAGAGCACCTTGGATGAACATGTTAATGCAGGCTTTCCTTGCACTTCTTATAGTCTTAAGCGTTATCGGAAGACTTGTTTGCGGAGTACACTGGTTTACAGATATTCTGGGTGGAGTTCTTTTAAGTACGGCACTACTATTTGCGCTTGCTGGCTGCTTGGATATTTTTGCGTCAAAAGAAAAATGAAACAAATGAAGATTTGTTTTGCTTGCATATTTTTGTAACAGGTGAGTAGAATTAATTGTCCCTATGATAGGAGCAGAAAAAGCTCTTGTCATAGGGATTTTTTATGATAAAGGAAATATCTCTGAAGCTATATCATAAAAACGCTCCGCTTGAGCAGAGCACTTGCTGAGGTATTATCGAAACTAGTGCGAGCCACACAGAGTAATGGATGCGCACTCGCGCGATAGGTAAATGTTGCTGGCAGCATTGCTGGGAGTGGTGTGGAAAGTGCATATTTTTTTGTTGGAGACTTGGTGGTGTGTACGAAAGATGCTCTAAGTTCTTTAGTAATCCTGGTCACTGTCAATTTCGCTGTTTGGCTTCATGTAAAATGCAAGATGCATGACAGTGTGTTTTATTAACGCTTGCATGGTAAATTTCTGCTACTTAGTGCTGATATTGGCTAATTATTTTAAAAGAAATATATATGTTGCATCATGAAAATATGGCAATGCCAAAAGAAATAACATAAAAAATAATACGCTAAAAACCGCGTGGTTGAGCGCTTTTTGAAAAAACTTCAAAAAAAATTAAAAAAATTTGAAAAAAGTGCTTGCATTATTTTATGTATTGGGATAATATAAACAAGTCGCCGCGGTACGGCAGCGACACACAAGAGTAAATGCCTCGTTGGTCAAGCGGTTAAGACGCTGCCCTCTCACGGCAGAATCAGCGGTTCGATTCCGCTACGAGGTACTGACTGTTTAATAACAGCCCAACCCGAATCCCAAATCACTGAGTGATTTGGGTATTTTATTATCTTAATGATATTCTGTTGAAAGGCCTATCGGCCATCCTTGGATATTCTTCCATAGATTTCACAGAACAAGATTAAATGATAGTGAACGTGCTGAAACAATAATGTGCTTAGATAGTGTCTTTGCAATCATATAGATTCAATTTATTATCGGAAATTCTTTTTGGCAATAATGTAGTAGTCTCTGCTGATTAAAAAATGGATACCGTTCCGAAGACAGATAGCGCGTGTATTAGCATGTAGTAGCTAGATTAAAGGAGGAAAAGTGTCAGAATCATATTTTGCAAAAAGAAAGCTTATACTTGAAAAGGAAATTGAAAGGCACCGAAATGAAATCATACAGTATCCAGCTGGGAGATTAGTTAGGAATCAAAAGGGTGATAAAATCCGGTGGTATCATTATAAAAAGAAAAAAGATGGTAGCTACGAGAGAAAGTATCTCAATAAAGAAGATGTGTTGGTTGCCCAGAAATTAGCTCGAAAGGAATACATAAAAGCCTTTTTGAAAGATAAAGAAAACGAGATAAAGAGTATTGATAAGTATTTGAAAATTAGAAAAGAGACATATCACCAAGAATACAAAGATGCTTGTGACAAATACAGGGATCTTCTTGGCACCGTAAAATGGGATGCGGAAGCATATGAAAAAAATCAAGCGCATCTGGAAAACTTGATTGTTAAAGCTCCAAAAGGTGAGTATGTAAGATCCAAATCAGAAGCACTTATAGCAAATGCTTTATTTGATGCAGGGATTCAATATAGATATGAGTGTGGAATGACTTTGGACGGCTTTGTTATTTTTCCCGATTTTACTATAAAAACGGAGAATAATAATCTGTTGCTTTGGGAACATTTTGGAAAGATGGATGATCCTGACTATTTGAAGAAAGTAAACTGGAAAATGAATCTATATATGAAAAATGGGTATTATCCAGGAAAAAATCTATTAGTAACCTATGAAACACAGATGAAGCCACTGATAATTGAGGATGTGATGAAAGTGATAACGGATAATTTGATGTGATGCAAGAAACAAGGAAACAAGTTTAATGCATCAAAGGCAGGCGGTTCGGTGATGCAAAAAAGCAGCAAATTAGAATTTTGCATCATTGGTGCGGAGTAGATTGATGCAAGAATTAGATGAATTGCTATATTGCATGACTTATAGGAAAACTAGTGATGCCAAAAACAAGAAAACAAGATCTATGCATCACGACTAGAGGTGCAAGTGATGCAAGAAGAAGGAAAGCAAGAATTTGGCATCACAGATTATAATTCAAGTGATGCCAAAGACAAGAAAACAAGATCTATGCATCACGACTAGCGGCGCAAGTGATGCAAGAAGAAAAAACAAGAAGTCCTGCATCACTTCCTGCAGAAAACTCCATAAGAACTCCATAAAAACTCCATAAAAATAAGCGAAAATTTGACATACCCCAGCTACTGTGCTAATAT
>NZ_FMVS01000062.1 GCF_900102515.1 Butyrivibrio sp. INlla14
AGAGTATAGTACAGAGAAACGTTCCTCATCTATTGTTGGAAATATCTCTTCTGCAAACACTTTTGCCCATGACCTGACCAGAGCTTTCTGCTCTCTTTCAGTCAAGACGTTAAAACTATCAAACATTGAAATCTGCTGGGAATCATTTGTGCGAAATGACATGACATGTACCTCGTGGATTTGATACTTATATTCTATCATGCTTTCGCCATGTCTCCCAGTGTTTATGCGGTTTGTATTAACTTTTCAAGGGACAGATATATGTAAATCCCATTAGGGATTAGCAACTATAGTTTTAGATTCAAGGGGCTTTTGACCCCAACATCATTATATGGATATATTCAAAAAAGATTTAACACCACTTCATCTATATTATCCACAGACAAAGCAATCGCTGCTTCCTCCCCTTATGATAGTACCTTGCACTATAAAAGGAGTATAAACGCCAACCATCCAAGCACTATCTATTGTACTTTGCCTACATATATAAGAAACCTCATTGATCATCCCGATTACCAGACCAAGATTACTAACGATGAAATTCAAAAATCAATACTACTATTAAGAAAAATATTAGAAACTACAAAATAACTAGCTATCAAGTCTTATTTCATTTCAAAAAATGAGCGGTGCTATCACACCGCTCAACTCACACAATATTTTCCAATCCATTCAACAAGTTCACTATTATTAGGTATCCTGTTGCCATCCTTCTTAGAATATATTGTAACCAAAAAGATTTCCGAATCGTCTTTAACTACATAATATATTATTCGATAGCCATTGGAAGCCCCTACCTTTGCATCCGTATTGGCAGACCTAACCTTATAAGTATGTTCTCCGACTGCAACTTGAATATTGGGAATCTCTGTCCCCAACAAATTCCCCTTTTCGAGCTCATCCGTAATTTTTTTTACGTCCTCATCTATATGAGTATATTTCTTTTTCTTATAGTAAAACTCCATGTCTTCTATAAATTTATCAGTTGGTATAACCGTATAATTACTCATCCTTTTTCCATTCCGCCATTTCTGCCCATAAATCTTCAAGCGTATTCTTTTTCTTTTTGCCCTCTCTCATAAGCCTAATTTCCTCAAATGATTCTTTGATGGACTCTTCGATAGAGCAGTAGCGTTCATCATTCGGAGCTGTCATCTGATTACTCATAGCCCTCACCTCATCTCTCTTAGAGTACAAAAAGCCTACCTAGACTATACTTCTACGCATAACTAGGCAAGCATACAATAACATCTTCTTTACTTTCATTATACCTTTAGTCAACAATATTACAATCCATAATATTTTGTGGTATCTATAACTATAACATACTACATTTTGATAAAATCCAACTATTATAATTGTTTGATTTCATCATATACTCCCTCTTCCACCAATTTCTCTTCCCTCGGTGCCGTAATAAGCACTGCTCTTAGCCTTCCATAGAACACAAACATGCTTCCGCCTGCTGCCGCGTGAGCATGGCCCTCTGTTAGCACTTTCTTAAGATCTTGTATTCCTCCAGCGCCGCCTATAGCTGTCACAGGGATATCTACAGCATCTGCTATATTTCTTACAAGTTCTAGGTCATACCCCTGCATCATCCCATCATTGTCTATAGAGTTGATGATTATTTCACCTGCACCAAGTTCCAAGGCTTTCCTGGCTAGTTCTGCTGGAGTTATGCCTGTTTTTCTTGTTCCGTCTTCTACGTATACTTCATGGCCTGTCGCTGTTTTCTTGGCATCAATTGAAGCCACAACGCTCTGGCTTCCAAAAAGCTCTGCTGCCTGTTTTATCAAATCTGGATTATCTATAAGTGCTGTGTTTATTACAACTTTCTCATAACCAATTGCAAGTAGTTTTCTTATCTGATTGATATTGGTTATACCACCGCCATAGCTAAGAGGCATGAAGGCTTCGCTTGCTATATCAGCAAGAAGTTCAAAGTCTGGTTCTTTGTGGTTCTTGGTGGCACCTATATCTAGGATTGAGAGTTCGTCTACACCTTTGATGTTAAAGATTTTAACCGCGTTGACTGGATCTCCCAGATAAGTTCTTTCACCAAATTGTTTAGTTTTTATGAGGTCTCTGTCATCTATGAGGAGGACAGGGATGATTCTTGGTCTATTGTACATATTATTCTCTTATCACAAGTTGTCGTCATTGACTGGATTTAATTTATGTCAGTGTCATCTACATTTTTACAAAGTTCTCTAGTAGCTGCATTCCAAAGCTGTGGCTCTTTTCAGGGTGGAACTGAACGCCCATCACATTTTCTTTTACCACAGCGGCAGCAAATTCATAGCCATAATCGCAGGTCATAAGTACGTTATCAGGTGAATTGCATACAGCATGATAGGAATGCACGAAGTAGTAACGCTGTCTCTTGTCAAAGAGGTCCTTGGTTAGAGGTATGTCTTTTTGTATATCTACAATGTCCCAGCCCATGTGTGGGACCTTAAGGTTTTGATCCTTCACCTGAAAGCGTTTACTCTCAAATGGAATAAGGCCAAGTCCTTGGCGTGTTCCTTCTTCACTCTTTTCACCTAGAAGCTGCATTCCTAGGCATATCCCTAATATTGGCTTCTTGGCTATTAGTGCTGTGTCTTTTATGTACTGCGTTAGGCCTGTCTCATTAAGCTTACTCATGCCTGCATCAAAAGCTCCAACACCGGGGAGAATTAATTTATCGCAGTGATCAAGTTCTGCTGTATCAGAGGATATTATGGCTTTCTCACCGATGATCTTCAGCATGTTTTTTATCGAGCCCAAGTTTCCAAGGCCGTAATCTATTATTCCTATCATTGTGTGTTCCAATTCTTGTTGTGTTATATGTTATTGTCTTGCTAGATAGACATCCATTTATTGATGTCAATTCTCGCTACTTTTTAATTTGTACCAGTATCGTTAGTATACTTGCAATAGTTTGTCATTTTCTTAGCTTAAACTCTAAGATTCCTGCGCTCCATGCCCAGCATTTTGTTAACAGCGACCCCTAGTCTTATCATCCACATTGAGTTCTTGTAATCTTCAGGCGTCTTTTTAGGGCCTTCTATTATAGCCTCGAATTCTTCTGTGGATACGCCTAGCTTTTTGGCAATGTACTCTTTATCCTGCATCATGAGGTCAGTATCATATGGCGGCTGCTCCAGGCGCTTAATGGCTTCCTCCCTGGTAATGGTGCCAGCAAGGATTTCATTGGATAGTACGTTCTTGCGGGTATCAAATCCAAATTTGTGAGGAAGGTAATAGCCTTCGAAGAATCTGGTGAAGACATTCTCGTAATGCTTGTTCTCATACTTGTTCCAACCGTATTTTTCATGAAGGAGCTGTTCTGCCTCTGGCTTATTGTAGATGACATAGTCCAGAGGGTACACTCTGTGCATTTTTTTGAAGTATCTATAGTAAATCTTGTACTTTAGCATACCGCAGGTTGGATAGGTTTTGAGTTCTCTTTTGCCAAATTTCTTGTGAATGTCCATGGCCATGGTAAGGTCATTCATGTAAATCCACTCTACTGGCGGGCGGATGAATTCTGTGGCATTATTGGAGCCTGTGAGAACGTAGTGAATCTTATGCTTAACTGCGTAGTTATATAGCGCGGAAAAGATTGCGTGATCCTGAGGAAAGTCCTGTGATGAAATGCCAGACTTGAAAAACGAGAGCTGAAGATCAGCCATTTCTTTCCAGTTGATAACTTCCGTGTACATATCAAGATCAAGGCCTTTTACTATCTTCTCAATGTTATCTACTGCAACGTTGAGATTCCAGCCTGTGTCCACTACGAAGGCCAGAGGCCTTAGGCCCATAACTTCCTTGGCAATATATGCAAGGTAAGAGCTGTCCGCTCCTCCGGATAAGCCCAATATGCAGTCGTATTCGCTGTTCTTACCAGCCTTCTTAATAGTCTCAGCAAGCTGCATAAGCTCATCCATACGATTTTCCTTGGGCTTCCAGTATGGGGCTATGTTCTTGTCAAAGTTGCGACAGTGGTCACAGACTCCATTTTCATCAAAGGTAATCTTGGAATCGGTGGTGTCCATGACGCAACGTGTGCAGCGCTGGTAGGGGCGAATGTGTGATGCAGTTTTGTTGGCTTCTCCATTCGACACTGTATTAGGTACTGTATTAGACTCTGTGTCTGAGACATAATTGCCTACTATATGGTTAGTTTTATTATCTGTTGCTTCGTTTATTGTATTGTTCATATTTGTGTGTGACGCATTATTTATAATGCTTGTGCTCTATTTGCTTATGAATTGGCCTGCTGGCTTCTGTTTCGCTTCTATTATGCCCCTAATTAATTTATCCTTGTTTGGAAATAGGTTATCTTTACTTCCTGATTCGTTTTTCTATTCCCAAAAGCTCATATAGTCTGATGCCTGCATTATAGATGTGTTGCTAGCTTCTGAACTTTGTCTGGCATCTTGGAAGATCATAGAAAGCTTTGAGCTGTTCTTCTGATATTTCCAGTCTCTTAGCTACCTCTGAGAATAGCTCTTTTGCCTCAGCTTCTGTAATCGGAGGCTGTTCGAGGATTCTAAGGGCTTCATCTCTAGTCATCTGGCCTGTTACAACAAGGCTAGAGAGCTGTGCTCTACGGATGTCATGGCCGAATTTATTAGGAGACCAATAACCTTCTAGGAACTTAGTTATAAGATCTTCGAAGTGCTTCTGACCATAAGGCTGATAGTCGTATTCTGACGCGAGTGTATCTATCATCTGCTGCCTTGTTATTGGTACCAAGTTAAGAGGCTTAAGTGTCTTAACTCCGAGAACATACGGAATCCAGAATTTATGCTTAAAGCCGTTTGTAAAGGTGTAGTGCTTTATAGGGATATCACAGTATTTGCGGATAACGTCCTTCATAAAGGTACCATCGCCTGTAGGGCCTGAGCCTTCAGCCCAGGACTCTGGATCAGCTATAATCTCTGTGGCAATGTTATAGCCATTTAAGATATACTTGACACCTAGTTCTCTTGAGTATCTGTCTATAAGAGCAATAAAGGCGTGATCCTGCGGAGCATCCAACATTTCAAGGCCTGTTCTGAACCAGGCGAGCTGCATCTGTCTCATCTCTTCCCAGTCCATTTTCTCAGTATGAAGTTCTACGCCCAGCTTTTTGGTTAATTTCTCTATGTTTGCCTCTGCAACAGGAAGATTCCAACCTGCATCTATATGGAAAACAAAAGGTCTAAGCCCCCACTCTTTTACTGCAAGATGGAGCATATATGAGCTGTCCAGACCTCCACTAAGGCCAAGAATGCAATCGTATTTATTGTTCTTGCCACTTTCCTTGATTGCAGTGATTAGATTCTGAAGTTCCTGCTCATGGCCTTGTCCATGATTCCACTCAGGAAGGATTCTATTTTTATATTCATTACAGCGCATGCACACGCCATTTTCATCAAATGTGATGTCTGGATCTGAAGTGTCCATAACGCAG
>NZ_FMVS01000007.1 GCF_900102515.1 Butyrivibrio sp. INlla14
GGAGGATTAAAAATCATCAACCCTGCATTAAGAGATTTTTTGAGGGGATTTACCGGAAGTGACGACGAGAGTTAAAAAGATAGGAAGTTAACATTGATCCATGCGGATTCCCATTGAAAACAAGCGTTATTTGTGGTAGGATGTATTTTGGATTTTTATGTGAAATGGAAGCCGGTTGTAGTGCCAAATTGTCACCGCAATCTGCAGCATACAGAAGAGGAATATCATTATGAGTAAAGCAACGACTGATAAAAGAGGGCTTGTTACTTCGCAGGAGGTGAGCCTTGATAAAGAATATATTGAATGGCTGAATGAGTTAAAAATACGATTTCGGAGCGCTCAGATTAAAGCTGCTGTTAAAGTTAATTCGGAACAGTTACTGTTCAACTGGCTTCTTGGCAGAGATTTGGTAATCAGGAAAGCTGAGGAGAAATGGGGCAGCGGAATCGTTAATCGTGTCAGCCTGGACCTTCAGGCGGAGTTCCCGAAAGCGAAAGGTTTTTCGGCGAGAAACCTTTGGTTTATGAAACAATGGTACAGCTTCTATTCAGTAAATAATGAAGCGAGAGCCTTTATTTCAAATATAGAAGAACAGATTAACATAAATGGCTCAAAACTGAAGCAAGTTGCTTCAGAAATTCAGGAGTCAAAACTGAAGCAGGCTGATTCAGAATTAAGTTTTCCTCAAATGTTTGCTTTTGTACCATGGATGCATCATGTAATGATCATACAGAAGGCTAAAAGCATTGAGGAGGCCCTGTTTTATATCCGAAAGACCATAGAGGGGAACCTTAGCCGAGATGCTTTGGATAATATAATCCGTGCTGATTTATACCATACATCCGGAATGGCTGTTACCAATTTTGCTGAAAAACTGCCTGCCATTCAGGGAGATCTCGCGCAAGAGATACTGAAAAGCAACTATGATTTGGGATTTGTAAGTTTGCCGGAAAAATATGACGAGGAAGCGCTTGAGGATGTGCTGGAACAACGAATGACCCGCTTTCTTTTGGAACTTGGTGAGGGATGGGCATTTGTAGGTAGACAGAAGGAAATCTTAATAGCCGGAAAGACGAGAAAGATTGATCTGCTGTTCTATCACATCTATCTACGCTGCTATGTTGTTTTGGAATTAAAGGTGAAGCCATTTGATCCTGAGTTCGCGGGTAAACTTAACTTCTATGTGAATGCAGTTAACGAATTTGTAAAGCGGGATAGCGATAATCCTACAATCGGACTTTTGATCTGCAAGGATATGGATCGCACGGAGGTACAACTCGCATTTCAGGGAATAACCACTCCTATGGGTGTGGCAACATATGACAATGTGAAAATCAAGGAGATACAGGAGCACCTTCCCACAGCAGAGCAGATACAGAGGCAGATTGCCTTGGCAGAAGAAGAATACAAAATGCAGCTTGCCAAGAAATAGTCCAAAGCACGGATAAGCCCGGTGCTTTGGATGATACTATGGTGCTTAGGGTCATTGGAAGGAGAATTGAAGTACATGAAATTTATAGAGCCTTCAATAGAATATAAAGAGCAGATTCGTGCATACAGACAGGAGCTTCTCGACTGCGGCAGCTCCATGGACGGTACGGGACCGCTCAGACGTATCGAAGATCCGAAGGAATGGATCGAGTATTGCGCAAATGGTAAGAACGAAGAAACCGTTCCTGAAGGGATGGTTCCGGCTACGCAGTATATTTTTGTTCGGGAAAGTGATAATAAGATAGTTGGAATGTTTCAGATAAGGCATTACTTCAATGATTTCCTTGAGAAATATGCCGGGCATATCGGATATTCCGTGGCACCGAGCGAGCGACGAAAGGGGTATGCTACGCAGATGCTTCAAATCGGATTAACAAAATGCAAAGAAATGGGTATTCATAAAGTGCTTATAGCTTGTATCGATACGAATGAAGCCAGCAGAAGAACAATTCTGAAGAATGGCGGTGTTTATGAGTCTACGGTACAGGAGCCACATAAGGGAGCAAACCTGCAGCGATACTGGATTGAGCTGCCCGAGAAATAATAGTGTTGAAGGTGAAAGATGGATATCAGAAGAATTAAGGATACCGAACTCGATCAGGCATTGGAACTTGTCCTTCGCGTTTTTATGGAATTTGAAGCCCCAGATTATTCGACAGAGGGTGTCGATGCCTTTGTTAATGATGTGATCAAAAATGAGGGCTTCAGACAAGGCTGCAGAGAAGGTGCTATTAAAATGTATGGTGCCTTTGACGGGGATAAGATCATTGGCGTAATGGCTATGAGAAAAGTAACCCACATCATGCTTGCATTTGTTGAAAAAGAGTACCACAAGCAGGGCGTTGGGAGAAGACTGTTCGAATATGTTATTGACAAAATCAGAGTGGATGACAGTTCACGTTCTGAGATAACTGTGAATTCTTCTCCATATGGAGCAGTGTTTTACAGAAGTCTTGGATTTAAAGATATGTCTGAAGAACAGGAAAAACATGGCATACGATATATTCCCATGTCTTTCCGAATAAAGAAATTATATCCTGACAGGGATGCAGCTGAGGTAATACTGCGTGAGGCGGAAGCCTGTAATCCTGGCCCATGGGGCAATCACAGCAGGACTGCGGCTCATTGCGCGGAGAAGATTGCGGAATACTCCGGAATGGATTCAGAGAAGGCTTATGTCCTTGGATTACTTCATGATATAGGCAGAAAGTTCGGGAAGAGGCACATGGGCCATGTATCCGATGGATATTCTTATATGATGTCTCTTGGATATGATGATGTGGCTCGCGTTTGTCTGACGCACTCTTTTAATGAGAAAGATATTGAAGGATATGTCGGAAACCGTGATACAACTCCCGAAGAAACGGAACTTATCAAGACAAAGCTTGCTGAAATTGAACTTGATGACTACGATAAACTGATCCAGCTTTGCGATGCCATCTCCGGAGCTGAAGGAGTTATGGATATTGTCGATAGGATGACTGATGTAAAGAACCGATATGGAAGCTATGATCAGTCTAAGTGGGATACGAATCTTGGATTAAAGGCTTACTTCGAGGAGCGAATGGGTAAAGATTTATACGAAGCGGTAGATAAGGAGCACTTTAGGCCTTAAGTACCAATTTATGATTGCGGGGATGTTGAGAATGAGGGTGGTAATTGTTTCTTTTAGTTCGCGGACTGATGGTAACTGTGCTCAGATTGGAAAACTTATCAAGGAGAATATTGAGGGTTCTTCTTTGTTCAGCTTTTCTGATTTTTCCATTCAGGCTTGTGGTGACTGCAATTATGATTGCTTTGAAGATAGGGAAAAGTGTCCTCATATAGGAGATATGGAATATGAGATACTGGATTCCATTGTTCATAGTGATATAACGTATTTTGTTATACCGAACTATTGCGATTATCCCTGCGCTAATTATTTTGCATTTAATGAACGTAGCCAATGCTATTTTCAAGGGGATCAGGACCTCCTGGAGGCATATCTAAAAGTCCCTAAGCGTAGCATTGTTGTCAGCAATACGAATGAAGAGAATTTTATCAAGGCGCTTACCTATCAGACAGAACGGGATCCTGTCGTTCTGTTTCTTTCCGCCAGACAATATGGGAAAAAGAGTATCCAAGGAGATTTGTTGACAAACGAAAAAGCAGTTTCGGACATTTTGGACTTTATTAACATAGCATTTCAGTAAGGTAAACAGATTTTCATTTACGGAGGACACGATGTTTTTTCATGAAGTGGATTTAGACGATACCGTTCTTGCTCAGCTGATCCGTTTTTCAGAGGACTGGACTTCGGAGAACAGCTGCTATGGGTATCGCCCTAATGACAAATCTGATATAGAAGGTAACCGTATCTTCTTTGCAGAGGATGATGGTGCCGTTGTGGGCTATCTGTTTGGAAAGGTATATAAGTCGGAGCAGATGAAGTCTATTATGCCGGAGGGAACACCGTACTTTGAGGTTGAAGAACTGTATGTCGTTCCAGTGAGACGTTCTCAGGGTGTTGGAGAAAAGCTTTTCAGATTTGCAGAGGATGCTGTAAAGACGGAAGCAGAGTATATGGTACTAAGCACCGCAACAAAGAACTGGAAGGCAATCTTTCATTTCTATCTTGATGAGCTGGATATGACATTCTGGAGCGCAAGGCTCTTTAAGAAGATAGAAAGGTAAGGAACTTGTATGTATTATCATGCTTCCCCTGTTGAAGGGATTAAACAATTAGAACCAAAGGTATCAGATCATCATATTCCGTTGGTTTATTTCTCAACGAAAAGAGAGAACACGTTAGTTTATCTTAGTAATGCCATAGAGAAATATTGCAAAGAAACTGGGTTTGCCTATGATGGAATATGGAAGAAATGGGGACCATACGGATTTACAAAAGATGGAATCCAGCAGCTGCAGGAGTATTATCCGAATGCGCTTGAAAAAACGTATAAGGGAGTTTCCGGATACATATACAGCGCCGAGAGTATTACAGATTCCGGCTTCGAAATCAAAATACCGAATGCAGCTTCCAGCAATGCTCCCGTAACTGTGGTAGGGGCAGAGTTCGTTCCGGATGCGTATGAAGCGATTCTTGAGGCAGAAGAAAAAGGACTTCTTGAAATTATGAGATATGATGTGATGTCTGAGAAGATGCAGGAATGGGTTAGAAGAACAATCCTGCAAGAATATGAAGAAGCGGTAGACCATCAGGAATACAGACATTTTCTGAAAGGCAATTTCCCGGATATTGTCGATTCGGACAAAGGCTCTGATAAAATTGTAGGGAGATAAAGGGATTAAAATGAGAATAACTTATCATGAGATCATTCCGGATCTTGAAACATATTTTGAACTGCGCGCATCGGTAGACTGGAACAACTTTAGCGTTGAACAGGCAGAAAAAGCACTCGCCGGTAGCGCTTATTTCGTTCTTGCCAAAGATGGCGAGATCCCGATTGCCATGGGTAGAGCGATTGGCGATGGGATGTATTATGTGATTGTTGATGTAGCGGTACGACCTGAATATCAGGGAAAGAAAATAGGGTCTACGATTGTAAATCGGCTTGTAGAAAGAATACAGAAAGATGCTCCGGAAGGATCCAGAGTCAGTATTCAGTTGCTGGCCGCGAAGGGAAAAGAAGAATTCTACGTAAAGCAAGGGTTTAAGATATTGCCGCATGAGCATTGTGGGCCTGCGCTCAGAAAGATTATTTACACTTAATCTGACCGGGGTGTTTAAATGAAAGTATTAAGCCTAACACAGCCGTATGCCGAACTTATTAAGGAAGGCTGCAAAACTATAGAAACGAGAAGTTGGAAAACTGAATACAGAGGAAAACTCTATATTCATGCGAGTGCTACAAACATCCCGAAGGCAAGCAAGGAAAATGATGAACTGATGGGATTAATACGTAACAATCATATGGATTTTGGCTGCATCATCTGCTCTTGCAAGTTGGTAGATTGTGTTAAGATGACAGATGGCTATGTTGCGCATATGCACGACAATCACTATAAAGAGTACCTTTCCGGAGTCTATGCCACCGGCCGATACGCGTGGATATTAAAAGATATAGAGGTTTTAGATACGCCAATCCCAGCCAAAGGACATCTTGGATTGTGGAATTATGAGGAGACAGAGTGAAGAAAATATTTCTGATGAGACATTCCATACCTGCAAAAGATCATACCAAGGATACAACGTTGCTCCCACTATCAGAAGAAGGTGTAAGACTTGCAAGGGAAAAGCGCGAACTTTTCTGTAATGTGGATAGGTACTATTCATCATTTTATAAAAGAGCATTACAGACAGCTGAAGTATTCTCGGAAAATGTAATAGTTGTTGATAATCTCTGCGAAAGAGTAATAGGCCATGCAAAGGAAGACTTCTGGCTTAGGCAGTATCAGGACTATGATTATCGTAATGACGAAGGCGAATCATTAAATGATGTAAAGATCAGAATGAAAAGTGCTATAGACAATATCTTAAATGGTATGTCTGATGGAGAAACGGTTCTTGTTGTCTCTCATGCAACTGCAATCTGTTCATACTTATTGAATTTTTGCAGAATACAAGTTACTGATGAACAGACTAAGTCAAGAAAAGTCACATATAAAGACGAGATTGTTATGTGCGGAAAAATTAATCCGTTAAGTTGTTTTGAGATATCATATGAGAACAATCTCGTGACTTCAATTAGCTTTATCGAATAGTAAAAATGAGATGATAATGTCATCCAAATGCGGTATAATTTTCTTGTCGCTCGTGACAATAAAATGACAATAAAAGCTTAAAAAAGTATAGTAGATACATTCAAACCGTTCAGAAATGAACTGTTAAACAAACCTGAAACCGGCATAAGAACGCAGCACAAAAAATACATTTGCGAGATGGAATAATACCAGGTGGTTTGTAGGTGATAAAATTGTAAGACAATTTTAGGGTTTACTATAGCGTTAGTGTAAATCCTTAGTATCAGTTGATGTATCTTATTTAGTAGAATTCTTCGATGCCCCCAGTCGCGGGGCATCGAAATATTTCTTTTTTCAAATCTCGATGTTTATTTTGGAAGTAATTGAAACCTCCGAACATCAAAAATCCCATTTATTACAATCCCGCTGTATGAAACCAAGCGTGTGTCAGGCTTGAGACAGCGAAAAAAAGAAAAGCGAGAAAATCGCTGTATGAAATCAAGCGTGTGACAGGCTTGAGACAGCGAAATAATAAAAAGCGAGAAAATCGCTGTATGAAACCAAGCATGTGACAGGCTTGAGACAGCGAAAAAAAGAAAAGTGAGAATCTCGCCGCTTAAAACTAATCTTGTAACTGGTTTATGACAACGGAATAACAAATAATGGTAATTTCGCTGTTTGAAAGTCAGAAATAGCATGAATTCAAGCGGCAAAAATGATAAATAACAATAAATCGCTGTTTAAGCGTAGAAAAGGAAAAACTAATATGGAAAAACAAAACAATTTATCAGAAAATCAAACTTTAATAACAAAAACAACTGTACCAACGCTGCCGGAAATAAAACCATCGGAAACCAAAGCACTAGCAGCAAAAACGTCAGTAACTAAAACACCAGTAACTAAAACACCAGTAACTAAGACACCAATAACTAAAACGCCAGTAACTAAAACACCAGTAACAAAGAGGCGAGAAACAAAGCTATCAGTAGCAAAACCATTTGCACAAAGAGGATTAATGGTGAGCTACACAAACTTATATTTAGAGGCAAGGCTGAGATACAACGAGCTCTTATCAATCAAGAATTCCAAAGAAGCTGCGCTGGATAAGGCACCGCCCGGGAAAATTCATGTAAGCAAGACTTCGCATGGTGTACAATACTATTTACGAAATGAAAGTACAGA
This sequence comes from Butyrivibrio sp. INlla14, assembly GCF_900102515.1. Classification (GTDB taxonomy): domain Bacteria; phylum Bacillota; class Clostridia; order Lachnospirales; family Lachnospiraceae; genus Butyrivibrio. The sequence goes on from NZ_FMVS01000007.1 coordinate 7,357, forward strand.
GAAATCCGGAAAGTATATTCATAAATCCGAAAAAACTTTGATCACGAAATATCTTCAGAAATCCTATGATGAAAAGATTTTAAAGCTTGTTACGGTAGAAAGCGCAAGTCTAAAGAAGCTTCTTTTCAAAACAGAAAATGTTATAACTACAATTCAAAACGTATATTCAGATAGCCCTACGGAAGTTAAAGAATTAATAATCCCCATAGATATTTCGGATGAAGACTATTCGCAAAAATGGCTGAATATACCGTATGAAGGCAAAGTTATACCCGATTATCTCCCTTTCTTTGAAACCAAACGAAAAGAAAGAGTCCGTTCAAAATCCGAGCTTAATATAGCAAATGCGTTGGCAGACAAGGAAATTCCGTATAAATACGAATGTCCCCTTCGGCTAAGCAATGGTGCGATTATTTACCCTGACTTTACTGTACTGGATGTAAAAAGAAGAAGAGTCATGTATTGGGAACATCGGGGGATGATGGACGATAAAGAATATGCGAAGAATTCTGTTCAGCGGTTAAAAACCATGATGGGAGAGGGGATATTTGTTGGGGAAAAACTAATCATTACTGAGGAAACTTCGACTAGCCCTCTAGGCACCAATGAGATAAATGCCATAATAAAGAAATTCTTTTCTTAAGTATTAGAGACATGGATACATAGAAGTAATAGTATTGTTTATGTTATGATAAAATCCAATGACGGTGGATTATACGGTAACCGTAGGGGGTAATTGATATGAATTTAGAGGAGTACATAAAGTTATATAAAAACGGTGGATATATCAAGGAAATGCGCAAGTACGTGGGACATGCTCCGATACTGACATGCGCATGCGGCGTTATTATTGAAAATGCAAAGGGAGAGATCCTTTTACAGAAACGACAGGATAATGGATGCTGGGCTATAATCGGTGGTTCAATGGAAATGGGAGAAACTTTTGAAGAGACTGTAAGACGTGAAACTATGGAAGAATCCGGACTGACGTTGGGAAAACTTGAAGTATTCAAATTGCTCTCCGGAAGGGACCGCATCATAGAATACCCCAATGGGGATGTATGCTTCGGACCGGGAATTGTTTTTATCACGAGAGAATATGAAGGAAGTATCGTTAATGATCCGGAGGAAGTTATGGAACACAAATTCTTCAAGAAAAACGAGCTTCCGGAGAATCTTAATAAGTTCGACATGGATATAATCCTTGATTGGGCGAAACGTTAATAGATGGAAACACCGGGAGGATAGCAGTTTTGGAAGATTACAGTAAACAACATAAGAAAGCCTGGGAGTTTGATGCATATGATTTTTGGGTAAGAACCGCTGGGACTCCGGAGGAAAGAGCATCAAAGGATAAAGAAAACCCTAGGAAGTTGCTAAAGCAGTATGCGAACTACTTTGTTTCTTTTGAAGGCGTCAAGGTAGCTAATATCTGCGGATCCTGCGGCAAGAAAGCAATTCCGCTGGCTCTTTTGGGAGCAGAGGTTACAGTATTTGATATATCCGAAGCCAATAAGAAATATGCCATGGAAACAGCTGAGGCAGCAGGCGTAAACATTGGCTATGAAGTTTGTGATATCATGGAAATCGATATGGACAAGTATGCCGGCTTTTTTGATGTTGTCTTTATGGAGGGTGGAATCCTGCATTATTTCCACGATATAAATGCTTTTATGAATATAATGAACGGACTCTTAAAGCCCGGTGGAAAGATGATCTGCAGTGACTTCCATCCATTTACTAAGATTTCCGATATACTTGGGTTACAGCAGCCTACCATGAGTTATTTCTCCACAGATATCTTTGAAGGAGAGATGGCTCACGCAAGATTTTACGATGAGGAGATCCGTAAGCAGATTCCGAAGTGCCATTACAGGAAGTACACAATCAGCGAGATCATCAATTCTATCATCGGGAGCGGATTTACTTTGGAGCGTTTTGATGAACATCCTTCATGGGAAAATGAAAAACTCCCGGGTGAGTTTACAGCGATAGCAATAAAGCGGTGAGTAAAGTTTTGTTATAACCGTTCTTTCTATATGAAGCTGCCGGGGTGGCTGTTATCATTCTTTTTGTAAGGCGCCGATACATAAAAAGCAAATACGAAAGGATGATGAAAATGAACAGAGATATATTTATAAAAAACCTGACCGGAGACCGGATAGAGATGAGTCCCAAGGGCAGATGTGCAAACGAGCTTTCCGTTGAAGAATTTGAAAAAGGATATGAGAAGTTTTTCGAAATGATCTTTGAGGTCGCCGATACGGATGTTTCCTCCATAACCGGATACGGAGAATTTGACGAAGACAACAAAGCCCCATTTGCCACATTCGAGGAATTTGTCCGTGAGACCTTTAACGAGGATCAGGAGGGCTACTGGCATAACTGGACGCAGATGTTTGAGACGACGTTTCTCAAGAAGGACTATTTCGACAAGATCTACGCGAAGATCATGCAGTATGCACCCTACTGCGAGGGGCAAAGGTTCCTTGCAAATAACAACACTTTCTTTGTCAACATGATCGTCGACGATGCAGGCAAAGCATACTGCGCAGACTGGGGACGTGCCGGCATCATGGACTTCCTTATGGATTTTGCAATCCTCGACTTGAATAAGCCCTATCTCCTGGTTCCGGAAAAACTGTATGAGTATGCAAAAAGAAATAATATAGATATAAAAAACTATAAGGAACGTTTTCTGTGCATGGCGTATTTTAAGGGACTGCACACACTCATGTGGCATGCTTCCATCGACGATCTGGAGTCCTGTGAGTCCATTACAAGATCCATAAACGAATTGGAAGAGCGCATGAACAAACTGGTCTGATCAAAAATGAAATATGAAAATGCCAAGGATATTCTCCCCGCAAGTCTTTTGAAAGAAGTGCAAAAGTATGCGGAAGGAAAAGCTATTTATATACCCAAGTGCGAAAAAACTAAAGGCTGGGGAGAAGCATCCGGATATCGTGAAAAACTGAATAAGAGAAATGCCCTCATCTGCAGCAGATATGCTGCAGGTGCCGGCATCGTGGAACTGGCTGAAGATTTCTACCTGTCTCCGGAATCAATCAAAAAGATCGTATATGGTAAGAAGATAAAGCTTCCCGTGTATTCCCCGAGCATTTACTCTGCAAAGCAGTATTCGGATGCAGGCGTAGGTGAAGAATGGGTAAGGATATATCTGGACAATGAAGGTATGGATACACCTGACGGATCAGAGTTTTTCCTGTCTGAACTTGTGAAAATCCCTCTTCGCCTTATAGAGGATGGTACAGGTGCGGAGGCAAAAGAAGAATCGGATGCGTATACAGATAAACCTTTGATCATTATGTTCGAGGATCACAGATTCAGAAGTTTCTGTGGAGAGGAATATCTTGCCTTTTTGAGAAAGGAAAAGAAGAACGCACACTGGGCTTTTATTTTCGTGAGCCACAAGGAGTACAGTTACTATCTTAACAACTTCGGCAAACAGTTTCAGAGAGGAACATAATTACATACAATAGACATATTATTTAATGATGATGAAGGGAGAATACTACTATGGTGGCATTTTTGAGATTAAGAAATATCTGATAGCATGAGACTTTATTATTAGTTTCATGCTTATAAAGTACATAAAAAGCATACTAATAAATAAAGGAGAAGCATTATGATATTTCAAGATAATGTAATTAAAGAGTATTTAAAAAACGTATATTTTATCACCGGAACACCATGCGGAGGAAAAACTACCGTATCAAGAGCATTAGGAAAAAAATATGGTATTCAAGTTTATGACATTGATGAGATGTTCCCAAGTCATCAGTTGCTGTCAAATGCCGAGCATCAGCCTGCTATGAATATGACTTTTACAGATGCTGACGAATTCTTTGGAAGGTCTGTTGAAGAGTATCGGAATTGGCTGGTCTCTAATACTCGCGAACAACTTGATTTTGTGGTGTTAGATTTGATCAGACTTTCTAAAAATACAAAGGTCATTTGCGATTGCCATTTGACAGTAGAACAGGCTGATTTATTGTCAGATCCATCAAGAGTAGTTTTTATGATTAAAGAACCTACCGATTTGGTTGACGATTACTGCAATAGACCGGATCATCAAGGGTTCTGTGATTATATACACAGTGCGACTGATTTTGAAAGTGCGAAAAGAACTTGTAATGAAACTCTATATTCGCTTAATGCAGAAAAATATGCGCAAATAAAGGCAGGAAACTATTTCTGGATTGAGCGAGACACCAAAAGAAGCGTAGAAGAAACAGTTTCTTTGGTTGAGAAGCATCTAGGATTAGTTTAGATTGGTGTTGATAACACTCACGTGATAACAATTTGATAACATTAGCTGATACAGCCCGTGCGATATGGACAGTTGAAACCAAATGAAATCAAATCGTAACAGAAAACCCTAACAAAAATGTTTAAGGTACAGGTTAAGTTAGGGAATTTGAATAATATTTCCGAGTATATTTAGTGAATGCTACACCCCGGAAGTTGTATGAAACTGCAGCTTCCGGGGTGCTTCTTGCTTTTTTGATTATTTTGAGTTATAGTCTTTTAGGTTTCTAACTTCTAAGTTTTTCTTTTTTGTGGCATGTATTATCCGGCCACTCAGAATCCATTATAATATGACACTCTATTAATGCAATCATGAGGCTGGGAGTGTCGTTTTTAGGATGCTTTACGCGTTTTTAGGGATGCTCTGAGGCTTCTTGACACTTGCAGAAGAATATAGAGTGGAATGGAGTGTTGAATTTCCCAAGAAATAAAGAGAAAAAGTGATTTTAGACACTCGTATAAGTATTAGAGAAATATTCGAGTGTCGAAAGAAAGCGTGTGATGCCCCAAAAGACACTTCTGACAAGATCACAAGTTATTTGGAGTGTTATCAAAGAAAGGCTGAAATTAAATAAAAAGCAATAATAAATGTAATTAGGAGGAAATGGCAATACAAGACTATTCAAATGAATTGAAACAGCAGATCAAATGGCTTGATCAGCTTATAACCGCAACAAGGAAATCTCTAAATGCTATAAAAGTTAGTGACGACAGACCGGTTAGAAGCTCAAAGAGAAAGAATGGATATCAATACTATTTACAGAAAGATGACGGTAAGCTGGAATATGTTAAAGAAAAGGATACTTATAAGGTAAAGCGTATTGTTCAAAGAGACTACTACGCTGCGCTATTGGATAATCTGTTGACAGTGCGATACCGTATTGAAAGGTTTACAAAAATATATGATATTGGTTCTATTGCAAGAGTTTATGATGACTTAAGCGAAGCCAGAAAAGCGTTGGTAACGCCACTATTTCCCTCCGATGAAGCATATATTACAGATTGGAGAGCGCATAACATCGGAGAAACCAATACTTTTCCTGAGAAGGGGAAATATCTGACAGCAAGGGGAGTATTTGTCAGATCAAAATCAGAAAAGATATTGGCAGACATGTTTGAAAAGTTCGACATTCCTTACGTCTATGAGCCTCAAATAGCTCTTCCCAATGGGAAAAACCTTTACCCTGATTTTGCATTGCTGAATGTGCGAACAAGAAAAACGATCTATTGGGAGCATTTTGGGTTAATAACGGACGGAGATTATGCCAGACACGCGTTGTTAAAGATTAATCAGTTTGATAAGATGGGAATTGAAGTGGGAAAAGAGTTGGTTATTTCTATGGAATCCGATGAAATACCGCTGGACATTAAGCAAATAGAAAAGAAGATAAAGGAGTATTTGTTATAATTCATGATGGATAATAAGGCATTTGACTCTAAAAGGATAGCACAGGGCTATGCCAAGAGGCCCTGGCTTCATAAGTCAGTAATAGAGCAGATTAAAAAAGATTGCAGTCTTCCTAATGATTATATGTTCAAAAATGGTCTTGACGTGGGTTGTGGAGCAGGGCTTTCAACCAAGGCACTAAGGCTCATATGTGACAAGGTAACAGGAACAGATATAGCAGAATCAATGGTTGAAGTGTGTAATGAGATCTATGGCACAGATACTACTTACTCCTTTTATGCTGCTAAAGCCGAAGAAACAAGAATCCCGAATAAAAAATATGATATTGTAACGGCTGCAGGATGCATCAATTGGGTGGATGAAAAGAAGTTCATGACTAATATGGCGCAGGTTCTGGATGATAATGGGCTAGTTGTAATTTATGATTTTGGGATTACAGACATAATGGTAGGAAATGATGATTATACCAAATGGTACCGGGATGAGTATCTGAGCAGATTTCCTAAACCACCAAGAAAAGAGAACAAGTGGACTCAGGCTGATCTGATCGATGGCTTTGTAATGGAAAAGCAGACTGAATATGACATGGAATACTCTTTTACCCTGGAAAGGTTCGTGGATTTTATGCTGATCCAGTCCAACGTTAATGCTCAGATAGAGAGCGGAAGTGCCAGTGCTGATGAGATAAGGAAATGGATGAAGGAATCCTTGACTCCAGTTTTTGCTGGGGGAGAAAGGCAACTTGTATTCTATGGATACAGCTGGTATATACGGAAATGGAGAATATAGAGCGAAGATAGTAGTTGTGAACGATACAATGAACATAAGTAACAGACCTTGAAAAGGACTAACGAGGCTACAGTTATTTGAAGATCAGCCGATAAGGACAGCATGGGTAGAGGATGAAGAGGAGTGGTATTTTTCTATTGTTGATGTGGTCCGAATATTAACAGAACAGCCGGATACAGACGGTGCCAGGAATTATTGGAAGGTTCTGAAAAAAAGAATAAAAGAGGAAGGAAATGAAAGCTCAGGATGGGAAAATGAGGTTGACGGATGTTGCTAATGCGGAGCAGCTGCCGGAGAAGCAAGAGCTGCTGTTGAAAAGAGAACCGGCAAGCCTGTTATAACCAGCAAGAACGCAAATGAATTACAGAACCTGGTCACCGGTTTGATAGAGGATATCGGAAAATCCGATGACCAAGAAGACAATAATAAAGATTCATAAATCATCCAATTCCGTACATTGACTTCTGCTCCTTGGTCATTTCGATTCCCTGCAGAAGGCCCTTGGTTTTATCAATAAGTTCATCTACTGTGTAACGCTTGAAATATCCAACCTGTGTTTCGCTAGATGAATCTTCATAGCCGTATACAATAAATGTATCTGTAGAAGCATCATAGTTTCTCCTGAGAGAAGATCATATTCAAATAAACTGTATACTGTATTATGGTCATCATCATACTGACTGGTAGCCAGGGCAAGCCTATTACCATCATCAGATAGTGCGTAGCTTGAACAATACTTATCAGCGCTAATGGAATCACGGGCTTCTTCAAAGATATATTTATCACTAAAAAGAGAGCCATCATTTATGTTAAATTCCAATATTTCACTTTTAAAATTACAGACAATAAAGCTTTCATTAGAACGCTTTAGGTAGAAAGCATTTGCAAAACTGTGATCAGCGTATTCATAGTTCCAGCGTTCGCTCCCGTCTGCAAGATCGTATACAGAAAAACTGTGATCTCTGGCCACTATGAGAGTTGATGGGTCAAAGAAAAAGAAGTCGCTTGTCTCATCATCAGTCTTGATTGTACGTAGAAGTTCCTTGTGAGTTTTTGTATCCCAGGCCATTACAACTCCGGAGGAATCCTTAGCGGCAAGGACAGTCTCGTCTGATGAGAGCTGAAATTTGTTTATATTTCCTGGCATCTGATAGTCCCAGGCAGCAGCCACGTTGGTTCCGGAAGGAGCCACATAAGCATATGAAGAATCAGTGATTGCCTTAAGCGCTTCGGGCGTAACTGGCATATCGTCATTTTCATCCTGAGGAAGAGCAGCAAGAGCAAGCTGCATAGCTTCAATCCTATTTTCGTTTGCAAGCTGTTTACCAGATTCGTTGGAAAGATATCTGGACTGATTTTCCAAAGAGTGGATATAGTTTTTGTGGATAAGACTACTAGTGTATAGTGTATATCCGGCAAACCCGGTAACAAGGACAAGGGCTCAAGCGGAACTTCTACTGTTTGATAATTACCATTATCGTCTTGAAAAGTCTTTTTGTCTGATAAAAGAATTTGCGGAATAACATCATATGGCTCGCCATCCGCAAGGACAGTAAGAACCTGATTCTTGGTGTGATTTTTCAGGAAAATCTCTATCTCTTTTTCTACCCAGGTAGATTTCTTGGTGTTTGTTGAACAGATAACTATAAGGTAATCTGAATTTGCGAGAGCGCTTGAAATGGTATCGTTAAGATCATTGGTGATAGGAAGCTCGTCCTTGTCCCTGAAAATACGGTCAATTTTCTTATGTCCAGTGGATTTCTGTATGTTTTTTGGAATATGATATCTTTCGAGTCTTTTGATGATCTCCTCAGCAATCTTATTGTCTAATGCTGCGTGTTTGTAGGATATAAATGCGTTGTAATTATTTATCATAGCCTGATTTCCTTCATAATAACGACCTGATAATGATAACACATGGAAAAGAGTTTATAAATTCTTAACTCTATTTAATAAAGCGTTAATAGTTATGGTACATAAAATGGTGTAGCATATTTATCAGTGAAAAATTGTTTCACAGGATTTCACAATTTTCTTATGACGGAGGGACGATAGTATTATGAAAAGGCAGTTTGTAAGAAAGATGTTTGCAATGATCGTTACAGGTATCATGGCAGCAGCTTTGGTTACAGGGTGTGGAAGTGAGACGGCTCTTGAGGGGGAGCCGACTACTGAAACAGCCATCGAGGAAACTTCCGTTGCCTTGTCTGACAGCGTAGAGGGGACGGATGGTCAGGCAGAGACAGCAGAAAACGAGATGGTTGCTCCTTATTTCAAAAAAGGTGTTTACGTAAATTATTCTGCAGAAGCAGAAAACCCACCAAAAACCTATTTCTATGTTTTCAATACCGATGGGTATGGTAGAACAGAAGATGGCGCCAATGATGGCATTGGTCTTCCATTTGACTGCACACAGGCAGGAGGAAAGGTTAATTTCTTCTTTGGTGGTTCCGATGAGAAACAGGAAGTATTCATCATAACAAGCGTTGAGAATGGCGTTGTTAACGGATATTTCGAAGGCGCCGAGGACCGCGAACTAGTATTTGAGCCAGTTGCTGATGCTGATCCAGACACATTTATGTCTGTAAACTACCTCAGCGATGGGGAGTATGTTTATAGAGATGCAAACGGATGGAGCATCAAATATGACCCGAACTACTTTGACATCACACAGGACGGACCAATGGTTTCAATCGTATACACTGGAGAGTGCGCTGGAACTAATATGGTGCTTGTAACTTATGATGTTGAGCACAACGGAAAGGCTGCTCGAGACGAGAGAGTTCAGTCCTGGGGCGAAAAAGCTACATTTCAGGATTCTATTTTCCCAGGAACAGAGGATGTTACAGGCTACTGGGCTATGCTTCCTCCTGAAGAGGACGGGTCAGGAATGTACATGACATCTGTGTCAAGAGATTACATGGATGGTTCACTTACATTTGAACTTACAGGCCACAACAGCGGAGATGAGATGGCGGATATGGAAGTTTCAGACCGCATGGCTATGATCATTGATTCACTTCAGTTTGATTCTGCGCAGTGATTGCAGCCAATGAGCCAGAATATTTGGTAAGTTTAGAAGTGATTTACAAGATTAGTATGTAAAAGAGATATGTTTAGCAGGGTTCAGAAGTTAAAAGAGATGGTTTTCTATCAGGGGTAAAGTTTTCATACGTTTAAAAGAGTCTGGAGATTTGTGACAAGCGCACAAGCCTCCAGACTCTTTGCTTTATATTGGACTGAACATGTACTGTATCATCGTTAATGGTTTATTTATGTTCTGGGAAAAATTATCATAGTTTTAATAGAATTATTATCACTTCCCTATTGATTTATTATTGAACATGGGTTAATATCATTAAACGGTAATTGATTATTCAAGGTCAGTTTCAGCAGTCAATTATATATGAAGTTCTCTTATTCAGAGTGGTGGAGGTACATAGGACCGATGAAGCCACGGCAACCCCTTTTTGATAAGGAAGGTGCCAACCTGAGCGTGCAGGCGCTTGTATTTACATGAGCGTATCAAGAGTAGATATCACGGGTTGATATTACTCAACGAGCAATAAGAGGATCTGAAACGTCAATCAGTTCCGCTTGTTTGTGTAGCACGCACCAAATAAGCGGATTTTTTGTGCGAGTTAAGTCAGAGATATCCGAATCTGCCTTAACGAAGCAGCTAAAAGAAAGGAAAAAATATGGATAAGTTTATTTTCACATCAGAATCAGTTACAGAAGGACATCCAGACAAGATCTGCGATAACATTTCTGACGCTATCCTTGATGCTTGCATGGAGCAGGACCCAATGAGCCGTGTAGCTTGCGAGACAGCAACATGCACAGGTTTCGTTCTCATCACAGGTGAGATCACAACAAAGGCACATGTTGACTACGCTAAGATCGCACGTGAGACAATCAAAGAGATCGGCTATGATGATTCAGCCAAGGGCTTTGATGGCAACACATGTGCAGTACTTGTAGCACTTGATCAGCAGTCAGCTGATATCGCTATGGGTGTTGATAAGGCTCTTGAGGCTAGAGAGAACCAGATGACAGATGAGCAGCTTGAAGCTATCGGTGCTGGTGACCAGGGTATGATGTTTGGTTATGCTACAAACGAGACAGAAGAGTACATGCCATACGCTATCAGCCTTGCACACAAGCTTACCAAGAAGCTTACAGAAGTTAGAAAGAATGGAACTCTTCCATATCTTAGAGCAGATGGTAAGAGCCAGGTTTCTGTTGAGTATGATGAGAACGGCAAGGTTAAGAGACTTGAAGCTATCGTTATTTCAACTCAGCACGATGAGAAGGTTACACAGGAGCAGATCCACGCAGACATCAGAAAGTACGTTATCGATGCTGTAGTTGATCTTGCACTTGTTGATGACAATACTAAGATCTATATCAATCCAACAGGACGTTTTGTTATCGGCGGACCTCAGGGTGATGCTGGCCTTACAGGACGTAAGATCATCGTTGATACTTACGGAGGAGCAGCTCGTCACGGCGGCGGTGCTTTCTCTGGTAAGGACTGCACAAAGGTTGACCGTTCTGCAGCATATGCAGCAAGATACGTTGCCAAGAATATCGTAGCAGCTGGTCTTGCAGACAGAGCAGAGATCCAGATTTCTTACGCTATCGGTGTTGCACAGCCTACATCAGTTCTTGTTGATACATTTGGAACTGGTAAGGTTTCTGATGAGAAGCTCACAGAGGCAGTTCGTAAGGTATTTGACCTTCGTCCAGCTGGTATCATCAAGATGCTCGACCTTCGTCGTCCTATCTACAAGCAGACAGCAGCTTACGGCCACTTCGGACGTAACGACCTCAACCTTCCTTGGGAGCAGACAGATAAGGTTTCAGAGCTCCAGGCAGCAGTACAGTAATCGTTAACTAAAAGCGCATTTTATAATCCCGCTGATTTGTATAAATTAGCGGGATTATTATGCGTAAAAATGGAAAGTGTTGCGAACGCAACATATTACCAAATGACTTTGTATAAAAAATGTAACAAGGAATTACAGTGCAAAATAGCACTGATGATCATAGATGTAAAATATTGTTTATGTAAGAGGAGAATTAAATATGAAAAGAGCAAACGCACAGGATATGAACATGATGCTTGATGGAATGTTACTTCCAGGAGATGCCTATAACGTAAAGGTTTTTGCACAGATTATTCCTACAAGCCCAATTTATTATCTTACAATGTGTGGTGGGGCACTTGGAGCACTTATAGGTGGTCTTTTCCAGGATGAGTTTGGTTCAGCTAGATTACACAACGCATACATTGGATTCACAAATAACTCAATGAATTTTGCAGTTCTTGATGATTGGCATATTGACAAGTTCGCATTGGCCAAGACATTTAGCCTTGCAGATATCACAAAGGTTAATTTTACTGATAAAATGGTTGCTTTCCAGGCTACAATCTGGTTTGGTAAAAAGAAGGTTCGTATTTCTATTCCTAAAAAGGTTAGAAAGACAGATCTTGCGCAGCAGGCAGATTGCATTGCAGTTATCAAGGACTACCTCACACAGGTAAAGAATGCAATAAAGGCTCAGAAGAAAGCTGCCTGATGTAAAGACAATAGATTTCAAAATATAGATATTAGAAAAAGCTACATAAAAGGAGTTTTCACTTGATAGTAAAAGTGAAAACTCCTTTTTAGAATTTTTTTATGTACTTATGTCATCTGCACATTCTCTTTGCCAAGTAGCTCCTCCAAAGCTTCTATAGTCACCTTGTCAGCCTTTATAGACTTGGATCTTCCAAGCTTTTTGATCTGCTTGGTATCTGTCAGGTAAATGCTGATCTCGTCACGGCCATCGCTGCTTGCAATGATCTTTTCAAGAGCATCGACTTTAGATTCGTAAGTATCTTTATTAGGGAATCTCAGCCACACAGTCTTGGCTACTTCGTCAAATAGCTGAATCTTGCTGGCAATTAGCTTGGCATCCCTCTCATCTTCTACAGAAACACGGCCTTCTATAAAGACCTTGGCATCTTCATCGAGCCTTCCGGCGTTTGCTTCGTAGGTCTTAGGAAAGACAATAACTTCCACAGAACCCACAAGATCTTCAAGAGTGATAAAGGCCATAATCTGGTCATTTTTGGTGTATTTTATTTTTTTCTCACTGATGATTCCACCGATAGTTACTGTTGAGCCATCCTGAACCTCAGGAGAACCGCTCTCATCATCAAGATAAAAATCTGTGGTAGTGTTTGTGATCTTCTTTTTCCACATACCAACGTATTCTTCAAGAGGGTGGCCTGAAACATAGATTCCAAGTACCTCTTTCTCGAATTCAAGCATCAGCTCCCTTGGGAATTCGCCAACATTAGGAAGCGGAATCTCGTATTCTTTTTTGGCTTCTTCTCCAGCAAAATCAAACAAAGTCATCTGACCTGCCATGACATTTCTGCCAGAACTGTGGAGCTGGTCCATTATCTGGGAGTAAACCGTCATGTGCTGTTTGCGGGTTCCTTCAAAGCAATCAAAAGCTCCAGCCTTTATAAAGTTTTCCACAGCGCGTTTATTAACATCATTCTCACGACCTGACATTCTTGTCAGAAAATCGTTGATTGTCTTAAATTTTCCGTGGAGCTTTCTCTCTTTTACAATAGAGGCTATGACTGGCCTTCCGATACCCTTAATGGCAGTGAGGGCATAACGAATAGCTTTCTTATGCCCAGGGGCACAAGTTACTACAGCTCCGGTGATAGGTTTGTCATTTTCTGATGCCTCAACTTCGGTAACGGAGAAGCCATCAAAGCCCTCATTTATATCAGGTGGTAAAAGAGCTATCCCCATATTTCTACAGCTCATGATATAGCCGGAAACCTTGCCCGGATTATCGATTACAGAAGTCATGAGAGCTGCCATGAATTCTACAGGATAGTAGTATTTAAGCCAGGCTGTCTGTAGGGCAACAACTGCATAGCAGGCAGCATGGGACTTGTTGAAAGCATACTTGGCAAAATCCATCATGGAATCATAGATGGCGTTAGCGACTTCTGGAGCGATACCCTTGGAAGCGCAACCAGGAACGTTTTCCTCTAGATTACCATTTACGAAATTAGCTCGTTCAACCTCCATGACATGTTGTTTCTTTTTACTCATGGCACGGCGAACAAGGTCAGCTCGGCCAAGAGTGTAGCCGCCTAGCTGCTGAACTATCTGCATAACCTGCTCCTGGTAAACGATACAGCCATAGGTTGGCTTCAAGATTGGCTCTAGCTCAGGCGTCTGGTAGGTAATGGAGCCGGCATCATTTTTTCCTGATATATATTTAGGAATAAAGTCCATTGGACCTGGGCGGTAAAGAGATATGCCCGCTATGATATCCTCCAGGGACTGGGGCTTAAGCTCCTTCATGAAGGATTGCATTCCTCCGGATTCCAGCTGGAATATACCATCGCACTTGCCACTTCCGATAAGGCCAAGGACATTAGGGTCGTTGTAGTCTATTTCATCTATATTTATATAGTTAGGATCACCAAGCCTTGCACCCAGAGAATTGTTGGCAAAACGTACAGCATCCTTGATAACAGTAAGAGTGCGGAGTCCCAAAAAGTCCATCTTCAGAAGCCCCAGCTCCTCAATTGTTGTCATTGTAAACTGAGTGGTTACGTTTCCTTCTGCAGAGCGGGAGAGAGGAACAAGATCCTCTGCCGGAGCTGAGCAGATAACGACACCGGCCGCATGAATAGAGGTGTGACGTGGAAGTCCTTCAAGCTTTTTACACATATCGATCAGTTTGTGAACAGTTTCGTCAGTCTCATACTGGGTCCTAAGCTCAGGATTCATCTTGAGGGCCAGATCCAGAGTCATGTTGAGCTCCTGAGGAACCATCTTGGAAATATTGTCTCCAAAGCTATAAGGAAGATCCATAACTCTGGCTACATCACGGATGACGCCCTTGGCAGCCAGGGTTCCAAAGGTTATGATCTGCACAACCTTGTCAGCACCATACTTTTCAGTTACGTAATCTATTACATCCTGGCGTCTCTCGTACTCGAAGTCCACGTCGATATCAGGCATGGATACACGCTCAGGATTAAGGAATCTCTCAAAAAGAAGATCGTACTTTATAGGATCAATGTTGGTGATATGCATGCAATAGGAAACGATACTTCCGGCAGCGGAGCCTCTTCCCGGGCCAACAGCGATGCCATTTTCGCGGCAATAGTTGATGTAGTCCCATACAATAAGGAAATAATCAACATAGCCCATGCGCTTGATGACACCAAGCTCGTAGTCAAGCTTCTCTTTTAACGTGCCATCATCATCGGGATAGCGCTCATGAAGGCCATCAAGACAGAGTTTATTAAGGTAAGTCCAGGAATCATAACCTTCTGGAACCTCGAAATGAGGCAACTTGGTGACACCAAACTCAATTTCAACATTACATCTGTCCGCAATCTTCTGAGTGTTGTCGATAGCTTCCTGTGCATAAGGGAAAAGAGATCTCATCTCTTCCTCGCTCTTGACATAGTACTGGCCGCCTTCGTAGCGCATACGGTCTTCGTCAGTAACCTTTTTGCCAGTCTGGATACACAATAGCAGGTCATGGGCCTCGGCATCGTCAGCATAGGTGTAATGACAGTCATTGGTTGCAACCAGCGGAATATCAAGCTCCTGTGAAAGAGCCATTAGAGATGCGTTAACATGCCTCTGCTCAGGAATTCCGTGATCCTGAAGCTCTAAAAAGAAATTGCCATGGCCAAAGATATTGTCGAGGCGGATTGCTGCCTCTTTTGCCTTATCTGGTGCACCCTTAACGATATTCCTGGGAATTTCACCAGCAAGGCAGGCAGAAAGCGCAATTATACCCTCGTGATATTGCTCAAGAAGTTCCATGTCAACACGGGGGTTGTAATAATATCCCTCTGTAAAGCCGCGGCTTACTATGTGGGATAAATTGGCATATCCTACATTGTTCTCGGCAAGAAGCACCAGGTGATAGTATCTGTCGTCAGTCTGGGCGGACTCTTTATCAAAGCGAGATCCAGGAGCCACATAGACTTCGCACCCGATAACTGGATTGATGCCCTCTGCGCGACAAGCCTTATAAAAATCAATAACCCCGTACATGACACCATGGTCAGTGATAGCACCAGCTGTCATGCCAAGGTCCTTCAGACGCTTAACATATTCTTTTATCTTATTGGAACCGTCCAAAAGAGAATATTCAGTGTGGACGTGCAAATGAGTAAATGCCATTATTGTTTCCCCAAAACTTTTTAAATATATGAGGAAATTATAACATAAATGGTGGGAAATTTATTGGATAAGCTGGAGAATCAGAACAACTGGTCTATTGAAAACGGTAACTGAGGAAAAAGAGTCTCATATTTGCACAACAGATGAACAAAAAAACGATAAAAGTTAAAATTTCTTGAAATCGATTTCATAAGGATTGCAGATTAAAAAAACTTGCGATAATATAAAAATAAGTATGACAAAGTATTGTCAATTCAAGGCATTTGTTATATATTTAATAAGATTTTTAAAGGAATAAATTTTTTTAATTGAATCATAGAATTCAATGTTATGAATCGAGGAAATAATTATGGCGAAACAGATCAAAACTATTGGAGTTTTAACTAGTGGTGGTGACGCACCTGGAATGAACGCAGCAATCAGAGCTGTTGTTCGTAAATCCCTTGCAAATGGACTCAAGGTTAAGGGTATCAAGAAAGGTTACATGGGTCTTCTTAACGAAGAGATCATCGATATGGACAGACGTAGCGTATCAGATATCATCCAGAAGGGTGGTACTATTCTTGGTACAGCTCGTTGTATGGAGTTCACAACAGCAGAGGGTCAGGCCAAGGGTGCTGAGATCTGCCGTAAGCATGGAATAGATGGTATGGTTGTTATCGGTGGTGACGGATCATACCGCGGAGCTCAGAAGCTTTCACAGCAGGGCATCAATACAGTAGGTATCCCAGGAACAATCGACCTTGATATCTCTTGCACAGACTATACAATCGGATTTGATACAGCTATCAACACAGCAATGGAGGCCATTGACAAGATCCGTGATACATCTTCTTCTCATGAGAGAGTTAGTATCGTAGAGGTTATGGGCCGTCATGCTGGATATATCGCTCTTTGGTGCGCAATCGCTAACGGCGCTGATGACATCCTTCTTCCTGAGAAGTATGACTACAACGAGCAGAGAATCATCGACAACATCATCGACAACCGTAAGAAGGGTAAGACACACCACATCATCGTTAATGCTGAGGGTATCGGACATTCAACATCTATGGCTCGTCGTATCGAGGCTGCAACAGGTCTTGAGACAAGAGCTTCTATCCTTGGTTACATGCAGCGTGGTGGTAGCCCAACATGTAAGGATCGTGTATATGCTTCTATGATGGGATGCTATGCAGCTGATATCCTTGCTGCAGGCAAGACAAACAGAGTTGTTGGCTACAGAAACGGCCAGTTCGTTGATTATGACATCGACGAGGCTCTTGCAATGAAGAAGAACATCAACGAGTACATGTACGAGATCGCTCGTATCCTTTAATTTATTGGATGATAAGATATTTAGAAATTTTGACGCGGCAGGATTATTCCTGCCGCGTTCTGTTGTTCAAGACCGGCAAGCGAATGGGTGATTGCGCACAAAGTATGATATACTAAATCCATACACTTAGCGATATGAATCAAATGAATGAGCTATCGCGTTAGACTCGAGAAATGCTGGCTATCCAATATAGCTATTGAATGCAATTAGCCTGTAAAAAGAATTTTGATAGAAAAACAGTATGAGGAAATTAGATGATAACAAGTACAAGTAATGAGAGAGTCCGCAAGGTAGTAAGCCTTATGGAAAAGAGTAAAGCCCGCCGTGAGGAAGATGCCTTTGTAATAGAAGGAATGAAGATGCTAAGAGAGGCGCCTGTACTCCAGGTAAGGGAAGTCTATGTGACTGCAAGATTTCTTGATAAGGCTACGGAAGAGGATAAAGAAATTCTCTGGAGATACGGAGCTGAAGAGGTATCTGAGGATGTTATGAAGAAGATGGCCGCAACCCAGACACCGCAAGGAGTTTTGGCAGTTATCAGTCAGTATCATTACACTCTTGAGGAAGTTATTAAAGGCTACAACCAGGATGATGAAAATGCAAGACCACTGATGCTCATTCTTGAGAACATTCAGGACCCTGGAAATGTAGGAACAATGCTTCGTTCCGGAGAAGGGGCAGGAGTAACAGGAATTATCCTCAGCAAGGGATCTGCAGATATCTACAATCCCAAGGTTATCAGATCAACAATGGGTTCAATTTTCAGAATGCCATTTATATATGTAGAAAGCGTCCCTCAGGTTCTTGAAACACTTAAGGCAAGCGGTATCCATACTTACGCTGCCCATCTTAAAGGGGAAAAGAACTACGACGAATTCGACTATACGAAGCCAACAGCATTCCTTATAGGTAACGAGGGCAATGGACTTACAAAAGAGACTGCAGATGCAGCAGATACATACATTCTGATCCCGATGAAGGGCGAGGTTGAATCCATGAATGCGGCAACTTCCGCAGCAATTTTGACTTTTGAAGCATCCAGACAGAGAAGAGGATGATGCAGCAACTGAATTCAGATGCAAGCAATGTGGGTAATTATGTATGAGCAGTGCTGCACTAGCATCCATAATGGATAAAAGGATACTTTGGAATAGATAGTAATTATGATAGAGAATCAGACACAAGGAGGCACGTTATGACAATTGGTTTTATTGGACTTGGAAATATGGCGAAAGCTATGATTGGCGGGATTCTGGCCAAGGGACTTATGGGCTCTAACGAGATCATAGGAACAGCAGCTACAGAAGCTACCAGACAAAAAGTTGCAAGCAAGTACGGAATCCAGATCCGAAGCTCCAATGCGGCCGTAGCCAAAGAGGCAGATATAATCATTCTGGCTGTTAAACCGCAGTATTTAAAGGTTGTTATTGCGGATATCATGGATAGTGTAGATGATAGTAAAATTATCGTCAGCATAGCAGCAGGCAAGACAATTAATTGGTTGGCAAAAGAGTTCGAAAAACCGGTAAAAATAATAAGAGTAATGCCTAATACTCCAGCCCTTGTTTTAGAGGGATGTTCAGCGGTTTGTAGGAATGACCTTGTAAGTGACAACGACTTCCAGTTCGTAATAGAGCTCCTTGAGAGCTTTGGCAAGGCCTACACAGTGCCTGAATCCATGATGGACGTAGTGGTCGGAGTCAGCGGTTCATCTCCTGCTTATGTATTTCTTTTCATAGAGGCAATGGCTGATGCGGCGGTAGCAGGCGGTATGCCCAGGAAGCAGGCTTACGAATTCGCAGCACAGTCAGTTCTTGGAAGCGCCAAGATGGTCCTTGAAACTGGAAAACACCCTGGCGAACTCAAGGATATGGTGTGCTCCCCAGCAGGTACAACAATAGAAGCGGTGAGAGTACTGGAGGAAAAGGGCTTTAGAGCGGCAGTTATAGACGCTGTAAAGGCTTGCATTGACAAGAGTAAGCAACTGTAATTAATTTACAAAAAATAAACGGTAAATTGTAAAAATTTGACAAAAAAATCATTATTTGCTAATATCTATATGTTTTCGTGATGGTAACAAATTGCAATATATTTGTAAAAATTGCATGCAAGATTTATTACCAAATACAAAAATAATGCAGAGGATAGCAAAGATATGAAAAAGGCAGTAAAGTTATCCCTTAGGGAATTGAGACCTTTGATTATTTGTGGTCTTGTCTTTGTTCTTTTTATTTCCCAGGGATTAACTGTAAATGCTAGGAGCAATAATACCGTTTCAGAGGTTGCTGTAGGCATTTCAAACATTATAAGTCCAATTTCTCCGCTCGGAATAGATTCCAGCGCGACAGAAGTTATTGTGGCATCCAATATGGACAAATCTTCTGATGCCAGTTCATCTTCCAGTACAAGTGAGGAAGAGGGTTCTAAGCTTGTCATGGCTAATGTATCAAGAGTCATGAACGTCAGGGAAGAGCCCGATGAAGATGCAGCCAAGGTAGGAGTCCTTTATAAGGACTGTGGTGGCAAGATCTTAGAGAGGAAAGATGGTTGGACCAAGATCCAGTCAGGGGATCTGATCGGATGGGCCAATGATGAATATCTTTTATTTGATGAGGATGCTATAAACGCAGCATCAGACGTTGGTAAGCAGATTGTAACCAGCAACAGCACAGCTCTTAACATCAGGAAAGAGCCCAATGAGAACGCTGAGGTTCTGGGTGTACTTACCAAGAAGGTCTTCGTTGATATGATCGAAGATCTGGGAAATGGCTGGATCAGCGTTGATTACAACGATGAGACAGGCTATGTTCAGGCTGATTTCGTTACTACTGAGTTCAAGATTGATCAGGGTGAGACAATAGCAGCCATCAAGATCCGTGAGGAAGCTGAGAAGAAAGCAGCCCTTACCAAGAATCAGGGAGCAGTCAGCGCGGATGCTGATGAAGTTAAACTCCTTGCAGCACTTATCCAGTGCGAGGCAGGTAACCAGCCTTACGAGGGAAGAGTTGCAGTTGGTGCTGTAGTACTCAACAGAGTTAAGAGTGGTGCTTATCCTAACACGATTTACAGTGTTATCTATGCGTCAGGCCAGTTCACACCAGCCCTTAACGGAACAGTTGCCAAGGTTTACAACAGTGGCAAGATCTACGATATGAACTATCAGGCAGCCCAGGCAGCACTTAATGGCGAGACCACCGTTGGAAGCGCATGCCACTTCAGAAGAGTAAACGGACGTGAAGGTATCATAATCGGAGCCCACGTATTCTGGTAATCTTATATAATTAAATATATCATCGGGGAAAAGACATAGCTCTTTTCCTCGATTTTTTTTGCTAGTGTCGTTACAATCAGCGCCCATTGTCCCTTTGTGTATTTAGTATTCTGTGATATCATGGAAAAAGAGTGCACAAATACGGAAACTAGATTACAGGAGGAGTAGGATTATGAACTTGTACGGACGCGATTTTTTGAAACTGCTTGACTACACACCAGAGGAAATTCAGTACCTGGTAGACCTTGCTTCTGATCTCAAGGAGAAAAAGAAAAATGGAATTCTCCACGACGAACTTAGAGGCAAGAACATTGCTCTCATCTTTGAGAAGACCAGCACCAGAACAAGATGTTCCTTTGAAGTTGCTGCCAGTGACCTTGGTATGGGTTCAACCTACCTTAATCCAGCGGATTCTCAGATTGGTAAAAAGGAATCCATTGCAGACACAGCAAGGGTTCTTGCCAGCATGTATGACGGCATCGAATATAGAGGCTTTGAACAGGAGATAGTTGAGACGATTGCCAAGTATAGTAAAGTTCCAGTATGGAATGGACTTACCAACGAATTCCATCCCACGCAGATGCTGGCAGATCTTTTGACTATCAAGGAGCACTTCGGAAAGCTCAAGGGAATCCACCTGGTTTACATGGGTGATGCAAGATACAACACAGGAAATTCCCTCATGGTGGCTTGCGCCAAGATGGGGATGCACTTTACTGCAGTATCTAACAAGAAATATTTCCCTAATGAGGAACTGATAAAGACCTGTCAGGACATTGCAAGTAAGACAGGTGCAATCATTGATTTTAATGAGGATCCAATTGAAGGAACTAAGGGCGCAGACGTTATATACACCGACATCTGGGTTTCGATGGGAGAGCCAGACAGTGTATGGGAAGAGCGAATCCGCGACCTTGAGAAATACAGAGTTACAATGGATATCATGAATAATGCAGGCAAGGATAGCGTATTCATGCACTGTCTGCCTTCTTTCCACGACCTTAATACAGGAATTGGCAAGGAGATAAAAGAGAAATACGGCCTTAATGAAATGGAAGTAACTGATGAAGTCTTTGAATCAGACCACTCCATCGTGTTTGAAGAGGCTGAGAACCGCATGCACACCATAAAGGCTGTGATGCTGGCTACACTCAAAAATAGCTGATCAAAAGCTAAGAGCGCCGAACAATAATCATAGACACTGACAAATATAAAAAATGACATCATGTAAAGGCATAAGGGATTAGAACAGTGAACAAGGAGAGCATAGCTAAAAAACTTAATACTAATTGGGCAGCAAGGAACCTGATCTACAAGGATGAAACCGGATCAACCAACGATGACGCAAGGGAGCTTGCCCAGGAAGGGGCACCCCACGGAACGTTGGTGGTGGCTGACAGGCAGATAACAGGAAGAGGCTCAAGGGGCAGATCCTGGGAAACACCTCAGGGAACCAATATCGCCATGAGTCTTGTTATAAGGCCTGACGCCCCACCTGATAGGATTTCAATGCTGACCCTGATCATGGGACTTTCAATAGCAGAAGGCATCGAGGATGCGCTTATCATGGCCAACGATGAAGATCTTAGCAAATCCACCAAGGTATACTTTGCTGGTCAGATCATAGCGGAGGTTAGGAACTTCCCCCAGATCAAGTGGCCAAACGACATCGTCATTGCAGGGAAAAAGATCTGTGGTATACTGACAGAACTTCATATGAAGCCAGACAATACTATAGACGATGTTGTTATAGGCGTAGGCATCAATGTTAACATGGAAGACTTTCCAGAAGATATTAAGGATATAGCGGGCTCTATTTTATCGACAACAGGCGTAAGGCTCAGAAGGAGCCAGGTAATCGCCTGCTGTATGAAAAGATTTGAAGAAAACTACGAGAAATATCGTCAGCATTTTGATCTGACTCTTTTACTGGATCAGTATGAGATGAGGCTCATAAACAGACACAAGCTGGTCAAAGTGTTAGACCCTAAGGGAGAATATGAGGCAATTGCTCACGGCATTACCAAGACTGGCGCCCTCGTCGTTTCTAATGAAGAGGGAGAAGAGTTTGAGATAAACGCCGGAGAAGTGTCTGTCAGAGGACTATATGGATACACATAAGGCGCAGGCGATGAGAATTGTTCTGTGCATATGTGGACAGCAATAGGGGACTTGTGATGGGTAGAGTGGAAAACACAGAATTGTTGACAAGTAATGTGGATAACAATAAGATTTTCGGCAGGTAATGTGGATAACACCAGTAAGATAATGGGGAGAGATTCCAGGAGTAAGAAATGATTTTAGTAGTTGATGTAGGAAATACAAATATCACGTACGGAGCATTTGAGGGCAAGAAGCTTGTCAGTTCCTTTAGAATGACCACAGGAACAGCAAGAACTTCAGATGAGTTTGGTTTGGAGCTCATGGCGCTTCTCAACATAAACTCCGTGGATAAGGACAAACTTGAGGGCGTTATGATTGCAAGTGTAGTTCCTCAGGTTATGCACGCTCTTGTAAATGCCATCATAAAATACATCGGCAAGAAACCTTACCTCGTGGGACCTGGCATTAAGACCGGTATCAGGATTTCTTTGGACAACCCAAGAGAAGTAGGACCAGACCTTATTGTGGATGCGGTTGCTGGATATGAATTATACGGTGGACCGGTAATCGTGGTTGACTTTGGAACCGCAACCACCTATATTATGATAAATGAAAAAGGTGACTTTTTTACCGGAGTGGTTTGTCCGGGTATCAGAATTTCTGCAAAAGCTCTTTGGGAAGACACAGCTAAACTTCCTGAAATTGAGATCAGAAACCCCGGCAGCATTCTGGCCAAGGAGACAATCTCCAGCATGCAGGCGGGACTTGTGTACGGACAGATTGGCCAGACCAAATATATTATAGAAGAGATGAAGAGAGAAGCAGGTTTTCCAAACGCCAAGGTAGTTGCTACAGGCGGACTTGGAAGGATCATTGCTCAGGAGACCAAAGAGATAGATGTTTACGATCCAATCCTTACTCTCCGCGGACTTCAGATCCTCTATGACAAGAACCGAAGGACCAAGCCGCAGCTTAAAGATCTTGAGGATGAGAATGCACCAGAATGAGTGCTGTACGACACTCGGAACGGATCAGCAAGGATAGTAGGTGATCCAAGACTAAATATGATGCAGATCATTGAAGCTGAGAATTTGTAAAAAGTAGAAATATAGAAAACAAGAGAAATATATAAAAACAAGAGAAATTAATGAAATAGAAATAAGGAACAGATATGAGTGCTAAGGATTTTGAGGAACAGTATAAAAAAGAATTTCGTGATATGGATCTTACAAGTGAGGAAGACAAGGAAGACCTCAAGATAGATGAGATGCAGAAGACCAACAAGGGAAGAGTTTTCGAGCAGGCAGCAGGCGGCAGAGTTGTTCTGTGCGGCGCCAACGCTTACGAGCAGAAATACTATTTTAACCCTGTATTTAAAGAGATTCCTGAATCAATAAAGAAAGAGCTGAATATCATCAGCGTTCTCTTTACCCAGGAAGCAGGCGGAATTTTTACAATTGTATTTGAGGAAGATGGCGGAATCAGCATTGAAACAAACGCTGATGAAGAAGACATCACTTATGATGAGATCACAGCAGGACTTCTTGTTAGTGAGGTCAGACGTAAGAGACAGGATCTCTTTGAGGCACTGGGACTTTACTACAGAATCTATGTACTTCATGAGAATCCAGCGGATATATTGGGTTCTGAGGACGAATGAAACCTAGTAGATATGATAAATAAGCGGATGGATAACCTCTGAGTTTTCTGGCGAGTCTGCATGCAGACGTTAGCAGAACTTCATTAAGAGTATAATAGGAGAAATATGTCAGGATACGGCAAGTTACAGATAGGGAACGTAACCCTGGACAATAATATAATACTAGGACCAATGGCAGGTGTATCAGACCTGCCGTTTCGTCTGTTATGCAGAGAAATGGGGGCAGGGCTTGTATGCATGGAAATGGTAAGCGCTAAGGCCATAACATATAAGAACAAGAACACCAACATGCTCATGGAAATCCATGAGGATGAGCACCCGGTTTCGCTGCAGCTCTTTGGGTCAGAGCCTGAGATAATGCAGCAGGCAGTAGAGATGATAAAGGATAGGCCCTACGATATTCTTGATGTGAATATGGGATGCCCTGTTCCAAAGGTTGTTGGAAATGGCGAGGGTTCAGCACTTATGAAGAATCCTGAGCTTATTGAAAAGATTGTAAAAGCTCTGTGCCAGGTTTCTGACAGGCCGGTTACAGTCAAGATCAGAAAAGGCTTTACAGAGGCAAGCGTCAACGCTGTTGAATGTGCTTTGGCTGCTCAGGAGGGCGGAGCGGCAGCAGTTGCAGTCCACGGAAGAACTAGAGAGCAGTACTACTCTGGTCAGGCAGACTGGAGCATTATTGCGCAGGTAAAAGAGGCATTGAAGATTCCAGTAATAGGAAATGGCGATGTGGTGGATGGCCCTACCGCAAAGCGAATGTTTGAAGAAACAGGCTGCGATGGAGTTATGGTAGCAAGAGCTGCCCAGGGGAATCCATTTCTTTTCCGTGAGATAAAGAGCTACTTCGAGACGGGAGAGACTTGCCCAAGGCCTACAAGTAAGGAAATTTATGACACAGTCATAAGACATGCAGACCTGCAGCTTAAGTACAAGGGTGAATACATCGGAATCCGAGAGATGAGAAAGCATGTGTCCTGGTACACTGTCGGAATGCCAGGCAGTGCCAAGTTCAGGAATCAGATCAATCAGATGGAAGATATGGACTCCCTTAAAAAGGCTTGTGGGCTATTGTTTTGTAATGAAGCAAATCAATGATGTTATAAAGTGGTTGAAGGATAACATGGAATAAAAGGCATTAAGTATAAATTATTAAAAAAGCATAAACGCAATTTAGAACATGGTTTCTGACCTTGACATGATTTTTTATAGACTATATAATAGCAAAGTTAAAATAGCTTTATTAAAGGAAAGATTTTTTATAAATTTGGCTTTAAAGCCCACAGTTGTGCGGTTTAATCAATGATGAAGGGTAGGTTTTGAGATGGAAGAGAAGAAGAACATTTTAACTTATGAAGGACTCAAGAAATATGAGGACGAGCTTCATGAGCTGAAAGTTGTTAAGCGTAAGGAAGTTGCTGAGAAGATCAAAGAGGCAAGAGAACAGGGCGACCTTTCAGAGAACGCTGAGTACGATGCAGCCAAGGATGAGCAGAGAGACATCGAGGCTAGAATCGAAGCTCTTGAGAAAATCCTCAAGAACGCTGAGGTTGTCGTAGAAGAGGATGTTGACCTTGATAAGATCAGTATCGGATGTAAGGTTAAGATCAAGGATCTTGAGTTCGACGAGGACCTTGAGTACAAGATTGTTGGTTCATCAGAGGCTAACTCACTTAAGGGCAAGATTTCAAACGAGTCACCTGTTGGTAAGGCGCTCCTTGGTGCCAAGAAGGGACAGACAGTTTCTGTAGAGACTCAGGCTGGCATTATCAAGTACAAGGTACTTAGCATCGAGAGATCAGCAGTTTGATAAACTAGTTTATCAGAATGATACTTATTGCTCTGGTATAAGATATTTTTAGCTAGAATTTCAGAGCATATACGGATCTGAGTGATTTTACATTTTGTAGATAATAAGGGGGCCAGCGATTTACAATGTTATTTCGCTGGCTCTTTATGGAAATATACGGAGGAAAAAATAGTGGCAGATAATAATCAGCAGAACAATCAGCAGAATGCACCAGCTGAGGACGTTGGACGTCTTCGTCAGGTTAGAAGAGACAAGCTTTCTGAGCTTCAGGCAGCAGGCAAGGATCCTTTCCAGATCGTTAAATATGATCAGACACATCACACACAGAACATCAGAGACAACTTCGAGACATTGGAGTTTGTACCTCCAGTAGATGAAGAGGGCAAGGCTATCGTAGTTCCTCTTTCAGAAGTACCTTCTGAAAAGGTTGTATCTCTTGCAGGACGTATGATGTCTAAGCGTGTTATGGGTAAGGCTTCATTTGCTAACCTTCAGGACAGAGATGGCCGTATGCAGCTCTACGTTTCCAGAAATGACCTTGGAGACGAGGCTTATGCTGATTTCAAGAAAATGGATATCGGAGATATCATCGGTGTTAAGGGCTTTGCTTTCAGAACCAAGACTGGTGAGATTTCAGTTCATGTTAAAGAGCTTACTCTTTTATCCAAGTCACTTATGCCACTTCCAGAGAAGTTCCACGGACTTACAGATACAGAAATCAGATATAGACAGCGTTATGTTGACCTTATCATGAATGAGGACGTTAAGGAGACCTTCAAGAAGAGAAGTGCTATCCTTCGCGAGATTCGTAACTTCCTTGCTGAGAGAGACTTCCTTGAGGTTGAGACACCTATGCTTGTTGAGAATGCAGGTGGAGCAGCTGCAAGACCTTTCATCACACATTACAATGCTCTTGATGAAGAGAGAAAGCTTCGTATCTCACTTGAGCTCTACCTTAAGAGACTTATCGTTGGTGGTCTTGAGAGAGTATATGAGATTGGCCGAGTATTCAGAAATGAGGGCGTAGATACAAGACATAACCCAGAGTTCACACTTATGGAGCTCTATCAGGCATATACAGATTATGAAGGAATGATGGAACTTACAGAGTCCATGTTCCGTTACCTTGCTGAGAAAGTGTGTGGAACAACACTCATCAAGTACGGCGACAACGAGATTGACCTTGGTAAGCCTTTCGAGCGTCTTACTATGAATGATGCTATCAAGAAGTATGCAGGCATCGACTTCGATACAGTTAAGACTGATGATGAAGCTAAGGCTCTTGCCAAGGAGCACCACATTGAATTTGAAGATCGTCACACTAAGGGCGATATCATCAACCTCTTCTTTGAAGAGTACTGCGAGAAGAACCTGATCCAGCCTACATTCATCATGGATCATCCTCTTGCAATTTCTCCTCTTACCAAGAAGAAGCCTACAGATCCTGAGAAGGTTGAGCGTTTCGAGCTCTTCATCAATACTTGGGAGATGTGTAACGCTTACTCAGAGCTTAACGATCCTATCGATCAGCGTGAGCGTTTCGCTGCTCAGGATGCTAACGCAGCAGCTGGCGACGAAGAGGCAGAGCACACAGATGAGGACTTCCTCAATGCCCTTGAAATCGGTATGGCTCCTACAGGCGGTATCGGCTACGGTATCGACCGTCTCTGCATGCTTTTGACTGATAGCGAGACCATCAGGGACGTTTTACTCTTTCCAACCTTAAAGTCAGTTAAGAAGTGATGAGGCTTGCTAGGAAACCCAGCATTTATGCCGGTTTTAGCGGCGGGGTGATTTGTATTTTATGTTTTGTTTTTAGTTTTTGAATTTGTTTTTGGCGGGCGTCCTCGTGGCGCCCGTATTCTTGGACAAAAGAATCTTCTCAGTTAGTGCGTAATAGAAACGCCACAGATTACTGGTAAAATAGTAATTTGTGGCGTTTTTTATTCGCAAAAAAGTATAGGAGGACAAACAAAATGGATGGAATGGCCATCAGACAAGAGCGACGGAATCCAAAGGAGAAAGCAAAAAAGACAAATCCGTTGCCGATGAATGTGCAAGTAATTCCTAAGAAGGAAAAACCTAAACCGGGGGACAAGGAGTTTAAACCCAAAAGAGTAGCTGCATACTGCAGAGTCAGTACGCTTCAGGAGCAGCAGGAAACCAGCATCCAGGCGCAACAACAGTACTACAACGAGCTTATAGAACAAAGACCTGACTGGGTAAATGCAGGAGTCTATGTGGATTGGGGAAAAACAGGAACTCAGACCAAACATAGAGAGCAATTTAATAAGATCATTGCTGATGCGGAAGCCGGGCTTATTGACATGATAATTACAAAATCATCATCTCGATTTGCCAGGAATACGTTAGATTTTATCAGTGTTGTCAGGCGGCTCAAAAAACTTAGAACACCGGTAGGAGTCTACTTCGAAAAGGACCAATACAACAGCCTTGATGAACATGTAGATTTTATGCTGACGCTAATGGCATCCTTTGCACAGGAGGAGTCCCGCACTATCTCAAGTAATGTGAGATGGGGGATTTTGGTCCGAATGCAGAACGGAACCTTCAAAATCCAGACGCAGTGCCTTCTTGGCTATGACACCAGCGAGGACGGTCATATGTATATACTTCCTGAAGAGGCCAAAATCGTAGAAGTTATCTATGAGAATTGTATAAGAGGCAAATCCTATGCTGAGACAGCGAGGATTCTTAATGATATGGGCGTAGTCACCATTAAAGGTAATCCCTTCACCGGAGGCGCGGTAAAAAACATTTTGCTTAATGAGAAGTATTGTGGCGATGTCCTTATGCAAAAGACATTTGTAGAAGATTATCTTACCCATAAAAGCGTTAAGAATACAGGACAGATGGACCAGTATTACATCAAGGATCACCATCCTGCGATCATCGCCAGGGAGGACTGGGAGCTTGCTCAGGACATTATAGCCAGGAAAAGAAAACCCAAGAAACCGCAAAAAAGATTGAAGCCAATAAAAGAAGGCACTTTGAAGGGATTTGTACCAATGGAGGCAGATTGGACAGACTTACCTGAAAAAAGATTAATCTCGGCATCGGAACGCGGAGAAGGAATGTATAAGAAAAAGGAGAAGTACAAAAATGAAGTCAGTACTTGAAGGATTCAAGGTAATAAATGTTAATGAGACCTCTAGTAAATCACAGCTTACATTATTTCAGGATTCAATGAGATTTAATAAAGCAACGGCAGCAGAACTTAATTTTCCGGCATTTGTAAGACTTTTGATAAATGAATGTGATGGTGGATTTAAGCTTGCGGTTGAAGTGTGTAACGGTCATTGTAAAGAGGCCATAAGATTCAGCGAGCTAAAAGAGAAGCAGAACTATGCGATCAACATAAAGCATCCGGCTACCATGGTTATGGTGAGAAGATTTCTGGACTTTTCACATGAAGAGGATGAGAGAGTGCAATTCAAGGTCAATGGAACATATTACTTAGAAGAAAACGTAATAATTTATGACCTATCAGAGGCGAGAAAAGAGATAACTAAGAGTAAGAAAAAAACTATGAATAAGAAAATAACAAATACGGAAGGAGATGTTTCATGAGAAAAAGAGCAATCTTTTATTAAGTGAAACAGAATCTTTTTGATTTGATTTTATAGATGTAGATAAATTAGAAAACGCAAGTTACCGACGTTATGTTTTTTTTTAGCGTCATTTGATGACTTAACCTGCTATCTGTCGCGACTTAAGTAACATTATGAGGTAGAGATGCAGATTCTGTTTTAAAAGATTGCATAAGAAAAATTAAAACAATGCCATCTCTATTTTGAAAAGATGCGAAAGGATAAAATAAAAAGTTGCCACATATAGGTGTGATCGGATATGGCATGGATAGCCTATTTATGCTGATTACACAGAGGTTGAGCATTAGGGACGTACTACAGTTCCCGACGTTGAAGAGTGCAAAGTAACAATAGATGTATTTAGCAGTCGATAAATGCTAAGAAATGGAAATACATGGAAATAGGTACACCGATGTGCTACCGATTCTACGGCATTTATTTACATGCATATCCAGATAATGGAAAAATTGCTGTTTTTGGTACGACACTCATAGACATCAGATGACAATCTGAAAATGGGTGGAAAAAACGCTTTAAGATAAAAATCGAATAGAAAAACAGTTTCAGAAGAATGGTCTTTGAAACTATTTGGCACTTACTTTTAGTAGAAATACTACAGGTAAGTGCCTTTTTATTTGCGCTGGAAAGGAGATCGATGAATGGGAAAAACTTAGCAAAAGGACCTGATCTTGAAAAATATATCAATGATCAGAACAGGAAAAGATTTATCCAATATTCCGAAGGAGCAAGGCTTTTCGGAATGCGGTACTGGTCATTTGTGAGATTCTGCAAAAGAGCCGGTGCCGTGATCACACTAAGAAAAACAGCAATTGTTGACCTGGATGTTCTTGAGGATTACATTGAGCAGTTCAACGAATACCGGGAAGATACAGAAATGGAGGACGCTATGCCAAGGAAAAAAGAAAAAGCACCAATTGATGAGAGGATGATCAACGGAAAGAAATGGGTGAGGCTGGATGAAGCTGCTGAGCTATATTCAGTCAGCACCAAGACTATTGAGAAGTGGGCTGAGCAGTCAAAAGCCAAATACAAGATTGATGGAGTAGTTCTTTTCAGTACAACCAAATTGGATATGTTCATAGAAAACATGGGACAGGAGGACTTATAAATGTGCAAGGTAATCTCAATCGCAAACCAAAAGGGAGGAGTCGGGAAGACAGTAACTGCAGTAAATCTGGCAATTGGCCTTGCCAGAGAGGGAAAGAAAGTACTGGCAATTGACAACGATCCACAAGGGAGCCTGACTGTGAGTCTTGGTTACAATGAACCGGACAATCTGGATTATTCCCTTGCTACTGTGATGATGAAAATTATTAATGATGAGCCCTGGGATGTACAGGATGGACTTCTCCATCACAGTGAAGGAATCGACATCATGCCTGGAAACATCGAGCTTTCCGGACTTGAGATAACACTTACCGGAGTTCTCAGCAGGGAAACAGTGCTCAGGGAATATGTAAATGCAGCCAGGGAGCAGTATGATGCGATTATTTTAGATTGCATGCCATCACTGGGAATGATGACTATTAACGCTCTGGCCTGCGCGGATTCAGTACTCATCCCTTGTTCTGTTGGGTATCTTCCATTGAAAGGTCTTCAGCAGTTGATCAAGACCATAGGCCGTGTGAAGAGGCAGCTCAATCCGAAGCTGGAGATTGAAGGAATCCTGCTAACGATGGTAGATACGAGAACCAATTATGCAAAAGACATTATTGAAAAGGTTAATGAATTTTATGCTGACAAAATAAATGTTTTCAAGAATCAGATTCCAATGTCAGTTAGAGCTGCAGAGATTTCAGCTGAGGGAACAAGCCTTTATGCCTATGATCCGAATGGCAAGGCTTCAAATGCTTATATGGCACTGGTAAAAGAGATTGCAAGAAAGGTGGGCTAAATTATGGCAAGCAGAGTTGGACAGAAAATTCAGATGACAAGTATAGATGAGCTCTTGGGAGTTCCTTCAACAGAAGGGACTTCCGACATAGATATAATGATGATCTTTCCTTTTAAAAATCATCCCTTCAAGGTGCTTGATGATGAAAAGATGGATGAACTTGTGGACAGCATCAAGATGAACGGAGTTCTTACTCCTGTAATTGTAAGGCCTGATGGTGACAGATATGAAATGATTTCCGGTCACAGGAGACTACATGCAGCCAAGAGAGCAGGACTTCGGAAGATTCCTGCGATTGTAAAAGAAATGCAGGATGATGACGCCATAATTTTCATGGTTGATTCTAACCTCCAGCGTGAGGAGATACTACCAAGTGAGAAGGCATTCTCTTATAAAATGAAGCTTGATGCTATGAAAAGGCAGGGAGCACGTAAGGATTTAACTTCGTCCCTACTAGGGACGAAGTTGCGGTCCGATGAAGAACTGGCTCAGAAAGCAGGAGAAAGCAAGAATTCAATCCATAGGTATATAAGGCTTACAGAGCTGATTCCGGAATTATTGGACCTTGTAGATGATAAGGATCTTCCATTATATACAGCCGTTGAAATGTCCTACTTCGCCCGGGAAATCCAGAAATGGTTTTATGAGTACTGCAATGAAAACAGAATTCCCAAATGGAATGAAGTAGCTGCTATCAGAAATGGATTCAAGCAGGGAGAGCTTACACAGCAAAAGCTCATTGATGTTTTAAATGGAAACATGGAAGCACCTTCTGATCCCAAGAAGCTGACCTTCACAGAAAGAAAGCTCAATAAATATTTTCCGGCGTACATGACGCTGAAAGAACGTGAAGACATAATTATCAGCCTTTTGGAGAAATGGAAACTGGAGCAGGAACAGTAATCACAGATACAAAAATGTACATATAAATACAGCTATGTCCATGATGCTATGTTTGAAATCGGGACATGACATTATTTTAGAAGGAGCCCTTTTAGGGAAAAGAATATGAGATTTGATTATTTTTATGGTAAAGAGGCTGACATGATGACTTTTTACCGGATACCCAAATTGTTGATTACAGATCCATATTTTGAAGATCTGGATAATGAGGCCAAGCTCATGTATGGCTTGTTGCTTGATAGGATGTCACTTTCTACCAAGAATGGATGGTATGACAACCAGCACAGAGTCTATATCATTTATGGTCAGAAGAAGCTCATGCAGGATCTTCATCGTGGAAGAAATAAGGTATATGACATGCTCAACGCTCTTGAGAAGATAGGGCTCATTGAGCGTGAGAAGGACAGAAAGTACAATCCTGACAAGATCTATGTGAAGATGTTTGTAGACCAGGCTGCTGAACGCAGACCTAGAAAGATTGCAGTGTCCGAAACGCAAACACTGGAAAAGAAAAATAACATCATCAGAATCACTGGACCATCCATGAAGAAATCTGAGCTCTGCGAAAATGACATGTTTGAAATGCAAACATCAGAAGCTTCTCCCGTGTTTGAAAATCAAACATATGAAGCTGCTCCATGTACCGATTCCAAACACGATATGTTTGATTCGCAAACATATGCATGTACCGAAGATAAACATGCTCATGTTTGTAATCCAAACACTAATTATACTGAGATTAATAAAACTGATTATAGTTATACTGAGTCTTATCCAATCTGCGCTGAGAATGAGATGGGAGAAGATGAGGGTTGTGCAAATTACAGAGAGATCGTTAGTCAGAATATCGAGACCGAGAGGCTTTGCAGGGATTACCCTAATGACGAAGAAAAGATCAGAGGCTTAGAAAGCCTTATTGTGGACATTGTGACATCCAGCAGAGATTCCATGGTTATTGGCAGTGAAGAGCGTGATATGGATGATGTCAGGGAGAGGTTCCTTGGTCTCAAAAGATTCCACATCGAGGATGTGATCGCTAACTGGGATAAGCTTACCAAAGTTCCCAAGAATCCCAGGGCGTATCTGCTGGCGATGCTCTATAACTCGCCAACAACTGCTGATGCGCAGATAAAGGCACAGGTAAACCATGACATGGCTTATTGCAGCCGCAACAATGAAACTATAAACTACGATGAACTTGAAGAACTTTTACTGGAGAATTGAGGATGATGATAATAAAACTATTCGCAAAGATAATACTGTTTCCTGTATTCTTGATCACTTGTTTTATCAGAACATGGGCAAAAGTGATCGTAAAGATTGGCTCCATGGTACTGGGGCTGATCTACCTGCTGATGTTCATAGTGATCGCATTCCATTTCTGCAGACATGAATGGACTCCGATGCTGTTCACAATAGGGATGTCATTTGGATTATTCCTTGTTTCTTTCTGCGCTGTTGCGGTGGGAGTGCTGCTTGACAGCATCAGCGACAAGTTGTCAAAGATACTGGCGTCATGACCAGAAAATAATCTGCGAAAAAATTCATAACTTGCACCAAATGCAAATGTTTCAGTGTAAAATAGCATCTATGAAAACGCGTGAGGAAGCACTAAAATATGGTCTGTCTTTTCCAGACACATGCCTGGGGCATTAGCGCAGTTGGGAGCGCATCACACTGGCAGTGTGGGGGTCACGAGTTCGAGTCTCGTATGCTCCATACTATTTGGAGAATAGAAGCTTTAGGGAACTTTTTGCATATAATTCTTAGCAAAAGTTCCCTAAAGCTGTTTTAGAAAAACGGTACATATGCCACAAATCTAAAATGAGCATTGATTTTCATGATGACATGAAATATACTTTAGAAAAACGGTACATGTACCGCAAATCTAAAATAGGAGCAAAGAAATGTATATTTCCAGACAACGATATTTGGATAGACTGATCAGTCATATGAACAATGGCTTGATTAAGGTTATTACTGGAATAAGGAGATGTGGAAAATCATATCTCTTATTTGAGATTTTTTATAACTACCTAATTGAACAGGGGATTCCGGAAGGCAACATCATAGCAGTGCCACTGGATGATGAAGACTATGCTGATTACAGAGACCCCAAAAAACTAAATGAGTACATCAAGGGCAGGATTGTTGACAACAAGCAGAAATACTACGTTTTTATTGACGAAGCACAGTATGCCATTACAAAAGAGGAAATGAAGAATCCGGATATTCCAATAAGGCTTTATGGCTTGTTGAATGGTCTGTTAAGAAAAGAAAATGTGGATGTATATGTTACTGGCAGCAATTCAAAATTTCTTTCGTCGGACATAATGACTGAGTTCCGTGGAAGAGGGGATGAGATTCACATTGCACCACTGTCTTTTTCTGAGTATTTGCCTGCTTCCGGGAAAGATAAGTCTGATGCCTGGCAGGATTACACCTATTATGGGGGACTTCCTCATATACTTGCTGAGCCGGACGATCAGTCCAAAGCTTCTTATCTTGAGCGATTGAATAATGAAATTTATCTGCGTGATATCTGTGAGAGGTACGATATCCACGATGAAAATGGAATGGAAGAGCTGATGAAGTTGGTAGCTTCCGCAATAGGGTCTCTCACCAATCCGCAGAAGGTTTCAGATACTTTTGCCAGCAGTGGTCGTAAAGGGATATCTATGCCTACCATTGCCAATTATCTGAAGTATCTTCAGGAAAGCTTCATGATACAGAAGGCTGAACGTTATGACATCAAGGGACGTAAGTATATCAGCACCCCGGCAAAGTATTATTACACTGATATTGGATTAAGGAATGCCTTTCTGAATTTTAGACAGTATGAAGAAACTCATATCATGGAGAACATCATATACAATGAGCTGATCTATCGTGGATATAACGTTGATGTAGGAGTTGTAGAAATCAGAGTTGAAGAAGACGGAAAAAAGGTAAGAAAGCAGCTTGAAGTAGACTTTGTGGTGAATCAGGGAAGTAAAAGGTATTACATACAGTCGGCTTTTGCTTTGCCTGATAAAGAAAAGATGGATCA
This sequence comes from Butyrivibrio sp. INlla14, assembly GCF_900102515.1. GTDB lineage: Bacteria > Bacillota > Clostridia > Lachnospirales > Lachnospiraceae > Butyrivibrio. The sequence goes on from NZ_FMVS01000007.1 coordinate 42,753, forward strand.
GGAGCAGGCTTCGCTCATAAAGATAGCCGATTCATTCAAGAAAATCATCATTGTAGGCGGGAATGCGAAGATATGGAGAAATGAGCAGGGAATCACAATAATGAGCCTGTTTGATTTTCTGCAGAATGAAGATAGTTTGGATTATTGAAATTTAAACCACAACATATTGTATTTGAACGCTAAAAATAGTACAATAATTTGTAGATAAAACTACTGACAAGTTTTGAACGGAGGAGACGATGATTACTGAATTTCCGAAGCGACTGTTGATTGATGGTTTTGTTTACGAAAAGAAAAGTCCTCATGATGGCGGTGGAGCCTATTATGACTTCAAGGACAATCCATCTGAGATAACCAGCAAGTTCATCTGTCTGTATCCTAACGGAGAGCTCACGTACAACTGGAACGGGTTGGAACAGAAATGGAACAAGACATATTCAGTTATAAAAGAAATAGTATGAGCAACTAAACTTTTTGATATAGAAAAGAGGAGAGGGCAGGATTCCTGCCCTCTGATTATTTTACAAACCTCTTATAATCCTGTCGGTCATCAACTATGTATTCAATCTTGATCACTTTGGAATCGTAGTAAGTCTGGTAAACAGCCCAGAGATGACGCCATATGTGATAAGCTCTGTATTTCTTGGGGAGATCTTCGAGCCTTCCTGTTCCGGCTTCTGGATTCTTTTCAAGTGTATCAAGCATGGACTCGTAGCTGTCAATCAGATTGTTGGCAACTTCCGGGGCATTGTCTGCTTCACAGGTATCAACCCACATAAAGAGAATTTCCCTGGCTTCGGGGGATATATCAACAGTGTATTTATCCATTGTGCCTTGACCTCAATTCTGCAAGTACGTCACGTGCATTATAGTCGGGCCTTCCTGCGAGTCTTTTCTCTTCGATTTCTACAAGCTTTTCCCTAAGAGCAAGAGTGCGTTCTCTTTCGTCATAAGTTTCGATATCCATGACTACGAGATCACCTTCGCCGTTTTTGGTGAGGAAAACAGGGGATTTGGTCTCTTTGCACAGATCTGATATTTCATTGTAATTCTGTCTTATCTTAGCTGATGGTCTAATTATTGTCTGCATCAGATTACCTCCTATATGATAGTAGTATTATAACCATATTATAACTAAATTATGCTATATTGTAAATTGCGTAGACCAATTGTAGACTTTTTGTAGACCGGCAGTAGATTTTATTCTTAAAATAGCCATGTTATTATTATAATGCGCCAAGTGATATGAGATACGAAACATCCCACATCGCAAAGCGCATTTTCTTTTGCAAAAGAAATACGAACCAATTTGACGAATCACTGTGTTCTGACATTTGTGTCATAACCCAGTGATTTTTGTATGCACAAAATCATGTGAAGAAGAGAGGAAAATAACATGGACTTTGAGACATTTAAAGAGAACCTTGCTAAGGACGTAAAAACAATTCTTGATGAGAGAACAGGCGGCAACACAACAGTTGAGACCCGCACAGTTGATAAGATGAATGAGACGTATGATGCAATCACGGTTAAGTCGGAGGACAGCATCATTGGAGTAAACCTCAATGCTTCCGCGCTCTATAAGGAGTATGAAGACGGAAGATCTTACGACACCATTGTAAACAGCGCGGCGGATGTAGCTTCAAATGCTCTTGATAACAGACCTGCATTTGATGTGGAGGCATTCAGTGACTATGACAAGATGAAGTCAACACTTGCCATGGAGGTTGTCTCTGCTGAAAGAAATGCTGAGCTTCTTGAAACAGTTCCCCATAAGAACATGGAGGATATGGCAGTTGTCTACCGCTTTGTTATTGGAGATACCGAGGCAGGCACGGGTACGATCCTCGTTACCAATCAGATGCTTGATAACTACGGAATCACTGCTGATCAGCTCCACGCTGACGCTGTTCAGAACGCACCTGAGATCAGACCTCTTGTAATCCAGGGCATGGGCGAGGTACTTGCCAAGCAGATGGGAGTTGATGATCTTGAAATGCTTGGTCTTAACATTCCACCTGAGCAGGAGCAGATGTTTGTTGCTTCTGTAGAGGGCAATGTCCACGGCGCAGGCGTACTTGCGTACCAGGACTTCATGGACAAGGCTGCAGAAAGGGTCGATGGCTCTTTCTTTATTTTGCCCAGCAGCATCCATGAAATTCTGATCATTCCTGACAATGGTAAGTTTGATCTCCAGAGCCTTGAGAACATGGTAAAAGAGGTAAATGCCACAACTGTAGATCCTGCAGACCAGCTTACTGACAGCGTATACCACTACGATGCCCAGGATAAAGTGTTTGAGCTGGGTGAGAAGTATGTGGAGCGTCAGGCTGCAAAAGAGGCAGGAATCCATGAGACTTCTGAAAAGAAATCTCTCCTTGGAGACCTTAAGGCAGCCAGGGATGAGGCTTCCAAGCAGGTCAAGAAGGATGTTGTTGAAAAGGCCGCAAAGGCCAAGGGTGGCGAAGCCATCTGATAATCAAATTAGCTAAATAGACTTGGTGTTCCTTTCATTTTTCCTTTGTAAGTGGGCGCTGGCTTTGGGTATACCCCGGGCTGGCGCCTATTCTTTTCTAAAGGCTGGCACCAATTGTTGGAGGTTAATACAGATGTCACAGGCATATAACAGAGAAAAATACAGCGGAGGCAAGGCTTTTTGCGGAACAAGAGACCCGATTCCTACATCGGGAATGAAACCACATAACTGCAAGACTCCATGTCCATATGGTAACGGTACAACATTCTGCTTTCCGTGCATGGCTAAGATAATGGACGAGCACAGGCAGAATAAGAAGGCGGTGATGCTATGAACGAAGAAATATCGGAAAAGACCTGTCAGCTGGCCGCAGATACCGGTAAAATAACTGGACGGATTCTGTGGGCAATCCTCAAGGAATATTTAAGGAAACGTGCTGAGAAAAAAGCTCTTCCCAAAGAGGGCAAGCAGACAGTAAAAGAGCTTGTGAAACAGGGGCAGGGTGCCACCAGCATGGATGTTGATGGTGACAGCGTCCGTACATTCAAGCGCATAGCCAATAAATACGGCGTTGATTTTGCCATCGTAAAGCACAAGGATGTGGATCCGCCCAAGTTCACTGTCTTTTTCAAGGCAAAAGATATGGATGCCATCACTGCGGTGGTGCAGGACTACACTGCCAAGATAGTGAAGCGCCAGGATAAAGAAAAGCCCAGCGTTATCGCAAAGCTGCGTCAGCTCAAGGATTTCATTGCAAAGCATCCTCGCAAGGTAAAAGAGAAATTTAAGGAGAATGTCAGATGAACTCAAAGACCAAGAAGACAATTATCCTGAATATCCCGTACTTTGTAGTGGGTCTCTTTTGCACTAACTTTGGAGAAGCGTGGCGCATATCCTGGGGAACTACGGTTGCAGAAAAGGTTCAGGGCATGGTCATATACGGAGGATTCGGAGAAGCCTTTTCGAACTTTTTTCCAAGCTTTCATCCCTTTGACCTTGCTGTTGGAATAGCGTGTGGGGCAGCACTTAGGCTGGCGGTCTACCTTAAAGGTAAGAATGCCAGGCACTTTCGACACAACGTCGAATACGGCTCAGCCCGGTGGGGGAAACATGAGGACATAGAACCTTTTATAGACCCGGATTTTTTTAAGAACGTTATCCTGTCCCAGACGGAGCGCATTACCATGAACTCCAGGCCAAAGCTCTTTAAGTTTGCAAGGAATAAAAATGTGCTGGTCATAGGCGGTTCCGGTTCAGGTAAGACAAGATTCTTTATCCTGCCTAACCTCCTTCAGATGCATTCATCCTACGTGGTCACTGATCCGAAAGGGGATATCGTAAATCTTGTGGGCAAGCTCTTTGTGAAGGCTGGTTACAGGGTAAAGATCTTCAATACCATCAACTTTAACAAGAGTATGCATTATAACCCCTTCGCATATCTGCACTCGGAAAAAGATATATTGAAGCTGGTAACTACGCTGATGGTCAACACCAAGGGCGAAGGAACTCCCGGAGATCCGTTCTGGGAGAAAGCAGAAAAACTGCTGTATACGGCGCTCATTGGATATATCTACTATGAAGCACCGGAAGAGGAAAAGAATTTCAATACTCTACTGGAAATGATCAATTCCATGGAAGTCAGGGAAGACGACGAAAACTTCAAAAACGCAGTAGATATCCTGTTTGACAGGCTTGCCAAAAGAGATCCGGACCACTTTGCAGTAAGGCAGTATGTCAAATTTAAGATGGCTGCCGGCAAAACTTCGAAATCTATTCTCGTGAGCTGCGGTGCAAGACTTGCGTGCTTTGATATTAAGGCACTCAGAGACCTTACATCTTATGATGAACTGGAACTTGATACCCTGGGAGATAAAAAGACAATTTTGTTCCTGATCATGTCAGATACGGACGCAACATTTAACTTCCTGATATCTATGATCTACACCCAGATGTTTAATCTCCTTTGTGAAAAGGCAGATGATGTCTACGGTGGAAGGCTTCCTGTACATGTGAGATGCCTTATCGATGAGTGTGCCAATATCGGACAGATACCGAATCTTGAAAAACTTATGGCGACCATCAGAAGCCGTGAGATTTCTGCGGCGCTGGTGCTGCAGGCTAAGTCTCAGCTAAAGGCTATCTATAAAGATAACTGCGAGACCATCATAGGCAACTGCGACAGCCAGATCTTCCTTGGAGGCTCAGAGCAGACAACGCTTAAAGATCTCAATACCATTTTGGGTAAGGAGACCATTGACATGTACAACACCGGAGAATCCAGGGGGACATCCCAGAGCTACAACATGAACTACCAGAAGCTCGGTCACGACCTTATGAGCGTTGATGAGCTTGCTGTCATGGATGGCAGCAAATGTATCGTACAGGTGAGGGGCGTAAGACCTTTCCTGTCTGACAAATATGATCTTACGCAGCATCCTAACTATAAGTATACAGCGGATGCAGATAAAAAGAACTGGTTTGATGTGGAAAAATTTTTAAGCCACAAGCTGGTTCTGAAACCTGACGACGAATATGATGTCGTCACTGTAACAGAGGAAGATTAGAGCTTATTGCTGTGTCGATAAAGGGCATGGCTCTAAAAGCTTTATCTTATATGTATGGCCATACGCCGGAAATCAGTCGACGGGTTTCTGGCAGCAACTATCAACCGGCATTCCAGTAAACATGCGGAATGTCGCTAACAAACAAAAACTATTTGCAGAAAGGAGAGGGTGCTGCTATAATAGTTGCATACATGATGTAGCTAATATGGTAGCACCTATAATAGCTACTATGGCATTCTTCAATTCAGCGGTCGGCAGCTTGCAGACCATCGTAATCGCACTCGGCGCAGGCCTCGGAATCTGGGGCGTTATCAACCTTCTTGAAGGTTATGGAAATGACAATCCAGGCGCCAAATCACAGGGAATGAAACAGTTAATGGCTGGTGGAGGTGTGGCACTTATCGGTACTACACTTGTTCCTCTTCTTGCTGGATTATTCTGATTGAAAATAGCTATTATTCGTGATACTATATTCGTGAAAGGCAGGTGCCATCATGAATATAGACACGAATACTATGCTATCAATCACTGATGCAAATCATAACTTTTCCAAGGTAACTAAGGTCGTAGACAAGTATGGGTCAGCTCTTATCCTAAAGAGCAACGAACCGAAGTACATGATACTTGACCTTGCAAATGTAGACGAGAAGGCGCTTGAAGCCATAATGAAAAAGATCGCTAAAAGTGGAAAGAAAACAGATAGGTAAGGCATCTTGCATCCTTGAAGTTGTGGTTCATCCAGCGAAGATAATGAAAATTGAATATTGTAACCTTTAGGGGCTGATCATCATAACCGGTGGTCAGCCTTATTTTTTACAAAAAACTACTAACAATGAAAATTAGAGGAGGGGTGTTTTGGAGAGAGTATTACAAGAAATAGAAGAATACCTGAAGAACCTGATTATCCCTTACCTTATGAGTCACTTGAGCAACATGTTTGATTCTGTTAATTCAGAAGTCGGCAGCATTGCATCGGAGGTTGGAAGAACGCCTTCAGCGTTTTCGCCATCTGTGTTTGGAATGATACGCAATATCTCTGAAACAGTGATATTGCCAATAGCAGGAATAATATTGACGTTTGTTGCCTGTTATGAACTGATACAGCTGATCATAAGCTATAACAACCTGGCGAACTTTGAGACCTGGTTCATCTTTAAATGGATCTTCAAGACTGCCATTGCAGTGGAGCTGATAACACACACATTTGATTTTACAATGGCGGTGTTTGATGTGGCACAGCATGTGGTGGCAAGCGCGGGAAGTCTTATCGGAGCTTCGACAGCGGTTGATGCATCAGCGCTGGCTGGTATGCAGAGCACACTTGAAGCCATGGATATCTGGAGCCTTGTGGCATTGTATTTCCAGGTTTCCATCATCATGATAATAACGCAGCTTCTTTCAAAGATAATCTTTGTGATCATATATGTGAGAATGATTGAGATATACATGTATGTCTCAATGGCTCCGATCCCATTTGCTACCTTCGGGAACAGGGAGCAGAGCACAATCGGAATGAACTATGTTAAGAGCCTTTTTGCCCTTGGCTTCCAGGGATTTCTTATCATGATCTGCGTTGGGATATATGCGATGCTCATTCAGACACTTGCTTTCTCAAGCGATATAGTTGGCTCTTTATGGGGAGTCTTGGGATATACGATACTGCTGGCATTCTCACTGTTTAAGACAAATACAGTGGCGAAGGCAATCCTGCAGTGTCATTAACTTTAGGGAAGGAGGATGCCAAAAATGAACAATTCAGCTTGGATTTACATTTTTGGTTACTTATATGGCGGCTTCGTACATTAGTGTCCCCAGGGACTTAACAAAGGTAAAAAGCAAGATCTTATTTAACCTCACAAAAAGGCAGCTCATATGCTTTTCGGTGGCGGCACTCATAGGAGTTCCGTCATTTTTTCTTATTAAGAGCGTGGCTGAGGTAAATGTGGCAGTTATGGGGATGATGGTGATCATGGTGCCCATCTTTTTCTTTGCCATGTATGAAAAGAACGGACGACCTCTGGAAGTATACCTGGGGCATTTCATAGAGGCTATTTTCATAAGACCTAAGAAACGTCCGTACAAAACGGATAACTATTATGCAGCGCTTATGCGCCTATCAAAAACAGAACAGGAGGTGGAAGAAATTGTTCGTGCTTCCATGGAACAGGAATAAAGAAACAAGAGAATTTACAGTGCCGGAGGGCTTATCAAAAGAGCAGCAGAAGGAAGTAAAAAGAATCATAAAAGAGGCTCAGAAGAATGACGGTACGCCAAGGACTGCACAGCAGACACTTCCCTTTGACAGGATGTTTCCTGATGGGATATGCAGGATCGGGGATGATTATTATACCAAGACCATCCAGTTCCAGGATATCAATTACCAGCTTGCCCAGCAGGAGGATAAGACGGAGATATTTGAGGAATGGTGCAGCTTCCTTAACTTTTTTGACAGCTCTGTGCATTTCCAGCTATCTTTCATGAACTTCGCAACTGAGGTTGAGGACTTCGAGAAAAAGATTGCGATAGATCATCAGGATGACGGCTTCAATGAAGTTAGGGATGAGTATTCAGGAGTTCTTTTAAAGAACATGCAGGCTGGTAACAACGGTCTTACAAAAGTAAAATATATAAGCTTCGGGATCCATGCTGATTCCATGAAGTCAGCAAAACCCCGTCTGGTCCATATCGAGATGGATATCCTCAACAACTTTAAGAGGCTTGGAGTTCGTGCTGAAACACTTGATGGAGAGCAGAGACTTGAGCTTATGCACAGGCAGATGCACATGGGAGATAATGCGAAGTTCCACTTTGACTGGAAGTACCTTGTGCAGTCGGGACTTTCTGTAAAAGATTTCATCGCGCCAAGTTCATTTGAGTTTCCAACAGGAAGATATTTCAAGATGGGCGATACCTGGTGTGCCATGAGCTTTCTTTCAATCGATGCATCAGATATCAGCGATAGGATGCTTGCAGATTTCCTTGGCATGGAGTCCAGCCAGATCGTTACAATGCATCTTCAGTCCGTGGATCAGAACGAAGCCATAAAGACTGTAAAGCATACGATCACTGAGCTCGACCGCTCCAAGATCGAGGAGCAGAAAAAGGCAGTGCGTGCCGGATATGATATCGACATCATCCCTTCTGACCTTGCTACTTATGGCAAGGATGCAAAAGACCTGCTAAAAGAGCTCCAGTCCCAGAACGAGAGAATGTTCCTTCTGACATTTATTATCATGAATACCGGAAGAACAAAGCAGGAACTGGAAAACAATATATTTCAGGCATCTTCAATAGCTCAGAAACATTCATGTAATCTGGTGCGTCTCGACTTCCAGCAGGAGCAGGGACTTGTAAGTACCCTTCCTCTTGCCTATAACGAAGTTGATATCCAGCGCGGCATGACTACTTCAAGTACAGCGATCTTTGTGCCGTTTACGACTCAGGAGCTGTTCCAGGATCACAAGGGTGCTCTATATTATGGACTCAATGCACTTTCAAACAATCTTATCATGGTTGACAGAAAGCTACTTAAGAACCCTAACGGCCTTATACTTGGTACTCCCGGTTCCGGTAAGTCTTTTGCAGCTAAAAGAGAAATCGCAAATGCATTCCTCGTAACTGACGATGATATCATCATCACTGATCCGGAAAATGAATATCGTGCAATGGTGGAATATCTTGGCGGACAGGTGGTAAGGATAAGTCCTACCTCTGACCAGTACGTCAATCCAATGGATATCACCATGAATTATTCTGAGGATGATAATCCTGTAATGCTGAAGGTTGATTTTATCTTGTCCCTATGCGAGCTCATCATGGGCTGTAAGGACGGACTTCCGCCTACAGAAAGAACAGTCATCGACAGATGTGTAAGGTTAGTATACAGGAAATATCTGGAGGATCCAAGACCGGAGAACATCCCGATACTGGAAGATCTCTATAACCTTCTTTTGCAGCAGGAAGAGCCGGAAGCGAAGTATGTAGCCACAGCTCTTGAAATATATGTATCAGGATCCCTCAACGTCTTTAACCACAGGACCAACGTGGAACTTCATAACCGTCTGGTATGCTTCGATATCAAAGACCTGGGCAAGCAGCTTAAGAAGATAGGCATGCTCATTATTGAGGATCAGGTCTGGTGCAGGGTTTCGGAGAACAGGGAAGCAGGGAAGTCCACAAGATACTATATGGACGAGCTACACCTTCTTTTACGCGAGGAACAGACTGCAGCATATACTGTAGAGATCTGGAAGCGCTTCAGAAAGTGGGGCGGCATGCCGACAGGCATAACTCAGAACGTAAAAGACCTGCTGGCATCAAGGGAAGTAGAGAATATATTTGAAAATTCCGACTTCATTCTTATGCTGAATCAGGCCATAGGGGACAGGGCAATCCTGGCAAAACAGCTCAACATAAGTCCACATCAGCTCTCGTATGTAACGCATTCGGGAGAAGGTGAAGGGCTTATTTTTTATGGCAACGTTATTCTGCCGTTTATCGACAGATTCCCGAAGGATACCAAGCTCTATGAAGTTATCAACACCAAGTTCATAGAGCAGAATAAAGTGGCAGATGAAACAACCGGTGCATGAGCACTGTAAATCGAGAGGAGAAGTTAAATGGATGAGGGATTATACACAAGAATTCCTTCCACGGATAAGGGGACAACCCCGGAGGGAGTGCAAACAGGAAGACTTAAGACCTATGGCAGGAAGCTGAAGAATAAGACAAGTGCCAGTAAGTATTATGGAGAGAAGCTCCGTACCGGAAAGGCGGATAACAAAGCTACTGCCGAGGAGGCAGCAAAGAGCAGAAAGCTCCATAAGCAGGGGAAGAAGAAATCTGCAGAGCTGGAAAGGATTAGAAAATCTGAAGCGGGACGAACTGTGAGCAAAAGTTCGGCAATTTCTTCCGACGCTTCAAACGTAGCTACTCTGGTCAGTTATGCCGGGCAGCTTACGGGAAGTTCTTCTGAAGAAAAGGAAGAGAGTGCTGTTGCTGAGGAAGTCTTTGATACCGGTGGCTATATCGCCAGCGGTGCTGTCAGCAGTGCCACAGCAAAAGTCCGTAACAAAAAGTACAGTAATAAAGTCCATGGTAAGAGACATCTTTCCGGAACCACTGAAGATGCTGCAAAGCTTCGGGCACGAAAGGAAATGCAGAAGAAGGCTTCCAGAACCCAGGCAAAAGCAGCGGAGAACAGCGGTAAAATCGGCAGGAAGATCACTGACAAGGCAGAAGATCTGATAACGCTCCTTGCAGAGACCATAACAGAGTTCGTAAAAGATAATCCGGTAATTGCGGCAATCATAGCTGTTGTACTGCTCCTTATCCTTGTGATCATGGGTATGTTCAATTCCTGTGCTGCTCTTGGCTCGGGTGGCCAGAGCGTAACTGTTATAACAACTTTCACTGCGAAGGATGAAGATATTCTGCATGTTGAAGACGACTACAAGGATCTGGAAGAAGACCTGCAGGGAGAAGTGGCTGATATAGAGTCTGACTATCCGGGATATGATGAGTACAACTTTTACCTGGATGAAGTTGGGCACAATCCCTATCAGCTGGCTGCGATACTCACTGTGATATTTGAAGATTACAGGCGGGGCGAAGTGCAGGCGAAGCTTCAGGAAATATTTGACCTTCAGTATGAGCTCACCATCGAAGAAGTAGAAGAGACCAGGGAACGTGAAGTTGAGAAGACCGGCACCCGATGGGTGGAGGACGATTCTTATCCTGAAGGTGGCTATGAAGAAGAGTATACCTATACCGAGACAGAAGAGTATCAGTACTACATTCTGAACGTATATCTTGTGAACCATACGCTTGAAGAAGTGGTTAATGAACTGGGATTTACTGAGGATGAGTTGGCAAGGTATGAAGTGCTTCTTGAGACCTTTGGCAATAAGAAGTATCTCTTTGGTGAAGATGATATCTACAACATCCCAGGAAGAGGCGAGGGTGACTTCGATGATTACAGAGTCCCTGGGGAATACCTTACGGATGAAGAATTTGCCCGGATGTTGCGTGAAGCTGAAAGATATCTCGGTACTCCATATGTCTGGGGAGGATATGATCCCGATGGCTTTGATTGCTCTGGGTTTGTGAGCTATGTCATCAATCACTGCGGTAACGGTTGGAACGTCGGAAGACAGACTGCTAACGGTCTTAGGGGTATCACAGGATATGTTCCTGCATCGGAAGCTAAGCCGGGAGACCTGGTATTCTTCCAGGGAACATATGATACTGCAGGCTGTAGTCATGTTGGTATCTATGTAGGTAATGGAATGATGATCCATGCAGGAAATCCAATCCATTATTCTTCCATAAACACGCCGTACTGGCAGAATCATTTTCACTCTTTTGGAAGAATCAACTGAGTGTTGAACAATACTAATACTGCGAGCTGTCCGCATGGGCAGCTCTTTTGTTTGGAGGAGATTATGTTTGAAAAACTAAACAGAGCAAGGGCTGACCATGAACGTAATGGCCGGAAGCTGGCTGAAGCCCAGAAAAAGTTCGATGAAAGTGCAGAAAGGCTTAAGAAAATCGAGACTGCTACTATTCTGGATCTGGTCAAGATGAGGAGTCTTACGCCGGAGCAGCTTGCGGAAATTGTTGGAGGCGGTGACACTCCGATTCCCACAGAAGCTACGTCGCTAAAGGGTGCACCGATAGCTGATGTGGACTTTAGCAGCACTGACAATAGTGTAATAGACGGTGCAGAAGCAGACGAGGAAGAAAGCTCTTTTGCTGAAACAGAAAAAGAAACAGATCATGAGGAGGATATCTTAGATGAAGATTTTTAATATGTTAGCTGCAAGGGCAAAAGTCCTTGGCTGCTCGGTGGCTCTTTGCGGGTCACTTTTTTATTTGAATCCTGTTACAGCTTTTGCTGGAGGTGCTGACTGCATCTGCGAGACAAAGTGTACAGAAGATCATGTGGATGACACTTGCCCTATCTGCAGGGAAGACTACAGAAGCTGTGAGGGCAAGGATCCTGAGATAGAAGAGAAGTGGGGACCACTTACTCCTGACGGGAACATGGAGCTTGTTGACGACTATGGCAGTATCGAAGCTGGTGGAAAGCAGTTCATCACTGTTATGACCAAGAATGGCAACTATTTTTATATCATCATTGACCGTGATGATGACGGAAAAGAGAGTGTTCATTTCCTGAACATGGTTGATGAGTCTGATCTTTTGTCCCTGATGGATGAAGACCAGGTGTCTGAATATATTGCTGTTACAGGAAAAGGAAAGGTAGAGGAAGAAAAGAAAGTAGAGACTCCTGTACCGACTCCTGAACCGGAACCAACTCCCGAGCCGGAGCCAGCACCGGAACCTGTAAAGGAAAAGAAAAATGTTAATGGGCTCATGGCAGTGATTCTGATCATAGGTCTTGGCGGCGCTGGTGGTTACATGTACTACACATCCACAAAGAACTCCAAGAAAAAGAAGAACACTGTGGATCCAGACGCAGATTATTTTGACGATGAGTATCAGCAGAGTTTTGCTGACGATGAAGAGGAATCATATGTAGATGATTCGGGAGAGGGGGATGAATGATTACAAGTGTAGAGTTTTCAAAGGCTAAGCTCCGTAAGGCGCTCGAAAAGCTTTTTGGCATGATGGATTATGACCAGCTTATGTGCGGCGTGTCCGAAGAGGATGAGGACAGATACGTTGAAATGGATGATGAGGATATTGTAGAGGATATGGCAGATAACTTTGCCGATAAGCTCTATCCGAGTATCCTTTATGGCTTCAGGGAATATATTGATGACGTTGAAGGCAGAGATGCAACTGGCAGGCTTGTGGGTGACGAGCTTTTCTTTGAGCCTGCTGCGAAGATATATTCTGCTTACAACGATTATTATGGTGACCATGCCACTGAGATTTTTGGTGGTGAGGAAGTATATTTGCTTTCTGACGGAGATATTATCCTTGTCGATCGTGTGGAAGTGGAATCAGGAAGGACCAGGCTGGTATACAGAAGACCGGTGAAAAAGCTTGAGAGCAAGGGTGATTTCTACATCAATGAGAGTAAGCTCTTTGAGTGGCTGGCATTACAGGCTGGTGAATATATAGCGGAGGAGGACTAAGCCATGGCAGATGATGGATGGATCAGTGCAGATGATTATGATGGCGATATCCCATTTCTTTCTGATGAAGAGAACAGGATGAGAGCTCTGGCAAGGCAGGCAAAAGCTGATGCAGCCTCCGACGATGAACTCCCCTTCGGAGGCTTTGATAACAGCGAAAAGATTGAGGCTCCGGTAACTTCAGATGTTGTAGGTGAGTGTCCCTGTTGTGGTTCACAGGTTGTTGACAGGGAGAAGGCTTTCTTTTGCAACAACTATGACTGCAATTTTGCTCTTTGGAAGAACAACAAATTTTTCCAGGCTATCAGCAAAGAAATGACCAGGGATGTTGCAGAGGAACTTCTTACCTGCGGAACTGTTAGACTGGATGGCTGTAAGTCAGTTAAGACCGGCAATACCTTTAACTGCTATGTTGACCTGACTGTTGACGAGGAAGAGAGGGCGCAGTTCGCTATCCGATTTCCCAAAAAGAAATACAGGAGGCAGTGATAACGTTATGGAAGTTATGACGGGTAAAACTATAGAAAAGTGGAGCGATGTTGGAAGTGGGACAGTCCATGCTGCGGATGAAAGAGTCGTTGCAGCAAGTGACCTGTCACAGGGCGAGAGGTTCAGACAGCTCCGTGAGATCACTGGGATGAACAGAAAAGATTTCTCTGAATATCTTGGCATCCCTTACCGAACCATGAGCGACTGGGAAAATAATCTTAGGACCATGCCGGGCTATGTCTTTGCACTTATAGATTACAAAGTGCGCTCTGAGTTTGGCATGAAGCTTCCACAGGAGCTTGATCCCAATACTCTTGGCAATGTCAGGAGAGGTCTCGAAGACCAGATCGAGCAGAATGACAACAATCTTGACGGCTGCATCAATAACGTCAAAGTTGAAGAGCCTGTCGGGAAGATTACAGATAACAACGCTAATGGGATTCCTGATGAAGAGGAAGCCAGGGATGAAGCACGAGATAAAGTTTCTATCCTTAAGCAGCTCCATGAAGCAAAACATGGCTCTAAATATGAGCGGGAGATTAAGCCGGCAGTTCCGGCGCTGGGGTTATGATATGAGACGTACAGATACGCAGATACAGGTCAGGGTTTCATCTGCTGACAAAGAGAAGATCATGGATCGTATGAAGAAGGCTGGTATAACCAACCTTACCGCCTACATGAAGAAAATGGCAATTGATGGCTATATCATTTTGCTTGATATGTCCGATGTGAAGGATGCATTGGAGATGCTTCATGTAAATGGTCTGGTGCTGGGAGAACTGCTGGAAAGAGCTGAAGCCTCCGAAGCAATCCCACATGATGACATAGTTCTTTTACAGGAACAGCAGGATGAAATCTGGAAGACCATGCAGCAGATACTTATAAGATTATCAAATATTTCTTAGGTGATTCCACAGCGGGATGCACTTTTTCTTTTGGGAGGATCATGGCAGCAACAAGACTCATACCCATGCATGTGGGTAAAGGCAGGAGCCTTGAGAAAAGTCTTAAGGCGAAAATTGAATATGCGATAAATCCTGATAAGACCCATGGCGGAGAACTGGTATCATCTTATGGATGCCAGCGCGAAACATCTTCGCAGGAATTTTATTTTGCCAAGAGCAGATACGAACAGAAGACCGGTAAGATCATTGAGGGTGATGTCATTGCTTATCAGATCAGGCAGTCCTTTAAGCCCGGGGAGATTACTCCGGAGGATGCAAACCGCATCGGATATGAGACTGCCATGAGGTTCACCCATGGAAATCATGCTTTTATAGTTGCTACCCACACCGACAGGGCGCACATCCACAATCATATCGTGTTCAACTCCACAACCATAGACTGCAAAAGGAAGTTTAAGAATTTCTATCTGTCAGCTTTTGTATTGCAGAAAATCAGCGACCTTCTATGTTTGGAGAATGGACTTTCTGTAATAAAGCCAAGGCCATACAGCGAAAGGGAGAAGCGGACTACTTATCCAAAGTACAATGGTTTTCGAGATGATATCCGTAATTCCATTTCCATTGCTTTAGGGAAAAGACCCGTCGACTTCAATGCTCTTTTATTGGAACTGCAGAGTCAGGGCTATGAGATAAAACGTGGAAAGCATATCGCTGTCAGAGGCAAAGGCCAGAAGCGTTTCATAAGATTCAGATCCCTGGGTGATGGATTTACTGAGGATGACCTTAGAGAGAAGCTTGAAGGTATAAACCGTGGTGCTGCTCCAGAGTCAAAGCAGCCATCCTACATGGATAAGGACTTCGACCTTCTGATAAACCTTCAGGATGTAATTGCAAAATGTAAAGGTCCAGGGTATGAGCTCTGGGCTAAGAAATATAATGTGAAAAATGTCATGAAGGCAATTCTCTTTTTCCAGGAGCAGGGGCTTCGGTCATATGCTGAACTTGCTGAGAGAGCAGATAGCTCATCCAAAAGATTTGGCGAACTTGATCAGACCATCAAAGCATCAGAGAAGAGACTTGATGAAATCAGTAAGCTCAGAAATCATATCATCAACTATTCCAAGACCAGAGACATCTATACTGAGTATCGTAAGAGCGGTTACAGCAAAAAATATTTTGCAGAGCATAAGGATGACATCATGAAGCACAAAGCAGCCAAGGATGCATTCGATAAACTTGGAACCAAGAAGCTTCCTACCATGAAGGAACTTGATGCAGAGTTCCAGGTCGTACTTGCAAAAAAGCGCGCAGCCTATTCTGAGTACCGCGAAGCAAAAGACAACATGACCAAGTACCAGATTGCAAAATATGACATCGACAGGATTCTTGGAATCACAGAATCACCGGAACAGAATAAAACAAAACAGCAGGAATCATCCCGCTGAATATAACGGGCACTATCTTTTTCACAGAAGGTGGTGCCCATCTTTTTTTATTTTCTATTGCCATCATTCTGGCGGACTTTTCATTTAGCTCCCGCAGGGAGCGTAGCCATATTGAAAATATGTGTGCAAGGGGATTGGGGATTTCCCCAACAAGCGTCCTGGCAGTACCGGGACATTGCTTGCGAAGTTACGACCGTAGGGAGTCAGACCTGCGTGCATGGGCATTCATGTGACCTGTCAGGTCACAAAAAACATAAAATGTGATCTCTATGGTTACAGACATGGAGGCTGTCTTAGTGTAGAATAGTAGCGAATGATTATAGAAATCGGAGACGATATAAAAGCATGAGCATAACAAGAGATCAACTTTATGAGACAGCATTCCGCTACAAGAAGGCAGGACTTTGGAAAACATTATGGGACAGCGAGGTCTTTGCCATAAAACTTAAGAGCGGTGAGATTGGATATATCAGCATCATGGGTAAGAGCGGCGAGCATAACGCCCTGGGTCTTTATGTAGGCGATGAAGCCTTTGGAAGCTTCAGACTTCTGCAGGGACTTAACTGGCATGAGATGCCAGACTACAAATTTCATGAAGCTCTTTTGCAGCAGAAGTGTCTGCAGATGGCGCTGGAGAGTAAGGACAACTTTATTCCGGAGGAACTGAAAGAGGTAAGAGCCTATTGCAAGGCCAATCGTTTAAGACCATCAGGTAAAAATGCTTATCCCCAGTTTGTAAAATACGAACCAAACTATCATCCATGGAAGGTCCAGTCCCAGGAGGATATGGAAGCTCTCAATGAAGCAATGGAAGCATCCATCCTCATGGCAGAAGCTGTAAAAGAATTGGACCCGGAGGTCATGGGTATTATTTCTGTAGATGAGACTGTGGATGAAGTACCACTGTTTGAAGTAAAGGGTAAGTACCTCCATACTATTGGACTCATACCACTTCCATATCGTCAGGAAGAAAAGTATGAGTACATTACAGCGACTAATGAAGTATCAATCGCTGCAGTGAAGAAATTAAAACAGCAGGGCATCTGGGAGACAGAGTTCCTTAGAATGCTGGAGCCTGTTCAGAATAATCCGGAGGAGACACCACATTATCCGGCGCTCCTTCTTTGCGCCGAGAACAAGAGCGGCTACATGCTTCCTGTTCCAATCGTGGAATATGTTGAGAGGAATCCCCAGCAGCTGGTAGAAGAATTTGCCAAGGCTTGGAAGATGCAGGGCATCTGCCCCAAGGAAGTGCGCTGCCGTGATGAAAGAACCTTTGCCATGATTAAAGATTTCTGTGAGAAGGTCGGAGCAAAAGTCAGGATATATACGAAAGAGATGCCGGCCCTGGATGATGCGGAGCAGGCGCTTTTTGACAAATCCCTTGGAAGAGATCCTGAAGAAGCAATTCATCAGCTGGAGCAGGTCATCGATGAAATTCTCGGCATGAGCGATGAGGAACTCCGCCTTATGCCAAAGCCTATGATGGATGAACTGAAGCTCCTCATAGAGCATGAGATTTTCCCTGAGGAGATTGCACAGGAACTTAGGGAGAAGCTTAAAGGTATATGATTGAAAGACTAAAGACTTATTCAAAAAGAATAATTGGAGTATTGTATGCTGCGATTATGGCTACGACAGTTGGATGTGGGAATAATGCATCGCTTGTAATAGAACAGCCGGAATCGACGGAGCAGGTTCGGAGTGCTGAAAATAGTATCTCTGAACAGCAAGAGGAACAGTATGTCCAGGATATTGGCACAGAAGATGAAGCAGATTCTGACCAGAAAGCATATGCTGAGATTCTTGATTGCTATTACTACGAACTCAAGAGTCAGCAGATATATGATGACTTTTGGATAAATGCACCCTTTAATACCATGGCGACTTACGCGTATTCAAAAGATGGATATGATAAAACTGGTTCGCTTGATTATACGGGCTATGGCTTTGTTGATCTTAATGGTGATGGAATCAATGAACTTATTATTGGGAATCTGTCGGATGATGAGAGACTGGATAAGATGGTCTATCTTATCAGTACTATCCACAATAATGTACCTTATGGTGTTCTGACAAGCTCTGAGACCATAAACTATTATCTGTGCCAGGATAATAAGATAGGTTATGAGGCTCATGGGGTGGATTATAAGTGGTCAAATACCTACAGATGGTATGAGTTTGCTGAGGACGGCTTGTCAACGGATTATATTGAGGGGGTTCAGTCATATAAGGGCGATGACGATAGTATGCTCTGGAAAAGAGAAGATGCCTATGGTAATGAAACTGATATTTCTCAAGATGAGGCTGAAAAAGCGCAAGAGAAGTATTTTTCAAGCAGAATCCAGGCAGAGCTGACTCCTTTTGCAGATTATTCACCAAAGAATCCTGAAGATTATTATGGTGACGATGCTGGAATGGTATTTGGCAAAGGGTATTCTTCATGGAATGAAGGGTATTTGGCTTACCTTAATGAAAACATGTCAAACGCTGAGTATGGTTTCATATATGCGCTTATATATGTTGACGATGATGATATTCCAGAGCTTGTTTGCGATTCTGGTGTTGAAGCTGGAGGATGCCAGATTCTTACGTTCTATGACGGACAAGTAAATGTTTTCCAAACTGCCAGACTGTACTTTACATACATTGAGAAGGGCGGCCTTTTGTGTAACTCTGAAGGTCATATGGGATATTATTACGATTATGTATACCGCTTAGAAAAAGGGAAGTGGAAACCAACATTTTCTGGGTCCTATTATGAGTTTGATGAGTCCCAAGAGATTGACTATGACGAAGAAACTGGACGATACCATACGCTTCACTATGAGGTAGATGGAGAGGAACTTGATGAGCAGACTTATTTGGCCAAGCTAAAAGAGGCCTATGATGAGGAAAAGGCAAAAGAACCCGACAGTTATCTTCTTGTAGATGATCTTATGTCATATATTTCCGATGGCAAGATGTATTCTGCAGATCATAGATATGAACTTGTTATAGAGGATTGTACATGGGAAGAGGCTGCGAAGAAGTGCGAGGAGAAAGGCGGCTATCTTGCTTCCATGACATGTGACGAAGAATTTGATGCAGTCGATGCTCTTATCAAGGCTGAGGGGAAACAGAACTATTGCTTTTATATCGGAGCGAGATATATGGACTACGGCTTTGAATGGACTGAACCAGGTCTTATACAACGAGATTGCACTGGAAGTGGCTACTTCAAGCATTGGTTAGATATGTTCCCGAGTTACCGAGAAACTCTTCCTGATGGAACTGAGATACAAGAGGATTACTGTGAATATATCTACCGAAAGTCAGATGACAAATTTTATATCAATGATGTTCCCAATGATGTGATTGCGTATTATCCAGGATTTAAGGGATGTATGGGGTATATATGCGAATATGATAACTGAATAATGTAACTGAAACCCGGTCAAATGAAACTGACCGGGTTTTTGAATAAAAAAATAAATGACTGGCGATGTATCATAGCGTGAGGGTCGGATTTGAATTATAATATTAATTGTGTAAACAATAACGCTAAAGGGAGCGATTTTTATGAATAAACAACAGCTTGCAGCAAAAATATGGGAATCTGCAAATCAGATGCGATCCAAGATTGAAGCCAATGAATATAAGGATTATATTTTAGGCTTTATTTTTTATAAGTTCCTTTCTGACAAAGAGGAAAAGTATTTGCTTGGATTGGGCTATACAAAAGAAGATATGAATACGGTAACAGAAGATGATACTGAAATCATGGAAGATGTTCAGAACAACATAGGTTATTTCATCTCATACCAGAATCTCTTCTCAACTTGGATTAATAAGGGAGTGGATTTTAATGTTGCAGATGTAAGGGATGCGTTGTCTGCATTTGAGAGATGCATTAATCCGCTGCAGAAAAAAGTATTTGAAAATATCTTTGAGACGTTGAGCGTAGGTCTTTCAAAGCTAGGTGATACAGCTGCGAATCAGACCAAGGCTATTAGCGAACTTATCAGACTGATTGCAGATATTCCGATGGATGGCAAGCAGGATTATGATGTTCTTGGCTTTATTTATGAATATCTTATTTCAAACTTTGCGGCTAATGCCGGAAAGAAAGCGGGAGAGTTCTACACTCCTCATGAAGTATCAATACTCATGAGTGAGATTGTGGCTAACCACCTGAAGGATAGAAGTGAAATAGAAATATTTGATCCAACTTCTGGATCAGGTAGCTTGCTGATAAATATTGGTAAGAGCATTGCAAAATATCTTGGCGACAGTGACAAGATTAAGTATTATGCCCAGGAACTGAAGCAGAATACTTACAATCTTACAAGAATGAATCTGGTTATGAGGGGAATCCTTCCAAGCAATATCTTCACTCGTAATGGAGATACATTGGAAGAAGACTGGCCATATTTCGATGAGAATGATCGCATTGGAACCTACAGACCATTGTATGTTGATGCGGTTGTATCAAATCCTCCATATTCGCAAAAGTGGGATCCATCAGATAAGGACGCTGATCCTAGATATAAAGAGTATGGACTTGCTCCGAAGGGAAAGGCAGATTATGCCTTCCTTTTACATGATCTTTACCATATTAAGCCTGATGGAATCATGACAATTGTATTACCGCATGGAGTGCTGTTCAGAGGTGGTGAGGAAGGTGCTATCAGAAAGAATCTTATTGAGAATAATAAGATAGATGCAATCATAGGTCTTCCGGCTAATATCTTCTTTGGAACAGGTATTCCAACCATAATTATGGTTCTTAAACAGAAGAGAGAAAACACGGATGTACTGATTATAGATGCATCTAAAGGTTTTGAGAAAGTTGGTAAGAATAATAAGCTTAGGGCATGTGATATCAAGAAGATAGTTGATACTGTTATCGGAAGAAAACCCGAAGAAGGGTTTTCTGCAGTGGTTTCCAGAGAAGCGATCAGAGAAAATGATTACAACCTTAATATTCCGCGCTATGTAGACTCTTCAGAGAAACCGGAGAAGTGGGACATCTATGCATCTATGTTTGGAGGAATTCCGAAGTCAGAAGTGGATGAACTTGCAGAGTACTGGGATGCATTCCCTAATTTAAGAAATGCTCTTTTTACAAACGCATCAGATCAGTATCTTTCTTTCACTGATTCAAACTTAAAGAAGCTTGTAAATGACCATGAAGATGTAAGGGGATTCATGAATTATTATGAAAAAGCGTTTGACGGCTTGGATGCATTTTTGGGCAGAGAGCTGATTGATAACCAGGATAATCTTAACATTGCTGCTGAGGAAGAAGTACTCTCATCGGAAGTGTTCAAAAGGTTTACTGGGTTAAAACTTGGAAATCCTTATGAGGCATATCAGATTGTGGATGATACCTGGGCGCAGATATCTATAGATCTGGAAATTATACAGACAGAAGGTCACGAGGCAATCCGTAAAGTTGATCCTAACATGGTGACGAAGAAAAAGAATAATAAAGAAGTTGAAGTTCAAGAGGGATATATCGGACACATATTCCCGTTTGAGCTTGTTCAGAATACTCTGCTAAAGGATGAAAAAAAGAGTATCGCGGATCTTGAGTCAAGGCTGTCTGAGATCACATCAGAATATGAGGAACTCCTTGAGAACTTGTCAGAGGAAGATAAGGAAGCTGCATTTGTCAATGAGGATAAGACAGAGTTTGTCTTTAAAGAAGTTACAAAAGCGATAAAAGATAAGGATGTTGAAGGAGATGCCTTGAATGTCTTAAAGAAGGCGGATACCTTGAACAAAGAAGAGAAGAATCTTAAAAAGAGTATTAAGGACAAAACGGTAGCATTAGAGCTGGCTACCAAAGAGAAGATAGAGCAGTTAAGCGATTCAGAGGTCAGAGATTTGTTTGTGAAAAAGTGGATTGACCCAATTACTTCGGGCATAGCAGAAATCCCAGCACAGATAGTCAAGAACCTTATAACAAGTTTGGAAGCAATTGCTGCAAAGTACGAAACAACCTATGAAGAGGTTGATGAAGAAATAAGAAAAACATCCTCAGAACTTGTTGGTATGTTAGGCAGCCTTACAGGCAATGAATATGATATGCAGGGCATTTCAGAGCTTAAGAAGTTATTAGGGGGTATTTGATATGGCAGATAAGAAACCCCAGATAAGATTTACAGGATTTACGGACGATTGGGAACAGCGTAAGTTGGGAGAGGTTGCAGCATATCGTAATGGAAAAGCCCACGAAAACGATGTTACTGACAACGGAAAGTATGTAATAGTGAACTCAAAATTCGTGTCCACAAATGGTGAGGTTAAGAAGTTCTCAGATTCACAAATAGAGCCATTACATAAAGATGAGATAGCGTTTGTACTTAGTGATGTTCCTAACGGAAGAGCTATTGCAAGAACTTTTTTGATTGATAAAGATGATAAGTATACGCTTAATCAGCGTATTGCTGGCATCACACCAAAGGAAGAAACAGATGCATATTTCTTATATATATTGATGAACCGTAATCCGTATTTTTTAAGATTCGATGATGGAAATAAGCAGACAAATCTATCTGTAAACGATGTTATGCAATTTGAAGCGGCGTATCCTTCGTTTAGGGAGCAACACAAGATTGGAGAATTATTTAAGACTGTTGATGACGCTATCACCCTTCATCAGCGTAAGTATGATAAGCTTAAAAATATCAAAAAATCCATGCTGGAAAAAATGTTTCCAAAAAATGGAGCAAAAAAACCGGAGATAAGATTTGCTGGATTTACTGACGATTGGGAACAGCGTAAGTTCTCTGATGTAGTAGATATCGGGAGTGGGATGGATTATAAACATCTGGGTGAAGGGGATATCCCTGTGTATGGAACTGGCGGATATATGCTTAGCGTGGATGCTGCTCTCTCGGAAGATAAGGACGCTATTGGAATAGGACGAAAAGGTACTATTGATAAACCATATATTTTACGAGCACCATTTTGGACCGTAGATACGCTATTTTACTGCATTCCTAAGGATGGATATGATTTAGACTTTACAAGCTGCCTTTTTCAAAATGTTGATTGGAAGAAAAAAGATGAATCTACAGGAGTACCAAGTCTCTCGAAAGTAATTATAAATAATGTTGAGACAGCAGCTCCCTCATATGATGAGCAGAGAAAAATAGGTGATTATTTCAAAGGAATCGACAACCTTATCACCCTTCATCAGCGTAAGCTTGAGAAATTGCAGAATATTAAGAAGTCGATGCTAGAAAAAATGTTTGTTTAGCACAGTATTGGGGTAAATAATATGGCATTTAACAATGAAGCTGATTTTGAAGATGCGCTTATAGGATTACTCACAAGTACATATGGCTGGGAAAAACAGGTCTTGGAATATAAAACGGAAGAAGATCTGATTCGTAACTGGGCCGACATTCTGTTTGAGAATAACAGAGGTATAGACAGGCTAAATGACTATCCATTGACAGATGGTGAAATGCAGCAGATTCTTGAACAGATAAATCTATTGAAGACGCCGCTTAAGATTAATGGTTTTATCAACGGTAGAAGTGTTGCAATTACCAGAGATAATCCTGATGATAAGGCTCATTTTGGCAAAGAAGTTTCTCTCAAGATATATGACAGGCAGGAGATTGCTGCAGGACAGAGCAGATATCAGATAGCAAGGCAGCCAAAGTTTAAAGCAAGAAAATCTATATTTCCGGATAGGCGAGGAGATTTTGAACTTCTTATAAATGGTATGCCTGTAATTCATGTTGAACTCAAAAAAAGCGGAGTTCCGATATCTAATGCTGAGGGACAGATTGAAAAATACGCCCATGAGGGTGTGTTTACGGGGCTTTTTGCCTTGGTTCAGATATTTGTGGCTATGAATCCGGAAGAGACTGAGTATTATGCGAATCCAGGGCCGGAAGGTAAGTTTAATCCTGATTTTTATTTTCACTGGGCAGACTTTAATAATGAACCAATAAATGACTGGAAAGAGATTGCTTCAACATTGTTATCAATTCCTCTTGCACACCAGATGATTGGCTTTTATACCGTTGCAGATGATACAGATGGAGTGTTGAAAGTAATGAGATCTTATCAGTATTATGCTGCGAATAAGATTTCAGATAAAGTTTCAAAACATAAGGGGAAATGGGGTGAAAGTGACCAATTAGGAGGTTATATCTGGCATACAACCGGAAGTGGAAAAACTCTCACATCATTTAAGTCAGCACAGCTAATTGCTAATTCTAAAGATGCTGATAAAGTTGTGTTCCTCATAGACAGGATAGAGCTTGGAACACAGAGTGCAAAAGAGTACAAGGGATTTGCTGAAGCCAACGAGTTTATACAGGAAACAGAAGATACCGAAGTTCTTATTTCCAAGCTTAAAAGCGATGATTCCAGTAATACGCTGATAGTAACATCTATCCAGAAGATGAGTAATATAAAATCTGATGTGGAGTCTAAGCTGAAGGCTGAGGAATTACAGAAAATTATTGATAAAAGGATTGTCTTTATTGTTGATGAGTGTCATAGATCATCTTTTGGAGATATGATGCAGACGGTGAAACACACCTTTAAAAAAGCTCTGTTCTTTGGCTTTAGTGGTACTCCGATTCAGATTGAAAATGAGAAGAAGGGTAATACTACAGCGGATGTATTTGGTGATGAACTCCATAGATATAGTATCGCAGACGGTATAAGAGATAAGAATGTTCTTGGATTTGATCCAGATAAGGTGCTGACCTTTAAGGAAAAAGAGGAGAGGGAGGCAGTCGCACTAGAAAAGGCAAAAGCTGCGACTGCTGCTGAGGCTATAAGTGATCCGAAGAAAAGTGCTATTTATTATAAATACATGCAGGATGTTCCCATGGCCGGATATTATGAGAATGATGGGAAATATGTATGTGGTATAGAGGACTATCTCTTAGAGAACGGACAATATCGAACTGAAGAACATCAGAAGATGGTTGTTACTGATATACTTGAGAACTGGATGACTATCAGTCATGCGGGTAAATTTCATGCTATTTTTGCGACATCAAGCATACGTGAAGCATGTCAGTACTATGACAGATTCAAGGCGGCTGATCCATCTATTAAGATCACTGCTCTGTTTGACCCAAGCATAGATAATGATGATCAGAATGCTATAGAAAAGGAAGATTCGTTAGTAGAGATAATAGAAGACTATGACGCTAGGTACAAACAGACATATACTATTCCGACTTGGGCAAAGATGAAAACTGATATTCAGAATAGGCTTGCTCATAAAAAGCCATATGAAAGAATAGAGTATAGCCCAGAAGAGCAGATTGACATGCTGATTGTAGTGGATCAGATGCTTACAGGATATGATTCCAAGTGGATAAATGCGCTATATCTAGATAAAGTACTTAGATATGAGAACATTATACAGGCTTTTTCAAGGACAAACCGGCTATTTGGAGAAGACAAACCGTTTGGAACAATTAAGTATTATAGAGCGCCATATACAATGGAACGCAATATTGATGCTGCGGTGAAACTCTATTCTGGCGATAAACCTCTTGGAATGTTTGCTATAAAGCTTGATAGAAACCTTGAAAATATGAACGCGGTTTTCCTGCAGATAAAGAATCTTTTTGAGGCAGCAGGAGTAGAAAATTTTGAGAAGCTTCCATCGGAGACCAGTGAAAAAAAGCAGTTTGCAAAGTTATTCATAGCATTTAATGAATATTTGGAAGCTGCTAAGGTTCAAGGATTTACATGGGAAAAGCTTACTTATGAATTTGACAGTCCAGATGATGGACATAAGGTTATTACGCTTGGACTTGATGAGAGCACATATAAAGTATTGGTATTAAGATATAAGGAATTATTTGGTGGAGGTGGTGGAGGAATAGTTCCAGACTCACCATATGAGCTGAAAGGGTATCTTACTACTATAGATACAAAAGAAATCAACTCGGAATATATGAACTCTCGCTTCGACAAGTATAAGAAGGCACTCGAAACAGGTGATAGCAATGCCAGGGAGGCCGCAAAGCAGGAACTTCATAAGACATTTGCGTCATTATCAACTGAAGAACAAAAATATGCCAATATTCTCCTTCATGATATAGAGACTGGGGACGTGGAGATTCTGGAAGGGAAAACTCTCCGTGATTATATCAATGAATACATGGAGGCAGCTAAGAATGACCAGATTCATAAAGTGGCAATAGCGATAGGGGTTGATGAGCAAATGCTCAGAGATATGATGGCTCTCAATCTTAATGAGAAAACCATCAATGAATTTGGTCGATTTGATGCTTTGAAAGCGACTGTTGATATTGCCCGCGCAAAGGAGTACTTCGAGAGAATAAGTGCATATGTAGAACAGCTGGAAAAAGTGAAGCTGCCAATTCCTAAGGTTAAAATTCGTGTCGATAAAATGCTAAGGGATTTTATTATCTTTGGCGGTACAGATATTCTTCTGGAGTCTGACTTCTCTAGCTATGAGAAGAGCATTAACAAAGAATCGTTCTTTGCAGTGGATGGGGTGGCAGCATTTAGCAACTCATCTTGGACTTACTATTTTAGCGAGCATTGTGATTCACTAAAGAGGGAAGTATGCGGAAAATGGATGTACTTTTATAATGACGTGGATTTCGCTAAGAATATGTGTTTGAAATCCATAAAGGAAGGTGCATGTCTTGAGGCTAAGCATGGCAATTTCAAGGAGGGTGTATGCTGCTTCTACATCAACGGTGATGATCAGAATGCCCATAAAAAAGTTATTAGATTTCTTCTGGACAATGGATTGGTAAAGAAAACTTCTGATGACAAGTATTATAATGTGTCATTCAAATATGACTCACAGACACAGGCTGGCGAGTATGGAACAGGCTTTACGGCAGATATAAGATTGGAGGATTTTATAGATCTGCAGTCAGGTGAATGGAAGTAGGATTCTATGGCACTTGAAGGAGAACTTATTCTCCTTCAAGTGTTTTTATCATCGGCGTGCGTATTATTTGTTATGAATTAAGATTTGCCAGAGTTCTCATGATAATATCTATATCCTTGCTCTCCAACTCCTTGATAATATGAATGTATGTCTTCTGAGTAGTTGTGATATTGGAGTGCCCAAGACGGCGAGCCACGCTGGCGATTGAAACATTTGCAAAAAGCAGAATGGAAGCGTGAGTGTGCCTTAATCCATGAACAGAGATTACAGGAACACCTGCGTTTTTGCAGTGCCTGGCCAATATATCGTTGACTGTGGAGTTATAGACCTTTCCCTGGACAAATATTGGATCATCTTCGGGTAGACCCTTGAGTAATTCTGCAAATTGAATCACAGTCTTCCAGTCGATGGGAATTTTTCTGACAGAGGATTGATTCTTAGTGGCAAGAAAACCGCCATTTCCTTTGTAATCCCATGTTTTTGAAACAGATACCTGCTGGTGAGGAAAATCAAAATCCTTTGGTGTCAGGCCTAATGCCTCAGAGAACCTCATCCCAGTCTTGGCTATAAGCAATATAAGCCAATCGTAATTGATCTCACTACCAAGATTTAAATCATCAATAACTTTGTGAAGCTCATACTGATTCAAGTATTTAAGTTTCTTTTCACCGGGCTGTTTTCCTTTAATGATGGCTTTGCGTGTTGGATCGTGTTGAATCAAGCCTTCGTCAACAGCATCAAGGATGGCACATTTCAGGTGGTGATGAAAGTCCATGGTTGTCTGACGCTCATGGTCTTGAGCATAGTCGTTGAGAAGCTTCTGATACGTGATTCTATCTAAATCACATACAATAAGCTCTGGTATGAGCTTTTCGAGCCAATGATGCGCCATATTGTACTTGCTCATAGTGACAGGACGAATGGCTCCTTCTTTGTAGACAGTAATCCACTGTTTATAGTAATCACAAAACAACATGGTCTTACTGTTGGCTGTCGTTGTATCCATTTGTAAGTCCTCCTTTTTGGTTGTTGTGATGCACGCCGATGAAGGGTGATAAGGTTATCGAGCTGCTTAAAATAGTCCCCAATTTTCGTCTGCTCATTTATATCTCTGGGCATCATCAACTCTAAATTTTTCAGTTCGCTCGCTTTAACCAGTGGTTGACCTGTGCCAAATGAAAGTTTCTTTATATCAAATTGAGTAAGCAGGTGATAGAGGAATTCTATATTCTGCGATGCTTGTATAAACACAGTATTATCACTAATTTTCACCTTGCCAGCATATCGATAAAGACTTCCTGCATTCGCACCTACACGAGCAGTTAAGATAAAATCTCCTTCATAATCATACTCATCATCGTACCCAATTACTGATGTTGAACCAAGAATAGGATATTCTCCTGATGAACCTTCTTTATCAAATTTGCTCTTACCAGTATCAACAGAATCAACAGCAGCTTCCAACTTACGCTGTTCCCAAGCTTGGTGATATGATTCGATGACATAGGGCTTTCGCTGATGAAGGGTGATAAGGTTATCGATGTTTGAAAAATACTCTCCAATTTTAATCTGCTCATCTATAGATTTCGGCAAAATCATATCCGTATCTTGGAGAGCTGACTTTGAAATTGAAGTAACCTTTATTCCCTGCATTAACGGTTTTAACTGGTTGTGATATGCAGGAGAATTGATGTAGTACCCCAGGAACATCGGACCATATTTTTGCTTTGGACGACACGCTATCGTATGAAGTCCTGACAGTAGCTTCAAACCTTCGGAACCCTTTATTTCTGTACATTTGCCAACAGTATCATCTTCTGCTGTATCTGCGATTATAATGTCCCCATCTTGCAAAAAAGAGTTCTTAAACTTATCGGCTTTAGCATCGTCGGATATGCATGGCAACTCTGTTTTGCAGGCATCAATATAGTCTCCAAACTTTATCAGCACATCGCCATAATGCACATTCTTTACTGTACCGCTTTCGTAGTTCAATTCTGCTCTCGACAGGGTATTATTCTGCAATCCCTCAAAGACCAAAGAGAACTTACGCTGTTCCCAAGAGATAGCAGTTGGAGTAGATAAAGCATAGAAAGAATTTCTGCTTAGAAATAGCATTCGCTGATGAAGGGTGATAAGGTTGTCGAGCTCTTTAAAATACTTTCCAATAGCCTCCTGCTCTTCATCCCCTGGGATCATAAATTCCATTTTTGAGAACATATAACCTGTAATCTGATTTATGGTTGCTCCCATATTTTTTTCAATTTCTTTTTCAAATTGAGATGTTCCCAAAAGGGCATTTACAAATGAAGAATGTTCAGAGCGAATTCCTGTCATGAATGCTCCAATGACAGTATTAGGCATACTTTCCTTTATTTCTGCGTGTTTGCCGATGAGAGCACGAGAGCCATTTCTAACAACTACTATAATGTCGCCTTTTCTAACATTTTCAGATGTAGCTATTTCAGGATTTACATATACGTTATCGGCATCTGCAATTTCTCCGTTTTTAACGTTAGAGGATCGTAAAACCAATGTGCCAGATTCTTGAACATCTCCCGGTGTGTAAGTTAATCCATTATAGAATTCTACAAATTCAGGAAACTTACGCTGTTCCCATGAAATAGCGTAACTATTAACATGACGATCACTGTAAATTCAATGTTATATAGTATGATTCTTGGGAACAGCGTAAGTTGGGAGAAATCGCTGGACGTATCACACGTAAAAATCAAGATTTAGAATCAGATCTTCCACTTACTATATCGGCCCAGTACGGACTGATCGATCAGAACGAATTCTTCGATAAAAGAATTGCCAGCAAGGATGTTAGCGGATATTACCTGGTGAAAAAAGGAGAATTTGCTTATAACAAGAGCACATCTTCTGATGCTCCATGGGGAGCCATTAAACGCTTAGATAGATATGATATGGGAGTTCTTTCGACGCTCTACATCGTTTTCAGTATATTAGATGAAAGCAAAACCTGTTCAGATTATCTTGTAACATATTACGATACTAAGCTATGGCACAAAGATGTTCAGGCTATAGCTGCAGAGGGAGCAAGAAATCATGGATTGTTAAATATAGCTCCTGTAGACTTTTTTGAGACAACACTCTCTATTCCACAAGATATAGAAGAACAAAAACTCATTGGAAAGTTCTTTAAGGAGCTAGATTGCCTTATCACCCTTCATCAGCGAAGGCAGTAAATGTAAGTTGAAATACAGTTACGTTTAGGTGGCTATTTACTGTAACTTTGGTAGAGAAATAGTCATATGACGTGATGGTTGTGAGGCAAAGAGCACAAATTAATGCTATCATGTAAGTTAGGGTATTGTCGGTTTTAAACATAATCTGAGTACGTATTTTTGTAAATGTTCAATTAAGGTGATAGTGAATGGATAATAAGAAATTAGAGCGTTGGGCGCAGCAACTGCTTGATACCGGTAAGAAAAATAATCTTATAAATTTCAAAGACACAAAGGCTTCCACAGCGGAGGTTGTATTCCCTGATGGTGAGAGCTTTTATGAAAAGTGCCTTAGTGCATCATCATTTGAAATATATGATCCTAAGATTGCAGATACAGAGGATGATGAGGAAGCTGTAGCCTCAGCTAATACATCAGAAGATGAGACACAGGAGATTGTAGCTGCAGATAAGCTCAAGAAAAGTGATTATGTAGAGTTGTATTCTTCAAGAATACGGAAGAATAATCAGGTATTGGTATATGCAAAGACACCCAATCCCATGATTGCTGTCAGAAATATTGATAAAAAAGCCAGGGATTTTTTGGAAGAGACCGGTGTTAATGTTGCATATCTGGCATTTGGATTTGTTCGCTGGAAAGAAAATGAGCATTCTGAGATTGTAAACAAGGCTCCATTACTTCTTGTCCCCATTAATCACAAAAATGAATCGTCCGTAACACCTTATTATATCGAACTTACAGAAGATGATGTTGTTGTGAATCCGACTTTCAATTATCTTCTTGAAGCTCAGTATGGAATAAAACTCCCAGAATATGAGGAAGATGAGCTTTTATCATCATATATCACAAAGGTACAGAGCATAGTTTCCAAATTGCATTGGGAAGTAACTTCCGAGTGTAAGATGGGAATATTCTCGTTCTTGAAGATAAATATGTATCACGATCTGATGAACAATGCAGATAAGATACTTAAGAATGACAATGTTCGCCTTCTTCTGGGTGAGCCTGTAGATTTCAAGGATTCCATGGCTGATGGAGATGTTGGTCGTGTTGAGAATGAAATTATAGATCTTCATACCGTTGTGGATGCTGACTCAAGCCAGATTGAGGCTATAGAGATGGCAAAGACCGGCAAGAGTTTTGTGTTACAGGGACCTCCCGGTACTGGTAAGAGTCAGACTATTACAAATATAATATCGGAATGCCTGCACGATGGGAAAAAAGTCCTGTTTGTATCAGAAAAGCTCGCAGCTTTGAGTGTTGTTTATGACAAGTTAAAGCAGGCTGGACTGGAAGAATTTTGTCTGGAGCTCCATAGTTACAAATCGAGTAAGAAAGAGGTTATTGCAGAGCTTTGTAAAACATTAAGAGCAGACAGGAGTGCAGTTTCATCCCGAGCAGATAGGGAAGTTCAGGCAAAAGCCAAGCTGCAGGAACAGCTTGATGCTTACGCAGAGGAATTACATAAGCCTATACCGGTAATCAATAAGTCCATGTATCAGCTCTATGATGCTCATTCTGCACATAGAAATGCGCCTGATCTAGAACTGGTATTAAATGATATTGCCAAGAAAGATGAAGCTTATCTTAATGAAGCTGTAAATCTTCTGGGACAATATGAAGAGTATGTTCCGACAATAGGAGAGGACTATAGGAAAAATGAATGGTATGGCTATAAAAGTCAAAACAGTTCCTATGAAGCTCAGAATAAGCTTAAGCAGGACATTCAGGTCATAATTACCGGTTTAAAGGATCTGATTTCAAAAGCAGATACCTGTGAAGAAGAGTATTCAGTAAAAATGGATACTATTTTCGGCGTGGAAAGATATATACAACTGCTTAATGTTTTGTCTTCTACACAGTTTTTAAGACCAGGAGCTCTTTTGGCAGAGAGGATAAACGAACTGATTGGGACAACGAAGTTCATGGCAGAACTCAGTAGTCAAATTTTACCTATTAGGCAGCGCTTAGACGAATCATTTGAAGAAAACATTTATAAGATAGATGGGCAGGATTATTACAATAAGCTGACAAAGCTTTATTCGGGATTCTTTTCAAGACTATTCAATGCTGAGTACAAGAGCATAGTATCAGATTTACGACTTGCATCAAGGGCTGGGAAGAAGCCAAGCTATGCTGTTGCGCAGGAATGCATGAAGGCTCTTATGGATTATCAGAGTCTTATGGGGCAGTTTGATGGTGAAAAGAGTAAGATAGATGGATTGCTTGATTTGGAAGTTGTCAGCCCAGATACTAATTGGAACCAGCTCAACTCTGAATTAGAGATTATTAGAATCTGCTTTGAGAACGACTATAGCTGTGGAAGCATTGCCAATATGTCCGATGAAACATTTGCTGCAGCTAAAGCAGGATTTAGTAATCATGCCAATACACTGGCTGGCGCTCTTGGGACATTTAAGCATGTTCTGACCGAATTGCAAAATGATTTTGATACCGACTATGTATCTTTTGATGCGATGTCATTATCTACGCTTCTTTCAAAAGTGCAGCAGTGCATGGATTCCATAGATAAGGTAGAAAACTGGGTAAGGTTCTACATCCTTTTAAAGCAGCTTGAAGAAAGAGATCTGAAGGCATTTATTGATTGCGCTGTTGATAATCATGTAGATAAAAATCAGATTGCTGCATCATATCAGAGGCTGTTTTATAAGCAGTGGATTAACCATGTTATTTTTGAGAAGCCTGTGTTTGCTAACTTTACACGTATTGCTCAGGATAGGGCAGTTGAGCAGTTTTCTGAGAAAGACAGGTTGCAATTTGAAATCAGCAAAGCACAGATCAAGGCAGAGCTTTCAGCAAAGCGTCCTTCTTTGGATATGATGGCTGGAGGAAGCGCTGTTTCTATATTGCTTCGTGAGGGAGAAAAGAAACGTAAACAGAAGAGTATAAGAAAGCTTCTTGCAGAGACTGCGGATGTAGTGCAGGTAATCAAGCCTTGTTTCCTTATGTCTCCGCTTAGCGTTAGCACTTTCCTTAGTGAAAATAGTATTTCTTTTGACACGGTAGTATTTGATGAGGCATCACAGATATTTCCACAGGATGCGATTGGTGCGATTTACAGGGCGAAGCAACTTATCGTTGTGGGTGATTCAAAGCAGATGCCGCCAAGTAACTTCTTTAATTCATCGGTAGAGATTGATGACGATGATGAGGAGACTGGAGATGTAACAGATTTCGAGTCTATTCTGGATCTCTGCTCCACATCCCTTCCGCAGCTTCGTTTGAAGTGGCATTACAGAAGTAGATATGAGCAGCTGATAACATTCTCAAATAAGAATTTCTATGATAATACGCTGGTAACATTCCCTTCATCAACAATAGACCATGAAGGTATTGGAGTGGATTATTACCATGTGGACGGACTTTTTGACAGGAAGAGCCATACTAACAGGAAAGAAGCGGAATTTATAGTAGACCTTATTTATAGAAACATTGATCAGCATCCGAAACGAAGCCTTGGAGTAGTGGCATTTAGCGTGGCACAGCAGGATCTGATTGAAAGACTTCTTTCTAAGAGAAGGCAGGAAGATTCCTCTAAAGAGTGGTTCTTTAAGCGTGATGACGCGACAAAGGAGCCTTTCTTTGTAAAGAATCTTGAAACAGTACAGGGTGATGAGAGAGACACAATCATCTTCAGCGTTGCATATGGCATGGATTCACAGGGAAGGCTGCTACATAATTTTGGACCTTTGAATAGAGCGGGCGGTGAGCGCAGACTTAACGTTGCTGTTACTCGTGCAAAGGACAATGTGCAGCTTGTTTCATCAATGCATGCTACTGACATCGATCTTAGCCGTACTTCTGCAGAAGGTGCAAGGCTACTTAGAGAATACCTTGATTATGCGGAAAATGGTGATGTAGCACTTGAAAGATCCATTTCTGTTAATCCCTTTGAACAGTTCGATTCTGAGTTCGAGATGGATGTCTGTGATTTCCTCAGAAATCATGGTTTTACTGTTGATATGCAGGTTGGATGTAGTGGCTTCAGAATTGATATCGGTCTTAAGAAGCCTAACAGCTCAGATTATGTTCTTGCAATTGAATGTGATGGTGCAACCTATCATTCATCTAAAAATGCCAGGGATAGAGACAGACTCCGTCAAGAAATCCTTGAGCGGATGGGATGGAGATTCTATCGTATTTGGTCCACAGACTGGTTCAGAAATACAGCTGTTGAAAAGGAAAGGCTATTAAAGGCGGCAACAGAGGCTATTCATCTTGGAAGATATGTAAAAGCAGAAGAAGCTAAAAAAGAAGAGGAAGCGCCGGTTGTCTTTGAGAAAACTATTGCCCCTAAGCACTTGGCTTTTCCAGAATATGTAGAAGCTGATGTATATAGTCTGAGGAACAGTCATCTTTACGGCAATCAGCTGTATGTTAAGAACATTCTGGAGATAGAAGCTCCTGTGTCAGAGGAGTATCTTCTTAAGCGTATATGCTTTATATATGGACGTGAAAAAGTGACCAGTGTTGTAAGACAGCAGTTTACTATGGACATGAGAGGCTGCGATAGAAATGGAATCATACGTAGAAATGGATTCCTGTACTTATCCGATCAGAATAAGTTTATGCTCCGTGTTCCGGGAGTAAAGCGCGATGTAAAGTATATTGCTCCTGAGGAGCTGGCGGCAGGATTACATGTATTGCTTAAGCAGAATTACACAGCGGAAAAAGACGGTCTATACAGGGCGCTTGTTAATCAGCTTGGCTTTACGCGTATAGGTGATGCGATTTATGCAAAGCTCGATGAGGCTCTGGGATTACTAAGAGACATTACTATTGATGGCGAAATTATTTCATTGAAACAGGAATAGTAATTTGTACAGACTACTTGAGCTTTAAGGAGAATTGCGAAATGTGTCTTAGGATGGACGGATAATTCGAACATATCACTGTCTTTGTAGTTATATTCTATGAAATGATTGTTCAACTCCTCATCAGAGAATTCCACAATGGCGGGGAAATAATCTTCAGGTATGAATTTGGAAGTGGCAGTTTTGGTTGTGTGGATTATATAGTTCATTGATCTCCTTATATGGTCTAATGCGCTTATTCCTTATAATGATTATAACATTTCAAAAATAAGAACTGAGAAGGATTATTAAGTACTATCAGCTATGGAAAAAGAGTCTGATGGGGAACACAGTCATTTGATACGTATAGTAATTGATACAAATTCTTGGGATATGATTATCAGAGACAACTATATGTTGATTTATGATATTGACATTCAGAAACGAAGAAAGTACAATAAAACTGTATAAACAATTTAAATGCACATGAAAGAAGGTTGAGTAATGGCAAATAGTGTTTTTTCTACCCGCGTAAAACAGTTGAGGCAGGGCAAAGGTATTAGCATGGACGAGCTCGCTAAAGCGCTGGATGTTACAAAAAGTAGAGTTAATATGTGGGAGAATGGTGGCACTCTTCCGCGTAGCAAGACATTGATTGAACTGGCACATTACTTTGGAGTTACTACAGATTATCTTATCGGAAATGACAATACCGATGCACAAGATCCCTCTAATAAGAGACTAAATTCTTTGCAGAGAAATCTTGGGAAATTAAATGACAAAGATTTAGAAAAGGCTGAAGGTATGCTGAAGGCTGTGTTTATGGACATCTTTGACGATGACGAGGAGGATGAAGATGACATCTAGAAAACCGGACTTCAAGCGCGTATATATGCTTGCAAATGAAATACTTGTGGTCACAAGAACTATTGATACATTCCCTTATAGTGTAAAACAATTGGCTATGGAGCAGGCAGATGTACAAGTTTGTTCGTTCAAGAAAGCACAGGAAAAATATAAAATTCCTATAAAAGACTTTGGAAGTGAATCTGCGCATTTAGAGGAATATATGGGAGCTCACATTATTTTTTTCAACGAGCAAGAAGAAAAATATAGGGTGAGATTCTCGATAGGACATGAATTAGGACATATGCTCCTGGAACATGATATGAATCTTAAGAAAGAAAATCCATTATATGGAGTCCAGGAAGTAGAGGCAAACTGTTTTTCAGCACAACTTCTTATGCCGGAACAGTTGCTGAGAGAGTGTAACAACAGAGGGTATAAAACTGACGTTGACTATATCATAAAGTCCTTTGGCGTTTCTGAAGATGCAGCTCAAAGAAGAAAGAATACGCTTGCCAAGAATAATTATGAGTGGCGGAACCGCTCAGAGAAGATGTTTGATGATATTATTATCGAACGTAATCTTGCCTTTCTGGATAAGATTGCTCCGAGGAGGCGGGTGGAGCGTTTTAATAGCTTCTTTTATGATGAAGAGATGGATATGCAGAAGGAACGTTATAGTTGGCTTGATACTAGGAGGAGGTGGTGAAAGATATGAGTGATTAGATTGGTGTGCAAGGCGGATTGTTGGCGCTATTCGCAGCTTGTACGTGTTGCATAGAAACTGAATAATGAAACAGAGGATGATGTGCTAAACATACCAAATCGTAATGTGTTTGCAGATCATATCCTCGAAATAATCTTAAAGGAGGGTCTGATTATGCAGATTCGCAATATCATGGATTTGTTTGTTGTTATTGACAAACTATATCATTATCTGGCTGGAACGGATATATGCTTTGATAAAGATGGTTTTCCTATATTCAGACAGGAGATGTTTTTGGACGAGTGGCCAGAACTGATAATCCCCTTTTCGCAAAGAAAAAATAGAAGGGTCACGAATAAGAAGAAAACCGTGCTATGCTTCTTTGACAAAGATCATCATTTATATCCACGTTTAAGAAAAGTTATGGATGAGATTGAAGAGTATAAGCAATTCATGGGTGTCGTGGGCATAGATGTAACTGTTACTGACGACATGGATCAAGAATGGCAACGTGCAATCCTTCTTCTGAATCAGCTTTTTTTAGCGGTGTTAGCAGTTAATGGTGTAAAAATAATTCTTAATACAAGAACTGGAGGCCAAAGTGCTTCGGATGTATTTCGAAATATGCCTGCTGGAACAATGGCAGCATCAGGTTTCCTGGGGTGTAACAATCTTGCTGCTGAAGATGATTTCACTTACTTGGAAAAAATACTGGTGCTTTTGCCGGAAAAGCTGATTATATATGGGAAGCATGATTCTGTAGCAGAGCATCAGCTAGATGCGATGGGCATAAACTATAGGGTTTATAAAGATTTTCATAGACTCTGTAAGGAGGTGCACCATGGCTGATAGTAAATCAAGATATTCTACTGCGGCTCGCTTTTACGCCCGCGTTATGATACATGGCTCTATGATGGATGCAATCCGGTATTATAAGAGTAAAGTACGAGAGGCGAAGTTTAATAATAACTGGAAAAAGAACAGTGTTAACCTTAATGACATAGTTAAACAGTTTACTCCAGGGGCTAAAGGTAGTCCGCGAGGCGTGAAATATGAATTTGTGGGATCGCGATACATTGTGAAAGTTGATATGCCATCGGGATATTTGCGTATTATGGATAGGAAGACAAAGAAATATGTTAAGCTTGATGGGACTCCTGGAACCAATGAAGAAACACATTTTAAGATTTATAAAAGGAGTGAAATGTGATATGGAACTATATTTAGCTAAAACACTTGATGGAATGAAGAAATATGGTCCAATATATGACTTGTCAATGGAACCAGCTGAAAGAGTAGAAAGCTATCAGTTTGGCTTTGAAGAAAACGAATGGCTTCTTGATAATGTCATTGATGGTATAAATGCCGAGTGCGACACGCTTTTGGATGATGGGGATTACGATTTTATCAGTGCAGATAAATGTAAGGCGTTGAAGGATTACCTGAAAAAAATGGATAAAAGCATGATTCCATCAGAATATCATGAGGTAATTCAGAAACTGATAGAGTTTTCTGATAAAGCAATTGAATATGGTACAGGCATGGCCATTGACCTATAGGAGGTGGGTATATGAAGAGCACTTACAAATTGTATGGGTCATACTGGGATGGAAGACCAATACCCGAGTCTGTTCCTGAGGTTATACTTAAATGTGACGCACAGAGAAAAGCAATAGTGGCTTTGACTGAGCTGTTCAAAGAAGAAAAAAATATAGTCAAGGACAGTGCGGAAAGGTGTAAATGTTCGGGAGTCCTGATTGATTACATACCAATGAATGATTCATTATGCGTAAGGGACTATTATATTCTGCGGCTACTACAGGCTGTCAGATGTAACGGTGCGTGCATAGTGTGTGACGATGAAGAAAAAGCAACTATTATAAAAGGCTGGATAGAGTCCTATTATAATAGAAAAACACCACAAGAACAGTTGGCGCCGTCAAGTAGTGTTTTTCAGATGATATGTTAAACATACCAAATCGCATAGTCTATAATA
Organism: Butyrivibrio sp. INlla14; assembly: GCF_900102515.1. Taxonomy (GTDB): domain Bacteria; phylum Bacillota; class Clostridia; order Lachnospirales; family Lachnospiraceae; genus Butyrivibrio. Next base: position 81,217 of record NZ_FMVS01000007.1, read on the forward strand.
GCATTATGATATTAAAGATACAATAGGATATGAAAAAGAATTTAAAGGCAGTTTAGGCATAGTTTAGGCGTTGGATAAGCCATCATATTTATGGGCTTTATATTAGTTTACACGATTGAGCTTTTGTGTTTGAGATAAAGCTGGAAGCTTCAGTTCCGGCTTTATCGTTTTTAAAATTATCAACGCATTAGGAGAGTTAGTGCTATGAAGAAAATAAGCAGATTAAAAAAACTTGCAGGTCTGAGGCATTTTTCGGATTTTACTGTTGTAGATCTTGTTTCAGCTTTTGGAATGTACGAATCAGCAATTATTGATCTGTCAGATATCGAAATAATCGAGCGCTCTGAAGGAGAAAATGGTCCTCGTGCAGAAGTTGCCAAGGATGTAAAGGCGTTGAATAAGTTTTTGTATTCTGATGAAGCTATTATGCTCCCATGTCCTGACTGTGGGCGGGAACAAGCATTTCGTGCAGGTGCATGGAATAATCCAATAAAGCAAGTTGACACAAGTGAAGATAATAATTCAAAGGTGGGAATGAAGAGATTCCCTATAATGTCGGAAGAATCGCGCGATAGACATCACAACGTTTTTGAGTTGTCTAAACCTTATTTTGCTATGAACATAGATGTCCTTTGCGATTTAAATGAAAATGACTTAGAAAAGTTATAGTTGCCTAAGGATAGAGAGCAATTTATACAGGATTGCATAAATGAATGCAAATATGGAATCCTTAAAACTGCAGGAGAGGTCAGGAAAATATATTACTGTGGATTTCAAGCCTATCATTCTGCATTTGTGAACTTCAGAATTTATGATCCTATTGAGGTTGAATTTTATGAAGAATATGCGAAGATTATAGACAAAGAGGATAATGAATCAAAGCAGATTATAGAAGCATACGATTATTTGAAGAACTGTTTGATTATACAGAAAGTTGGGCAGTTTCCGTCTCTGGCAGACATGCAATTATATGATGTGGAAAAGTATCGAAAAGTATTAGGAAAAGACAGCTTTAGAGATTTGACAAGAGCTATAGGTTTGTATGCAGATGGAATTGGGTGCGGAGCTTTTGTTTATTTACGTAGAATACTAGAACGTTTAGTTGGTGAAATCGATGATGAAGTTGGTTTAGATACTGAAGAATATAAGAAAGCTCGTTTCGATGATAAAATTGCGATGCTTGAAAAAACGGGGAAAACCATTATTCCGGATTCATTAAAAGCTGTAAAATCAAAAATATATGGAATATTGAGCAAAGGAGTTCATGAAAGCGGAGATGATGAATGCATGGAAATGTTTCCGTATATGCAATTTTGTATAGAACAAATATTGGATGAGAGAATAAGGCAGAAAAATTTAGAAGAAAAAATAAAAAAGCTTAACAGTAAGGTTAACGGATGACTTGAATGAGACATCCCTGGGGTATAGAATCCGTGAGATCAATGACGGGCTATATCCGTTGATTGACGCTCGAATAAAAGGCGTTTTACAGTAAAAAGTATGCAGGCTCTATCGCTTTTGTATGGCGGTAGAGCTCTTTTTCTCATATAATAGAGAGAGCTAATTGAGGAAATATGTTTTGTGGGAGAGTGTTTATGAGTAATGCAGTAATAATCTATGCTTCAACCCATCACGGGAATACAAAGAAGGTCGTTGAGGCTATTGCAAAAGAATTTGATGCGGAGCTGGTGGATGCAACACAGGTTCACGAGAAGGATTTGAGCGGATATTACCTGATTGGTTTTGCTTCCGGCATTTATGCAGCGCAGTTTCATCAGCAGATAAAGAACTTTGCCCATGTAAATCTTCCCCAGAATAAGAAGATCTTTTTTATCATGACCAGTGCCATGAACAAGGACTTCACCAAGTCTATGGCAGAGTCCATTAAGGGCAAGAATGCTGAGGTTGTGGGCAAGTTTACCTGTCATGGATACAACACTTTTGGCCCATTTAAGCTTGTTGGAGGCACCAGCAAGGGTCATCCTGACGAGAATGACTTAAAGGATGCTGTTGAGTTTTACAGAACTCTTGTAAGAGTCGGAAAAGCCTGATCAGTAGCCATGCAGAAGATACGGTGTGTGGTTGAGCGAATTACATATCAGAATCCGGAAAACGGGTACTCTGTCTTAAAGTGCAGAGTAAAGGATTATTCAGAGCTGGTTCCTGTCATTGGTAATCTTCTTGATGCCAATGTGGGATCAGTTCTTTTAGTGGACGGAAGCTGGAAGGTGGATGCCAAGTATGGTAAGCAGTTCGTTGCTGAGAACTGGGAAGAGACTCTTCCGGCAACCGTTTATGGGATGGAGAAATATCTTGGCTCCGGGCTAATAAAAGGCGTGGGTCCGAAGTTTGCCAGACGCATTGTCCAGAAGTTTGGAACAGATACCTTTGACATTATAGAGACGCAGGTAGAGAAACTTGTAGAAGTTGAAGGTATCGGTAACAAGAGAATAAGGATGATAGCAGAGTCCTGGGAGAAGCAAAAAGAGATCAAGAATATCATGCTCTTTTTGCAGGAACACCAGGTCAGCACCTCCTATGCAGCCAAGATATTCAAGCAATATGGTAACGAAAGTATTTCTGCGGTGAAGGAGAACCCTTACAAGCTTGCTGATGATATCTGGGGTATTGGATTTAAGACTGCCGATCAGATTGCCATGAAGCTTGGATTTGAGAAAGAATCCTATGTGAGACTGCGGAGCGGTCTTATGTATACACTATCGGAGCTTTCAAACGACGGTCATGTATACGCGGAACGGCAGCAGCTTATAGATAAGGCAAAAGAACTTCTGGAAGCATCCGATGAGACTGTTACCATGACAATGGATGAGATGCTTAAGAAGGAAGAACTGATTCTTGAGCGCAATATCTCTAAGACAGATGAAGAAGGGAATCCTGTAACACCGATTTACCTGCCGCCGTTTTATTATGCTGAATTCGGTGTGGCATCCAAACTTAAGAAGCTGGCTGACTCTCCGGCAGGAGACAAGCTGTATTCAAGACTTATGGAAGCGAGGCAGAAGAGCGGAAACAACGAGCTCTCTGTTGATATAGAATCCATTCAGAAAAAGACTGGGATGTCATACGACGACATTCAGGCAGATGCAATTCGTCAGGCTGCTACTGCCAAGGTCATGGTTCTGACCGGAGGCCCCGGAACAGGAAAGACCACAACAACCCACGGAATCATTTCTGCTTACAAGGCTTATGGCCTTAGGATATTGCTGGCAGCCCCGACAGGAAGAGCTGCAAAGCGAATGACTGAGGCTACCGGGATGGAAGCCAAGACAATCCACAGGCTATTGGAGTGCAAGCCACCAGAGGGATATCAGAAGAATGAAGAGAATCCTCTTGAAGGGGATGTGCTTATCATAGATGAGTGTTCCATGATAGACATTATCCTCATGAACTCACTACTCAAAGCTATTCCTTCAACCATGAGACTTATCATGGTTGGAGATATAGACCAGCTGCCATCAGTTGGTGCGGGAAATGTTCTGAGGGATATTATCGATTCAATGTCTTTTCCTGTTATAAGACTTACAAGAATATTCAGGCAGGCTCAGAGCAGCCGTATTGTCATGAATGCCCACAGGATCAATGAAGGCAAGATGCCTGACATCAGTAATGGGAAGAATACGGATTTCTTTTTTATGGAAAATGAGGATGCCGATGCTGTCGCCGGAGAGATTGTGAAGCTTGTGCAGACCAATCTACCCAACTATTATCATGTGGAGCCATCACAGATTCAGGTACTGACTCCGATGCAGAGAGGTGTTGTAGGAGCAACCAATCTGAATCTGGCATTGCAGGAGGCTCTTAACCCGGCAGATGAAGAAATCTTCATGCGTGGCCGGGGCAAGGTTATGATGCCAAAGCCATGCCTTCGCAGGAGCGGGTATGTGTTCCGCGCTGATGATAAGGTAATGCAGATCAAGAACAACTATGACAAAGAAGTTTTTAATGGCGATATTGGTATCATAGAATCCGTCAATGATACGGACAGGACGCTTACAGTGAACTTCGATGACCGCAGCATAGAGTACGATGTTACAGAACTTGATGAGCTGGTTCATGCCTATGCTACGACCATTCATAAGGCACAGGGTTCGGAATATCCAATTGTAGTTATGCCGGTTCTTATGAACCATTATATAATGTTGCAGAGGAACCTGATTTACACCGGAATCACCAGGGCAAAGAAGATCCTGGTAATTGTCGGAACAAAGAAAGCGCTGTCATACGCAGTGCGCAATGTAACAGTGACAAAGAGGAATACGCTTCTGAAGGAGAGGCTATACAGATAGGAGAATGACAAATGGGGAACAGTGTACCAAAGGAAATGCGGCAGTACTATGATGTTATCGGACAGATTATCACGGTTTTCTGCGAGAAGTATCTTGATAAGGAATATGAAGAGCTGTGCTTGAAAGCACTGGCTAAACTATGCAGGAAGAGACCGTCTCCTTTGCTCAAAGGACGTCCATACACATGGGCTGCCGGCATTGTATATGCGGTTGGAACCGCCAATTTCATATTTGACAGGGCTAATAAGTATTACATATCTGCGGCTGATCTGGCAGATGCTTTTGAAGTATCAAAATCCACAGCTTCATCAAAAGCCGCTGAAATAAAGAAAATGCTTAAGATAGATGTGTTCAATGGGGAATGGATTGTCCCATCAGAGATGGAAAGTAATCCCATGATTTGGATGGTAGAAGTTAATGGGCTTGCCATGGATGCAAGACGACTTCCGCTTGAGTATCAGCAGATTTGCTATGAGAAGGGACTTATTCCCTATGTTCCGGCTCTGAAAGAAAAAGATTGATTCGAAGAAGAGGGCGAGCTGGGACTATTTCTTTTGCCAGGAGGATTCTATGTTAAAATTACCCAATTTGATTGGCGATGCAGAAGCTCGCAAAATACTGAAAAAGTTTGTGAACGATCGCCTTATAGATATGATGGAGACTATAATTCTTGATGAAGTTGCCTGGAGAATGGCTGTTAAGGGCGAGCTGGATGAGAGTGCAGCCAATAAGAGCTTTGATGAGATGGTGGATTTTGCTGAGCTTATGATAGACATGGACTTTGCGCAGGATGTATCTTCGCTATACCTGCCTGAGAACTATCCGATAGAGAGGGCTAATCAAGTCTTCTTTGGATTATACAAGCTGCTGAAGGCAAAGAAAGAGTATGTACCGGAGCTTGTAATGGAGTATGCCCTCAATAGTGTAATCCAGAGGCAGATAAATGAGGTCGATCTGATCAACGAGGAAATGGAAGACGGAATCTTTGATGACATGGAAGAAGATGAAGGCTTTTGGGATGCGGATGCTTTTGCTAACATCGATGATGAAGCTCTTCCGTTCTATGATGAGGATCACCCAAGGGATTTCACGGATCCGTTCATCTATGATGACGTTGATATATCGGATCTTGAAGATGATGAAGACGACGAAGAAGAGTATTCTACTGTTATGCCTATACCGGAGCCTGACCGCACGACTGTAAAGAAGGCGATTCTTGAAGATATGGCTGGTGATTATGAAGGCGAGGAACTGGAGGAGGTTACGGAAGACATCATCAATATGTATGAGGATCTACGCAGGTATGAGGAAAGCTGTTTCTGGGATGTTGATTTCCTTCTGCTTGATAAAGTAACAGAGGAGCAGCTGCGGAACTCACCGGCAAATGAGTATTTTGGAATAATTGATCCCAAGGAACCTAATGTCGTAGAGTTCCCGTTTAGAGATGAAGATGGCAAACAGATCAATATTCAGGCAAATATAGATATCAATCCATGGGATATGGAAGATGATGAGGATAAGTAATGAATATGAAAAAATCATACAAGATTGGTTCGATAAAAGACAAATTTGAACTGTATAACAAGGAGGATATCTGTAATTTTGCTGGTCAGATAGGAATGCATGGCTACTCAAAATTAAAGAAAAATGAATTGATTGATGCTGTTGTGGACTTCATCTTGGATCCCGATGTGATGTTTTACCGGTTATCGATATTTGATGACCGTGCCATCACTATCTTTGAAAACAGCATCAGTGCTACCTATGAATACCCGGAAAAAGACCATGATATCGTGGCAACATTTAACATGCTTGATTATGCTGTCATTGGTGATAATAAGTTTTTCGTCCCCCGGGATGTTGGCGCTGCTTTTATGAAAGTAAAGGGCGAAAAGTTTGACAAATATAGAAAGCGTGCATCATGGGTGTATAAATGCTTCAGATGGGTTGAGCATCTCTATGGATATGCTCCTGAAGATATAGTTCTTAAGCTCGTTAATCTGAAAAAGTTTGATATGGATAAGGAAGAGCTTGAGGATATATATGATCACTTCCCTTATGACCAATTATGGACAGTTAAGGTTGATTTCATGTACATGGACGATCTTTATGTGGATAACCTTGAGTCATTGAGGCAGCTTAGGATGATGCAGGGAGAAAAAGACTACTATATTCCAACAATTGATGAAATCGAAGAGTTCTATGAAAATCTGGCTTTGATATCAGGCAAGCCATACCAGGATATGCTGGGATTTCTGCAGCGTGAGTTTGGAATGACGTACTATGATGCAGAGGATATACTGCTTGAGCAGTGGGATGACATATCAAGTGGCGGTGATCCTCATGAATCCATGCAGAATTTCTGGAATAACTTCCAGTTCAGGGATGATAAACAGATTCATAGAATAGTCGAGCTTTACAATAATCTCTCTAACAACACTCGAATGAAGAGCAATCGAGGCTTTACACCCAATGAAATGGCAAGAATGATGCCGTACAAGCCGGGACAGCCACTTACAATTGTTCTAGGGAGCAGCAAGGCTGCAGAGATGCTGGCAAAGGCTGCACCTGAGATGAGAAAAATGGGTATGAGTGTTGACTTTGAGAGCAATGCGGATACATTGCCGGTTATCAGTATGCCTTATGGTCCGACAGGAGAACAAGTTGTAAGCCAGAAAAAGATATATCCCAATGATCAGTGTCCATGTGGTTCTGGAAAGAAATATAAGAAGTGCTGCGGCAGGAAATAAGAGATTGCTGCAAGACACTACCTCAAGAAGTTGTAAATCGTCCCCAAGTTGTGGACGAATTGGAATCCGCATTGTTACGATGCGGATTCTTCTTTTTCATCGGTGTCCACAGTGGACTTTTTCTTTTTGGTATAGAGTTTTTCCATTTTAAGCATGCCGTAGGTCTTTCTGGAATTGTAAGCTATTACCATTGCTTCGGCATATCCAAGTGAACCGGCACGGCGGTCTTTGGCATTTCTTGAGAGCTCTTTTATCGATATCTGACTGAGCTTTTCCTTGAAGGCTTCATCCCTGATTTCATCACCATAGGCTGCAAGGAATCTGGAAAGACCTTTCAGCACATTGGCGCTTAAGGACATGGGGGCACCTTCCCAAGTGGCTATGATCAGGCCGAGGATACGGCTAAGAGTTTCGTAGCCCTGCTTTTCAAAGATTTCTTCAAGGGTTGATACAGCGCAGATACTTCCAGGATGAGCGTTTGATGTGATCTCAAGGTCGAAAGACTCAACAAGGTCTTTTATCAGAATCTGCTCATCACTTCCGGCCTCTATGTTGGCCATGAAGATTTCATAGGGCAGAAGAGGCTTTGTATATTTCAGCTGGTTGGCAAAAATATCAGCCTCCTCTTCATATTTCAAATCCTCGTAGACCATGCACCAGACGGGTGTTTCTCTTGAACCTGAGACAAGAGCCACAATCTCTATTGTGTGCTGACCATTGAAAACATAGTTTATACCGTCACGTCTGCTGACCTTTACAGGATTAATCTGATATAGATTGAAGTGCGCAGCGGCTTTCTGGACATGCTTCATTGACAGATTGCGTTGGTACTCCTGGTTTGAAACAAGGTTTTTTATCGGAATCTGCTCAAAATGTACATTGGGCACAAAGGCAGAAAAATCAGTTTGCATCTTTTGTTATCCCCTCCAACTCATTTTTTATTATCTGTATACTTTTTTCTAAAATCCCCAATTGAAATATAAGGTTATCAGCGGCTTTCTGTGATACTTCAGAAAGCACGCTTCTCTCCCGGACACGCCGTATAGACTCGGACCATGACGGAACAGTCAGGGCGAGACTTGATACGGCAGCGTCAGGGTCATATTTTGGCATCTGCTTTATCTCAGGAATTATTCTGTTTTCAAGGTGCGGTTTATTGCTGCTATCTATATCAACAGGATTGTTTCCTGGTGTTCTTACAGGAGCTTTTTTAATGAGAGTGTAGAAATTTATAGTCTTCAGATAGTTTTCCATCTCATCAGTAGTCATCTGGCTTAGTGTTATCACGCTCTTTTGTGGAATGTTGATTCTGCCTGATAGTAACCGGGTGGCTATATCAGGATTAGTTATTCTGATAAGATCTATGGCAGATGCGTATTTTGAATAAAAGTGGATGGTTGCACATGCAATCCCATAAGCATCGACAATATCTACAATGGAGCGGTGTATATCCCTGCTATACTTTTGCTTAAGCTCTGCAAGAGGGAGCTGGGAAAGAGGTGTTTTGATTTCGTCTCTGTAGTACGCATTTTTATGGTACTGGTAGTGTTTCCCAATAAGGTATGCTTTATATGGCGTGTATTCGTTGATATCGTCTGTGAGAAGCTGGCAGATACTGGCAAGCATGACATCCTTGGACTTGAAAGAAAAGGGCTGAGTCTTGATTGTATAGCCTGCATCAACGTATTCCCGGTATTCAAATATCCTGTCCATGAGTATGTTGTTCCATACTGGAAAAGGAGAGGGAGGAATGCCGAGACGGATATTATGCCTTACCATGGCTATAGAACGGGCATCAGGAGGAAGGAAAAGTGCTGAAACCTCCGGATCTATTATCAGACTATTGGGCTGCTGCATATTCATCACTGTGAACAAGCTCTGAGTTTGAAATGTCAAATAATACTGTGCGCTCAGAATCTTTCAGTACTCCTTCCATCTTGTAAATCTGTTCATCCTGCCATTCGGGATTTAACCCAAGTAGTTCCCGAACAAGATTTGTGCTGTATAGTTGCACACTCCTTTGGAGAGCCAGTGAATCGGTGTTAACTCTCTGGGCGGTGGGTGTCAGGGTGGCTTCTGCGCGTATGCCGATTATACCTTTGCTCGGTGCTACTATCAGTTCAATAAATTTTGGGTGGCCGAGAGCCATGAGAGTAGACCTGTGTATCCGTATTATGTTGTATTTGAAATCAACTACTAAGATCGGAGAGCGTGATCTGTTCATATTGTTGCTCCTTATCATTGTCTGTAGATTTCTTTTGAGTCAGTTGTTGTTCCTGCTCGGAATCAGGAGTTTCTTCAGGAGGAGGCGGAGAGGAACTGGACGCTTCGGACTTGGCATTATTTTCAGGTACTGTGTCAGACTCAGATTCAGCGTTACTTTTAGGTGATAGTTCTGCTGAAGCTGTTTCTGCTGTGACATCATTTGTTTTGGTGTCCTCAGTTTCTGGTGTGGCTGAAGTATCCGCTTCTGCTGGATCCGTTGTTTTTTTCTTGGATTTTGCCTTGGGTTCATCGGCAATGCTGAAGACAGTATAGCCATCAAAGACATTAAGTTTGGTGCTTGCAGCATGCTGGCTGGCCGGGATACCGAACTGGTTTTGCCACTGTTCTGGGAATGACGGTTTGCGGCTGTTCTTTATCTTGCCATCATCAGTTACTTCCCTGAGGTATATCTCAGGAGCAGAGAGGTCAAAAAGGAACAGCGATTCTCCGTTTGATCTGATCATTTTTCCAAGAAACTTGTATCTGTACCCTGAATCCCATTTCATCTCATCACAGAGCATTGCGAAGAATGGTCTGCAAGTTACTTGTTTCGGAGAACGCTTGGCTGTGGCAGAGCACCAGCGGAAGGAATCCCTTTCATCTTCTCTGCAGGGCCTGACTACAAGCTTTTTCTTTTCTTTATTTATCAGTATCTGGATATAATCTGTTTCCGGCATCTTCTTGATACATGCCGTATTTACATATACTTTTGAACCTGCAAATGTTATGGAGGGTTCGAATACATGTGCAAAAAATTCTCCCCTAACAACCTGGAAGTCATCATAGCTGAAAGAATCATCCTCTATGATTTCTACCTGTCCCCTTACTTTTTCATTGATCTGTGAGTCTTCACTCATCGTTGACCTCCTCCGGAATGTTTATGACTTCTTTTAGAGCCTCCTTTATAGAATCTCTGTCTGTAATGTTAAGTGGTGCTAAGTTGCTGTATAGATACCCGGCGTTTTCAGAGTCAAGCTCCGACATGTCGGAAAATAGAAGTGTATTGTACTTGAAGCGGTAGTAGCTGCTACCAAAGCTGGTGATCCAGGCTTCGGGATAGGCTATTATGCTGCTGTCATGTTCAGTAAGGTCGCTCTCAGGTATGTCGGTTTCGTTGTCGCTGTCTACTTGTAGAGGAACACCTTTTGGAATGATCATTTCGTTTTCATTCATGTCAAAGAGCAGTACAGCGCCGTCATCTTTCTTTATGTAGGTTCCAACAATTCTGTATCTACAGTCTGTATTCCAGCCAAATATCTCAAACAGGGTTGGGATGAAAGCTGCTCCGCATATGCCCCTCGCGACTTTCCCGGAAGGAGCGTCCTTGGCCCACTTGAGGGCATGCTTATCATCCTTTTTTACAGAATGCACTACAAATAGCTTCTCTGCGGGATTTATCAAAAACTCTACATAGTCAGTACCAAGCTTCTTTATAGCCTCCATGGTGAACTGGATATTTTTCTTTGAAAAAGTTACGCTAATCTGTTTGGCCGTGCTAAAGAACTGGCTTCTTGCTACTTCATAGCCTCGGAGGTCAAACTCACCGTTGGCTCCCTTGTGGGACTTGGGAGAAGAGTTCTGCTCATCGTCCTCAAATACACTAAGGGACGCATCCAGGTAGTCATCCGCCTTAAAGCCTGCCCATATTGGATTTACATGGACGAATCCCTTAAGAGTACCGCTGTCTATGACCCGCAGTTCCGGGAGAAAGCCTTTGCCTCCGTATCTGACATTTCTTATCATCTGCTGTACTGCTTCAAAATCATCTCTTGAGACGATGGATTCATGATGATCTTCCTGAATATACTGATTGCGGTTGTTGACATTCTTTTTCGATTTATGATCTAGGTAGTTGGGCGTGTAAGTCTTTCTTGAAATAATATCTCCACAGTGTCTTTCGTTTTGAAGTATCTCCATAATGGAGCTCGTGGACCATTGGGTATTACCTATCTTTGTCTTATAGCCAAGGTCTGTCAGTGTTTGAGCAATCTTGGTGGTGGAGATTCCGTACAGGTACATGAAAAAGATGAGCCGGACTATCTTTGCTTCTTCCTCATTTATTATGAGGTTCCCATCTTCATCATGGTCATATCCAAGAAGCTTAGGAGTCAGGAAAATGCCGTGCTTAAAGCGCATCTCTATTGAGGTGTTCATTGAGGTGCTTTTGTTGTGGCTTTCTTCCTGCGCCATGGTTGCTGCAAAGGAAAGCGGCATTTCTGAATCGTCTCTTCTGGTGTAGATATGCTCAACCTCAAAGTAAACTCCAACCGGTGGATTCAGTGCGGCCAGTTCTCTGACCTGTCCTACGCAGTCCACGGTGTTTCTGGCGAATCTTGAAACACTCTTTACGACTATCAGATCTATTAGACCTTTCTTACAATCCTCAATCATCTCTATAAAGGCATCTCTGTGCTTTAAGGAAGTGCCGCTGATGCCTTCATCAGCATAGATCTTTACAAGAGTCCAGTTTGGGTGCTGCATTACAAAATCTTCGTAGTGATTCTTTTGCAGCTCGTATGAAGATGTCTGTCTGGGGTCGCCCGTTGAGACTCTGGCGTATACTGCTACTCGGAGCTTTACGTTTTCATCAAAGATGCTGGCCTCTTCATTAGCGGGGACAACCTTAATGAGCTCCGGTGCGACACCTTTGTACCTGTTACGGATTTTTTCTTTCTGCTGCTCAATTGTTGAGGAACGTTCTTCGGATGTATTCATAGTTACCTCTCAGAATTGGTTGAGGATATGTCATTAAGATCTAAGTTTCTCCACCACTCATCATCATACTTGCTTGCTGTTTCGTAAGCTGAAGGGTTTGACCAGGATGATATTATTGCTTGGTTTTTTGCAGCCACGGTACAGACAAAACTAATGAGTTTGCCATTATTATCAGCTGTACTGATACCAAGATCATCGAAGTAAAAATGTACAGGGGGTTGCAGTGATTGGAATTCTTTAATAATGTCCATGCACTTGACCATGTTACGAATCAGTGCTGATATTTTTAGAACAACGATGAGGTCGATATTACCGTTATTGCAATCCTCCTTCATACGGGAAAATTCAGGTCTCTGTTCAATAAAAGTAGCGGGTCTTTTTTCATCTATGTATTTGCCAACGAGGAGCCATTCGGGGTGTTTGGATAAAATTGAGACATATTTTTCCTCCCGGAGGCTGACAATCAATGCGCTTTCAGGCTCATTTAATTTGATTCTGTCATATATGGCGACGCGGACCTTGTTGGTATCAGTATTCTTTTCAAGGATGGATGTCTCACAGATCATGATTGCCTCACTATAATTATTTCTTTTAGAAATAATTATAGTCGGCAAACCATTCAAAAAAGTAATGCCATAGGTTAAGTGGTATAGCCATTAGCTATAGTTGATTAAAATAGTTACTTTCTAAAGAACTTATTCTCCTTGAGAAGTCTCTTTGTCTCGCGTGCAATGCCGCAGACAATTTTTCTTTCATACAGATTGCAGTCACTGATGATTGCGTTGATGTCGCAGTCATAGTCGTTCTTACCAGCTTTCTGATTGCCGACAAGTAAGGTGTCAGCAGTAACATCCAGAGCCTCAGCTATCTGAAGTAATCCCTGTAAACTAATCTGCTTTCTGCCAGTCTCTACCTGGCTGATATACTGCTCTGATAAACCTGTCATGCGGGCAAGACCCATCTGCTTGACTTTTTTTGCCTTTCTCACTTCCTGAATACGTTTTCCTAACAACTTAAAATCTATGTTCATTGATAGCCTCCATAAAATTTTTTCAAAATCCCAACTAAAGGCATACCGACTTAAAGTGTGGCTTATTCATTATGATCGCTGGGAACGATAAACTTTAATTAAAGAGACTTGGCGTATAGTGGTGATGGAGCGTATATGGCTAAACAAATAAAACAGGAAAATAAGCAGGATAAGCAGCTTCAAGAGATTGGTTCTCGCATAAGAGACCTGCGAAAGAAAAAGGGACTCACGCAGTTAGAGCTGGCAGATAAAATTGGATGTTCAGAGACTCATTTGAGCAATATAGAAACGGGAAGTGCAAAGATGGGAGTAGACATTGCAATAAGGATAGCAGACTATTTTGGTGTTTCTACCGATTGGATACTTAGAGCAATTAACCCGGGAATGACAGATGTAGAGCTGCTTTCAGACTGTTCTCCATCAGAGCGGGAGTACTACGAAGAATTATTTGGAAGTATCAAGAAGATTTCCAGAAAGCACGGAAAAACAGGGAAATAATATAGTTGCAAAGGAGTGATTCCATGAGTCCCAGGAGGATTGGCTCTTTGTGCTAACTACATAACGGTTGATGTAAGGAGTCTGGTGCCAATATGGCCTGGGCTCTTTTTTCATGGATATTATTACCATAAGTGTATTTATATGTGTCGTTCTCCGCCCAGGGTAGGCAGTAGATGCTAAAGACACGTGGTATGAGGCGCGATTTCGAAAAGTGGCCTCATTTAATAAAATAGTAAGCGGAGAAAAAATATATGAGCAGAGATAAATCACCATATAACGCTGCTGAACAGGAATACATCAGTGACGTAGGTAAAAAATATAGAGAATATCTGAGATATAAGGGGCTTGATTACATATCATATGGCAAAAAGATTAGTCTTGAGGAGTCATCATGTAAAGACTACATGTATTTTCCGACTATCCTTAGACCAGTAGCTATGCGTGAAATGTTTTTGGATAAAATCGACATGAACTGGTTTTTGGGCGATGCGGAGGAGATGTTCAGAAAACTACCAGCGAATCCGACGCCTGTAGATTATGTGATGAATTTTGACAATGCCATGTTCATGCTGGACAGATCGGGGTCTGATCATGATAAATTTGATGCAGGCCTACGAGGTGCACCATATATGGGAAGATGGATTGAGCACGGACGAGATTCTCAGATGCATTAAATTTCATGAATCCAATAAAGCACACAAGGGGAGGCATCCCCTTGTATGTTTTTAGGGTTCATGAAGTTTTGTATGCGTTTTATGAGAGGAGATCAGTGATGACTGAGAGTATTGCAACAAATATGGATGACGGCATGGATGAAAACAGAGACCATGACGATAGTAATGAAGTAAGCAGGCGCAAGTACAGGAGCAAGAAGTGGAAGTACAAGCGGATGGAAAGAAATAAGCCGGACCGGCAGTACATCGAGGATATGTGTTATAGAGAAGGGCTTCTTGGTAAAAATGTTTTCGACACCTGTTATTCCATGCTGAGGGAATTCAGAAAGAAACGCTATGAAGAGCCAAACGATCCGCCGAAAAACTTTACCAAGGAACAGATAACTGAGAGCAAGCTTAATGTACGTCGGGACTTTCTTGAAGCTGTCATAGTTCCCATGGAGCAAAGTGAGGGCGAGCAGGACAGAATCATAAAAGAAGTCGTTAAACTCCCATGGCTGGATGATAAGCTCGAAATAATAATGGCACATATTATGAAATATCCTCAATGGGGAGAACAGTATGTAGAAATCTTGGATAAGTACTATTTTCATCCGGTGGTTGAGAAGGATGAGGCTACAGATAGGAACAAAGATATATGGGAAATAGTTAAAATGAGCAAAAGCAGGTTCTATGACAGACACAAGGAAGCAGTAATGCTCCTTGGAATAGAACTCTGGAGATATGCCAAGAAGAGAGAAATCGAGGACATGGAAAAAAGCATTATTCCCTGGCATGATATCTACCCTGACAGACCGGGAGACGAAATTCCTGACAGAAGAAAACATCCCAGGGATGAATATTGATAAAATTTTAGCAAATTGTCGGAATATTATAGCTCTTTTGCCGTATTGTCAGATTCGATAGGACTAATATAGGACTAATATAGGACTCCACTTTTTCAGATATGTGCTATCATAATAGCGTACTTTCTTCGAAGAAAAATATTTGCTTTATGGAGGAGATTATTTGGAAGAGGTAGTTGATGAGGTCCGGGTGCGTGGCTCTGTAGAGCACTGTAACCGGGTACTAAGAAAAGTAAGGCTCTGCTGCGGAAAGTGCAAAAAGGCTTTTCCCATGAAGTATACGGAAGTGGGAAATTCCAAGATTGTCGCTTTCAGGAACGTGGATTTTAAATGCGAAAGATGCAGCAGGGAAAAGCACATTGACGTTATTACTGAAGGGGCGCTGCTTAAAACAGTGACTGTATGGAACGCAGTGTATATTTGAAACAAACTAAACGAAGGCACCATGATACTGGCTATAGGCCTACAGACGCATGAGTATGATCAGAAGGGGAACTGGCATGACTCATGCCATATATCTGGATATATTTGGACATCCGCTCTCCTGATCGGTACAGGAAGAGGGGATGTTTTTGTGTTTGGGGATAAGGATCATAAAGTTGGGGAGAGGATAAAACTAAAGAGAAAAGCCATGGGATTATCCCAGGAGGAGCTTGCTGAGCGCATGCATGTCACGGCTGCACTGATATCAAATTATGAAAATGACAAGGTGGATATCAAGAGCAGTGTAATGCGTGAACTGGCAGAGCACCTAAACACCTCTGTTGCCTATCTTATGGACGGCGATCCGGAGCTTGACACTGACATCAAAAATCTTATCAGCGTATATCTTATGCTCGGTAGACCTAACGTCCAGAAGGTTGCTCTGGAACAGATGAAAATATTAAACGGGGTTTAAGTTTTGGCTGAAAACATAAGCGATATTTAAATAACTGGGTAAGGTGCATGAGCACTGCGTTCTATAAAATTATCAGTATAGAAACAAGAGCGCATACCGGTATCGCTCTGGATAATCATTTTTCTTTTACGGAGGTATCAGATGATTACTGGAGCAAAAACAATCAGCAAATATCGTGATTTCAGCAACAAGAAGCGTGTGGACTTTATCCTGAAGAATTATGGCAGCATAGGAGAATACATCAGAAGTTATGAGGAAATTCTGTGCGATGACATTCTGGAACAGAGGGCTATTGAGCGCAGAATTGACAAGGGCGACACAGGAGTCAGAGTGCAGACTTCGGAAAAGAGTGATCCTACAGCCATGGTAGCTGTGGACAGAGTGACTCTGGAAGAGAGGTTTTCTCTGGATAATGATTCGGACAGTTTCATGTGCCGGGATTTTGAAATTAACAGAGATGCCCGAACACTAAAGATCATGAAGAGGGACTTCAAATATGTAGTACATGCCATGAACATGCTTTCCCAGCATGACCGCTGTGCCCTAGGAGAGGTGCTCTGCCATGAAAAAACACTGGATACCATCGCTGAAGAAAAGGGAATCCAGTATGAATCAGCCAAAATGTACATTTACAGGAACAGGCTTAAGGTCAGGACCTTGGCTCTGGAGTTTATAGAGAGTGCCTGTGCCTGCTGACAGCTTTTTCAAAAATGCAATGAGCGACAATTGAGCTACAATTGAGAAATCGGAGGTTTTTACTATGACAAAAGATATAAATATTGAAGGACTTGAGGAATTATGCAAGGGGAAGTTCAAGAAACTTCCTCAGTGCATGAATCCAGGCAGAGAACACTATATAAGGAAGACAGATGCTTCTTTGGTATATCCGTTTGGAAGACATTCTATTGATGATATAGCTGAGAAGGCTGGGGCTGTGATCCCTATTAAAGGATGCATTTGCTATGATACTGACAAGATCAACAGGTATTTGGATACTCATGCAGCTCCGGCGACTTGCTGACTAAGACCCCATTTCATGAGTACCGGTATAGCCGGGATACTCCTGTATGGATTATAAAATGGTAATACTAAAATTGTTGTTGAAATAATGGTATTACCGAAATATAATTGGAGTACAGGAGGTGAGTCAAATGGCTAAGGCGGGAAGACCTAAAAAAGATGATGCTATCACACATACAGTATCAGTGAAATTCAATAATCAGGACTATGATGTGCTGGTGGAATACTGCAAGAACCATGGAATGACTATGTCTCACCTGATAAGGTATGGTATTCAACTCCAGCTGGAAGCAGAGGAGAAATCATTGGAACGCCTGGATTGAATAAAGTTCTTTGCTGCCGATTGCTCATGGAGGGTACTTGTTATGGCCGAAGACGTAAAGCTGGAAGGGCTTGAGAAGCTTTGTAAAGGCAAACTTAAGAAGATACCGCAGTGTTTTAATCCCGGAAGGGAGAAGTATATCAGAAAAGTAGATGCTCCTTTGGTTTATCCGCTCGGCAGACACACTATTGATGACATAGCTGAGAAGGCTGGTGCTGTTGTCCCAATCAATGGCTGTATTCTTTATGATACGGAGATTATAAATAAGTACATAGACAGCTTTAGAGTGGTAAAATAGAATGCCAGCGCGAGGAGAAATCAAGATGAAGCCAGACGATGCTTTTGAAAGATTAAGAGAAGATGGGCAGAAAAATCCAATGACGGATGAGGAAGTTGATACTTTCGTTAAGAAAGCTGCGGATGGTAGGAAACATAAGGAACAGTCCGTTGATTACGAACATTTCGGTGAGAAGATGGCTGATGGCAGACTTACAGAGCCCTCTGATGGTACAAGGTATCGACTGAGAGAAGCTATACAGTACTCAGAAGAACTGGGGAGACCTCTGACAGAGGAAGAGTTGGCACAATTCGAGGTGAAATAAGAGCAAGTTATTGAATTACAAATTCAATGACAAGGGACAGCCTGAAGAGTATAATTTCAACACGGGATTCAGGCATGAAAAGTGATTATTATGAAAGGGTTTTGATAAAGGACATGGGAGCAAAGGATAAAACAGAAAAATCTCTTGAAGATTGCAATGATGTTTTTGCCGATATCGTAAACGTCCTCCTTTTTGATGGTGAAGAGATTATTTCGCCTGATGATCTTCTGGAAGGGAGTCCATACAGTAATTATACTGAAAATGGAAAAATCAGAGATCAGGAGCGAGACATTTATAAATATTGGAATAACAGCCAGATAAGGCTGGCTGCCATTGGATTCGAGAATGAAACCGATGAAGAGGAGGATATGCCGCTTAGGGTTATTAATTATGATGCGGCAGGCTATAGAGCTCAGCTTTCAAAGGATAACAATAATGACCGTTACCCTGTAGTCTCACTTGTGTTATACTATGGGTACGAGAACAGATGGAGTAAGGCTAAGACTTTATATGAGCGCCTGGTTATTCCAGAGAAGCTTAAGAAATATGTTTTTGATTACGGAATGAACCTATTTGAGATAGCATATCTTGAAGATGAACAGGTTGCTAAGTTCAAAAGCGATTTTCGACTTGTTGCAGACTATTTTGTTCAGATGAGAAAAACAGGTGAATATGTTCCACCAACCGACAAAATAGTGCATGTTCAAGAAATGCTTGCTCTTATGAGTGCGCTAACAAACGATAACAGATTTGTCGATATATATGATGAAGTTAAAGGAAAGGAGCGAGTTAGTATGTGTACGGTCCTGGATGTAGTTGAAGCAAAAGGAAAAAGCAAGGGTATTACAGAAGCCACGACAATAACAAGAAATGAAGATATAAAATCTTTGGCAGAGTATTTTGTCGAGAAAACACCTTCTTTGCCATATGATGAAGCATTGAAGATGGCGGAGGATATCCTTAAGAAATGAGTTGCCCTACTTTGGATAAATATGAAAATAACGGCATAGCAATAGGAAATATTAAGGCAACAGTTACAGAATCTCAGTATTATCATGCTTCATATGATGACACAATAAGGCGTGTTGCTGAAAAGTTTAATCTTTCTGAAGATGATGCAGAAGAACAAGTTAAGCTATACTGGGAATAAGTAAGCAATCGAAAATAGAATAGGGCAACATGATACGGGCTATAGGCCTGAAGACGCATGATTATGACCATGGATGCATGGCATGTACCTTGCGTGTCATGTAAATGATGGGATTTCCCTCTACTGATCAGATGGTCGGCAGAGGGATTTTTTTGACCAAAAATGACACAGGAAAATTGTATATCGAAGAATGGTTTTTAGTGTTGACGCATGGCAAACGCTGGTAATATCATAATTGTATAAGTGGTGAGTTCAGCAGTAATGTGCGGAATTCTCATTACTTCAAGCGCAAATTATAAACCGGCTTATGCCCATGTGGGCAGGAACAGGAGGCCAGCACAAAGACCATTCTTCACCGAAAGGAAGGTGATAGAATGTCAAGACCGAAGGCAGACAGTAAAAATACAAGAAAAGATAAAAATGGATATGCACTCCGCAAAGGAGAGAGCCAGAAAAAAGATGGCAGGTATGTATACAACTACAAGGATGGCTTTAAGAAGAGACGATTTGTATATGCAAATACTCTGATGGAGCTCCGCGAAAAAGAAAAGCTGGTCATGAAAGAGATGGCTTACGAGCTTGATTATGCAAGCGCATCAAAGATGACTCTTAATACTTTGTACGACAGATACATTAGCCAGAATTACAAGGTGATGGATTCCACCAGAGCCGGGTATAACAGTCTGTACAATTGCCGTGTCAGAAATGGATTCGGGCTTAAGCGAATTGTTGATATCAAATACTCCGATCTGAAGATCTTTTATCACAGCTTACTGGTAGATGAAGGACTATCAGGTTCTACAGTAGAACGTATCAACAATCTGATTCAGCCATCCCTGAAACTTGCTGTAAGGGATCAGCTTCTTCTCAGGAATCCTGCAGAAGGTGTTTTGACTGAGATTAAAGCAAGTGATGATTGGGTTGAAGGAGAGAGATTTGCACTTTCTATTCCACAGCAGAGATCCTTTATGAACTTCATTTACAATTCCACGGAGTTCAAAGGCTGGTATCCGCTGATTGCAACGCTGATAGGTACCGGAATGAGGATTTCAGAATGCCTCGGGCTCGAATGGAAGGACATCGATCTATCGGAGAGATTCATCAGTGTAAATCATACTTTGGAATACAGACCTGTTGATGATACCGGCAAGTGCATTAAGAGAATTGAGTTGCCGAAGACTGAGGCTGGAACAAGACTCATACCAATTTTTGATGAAGTGATGGAAGCAATCATTCTTGAGTATCAGTATCAGAAAGTCCTTGGGTTCTGTACGGAAGAAGTAGATGGGCATTCGGGATTTGTTTTCTGTACATCTGAGCATAAGACCTATCTGCAGGGAGCTGTGAACAGAGCAATCAAAAGCATCATTGCAGCCCACAATGAAGCAGAAGAGGTGTTGGCAGCGGAAGATGGAAGAGAGCCCATCATATTGCCTCATTTTACATGCCACAACTTACGCCATACTTTCTGCACCAGACTTTGTGAAGTGGAGTCAAATGTCAAAGTTATCCAGGATATTATGGGGCACTCAGACTTCAGTACAACGATGGATATTTACACAGAAGTGCATAAAGAAAAGAAACAGGAAGTATTGTCTTACCTTCAGGGAAAGTTTATAATTAGATAGTAAAGTTAAAAATACGTTATGTATTTTTGAAAAAAGTAGTGTCATTCGGTTTTTATTTCAAGCGGATGATACCAGAAATCAGCATAAAACCTAAATTCCAAAGAGTGTCGTTTGAAATGGATTTGACACTCGATTGACACCAAAAGCAGGAAAATAATTCCAGCTATATACAAAATTTGGAATTGGGTAAATTCTAAGCTATACATCTATCGGTAGGATTTGACACCTATATACTCCAGCACCGGAGCAATCCCGACGCTAAAATCAAGCAAATGACACACAGCTTCGCGTATTTACCACGTTTCTCCGTGGAGAACCCGCTGAATCCAAAAATGCATTGGATTTACAACGATTCCATTGGACATCATAGTATGTCAGTGGATGAGTACGTACAGATTGCCAGCATGAAACAGGGCTTCCATGGATGAATATGTAGACATAAAAAAGTCCGAAAAATGGTCCAAAAACGACTTAAACGGGATAAAGATTTTGAGAAAAGTCTTTATCCCGGGGCAAATGTCTCGAGGAATAAGCGGTTCATATCTTTTTGAATCCAAAGAAGCTTAATTCTAATCCACATTTCTCTCTATCAAAAAGAGGAAATGTGGTTTTTTTATTTCTAAAAATCTCAATTCTTTTTTCTTAAATCACATCCTGTAACACCAAAAAACGGAGGTTACAGATGAATCGTTCAAAATCCCCACCGCCAGTTAATCTGGAGAAGTACCTGGAAGGTAAGAAACATCGCTACTGCACCTACGCCCAGGGAGCGAGGCTCTATGCGATGGCTTACTGGTCATTTGTGAATATCTGCAAGGAGGCCAAGGCAAATATAAAGCTACGAAAGACAGCCCTTGTAGATCTGGATGTTCTTGATGAATACATCGAGAAAAACTGCATATTGGATTTGAAAAGAGAGGACGAAGATATGGCAAGAAGAAAACTGGTTGATAACATCGAAGAATTGGTTAAGGAAGGCAAGAAAAAATATGTGAGGTACGCAGAAGGTGCAGAGCTCTACTCAATGGGGCTTCATACATTTGAGCAGCTTGCAAAAGACGCTAAGGCTACCCGAAAGGTAAAAGGCGTGGTTCTGTGTAACACGGAAAAAATCGATGCTTTCATCGAGTCATTTGAGGAATAAGGAGGAAAAGATATGTCTAAGGTCATAGCAGTAGCAAACCAAAAAGGGGGTGTAGGGAAGACCGTTTCTGCCGTAAATCTGGGCATCGGGCTTGCAAGAGAAGGTTACAGGGTACTGAATATCGACGCGGATCCCCAGGGATCAATGACGATCAGTCTAGGCTGTGATGAGCCGGACAGACTGGACTATTCCCTGGCTACAGCTCTTGTAAATATCATCAATGACGAGCCGGTGGATGTCTCACAGGGCCTCATTCATCATTCGGAAGGAGTTGACCTGATGCCGGGCAATATCGAGCTTTCCAGTCTGGAAATCAGCATGACCGGTGTTATTAGCAGGGAGACAATCCTCAGAGAGTATGTGGACAAGGCCAGAGAGCTTTATGACTACATAATTATTGATTGTATGCCATCTCTTGGCATGATGACCATAAATGCGCTTGCCTGTGCAGATTCTGTTATTATTCCCTGCCAGGCTGCATATCTTCCTGTAAAGGGGTTGCAGCAGCTTATTAAGACTATAGGAAGAGTCAAGCGTCAGCTCAATCCCAAACTCGAAATTGAGGGGATACTCATCACTATGGTGGATAACAGAACCAACTACGCAAAAGACATTGCTGCTCAGATTTATGATGTCTATTCATCAAGCATCAATGTTTTTGAGACAGAGATCCCCTTATCTGTGAGAGCTGCCGAGATAAGCGCTTCAGGAAGCAGCCTGTACCAATATGATCCAAAAGGAAAGGCAGCATTTGCTTACACGAGTTTCATAAAGGAGGTTATGAACAATGGCACAAAGAGTTGGTCAGAAAGTAAAGCTATCTAGTATAGATGAGCTCCTCGGTGTTCCAAGCACCGAGGGGACTGTAGATCTAGATGTAATGACTATATATCCCTTTGAGAATCATCCTTTCAGGGTTGTTGATGATGAAAAGATGGATGAGCTGGTGGAAAGCATCAAGGAAAGCGGAGTTCTTACTCCGGTTCTTGTAAGACCGGATGATGAAGGCACTTATGAGATGATTTCCGGCCACAGAAGGCTCCATGCAGCTAAAAAAGCTGGGCTTAGGAAGATTCCGGCAATCATCAAGGAAATGACCAATGATGATGCCACGATTGCAATGGTTAATGCGAACATGCAGAGGGAAGAGATTCTTCCTAGCGAAAGAGCATTTGCTTTTAAGATGAAAATGGATGCAATTAAGCACCAAGGGAAAGAGTTAACAGGAACTTTGTTTCTTGAAGAAACAAAGTCAAACTCAGGGGACATTGTTGGTAAGGCAAGTGGACTAAACAGAACGCAAGTGTTTAGATACATCAGACTTACAGAACTGATGCCTTTTGCCGAAGACTATTTTGATAGCATTGTCAGCGTGGACTCTTACCATTATTTTGGATGTAAGGAAGGCGTATTTGCAGAGAAGATCCTGCCATTTGTCAAGGAGAACGGTTATGTGATGATTGCTATTCCGGGGTTAAAAGAACAACCGCAGGGCGAGATAAAACAACTATTTGAAACTTGGGCCGAAGGCGATGATTCCGAACTCTTTAAAACCGCTACATGGTGGGAGAATCTGTTAAACAAAGAATGTGGCGACTGCTGCAGAATCGATGTCAAAGAAGCAGAGTGTTATGACATAGCATGGCAGGAATGGTTTGAATCGGGACATGAATATGGTGTAAGAGATAAGGAGTTTTTGGATAAAGGGTTGTATGATATCCTTAATTTCTTGCTGATCTATGTCAGAAAAGGGAAGTGATAAATTCACATTTGCCTAGATGAAGCGATAGTAAGTTATATTGGAATTTTGGATGGTTCAAACGCATATGAAGAACTGTTTTGCGTGATTATAGTACAATAGCAGAAGAGATAGAAGAATACAGGAAGAGTAGACGCAGGTTAAATAGGGTTTAATAGTTGTGATAATGCTCTTTTGGCTGAATTAAGATTAGCCTTCAACTTTTTATAAAGTTGGGGGCTTGATTTTTTGTGGGATGGTATTATAATAAATATTGCACACAATTAAATGTAACAAAATATAAATTAGAAATATAACTAAGGAGGATGTCATGAGCGTAGCAGTAAGGTACTACTCAAGGTCAGGTAACACAAAGAAAGTCGCAGAGTATATTGCGGAAGCAGCAGGAGTAAGTGCTGTTTCAGTGGATTCCAAGGATGCAGCAATTTCTGAGAAGGCAGATGTCCTTTTTATAGGTGGAGCACTCTATGCTTATGGCATTGATGACAACCTGAAGCAGTATTTAAAGACACTGCCTGCAGATATGGTTGGTAGGGCTGTTGTATTTTCAACATCATGGCTGTCAAAACATGCACTGGATCTTATAAAGAATGCACTTTCTGAGAAGGGCATTCCTGTTGAAAGTGATACCCTGTACTTCAAGAGCAAGGCTGTTGATGGAGGCAGGGATGAAGCAGTTAAATTTGCAAAGAAATATATCTGGTGATTTTGAACAAGGAGGACTAAAGGAATGATCTACGATTACAAAGTGACTACAGGAACCGGAGAAGAGCTTGATCTTGCTGATTACAAGGGAAAGGTAATTCTTGTTGTTAACACGGCTACAGGCTGCGGATTTACACCTCAGTACAAGCCGATAGAAGAGCTATATGAGAATTACCATGACAAAGGGCTTGAGGTTCTGGATATACCATGCAACCAGTTTGGCGGCCAGGCTCCGGGAACTGATGATGAGATCCATGAGTTCTGTACCCTTCATTACAATACAACATTCCCGCAGATGAAAAAGGCAGATGTAAACGGAGAGAATGAACTTCCGCTTTATACATATCTCAAGTCTCAGAAGGGATTTGAAGGCTTTCAGGATCATCAGTACAGAGAAGTACTTGAAAAGATGTTTGCTGAAGCTGACCCTGACTGGGACAAGAAGCCTGATATTAAGTGGAACTTTACCAAGTTTGTAGTAGACCGGGAAGGTAACGTGGTTGCCCGCTTCGAGCCTACAGCTGATGTGGCAGATGTTGAGGCATGCATCAAAGCTCTTCTTTGAGGGCTGATGTACGCACATAGGAGTACAGGTAAATGAGTAAGAAATCAAAACGTAGCACCATAATAAAAAGGATTGTGATAATTGCTGTAGTTGCACTGGTGGTACTAGATCTGTTTGCCGGTAACTACCTGGTCTCTTTTGCTCTTTCGAGGGCATCAGCATCAGGTGTGGCCGTAGCGCCAACGCCGACTACTACAGAAGATACGCAGGACACTGTGAACAAAGTGTGGGAAACAATCAGTAAACTCACAGATGAATGGGTGGATTCTGCAAAAAAGACAGTGATTTCTATTAAGTCAGGTGATGGTCTGGATCTTGTTGGAGACATTTTCAATACTGATTCAAATAGCCATAAATGGCTCATAGCAATCCATGGCTATACAGGAAAGCGCGAGCACATGTATTCATATGCCAGGTATTATGCAGAAAAGGGATATAACATTCTGACGCCTGATATGCGTTCTCATGGAGACAGTGAAGGAAAGCTTATTGGAATGGGCTGGCTTGATAAAGAAGACGTAAAGCTCTGGATAGATTATGTTCTTGATCTGGATCCGCAGGCGGAGATTGTTCTTCATGGTGTATCAATGGGCGGAGCAACTGTGATGATGACTTCGGGAGAAGACCTTCCTGAGAATGTGAAGGCCATCATTGATGACTGCGGATATACTTCTGTATGGGATGAGTTCACGGATGAAGCGAGATATCTTTTCCATATATCCCAGTTCCCGATTCTCTATACAGCCAGTGCTATTTCAAAGATTAGAGCGGGGTATTCATTCCAGGAAGCATCTGCTATTGAGCAGGTAAAGAAGACAAATATACCAATTTTCTTTATACATGGATCTGAGGACAATTTTGTGAACACCGATATGGTCTACAGTCTCTATGAAGCATGCCCGACACAGAAGGATATTTATGTTGTGGAAGGGGCAGGCCATGGGCAGTCATTGTATTTGAATCCTGATCTGTATTTTCAGAAAGTATTCAGTTTTATTGATTCTTTGTAAAAGTAATACATACAGGCATCACCTCTTTTTTTGAGGTGGTGTCTTGTTTTAATTCGAATCTTCGAAAATTTCAAAGCAAGAAAAACCGCTTGAGTTAAAGTTAACTTCAAGATGTATGATATATGATACAGGACAATTAAAGTACGTGCAAGTGGGTTGGCAAACCGGCATGTACATAATGGGTAATTGGAGAAGGAGGTTTTCTATGGCAATAAACTTAAACGACATGCCAAAGCTTGGGTTTACCATGGTGGTAAATCAGAGGTGGCTGCAAGGGAGGCGCTTGTAAAACGGTACCCAAGAGACAGCTTTATGCTTGCGACTAAACTACCTGCATGGGAGATAAAAAAGGAAAGCGACGTTGACAGAACCAATCCTGTTGTCCGTTCAGAAGCTTTATACAATATTCTGCATAAGAGGAACATTCCCATTGTGGTAATGGAGCCTGTAAGGGGAGGAACAGCAGATAATTGATGAGGTTACAAAAGAAATCCTCAGCATACCTCAGATAGGATGCACAGCATGCAAATACTGTACACCTGGGTGCCCTAAGAATATAAGTATTCCGGATGTTTTCAGGACGATCAACACACTTAGAAGATACCCTGATGACTGGCGTTCCAAGAATTTCTACAATGGACTCAAAGGACGTTTTGGAGCGGCCTCTGACTGCATAGGATGCGGACAGTGTGAAAGCGTCTTCCCTCAGCATCTACCAATAATACAGCTCATGAAAGAAGCTGCTGAGATTCTGGATTGAAAAAGCTTTTGGAAAACAGGAATCAAACCCTGAGTTATGACAAAACAGTTACGAAAGGAGTATTAACTAATGCAGACAATTAACATAGCAAATGGACCTGAAAGTGCATCAAGACTGATTCTGGGATGTATGAGAATGCCTGCCCTCAGCACAGAGGCTGCAGCAAAAATGATCGAAACAGCCGTATCGCTGGGTATTAATTACATTGACCATGCTACCTGTTATGGCGATGGTGAGGCGGAGACCAGATTTGGCGATGCGATTGCGCTTACAGATGTGAAAAGAGAAGACCTGATCATCCAGTCAAAGTGCGGACTCAGATTCGACAAGCAGATATTTGACTGGAGGAAGTCAAATATCATAGAGAGCGTGGACGGGATTCTGAAGAGACTTAAGATGGAGTATATTGATGTGCTCCTTCTTCACAGACCGGATCTTCTCTATGACCCTGAGCAGATAGCGGAGGCCTTTGATGAGCTGGAAGCTGCAGGCAAGGTAAGACATTTCGGCGTGAGCAATACCATGCCGATGCAGATTGAGCTTTTGAAAAGGTATGTAAAGCAGCCTCTAAAGATCAACCAGCTGCAGCTCTCTCTGGAGCAGTCACAGCTCATTGATCAGGATCTTTACATGAATAATAAGACCACAGATATGTCTGTTATGCGCGATGGTGGGGCACTTGATTACTGCCGTTTAAGCGACATTACCATTCAGGCATGGTCTCCTCTGCAGCATGGAATGTTCAAGGGAATGTTCATTGATAATCCTGAGTTTCCTGAGCTGAACAAGGTATTGGGAGAACTGGCAGAGCAGTATGGTGTTACAAAAGCTGCAATTGCCATAGCCTGGATATTAAGACATCCTGCGAAAATGCAGGTAATAGCTGGAACCATGAACCCAGTGCATCTGACTGAGATGGCAGAAGCAGACAAGATTGAACTTACACACGAAGAGTGGTACAGACTGTACCTTTCTTCCGGGAAATTTTTACCATAACACAGAATAACAGGAGGGCTTTAGCATGGAAAACTTTAACTTTTACTCACCGACATTTTTTGCATTTGGAAAAGACAGAGAGAATGAAGCAGGTTCTTTTGTTAAGAGATTTGGCGGAAGCAAGGTACTTATCCACTACGGTGGAGGAAGTGTTGTAAAGTCTGGACTTCTTGACAGGGTAAAGGCTTCCCTTGATAAAGAGGGCATCCCTTATGTACTTCTTGGAGGCGTAAAGCCTAATCCCAGGAGTGGCCTTGTTTATGAGGGAATAGAGCTCTGCAAAAAAGAGAACATTGATTTTGTTCTTGCTGTGGGCGGCGGAAGTGTAATAGATTCATCAAAGGCAATTGCTGCCGGAACTGTATATGACGGAGATTTCTGGGATTTCTATATGGGAAAGCGGATTGAAGAGGCTCTTCCTGTAGGAACAATCCTTACAATAGCTGCAGCGGGAAGTGAAGGAAGCCCCGATTCCGTAATAACCAAGGAAGAGGGTATGTTCAAGAGGGGAGCCAGTGGGGATGCCATAAGACCGAAGTTCAGCATTCTTAATCCTGCTCTTACACAGACCCTTCCACCTTACCAGACAGCAGCCGGAATCACAGATATCTTAGCTCACCTCCATGAGAGATATCTTACAAATTCAAAAGAGGTTGAGGTTACTGACAGGCTTATAGAAGGGCTGATGCTTACGATGATCCATGAGGGACCGAGAGTGATTGAGGATCCCAATAACTATGAGGCTAGAGCAAACATCATGTGGGCAGGGATGATGGCTCACAATAATTCCTGCGGCGTAGGCAGAAGCCAGGATTGGAACAGCCATAATATTGAGCATGAGCTTTCAGCATTGTATGACTGTGCCCATGGTGCAGGTCTTGCAGTAACAATGCCTGCTGTATTCAAATATGTTTATAAGCATGATGTGATGAGATTCGCAAAGCTTGCAGTCCGCGTATGGGGGTGTCAGATGGATTTCGACAATCCTGAAGCAACAGCACTTGCAGGTATTGCAGCACTTGAGAACTTCCTTAAAGGTATCGGTATGCCTTTAAGCTTTGCTGAGCTTGGGGCTAAAGAGGAGGATATCCCTGCCCTCGTAAAGGCACTCTGTTATGGCGACGGCAGAACAGGAAGCATTTCAGGATTTGTTACCCTTGATGAAAATGACTGCACAAAGATATATCAGATGATGGTCTGAGCATTGCCATCTGATAGTGACAGCTGGAGGGAAAGATGAGACTTGGAACTTCTTCACCACTTGTATATGACAGTGGAGAACACTGGGCAAAATACCAGAAAGAGCAGGGATGTAGTGCTGTGGTTTTCCCTGTTCAGAGTAACGAACCGGAAAAGAAGATAATAGAATATAAGGAAGCTGCTGACAGGGAAGGACTCATGATAGCTGAGGTTGGCATCTGGAGAAACGCCCTGTCAAAGAATCCTGATGAGAGAAAAAAGAACAGAGACTATTGTGTGGAGCAGCTAAAGTTAGCTGAATATCTCGGGGCAAGATGCTGCGTAAATGTGGCAGGAACAGTAGGAGACATATGGGATGGAGCTTATAAGGAGAACTTTTCAAAAGAGCTCCGTGATGAAACAATCAGCATGGTCAGGGAGATAATTGACAGGGCTGATGTGAAAAATACATATTTCACTCTGGAGCCGATGCCCTGGATGATTCCCACAAGTCCAAAGGATTATGCGAAACTTATTGATGAGATCGATAGAGACAGGTTCGCTGTTCATATGGATGTCATAAACATGATCAATTCCATCGACAGATATTTTAATGCAGAAGAGTTTGTGGATGAATGCGCTGAGATCCTGGGCACAAAGATACGCAGCTGCCATATTAAAGATGTCCACCTTGCAGAAAAATATACTGTCAGGCTGGAAGAATGTGCACCTGGTTGCGGTGAATTCCCGCTTAGGTACTATGTAACCAAAATGAATGAGATCGATCCCGAGATGCCGGTAATACTGGAACACTTAAGTACTGATGAGGACTACCTTAAATACCTCGGATACCTGAAGGAGGAGCTAAATGGACTATACCAGACTATCTGATGCAAATGTGATCACACAAAAGTACATGGACAGCCTGCTCATCGAAGCAAGGTATATAGACTCAGTTGTTGCTGATACAAGTATAGATTTTTTAGGTGATACATTTTCAATGCCGGTCATGACACCTGCTTTTTCTCATCTTGGCAATTATGCAGGAAGGGAGCATAACGGACTTGAGGAATACTCCATGGCTGCAAAAGAGTGCAATATACTGAACTTCTGCGGAATGATGGAAAATGACCAGTTTAAGATAATAGCTGATACAGGAGCAAAAACAGTTAGGATTGTAAAGCCTTACGCTGACAATGGTAAGGTAAAAGATCAGATGCAGTATGCAGAATCGGTAGGAGCTTTTGGCGTAGGTATGGATATCGACCACATCTTTGGCGATAAAGGATATGATGTTGTCGTGGGCGAAGATATGTCATACCAGACCGCAGACATGCTAAGAGGCTATGTGGAAATGGTAAAGATTCCCTTTGTTGTAAAGGGAGTCCTTAGCGTTTCCGATGCTGTTAAATGTGCTGATATTGGTGCAAAGGCTATCATAGTCAGCCATCATCATGGAAGGATTCCTTATGCGGTTCCACCTATGATGGTTTTACCGGAAATTAAGAAAGCTCTTGAGGGACGTGATGTGAAGATTATTGTTGACTGCGGAATTGCTTCCGGTGCAGATGTTTTTAAAGCATTGGCCCTTGGAGCGGACGCAGCTGCTGTAGGGCGTTCCATGCTGCCTTCGCTTGAAACAGGCGGTGTAAGCGGAGTGCGTGACTTCATAAACCATGTAGGAGATGAGCTCAGATACCTGATGAGCTGTACTGGATTTGCAAAAGTATCTGATATAGACGATTCAGTCATTCACTATTAAGCTACATGGTCTGAAAATGAGCATGAGCTTGATAAGACCTATGCATTTGATACAGTAGCCTTTTCAGTTTAGAGAGATTGTAATTGAATAAAGATCTCTACAGATAACAGCTATGAAATGTTCGTGGCTGTTATTTTTGCGTTTATTGATTGTATCATCTTATTAAATTGTGTACGATATATATGATTTGATTTTGTGTTGAACTCATATTCAGGAGGATCTTATGGCTGATAAAGTTGCTGTCGTAACCGGTGGAGGACATGGGATTGGCAAGGCAATCGTCGATGCATTCAGAGCCAGTGGCATAGAGGTTCATATCATAGATATAAAGCCGGGAGACTGGTTTGTTGGGGATGTGGCAAATAAGGAGACTCTTGAGGAGTTTGCGAAGAGTGTGATTGATAAGTCCAGCCACGTGGATTATATAATTAATAATGCGCTCCCGATCATGAGAGGAATCGATGAGTGCAGCTATGAAGAATTCCAATATGCACTGTCTGTTGGTGTAACGGCTCCGTTTTATCTCACCAAGCTCCTGATGCCTTATTTTGCAGAAAGTGCATGTATAATAAACATTGCTTCTTCAAGAGACCGCATGAGCCAGCCTCAGACTGAGAGCTATACTGCAGCGAAAGGGGGGATATCAGCTCTGACACATGCAATGGCCGTGAGCCTGGCTGGAAAGGCGCGCGTAAACAGCATATCTCCGGGATGGATAAATACTACTGATAATACGATTGATGGAGTGGATGCGACCCAGCAGCTGGTGGGAAGAGTTGGAAAGCCTGAGGATATTGCAGAGATGGTAATGTTCCTGTGCTCCGATAAAGCAGGATTTATCACCGGAGAAAACATCTGTATAGATGGCGGAATGACCAGACTGATGATATATCATGGCGAACATGGATGGACATATGAAGATAAGGAAAACAACTGAGAAAGATATTGAAAGAGTAATGGATATATACGCTCATGCCCGTAAGTTTATGGCAGAGCACGGAAATCCCAATCAGTGGGGCAAAAGGAACTGGCCTCCTGAGGAGCTAATCAGGGATGATATCGAGACAGGCTGCAGCTACGTATGTGAGAATGAGAACGGAGAAGTGGTCGGAACATTCTTTTTCAATCAGGGAGAAAACATTGAACCTACTTACCGGACAATAGATGATGGCGAGTGGATAGGAGATAACCGGTACGGAGTTGTTCACAGGATAGCTTCTAATGGTTCTGAAAAGGGAATAGGATCCTTTTGTATCGAGTGGGCGTTGGAACAATGTGGACATCTTAGGATAGACACGCATGGGGACAACATGGTAATGCAGGGGATGCTGGGAAAACTTGGATTTACCCATTGCGGTACGATTTATGTTTATGAGGACAATGATCCAAGACTTGCTTACGAGAGAATAATGAACTACCCTCACCGACATTGAGCAATCAGTTTTACAAGCTCAAGGTAGAATGGCTTTACATTAGTTCTTTTAGTAAGACCGCCCTGAAGTGACATATGATCTCCGTGGTATGCCGGCATGATATACCATTGTCCTGGAATGATTGTGGTACCCTTGACATATTCGGTGCTGGGAGCGCCTATTGGAGCCCCGGCCGAAATGGTATTTACCAGTCCATCGTTTGGCTGCCAGGATTCATCAATCGTAAAGCCGCCTTTTGTAGTGCCGGTATAACAGCTCATGTAAGTTGCACTTTTCAGGAACAAGTTCTCAGTGATTTCCGGGTCAGGAGATATGCTCCCATCAGCGTTTTGGATTGTTGAATAGCAAGGATAGGCAAAGTAGTATACATCCTCGAAGGTAGTGATTCTTTCATTCAATGCCAGCGCGTTGTCTATATGCATGTCAAAGGAAGCATAGTCATAGGACTGTCTTCCGTCAGGGACAGCCTTAGTACCTTTTGATACGGCATCACTGTTTTTCTCATATTCATCAGGAATATATATGGCTGATCGGTCAAAGTCTTCATCTTCATAGAGGTCATATGCAGTGGTTCCGTTTGTTGGTGCGGCCAGAGTCACTATGGAAAGCAGGTTATCGCCGTTACCACCTTTGAAGAAAGGTGACAGATCTGCTTCATCGGTGCAGCTGCGCTCTTTATAAGAGCCATTTTTCAGTATCTCGGAAAACAGTCTTATTGTTGCGCCACCAAAGGAGTGACCGATAAGTGCGACTCTTGATGTGCCAAAATCCTTTACGAGTGCCCTGCCCGTAAAATCTTCTCCAAAACGCTCATGTCCTGCGGCCTTACTGTGGGCAGCGCCGTAGTCAACTCTTGTCCCAGAAAGCTGTGCATACAGTTCACAGGCTCTGTCCCAGGCGCTTCCGGTGGGATCCACAGAGGCAGCATAGCTTTCATAGCCCAGGTTGTTCAGGTATCTTATTATGTTTCCGCTTGTAAGTCCCCAGTAGGGAATAAATTCGTTCCTTGCATCGTAGCTCCCCCAACCTGAAAGCCCGTGAACAAATACATATTTCACGTCAGTCTGCAGGGGGCTTCGGTATGATACTGCAGCTGAGATAATGCTTACTACTGCAAACAATGCAGCCAGACATATGACTGTATTTCTTATGCCAAGTGTTTTTACCTTGAAAAAAGGATACGGACCATCGACCTTTTCGATAGCGTTGAGATGAACCATGACAAGTCCGTATACAAGGGTGAAAAGAGCTGGTAGAATGATCCATCCATAGGAGGCACGTTCTTCAGCAAAAATGTATGATACTGTTGTCAGTATAGGAATTATCAGATGATGATAAAGTCCTGCTCCGGAGAAGAGAAGCTCTTTTACCTTTCCGGACATGGGGACCAGAATGAATGTAGTAACAAAGAACGTCATGCACATCATGGTAACAGTCATCAGTCTTAACACTTCTACATAGTACCGCTGTCCGAAAATAACCAGTGCAAGCGAAGATATCAATGTAAGAAAATTGGATATCTGTGTGTAGAAGACAAAGCCTTTAAGAAACTGTCTGTCCTTAATACTTTTTGAATATGAAATGAATTCTAGAATGACAATAATAAGATTCAATATTCTGGCCATGTAAGTATCCTTGATAAGCTACAAACTGTCATACAACATCGTTCCAGTCAGGCATGGGAGTTTTATTCTTAACGGCTTCGCTGACCAGAGTGTAAAAGCGGATCTTTTTCTGAAGGTGGGCAAGGCCTGTCTGGAGTGCTTCCAGTGATTTCTGTGTCCTGACTTCCTGGGACTTCATCATCTCAAGTATTTTTTCAGAATTTGCTTCCATATCCTTTTCATATGAAAAGAAAAGCTTGATATCGTCCAGGGGAAGAAGGGCTTTTTTGAAACATTCTATAGCATTTAAGCGGTCTATATGAGAATCATTGTAAAATCTGCGTGAGTTTACATGTTCAACATTCTCCAGTAAACCGATTTTCTCATAGTATCTTATTGTCGAAGCAGGCAGATTAAACTGCTTTGACAGCTCAGTGATTGTATAGATCATGATCCCTCCGAAAAATTATATATATAATAAAAAGTTGAAAAAAGCAAAAGTACTTGAGTTAAAGTTAACTTCAAGTTGTATGATTTATAATACAGAACAAATTCGATATATGCAAGTGGAGAAGGCAAATATAAAAGATGGCGGGCAGAGCAGAAACAGTAACTAAAGCGTTTTATAAGTCAGTGCCGGTAATGGCAGGATATATAGTTCTTGGAATCGGTTTTGGAATTCTTCTTCGTGATGCCGGATACGGTGTGGTTTGGGCGCTCTTAATGAGCCTTTTTATATATGCAGGATCGATGCAGTATGTAGGAGTCGGGCTTCTGACAGGGGGAGCATCTGTCTTAACGACCGTAATTACGACAATCATGGTAAATGCCCGGCATCTGTTCTACAGCATTTCAATGATCGGCAAGTATAGGGATGCAGGTACTTATAAGCCTTATCTTATCTTTGCACTGACAGACGAGACATATTCGCTTTTATGTGATGATGCATCTGGTGTTACTGATATCAATTGTTACAGGTTTTTTGTTTCTTTGTTCAACCACTGCTATTGGGTTGCAGGAACACTGATTGGAAGCATCCTTGGAAAAGTAATACCTTTTTCTGTCAGAGGGATAGAGTTCTCGATGACTGCGCTTTTCATAGCATCTTTTACTGAGCAGTGGCTCACTTCCAGGAATCATATTCCGGCTCTGACAGGGATCATCTGTACTGTCTTGTGCCTGGTATTATTAGGCCCTGAGAAGTTTTTGATACCGGCAATGTTTCTGATAACAATTGTACTTACGTTTATGAGAAAGAAGGAGGAGAGCAACAGATAATGGCTTTGATACTCATTGCTTCAATGGCTGTTACTACCATGGCACTGCGCTTCCTTCCTTTTTTTGTATTTGGGGAAAATACTCCTAAATACATTACTTATCTTGGGAAGGTACTCCCACAGGCAACTATAGGATTACTTGTCATATACTGCCTTAAGGATGTTTCTTTTACATCAGGTTCACATGGTATACCGGAGGTGGTAGCAGGAGCTATGGTGGTAGGGATGCAGGCATGGAAAAGAAATGCTGTACTCAGCATTCTTTTGGGTACTGCTGTATATATGTTCCTTATCAGGATGGGCATATAGATTTGTGAGAAATTATGGCAGAGAGAGGGTGCAACCTCATTCTGCAGGGAAGAACACTGGAACATCTGGAGAATGTCGTAGCTAAGGTAAAGGAACTTGGTGTTGAGGCTGTTCCTGTGGCCTGTGAGCTATCTGATATTTCGGCAGTAGAAGATATGCTTTTGAAGATAGATGAGCTTGGAGTAGATGTTGATATCATCCTCAACAATGCAGGTATACAGATAGCATACAGGACAGAGTATCTGCAGACACCTGTATCAGATTATGAAGAAAGCTTTAAGATAAACACTATTGCACCGATGATGATCGCATATCATTTCCTTCCTGGCATGAAGGCAAGGGATTTTGGAAGGATTGTTAATACTACAAGTGGAATCAGGAGAGAACCCCAGCAGGCAGGATATTCGGCAAGTAAGGCAGCACTGGACAAAGTGACTATGGATCTTGCATCAGTGTATGATGGCACCAATGTAATGATAAATCTTACTGATCCCGGATGGTGCAGGACAGATCTTGGCGGACCAAGTGCGCCAAATGCACCTGAAAGCTCACTGCCGGGAGTTGTTGTAGGAGCATTTGTGGATGACAAGAAGTCAGGAAGATGCTTTGGAGCATCGAACTTCTACGGAATGACAGTTGAGCAGGCTGTAGAACATGCAGAAAAAAACATTCCAGCTTATTTGGGATCCCTTGACTGAAAATAAGGAGGATGAAAATGGCAGATGTAGTAATGGTTACCGGAACAGGCAGGAGCTATGCGCTTGGCTATAATCTCGTACTCAGATACCTTGAGGCAGGAGACACAGTGATAGCTACTGTCAGAAAGCCTTCTGCAGATGTTGATGCTCTTAAGGAAAAGTATGGCGACAGGCTGATAGTTGCAACTATGGATCTTCTGGACAGTGAATCTGTAAACAGTGCAGCAAAAGATGTAGCAAAAAAAGTGGATCATATTGATACGCTGATAAACAATGCGGTCGGAGTTTCACCTGACTGTGACAAGAGTTTTTTTGAAGCAGATCTCGACCTTATCCCCAGAACATTAGACCTCATCGCTGTCGGAACAATGAGAGTAATCAAGGCATTCTACCCGCTTCTGACAAATGCTGAAGGGACTGCACTTATCATGAACATCTCATCTGAAGCAGGGAGCATTGAGAAGTGCTACAGGACAAACATGATAGATTACGGAATGGGCAAGGCAGCACTTAATATGGCAACGATGAACCTTTTTAACACGTTCAGGGATGAAAAGAAAGTCAATATATTTGCTGTCCATCCGGGATGGATAAGGACAGATGGAAAAGAGGATAATCCGGCGCCTCTTTCTTCTTATGAGGCAGCTGGGATATTAAAAAATCTCTTTGCAGAAAGACGTGAAGACTTTACGGGACATAGATTTATTACAAACGAAGGACTTGATTATCCTTTTTAAGAAGGAAAGGGGGCGGCATTCATGAAGAAGGTGGCAGTTATATGGTCAAGCCCGAATGATGACGGGCTGACAGCGTCGGCCAAGGAACAGTTTATGAAAGGGCATGTGGAAACGGCTGGGGATCATGTGAAAAAACGGGACAATGCGTGATACAGGATGATTTCGCAGATATTTATAAGACCATTTATATGCTTTCCATGCTTCCCGATGCGGGAAAGGCATATGCTACAAAGCTTGAGACGGGATTTGATATGTACTACTAAAGGAGGACATCATGGTAAAAGGGATCAGCCACGCAGCATTTAACGTAAAGGATATGAAGAAGACCATAGCATTTTATGAGGAAACACTGGGATTTAAAAAAGGCTTTTGAGATTAACAAGCCTGAAAATGGTGAGCCATGGATTGTTTACATCTATGGCGGCGGAGGACAGCTCATTGAACTGTTCTATGGTGGTATAAATGAGAATCCTTACAGGGATGAAAATATAGGATTTTTTCATATTTGCGTAGCAGTTGATGACATACAGGATGCATGGAAGAGGATTGTTGATACAGGTGCTCCACAGGACGATGCACCAAAACAGGGGGCCGATTTCAACTGGCAGTGCTGGACACATGATCCTGACGGTATCAAGATCGAACTGATGCAGCTGAGCAATGAAAGTCCACAGATGAAGTTCATTGAAAGTCAGAGATAAAGAAAGGAATGGTGGTGTTATGGCAAAAATAAAATGGGGCGTACTTGGAACAGCTAATATAGCAAGAGGGTGCACAATTCCCGGTATGAAACTGGCAGAAGATTGTGAACTATATGCTATTGCAGGCAGAAGCCTTGAAAAAGCGGAGAGCTTCAAACAGGAATTTGGCTTTCAGAAGGCGTACGGAAGCTATGAAGAATTAATTGCAGATAAGGATGTTCAGGCAGTTTATATCCCACTTCCCAATAACCTGCATCTTAAGTGGGTAAAAGAAGCTCTTAGTGCCGGTAAACATGTTATCTGCGAGAAGCCTCTGGCGCTTAATGCAGATGAAGCAAAATTGATGTTTGATACCGCCAAAGAAAATGGCGTTTATCTGATGGAAGCGTATGCTTATCTCCACAGTCCATATGTGGAGAGCCTTAAGAAAGACATAGCAGATGGAGTCATTGGTGATGTGGATTATATCGAGACGGCATTCGTGACCCAAGGATACAAGGAAGACATTAGACTACACAAGGATCTTGGCGGAGGAGCCATGTATGATCTTGGCTGTTACTGCACAACAATGATCCTGTCCCTTATAGATTCTGAGCCGGAATATGTAAAAGCCAGCGCGGAGTTTACTGATCTTGGAGTTGATGCAATGACATCAGGAATCATCCGTTTCGAGAATAGTGTCAGGGCTGCTTTCAATGTGGGAATGGTACTCGGTAAAAACACTAACGCAAGATATGACAGGCTCTACATTCATGGTAGTAAAGGCTCTATCAGGTCAGAGGTTGAATATAACCAGCAGGGAGATGCTGGTTACAGAGTCTATACTGCGGATGGTCTTGTTGAAAGAAAGGTCAGCATCCCGCAGAACTATTCACTTGAAATAGTTCAGATGTGCAGATGCATTAATGGTAACGGGACACCTCATGTAACACCGGAATTTTCGATAAAGAATGCGCAACTTATGGACAGGGTGCTTAAAGAAATAGGATATTGAAAATGTAAAGAAAGGAGCCGGATTTGTGGAAGCCATTACGACCTGGGATTACAGGGATGGAGCTTGGCTCAAGGCTCCGAGCGGTTATATAAGACTGGATAATTCCAAAAGCCATCCTATGAGATGCTGAAAGACCTCGTGAAGAACGAGTGGTGGACAGATGCCTCAGTTAAAACAGATGAAAATGGATGTATTATGGTGGATGCCTTTAAAGGAGCTTATCGCATCAGCGTCGGTAAATCAGCTTCAGAAGTAGAGCTTACTGATGATACAGAAATGACTGTTACTATTAACTAAATCAGTTTTTTAAGGAGGGATTCGATATGTTTGATTTAGCTACTATACACCTACAAAAGTGGTATTTGGCAAAGGAACAGAGAGTAAGGTCGCAGACCTTATTAAAGAATTTGGCGGAAAGAAGATTATGATCCACTACGGCGGCGGAAGTCCAATAGATTCAGCGAAAGCCATCGGATATGGAGTTGCGTAAGTATATAAATATGACCATAAGCATGATGTTACGAGATTTGCACTGCTTTGGTCAGAAAGTTTACCGATGATGAAGAATATCTGGAAAAGGAGTTAAAGAACGCATTACCTCGTGTTCAATGCCTGGAATTTGCACCTGAACATATGACTGGAAAGTTGGTTAATGAGTCATAAGTGGAAGCGCGTTATATTGGAATATATTCTTTCCAAACTTGCACTAAATTCAAGTCCAAAGTGTTACCATATTTATAGCAGCAAAAACAATAGTTATGTGAGGACTTGGATATGACTTCAGGAGAAAAGGTATTAGACATACTGATGGCTAAGGACGATAAAGCATTGTACTCAGCGATAAGCAAGCTTACTGACAATCAAAAGGACATCGTTATTGCTTCGTTGGTAAAGACACTTAAATCCTATACAACTGAAGTCAAATTTGAATGATAACGATATGATAACGTTCCGAAACGCTGTGATAATGTTTTGAAACAAATTGATAATGCCGTGATAATTGAAAGGCTTTTTAGGGCATGATATTATTATGATGGACAAGGGAACAGGCAAGAGCCAAATGCTTCCTTGTTTTTTCTTGGCCAAGAGAATAAAGACATGAACCGGGCATCAGCTCATGAGTGCGTAAGTGCATTCGTGGGACTGGTGCTTTTTTCATGTCATAAGGCCTGGCGGCGAAAACCGCGGGGCAGCAACCAACAACGGCTCGATTATACAGAAAGAGGTGTATGAATGGATTTCGATACATTCAAAGAGGACCTTGCCAAAGCGGTGAAGGACAGGCTCGAGTTGATCTTCGATAGGAAGTATTCAGTTGAGACTCACACAGTTGAGAAGATGAATCAGTCCTACGAAGCTCTGGTAGTGAAACCTGAGGATGGCGTCATTGGTGTGAACATTGGCATCGATGCTGCATTCAAGGAATATTCCGATGGCAGATCATTTGACATGATAGTCAGACAGATTGCCAGTGCTGCAGAGCATGCCCTTGATAATCATCCTGCGTTTGATCTTGAGGCACTTACCGATTACAGCCAGATGAAAGGCAAACTTGCCATGGAAGTTGTTTCTGCAGAAAGAAATGCAGAGCTCCTTGAGACTGTTCCGCATAAGAACATGGAGGATATGGCGATTGTTTACCGTATCGTTCTTGACTCATCTTCAGAGGGAAGGAGCTCGATTCTTGTGACAAACAAGATGCTTGATAACTACGGTATCACGGCAGAGCAGCTTCACGCTGATGCGATGTCAATTGCTCCGGAGGTAAGACCTGCGGTAATCCAGGGACTGTCCGAGGTGATGGCGGAGATGATGGGTGCTGAGCAGGCAGAAATGCTCGGGCTCGGACCTAAGGCTGATGAGCCTATCTTCGTTGCAACTGTTGAGGATAAGACCCAGGGCGCAGGAATCCTTGCTTACCAGGATTTCATGGATCAGGCGGCTGAAAAGCTGGGTGGCAGTTTCTACATCCTGCCTTCATCAATTCATGAAATTCTCCTTGTGAAGGACAACGGTCAGTTTGACCGCGCTTCCTTAGAGAAGATGGTCAGAGAGGTCAATGCTACGCAGGTAGCTCCTGAGGATAAGCTCACTGATAGTGTTTATCACTACGATTCCCAGGCTAAGGTCTTTGAGCTGGCTGAGAAGTTCGAGGCAAGAGAGGTTGCGGGAAAAGAGAAAGATTCTCTTATCTCAGATCTCAAGGCCAAGAAAGAGGAAGTCTCCAAGGCTCCAAAGAAGGAGGATGTCGCAAAACCTCCTAAGACCAAGGGAGGAGAAGCTATCTGACGGAGGGTAAACCATGGAAAACGACTCTACATCCAAAGAGGCGTATCTGTTTGCTTACCATAAGTGTGTGAAGGCGGGAAAACTTACCGGCAAGACCATGATTAAGCTCCTTAAGTGGGCAGTAGTCAAGGGCTGGAATAAGATTTCCGCCTCCAACACGAACAGGCATGGCAAGCAGCGCATCAAACAGCTCATCCGTAAGGACCAGGGTGTTACCAGTGTAGATGTTTCCAAGACTGAGCTTCGTGATTTTCAGAAGGTGGCCAGAAAGTACGGCGTTGATTTTGCCGTTGTTAAGCACCTTAATGAGAAGCCTCCGGTATATTCTGTTTTCTTTAAGGCTAAGGATCAGGATGCCATCACTGATGTTATACGTGCGTATACTCAGAAAAAGCTTATGAAGGAGCAGCGCCCTTCGCTGTTAGAACGCCTTCATAAGCTCAAAGAAAAGGTGGCAAGTGCTCCTAAGAAGGTAATCCACAGGGCAAAGGAGAAGGTAAGATGATCACTTATGAGACTATTTTGCAAAATCCCAGAGCTCTTGTGGGAATAATAGGTCTGGCGGTTATGCTGCTTGTTCTTTTTATATGGGACAGGCGGGATAACCGCAAGAAGTTTCGTCACCGGGAAGAATACGGCTCAGCAAGATGGGGGAATAGTAAGGATATTGCTCCTTATGTTGATCCTGACTTTTTCAATAACGTCATTCTTTCTGAGTCTGAGAAACTTACCATGAATTCCAGACCGGAGAATCCCAAGTACGCAAGAAATAAGAACGTCCTTGTAGTGGGAGGTTCCGGCTCCGGTAAGACGAGATTTTTTATCAAGCCTAACCTTCTTCAGATGCACTCATCCTATGTAGTAACAGATCCCAAGGGACAGTTGCTCCCTGAGACCGGCCATGCACTATATAAGAATGGATACGATGTTAGGGTGTTCAACACCATC
Organism: Butyrivibrio sp. INlla14; assembly: GCF_900102515.1. Lineage (GTDB taxonomy): Bacteria > Bacillota > Clostridia > Lachnospirales > Lachnospiraceae > Butyrivibrio. The sequence goes on from NZ_FMVS01000007.1 coordinate 122,791, forward strand.
AACTTTGCAAAAAGTATGCATTTCAATCCATTCAAATATGTGCACACCGATAAGGATATCCTGAAGCTTGTAAATGTCCTTGTGGTCAACACAAAGGGAGAGGGAACCAGTAATGATCCGTTCTGGGAAAAAGCGGAGAGGCTTCTTTATACGGCACTTATTGGTTACATCCATTACGAAGCTCCTGAGGAAGAGCAGAATTTTTCTACTCTCCTTGAGATGATCAATGCCATGGAAGTCCGTGAGGATGACGAAGAGTTCAAGAATGCGGTCGACCTGATGTTTGAAGAGCTCGAGGAAAAGAATCCTGAGCACTTCGCAGTGAGGCAATATAAAAAGTTCCGCCTTGCTGCAGGCAAGACCATGAAATCTATACTCATAAGCTGTGGCGCACGTCTCGCCCCATTCGATATTGCCGAAGTCAGAGAGATCACGATGTATGACGAGCTTGAGCTCGATACAATCGGGGATAAGAAGACAGCCCTTTTCCTGATCATGTCAGACACAGATGCTACCTTCAACTTCCTGATTTCCATGATCTACACTCAGCTTTTCAATCTTCTGTGCGAAAAGGCAGATGATGTCTATGGTGGAAGGCTTCCGGTTCATGTGAGGTGCCTCATCGATGAGTGCGCTAACATCGGGCAGATCCCTAATCTGGAGAAGCTTGTCGCTACAATCCGAAGTAGGGAGATATCAGCGTGCCTTGTGCTGCAGGCAAAATCGCAGCTAAAGGCTATCTACAAGGATAACGCTGATACTATAGTCGGCAACATGGATTCACAGATCTTTCTTGGTGGTACAGAGCAGACAACTCTCAAGGATCTCAATGCCCAGCTGGGAAAAGAGACTATTGATTTTTTCAACGTTCAGGACACCCGTGGAATGAATCCTTCTTATGGTATCAATTATCAGAAGGCAGGTCATGACCTTATGAGCATCGATGAGCTTGCTGTCCTGGACGGTTCCAAGTGTATCGTCCAGCTGAGGGGTGTAAGACCATTTCTTTCAAAGAAATATGATCTGACAAAGCATCCCAACTATAAGCTGACAGCAGACTACAGCAAGAGGAATCTTTTTGATATTGAGAAGTTCCTTAAGCAGCAACACAATATGATCCTCAAACCAGATGATGAGTACTACGTCGTCGATGATATAGATGAGGAAATGTAACTATTGACCGGCATCCCGCTATGAGGGATGTCGCTGACCGCACAAAAATAGCGGTAGAAAGGTTTTTGGGTTTAAGAATTATGGCATTTTTTCAGAGTTCAGTAACAGTACTTCAGTCACTTGTAATCGCGCTTGGCGCTGGTCTTGGAATATGGGGTGGTGTAAACCTCATGGAAGGTTACGGCGGTGACAACCCCGGCGCGAAGAGCCAGGGAATGAAGCAGCTGATGGCGGGAGGTGGTATTGCCCTCATCGGAACAACGCTTGTACCTCTTCTTTCAGGTCTGTTTTGATCTGGCAGATGTCGAGAAGTACACGGAGGCTGGGGAGTAGAATCCCCAGCCTTTTTACTAACGGAGGGCATGAATGGAAACCGTAATCGAGGCAATGGAGCAGTGGATAAAGGACTTTCTCATCACGGGTATCATGAAGCATCTGGGCAATATCTTTGATTCTGTGAATACTCAGGTGGGTGAGATAGCGGCTACAGTAGGACAGACTCCGTCCAGTTTTATGCCGGCTGTGTATCGGCTGATAAGGGACCTGTCGGAGAACATTATCATGCCAATAGCAGGAATCATCCTGACATTTATTGCTTGTTATGAGCTTATTCAACTGGTTGCAGGCCACAATAATCTGGCTCATTTTGAGACCTGGGTTTTCTTCAAATGGGTCCTTAAGACTTTTGTGGCAGTAACACTGATATCAAATACCTTCACCATTACGATGGCTGTTTTCGATGTGGCCCAGTGGGTCATCTTACTCTAATGAGGCAGCAAATGTCATTGTGAGCAATAATATATGGTTTGTAGGTACGGCTAATAATGATGACTCAACATCAATTATAACTGACAAGGTTTATGACCGTGCGCAGGTACTGGATATGGATAGCCGTGTTGATCCCTTTAAAGGAGAGACAGTAAAGAAGATTGCTGTAGATATGGATGAGGTGTTAGATCTTTTTAATGCTGCTAAATCGACTACTAAGTACAAGCTTAATAAGAGTAATGTATTCACATACCCGGGTGGCAAAAAAGATTCCGGTATTGAGGATGCTTCTATCGTAGCAACACACCTAATGCTTGCTGCAGCAAATGAAGGCATAGACAGCTGCTGGCTCAATTTCTTTGATCCGGAAGCACTTGCGGATGACCTTGGCCTTCCAGAGAACGAGGAGATTCTGATGCTTCTTGATCTCGGATATGCTGCAGAAGGAGCAGGACCACTTGATAATCATAACAGCAGAAAAGAGTTATCAGAGACAGTAAGTTATATCTGAGCTTATATGCCATGTTTCGGAAAAAATGCCGTTACATGGCATTTTTTTATCTCCTGGAATATAGTAAAATTGCTAATGGATGCTTGCATCAAAATACAACAATAGGGTTCAGACAGAAGAAACGGAGGATAGACAATGAGCAAATATGTTTCACTGGACAAACGTAGTAAAAAACAGCAAAAGGAGTACCATTCCAAACAGAGACGCACCTGGGGAAATCTTAATCCCGTAACAAGGAGTGTTCCAAGCGGGAAGGCCTACAACAGAAAGAAGGAAAAAGAGAGAATCAGCAAAGAATTCGGAGATGGATTTGGAGCTGATTTTTTTATACTACAAATATAATGACAACTAATCATACAGGTGTTATTATTCGATATATAAGAGAGATAAGCGGAGCAGATAGAAGCTCCCGGAAAGGAAAAGACAGAGACATGACAACAATGAATCGCAATTATTGCCTCTATAGCGAAAGTTATGAATCATCACTCCAGAGCAAATCAGAGTGGATGTTTAATTTCATGCGCTCATTTAAGGATAGGCAAATGCGAGAAAATGTTGTTTTGGCAAAGAACCGGATAGGATAGAGACCGGATCGGAAGCTTATAGATAAACATGTTTGCGTACCGCTTACCTTAGATGACAAGGCAAGCGGTTTTTCTTTTGCCTGAAAAATGCAGAGTTGGCTCAATTGGTACAGCAGCGGTCCTGAAAACCGCCATCCTGAAAGGGTATCTGGGTTCGAATCCCAGGCTCTGCGCTAAAGATTCGTGGTGTAAATGGCAGCACAGCAGTCTCCAAAACTGTTAGTCCGGGTTCAAGTCCTGGCGGGTCTGTTCTGCACGAGTGGCGAAGTTGGTAGACGCACCTGATTTAGGATTAGACGCGGTAACGCATGTGGGTTCGAATCCCACCTCGTGTACTTGGCTAAGGCCAGAAAGGAGTCGAAAATGACACAGAATATTCCAGCGATCAACATGGTCGCTACGGGACAGAGAATTACAGATTTAAGAGTGGCAGCCGGTATGTCTGTTAGGGATTTACAGGACGTGTTTGGGTTTGCTACTCCACAGGCAATTTACAAGTGGCAACATGGAACAGCCATGCCGACATTAGACAATTTAGTTGTATTGGCAGCTGTTTTCGGAGTTGCTATGGATGACATTATTGTAACTGAAGGGGAATGGCTTTATTCATTAAGCGCATGAACTGAATATAGATTAGCAGGCACTATATTGCCTGCATATGGTCCCCTGGTCTAAAGGTCAGGACACAGCCCTTTCAAGGCTGGGATACTCGGTTCAAGTCCGGTGGGGATCACTATGCCTCCTTAGTCTAAAGGTCAGGACATTGGCCTCTCAAGCCAGGGATGTTCGGTTCAAGTCCGACAGGAGGTATTATGGGTGGGTATGCCTAGAAGCGAGGGCAAGAGTCTGTAAAACTCCCACATTAGAAACACCGCAGGTGCAATTCCTGCTCCACCCACTTAAATATGCCGTGGTGGCCGAGTGGTAAGGCACCTGATTGCTAATCAGCGGTTTCCTTCACGGGAAGATAGGTTCGATCCCTATTCACGGCGTTGTGTCATCTGATGACACTATACAAATGAGTCCGGCAAGACGATAATAAAATCAGAACAAAGATATGGAGCTATGAAGAGTAGCAGAAAGTTAAGAGGATTTATTTAAGAATGTACTACGTAACTATCAACCAGCAATTTAATAACAAACAGTTTATGCAGTTCTGCAAAAATCAGAAGTGCTTTGTTAGTTATGCAAATTGCAAGTTGGTGGAAAGTGGTCCTGGATATGCCAAATGATGGATGGTCCGGAGCATTAAGAATAAATGAGGTCATTGAGATCTGTAGCCACTTAGCTTGCAAGAGTTAAGTGGTTTTTTAATGCGAAAAAGGAGATTAAGAAGATGGATTATCCTGTAATTGATATCGAAGGAACAGGAATCAGGATTAGGGAACTGATTAGAGAGAGCGGACATACAGTATCAGAGGTTTCTGAGTACCTGGGAGCAAGTACATCCCTTGTATATAGATACTTACGAGGGGAAGTGCTTCCAAGTATCGATAGGATTGTAGCTCTTTCAGTTTACCTGGAAGTTCCGATTGATGACATAATTGCAGTCGATTAAGGCTGCTCAATGCGGCATGGGGTAATGGTAGCCCACAGGATTTTGGTTCCGGTAATCTTGGTTCGATTCCAAGTGCCGTAGTTAAGACATGGTAGCCAAGCAGGAAAGGCAGCGGACTGCAACTCCGTTATCGTGGGTTCGAATCCCACCTATGTCTCTTAGGGCTTGTAGCTCAACTGGTAGAGCTGGGGATTGAAAATCCCTGCGAGGTGGTTCAACTCCACCCGGGCCCATTAAGCTTCCTTGGCAGAGCGGATATGCACCGGCCTTTTAAGCCGAGAGATGCGGGTTCACCCCCCGTGGGGAGCACTAAGCTGTTGTAGCTCAGTTGGAAGAGCAACGGTCTCTTAAACCGAAGGTCGTGGGTTCAAGCCCCACCAGCAGCACTAATGCGGTATAGCTCAATTGGTAGAGTACCTGACTCTGACTCAGGGTGTTGTAGGTTCGAGTCCTACTACCGTGGCTTTGGACACATAGCTCAATCGGCAGAGCGCCCGGCTGTTAACCGGGAGGTTGTGGGTTCGATTCCCTCTGTGTCCGCTATTCCAGGATAGCTCAAGTGGTAGAGCATCCGCTTCATACGCGGAAGGTTATGGGATCATGGCCCATTCCTGGGACTATTTCTTTTTCTTGTTAGATATAAGTAAACTGGCCAAAAGAGTTACAGGCACAGCAAGTACAGATATGAGTGCAGCAGCTCCTGTACTGATGCTGGGTTTATTTTTGTTGTTAGAATTGTTCTCGCTCATGGCAGTGGTCCTTTCAACGACATTCACATGATAATTATACTGCTTATATAGCTGTGCAAGAGTATTGTATTTTCAAGCTGGATTGATTTTATAAAATCCTAAATACAGACAATTTATTTGGTATAATTAAGAAGATATTTTTATTGTCCTATAATCTGAAACATAGAATAAGGCAAACAAATAGAGAATTGCAGGAGGAAAAAGCAATGAATATCAAAAACTTTGAGAACGAAGGCAGGAAATTTGTGGCTAATATGGGCAACTTCCATGTTTTGGAGTACATGCAGGATGCCAGTGTTTCTCCAGCAAATGCGACTACTGAATATTTTATGAGCAAGATGGGAGTTCATAGAAGACAGTTAGCGATTGAACTTGATGGTAACAATTCAGCAATCATTCAGGCAGGAGCTATGCAGTGGATGGCTGGTAATGTACAGGCTACTTCCGGAGTAAAGGGCGTTGGCGATCTTTTTGGAAAGATGGTAAAGGGAGCTGTAACAAAAGAGTCTGCAGTTAAACCGGAATATGTCGGAAATGGCTGGCTTGTTCTTGAGCCTACTTACAAATATATCATTCTTGTGGATGTTGCATCCTGGGGACCTGGTATTACCATTGAAGATGGCATGTTTTATGCATGCTCGGGAACAGTTAAAAACAGTGTTGTCTCCAGAAAGAATCTCTCATCAGCAGCGCTTGGAGGAGAAGGGCTCTTTAACTTAAGTCTTTCCGGAAATGGAATAGCTGCTCTTGAGAGCAATGTTCCATATGCTGAGCTTATTGAGGTGGAACTCAATAATGATACTCTTAAGATAGATGGTAACCTGGCAGTATGTTGGTCTTCAAATCTTGATTTTACTGTTGAAAGATCTACAAAGACACTTCTTGGCTCGGCAGTGAGTGGAGAAGGACTTGTTAATGTTTATAGGGGAACAGGAAAAGTTCTCATGAGTCCGGTTGCACCAACCAGCTCATTATATGCGTCAACGAACACTTTAGCTGCAAAGGCTGCAGCAATTACCAGCAATACTTTTGGTAAATAAATGATTTAAGTAAGATACGAAAAGTTGCCACCGCTACAGTGGCAACTTTTTTTAATGTTCTGTGATATATTTCAACTAGCGTGATTGAAAAAGATTCCTTCGATAAAGATCATGATGATCAAGGCTGAAAAGGTGAAAATAGCAATAAAGCCTATGATACCCAGAATACGAATAATCCTGTTTTCACTCCTGCAGGGCGGAAATGTTTTTTGTACACCCAGGTAGTTGTAGCCGATAAGGATATCGCCAATAAATATAATGAGCATAGTTATGCGCTCGATCCATAAAGCCAATCCATAAGTGTTTTTGATTTCAAGAGTCATGCATAACCAGAAGATCATGATATAAACAGGAATTGCAACAATCATTTTACCGGGAGACATAGTCCTGAATCCGGGTGGAAGATAAGATGCTGCAGATATCTCAGGATCATCTGATGAAGAATCTTTGCCTAGAGCCCTTAATAGAGCGGACTTGAGCTCTTTTACGGAAGTGTAGCGCCTTGTGGGATCCATCTGGGTACAACGGTTGATGATAGGATCAAATTTATGATTGTTTACTGTCAGTGAGGCTGATGCTTCTCTCATAATGATGCCGAGTGAATATATGTCTGTTTGTGGTGATGACTCACCAAAACCGTATTGTTCAGGAGCTGCGTAACCTTGTGTGCCAAGGAGTACAGTATCAGAACTGCGGCTGCTATTTGAGGACTTGTACTTGGCTGCATTGAAGTCAAGGAGCATCACATTGTCAAAACTTGTTATTATAATATTTGAGGGTTTGATATCCCTATGAATGAGAGGCGGATAGTGAGAGTGTAGTTTTTCCAGAATCTCACAGAGGCTGATCATGTAGTTGCAGATCTGATCGAATGTAAGCTTTTTTGAATCAAGTATCTCTTTAAGAGTAGTACCGGGAACGTATTCTTCAATAAGAGTAAGAATATTGTTTTCTTCATACAATTCTATTATCTGAGGTATGCCGATAATGGGATTCTCTTTGAGATACTTATAAACTTCAATAGAATAGACATCCAGGAGTTTTTTTACATAGAATTTACCTGTTTCCTGGTGTTGAACGAGATATATTCTATGGGACTCGTTGATTGTAGCAACTGTCTTGTAATATGAAATTGAAAGGCGTTGTGAAAGATCCACGTTTATCCCCTTTCTTACGATAATTGATATTTATAATTGTAGCATGGTTTGGAGGTGCATATGCAGGAAAAAGATACCAATGAGCTTGAGAACACTTTAGGTAAAACTCATCTGTCTGACTATGATAAGTATCTGAAGAATAATAAAGATAGTATGTTATCGGAATCAAACTCTTTTTCAACTTATGTTAAAGAGCTAATGAACAAGAAGAAAATCAAGCAGCAGGAAGTTTTCCTTAAAGCAGATGTGCCGGAAAGATACGGATATAAATTATTATCCGGAGAGAAGCATACCAAGCAGAGAGATGTGATAGTCAGGATATGTTATGCTGCAGAGTTCACACTGAGTGAAACACAGAGAGCGCTCAGGAAGTATGGAATGGCAGAACTCTATGCCAAGGATGAAAGAGATGCTCTAATTATGATTGCATTTAATGAAAGGCCCGGAAGCATTATTGACGTCAATACAATGCTGAAATCTCATGGGCTCCAGCCACTAAGGACCTCCGGAGTGCAGGAATAAGCCAAAAAAATTGCCACCGTTACAGGGGCAACGAAGTGCAAATCCCCTTGTTATAATGGGTTAAAAGTTACGATATTACGTGACAATTCATTATAAGGAGGGGCTTTTTTATGCGTAAAAATTCAAGATTTGTTGCCGGCATACTGTGCGTAATAATAAGTGCCTTTATGCTTGCCGGATGTGGCTCTTCATCCAGCGCATCTACAGAGAAAAAGGATATTGTAAAGAGCGAGGAAACTACCACTCAGACAACAGAGACAACTACAGAGGAAACTGCAGCTGAAGAACAAACAGAAGAAACATCAACGGATTCTGAAGCAGTGACCATTGAAGAACAGGTCCTTGTTGATCAGGATGGGATCAAGATCACTGCTACAGGATATGAGACAGATAGTATATGGGGAGATGGCATAAAGCTTCTCATAGAGAATGAAACAGACAAGGATGTTACTGTTGGCTGCACGGCTCTTATTGTCAATGACTTTATGATCTCAGACTTATTCGCTTCTAATGTGGCTGCCGGTAAGAAGGCTAATGAGACTATGCATTTGATGAGTTCAGAACTTAAGGCTGCAGGAATAGATTCTGTTGGGCAGATAGAAGCATATTTTCATGTATATGATACTAATAGTTTTGAAAACATCTTTGATACTGACTGTGTGACTATTAAGACCTCTGCTTACGAGAATATGGATACCACAGCAGATGACAGCGGTACCGAACTATACAATGAGGGTGGAATCAGAATTGTAGGTAAGGCAGTTGACGAGAATAGCTTCTGGGGAACAGCAATATTACTTTATTGCGAGAATACTTCAGGCAAGAATGTAGGAATCTCCGTTGATGACATGTCTGTAAATGGGTTTATGATGACACCATACTTCTCGACTACAGTATATGATGGCAAGAAGTCTTTTGACGATATCACACTGATGTCGTCTGAACTTGAGTCTAATGGTATTGAAGCCATTGAAGAGGTTGAGCTCAAGTTCCATATCTATGATGTGGAAACATTTAGCACAATTGCAGATTCAGATCCAATTACATTCTCGGCTCAGTAAGGAGGTAGCGTTGAAATGAAAGTTTGGAAACTTGTTGCAGGTATTTTATCAATAGTATTGTTTATCATTGTGGCATTCCAGTCATGTGCAGCTGGTATGGTAAATGCCCTGGAAGAAAATGGCGGCTCGTCGGGGTCTGCCGGAATCATAGTTGCGATCCTTATGCTTACCGGTGGAATAGTATCTATTGCGACCAGGAAGAGCACGGGAAAAGGTGGCAATATAGCTCTTATCATTATCTTTGGCCTTGCTGCTCTTATAGGATTTGCAGGACATGGTAATTACAGTGATCTTGTAATCTGGGCTGGCTGGTGCCTTATAAATGCGGTAGTTGCTGTGATAGCAATCATTACTGGAAAAAAGAATGCAGATCCGGCTGATTCCGGAAATAAAGAAACAAACTGAAAAAAGTATATTGTTCATTAAGGAAGAGACCTCGTTTGAGGTCTTTTCCCATTTATGGGGGAGTTGTCTGGGCACGACTATACATAGCTTTCAAATGATTATTTAGAAACGACTATTTTCATACAATAGTGGGGTAATCACTTTCATTTGAAAGGAGATCATTCCATGACAGCACGAGATGTCCAGCACAGGATCAGTGAATTATTGGATGAACGAGGTTGGAGCCAGACGCATCTTGCAAAGATAGTTGGCGTACCAACTTCTACCATTACAGATATATTTAAAAGAGATTCATATCCTACAATATCGCTTCTGGAGAGAATCAGTGATGCGTTTGGGATGACGGTTGGAGAGTTTTTCTCCTTTGACATACCGCCTTCTACGAACATGCAACTTACGCCAGCGGAAACAAGGATAATGACATATGTAAAGAAGCTGAATGCACGTAATCAGGAGCGTGTGATTGACTTTATGACCGGTATTATAGGTAGTGATGATAGCAAATAATATGTCTTGAAATGGGTTTCGATAAATTCATATAACTATTGTTTAGACAGGAGATTGGGGATTATCCGATTGTCCTGTCATTTTTTTGAGGTAAATAATTATGGGTAAAAAGAAATCTAAGGACTATATTGAGGTTGCAAAAATGTGCAGGCAGGAAGGCTTCTCAGAGGAGAAGGTATTAAAGCTGTGCACGCCATTATGTGAAGATTTTCGTGATAAGAATTATGGAGCTTCTAAGGATGCGCATATGCCACAGAGTGAAGAAGAAATAACAGAAGATAAGCTGGCGGATCGGGATATATTTTTTTATGTACTTACTAAACCATTTGACGAGTCTGTAATGGAACGGGCTAAACTGATAGATAATATCATCAAAAAGCCATGGTTTAAGGGGAAGATTGACATGATCCTGGATGAAGTGGCCAATTTCAGGGTTAAGGGTCCTAAATATAAGAGAATACTTAAAGAAAGTTATTTTGATGGTAATAAGAGAATAGACTCAGATATATATACTGATATGGGAATAGCCAGTTCTACATTTTACGAAATGAGACCAATAGCTATAAGGCTGCTTGGAATTTTAATGTGGAAATATGTAAAGCGTAGGCAATATGAGGATATGGCCAGAGGAATAATACCATTTAAAGAAATTCCACAAAATGATGAAGATATTTCCAAACTCCCACCGCTGGAGTGATTTAAAGGCGTTTGATCATTCGTATTTATGCCTTTTTTATTTAGAAAATAAATCGGAGTAAAATCGGAGACTTTTCGGAGTAATTTCGTATGAAAGTCGGAGTGAATTCGGAAGATTGGTTTCTGGAATCATGATATACTACGCATGTTTTGGTGCCAGCATGAAAAAATAGTTTTGTTTAAGGAGGAGAATTGCAATTGTAGTTTTGTAAAATGTGTACAAAAAATAGGACAGAACAACTGTTCGATTTCTACTTGTGACTTATCATTCAGACAACTATAATTAGTGTATAGCAACCGCGGGGCTATAAAAGAGATCAGCTAACGGTTTTCTTTCCCTAATCCGTTAATTGTAACTATTAACAATTGGTTTTGTTCGCTTGGGGGTGAAGAGTTTGAAAAGAGCGAAGTTATCCATGGAGGGAGAACGCTGGGTTAACTGCCCGGTTTGTGGTAATAAGATCATGAAGGCCAGACGTGCCGATGTAGACGAGATATGTGAAGAGTGCGGCAATCTGATAACAATATGTGTGACCAAGAATTTTGTTACTACTATAGTTAATGATGAAGAGAGTGATGAGCAGACCTTTACAGAGAGGATGCTCAGGTACCAGAAGGAGTTGGCGTTATTGACCAACTGATGCGGCCGGAAGCTTCTGGCCAATATACAACTTAATATGTTAATGCGGCAGATGATGGACTAGTGCAGTGCCAACGAGCCAGGAACAGCATCGCCTGCCTAAAGATTTGCCAAGAGCTTAAAGAGTCGTGTAACTAACAACACGTAACATCGAAGGAGTCTGCAAAACGGAAGTATACCGAAAGGTTTTAACCTTAGGTTTATTAAAGTTTTGCAGGCTCTTTCTCTATGCTCTTGGCTCGGTTGCTTCCGTTTTGGTGGATTCCGGAAACGGAGAATGAAATGGAAACAAGAAACACAGAAACAATCGGAGGAAGGATCAGGGAGCTTCGTGAAGCAAGCGGCATCGGCCAGAAGGAACTGGCTGCAGAGTTCTTTTTATCAAACAAGAGCGTTATATCTGCCTATGAGAGGGAGACAAGGACACTGCCTATAGATGTTCTTCTCAAGTATTCCGAGAGGTTCCGGGTATCTACTGATTGGATCCTTAAGGGAGTTGATGAAGTTCACGTTAATACCCTTCAGGAAGCCGGAGTTGAAGAAATTGAAAAGCTTTTTTCAAACCTTAAGAGCGCGGAGGTAAGGGCAGTTGCTGTTGCCCAGCTAAAGGCGCTGGCTCTGCTTGACAGATGACGGTATACAGATTGCATACCGAGTATACAGCTCAGTTCTAGTGCTTATGCGGGGTGCAGCCTTATGATGGAAGAGTCTTAAGACGACACGCGCGAAAAAATATTTAGGAAGGACAGTTCATGATCATGGCAGGCCAGTAAGATGATGGCAGAAAAAACATTGGGAGAAAAGATCAGAATCAGAAGGAGAGAGCTTAGACTCAGCCAGGAGAAGTTTGCTGAAAAGTTGTATGTGAGCAGACAGATCGTAGCTAACTGCGAGACAGGAAGAACAGATATAAAGATGTCTCTTTTTCTGGAAATGGCAAACGTTCTGGAGCTGAGTCCGAAATGCTTTTTTGACGGTACTTACTAATAAGTAGAGAACACACTCCTTGAAATCGGATGTAGGAAAAAAGTTGAGAATCTACATATATAAAGGAGGTGCTTCATGGCAATTCAATTAGTAGATGATTATGCTGCAGCAGATGCAGGAGGGAAGGTGGATATTATCTGCAGAAACTATCCTTCCTTCCTGGGAATGTTAGACAGTCGGATAGAAGGACTTGTCTATACCATTGAGACAGACAGGGCATGCAGCAGGCACTCTGACAGAGGTGCGCTTGGTGTCAGGGTGCAGACAAGCGGAACGAGTGATCCGACTGCTAATACGGGAATCAGTGAGACCATGACGAGGGATGCGCTGAGGACCTGTGATTTTTCAAGCGGTGTACTGGAGGGTACTGAGAACGAAATAGATTATATGTATGAGGCATATGTGATCCGCGATATGCGCAAGGCCTATTTCTTATTCAATACCCAGATGTGCATCCTCAAGCCAAAGGAGAAAGCTCTTTTCACTTCATATATCAATGGTGCAAAGGATGCAGCAGAGATCGCTGATGAGCTTGGGATAACCCAGGAGTCAGCAAGACTTAAGATTCACAGAGCAAAGAAGAAGGTGAAGCTATCAATGCTTCACTGTATGCAGACTAAAGACAGGAGGGACGGTAAATGCCGGCAAGAAAAACAAGTATCACTAATGTAGCGGAGGCTGTAAAGTCCGGAAAGAAGTTTGTCACTTACAAGGAGGGAAAAGACCTATATTCAATGGGGCTTCATACCTTTGAGAAAATGGCTAAGGACGCAGGAGCCATATACCACATTAAGAGAAGGGTGCTGGTCAACACAGAGATTTTCGATGCATTCATGGAAAATTTTCGTGACGCAAATTATACATCGTAATTGTCCATTGTTGTCCAAAGAAGTCCAAATGGCAGTATTTATGCGGCTTTGCACTTCTTTCACAGGATAAAAATGGATTGTAACAGAGGAATAATGCGGATTATAATGTGTTTATGAACCGGTTATTCCTCTTTTTTATTAGGAGGAAAACATGACGAGAAAAGATTCAAGAGGTTACAACCTGTACGTAGGTGAGTTCCAGAGAAAGGATGGCAGATACGTATATTCCTATACAGACCGTATGGGACAGAGACACTCTATATATAAGAAGACACTGGTTGAACTCAGGGAGGCTGAGAGGAAATTAAAGAGAGATTATGATGATGGCCTTGATCCCAGTAAGTCAAAGAATGTAGCAGTCAACAGCATGGTGGAAACTTATCTTGACACCAAGCACAATCTCAAAGTTACTACCAAGGGCACTTATGTTAATGTCTATAAGAGTTATATCAAGGAAGACTTTGGTAAGATGAAGATTGTCGACGTCAAGTATTCAGACATCAAGAAGTTCTATTACGGGCTCATCATTGAGCGCGGACTCAAGGCGACGACAGTTGATCATGTACATACTGTTCTCCGCCCTGCATTCCAGATGGCTGTTCGGGATGGCTACATCAGGACAAATCCGACAGATGATGTCATGGCAGAGATCAAGCGCAGCAAGTTCTGGGAAAAACCGGACAGAAAAGCTCTTACCATTGATGAGCAGCAGGCTTTTATGGATATATTCAGGAACAATCCTGAATTCAGGGGATGGCTTCCGATTATCACGGTGCTTCTCGGCACTGGCATGCGTATAGGCGAGTGCCTTGCGATCAGATGGGACTGCGTTGATTTTCAGAATCGAATCATCCATGTCAACCATACTCTCAGCGACAGGCCTGATGAATTTGGGGACTGCAGTAAGCGCATGCTACCTACGAAAACCGCTGCAGGTACCAGGGACATTCCGATGGTCCAGGAAGTATATGATGCTTTTCTGATGGAATATGAGTTCCAGAGCGTACTTGGTTTCTGTGATGAAGAGATCGATGGATTCACCGGATTTGTTTTCTGTACCGGCGAGCACAAGGCTCTCCATCCAGGAGCAGTCAACCGTGCTATCCACGATGCAATCGATTCTTATAATGAAGAGGAGGTCCTTATGGCTGCTGATGAAAACAGGGAGCCTTTTCTGCTCCCGAGTATTTCTGCCCATATATTACGTCACACTTTCTGCACCAGGCTCTGCGAGAATGAGTCAAACATCAAGGTGATCCAGGCCATCATGGGCCATGCGGACATAACCACCACGATGAACATCTACGCTGAGGCTACCAGAGAGAAGAAACAGGAGGTCATGATGAACCTTGAAGGCAAGATCATCATCAGACCGGAGCGCAGTGATTCATGATGTATCGGTTCGGGCTTCTATGGATAAATTTGGTGATGACAAACCAGAACATAGGAGTTATAATATGAGTGTAGCGTAATGCTCATATCAATTACAGAGATGTGATTGAGAGAAATGTGTAGTCAATTGCTTCATCTGGACTGCACTGTATGTATTTGGTTCGTAACAGTACTCTTTCCACCGAAGACCACCTTTTTGGAGGCCTGCACCTCGGTTGACAGCACAAATCCGGTGCTCCATGGATTTCGGTGGTAGAGTCAAACGGAGAAAAAATAGCTCAGAAGGATTTGCTTGGAGCTGTACGGATTAAGTAAGGGGAGCAATCACCATTTTTCCCGACCTTGAAAAGTGTTGGCCGTTAAAAGCCAGTGTTTATGCGGCTTGCGAGATGCAGTCAGAACGAAATGACAACAAATTGACAACAATTCTTCCGATAACCACGAAGATTGTCAAAGGATTATAAGTTGTTGGAGAAAAAATCAGCATAGAGATTTATCTCATTACCTGTCTTCCAAATCCTTATGATACTTGGCGTACAACTCGCGCCCTCTCTCTCCGAGCAGAAGTATGATGACCAGCCACCACCAGCTCATCTTTTTGGGCGGAGCGGGAATATCCGGTGTTCCAGAAAGAGCAACGTCCTCATCAGCAATAGTTACTGTTTTCTCAAAAGAAAGCTCATCTGATTGTTCTACAGCATCTGAAAGAGCCACTTCTTCATCTACAATAGTCGTTGTTGCACCGGTGCTCTCTGCCAAATCAGCTGCACCACTTCCTCCTGCGCCTGATGCCCCACTATTGTCTTGAACTGCCGCATTACCCAAAGCCGTCGCACTTGCATTTACCACTGCAAGGCCGGGAGCTTCGGGATTTTCAGAAACCTGCGTAGTCCCGTTGCTATCCGATATTTCTACCGCAGTATCACGTCCTCCGCCGGAAGCCGCCTGAACGGTGGTAGTGAATGTTGCAAAAGTCGGCGTTGCGGCATCTGTTGTTTCGGCATCTGTTGTTTCGGTACTCGATGCCTCAGAGCCGGATGATGCGCCGCCTGTCCTATTGGCAGCCGGTGCGATAACGGTCGGTGTAAGCCGTGCGATCACCTCATTAAGACTGGTAAGAGCAGAGTCATATCCTGACTGTAATCTGCTCAGTTTTTGGCCCGCATCCTCAACTTTCTGATTTGCTTCATTTAGCTTGTCGCCCAAAAGAGCTATGGCTTCGCTGACGGTCATCTGATTGAGTTTCTCTGCCTCTTCTCCCTCTGCCTCAAGTCCCAGGAAGGAAACCATATCCGATATTTCCAGAACGTCTTTTGCAAGGACTGTCCTTCTCTTCCTTTCTTTGTAAAGGTCATCTATCATATCGGATAATTTAACAGCTTCTTCCTGCGCCTCTTTTACTTCACTCAGTGCCGAGTCAACCGCTACCTGATATACAGAAACTGTAGAAGCTATTTTATGAGAATATGTGCCGTCATCATTTTTAACGTAATTCTTGTCCATATCCTCAATCATATACTTATTCAGCCGGTAATTTGCATCTCTGATATCTTGGAAAATACGCTCAGCTTCTTCTTTTGAGTGATTATACATCAGAGCCTTCATCATCTTTTCCTGGAATTTTTTATCCCTCCTGCCGTCATGGATATAATAATCTTCCAGATCATGATCCTCAGCTATTACAAATACGTTGGCATCGTGAAGCAGATTGTTCTTATTCTGTACTATTTTCGTAACTTCATAATCACCTGCAGAATAAACCCCATCTGCTTCTGTGACCTCTCCGGACTCCACCATCCTGTCAAATTCTTCTTTTACAACATACTTCCTGTCATCTTCGTCACCATAAGCATATACTTCGTAAAATCCCTGGTTCGCAAGATTCCTTCTCTCATCGTTGAAGTAGTTGCCATACTTTTTTACAAGAGCATCATTTGCCTTTACTTCTTCTTCTGACTTCTCATAGGCTACAACGCCCCAGGAATTTCCTAAATCACCAAATTTATTTCCTTTATCCAGTTTGTCAAGGTTATCAATGTTAAAGTACCTTGTAACAGTCTTGCCATCTTCCTTATAGCTTACCATGTCATAGTTATAGTCCTGATGATCAAAGCCCTGAACAAACTGCCAGGTTACTTCATCCGCCTTCTTGTGGATGATAAAGTTTTCAACATATTCTCTTACAATATTTCTCTTGTTTTCCCACTGGGTTGCGCCTTTGATCTTATGGAAGGTCTCATTCATAATGCGGGCATTTTCAGCATCATCCGCAAGAGCCTGCTGTGCATCACTTACAACCTCCAGAAGGTTATTGACCTTTTGTTCAGCAGAAGCCATCTTTTCCTGTACTTCACTTGTCTGTGTCTTGGCATTTCCAAGCCTCTTAGCATACGCAAGCTCAGCTTCTTTAAGTTCATTTTCGGCCTGTCTGAGAGCATCCAGCGCGGTATTGTATTGTGCAAGAATGGAGTTATAGTACTCCTGCTTAGCCCTAAGCAGTGAATCTTCGGCAGTAATGTCGTTTACCAATTGCCCGTAATCTTCATAGGCCTTATTGGCTGCTTCGATGGATTGAGCCCCGTTTATAGCTGCCATCAGATCCTCTGACATAGTCGTAGCATCTGTAGTATCTGCCAAAATGTTGCCTGCCCATTCATCAGCTTCTTTGGCTGCGCCAAATGCCTCTTTCGAGCTCTCTTCAATTTTCACTACAGCTTCTTCTGCTTTGGCGTTCTCTGCATCTGCTTCCTTAAGCTCATCTTTTACCACGTCCATATCAGCTGCAGCACTTTCAAGCTCGGCAACTGCAGTAGGTTCCCCATCAGCAGTCACATCTGAGGAGTCATTGTAAACTGCCTGCGCAGCTTCAGTCACTTCCTTTATGACCTGCTCAGCTACCGGACCGACTATCACTGCGTCATCGGCCAGTTCCTTTGCCTCATCTGCCGCATCCACAACAACAGGCTGAATATCTGTCTGAGCCTCGAAATCAAGTATTGCCTGAGCAGCTTCCTGCACTGCAGATACTGCACTGACGTTTTCCGAAGAAGCGGAAGCATCCGTACTTACTTCACTGCTCTGCGTCACATCCTGCTGTGGTGCAGTCTCATTTGTATCAGCTGTAACCGACTGAACTACATCGGCCTGATCCTGTGCCTGCTGTGTCACAGCTACCGGCTCCGCTACATTTTCAGAAACCTGCGCAGTGGACGGCTGCGGCGGATTATTGTTCTCTTCTCCGTCACCGGATGATACGTTCTCGTTAGCATACGCCGAAATAGGCGTAGAAAGAGCCATCATAGCAGATATCCCAATTGTCAGTGCCGACATCAGCTTTTTGTTCTTGATATCACTCCTTCTCATTCTGATCGCCTCCTATACTTTCAAACAAATATAACAAAACGTCAGGTGTAAATTTGCTGGCCTTAAATGCCAAAGACTTCTTCATCCCTTCCTCGGGATCTTCCCGGACTGTCTCTGCATACATTATCATCGTATCAGCAACTATTATCACATCTCTTCCAACCAGATCAGGAATTCTCTTATCAACTGTAATCGCAATTCCGAGAGGGCTTATGTTTTTGACTTGCCCATAGTATTTTTCAAGTGTCTCTTTATCTACTATCACGCTGTTTGCCAAAAACTCTACTCTATTGATTGTTCTGCGCTCTACCATCTTTATTCCCTCCTAGTTTTCTTAATATCAGTATATTCGGTTGCATGTCATAGAAAGTATCATAATTTCATTATAACTTGTTTTAATTACGATTTAATATTATCTTTATTAAATTTAATAATTTGTAAATAAATAGCCCCTAAGCCACTAGCAGCTTAGGAGCCATAATTGAAACGATATTTAGGGAAACGCTGATTAATTCAGCCACAATCAAGCGTTGCGCTCCGATCTTTAGTATAATATAGGTATCAATTGAAGGGGGCTGATACCTATGAAACAACTCACAATGGCTGATATTGAATACTCCAATCGCAAGAAGAAAACAAAACGAGAGGAGTTCCTTGATGCCATGGAAGAAATCATTCCATGGTCACAATGGGTGGAGTTGATTCGCCCCTATTATTTCAACAATACACGTGGTCGCAAGCCAATTGGTATAGAGACCATGCTCCGTATGTACCTCATGCAGACCTGGTTCAATCTGTCTAATGAGGGCATAGAGGATTCCATATATGACAGCTATGCAATGCGTACATTTATGCACATTGATTTTTCAGAACAGCAGGTTCCGGATGCAACAACTCTTTTAAACTTTAGGCATATGCTTGAAAAACATAAAATCGGTGAAATGATATTTGCCGATGTAAACAGGCGTCTTGATGAAGCAGGTCTTGTAATGCATGGCGGAACAATTGTTGATGCAACCATTGTTGCTGCTCCTAAATCAACAAAGAACCAGAATGGAAAGCGTGATCCCGAAATGCATCAGACCAAAAAAGGAAATGAATGGTATTTCGGAATGAAAGTTCATGCCGGTGTTGATGCAGGTACCGGTTATGTTCATACGATTACAGGTACTGCAGCAAATGTACATGATGTTGCTGAAACCGCTAGCATCTCTTGAACAGCATCTTTAAGTTCACCACTGAAATCGTTAAGATCTTCGGTGGTGATTACTTTTTTTCTTAATCATAGTAGCAATATTCCAAATGGATTCTGATTTACTGATTTCAAGTAAGACCCAAGGGTTCTTTTTGTCTTTTTCGATACGATCTTCCAAGGTCCAGAACTTATCAGATGCCGGTTTTGGACTATAAAGTAATTTAGAATATTCTTTTATCAGCTTTTCCATATAAGCTTCTTATCAATAAATATCATTTGTGAAAAAAATAAATTTAAAGGAAAGCCCGGACACGAAAAAACATAAATTGCAATCAATTTAATTGCATTTAATTTAAAATGTGATATGATAATACCGTAACAGAAAACAGTTTCAATTCGTGAGTGCACCGGATAAGGCTTTGCACGCAGGATAACTGGAGGATATTACGATCACATGAATAAGAAGAATAAATTATCAAAAATAATAAAGTGGGTAGTAGCCATTGTGCTCATTGCTTTTGTGGCACTTGATATTTTTGCAGGCAACTACCTTGTTACATTTGCAATTTCACGTTCTACAGCATCCGGAATAGCTGTTGCACCGACTCCAACGACTTCTGACGATACGAAGAACACGGTTGACCGGGTATGGAAGGAGATAAGCGAGTTAACTAACAACTGGGTCGACAGTTCAGCAAAAGAGGTTGTCTCTATCAGTTCTTCTGACGGCTTAAATCTGGTCGGTGATGTTTTTACCACCGATGCTAACAGCCATAACTGGGTCATTGCAATACATGGTTACACAGGTAAGCGTCAGCATATGTATTCCTATGCAAGATATTATGCTGAGCAGGGCTACAATGTTCTTACCCCGGATATGCGATCCCATGGAGACAGTGAAGGTAAATTCATTGGAATGGGATGGCTCGACAAGGAAGATGTAAAACTCTGGATCGATCATGTACTTGGCATCGATCCTGATGCGCAGATAATTCTCCATGGAGTATCCATGGGAGGCGCAACTGTTATGATGACATCAGGAGAGGATCTTCCGCATAATGTAAAGGCAATAATCGATGACTGCGGATACACTTCAGTATGGGATGAGTTTACTGATGAGGCCAGATATCTTTTCAATATCTCGCAGTTCCCGATCCTTTATACTGCCAGTGCTATTTCCAAGATAAGGGCAGGATATACTTTCCAGGAAGCCTCTGCTCTAGAGCAGGTCAAAAACACCTCGATCCCCATATTCTTTATACATGGCGAAGAGGATAACTTTGTAAATACAAGAATGGTCTACAGCTTATATGATGCTTGTAACTCTCAGAAAGACCTCTATGTGGTCGAAGGAGCCGGTCACGGACAGGCACTGTATATGGACCCTGACAAGTACTTTACAAAAGTTTTTGGATTTATAAATTCACTTTGATAACAAATAAAATGATCGAACAGATAGGAGGAAACAAAGATGAGTACATTAGTTACATTTTTTAGCGCAGAAGGAACAACCAAAAAAGTGGCAGAGGAGTTTGCTCAGAAGATAAATGCAGATATCTTTGAGATTGTGCCTGAGGAACTGTACACAAAGGCTGATATCAACTATATGAATCCCCTTTCAAGATGCAATAAAGAGCAGATTGGGAAAAAAGATGTCCCCGTTAAAGGAAAGGTTCAGGACTTCGATAAGTACGACACCGTATATGTCGGTTTCCCTATCTGGTATGCTGCAGCACCAAGAGTAGTCTACACTTTCTGCAAGGGATATAACTGGGAAGGCAAGAAAGTATATGCCTTTGCAACATCAGGCGGAAGCGGAATAGGAAAGACTGCAGAAAGACTTGAGGAGTACGTTAAGGGGGCTGCATCTGTAGAGGCAAAGCTTATACATAGCGCTGATGAGATCGTGAACTGGTAATTGTAAGGAATAAGGATGGCACGATATGAAATATAAATCTTTTAAAGCTGTTGATATGACTGTGGGGGCGCCATGGAAGCAGATACTTAAATTTACTATACCTATGCTGCTTGGAAATGTTGCCCAGCAGCTATACAGCACTGTAGACAGCATTATTGTTGGAAGATACGTTGGCGATAATGCTTTGGCTGCAGTTGGAAGTGCGGCTCCTATTCTTAATCTTCTGTTGGTTATGTTTATAGGTGTAAGTATTGGTGCGACGATAATGGTTGCTCAATATCTGGGAGCCAAAAACAGAGACGCTCTGTCCTGGACAATAGGAAACTGTTTCACTCTTATCTTTATTGCGTCAGTTTCAATGACTGTGATCGGAGTCATCATAGCAAGACCGATGTTATCGTTACTTAGAACACCTGAGAGCATTATTGACTGGAGTGCAAGTTATCTTAGGATACTGTTTCTCGGTTCGATCGGACTGGGCTTTTATAATATCTTAAGTGGTGTCCTGAGGGGACTTGGAGATTCGGTTTCTGCGCTGGTTTATCTTATCATTTCAAGCGTGATCAACATTGTATTGGATATTCTTTTTGTGGCGAGATTCAACATGGGCGTGTCCGGTGTTGCTCTTGCTACGATAATCGCGCAGGCATTTTCTGCCATATTATGTATCAATCGTCTGAGAAAAATGGGCGATGTATTTGATTTTGGAATAAAGTTTTTTAAATGGCAGGGAAACTATGCGGGACAGATAATAAGACTTGGATTCCCTTCCGGAATCACGCAGGCTATCTTTTCCATGTCTATCGTCCTGGTGCAGTCTCTTACTAATACCTTTGGTGAGCAGCTTATCACTGCAAGTGTGATCATACAGCGTGTGGATGGATTTGCAGTGCTTCCTATTTTCTCTTTCGGATCGGCTCTGACAACTTATGCAGGTCAGAATATCGGTGCGGGAAATAAGGAAAGAGTTGAACAGGGTTCAAGACAGGGCCTTTTGCTGTCGCTGATCTTTTCTGTAGCGATAGTGGCAGTCATCCTTACGTTTGGCAGGGGCCTGATGGGAATATTTACAGATACAGAGGAACTCGTTGATCTTAGCATGCACCTTATGAGGATTCTGGCAGGCGGTTATCTGTTAATGGCTATCATTCAGTCCCTTACCGGTGTAATGCGTGGTGCGGGAGATACAGTGACACCTATGTGGATATCTATCATCGAGACCTTTTTCCTCAGAATGCCGCTGGCCTACATTATGGTATATATGACACGTTCCGCGGCTAATCCACTTGGCGATCGCGACATGATCTATTGGTCACTTCTTATAGCCTGGATCATTGGTGCGATCATGAGTATTGTGCTGTACAGATATGGAAAATGGAGAAAGATAGGACCTGTCAGCCAGCAAATTTCCGATTAATAAACTGTCGGGGCTTGATTTTTGACGATATATTATTATAATTAAAATTGTACACAATTAAATATTGCGAAATGCAGCATTGCATTCGAACAAATAATGAGCAGATTAATTAAAAAGAAAAGGAGAATGAAACAATGATCTACGATTACACACTTAAGACCGGAACCGGCGAAGAGCTTAATCTTGCTGATTACAAGGGAAAGGTAGTTATGGTGGTCAACACAGCTACAGGATGTGGCTTTACACCTCAGTATGCACCTATTGAGCAGATGTATACCAAGTACCACGAGAAAGGTCTTGAGATAGTTGATGTTCCCTGTAACCAGTTTGGAGGACAGGCTCCCGGAACAGATGACGAGATCCATGAGTTCTGCACACTTCATTACAACACAACCTTCCCTCAGATGGCAAAGGCTGATGTAAATGGTGAGAACGAGCTTCCTCTTTATACATATCTTAAATCTCAGAAGGGATTTGAGGGATTCCAGGAGCATGAGTTCAAGGCGCTTCTTGAGAAGATGTTTGCTGAAGCAGATCCTGAATGGGATAAGAAGCCTGACATTAAGTGGAACTTCACTAAGTTCATTATTGACCGTGAGGGAAACGTTGTTGCAAGATTTGAGCCTACAGCTGATGTAAAAGATGTTGAGGCTTGCATTACATCTTTGCTTTGATAAAAAAGTAGAATTCTGATAGCTATTTTTAGATGGGTCAAGAGACTTTTATCCTGTTGTTATGGATGAGGGCGCAACACTGCAGCTTCCTTATTACATCACAGCATATCCGACTACATTTATAATAAATCCGGAAGGCTATGTCCTTGGCTACATCCCCGGTAGCATGACAAAAGAAATAATGGAAGATGTGATAGATCAGGCGAGAAAATGAAAATATCTTTTCATAAGAGAGAAAATCAGGTAGGATTATGAGATATAGATTTTTTTGAGAAGGTATTTGATAATGAATGAAAATATTTGGGAAATATTACATAAACCTGACACTGTTGTATTGGCAGACTATATTGCTTTTTATGGGCAATGTAGTCTGCCAAATTTATTAAATGACAATAGTGTCAAAATAATCAATTATTCACGCGTCATCCCTTGCGCTGTGGAGCATAGGTGCGAGCATCTCTACAAGACCGTCTGTCTGTGTCGGGAATGCCCAGATCGTACCCATGATCATTTCCATAGTCATTCTGCCATTGATGATCATTGTAATGATGTTGATCATTTCGCCGGCCTGGTCACCGTAGAGCTCGGCTCCGACAAGGTATTTATTCTTGTCGAGAATAACGGTAGCTTCGGCGTCAGTCTCATTTCTATATTCAAAGGCAAGAAGTTTTCCGTATTCCACCTTGGCAACGGTATATTTATCAGGTTCCTTCAGGGCCTGATTTACTGTAACACCGGCAGCAGCAATTCTTGGAAGCGTAAATACTACATTTGGAACAGCCGGGTACTGGATAGGCTGTGGTGCGCCAAGAATAGCGAGAGCAATGTAATTTGACTCGAAGGTTGCAGTAGGAGTGAGCCTTGGAATCATCTTATCAACCACGTCACCGCTGGCATATACGTTAGGTGCTGTGGTGCGCATATGGTCGTCAACCTTGATGCCTCTTGGGCTGTACTCGATTCCGGCATTCTCAAGGCCAAGTCCTTCGACATTAGCTCTTCTTCCTGTAGCAGCAAGGATGTAGTCCGTTGTAACTGTCAGGCCGGAAGCGGTCTTGGCGATATATTTCTCACCGTCTTTTTCTACAGAAGCTAAAGACTCACCAAAGTGAAAATCAACACCTGCAGCCTTAAGCTTATCCACAACTCTTGCAGAATATTCCTCGCTATATGCTAAAAGAGCTCTGTCCGCAAATTCAATTACGGTTGCTTTAACGCCGAACTGTGTAAGGAGCGAAGCAAACTCCATCGAAATAATACCTGCTCCAATGAAAGCAATATGCTCAGGCAGTTGTGGAAGATCCAATATCTCGCGGCTTGTATGCATATACTCTTTTCCCGGAATATCAAGCTTGAAGTCATTCTGGCCTGTGCAGACAACGATATTTTCTGCAGTAACAGTCTTGTCTCCAACTTTTACCGTATGATGATCAACAAACTCAGCACTTCCTCTGATGATGGTAAAACCGGCATTTGTGAGCAGGCCTGTCATGGCATTTGCAAGAGGATCGATTACCATGTGCTTATATCCCATAAATTTGGGCCAGTCCATCTTAACATCGGCACTGAGTCCAAAATCCTTGTATCTTTCAAGAGCGGAGACCAGCTCAGCCGGTCCATCCAGGAGAGCCTTGGCATCGCATCCATAGTTGGTACATGTTCCGCCTGTCAAATCCCTTTCTGCAAAAGCAATCTTTTTCCCGGCTCCTGCAAGAATAAGAGCGCCATGCCATGCAGCATGACCGGTACCGATATATAGAACATCATAATCAAAATTAGCCATTTTTTTACCATCCTTTCATCAGTGCTGTAGTGACTAAACATGCTAATTAGATTGAGCACAATTAAAGTACAATATATTCCTTTAATAGTCAACAAATAAATGATAAAAAAATGATAAAAAAAGTGAGTGGGGGTGAGTCAAAACGCCCCACTAAACAGTGAATAAATTATCCCCTCAAGCCGTTCACAAGTGATGGCATTTCTGTTCTTTACATAATGCTTGGCAATAGTAGTAAGTCCCGAAGCAATGAAATCCAGGGCAAGATCCCGGGGAATCTCACCGGCGTCATCATTGCTGACCTCTGAATCAGTGTAATGCTTAAAACCGCAAAAAAGAGTCTCCTGCAGGAGATAGGTTATGTTATTCTTTTCAAGAAGCTCGATGAAATCGCCCTTTTGAACAATAAAGGATGAAAATCCTTTACTGAGCTCAGAAAGAGTTGGTGTTCCGCAGCAATTACACTCTTTTTCCGGGTTAAAAGCGTATTCCTTGGACAAAATGAAGGCGACAATATTCTCTTTTGACGAGAACAGAGAATAGAAAGTCTGCCTGGAAACACCGGATTTCTTGCATATTTCACTGGCGGTAATTTTGGAGTATTCTTTTTCTTTTAATAAATCATAGAAGCCCTCTGCGATGGTGTTCTGTGAACAAAGAGCTGTTTTATTGCATCCCTGGTACATAATCTTTTCCTCTGAGAGTTACATTGTTTGAGTGAGTCATTGGGGGCGTTTCGTGAGTCACGAAAAACTTAACGTTGACACTTGTCAATGTTAGTGCTATTATCATGTAAATATCTTAGACAAGTGTAAATGTTTTGTAAAGCGTTCAATGATGATCTGCTTTATTTTTTTACCAAAGGATTAGCACTCATCTCATAAGAGTGCTAACAAAAGGAGGTTAATTATGATAGTAGTTCCTGTATACAATAAACAGCTTATTTCAGAGGGAAACCTTTATTTTCAGACTGATGAGTTCAAGAACCTTGGCGGAAGAGCGGTTCAGGGTGAGAAGGTAGTTCTTTTGCAGAATAAGAGCTTTCAGAAGAGAAACGAGATGACGGAGGATAATTTTTATCCTATCGGCGCATCGGGAATTCTGAGTACCATCAGTCCGGACGGATACATTGTTGTCAAGGTAAATAACCGTGTGAATATCGATGAGATTGCCATTGATCAGAGGCACAACATTGAGCTTAGCATTTCAAGAAGGCCGGATACGGAGCCTGCCAACCCGGAAAAAGAGATGGAGGTATTGCGAAGACTCAAGGAAGAAGTCAAGGAATTGTCTTCAAGATTCCAGTATGTGGGCTTTTTCAATATGATGATAGACAACATGAATACTGTAGGTGAGCTGACTGCGGCGGTTTCATATTGGATGAAGAACAGTAATGACGACAAGTACAGGATTCTAGCGGAAGACAGCGCTGCCACCCGTCTTGAGCTCATGGAAAAAGCTGTTGTTGAGTTCGTGGAAGTGGCCAAGGTCACCACAGATGCGGCCACAGCGCAGGAGCAGGAATATAAGGACATGTACCGTGAGTCCGCCATCAAGAAACAGATGGAATATCTGCAGAAAGAGCTGGATGAGATGCATCCCGAGAATCAGACAGATGTTCAGAAGTTCGAGGAAAAGATAAATGAAGCCGGTATGAATGAAGATGCAGAGAAAGAAGCCAGAAAGGTTCTGGACAGGCTTAAGCAGGAGGGCAAGAACAGCCCTGAAACCGGCATGCTGTATGACTATCTTGATTTTGTGACAGGTCTTTCCTGGAAGAAGCAGGAGGCTGAGTTCATAGACCTCTCGGAAGCTGAGAGAATTCTGGATGAGGACCATTACGGTCTTGATAAGGTAAAAAAGCGTATTGTTCAGCAGATAGCTGTTATGAATCTTAAAAAAAAGCAGTCAGGCTCAATCCTTTTGTTTGTGGGCGCTCCCGGAACAGGCAAGACCAGTATCGGCAAGAGCATTTCAAAGAGCCTTGGAAGAGAGTACGTTCGTGTAAGCCTTGGAGGAATCAGGGACGAGGCTGATATCAGAGGACACCGCCGCACATATATCGGTGCCATGCCCGGAAGAATCATGGATGCCATAAACAAGAGCGGAGTAAGCAATCCTGTTATGGTACTTGATGAGATCGACAAGCTTTCCCAGTCCTATAACGGAGATCCCGCAAGCGCGCTTTTGGAGGTACTTGATCCGGAGCAGAACAACACTTTTACCGATCATTACATGAATGTGCCCTACGACCTTTCAGACGTAATGTTCATCTGCACCGCCAACAGCGTGGATACAATCCCTGAGCCGCTTTTAAACAGAATGGAAGTCATCAACTTCACAGGCTACACTCCTGATGAGAAGCTCAAGATCGCGAGAAAGCATCTTTTGCCAAAATCCATGGCATCTATGGGCATATCATCAGATAAACTTGAGGTGTCTGATGAAGTGCTTGAGACCATAATTGAGGAATATACGAGAGAAGCCGGCGTCAGAGGACTCAGGAAAAGAATTGATTCCCTCTGCAGAGGCGCTGCCGTACTCATATCAAAGGGCGGTCAGGACAAGCTCTCCATAACAAAGGATCAGCTAAGAACAGACCTTGACATGAGACCGGTTCGAAGAGAAAACGTTCCTGATAAGCAGAAAGCAGGCGTTGTGACAGGAATGGCCTGGACAAGCGTCGGCGGAGAAATCCTTTACATCGAGACACTGTTTACCAGAGGCAAAGGAAATATCATAATCACCGGTAAGCTGGGAGATGTGATGAAGGAGTCAGCGCAGATTGCTGTGAGCCTTGTGAAATCTCTTTTCCCGGAAAAAGCCAAAATGTTCGAGGAAAATGACCTTCACATCCATGTTCCGGACGGGGCAGTGCCCAAGGATGGCCCATCTGCCGGAATAACCATGACCACAGCAATAGCATCACTTCTTACAGGCAATGATGTTGACCCAAGGATCGCTATGACCGGTGAGGTGTCCCTGCGAGGCCTTGTAATGCCTATCGGCGGCCTTCCTGAGAAGCTCATGGCAGCCCTTAGAAGCGGTGTTAAGACAGCTTTTATTCCTTATGAGAATGAGCAGGATCTGGTAGACGTTGCGGATGAGGTAAAAGAGAACCTTCAGATAATCCCCGTTAAAACCGTTGAGGAAGTATTGAAAAGAACCGGTGTCATCGAATAAAAAGGTTATTTTGGAGAGATAATCTGAGCTTATGGAAAAATATCGCCAAGACCGGCAGATACACTGAGGAGAAGCCTCATAAATAATGATAAATTTGACCTCTTGAAATTGATGATGCATATGATACAATCATATTGCGCAAAATATATAATTTCAAAGAGGTTTTTTGTTATGGATATAGCAGTAAGATACTGTTCTAAGACTAAATTTGGGAATACAAGGAGAATTGCAGAGGCAATAGGTGATGGGATTGGTGTAAAGCCAGTCAGCATAGCTGATGAACCAAAGCTCAAGGAAAAAGTAGATATTCTTTTTCTTGGTGGAGCTCCATATGCAAATATCATGGCTCCCGAGCTTAAAGAATATGCGGAAGAGATTGATTCTAAGATGGTTTCAAAGGTAGTCCTTTTTACAACTTCAAACTGGTCAAGAAGAACAGTTCTGGCGCTTAAGAAGATGCTTAAGGGGAAAGGGATAACCGTCTGTGAAGGCTATTTCTATGCGCATATGCTTAATATAGATGGAAAGCTTGAAGCAGCAAAAGAATTCGGGAAAAGGATGATTGAGAAATAGTAAGCATGTTCTCCAGGGGCGTAGTGACCATGAGCTTGATTCCAAAGGCTTTGACCAGAGCAGAAAAGCTTCTGACTGGCTCAAGAAGTTATTGTTTTGAATTATGGAGGGTACGAAAATGAAGGAAAAAATCAATGTAACTGATTATGCGGGTCTTATTACAAAGGCACTTCCCAAGGGAATCCTTTTAAATACCAATGCTGATAAGTTCAACACAATGGTAATAGGCTGGGGACATCTTGGAACACTATGGAATAAGCCAACCTTTCATGTGTATGTCCGTCAGGGAAGATTTACCAAGGGACAGCTTGATAAGGCTGGCGAATTCACAATCAGCGTTCCACTTGAAAATCCGGATCCTCAGATAAACAAGATCTGCGGATGGCAGTCAGGCGTTAATATCGACAAAGTGAAAGAGGCAGGAATTGAGCTGGTGGATGCTGATACCATCAAGACTCCTGGTGTTAAGCAGTATCCTCTGACTATCGAGTGCAAAGTCCTGTATGCGCAGGATCAGGACCTTTCAAAGATTCCTGAAGATATAAGAGAAAAGACATATCCTCAGGATGTGGACGGGACATATCCCATGGCTAACAGAGATTTCCACACCATGTATGTTGGTGAGATAGTTGATGCGTATATCATCAAATAAAGAAGTTGGCAGATAAGCAGGAGGGAAATATGTTAAAAGTATATGGAAGTGAGATGTGCCCGGACTGCATTGAGTGTAAGTACAATCTGGACAGAAACAACATAGAATATGACAATATCGATATCACAAAGAGCCTTAAGGGTCTGAAGGAGTTTCTTAAACTGCGCGATAAGGATGAGGTTTTTGACGATGCAAAGGAAGCCAAGAAAATGGATAAAGAGTTCACTCTGGCAGATCTTCCTACCTTTGCAGATGTGAATGAAGTCCTTGTAGAGTACAAGATCAAGGAATCACCGGCTCAGATAAGAGCCCGTCTTGGCAAGATGTTCAATGAGGCAGTCAAGAAGGGAACTGCCAAAGGCGTTGAGAGAGCAACAACTATAAAAGACGGCGAAGAGCAGCTCAAGTTCTATTGCCGAGCTGCAGTGTATGTCAACAAATTGAATCAGATTAAAAAGGGTGATAAATAATGTGGGATGAAGATGAGTTTTTCTTTAATAGACACGATAGCGCATCAGACAGTGTTTCAAGCAGTGCCGCCGGCGCTCTGGGAGGTCTAGCTGCTATTCCGATAGCCTTGGTCCTTTCAGCTGTTGGTATTCTAATTATGAGGATTGATATCCTCAATGCAGCCAGTGCTGGCTTTATTCCATTATTCCTTACTCGTAACATGGGATTGGATTCAAAAACGTGTCTGATTATATATGGGGTAACTGTAATTGCTACGCTCATTCTTGAACACTGTTTTACTGTTGCCAAGATTTTGGGAAGTATTATAGGCTGCTTGGTTGTCGCTTTTCTATGCTATGAACTTAGTGATGTGACACCTATGAACACACGGCTGACAATTACTGGTGTTGGAACAGTTATAACTATTTTGCTTAATATCAGATTCTGGAAAAGGTAAATAATAAAGAAAGGAAGTTTGACACCTGTAACGTTACAGGTTATAATAATGACATGATAAAATCGTTTGCACATAAAGGCTTAAAAGACTTCTATGAAACTGGTTCAAAGAAGGGAATTCAGCCAGATCATGCACCGAAATTAGCGAGAATGCTTGACCGATTGGATGCCAGCACCAGTGCTCAAGATATGAATTTGCCTGGGTATAGATTGCACCCACTAAAAGGTGATAAGCAGGATATGTGGTCTGTTACTGTCAATGGTAATTGGAGAATGACTTTTTACTTTGAGGGTCAGGATGCATTTCTTGTAGACTACATGGACTATCACTGAGGAAGGAGGAAAAATACATGACTAGAAGACCTACACATCCAGGAAATGTATTCTTGGAAGATGTTATGAAACCTTTGAATCTCACAGTTACCGATGCAGCGAGAATGCTAGGAGTAAGTAGAAAAGCATTGTCAGAGTTTGTTAATGAGAAAGCTTCTCTTAGCCCGGAAATGGCTATAAGGATAAGCAAGGCAACTAATACATCTCCAGAAAGCTGGATGAATATGCAGCAGAAACTGACGCTTTGGACAGCACAACAAAATGAACCATCAAATGTAATACCTTTTCCTTTGGACGCAGTAAAAGAGGGATGATTGTAATAGCTCTGGAATCAAGATTTGATTAGTTGATGTCCGGGGCTATTTTATTTTTGTCTGAAAAAAGGTATGATAATCCATAAGTTGTCGGAAAAGATGATAGGGAAAAGGGAAAGTAGGATAAGATGAAGCATTGCGGGACACAGACTATCGAAACAGAAAGACTTATACTGAGGCAATTCAAGAGTGAAGATGCCGATGCCATGTTTAAGAACTGGGCAAATGATGAAGAAGTAACTAAGTATCTGACTTGGCCACCTCATGGAACGGTGGATGTTACAACAGAGATTTTAAAACAGTGGGTGGATTCATATAAGGATGAAAAGTACTATCAGTGGGCTATTGTTCTAAAAGAAATAGATGAACCAATAGGAAGTATCTCTGCAGTTGGTATGAAAGAGAGTATAAACATGATTCATATCGGATACTGTATCGGAAGGTGCTGGTGGAATCAGGGTATTACATCTGAAGCATTAAAAGCAGTCATAGATTTCTTTTTTGACAAGGTGGAAGCAAATCGCATCGAATCAAGGCATGATGTTAATAATCCACACTCCGGTATGGTCATGAAAAAATGTGGAATGAAGTACGAAGGGACACTCCGTAGCTCAGATATTAACAACCAGGGACTTAATGATTCCAGTTGGTATGCAATTCTAAGATCAGACAGGCTTTTATAAGAAGACTGGAATGAAAAAGGCTGTTGAAGTAATGAAATACAACCACATAGAATGGACGGAATTTGAGGAATACAAAGATGAAAGAGGAGCTGACAAAACTTCTCGGAAACAGAGATGTGGAGATCGTTATAGAAAAATATGAATAAGAATGAGAGCAAATATTTTAAATCAGCAGAGAAGATGCATAATGCGTTGATAACACTCCTTGATAGTAAGGGCTTTGAGTATATTACCATTAAGGAAATATGTGAGACTGCAGGAGTAAACAGATCAACATTCTATCTTCACTATGATAATGTAAATGATCTTCTGCAGGAAACTGTGGAAGCCGTATATAAAGATTTCTTTGGCTGCTTCGGTGCCGAGGGTGCTGAAAGCTTTGATATAGATGATAAAGACGATGAGAAACTGTTTCTTGTTACCCCGGGATATCTGATGCCATATCTGAATTTTGTAGAAGAGAACAGGAAACTCTTTTACCTGATGTATGAAAAGAATGAGATGATGGGCGCCGAAAAAATCTATGAGACATGGTTTAAGAACATATTTGGGCCCATACTTACAAGGTTCGGAGTTCCTGAAAATGAGCAGCCGTTTATAATGGTCTTTTATCTTAAGGGTATTATCGGAGTTGTCACTGAGTGGGTACGAGGGGGATGCGCCGAGTCCAAAGACGAGATCATAAGCGTTATACAGAAGTGTATCATCAAGCCATAGAGCAGTAAAAACAGTATATCGGACTTACAAATCAACACTTTTTACAAAACGTGTCGGGACCTGTGTTCCTTAAATCAACACATTTTGCAAAAAGTGTTGTTCTTTTTGCAGGCTCATTTTTCTATAATGACTTCAAGCTCAAAACAGAGAGCAAGAAAACAAATTGAAAATAAGAGAGGAAAAGATAAATGAGCCAAACAAATAAGATGTATCTGGTAACAGGAGCAGCAGGATTTCTTGGAAGCACAGTCTGCAGAAAGCTTGTTGATAGAAACGAAAAAGTAAGGGCATTTGTCCTTGAAGGTGATAAGTCAGCCGCATATCTTCCGGAAGAAGTAGAAATCGTATACGGAGATCTTTGTAATAAAGATGACCTGGAGAGATTCTTTGAGACGCCTGAAGATACAGAGGTGATCGTGCTCCACATAGCAAGCATCGTAACAGTTAATCCCGACTACAGCCAGAAAGTCATGGACGTAAATGTCGGCGGGACAGAAAATATCATAGAGATGTGCAAAGAGCACAATATTTCAAAGCTCGTTTATTGCTCATCAACAGGAGCAATACCTGAGGAAGAGAAGGGAAGCATAAGAGAATGTGAGGGTTCGATCCCGCTTGATCCTGAGAGAATCAAAGGCTGCTATTCATTGTCAAAGGCTATGGCAACAAATGTGGTGCTCAAGGCTGCAAAGGAAGGGCTTAATGCATGTGTGGTTCATCCTTCAGGAATCCTCGGACCTGAGGATTTTGCAATGGGTGAGACCACAAAGACTCTGGTTGATATCATCAATGGTGAGATGCCCGCCGGAATTGACGGAAGCTTTAATCTGTGTGATGTAAGGGATCTGGCTGACGGACTCATTGGAGCAGCGGATAAGGGAAAAAGCGAAGAGTGCTACATTCTTGGGAATGAGCCTGTCAGCTTTAAGGATTTTACAAAGCTTGTTTCAGAGGAGAGCGGATGTAAACAGATGAAGTTTTTTTTACCTATATCAGCAGCAAACTTCATTGCAAAGATACTTGAGAAAAAAGCCAAAAAGACAGGAGAAAAGCCTCTCATGACAACCTTCTCCGTTTACAACCTTGCAAGGAACAACCGCTTTGATTCAAGTAAAGCAAGTAAGGAACTTGGTTATACTACAAGATCATACAGAGAGACCATACGTGACGAAATCAGATGGCTCAAAGAAACAGGAAAAATAGCGTAACTATAGAAGGAAAAGGAGATAAAAAGAGATGAACGATTTAGATAAGGTTTATGCAGAAAGCGTAGCAAAGGATTACATGCCAAAGGAGACAAACAAGGTCAGACAACTAAAAAAACTTGATGAGAGAGCAAAGCTCCCTGCATTTGTAATAGCCATGACACTTGGAATAATTGGAACTTTGATTTTTGGTACAGGAATGTGCTTTGGACTTAGCGTCTTTGGAACGGGAGCGATTTTTATAGTCATTGGGGTGCTTCTTGGAATAGTAGGCGCTGCAGTCTGCATTATCAACTACCCTTTATACAAGAAGCTTCTTAATAAGGGTAAGGAAAAGTATGCCTTTGAAATTCTGGAACTTGCTAAAGAGATAACAGGAGAAGCATAATGACTGAAAATAAGAATGTAGAAACAATACTTAAGAATGGTGACAAGGCTTTGTCTGGAATGCCTTATTTATACAGATCCAAGGGCCTTCCAAGTGAGGTTTATGATGTCAGGATGAGGGAAGGCATAAATGGTGAACTTCTGAAACTGGCGATAGCAGACGCTGTCATCAGATACCCTTACTTTGGCGTCAGATTCATAGAAAAAGATGGAGATTTCTATGCGGTAAGGAATGAAATGAAGCTTGAGGCACATCACAAAGATGGATTTATCCCACTGGGCGGACATAGTAACAACTATCATCTCATGGGAGTTACATATTGGGAAAAGAGCCTTAAACTCTCTTTTCATCACGGACTTACAGATGGAAGAGGTGCAAAGACATTTCTCGAGACATTGCTCAGATTCTACAGTGATTATAAAAATGCTGACATGGGTGAATATGAGCAGATAAGAGAAGAACACCACTTGCTGGCATCTGAACTATCGGTAGCCGAACTAACTGATCCGTGTGAAAAGAAGTACGAGCTAAATGGAAAAAGCATGAAGATTGAAGGCCTGTCCGACAAGGGATATAAGCTTCCTGAAACAAAGAACAAAGATGATCATAGGCGTTATGAGATCAGTTTTTCACAGAAGCAGTTTATGGATGCCTGCAAGAGCATCGGCGCATCTCCGATCACATATCTGAGCATACTGATGAGCAGAGGGATAAAAGAGATTTCTTTAGACTGTGATAAGACTATAGTAAGTAATTTCCCTATGGACGCAAGACATATATTAGGTTGTGATGACACCTTCAAAAACTGTGTTAAGAGTATGACTCTGCCTTACGGAAGAGAAGAGGAGAACCTTTCAGACAGTGAAATAGCTGCGAAATATAAAAGGCTTCTCAATGCCCAGAAAGAGCATGATCACTGTGCAAAGGAATTTAATAATATCAATATGCTTCTGAGTGTCATAGGACATTTTCATTCATTTGCAGGAAGACAGAAACTCCTTGGATTCATGGAAAATCTTGCTCTGGACACTTATCTTATAAGTTACATAGGTCAGTTTGATATGCCGGGTGAACTTGTGGATGAGGTACACCTGTATTCAAACTGTTCAAGCGGTCTTGTGCTCAATATGACATGTCAGAGTGGGAAATTTATCATTGATCTGACACAGGATTTTTCGACTGACAAATATGTAAATGCACTTAGGAAGCAGTTTGAAAAGGCAGGAATAGATCTGGTAGTATCTGATGAGATCATATTTGAAACGCCATTTGATGAACTTTCAGAAATCATAACATCACCGGCAGACACTGGGGAACAGGTAAGAGACTGGCTTGATAAGTTTGTTGCTGCTGCAAAGGCCTCATCGCAGGCTGCAAAGGAACGTGCAGAAGCGGCCAGAAATATGAGCCCTCAGATTACTGCGCTATATTATGATGCTGCATCAGGCACAATGAAGAGCTTTGATCCAACTAAGAATACTCAGGAAGAGATGCAGAAACTAGTGGAAAATGCCCCCTCATTGTTTATTTCGTAAATATTCAATAAAATAAATTCAGGAGGATATATAAATGAGCGATGTATGCGTAGTAACAGGTGGTGGCAGTGGTATGGGGCTTTCAGCAGCTCTTCAGATGCCAAAGGATAAGATAATAATCGTATCAGGAAGGACTATCTCCAAGCTTGAAAAGGCTGTGAAACAGCTAAAAGAAGGTGGGCATGAAGCATATGCCTGCACATGTGATACGTCAGACCGGGAAAGCGTAAAAAAGCTGGTGGAGTTTGCGACTTCAAAAGGAACTGTCAGAAATGTTATCAATGCAGCGGGAATGTCGCCGAACATGGCAAAGCCTGAACCGCTTCTCAGAGTTAATGCGCTTGGTACAGTTTATATCAATCAGGAGTTTTCAAAAGTGATGCCAAGGGGCAGCGTTATAGTGGATATCTCTTCAAATTCTGCATATGCATTACCGAAGATCCTCCTAAATAAAAAGACCTTTGCCCTTGCTGAAACAGATGAAGCAAAATTCATAGCAAAGTGTATCAAAACAAGTAACCTTGCCAAAACGGATTATCAGAAGTCAGGCTTTGCTTATGCTCTTTCCAAGAGCTTCGTTGTCTGGTATGCACAGAAGTGTGCTTTTGAGTATGGGCAGAAAGGAATCCGTGTGTGCTCTCTAAGTCCAGGACTTATTGCGACTGATAGTCAGTATTCTCTAATAATCTTTTGGCTGTAGACAGCCTTATATCTAGAACGTATTGTAGAGGAGTAACACCGGTTAATGCCTTGAACTTATTGAAAAAGGCATTTTTACCGATGTTATTTTCTTTTAAGTATGTTTCTATACATATCTGATCATGGTAGTGCTCATGAAAATAATCTGTGGCATGTTCAATCTCGAGACGATCTGTTGCAAGTATACTGTGTTCGCCATTTCTATTTATTCTTCCCATAAGGATTAAGATTTGCATGAAAAGGATAGCTGTTTGTGTGGCATAGAAGTCCCTTTTTAATTGCAATTCAAGAATGATCTTATTAAAAAGTTGGACATACTCACCACTTATGCCTACAGACAGAACTCTGTCATCCGGTTCAAGCCCATGTTTTCTAAGCAGATCATCTATATCAGCACCAGAGAAATGAATCCAGTATACAGTTGGCTCATCGTTACCATAGTAAATATAATTCTGTGTTTCTTCAGGGCGATAGATTACTATGTTTCCTGCAGAGACAGTCACATTATTGGTGCCTTCAAATATAAAATGACCGCAGCCGGAATGAATATATATGAGCTGATAATCCAGCCTCCCCTTTGGCCTGAAGGTTGGCATCTCCTTTTTGGTAATTAGTTTATATGTTCCACAGCTATTGATCCATAAAGGTACGCTTTTGTTTATATAGCCTTCCTGAATATCTTCTTGATAATTTCCGTAGTTTATATACATATGAGCTCCAATTGGTAAGAATGTGCATATATTATACACCTTTGTTCATGTTTTTTATCACAGATAGTTGATAGAATGCTTATTAGGTCATTTTATATGCAATAGGGGAGGTAATGATGAAAGGAAAGAGTTTTTGTTCGCTGATTATGGCTACAGTTATGATACTGGGAGTTTTAAATGGATGTGGAAGTAATGATGAGAATGCTGTAAATGAAGCCGGCGCAAGTGAGCAGGAAACAACATTAGTCACAGATAGTGCGGAGGCCAGTGAAAATTCTAGCGAGGAAACTATCGAAATTGAAACGAAGGAGTCGGAAGTGGAAACATGGAAAACAGCAATTGATGGACTGCCAGATGATTTTATTTTCGGAATGGATGCTTCGTCACTTCTTGTAGAAGAAAAGAGTGGTGTCAAATACTATGATTTTGAAGGCAATGAGCAGGATCCGCTCAAAACATTTGCTGATTCTGGAATAAACTATATCCGTCTCCGTGTGTGGAATGACCCATATGATGAAAATGGCAATGGTTATGGCGGAGGAAACAATGATCTTCCTACAGCAATAGAACTTGGGAAAAGAGCTACTGAATACGGAATGAGAGTTATGATTGACTTCCATTATTCTGACTTCTGGGCTGATCCTAAGCGACAGCATGCTCCAAAGGCATGGGAAGGCATGAGTGTAGAGGAAAAATCATCAGCACTTTATGACTTCACTAAAGATAGTCTAACACAGCTTTTGGACGCCGGTGTTGATGTTGGAATGATTCAGATTGGAAATGAGATCAATTATGGAATGTCCGGTGAAACCAAGCTGGAAAATGTAATAGAGCTTCTTAAATCCGGAAGCAAGGCTATCCGCGAGGTTTCGGAAGATTATGAAAAAGACATTGATATTGTTGTTCATTACACAAGAATCACAGCGAAGGGAGATGTCCTTACCCTTGTAGAGAAGCTTGTTAATGCGGAACTTGATTTCGACATGATAGGAATGAGCTATTATCCTTTTTGGGATGGTGGCATGGATAATATGAGCCGCGTTCTCGAACTTATCCAGGAGAGATACGGCAAGAAGGCCTTTTTGGCTGAAACGTCTTATTGCTATACTACTGAAGATGGTGATGGATCTGGAAATAGTCTTACAGAAAAAGATCTTGTGGATGGATATCCTGCATCGCCTGAAGGCCAGGCAACCATTCTTCATGATATTTGCCAGTATGTAACTAATGTTGGAGGAATAGGAATATTCTATTGGGAAGGCGCATGGATTCCTGTAGGACCTGCCAGTGCGGATAATTCAGCAATATGGGAACAGTACGGAAGTGGCTGGGCAAGCAGCTATGCTTCTGATTATGATCCTGAGGATGCAGCTGTATATTATGGTGGATGCTCATGGGATAATCAGGCATTCTTCGACTTTGAAGGACGCCCACTGGAATCAATAAATGTGTTCAATTATATGAAAAACGGGGCTGAATAATTGTACTTTGAATGGCACTTCTTAATTGGAAGCGCCATTTGCTATGATACATTAAATTCGAATATTAATCTAACTTTATCCATAAACATTTAAAGAATATTGCCGATATAAAAGATAGCAACGGAAATGCGTGTCTTTTCAATGGAATGAACATCCTTGAAAGGGCACGTTTTTTGTTATCTGGAGGCAAACATGGGTATAGCGGCGATAGCAAATGATTATTTAACAAGACCATTAGGATCTGCAGCTGGAAAAGAGACAACTCCCGTCATAAGTGAGACTGAAAGCTTTGGACAGAAGCTACAGGCTGAAACTGAGAAAAAATGTCCATACAGCTTTCTGGCGAAGGATGGAGTCATACAGTACAAAGGAGTTACTTTTGTCTGTGATTACAAGCAAAATGCCATAACTCTGGGAAATATGTATGAAAAGGATAAGGTCCTTAAGATTGCCCTTCCTAGCGGTGGAAGCCTTCATGTCAACGTGGACAACATTGATACGCTCTCTAAAGCAGCGAGTATGTTTACGCCCGAGGATCTAAACGCCATAATGCGAGCTATCCATGAGTATAATCATTGCACCAGAAAACGCATGGAGATTGAAGAACAGAAAGCTGAGACTGCAGAGGAAGCAGCTGCAGAATCAGAAACACCTGATGCTGAGAAAGAGCCGGAGGTAGATAAAGCTACACTGGCAGAGCAGATAAATGCATTCAGGACAGAATTGTTCTATAAGCTTATCAATAATGAAACTGAGATCAAGATTCGGATAGGCAGCCAGGAGATGAGCATAAAGGAATGGGATAAGCTCATGGACAGCATTGATAAAGAACTTGAGACTATTCACGAAGCACTTCTGGAGAAAGAAGAAAAGCAGTCTGAAAAAGAGCAGGAAGAACGGATCAGGAAGCTTTTTGAAGATAGAAATGCAAATAAAGAAATGACTAATGTGGTTGGCGCATAATTTACCAATTGAAAAAGCGTCCCCAAATGTCACCCAAGTGGCACCTAAATGACACCCAAATGGTAGTTTCCATGCGGTTTTGGGCATGATATTATTATAATGAGCCAAGGAATGAACGAGAGAACAAAATCGATTCATTCTTTGGTTTTTCTTTTGCAAAAGAATAACTGTTGTGAAGCGCTGCTTCCGGTATTCCTACCGGGGTGGCGCTTTTGTTATGTCAAAAAACAAAGAAGAAAGGGAAATGTATGGATTTTGAACAATTCAAAGAGGAACTTACAGAGGGCGTTTGAGGAGCGCTGGTACTTGGCGAAAAAAATAAAACTCTATGATGCGGATTTATTCGCATACATAGAGTTTACATTTTTTGAGCTTAGTACCACTGCGCTCCGAGACGAAGCGAGAGCTGTCCCTCTGTAGGGTCATCCTTTCTGCAGGAGTTGTATCAGGACTCGAAGAACTTCTCAAACTCCTCTGCCGACACCGGCTTGGAGAAATAATATCCCTGGATCATCTGGCAGCCCATGCCAACCAGGCAGTCAAGCTGCTCCTTGGTCTCAACACCCTCTACCACAACGGGTACCTTCAAGAGCTTTGCGATATCCATGATGATCTCCACCATCCGCATGTTGCGCTCATTCTCGAACATGGTCCTCACGAACTGCATATCAAGCTTTAAGATATCGATGGGCATTGAAGCTATCATATTAAGTGCAGAGTAACCCGCACCGAAATCATCCATCTCCACGATGAACCCTTTTTTCCGGAGCCTCTCCACCTTCTCGATCATATGATCCGGATTGTCTGCATAAGCAGACTCCGTTATCTCTATGTGGAAGTCCTTCACATCAAGGCCGTTGCTCTCAACAAGCTTAAGAAGCTTGTTTTCAATCTCCGGGTCATAGATGTCGATCCTTGATACATTAACAGATATGGCAAAGGGCTGACTGTATTTCTTTTTCCATTCCTTAAGCTGAGCAGCTGCCTCACCCCACAGATAGTTGTCCACCATTTGGATAAGACCGTTCTCCTCAAAGAGATCCACAAAGGAACCCGGAGACATGATGCCGTATTCCGGATGCTTCCATCTGATCAGAGCCTCAGCTCCCTTAAGTACAGGTTTCTCACCTGTGACATCGTACTTGGGCTGGAAATACGGCATAAACTGCTTTTGATTGAAGCCCTCATAAATATCATGGATAAGCTGCTCGTTAAAGAAAGACTCAGCCTTCAGCTCCTCGTCAAAAAATGCGATATTCTTCTGGAAAGTGCCTCTTATGGTGTTTCCGGCAAGCTTGGCTCTGTCAAATAACTGTTCCACATTGGTCACTTCAGATGACTTTTCGCAGACTCCCACTCTTGCCCGGATATTGTTGGTCTGGTAGGCCTCCTTCATCTCATCTTTTATCCTGGCCACCAGTTCCTTGTAATCCTTCTGATGCTTTACATACAGATAGAAAACATCTGCATCTCCACGTCCTGCAATGCCCGAAAGATCCTCGGAATAACCCTTGATGATGGATGCAACCTTTTTAAGGACAGTATCTCCGAAGGACCTTCCGAAGATCTCATTTATGAGATGGAAATGGTCAATGTCGATGACAACCGCATCCATATCTTCAGATTGCTCATATTTGTCCAGTACTCCTGCGTACTCATAGAAAAAAGTCTTTGAATAAAGACCTGTCAGCTCATCCTTTTCAGTGGATCTGATGATTAGCCTGTCCTCCGACAGCTCGATGAGTCTTTTAACTCTGGCCTTTATCACTTCCGGAGAGTCATAGGGCTTTGTGATGAAGTCGGAAGCTCCCAGCTTCAGGCTGTCTATTTCAGTGGACTTGTCAGAAGTAAGTACGATGATGGGTATCCTTGTAAGGACAGGATCCGCTTTCATGGTCTTAATGACCTCAAAACCATTGATCTTGGGCATCATAAAATCAAGGAGAACAATGGACAGATTGTCCTTGTATTCCTCTATCACTTTAAGAGCTTCCTCGCCGTCGCCTGCGAACAAAAGCTCATATTCATCCTCAAGTACGCTGCCCAGGATCTTTCTGTTTACGATCTCATCGTCGACTATGAGGACCTGCCTCTTCATCTGGTCATAAAATCTTTTTGTGTGCAAATGGCACCTCTTTATTGATTATATTTAAGCAATGTCTTTTTAAGCATATCGATGTTTATAGGTTTGGCGATATGTCCGTTCATACCTGCATCAAGACACTTTTTTACATCCTCTGCAAAGGCGTCCGCCGTCATGGCAATGATAGGTATATCGGCAGCATCTGCTCTGTCAAGACTGCGGATAGCCTTTGTGGCCTCTATACCGTTCATGTTGGGCATTCTCAGATCCATGAGGATCACCTTGTAGGTTCCGGGCTCTGATGATTTAAACTTATCGAGAGCGATCTGTCCGTCCTCTGCAAGCTCTACAACAGCGCCGCTTTCCTGCAGCATGGTAGTTGCAATAACGGCATTTACATACTGATCCTCTGCAAGGAGGATCTTCATGCCATCAAGCTCTGTTTTCTTTTCTTCCGCCTGAGGCTGATCCGCAAGCTCTTTCTTGCCCTCTTCAGTATACCTGTAAAACTCATGATAAATTGTTGATTTAAACAAAGGCTTTGCAATGAAGCCGCTGACACCTGCAGCCCTTGCTTCATCCTCGATCTCAAGCCAGTCATAGGCGGATATTATGCTGATGGGCATATCATCTCCCACCATCTCACGTATCTTCTTTGCAGTCTCAATGCCGTCCATTCCGTCCATCTTGTAGTCGATAAGGACTGCAAAATAGTCATCCTTTTCATTCTTGGCATTTTTGACCATTCTGACTGCAGTTGCTCCGTTGGTGCAGTACTCCGGCCTTGTCCCGAGATCTTCCAGAGTAGTAACAGCGCTCTCACACAGATCCTTATTGTCATCCACAACAAGTATCCTCCAGTCAGGAAGCTTCATGTCCTTTTCAGGCACTTCAGCCTTCTGGAAGTCAAAGGTAACAAGGAAGGTGGAGCCTTCTCCCAGCTTGGAAGTAACGTCGATCCTGCCTTCCATGGCATCAACGATGTACTTCGTAATGGCCATTCCAAGGCCTGTTCCCTGTATCTTGTGTACCCTCTTGCTGTCCTCTCTCTCAAAGGCCACAAAAATCTTGTCAATAAACTCCTGAGACATACCGATACCGGTATCCGATACGCTGAGCTTAGTCCTTACGTAATCTTCTCCCTTTGGAGACTCCTCCTGCTCCACAGAAATGGAGACGCTGCCGTTTTCCTTGTTGTACTTCATGGCATTGCTGAGGAAGTTAAGGAGTACCTGGTTAAGTCTTACGCTGTCGCAGTATACATTTTCACAGATGATATTGTTGATAAAGATATCAAAATGCTGCTTCCTGTCGTGGATCTGAGGACGAATGATATCGCACATGGTCTCAATGGTCTCCTTAAGGGAAACCGCTTCGATATTAAGTGAGAGCTTGCCGCTCTCGATCTTGGACATGTCAAGGACATCGTTTATAAGGCCAAGGAGCTGTTTGCCTGCAAGATTGATCTTTTTCAGGCAGTCCTCAACCTGAGATTTATTGTCGATATGGGACTGGGCTATGGCAGTCATACCCACGATCGCATTCATGGGAGTCCTGATATCGTGGCTCATGTTGGAAAGGAATTCGCTCTTTGCCTTGTTGGCGCTGTCCGCCTCTTCCCTTGCCTTGACGGCTTCCTCGTTGGCAGTCTCTGCTTCAATGAGGGCTTCTTCGGCGTTCTGCTTGGCAGCAACTGCTTCTTCAGTCGCCGTCTCAGCCTCAACCATGGCATCCTCAGCAACTTCCCTGGCATGATCCAGATCTCTCATCTGCTTCTGAGAAAGAGCAAAGTACATTGCAAACACTGTAAAAAGACCTATGGACAGCACAACTACCGCCATGATCATGGCTCTGTTTCTGGAGGCTCCCATATCCGCTATGGTCTCATCAAGAACGCCGTAGGGCACAACAGCTGCAATGGACCAGTCGCTGTTTGGCATGGGAGTTATGTATATGCTCCTGCGCTCGGAAATGCCAGTGTCAGGATTGGTAAAGATAACGGAGAACACTGTATCCTCTCCGGACGCTATATTTTTTTTGATCTCGGAAACAATGCCCTGGGTTCCGCCCCCATCCTCAAGAACAGAATAGCTCAGCACTCTGTCGTAGAAATTATCACCGAAGGTATCCTTATTCTGTACAAGATATTCTCCGTCGGATTTTAGTACATGGAAGTACGCCATTGTACCGTCCGCATCAAGATGGAGCTTTTCTATGAAAAGAGACATCCTTCTGCAGCACAAAATACCCACGCTGGTCTCCCCGTTGCGCATGGGATGTGTTGCGGGAACTGCCCATATTATCAGATGTTCGTTGGAATTAAAGCCGCTTGTGGCCACAGATTTGTCCTGAGATAAGGCTTCAAGGACATAGTCCATATCCTCAAGACTTGTAAGGGGGTTGCCATAGACTGTATCAATGGATCCGTCCCCTGCTATGAGAGCACAGGTCCGAAGGTCCTGAAACTCTGCCACGTCTGAAATAGTGGTGGCAACAGAATCCGCATTTTCCTCAGACCTGGCAAGCTTCATAACCTCCTGCTCGATATAGGAAACCTGCTTGAACCTGATCTCGGCAATGGATGTGAAGTGATAGATCTCTTCCTTTGCGATGCCCCTAAGATAGGTCTGGGCGATATTTCTGACATCACGGCTGGTCTGCCTGCTCATGTACCTGTTCATCAAAAGAAAAACAGTCAGGGCAAGCAGGAATATAAATACCACGCCGCCAATGATAAGTCTGTTGGTTTTCTTCTTCATGGTCTGCCCTCCAAGTAACAAACCAAAAACGCAAATACTGTCTTAATTTATAGTAAAACGCTAAAATATATGCGTTTTACTATATTATACTCCTAAAAAAAGAGTCATAATCAAAAAATACCCCCCCAATTATAAAAAAATAATAAACTAAAGGGTGATCTCCAGCATGTTCATCCCGAGGAAATTGCGGTAATTCAGCTCTCTGCAAAGCTTTGTGACCATACGGATACCTATGTTGCTGGTGGGATCATCTGGGTTATGGATCTCTATCCATGCCCTGGGATCAAAGGGCTTGCAGTTATCCCTGAT
The DNA here is from genome assembly GCF_900102515.1 of Butyrivibrio sp. INlla14. Lineage (GTDB taxonomy): Bacteria > Bacillota > Clostridia > Lachnospirales > Lachnospiraceae > Butyrivibrio. The sequence continues at coordinate 167,250 of NZ_FMVS01000007.1, forward strand.
GCGCAGAAGGATTCCATCCCTGTATTCGTCAGAGCCGGTTCCGTTATCCCGGTAAAAAGACCAATGCAGTGCTCAGATCAGATGAAAAATGAGAACACAGAGGCTTTGATATATCCCGGATGTGATGCTTCGTTTAATTTGTATGAAGATCTTGGAGATGGCTACGGCTATGAAAGCGGGGAGTTTTCCATGACTAAATTGTCCTGGAAAGAGAATGAAAGGGCATTCTCCGTTGAGACCTCAGGCGATGCACGATTCAGAGCAGGAGATATAATGGCAAGAGTTATCGAAAACAAATATCAGTAAGCCGTACTATTGTGTTATAATAAATAGAGAATTCTAATTCTGTTGAGGCCTTAGCGGCTGGAGGAATCAAATGGCAGGAATACTTATTGTGGATGACTCGCCTGTTAACCGGAATTTATTGAGAAACATGCTCGAAATAGAAGGCTACGAAGTTGTCGGTGAAGCAGAAAACGGCAAAGAAGGATATGACAAATTCCTTGATTTATCACCTTCGATAACCATTTTGGACATTTCCATGCCTCAGCTTAACGGCATAGATCTGCTAAGGCTTATCAAAAGCCAGGATCCTTTGGCAAAAGTTGTAATGCTCTCCGCAAATTCCGAGAGCGAAAAAGTCAGGGAAGCAGCCCAGCACGGAGCTGATGAATATGTTACTAAACCCTATACCAAGACTGCCATTCTTGAAGCCATAAAAAGATGTGTAGAAAGTGCCAATTCGTGATGAATTGGCACTTTATTTCAGTTCACTCGTTTCATATGTGATCTTGCAAAGAGCACTGATGTCTTTGGATTCCCAGTTCATGGCAATCCTCTCCGTGACAATTTCCAAATCAGATGAAACTGCTTTTAGTAGAAGGATCATCACCTGATTGCTTCCATATTTTGTTATAACATCACTTTGTCTTAACGACATCTGAACAACTTCAACGAAAGCATTTGCTGCTTCCTCCTGATCCACATCCTTTTTTGTCGGAATAACAGAGTAGAGTATTACATGAATGGTATTGTGATAGTTGCCCACTACTCTCGACAGAAAATGATATATCTTTTTAAAATCCGATGTAGGAAGATTAAATGCTCCTTTTCCCGGGGATCTTTCAGCCATAAGAGTCATTGCATATTTAAGCGCAGTAGCCTCATCTGTCTCATCGTCTGATGTCGCTTTTTCCTCCCTGTAGACCTTATAGCCATGTTTACCGTTTTGCTTAACAAAATATAAAGCTTTATCTGCCTTTTTATAAAGATTTACAAAATCAGTTCCCTCATCAGGCGCAAACGCACAGCCGATTGACGCCCCAAGAGGAATATTCATGCTTTGTCCCATCAGTTCTTTTGCGGAGAGAAGAACCTGTTCATTTATGTATGCAGCCTTATCGGCTACAACGTCCTCATCAAGGATTGATTTACAAAAAACCACAAATTCATCCCCACCAATTCTTCCCGCAATATCCGTTGCTCTTATGGATGAGCGGATTATTTCCGCAAATCGAATAAGTACTTTATCTCCCATAGCATGGCCATATATATCGTTGACAGGTTTAAAGCTGTCAAGATCAATCATCATCAAAGCTCCGGGAGTGGTTTTAACCAAGAGGTCTATTTCTTCCTGGGATGATGCTTTATTGAGAAGGCCGGTCATTGGGTCTGTGGTGGCAGCCTTCTGAAGTCCCTGTATCTGCTCAACATTTTGAAGAATATTAAATACACGCTTTAGCAAAACATCAGCTCTGAAGGGCTTTCTGATAAAGTCAAGCGCACCGATGGCAAATCCTTTGCTTTCAGCCTCATCATCCTTATCAGCTGTCATAAACATAAACGGGATTTGTTTTCCATATATATCCTGAAGTTTTTTCTGAAGCTCAAATCCGTCAATTTCAGGCATTCTAAGATCAGAAAGAACCAAATTCGGTCTTTCTGTTTTATATATTTCAATCGCATCCCTTCCATTTGAGGCACAGACTGTGTCATATTCACTGGACAAAATATGCTGTGTCATGCGAAGAGATATCTTTTCATCATCGACTATGAGAATTTTGTGTTTTGCCATAAATATCCTCGACCTCCATATGAAAATTCTATCAGAACAAAATAAAAACTATCTATAAAAAGTATATAATTTAACTAAAATAACGCATTTTGTCGTCTGAATTGTGTATAATTATCTTGATTTGTCAAATAATTATTCTTTTTATCGAGGATGCAGGAATATGAATATTGAGAAATTAAGAGAATTGGGAGCAAATGTTGATGAAGGTCTGGAAAGATGTATGGGCATGGAAGACTTTTATCTGGAAATGATAGAGCTTGGACTTTCAGATGACCGTTTTGAGGCTTTGGGAAAGGCCTTGGAAGAGGGCAATCTTGATGGTGCCTTTGAACATGCACATGCTTTAAAGGGAGTTGTAGGAAATCTTGCTCTCACTCCTTTGTACGAAACAGTGAGCGAGATAACAGAAAACCTCAGAGCAAAAGTACAGACAGATTATGAAGTAATTTATAAAAAAATTCTTTCACAAAGAGAAGCCTTTTTGCAATAAATAATTCGCGATACCGGTAAGGAGACAAACTATGAATGGTGATACCCCAAAAAATGATCAGGCATTAGAGCGATATCTCTCACCTATACATGTTTGGGCGTTGTCCTTTGGGTGTGCTGTGGGCTGGGGAGCCTTCGTCATGCCGGGAACCACGTTTTTACCCATCGCCGGTCCCCTGGGAACAATACTCGGGTTATTTATCGGTGCCCTTCTCATGTTTGTGATCGGCATCAACTACCATTACCTCATGACCAAATATCCGGATGCCGGCGGAACTTTAACTTACACTATAAAGGCCTTTGGATATGATCATGGCTTTATAAGTGCATGGTATTGATATAAAGAATCTCCTTGATACGTTATCAGAAATTTTGTCTTAGGATAAAAAAGTTAAAAGGATTAAATTTGAATAAATATTTCAGAAAATCCATTAGTTATTGAAATAATTAGTCTATAATAGTTTTGTAGCTATAAAGAATTGCTATCCAGGATATATATGATAGGAGGTACAGAATGAGTATCAAGAATGTGGTTAATTTAGATGATAACAAGTTGCTTGAAATGAATGTAGGTAAGAAATTTGCGCATACTTTTACACGAATATACATATATCTTGGTTTATCTCTCTGCCTGCTTATCATTTCAATCGCAGTTGGTATATCAGGATATCATAAACTTTATAACAACTATTACAATCAAAATACTTATCAGGGACTTCTTCGTATTCACAACCAGAATCTCGGAAAATCTGCTTGGTGGGCGCTTGCTACTCGTGTATCTGAGACAAGACAGGAACAAATAGTAGAGTTCCATGAAACAATGCTTAACAACATGAAAGAAGATCTTGCAAATTTAAGAGCATATCGTGGCGAGACAGAGCTCATTAAGTCCCTCGACGCAAATATAAAAAATATGGAAGCAACAACCAATAAACTCGCCTCCATGTACGCAGAGGCTGAAGAACTTGAGGACGGAAGCCTTAGTAATGGAAATGAAATATACGCGGTCATGAGAGATGAGCTTCGGCCTGAAGTATTGCTAACAGTGGAAAACACAAGGGAGATGACCTCCCATGTAACTAATGAGGTAACAAGCTCATATGATTTGACAATTGTTATAATGACAATAATGGTTGTTCTTAGTATTATCATGGTAATTCTGCTGATCGTATTCATGAAAAATGCCCAAAACACGCTGACAAAATGCGTTGTCATGCCTGTTGACGAGGTTGCGAAGGCTGCAGAACAAATGGCCAGAGGCGATCTTAACGTAGCTATTGATTACCATGCCAATGATGAATTTGATATACTGGCCAGAGATCTTGAAAACTCAACCCGTGCATCCATGAATATTGTAAATGACATTTCAAATTCGCTTAATGAGATTTCTGAAGGTGATTTCAGTATAGGTACAATTACCCCGAATCTTTATCATGGTAATTTCAGCCCAATCAGCGATTCCATGAATACCATTACAGACAAGCTTTCTAACACCATGAATGATGTTAAGGCTGCATCTGCAAGAGTTTCAGAGGGTGCCGAGAACATGTCCAAAGGCGCCAATGAATTGGCTGAAGGTGCTACTGATCAGGCTGCAGCTGTCGAGGAGCTTACAGCTTCAGTAAATACAGTAACCGAACAGACAGAAAAAATGGCTGCGGATTGTGAAAAGGGTGTTCAGATGTCAATTGAGGCCCAGAAGGTAGCAAAAGACGGTGCTGATAAAATGGATCAGGTTACGGAAGCAATGCAGAGAATCACGACTGCTTCCAAGGAAATCCAGGAAGTTGCAAACAGTATTGAAGCTATTTCATCCCAGACCAAGCTCCTTGCTCTCAATGCTTCCATAGAAGCTGCCAGAGCCGGAGATACAGGTAAGGGCTTTGCAGTTGTTGCTCAGGAGATAGGACAACTGGCTCAGCAGTCGAATGACGCTGTACAGCGCACCCACGCACTTGTTAGTTCCGCTCTTGCAGAAATTGACAGCGGTAATGAGATTGTTGCAGAAACACAGATTACATTGCACGAGATAGGTGATTCCGTAAATGAGCTGGCTGAAATGATGAGAACCTCCGGAGAAATGGCTCAGCATCAGGCAACCAATATGAGAGAAATTAATCAGGGTATCGAGCAGATTTCTGAGGTAATTCAAACTAATTCAGCAACTGCTCAGGAATCAAGTGCTGTATCCAGTGAACTTTCTGATCAGTCTAACCAGCTGCATAACCTTATGTCACAGTTCCAGGTAAAACTGGTATAAATGTATATACATGAAAAGAGGGAGCGAATTGCTCCCTCTTTTCATGTCTTTTTTCATCTCTTAAACAACATCTCCATCATTGCTCCCGGTCTGCACTATTCAGTTGCTTCCGGGTCGTATTCCAGAATGTCTCCGGGCTGACAGTGCAGAGCATCGCAGATAGCTTCCAAAGTGGAGAATCGGATAGCACTGACTTTACCGGTTTTTATTTTGGAAAGATTCACGTTGGTAACGCCCACCTTCTCGGACAGCTCATTCAAGCTCATTTTACGATCCGCCATAACGCGGTCCAGTCTCAATATGATTTTTCCCATGGCAGCCTCCTTTATAATGTCTCATCTTCATTTTTCTGAAGCTCGATACCATAGCCGAAGATGCAATATACGCACCAGAAGCTGAGTGCCACAATTACTGCAAGACCAATGCTCTCAAAGATGGTCATTATGGCCATATTTTATATGATCCTTTACATTCTATTGCTTCATTTGCAAGTAAAGCCGGGCTGGCTATTGGATTTCTTACGGCTTGGATATTGGAAGAAAAATACATTGCTTTCAGTACAGACAATTTGAGTACCAAAAACAGAATCATACGATTGTTAGTTGGAATTGTCCTCTTTTTTATATCGGCTATATTAGCGGCAGGAGTATCTTCATTATTACCCATTGCCTGGATGTCCGCATTTGCTCAGAATGCACTGATGTACTTCTGTATTAACTTTTTTGGACCGTTAATATTTTCAAAGATTGAATCTCGTCGATAATTATAGATCCATAAATACTAAAGGGAGAATGATCAGATGAATTATATTGCAGAAATGAGAAAGCACGTGGGCCATGATCTTGTCATGACGGTAGGTTGTGGTGTGCTCATAGAAAATGAAAAAGGAGAGGTCCTTCTTCAAAAGAGAAGTGACACAGGAGATTGGTGTGTTCCGGGTGGAGCGCTTGAACCCGGCGAGACTTACATAGAAGCAGCAACCAGGGAGCTGTCAGAAGAAGTTGGGGTAAAAGTTTCTGATCTTAAACTTTTTGGGCTTTATTCCGGTGAGGACAGGGAGATACATTATCCAAATGGAGATGTGGTATATTCCCTGTCAGTTATCTTTATAACAAGAAGCTTTACGGGAAAAATCTCTGATTCCGATTCGGAAGTGCTTGAGCACAGGTTTTTTGATAAGAATAGTATTCCCAAGGACCTTTTTTACCCTGATGCACGGCCAATCCTTGATTGGGCGAAGAGTAAAAAAGAGATAACCATAGACTGAATAATGGGGGAAGAGTTGTTCAAATAACAGTTATCCTAGAAGGAATCATATGTCAAAAATATTGCTTTCTTATCTAAAAAAAGACAAACAAATATACCTATTTATCGCTCTGGGCATTGTGTTCATTCTTTTTCCGGGTGCGATAACGACTCATGCCCCTTATATTGTCGGAGCCGCTCTTATCATATATGCAGTTGTGAATATATTCATGGAACTTAAATTAATCCTGGCAAGATTGCTGAAATGACTGACATAAAGCACATCAATATAGAGATTATTGATCCTGATGAGATTGAGACGGACGATCCTGCAGCAGCACACAACCTTCCGAGGATTGATTCTATGATGGAGTGGGGTGTTGTAAAAGCAGGAGATGTTCTTGTGGCGAAAGATAGAACAGATGAGGCAGAGTTGCTGGCGAACGGAAATGTTAAATGCCCAGAGGGAGAGAAGACTATGGGATACTCGGTGCGCTAACAGTTTCAGTGCTTGAAATATGTAAAGAGGGGTTGATTGCATCTTTTGCTCCTTTGGTGGTATTGAATTTTGTGCTGCCTCCTTTCCTTGACGGTTTCAAACTGGTCGGCAGTACAGATAGTTTCGAGCTTAAGGGAATAGGCTTAATTTTTCTGCACATGGCTGTATATGCTGCAGTTGTGGTGTGCCTGAAGGTATGTGCACTTGAGAAGAGAAGATTTAGGTATTGAAAAGTTAGATAAAAATGTCTTATGGATAAATGCTATCGGGGGATGATAAAGGGGGATTGTATGAAAAAGGAAGCGATTTGTATTGTAAACGCATGCTTTGCTTTTTTTATTATATTATTACTTGTTGGCTGTGGCAGTCGTATAGATTATTCTCTTCCGGCAAATCCAATAGAGTTTAACACCGGAACATTTATAAATCCAAATAATCAGGATGATGATTATATTTCGATTGAGTATAACGGGAGAACCTATATCCCGTATGGGACTAAGCTGATCACGCTGGTACGCCATTACGAAATGACAGATGGAACATGGAAGACTGATAGTAACACTTATAAGTACAGACTTGAGATCACCGGTAGAATGGGTGGCGGTGCAGTCAAGGACAGCACATTTGTATATCTGAGCAACGTGGAAGAAATCTCTTTTGAGAGGGCTTATATGGCTGCCGGACTTAGCAGCAACATGGATGATTATTTTGATCCGTCTGAGGCTGTTCTTGTTGCGATGAAATAGATTGAAGACAAATGATAAGAAAATAGTTGAAGCACACCACAAGGAGGCTGAGGGCTGAGCATGAAAAAAATAATATTGGTTGCACTGCTAATGATAGCAGTAGGAACTGTGGGATGTGGAGCAAAGACGGATAAAGATGTGACAATAATTGGCGGTGCGGATGGACCGACTTCTATTTTTCTTGCATCAAAGAATGGAGAAGACAAGATTACTGAAGATCTTGATCTTTTCATTCCGGGAACCTGGCAGACTGCATCAATAGGATATGTGGATGGCGACGATATGCAGCCTGAGTATTATGTGCAGTTTACAGAGACTGAGGTAAATTATGGTCACATGAAGGATGGAGTTTTTTACGTGGACCATTCTGATAAGATCAGCGAATTTGAGAAAACTGCTGAGGGTGAATACAAAGTGAAGGCAGAGTCTGCTAATGGAGTTCAGTATACATATCAGACTGCTGAAGGTGATGCTGATGTACTTGAGTATTTTGAGACCTGGAATGAGGATGATTTCTCAGAAATGTATAGAGGCGGAGCATCATTAAGCAGAACTAATTGATGAATTAAAATATTAGAGTACTGTCGTATCAAAGGAAATAGGAGCAGAGTGGGATATTTTTGGAAACAACAGGATGATATACCAGAGGGAATGGGCTATCCATTGTTTGGGGTAGCTCATCTTTCGAGTGTGGCAATAACGATTCTTTTTGTTGTAGTTCTGATTATCTTTGTTTCAAGGATGGAAGAGAAGAGGCAGAGAAGACTCCTGAAAATAATGCCGGGATTTATGGTTGTGATGGAAGTATTCAAGGATCTTTTTCTTGTATCTGTTCATAGATTCGGAATTGGTTATCTGCCGCTTCATATATGCAGTATAGGGATATTCATATTTCTTTTGCGGGAGCTGCTTCCATGGAGGCAGGCAAAAAAGGCATTGGGTGAGATATCTTTTATGGTCATAATGCCTGCGTCGATAGTGGCGCTTATGTTTGCGGATTGGACAGTTTATTATCCGGTACTCAATTTTACGAACATTTACAGCTATGTCTGGCATGGTATGCTGATCCTATATCCGATGCTGCTGAAAGTGCGAGGCGATATTGACCCATCAATAAAAAATATCCGATATGTCCTGATCTTTCTATTACTGGTTGTTCTGCCTGTTTATATCTTTGATAAGTGTTTTGGGTGCAACTATTTCTTTGTGAATTGGCCTATACCGGACAGCCCGCTTTCGTGGATGGCATCATTTCTGGGCAATCCGGGATATCTTATAGGTTATGCGGCATTAACGCTTTCTGTTATTCTGTTGATGTATCTTGTAATTGTACTGGTCAAAAAATCTCTTGCAAACAGATAAATATGTGATACAATCATATTGCGCAAAATGTAATATGTTTTTTGAGGTATCACCATGAATAATTTATCAGAGAGACAAAAGAGACTGAGCATAGTTCTAAAGCTTGTTGTAATAGTATCTGCCCTGGTAGGCACATTCTTGAGTGCCTATGCCGGAAGGCTTTCTTTCATGGGTGGATCCAGAGTCTTTATGTATTTCACAATTCAATCAAACATCGCCATTGCGATCATATGCGGTATAGGCCTTTGTTTGCTAAGGAAAGGTAATCCTGTAAATCGGGCCTGGTACGTGGTCAAATTTGTTGGCACAGTATCGATAACTCTTACCGGAGTTGTCTTCGGCTTTGTACTTGCGCCAACTCTTGGCGCTAATGCCTGGAATATTCAGAACACCCTGACTCACCTTGTGGTGCCGGTTGTTTCTGTGGTTGATTTTTTTGTTATCGCACCTAAAGCCAGGATCAAAAGGAAAAATGTGATCTTTGTCATCATTCCTCCGATACTATATGCGATTTATGCGGGCATAGGATATGTGAGCGGATGGGAATTTGCAGATGGTATCAATTATCCATACTTTTTCCTGAACTGGGGAAGTCCTGCAGGGGCATTTGGATTTACAAATGAGCTTCCTTTCATGGGAAGTGCATGGTGGATAATGGCACTTTTACTGTTTTTAGTCGTGGTTGGAAACTGCTATCTTGCAGTTGCAGATCTGATGTTTAACAGATGTAAGAATAAGTGAAATGTTTTGTAAGTAAGGAGGCTACTGATGAGCGATTTTTTAGAACTGGTAAAGAGTAGGAGAAGTGTCAGGACTTTTGACGGGAGAATGCCAAAGGACTCAGTAATAGATGAACTTAAGACTTTTTCTGAAGGTATCAACAATCCTTATGGTATTCCTGTCAGGTTTGTGTTCCTTGATGCAGCTGAACATGGGCTTTCAAGTCCGGTGCTTTCGGGAGAAAAGCAGTATGTAAGTGCTGTTGTTTCAAAGGGAAAAGATGCAGATGTGGCTTATGGATATTCGTTTGAGGCACTTCTGATGAAGGCTCATGAGATGGGGCTTGGTACTGTCTGGATTGGCGGTACTATGCCAAGGGAAAAATTCGAGAAGGCTTCCTGTCTTGTTGATGATGAGGTAATGCCATGCGTCAGTCCTCTTGGGTATATATCCAAAAAGATGTCAGTAAAAGAGACGCTCATGAGAAAGGGTGTTAAAGCTGACAGCCGTTTGGATTTTGAGGAACTGTTCTTTTCGGAAAGTTTTGAGCCTTCGTTAACTAAAGTAAAAGCCATGGAAGCAGGGCTCTTTGATGCATTGGAAAGTGTAAGGCTTGCTCCTTCAGCTGTAAATAAGCAGCCCTGGCGAGTGGTTATGGATCAGAATGCAGCTCATTTCTTTGTAAAACATGATAAGGGATTTACAACGCCTGACTATGATCTGCAGAGAATTGATGTGGGGATTGCACTCTATCACTTTGAACGCGAGTTGATTGAAGAGGGAAGGAATCCCAGACTGGAGACAAATACACCCTCAATAGCATTACCGCAACAAATGGATTATGTAGCCTCTTACAGATGGTGAGCGTAATCGAAATATTATAAATTTAGGCCAGTACCCTCCTATATGGAGAGCACTGGCTTTATCAATGCATACTTTATCTATATATAATCATATGTTTATCGGTATTTTATAAGATTCTGATATAATTATTGTGCGACTCTATATCCATATGAAATTATCAACTTACTCAGACTAACAGAAAGGTATTGTTTTGATAGGGAAAGGCGCTCTCCGTAAAAGAATAATAACTTCATTATGTATGCTGGCTATTCTGTGCTGCGTGGTCATAAGCAGCATTGTTTCTAATGCAGAATCAGATGAATATCTCATTGTTGGAGTACCTACAGATCGTTGCCCTATGTTTTACTTTGACGAGGACGCAGGGATAATTACCGGAATAGGTGCAGATCTTATGACGGCGGCAGCAAAAGAGGCTGGATATATAGCTGTTTTCAGAGTCCTGGAAGAGAAAAATCTTAAGGATGCCCTTGATAACCCGGGATATGATGTGATTATGCCATTCGGAAGTGCCATAACAAGCTCATCAGGAAATCCATCTGTTGTTTCTGATAATCTTATCCAAACACCATTTACACTTGTTACGGTTAATCAGAGTAATCTTCCTGATATGCATGAACTACGTGTTGGAATGCTTAGTTCATTGGGCGGTGCTGCCGAAACAGTTCGTCAGCTATATCCAGGAATAGAAATCACCTTATATGACTCAATGCCTGAATGTGTAGATGCTCTTCGTGCCGGTAAGGTGGATGCACTTTTGCATAATTCATATGTGTGGAGCTATGTTCTGCAGAAACCTACTTATGATGATCTTAAGGTTCAGCCTGCAGCAATGTTTACCATGGATTTTCGAGTTGGTGCGCTGGATACAGAAAAGGGACGGGAGATAATAGAACGTCTTAATACAGGCATAGATACACTTTCAGACACCCAGAAACAGGCGGTTGTTCTGGATCATACTTCACGTAAGTTATACAAATATGATTTAGAAGACTATATTCATGAGTATGGTCTGTTTATTCTCGTAGGAATTCTTATATTAGTTATTTTTAATATAATTGTCATAATGAAACAGAAAGCCCTGCATGCCAAGCATGAAGAAACGGTCAAACAACTTGTTGACAGAGATCCTTTGACTGGTGTGCTCAGCATGAATGGATTCAGGAAACGTGTAGTGGAACTGTTGACGCAGCATCCGGATATTCCATATATGATCTCGTACAACAACATCAGGGACTTCAAATATATAAATGATAACCTGGGAAAAGAAGCTGGAGATGAGCTTTTGAAGTTCTGGGCATCAAAGTCTTTGGAAGTAATGAGCGATGAGGAGGCAATAGGTCGAATCGAAGGTGATCACTTTGTTGTGCTCCGTAGTATCGGTGGCAGTGAAAAGATGAATGCCGACGAGGCACAGGTTTTTGATCTGGTACGTAATTACTTCATTGACAGAGGAAAAGAAGTAAGGGTCCAGATGTGCAGCGGAGTTTATGTAGTAATGCAGGAAGATTACAAGAATCCTGATGTTGATCATATGCTCGATTGTGCCCGTGTAGCAGAGAAAAAGGTTCGTGACACGGTTAAGGATGGATATCAGTTCTATAATCCCAGTCAATGGGAAAAGGGAAAATGGATATCTGACGTTGTTGGACATTTGAGGGTTGCCATAAGGAAAAGTGAACTTCAGGTGTGGTATCAGCCTCAGGTGGATTTTGAAACCGGAGAAGTTACTGGGGCAGAAGCGCTCTGTCGATGGAATCACACAAAGCTAGGCTGGATTCCTCCTTCAGAGTTTATCCCTGCTTTGGAGGATGCCGGTTCGATATATGAGCTCGACTGCTATGTTTGGGAAAGAGTCTGTCAGGACCTGCACCGATGGAATGAGCAGGGAATACACAGATCTGTATCTGTAAATGTATCACGATGTGACATACATGATAACAAGGACATTGTAGCGTATTTCTGTGACCTTCTGAGAAAATATGAACTTACAGCAGATCAGCTGAAGATTGAGATTACTGAGACAGCATATGTACAGGATTCGGAAATATTGATAAGCATTACCAAGGGACTCAGAAAGTTTGGCTTCCAGGTTGAAATGGATGACTTTGGAAGTGGATACTCTTCGCTGAACATGCTGAAAGAGGTTCCTGTGGATCGTATCAAGATGGATCTTCGATTCCTCACTGGTGATGGATGTGGAGAAAAGGGCCGTATCATCATTGAGTGTATGATCTATATGGCTAATCGACTTGGCATAAAGCTGATTGCAGAAGGTGTCGAAACTATAGAACAGGCTCAGATGCTCAAAGAGCTTGGATGCCCGGAGATGCAGGGGTACTATTTCTATAAGCCGCTCTCGGTTGATGAATTTGAGAAAATATAAAAGAAGAGCCTGCTAAGTAACACACTTGGCAGGCTCATATCTATGATCTTATATTATTTCTTAAGGAGATTTGAGAACTCAACAGCCTTTCCGATATCTCCATCTACTTTAAGCTTTCCTGAAGAAAATGCAGCTACCGGATCAAGCTTTCCACTAATGAGTTTGTTGAAATCTTCAGAAGTGATTGAGATTGCGCAGTTTCTGTCATGATAATCATAGGGCTCAACAGAAATTTTATGGTCTTTTACTTCAACATAAAAAACTCCAGGATCCTGATCGGTTAAGTTAATCTGAACAGCAAGAAAATCGATATTGGAAACATCAGCTTTTTCAGCTGCTTTTCTGACTTTGCTTACAACAGTATCTCGTTTCATCATTTCCCTCCTAAGTGAATTGGTAAAAATTTTATAGCAGAAGTTTAACGCTTCTGTTTTTTATTATACTACCATTATTGAAATTGCAGATATATTTATACGGATGAAAAATGAATTAAAGAGAAAGGCAAGCATGAGAACTGCTTCTTTGGGAAGAATGACTTTTTTATACTTATTATTTATCCCTGCAGACATAAGTCTCCCAGGGTCAACTGTCATAGGGGGCTCTTTTTTTTATTGACATATATCGAACAACGATATAGTATATAGATAAGCAATATATAGACAATCTATATAAAGGAGGACATCATGGCAGTTGATAAGTCACTTTTGACCGGGAGCATGACGATGCTTGTGCTTAAGCTTTTGTCGGAAAAAGACATGTACGGATATGAGATGATCGATACTCTCAGAAAGAAGTCCCAGAATGTATTTGAGCTAAAGGCGGGTACTCTTTATCCACTTCTTCATGGTCTTGAAGAGAAGGGTATGCTTACTGTTTATGAGCAGGAGTTTCTTGGTAAAACAAGGAAATACTACAGCATTACTAAAGAAGGAAAAAAACTCCTCAAAAGCAAAACAGAAGAGTGGAATGAGTATTCAGGCGCAATAGCAAATGTTTTGGCATTGGAGGTGTGACAATGGAGGAGTATATCAGAAAACTTCTTGAACAGGTGAGGTTTAAGAAGGCTC
>NZ_FMVS01000002.1 GCF_900102515.1 Butyrivibrio sp. INlla14
TGGTTCTGGCAACTCAGGAGTTTCTATATCATATGTTGGAGAAGCAAACGTCATGCTAGTCATATTAAAATTCTCATCATATGAAGTAACTATACAACGCCAACCAATACCATTAACATAAAGTTTAAAAAATGGATCTAATTCATAATTACCATAGCCATCACGAATACGAACTTTTAAAACAGCTCTGTATTTTCCTTCAAAGAAGCCCTTACAAGGCCTAAAGCCATCCGGATATTCAGGATCATATTCATCAGAATATTCCTCCCATCCGGCAAAAGTATACTCCAGTTGAGAATAAGAGGAGTTAAATGTAGGAGTTTCGCATAACTTCCCATATTTAATTTCCATATTCTTAATATTACTGGAAATGGAATCCTCTTTAAGAATAACGATCTTAGGTTCTGGCTCTGGTTCTGGCTCCATAGCGTATGCATATTCAATATCATAAGTCTGAGAAATAGGCTTAAAATTCTGTTTTGTGGCTGTTATATGTAGCATATATTTGCCAGGAGTAAATCCCATGCTAGAGAAATTATATATAAGATCAACCCTGTTTGTAGTAGCTATGATTGGGTCATGACCATCCACCTTCACAAAATATAAGCAATTCTCCGCATACGCATCAAATGTAAGGATATCCTCCTCAATCTTAACGTTTGTGAGTGGCCTAAGAACAATATCATCAGCAACAAAGTCATAAGTAAGCTCTGCTGTCTGTGAAGAAATCTCATAAGTATGTTTTTTTAAGGCTTGAACTGTTACTTTATATGAACCACTAGCAAGACCAATTTCATTGCAATACTTATTAAGATTATAAGGTATATTAGAGGTAGTTATTGCTCCATTATCAACAACAATATCGTAAAAATAGTCATCACCAATAGAGTCAATATACAGCCATCCATCGTCAATCCATGCCTTGAGAACTGGAAGCGAAGAATTATCCATTGGCTTTACTTCTTCAGCTTCAGTTTCTAGAGGAGTAACTTCTTCTGGAAGTTCTTCTTTTACTTCAGGTACTTCTTCTTTAATTTCTTCAGTTACTTCGTCAGTAACTTCTTCTGCTACCACTTCAGTCGTCTCACTCTCAACAGGAGTGTCAGCAAAAGCTGTAACAGGCTGAAGAACAAGGCCTGCACACAAAGTTAGTGCTAACAATTTCGTTAGAAACTTTTTACTCATGTAATCCCACCTTTCTCATAAGAAAACCTTTTGTGAAATGGCGTCTTTAAAAAAAATGAGCGCCACCGTCATTAATTTTATATTGTAATAAAATAAAAAAACATTAACCTTTAGTTAGTATTTTTAGTTTATATTTCTCATATACATCTCGCGCGAGTGCGCATCCATAGCAGAACAAAGAGTCGCCCGCGACTCTTTCGCGCCCGAGCGGTATTGCGAAGCAATAAACTTCATCTCCGCGAGGTGTGCATCCTTAGCGGAGCGTTTTTTATGATATAGGAATTTCGGAGAAATTTCCTATATCATAAAAAATAACAGCTACTAATTAACTAGTAGCTGCTATCAATCCTGGTAATTCCTTCCTCTACAACTATGTATCTAATCTTGCAAATTCAGGCCAAATAAATTTAGTATTTATCAGAATGTTACTTTCTTGTATGACTTCTTACCCTTACGAACCATTACGCCATCTGCGAATACATCCTTGCTATATGAAGTCTTAACATCTGATACCTTCTCGTCGTTAAAAGTAACGCCTCCCTGCTCTACAGCGCGTCTTGCCTCACTTCTAGTATTGCAAAGACCTGCAGAAACAAGTACCTGAAGGATATCAATAACTCCATCTCTAAAGTCCTCTTCCTTGAGGCTTATAGCAGGAACATTGGTCATATCTGAGCCGCCTGCAAAGAGCGCTCTTGCAGCATCCTGTGCCTTCTGAGCTTCCTCTTTACCATGTACAAGAGCTGTAAGCTCAAATGCAAGGATTTCCTTTTTCTCATTGATTCTGGAGTCATCCCACTTCTCCATCTCAAGGATTTCCTCGATAGGAATAAATGTAAGCATCTTAATGCACTTATCTACATCAGCATCGCCAACGTTTCTCCAGTACTGATAGAAATCGAATGGTGATGTCTTATTAGGATCAAGCCATACAGCATTTCCAGCAGTCTTACCCATCTTCTTGCCCTGAGAGTCTGTAAGAAGAGTGATAGTCATAGCGTGAGCATCCTTGCCAAGCTTTCTTCTAATAAGCTCTGTTCCGCCCAGCATATTGCTCCACTGATCATCTCCACCAAATTCAAGATTACAGTTGTACTTCTGGAACATGTAGTAGAAGTCGTAAGACTGCATGATCATGTAGTTGAACTCAAGGAAAGAAAGTCCTTTTTCCATACGCTGCTTGTAGCACTCAGCTCTCAGCATGTTGTTAACTGAAAAGCATGCACCAACCTCGCGAAGAAGTTCAATGTAGTTAAGGTTTAAAAGCCAGTCTGCGTTGTTGACCATCATAGCCTTGCCTTCACCAAAATCGATGAATTTCTCCATCTGCTTCTTGAAGCACTCTGCATTGTGATCGATGTCTTCTCTTGTAAGCATCTTTCTCATATCTGTTCTACCTGATGGATCACCGATCATTGTTGTACCGCCACCAATAAGGGCGATTGGCTTATTGCCAGCCATCTGAAGTCTCTTCATAAGAGTAAGTGCCATGAAGTGACCTGCAGTAAGGGAATCTGCTGTACAGTCAAAACCAATATAGAATGTTGCCTTACCTGTGTTAACAAGCTCTCTGATCTGCTCTTCGTCTGTTACCTGGGCAATGAGTCCTCTTGCTTTTAACTCTTCAAAAATCTGCATTACGCACCTCCAAAATTATGTATGATTGCGAGAGTGGAAATTTCCGATTCACTAAACAAAAAGTCCTTCGCAATCATTATTGATTACGAAGGACGAATAATTCGTGTTACCACCTTCATTCACATATAGCTCACGCTATATGCCTCAGTAAGTACGGCTCAAAAAATAAGCGATACTCTCTTGATATAACGGTCAATCCCGGCAGATCATACTAATTCTAAAGGAACATTCCGACCTGCAGCTCACGGAGGTATTCATCATCGCTCTTAACATACGCCTCTCACCAACCGGCTATTCTCTGTTGTCAGCCTGCGATTCTTACTTATTCCGATCATCGCTATTTCTATTTACTTAGTTATATTAGTTTTTTTATTAATAAAAGTCAAGGAAAAAACGTATATCATCAGGTGTCAAAAATATTCTTTTTCACCTTACATACTACCTGAAGCATAACAAACATAATAAATGTATCGATTGGAAGCATCACGGCATTGGATGCAATTCTTGCTGGAAGAATTGCTGCTATAGCTTTTCCATAAAGCATATTAAGCCACAAAGTATTTAAAATAATATTGCAGACTATCTTAACAGATATCTGAGCACAAATTACTCTCCAAAGCTTAACTGGCTTATTATAGATAAATATTCCGTAGAGAAAAGCTCCTAACATAGCTGTAATAGTAAAGCCAGGAAAGAAATCGCCATCTCCACTAATAAACCACTTAACAACGTCCATGGTTCCGCCAAATATCGCTCCAATCCAAGGTCCAAACAAATAATCTACTATCTGATTAGGAAGACCTGAAAATCCGATACGTACATACTGGCCAAATTTGATTGTCGCTACCTGGCCAAGGATTATAGCAAGCGCTCCCATAAGGCCACAAATAGTAAGAACCTTAGTTTCTTTTAGCTGAGTTAGAGAGCCAAAAGTTCTTTTAAAAAAGCTTTCTTTTCCAGTTACAGATTGATTTTTAGACATAATAATACCTCCTTTGCAGTTTTTCCTTTAACCACATCAGAGGCATGATAATAATCCTTATACATGATGTAGCAGCGGGATGCGACACTAAAACCGCGAGTCAAATACTCTTCGTCCCGATGACAACTCCCTGTTCACCAGGCACTTAACGCTCTAACGTCTACTCTGCATAAACATTTTTATTTGCACATATAATACTGTAATATCTTGCAAATTGCAATGGATTTTATGAAATTAAATATCAAAAAATTTTACCAGTCTAGATTACTGCTCTCTATCTTTTTATCTCTGATCATAAGATCATTGAGAGCCTCCTCGGGAGACTTACCCTCAAAGAGAACCTGATTAACTGCTGTTACTATAGGCATGTCCACATCATATTTCTCTGCAAGAAGTCTTGCAGCCTTAGCACTATATACGCCCTCTACAACCATTTTGACTTCATCCATAGCTTCCTGCATGGATTTGCCCTGGCCAATAAGGATACCTGCTCTTCTGTTTCTGGAGTGCATAGAAGCACAGGTAACAACAAGGTCTCCAATTCCTGAAAGGCCGCTAAAGGTCTCAAATTTACCACCCATAGCCATTCCAAGTCTTCCAATTTCTGCTATTCCTCGAGTGATAAGAGCAGCCTTGGCATTATCTCCAAGACCATAACCATCAGCTATTCCGGAAGCAAGTGCAATTACATTTTTAAGAGCTGCACCAATCTCTATTCCAAGCATATCAGGGCTAATATAGACCCTGAACACATTACTCATAAAGACATTCTGAACAAGTCTCGCAGTTTCCTTGTCAAAGGCCCCAACTACAATTGATGTAGGCATGCCCTTTCCAACCTCTTCAGCATGGGAAGGGCCAGATAGTACACAGACCTGGCTTCCTGGAAGTTCATCAAGAATAACATCTGACATGACCATAAGGCTCTGCTCCTCTATACCTTTTGAGCAGTTAACAATGATCTGAGGGTGTTCATCAGAGCTATTCATATAAGGCTTCATCTGTCTTACAGTCTCTCTCATATGAGAAGACGGAACAACAAGGACTATGATGTCCTTATCCTTGATAGCTTCCTCCATACTGCAAGTAAACTTAACAGAATCATCCAAAATAACTCCTGGAAGCTTGTCTTCGTTCCCGTGATAAGCTCTAAGCTTATCTACTGTTTCCTGTCTTCTGGACCAAATAGTAATATTATGACCATTATTCTTAAGAAGGTAACCAAGGGCAATTCCCCAGCTACCAGCACCTATAATGCCTATTTCTTTTTCCAAGATAAATATTCTCCTACGATTAGTCTATCTTATTCTTTTTGAAAATATAGGTCTTTCTTTCCTGACCTGCAAAGAGCTTTTTTAGATTTCCTCTATGCTGATAAAAGGCAAGGAAAGTAAGTAGTCCCAAAAGTACATACACTTCTATAAGGTTTCCCTGTGGCAGTGCCCCAAAAAGTCCCATCTGACCATAGATAATTGTCATAACAAGAAGTGCTGTATAGTAAAACAAGCTGCATACAGATACAATATGGAATAAGTTAAATGGCAGGAAGAAAGAAATTACTCCCATAAGGATAAATAACCATGTAAACTGAATTCCAGTATAAATTGTGAAGCCCGCAGTGCAGGCAATTCCCTTGCCACCCTTAAACTTAAGAGTAACAGGAAAATCATGTCCAAGAACAGCTCCTGCAGCTGTATAAGTCATATAAAGAATAATAAAATCAGGATTACTTCTGCCAAAAAGAAGATAAGTGATAAAAATGGCAGCCATGCATTTAAGCATATCGCCAAGAAGAACTATTCCTCCAGCCTTTGGCCCCAATACTCTTAATGTATTTGTTGTACCAGCGTTTCCGCTTCCAACCTTTCTGATGTCTACTCCCTTAAGTCTTCCATAGAAAACCGCAGTCTGGATCATGCCAAATACATAGCCAATCCCCAAACAAATTACTCTTTCAAGCAGTAAACCAAGTCCCATTTTACTTGTCCTCTTTTCTCTCCCTTATGATAAATCGTAGAGGTGTTCCCTTAAATCCAAAGGCCTCTCTTATCTGATTCTCAATATATCTTGTGTAACTAAAGTGCATAAGCTTTTTGTCATTTACAAAGATAACAAATGTAGGCGGCTTAACAGAAGCCTGCGTAATATAGTAAAGCTTAAGCATCTTGCCCTTATCACTTGGTGGCTGCTGCATTACTACAGCCTGTGTCATGATCTCATTGAGAACACCAGTTGAAACTCTCATAGCATGGTTCTCAGAAACCATATCGATCATGTCATAGAGCTTAACAAGTCTCTGTCCCGTCTCTGCTGATATAAAGATTATCTCGGCATAGTTCATAAAGGCCAGAGTATTTCTGATGTCCTTAGTAAACTCTTTTACAGAATGGTTATCCTTCTCGATAAGATCCCACTTGTTAACTGCGATAATAACGGCCTTGCCACTTTCATGGGCGATTCCAGCAATCTTAGCATCCTGCTCTGTGACGCCCTCAGCAGCATTAATAACGAGGATAGCAACGTCCGCTCTTTCTACAGCTCCTACTGTTCTAACGATCATGTAGTGCTCAAGCTCGTCCTTGACCTTATTCTTTCTTCGAAGTCCTGCTGTGTCGATAAATGTATATTTCTTGCCGTTGTACTTAACCTGAGTATCAATGGCATCTCTTGTTGTACCTGCAATGTCAGAAACAATAAGTCTGTTCTCGCCTATAAGTTTATTAATGATAGATGACTTACCAACGTTCGGCTTACCAATAATGGCAATCTTAGTAGAATCATCCTCTTCCTCATCAGTAGATGATTTGCTAAAGTGGCTTACTACTTCTTCCAAAAGATCACCAATACCCTGCTTGTTAACAGCAGAAATAGGGAAAGGCTCTCCAATTCCCAGATTATAAAATTCATATACATCAAGTGAATCCCTATTGTAGTTATCAACCTTGTTTACACACAAAACAACAGGCTTACCAGATTTCCTAAGCATATCTGCAACCTTAGAATCAGAATCTGTAAGTCCCTGCTTAACATCAACCATGAAGATGATAACATCAGCAGTATCAATAGCTATCTGGGCCTGATCTCTCATCTGTGCCAGAATGATGTCCTTGGAATCAGGCTCAATACCGCCTGTGTCAATAAGAGTAAAGCTGTGATTCAGCCACTCTACATCCTGATAAATTCTGTCTCTTGTTACTCCAGGTGTATCCTGCACAATAGCGATCCTGCTACCAGCAAGCGCATTAAAAAGTGTAGATTTACCTACGTTAGGTCTACCGACCACCGCTACAATATTTCTTTTACTCATAAATACTTCCTTATCTATGTATTGCTATTTAAATCGTAAGCTCCTGAAAAAATCAGAAAAGCTCATCAACAGGTATATCAAAAAGCTTGGATACAAGGTCGTGTCCATCACACTTGGCAATGCCTACCTTAACATTCAGCTCTCTTTCTATATCTCCTACTGTTACGTCATCAAGAAGATAATCTTCTCCGCTTCTAAGAAGGTTCTCGGGAAGATACAAAACATCTCCAAGTTCCTTCCCTTTTAGCTGTTTTATAATATCCTGACCTGTTAAAAGCCCTGATACAGTGATCCTCTCGCCAAAAAACTCATTGATTATCTCATAAACTGAGGTGTTTAGTCCAGGGCAAACTGATACAGCTCTATCTACAAGCTCTTTTATACAAGGATATACCAGTTTACCAGTTGCAAAAGAGATATGCCTCTTAAGGCCCTTAATGTGATCCATATGCTCAGAAAGAGCTATTTTCATAGACTCTTCAAATTCATTTATGAGAAGCCGAACCATTCCTACACCGTTTTCAAGCTGGATATAGCCATCATATCGTTCTTCCTCAGGAAAATCTCGGCCTGCCAGAAAATACCACTCGTCACTCGCGTGTATAAAATGAATTCCATGCTCCTTATAAACCTTTTTCTGCCAGGATTCAATCTCGTCGATAACCTTCTGGGCATCCTCCTTGTTAAACGGCTCAAGCGGATACAAGCCATCTCTATATTTAGATAGACCAACGGGCACAACTGATACGCTCTGAAGATTAGGAATATACTTGGTAAGATCTGTTATGGACCTTGTCAGCTCAGGTCCATCATTAACACCCTTACATAGAACGATCTGACCGTTTATTTCTATTCCCGTACCCGGAGCACAGAGTCTGTCTACCTTTTTAAGAGCCTCTCCGGCAAATCTGTTGCCCAGCATTTTGCATCGAAGTTCTGGATTGGTCGTCTGAAAAGAGATATTGATTGGAGATAAATGATACTTAAGAATCCTGTCTATATCCTTGTCTGACATAT
Organism: Butyrivibrio sp. INlla14; assembly: GCF_900102515.1. Classification (GTDB taxonomy): domain Bacteria; phylum Bacillota; class Clostridia; order Lachnospirales; family Lachnospiraceae; genus Butyrivibrio. Next base: position 8,130 of record NZ_FMVS01000002.1, read on the forward strand.
TGGTAAGTGTCACATAATTACCCTGAAGGAAGGAAAGTCGTGAATCATCATCCTTAAAGTACAAGGTATCTCTCATTCCCTTGGGCATCTGATCGATGAAGCAAAAGATACAGCTATTACTACAACGTCTGTAGTTATCCATGAGGCCATTTTCAAATTCTATACCAAGGTCCTCATCAAAGTCTTTATCAATATCAAGAAGCCACTCTTCACCATCAGCCTTTCTGATAAGGACATCTAAATGTTCATCCTGTACCAGATATTGGTAATCAAAAACATCCTCCAGTTCCTCATCATTAATCTTAAGAAGATAATCTCCCTTTTCTATATTTAGTTCCTGAGCAATGCTGCCGTCTTCAACATTGCCTATTAAATGTCCATTATACTTTTTCATAACCTTCATTATACATGAAATTCCTTGACGTGTCAGTAAATAAGATGGTAAAACATAAGATGTAGGATCTTGAGCAAATTTAACTTAAGAAAACCGCGATTATATGATATCAAAACCAGGTATCAATTACATGTTATCAATGAAAAAGGGGATAATTATGCCAGATTTTCACAAGCTAGAAGCTACTATTCCTGTAGCTCCGCTTAACCTTATCGTAATGGATTCAGCAAGGGAACTTGGAGATAGTGTAGACAAATATATATCTCAGTTCAGACATGAACTTTACAAGATGCCCGAGAACGATCCAGCTTTCCATGGTTATGTCAAGGACAGTTATCAGATCAAGATCAACCTTGACAGATTTAGAAGTGGCGAAGCCAAGGCTACTATTGCACAGAGTGTTCGTGGTAATGACGTCTACATTCTTACAGATGTCTGCAACTATAGCATCACCTACAAGATGTACAATTTCGTCAACCACAAATCTCCCGATGATCACTTCCAGGATCTGAAAAGAGTGATTGGTGCAATTACTGGTAAGGCCAAGAGAATAAATGTCATCATGCCTTTCTTATATGAGGGAAGACAGCACAAGAGAAATGGTATGGAATCTCTTGATGCAGCTGCCATGTTTAAAGAGCTTCATGATATGGGTATTTCTAATTTCATCACCTTTGATGCTCATGACCCCAGAATCTCTAATGCCAAGCCAATTGGAGGTTTTGACAATTTCCTTGCATCCTATCAGTTTATGAAGGCTCTTCTATCCCATATCGATGACCTTATTGTAGATAAGGATCATCTGACTGTTATTTCTCCTGATGAAGGCGCTCTTGACAGAGCCGTATATTTCGCCAATGTAATTGGCGCAGATACTGGTATGTTCTACAAGAGACGAGATTATGCTCATGTTGTAAACGGAACTAATCCTATCGTAGCTCATGAATTCCTTGGCTCAGATATTTCCGGAAGAGACGTTATCATAATTGACGATATGATTTCTTCTGGTTCCAGTATGATAGATACTGCCAAACAGCTAAAGAACATGGGAGCAAAGCGAGTATTCATCTGTACCACATTTGGTCTTTTCACAAACGGAATGAGCAAATTTGATGATGGTTACAAGAATGGTTATTTTGATGCGGTTATTACCACTAACCTTACTTACATGAATGATGATGTTAAGTCAAGGGAATACGTATTTATTGCAGATATGGGCAAATTCCTTGCTACTATTATCGATTTCTTAAATCACGACGCTTCAATGTCAACAGTTAATATGCCTACTGACAAAATCCATGAGATTGTTGGTAAGTATAACTCAGGCTGTAAGACTCCAGCAGAACTTTTTGATTGATGTTAATAGGGCCATGAAATCCAGTATTATTCTGGTTTTCATGGCTCTTTTTTCAAAAAATCAACAATTGCTAATGCTTCTTACTTTTTATATCATGCCTCCTCAAAGGTAAGGATTACCTTGAAAAGATCTCCATCTAATTTGATCTTAAAGCCGCCTCCCTGGGCAAGTGTAAGATTCTTGGCTATAGATAGGCCCAGTCCGCTTCCTTCAGTTGTTCTTGACTCATCTCCTCTTATAAATCTCTCAGCCAGATCATCTCCATCAAGATCTAACTCTCTTGCAGAAATATTCTTTACTGAAAATTCTACAACTCTCTTTCCATCCTCTTTTTCCTTGCGCTTCATATCCATGTAAACCCTTGTATTCGGAAGCGCATATTTACAAGTATTGCTAAATAGATTTTCTATTACCCTCCATAGGTGTCTTGGGTCAGCCATGATCTGGATACTACTCTCATTGCATCTAAAGATTGGCTGCAGACTGGCATTTTCAAACTTCTCGTAAAATTCTCCAATATTCTGATTAACAAGCTCAACAAAGTTTATCTTGCTAAGAGTAATGCTGATATTGCCTGAGCTTATCTTTGAAGCATCAAGTAAGTCTTCAATAAGCTGTTTTAGCTTAAGGGACTTATTATCAAGGACCTCAACATATTCAGAGACTTTTGGATTTTCAATTTTTTCTCTTTTTATAAGACCAATATAGTTAATTATAGAAGTAAGCGGAGTCTTGATATCATGAGAAACATTTGTAATAAGATCAGCCTTAAGCTTTTCATCTTTCATGCTGGTCTCTACAGCCTTTTCTATACCTTCTCCGATTGAATTAACCGCGTCAGCCAATAGGATATTATCAGCATGTAGATCTCTTGTATCAACTTTAGCTTTGACATCTCCATTTTTGATATTTTCTATGACATGTATGATCTTGTCCCTGTCAGTATTTTGCCTATACAGATATATTCCGATCAAAAGATCCATGAAGATAGCAATAACAATACCAGCCAGGCCTATCTCAAACAAAAGAAGGTTTATTACAACAAATATCACATAAGGAATCCATGTCCTGATAAAAACATTACCATTATCAGTGGTATTTACGATAACATCCCTTGCCCCAAAGCTCACAACTCTGGTAAAGCTGTTCTTCCAAAGTTTCCTATTGACTATTCTGTTTGTAAATTCGTAGATTACATACAATATACCTATATCAGCAAGGACGGCAGAAAGCCCAACATAGTAAGGAAAAGATTCAAGTTGCGTCATTTTAATAAAGCTGGTTTTCATAGCAAAGCTTGCGATAATAAATATCATTATAGGTATAGCAACAAGAACAAGACCTAAAAGGAATACTCCTTCAGAATAGAAAATACCGCTGGAAGCTTGTTCATTAGAGATATTTTCATCGTCAGCCCTTTTTCTCCTGGCATCCCTGAACATGATAGCAAAAATCCCAATATAGGCTATTATGGCAATGCCGCATAAGATATACAGTTGTGTCCTATAAGGCATATACTTTGTAAAGTTTGCCTTTCCCTGAGTAAAATCATCACTACATGGATAATTTTCTGTATCTACAGCTATATAAATCTTAGTTTGATCAGGAAAAGCATAGCTGTAGGACTTTACTAATGATTTAAATACATTTTCCTTAATCCGGGTGTTGGTATCATATCTAAGTTCATAGGGGCAATAATAAGCATATTTGCCATAGCCCTTGAAGACATCCAAAATGTCGATTCCTACTGTATCTCCAGATAATTCCTTGACGTTTGTGAAAATCTGAGTCTTGCCATTAATTACTCTTGAAACATAGAATCTTACATTGCTATTCTGATACTGGTAATAAGTAGTAAGCTGGCCATATTCCTTAAAATTGCTTGTCAGTTCTCCAATCGTCTCCTGGATATTTGTACAAAGAGAAATATATTCATCCCAGTTTGTAACAAGGTCCTCTATGTTCTTGCCATCAACAGTCTGATATCTGGATACCAGTATATTATGAACACCAGAATCCATAACAGAATTGCCAGAAATCGTAAAGGTAAGAGTGTTATCAGGTATTTGGGAATTAAGATAGGAATTCATTCCACCCGAAAAGTTGTTATTATTTATGTGAGTATAGGTTGTGGCTCCTCCAAGAAAAGAAGCAGCCTCCTCAGATGTAAACTCTTTGGTTTCAACATCAATACCGCTTTGTCCCCATTTCAACAGGTCTGATAAATGGTAAACAGCTGTAACATAGTCACCAGGCACCATTGTAAACCTGTTAACATAGGCGGTAACATCTATGTTCTTGTCGCCATCATAGTTTCCATCAGTTTCCATAAGACTTTTAAAGGAAACAAGCCTTAGTACACTGGCTGCATTATTGCCAAATATGTTATTGAACAAAAGAGATTCCTCAAATGTTCGTGTTCTGTCAGACTTATACAGATTGTAAGTATAATCGCCATCAGCTCCTGTCAGGACAATACTTGAACCGGAAATTGAATAAGCCAGCACAAAAGCAATAAAGCCAGCAAGCACATGCTGAAAAATTTTTAGTATTCTCTTTAATTTCCTTGTCAGTCGCATTATAAATCCTCATCCTCGATCTTGTAGCCTACTCCCCATACAACTTTTAGGAATTTAGGTTCCTTAGGGTTAATCTCTATTTTCTCTCTAATATGTCTGATATGAACTGCTATAGTATTATCTGATCTGCCGGCACTCTCATGCCAGATGTTTTCATAAATCTGGTCAATTGAGTAAACTTTTCCTTTATTTTTGACAAGGAAGCACAGAATGTTGTACTCAAAAGGAGTTAGCTTTATGTTTTCACCAAACACAAAACATTCCTTGGAGTTGTCATCCACCACAAGGCCTCCAGCAGAATAGACATTATCATTTTCTGTTTCAGAGCCAAGAGATGTGTACCTTCTCATATTTGATTTAACTCTGGCCACAAGTTCAAGTGGATTAAAAGGCTTGGTCACATAATCATCCGCCCCAATATTAAGCCCTAGGATTTTATCTGAATCTTCGGACTTGGCAGATAAAAAGATTACCGGAATAGAGCTGAACTTTCTAAGTTCCTTGACCATTCTGATACCATCCATATTAGGCATCATTATGTCTACAACTGCAAGCTGTATTCTGGCTCTTCTGATAATATCCAGTCCCTGCAATCCATCATAGGCCTTAAACACAGTGTAGCCCTCTTCTGCCAGATATATATCAATGGCATCTACTATTTCCTTATCATCATCACAAACAAGAATGTTTTCCATAAACTATCACCTTTTTACAATCTATATCTTAATTAAATCATTTAATTCTTAAGATTTACCATCGAAATTTATTAATCTTTTTTCCACTTTTCTTAAGAAATTTACGTTTATTCGTTTATTATTACTCGCTTATACTAAGGAAAGCCGCAAGGTTGCCGCGATCTTCATGTTGTACTCTATGAGAGAATAAAATATCGGAATTACATTTAGTACAAACATCTGTGACAAGAATATTTTCTTTTTTAACTCCGCTCTTTAGTAAAGACAATCTAATGGCATTCCAAAGATAGAGTCTGTATTTGTCATCAGGGTAAGGAATAAGTATTCCCTCTTCTGAAAGTTCTTTTTCTGAATAGTTCTCAGAAAACTCTTTTGCCACATCACTTCCAATCTCATAACAAGGTCCGCATATAGAAGGACCGATAGCTGTCACAAGATCTTCCGGCTTTGTTCCATAGTTTTGAGCCATAGCCTCTATAGTTCTTACTGCAATTTCTCCCTTTGTTCCCTTCCAGCCTGAATGTGAAAGACCAATTGCCCTGTGCAGAGGATCCACAAAATAAATTGGTGGGCAATCCGCATGGAAAGTAGAAAGAATGATTCCAGGAACATTAGTCACAAGGCCATCTACATCAGTGTAATCTCTTTCTATATAAGGGCCCTTTCCTCTGTCTTTTTCTGTGACTACCCTCACATTAGTAGTATGAGTCTGAAAGGTAGACACAAAATCCCTGAGGCTATGTCCATGTCCCATGCATTCTGCAATTCTCATATAGTTTTCATCCACATTTTCCTTTATATCGCCTCTTGTATAGCTTAGATTCATCTGACTATAGCAGCCGCTACTTACACCACCTAGCCTTGTGCTAAACAGATGATCAATAAAATCTATTTTTTCAAGTCTTGGAAAGACAAAATAATATACTCCATTTTTTTCTCTTAGCTCAAGGGTTCTTTCTCCGCCAGTTCTTTTTATACAAATATCCTTCATATTATTTCTCCCAAAACAAAACTTTTATTTAGCCCACATGATCGAAGGCATTCTTATACCATCTAATTGTAGCAGTATTGTCTACATCTGTAATAGCAATTACGTCATATCTAATTGGAAAATCAGTGGAATATTTCTTTGAATAAAGATAAAGCTTAGAAAGCTTGCAGATTTGCCTTTGTTTAGAAAATGTAACGGCAGCCTCAGGGGCTCCAAATCGTTTATCCCTTCTGTACTTGACCTCAATAAAGACAAGGTATTTCCCATCCCGGGCAATGATATCAATCTCACCTCTAAGAGCCCTATAGTTTCTCTCTACTATCCTGACTCCCTCGCCTTGAAGATAAGTACAAGCAAGGGATTCATAATAATCTCCTACTTGTCTCTTATTCATTTTTTAGTTCCCATCTTTAAAAACATAAATGGGATAATATCATAAAAATTTACATTTGTCTAATTATTATTTTCTCGCTTTATCTTTTGCCTTTATCTTGTCCATTGCATCAACAAATACAAGAATCTCAGCCACAACCTCATAAAGCTCTGGAGGTATCATCTCTCCGATTTCAAGTTTGGACAAGGTATCTGCAAGCTTATCGTCCTGATGGACTGGTATTTTATTACTCTGAGCCTGCTCTATGATCTTGTCAGCCAAAGCTCCTTTTCCTGATGCTATTACCTTAGGCGCCCCGTCTTCTCCAGGATCATAGCCAAGGGCTACGGCGGTTTTTACTTTTTTCTTTTCATCAGCCATTATCACGCCCTCGCATCAAAAGAATTTGTTGTAAGAAGTGGTGTCCTTGAAACTGATAAAAGTTCATCCACAGCATCATTTTCACCACTTTCATCCCCATGAAGCATCAGATTGACATTAAGTGAATAGCCTCTTTTTTCAAGCCTGTCATTAAGAATATGAATATTGTCATTTATCAGGTCAAGAACGCTATCATCGGCCACATAAAAATTTGTTGTGACCTTCATATCCTTCATCTTTACATAAACATCTATGGGACCCAGATTATCCATATCAAGATGCAGGATTGCACTAACTGACCCATCTTCACTCATTTTTTTATTCTTGTTTCTGTAGACATAAAGATCTCCATTGGCATTTTGCCCAGCCATCTGAAGAGGCAACTGAACATACTGAAACATCTGATTAAGCTGATTCATAAAATCAAGGTTATTACTAAGATTATTTGCAGACTGTGCAAGTTTTGACTGTGGCCCAAGTGTATCAGAAATTGTATCCAAAAGACCCTTTGCCTGGGCTCCCAACCTCTGATAGAGATTGTCTATATTTTCTTTTTTCTCCACATCGCCAGGTCTTAGAAGCCACTGATCAGTTATATTTTCTTTCAAAAGGCCTTTAAATTCCTCTGAAGAAAAGAGCTTTTTAAAAGAGGCAAGTTCAACAGGGTTAGAAAGATCAGCTGATTCGAAGGCATTTGCAAGCTCTTTAAACAATGTTTTACTTGCATCAGTATTTCCTAGCGCTAAATCTTTTGCAAGACTCTGCAAGGTTTTCTCAGATATATTAAGATTCTGAAGGTTATCCAAAAAATCATTTGAAAGACGAAGCTGGCCATTTAAGCCTTTTTCCCCGTTTTCTTTTGGAGTATCGCTTTGTCCCTGCAAAAGAGCAAGTGCCCTGTCAGCAGCACTTTGTCTAGATATAGCTGTTATCTCTTTATCGCCTAAAAGACCTAAAGAAGACCCCTCTTCATTTTCTGCGCTGCCTTCAACTGCCTTTTCAGGTGACAAAGAAGTTGTATTCTCAGTGTTTTGAAAGCCTTCAGAAGATAATTCTCCTCCAAAAAGTTTCAAAACATTGCCATATAAATTAACAGCCGCACTGGTATTACCACTTTCCATAAGCGAATCAAAGGCTTTAGGAAGCTCGTCAATTATGCTGCTCATTTCATTAGTAACCTGGTGCTCATAATTTTTGTAACTTGTATACTGTTCAATATTATTTTCATTTATTGGAATATTAAGACTTTTCATTTCTACAAGTGTCTGAATACTTGTATCAGAAAAGGTATTTAGATTCTTGCTCATTTCCAGAAGAGATGATTTATCTATTGGAAGACCTGCTTCCATCATATCTTTTACCATCTGCAGGGACTCATTATTAACTTCAAGTCCTGCAGCTTCAAGAGCCCTTAATGTACTCTGATAAATAGATGTATTTTCAAAAAGCGGTGTGATTGAAACGCTGTCAGCGCTAGCACCCCTGACAGCAAACATAAGAGTCTGTCCTTCTTTAAGGCCCATTCCTTCAGAAAGTTTAGCAGAAATTGTAGCGTTTCCTATATCTATACTAGCAATTTTCTCGCCCTCAAAGTCAGTCACAGACAAAACTTTCCCGCTAAGCATAGCTCCATTTTTAAGTTCAACGGAGACTGCCTTGGACTGAAGGTCAGAAACCTGACCTTCAGTTACGAGTATGTTATTACCTGAACTTGAAACGCCAGAAATATTACTCATACAAAGTTTCCTATAAAAGATCTGCGATGAATCGGGCATGGACCATACTTTTTGAGGGCGCTTATGTGATCAGCGCTGCCATATCCCTTATTAGAATCAAATCCATATTCAGGATATATTTCTGCATACTCCTTCATGATCCTGTCTCTTGTAACCTTAGCTACAATACTGGCAGCAGCTATTGAAACGCTTTTAGCATCTCCCTTAATGATTGATATCTGCTTATAATCCTCAAGTTGAGGTATATGAACAGCATCTATTAAAAGAGCATTGGGTTTGACAGAAAGACTATTAACGGCCTTAGTCATAGCCTCAAAAGTTGCCTGAAGAATATTGATCTCATCAATGCGTTCACAGGTAGACGAGCCTATACCTACTGCAACTGCTTTCTCCATGATAACATCATATAACTCTTCTCTCTTTTTTTCGGATAATTTCTTGGAATCATTTAGATATAAGATATTGCAATCCTTGGGAAGGATGACAGCAGCAGCATAAACAGGTCCTGCAAGAGGCCCTCTTCCAACTTCATCAATACCGCATAAATACCCTAGGCTATCATACTCATATTCATACTTCTTCATAGCCTCTATTCTGTCAATCTCTTTGTAAAGTGCATCAAGCTTCTTAGAAGCAGTCTCCACGAGCTTCTTAACACCTGCTCTGTCATCGCCAGAATAATTATTTATAAACAGCTTTAAGGCTTCTTCATTCTCAGAAACCTTAAGAGCTTCCTTTATCTCAGATATTGCCTGCATCAGTTGATTCCTCCAAAGCTGTCAAAGGGATATATTCTCAGGAACGCATGACCCAGGATATCTTTTTTATTTATTACACCGACAGATGGATCACGACTGTCCATACTGTGGTTTCTATTATCTCCCATCACAAAATATTCATCTTCGCCCAGCGTCACTCCATCAAAGGCAACGCCCGGGTCAAGGATAGTCTCAGCGCCATAATGTTCATCCAGAACTTCTCCATTTATATAGATTTTGCCGTCCAAGTCGATACTGACAGTTTCTCCGGGAAGTCCAATGACTCTTTTTATAAAGTACTCATCCTTACCATATCTGTAAGGAAATACAACAATGTCATACCTGTTGGCATCACCAAATCTATAGGTAACCTTCTCAATCAGAAGCGAGTCATGATCATACAAAGTTGGCTCCATAGAATGTCCACTTACTTCTGTTCTCTGCATTACAAAGGTAATGAAAAGAAAAGTCAGTAAAAATACGACTCCTAGATAAATTACTGTGCTCAATATTTCCTTTAATACTTTTTTCATATCCATGTGGGTCTCTCCAATGTAAGTAAAATCAGGCTTACGGCCTTTCAAGTGAAAGTTTGCCCAGCCTTCCATTTCTGAAATCATCTAAAAGAAGCGCTGCAGCTCTATCCATATCAGGCTGTGCTCCCTGTTTAAAACACTTTCTGTTAATAGCTATCGCTGACAATACAGCACTAAGAGGCGTAGCATACTGCTCTTTTTCAAGCTCTTCTATCTGCTCCTTAGTTATATTATACTTCTCGTTTATGGCATTTGGGTAGGACTCTTTTAAAATCCTGATCAGTTCGCAGGCAAGCTCCGTTCCATCTAAATTATCATCATTCATAGAGCCAATAAGTGCAAGATGCAGTCCTACCTCTTCGTCCTCAAATTTAGGCCACAAGATACCTGGTGTATCAAGAAGCTGCATATTCTTACCAAGAGCAATCCACTGCTTACCTTTAGTTACGCCTGGCTTATTGCCTGTCTTAGCTGCAGCTTTACCTGCAAGCTTATTTATAAAAGTCGACTTTCCAACGTTAGGAATACCTGCAACCATAGCTCTTATAGGTCTTCCCACAATACCTCTTTTTTTATCTCTTTCTATCTTTTCAGCGCAGGCATTCTGAACAAGCTCCTTGACCTTGCCCTGTTCATTACCAGTCTTGGAGTTCATCTCCATTACAAAATAGCCCTTCTTCTGATAGAATTCCTTCCATTCCTTAGTAACCTTAGGATCCGCAAGATCAGCTTTATTCAAAATGATCAGTCTGTACTTATTCTTGCCAAGTTCATCAATGTCTGGATTTCTGCCAGCTGCAGGTATTCTGGCATCTGTAAGTTCAATAATAATATCAATAAGCTTGATATTTTCCTGCATCATTCTGATAGCCTTGGTCATATGACCTGGATACCACTGAAAATTCATAATTCACCTTTCCTTTTTAACTACTTTAAAATAAAGCCTCCGCTACTATCTTTAAAACCTAGTTTAAACCAGGCCTTGCCCACCATCATACTCTGGGTAACTACGCCGATATTTGCACTTCTTGAGTCTTCACTACTATTTCTATTGTCACCAAGGACAAAATATTCTCCACTTTTAAGTTTGATCTCACTGGAAGCAATTCCTGCATCTTCCATTTTATCATAGTTTTCCTGATCCTTAGTCTGTACCTCTCCATTTATATACAAAAGTCCATCTATGATCTGAACCTTGTCACCAGGACAAGCAACTACACGCTTTACATAATAATGCGAATTAGAATTACCATTGGGTAAAAAAACTATTATATCTCCGGTAGATGGACCAAGAATCTTATAAATCAGTCTATTCACAAGTACAGTCTGACCATTTACTGCAGAAGGTTCCATGGAATCTCCAATAACCTTAACTTGCATTCCAAAAACAAATACAACTAAAAAAGCGAAAGCAACAATACCTATGGTCATAGTGATCCAGGAAAAAATTTCTCTTATAACCTTAGGTGATATTGTTTTCTTTTTCTGATAAAAAGATAGTTTGTTTCTCCTGCGTCGCATTCTGATTCCCCAAAAAGTTATATTATAGAAAAAAAGAGGCAATTACTAAAAAGTAACTGCCTCTATCAAACAAATTATCTGGTAACAAGTTCCTTAACCTTAGCTTTCTTACCTGTAAGTCCCTTAAGGTAGTTAAGCTTAGCTCTTCTTACCTTACCTCTTCTAACAACCTCTACCTTCTCAACGATAGGTGAGTGAAGTGGCCATGTCTTCTCAACGCCAACACCGTAAGACTCTTTTCTTACTGTGAAAGTTGTACGGTTGCTTCCGCCCTGGATCTTCTTAACAGTTCCCTCGAAAACCTGTACTCTCTCACGGTTTCCTTCCTTGATCTTAGCGTGTACTCTTACAGTATCACCTGTGTTGAACTGAGGCGCATTAGCGTTCAGCTGCTCTTTCTCGAGCTCTTCGATAATTGTACTCATATTTCTTCTCCTATTCTATGGACGTTCTTGCCATAAACGAGTGTTAATTGGGTTAATGTTATAGCAGAGGACCGTCTGATTGTCACAACGTACTATACTATAACATATCAAGTAGGAAGAAGTCAATAATTTATACAATTTTATGCCCTGATTAAGTTAGAAGGTCCAAATCTGTCAGGCAATATTTCTGGCAGTGTATATACCTTATAATCATCTACAGATTTAGCACAGATAATAATAAACTCATCTGTACAGAACTCGCTCATAACCTGTCTGCATACTCCACATGGACTGCAATCATCTAAAGTCTCTGCCCCATCTGCTCCGCCACAGATAGCAATTGCCTTAAACTCCTTGACGCCCTCACTAACAGCTTTAAAAAACGCTGTTCTCTCAGCACAATTAGTGGGTGTAAAAGAAGCATTCTCTATGTTACAGCCTGTGTAGATTACATTATTTGCAGCAAGAAGAGCTGCACCAACATTATAATGTGAATACGGAGTGTAAGAATAATTTCTCATCTCCAATGCCTTTTCAATAAGGCTCTTTATTTCTTCTGTCGTCATATATTACCTTGACCCCTTATCATAAGGTATTCCCTCAGCCTTAGGTGCTCTTGATTTCTGTGAAGTAAATGCAAGAACAATAAGTGAAACAATATAAGGGAACATATTATAAACTGTTCCAGGAATTTTCAATACACTAAGGAATCCAATTCCCATGTATACATTTGAAAGTGACCTAAATACAGCAAAAAGTACTGCTGACCAGGCAATTCTCTCAGGCTTCCACTGACCAAAGATCATAACAGCAAGAGCAAGGAAACCAGCTCCAGCAACACCATAATCAAAGTGCCATGTAGAGTTAGCTGCTGCTATATAGATCAGTCCACCAAGACCTGCAAGGAAACCAGACATAAGTACACCTGCATATCTCATAGCATAGACATTGATACCAACAGAGTCGGCAGCCTGAGGATGCTCACCACAGGCACGGAGTCTCAGTGCAAATTTAGTCTTGTAGAAAAGAACTATAGCAACAACAAGAAGAATTGCTGCAACTACTATAAACCAGCTAAGCTGAAGTGATCCTACATTAAACATGAATGCATCATGGCCTCGTACATAGTCAAGCTTGGCTGAAAAGTCTGATCCCTTTGAACGGGCAGTATTAAATGCCTTGACAATAACTGTTGCAGCGGCTGTAGCAAGCATATTAACAGCTGTACCTATAAGTGTCTGATCAGCCTTAAAATATATGCAGGCAACACCGATCAAAAGTGATGACAACATTCCAACAACTGCTGCGGCTAAAAGAGTTAGAGTTACAATAGTAAATCTAGATGCAGTATCAGGTAAAAGAACCATGACCATAGCACCAGCCATAGCACCAAAAACCATTATTCCTTCAAGTCCCAAGTTAATAATACCGCTTCGCTCAGAGAACATACCTCCGAGAGCTACCAGAATAAGTACTGCTGAGAAGATAAGTGTATACTGAATAAGTAGTATCATCACTTCACCTCCTTTTTAGCTGCAGCTTTTTCATCCGCAGCATCTTTTTTCTTGGCCTTACCTGGCTTGTTGATCACAGTCTTAAAGAAAAGAACAAAACCGCAAAGGTAAATGATAATTGCAATCATAAGATCCGCTACCTGTGGGTTAAAGTAGTTTGTATTAAGATACTGTCCGCCAAGTGTTATATACTCAACGAAAAGACCAGCCACTATGGCTCCTATTGGATGAAGACCACCAAGGAAAGCTACAGCGATTCCTGAAAATCCCATTCCAGGAACTGATGAAGCAATCTTGTAATGCTCAATACTTGTAAGATAGAAAAGTGAAGCTGCAAGTCCTGAAACAGCACCAGAAATTGCAAGTGTAAGAATGATATTTCTCTTAGCATTCATACCTGCATATTTAGCTGCATCTTTATTGTGTCCTGTAGCTTTAAGCTCAAAGCCAAAGGTTGTCTTACTAAGTACTACCCAGATCAAAATAGCAACTATAACTGTAATAGGTACTGCGATAGTCATATACTGGTTATTTCCGAAAACACTCTGCATAAAACCAGGAAGAAGTCCTGCCTTATTCTTGGCTGCAATATCATAAGTCTCAGACTTAGTGATATTCATAGTCTTTTCATTAGAAAGAATAATATTGCAAAGGTATAAGCTGATCCAGTTCAGCATGATACCAGCTATTACTTCATTCACGTTGCAGTAAGCCTTGAAGAATCCGCAGATAGCACCCCAAAGACCGCCACAGATAACTGCAGCAAGAAGGCAGAAAAACCAGTTCCAGCCAAGAGCAAGTGATGTATACAGGCTGACTAAAATACCAATTGTGTACTGTCCTGCAACACCGATATTAAAAAGGCCTGCCTTATAAGCAAATAAAATAGCCTCTGAGCAGAGTATTACAGGTACTGCCTTAACAAGGGTTGAACCAAAATAATACCAGAGCTGTGTTGGCTTGGCACTATATTTAAAGAAATTTCTGAGAATAGCGATCATACCCTCTGTAGCATGGCCTGGATTCATGCACAGCAGGATAATATATCCTAAAATAATACCAAGGATAGCGCATAGTACTGAAGCAAGAATTGTCTGCACAGCAGGTTTCTTGAAAAATTTTGTATTGTCTTTCATTACTTAAACGCCTCCCTTCTCTCATCGTGCTTGGCTCCTGACATGTAAAGACCAAGTTCCTGAAGAGTTGTTGTCTTAGGATCCACCTCACCAACAATCTCTCCTTCATGCATTACAAGTATTCTGTCTGAAAGGTTCATAACCTCTTCAAGTTCAAGCGAAACAAGCAAAATAGCGCAGCCCTCATCACGCTGCTTGACTATTTCTTTGTGGATATACTCGATAGCTCCTACATCAAGGCCTCTTGTAGGCTGTACAGCAACTAAGAGCTTGTGATCTCTATCCATTTCTCTTGCAATGATAGCTTTCTGCTGATTACCACCAGACATGGATCTTACGATAGTCTGAGCACCGCGTCCGCTTCTAACATCAAAAGCCTCGGTTAATCTGTCAGAATACTCTCTCATAGACTTTTTCTTGATAAATCCATGAGATGAAAAATCAGGTTCAAAGTATCTCTGAAGAATCATATTCTCTTCTAGAGTATAATCCAAAACCAAGCCATGTTTATGCCTATCTTCAGGGACATGACTCATACCATGAGTATTCTTGTATCTTATTGATTTATGAGTGATATCATCCCCCATAAACGAAATCTTACCGCTGGAAATATCATCAAGTCCTGTCAACGCTCCGATGAACTCCGTCTGGCCGTTTCCATCGATACCTGCTATGCATACAATCTCACCTTCTCTAACATTGAAAGAAACGTTGTGTACAGAATCGTTCTGATGTATTTTGCTCTTTACGCAGACATTCTCAACCCTGAGAATTTCCTTCCCAGGCTTGGCTACTTCTTTGTCTACAGCAAATTTGACATCACGGCCAACCATCATAGAAGAAAGATCTTCCTTGGTTGTTTCATCAACATTAACTGTTCCAATGTACTTTCCTCTTCTAAGAATAGTACATCTGTCAGCAACTTCCATGATCTCATTAAGCTTATGAGTAATGAAAAGAATTGACTTACCCTCAGCAGCTAGATTCTTCATGATCTTCATAAGCTCATCAATCTCCTGAGGTGTGAGAACAGCTGTAGGCTCATCAAAAATAAGAATTTCATTGTCCCTATAGAGCATCTTAAGGATTTCTACACGCTGCTGCATACCAACAGTAATATCCTCAATAAGAGCGTCGGGATCAACCTTAAGATTATATTTGTCAGAAAGAGCAAGAACTTTCTTTCTTGCTTCCTTCTTGGTCAAAAAGCCAAACTTATTAGGCTCTGCCCCCAGAATGATGTTATCAAGCACTGAAAAAATATCTACAAGCATGAAGTGCTGATGTACCATTCCAATCCCAAGATCTGTCGCATCATTTGGATTCTTGATGGTTACTTCCTTGCCATCTTTCTTGATAACACCCTTTTCAGGTGTATAGAGTCCAAACAAAACACTCATAAGAGTTGATTTACCTGCACCATTCTCCCCAAGAAGTGCATGTATCTCACCTTTCTTTAACTGCAAAGTAATATCATCATTTGCAATTATGCCAGGAAACTCTTTTGTGATATGCAACATTTCAATTACATAATCATCCATACGTAAACACCTTCCTAACAAAATAATAATTGGTTACAAAACCATAAAAAGTAACATTACAGATCTATTTGTTATATCACTATTTATGCCCTTGTATAAATCATTTGCTTTAAAAAAGGGAAGGAAATAGTTTTCCTTCCCTTTTGAAGAACAACATAACTAACTAATTATTCAATTAGTGAATGTTATCAAAAGTTGTAACCTTGATAGCTGTTGTAGGCATAACATCGATATTGCTATCTACTGTTACATAGCCATCAGCCATTGACTTAACAAGTGCCTTGTAATCATCAACTGTGAAGTTCTTCATTGACCATGTCTCAGTTGGAAGCTGTACGTAGTTAAGAGATGGGTCATCACCTGAAACGATACCAAGGTTCTCGATCTTTCCAGAATGAGCAGCCCAGTTGCCATCAAGTACATCTGTAAGAGTTGTGTTTACTGTTGCAGCAAGACCCTTCATAGCAGATGTTACGCAAACGCCTTCACCGTAAAGTCCATCAATTGTACCAGTCTGGTCAACGTCAACACCAACAACCTTACCATCTACCTTCTTAGCAGCCTCACCAGCTGATGTGAAGATACCGCCACCACATGCAAATACAATTTCTGTACCATTTGAGTACCATGTATCCATAGTAGCTGTAACAGCCTCATCACCAAAGAACTGTCCGCCATATACATAGTTAACTTCTACATCAGATGCAATACCAAGCTCTGTAGCAGCTGCGTCAGCACCCTGAACGAAGCCATAACCATAACGGATAACAGCAGGAACTGCGATGCCGCCAAGGAAACCAAGCTTCTTGTAGCCTTCCTTAACTACTGCATAACCAGCCATGTAACCAGCAAGCTCTTCCTGATATGTGAATGAGCAAACATTAGCAGGAAGCTCTGTCATACCAGCACCTTCAAAGTCACCCTGTGAAACATCAAGAGCGATGATTGTTACGTCTGGGTTAGCGTCAGCTACTGTAGCGATCATAGAAGCAAAAAGGTAACCAGGAACAACAACTACATTGTAACCATCAGCAACAGCGTTGTTGAAAGCTGCAGTACGAGCCTCATCAGAGTCTTCTGATGGCTTATAGTACTGGAATGTAAGACCGTTAGTCTTAGAGAAAGCGTCACATGCCTCATAAGTTGTCTGGTTGAAAGACATATCTGTGATGTCACCAGAGTCTGTGATCATAGCGATCTTGAGGTCTGAGCTAGTCTCTGTAGCAGGTGCCTCAGTGTTGTCCGCAGCAGGAGCTGCCTCTTCTGTAGCAGGAGCTGCCTCCTCTGTTGCTGGCTCTGTAGTTGCTGGCTCTGTAGAACCACATGCTACAAGTGATGCAACCATTGTCGCAGCCATAAGGACTGCAAAAAGTCTCTTTTTCATAATTTCCCTCCATTTTGAATTAAGTTGACTTTTTATAATAAAACCTTTTCAGGCTTTATCCAAAGCAATAAGGTTACGAATAGCCTCAATTGTTGTACGATATACAGTATCCATATCATGAACCTGAGGATTAGAAAGTCCTTTTTTTGCCCTCTCCTGATTAGCTACAACCAAAAGGACAGCTCCAGTTCTAACTCTCAAATAATTCCCAACAATAAATAAAGTAGAAGACTCCATCTCGGAGCAAAGTGCTCCACACTTGATCCACGCATCCCATTTGTACAAAAGCTCTGGTCCTACAGGCTTAGTCTCTGGTTCATGCTGTCCAAAGAAAGAATCCTTACACTGGGCAACGCCTACATGGTACTTGGCTCCAGCCTTCTTCGCCCCCTCAACAAGTGCATTAACTACATCATAAGATGCTACAGCAGGATATTCGATAGGCGCATACTCCTTGGAAGTACCCTCAGCTCTGATTGCGCCATTGGCAATTACAATATCACCACCAATGACATCTTCCTGCATTCCTCCAGAAGTACCCATTCGAATGAAAGTATCTGCTCCGCATTTTACAAGTTCTTCAATTGCAATAGCTGTAGAAGCACCACCAATGCCATGAGACATTACAGTAACCATCTCTCCATCAATAGTTCCTGTATAAGTATTGTATTCTCTGTTGTAAGCTACAAATCTTGGATTATCAAATAGATGTGATATAGTCTCGCATCTGCCAGGATCACCTGTCAGAATAACGTATCTTCCTACATCACCTTTTTTTACATGAGTATGGTACTGATAGCCAGCACCTTCTGTATAATCGACCATATATTACCCCACTAATATAAAACTAGATACATTTAGAATTTATATTTTTTTCATATTTTAATAATTATAATTATATGACATTTAATGTTAAAAGTCATTAAATATTACACAGTCCAAGAATATTATTATAACAGTCCTTCAATAACATGGATAGTTATTTTTTTATTCTCAAGGTCAATATTTTTGACACAGTCTTTTATGGCTGGTATATAAATCTTGTCCTCAGAATTCTCTTTTGTCATTTCATATACATCATTAGCCCCTGTCTGAATGATATCTGTTACAGTACCAAGGAGTTTATCATCTTCATCAACTATTGAAAGGCCCATAAGATCAGCACAGTAAAATTCTCCAGGTTCAAGCTTTATAGCATCTTTCCTGTCGATTGTAAGCTCACATCCTCTAAACTTCTCAACATCATTTATATTGTTGTACTGCTTAAACTTAACAATGACAAACTTCTTGAAAAATCTGGCACTCTGAACGTCAAGTTCAATCTCTTCACCTCTTTGGGTATGAAGAGTAACCTTCTTAAGTTTTTTAAAACGATTTGGATCCTCCGTAGTGGGAAAAACATTTACTTCTCCCTGAAGTCCGTGTGTTGATGCAATTACTCCAACTTGAAATCTATCTGTCACTATTATTCTCCATCTTCATTTTTGATCGTCTTATCAGTATCTACTTGTTCCATAGAAATTTCCGGATCAGCTTTTCTTCTCCTTCGTTTCTTTTTTGGAGGCTTTGGTGGATTCTCAGCAAGGTATTTCTCGTAAAGATCAGGTCTTCTCTCCTTAGTCCTTTCAATGGACTTTTCAAGTCTCCATTCATCAACCTTCTTGTGATCACCTGATAATAGTATAGCAGGAACTTTTTTGCCCATCCATTCCTCTGGTCTCGAATACTGAGGATACTCTAACAGATTATTATTAAAGCTCTCAGTCATAGCTGACTCATCGTTATTAAGAACCCCTGGTACAAGTCTTGAAATTGCATCGATCATGACCATTGCAGGAAGTTCGCCTCCTGTCAGTACATAATCACCTATAGAAACATAATCTGTAACAATCTCTTCTAATACTCTCTCATCAACACCTTCATAGTGTCCGCACAGAAACACAAGATCTTCTTCGGAAGCAAATTCCTGAGCCATTTTCTGGTTAAAAACAGCGCCTTGTGGCGTAACATAGATAACTCTAGGACTCTTTCCGCCGCGCTTTAAAATCTCGTCTTGAATAGAAATAAAACAATCATAAATAGGCTGTGCCTGCATAAGCATACCTGCACCGCCTCCATATGTATAATCATCAACCTTGTGATGCTTAAAGTCATTAGAATAATCTCTGATATTGACAGCATTAAAAGAGATATAACCCTTATCGCTTGCTCTACCAGTAATGCTGTTTGAAAGACTTCCAGTTATCATCTCTGGAAATAACGTCATGATATGAAAATTCATAATATTCTTTAAAAATCCTGTAATAAACTTAGAGTCGAATAAAGCTATAAAGCCCTATTCGACTCATATGATTGGCAAATGCAAAGGTTAAAATCAAACTATCTCTACATCAACCTTGAGATTTTCTCTTGTTGATGCAGCCTTAACAACGGCACGAATTGCCTTGGCAATACGGCCCTGTTTGCCAATGACCTTGCCCATGTCTGAAGAAGCTACATGAAGTTCGATCATAATGTTACGCCCGTCTGTTTTCTCGGAAACAACAACCTCATCCGGATTATCAACTAGCGCTTTTGCTATAACTTCAACTAATTCTTTCATTGATTAACCCCCGGCATATGTTTTTTTATTACCAAAAAGCCTTATTTAATGCCGGCCTGCTTAAGAAGCTTTGCAACAGACTCTGTAGGCTGTGCACCATTTGAAAGCCACTTCTTAGCAAGTTCTGCGTCGATCTTAACTGTGCTAGGATCTGTGTTAGGATCGTATGTTCCGATCTCCTCGATGAACTTACCCTGTACAGGAGCCTTTGAATCAGAAACGATAATTCTGTAGAAAGGAACCTTCTTCTTACCAATTCTCTTTAATCTCATTTTTACTGCCATTTTAATTTCCTCCATTTAAAAAATTAAGATAGATATTATTTGCTTATATGTATAAAACAGCCACAAAAGCTGATAGACATATCAAAACGGGAATCTGCCGCCAGGAAATCCTCCTCGGCCAAAACCACCGAGCTTGCCAAAGCCCTTCTTGCCACCCATAAGTCCAGGCATCTGCTTCATCATCTTCTGCATTTGTTCAAATTGCTTGATAAATCTGTTAACATCAGCAATATCGTTGCCAGAGCCCTTAGCTATCCTAAACTTTCTCTGTGGTGACATAAGCTTAGGATTCTTGCGTTCTTCAGGTGTCATAGAAAGAACTATTGCTTCGATTCTGGCAAGTTGTTTCTCATCAGGAAGCATATCATCGCTTATCTTGCCCATTCCTGGAAGCATACCCATAATTGATGAAAGGCCGCCCATATTGCGCATAGCCTTCATACTCTCTAGGTACATTTCAAAATCGATCTTGCCCTTTTTCATCTTCTGGGCCATTTCACGATCTTTTTCCGCATCTCTCTCAGCATTAGCCTCTACAGCCTTATCAATAAGACTAAGAACATCTCCCATGCCAAGAATACGGCTAGCCATTCTATCAGGATAGAACTGCTCAAGATCTGAAAGTTTCTCTCCCATACCTACGTATAAGATAGGCTTGCCTGTTACTGCCTTGGTTGAAAGTGCAGCACCACCTCTTGAATCGCCATCCATCTTAGATAGAATAATTCCGTCTATCCCGACCTTCTCATTGAATTCAGTAGCCACATTAACAGCTTCCTGACCGGTCATAGCATCTACAACCAGAAGTGTCTGAGTAACAGATACAGCATTCTTTATATCTACAAGCTCCTGCATCATTATGGAATCAATCTGCAATCTACCAGCAGTATCGATGATAACCACGTTATTGCCATTCTTTTTAGCTTCATCAATTGACGCTCTGGCAATGTCTACAGGATCAGCTGAAGAACCAAGTGTAAAGGAATCCACTTCCTGCTTGCTGGCATTGATCTGTAACTGATCAATAGCAGCAGGTCTATATATATCGCAGGCTACAAGAAGAGGTTTTCTACCCTTCATCTTGAGCTTGCCGGCAATCTTGGCTGCTGTTGTAGTCTTACCAGCACCCTGAAGACCGCACATCATAAGGACTGTAATCTCGTTCACAGGCAAGAGCTTAATGTCAGTAGTCTCCGAGCCCATGAGGGAAATCATTTCCTCATTAACAATCTTGATAACCATCTGGCCTGGATTAAGACCATTTAGTACATCTTCTCCAACAGCTCTCTCTTGTACAGCAGAAATAAACTGTTTAACAACCTTAAAACTTACATCAGCCTCAAGAAGTGCCATCTTGACTTCCTTAAGAGCAGTCTTGACATCTTCCTCTGTAAGTTTGCCCTTGCTGCGGAGATTCTTAAAAACATTTTGTAATTTATCAGTAAGACTTTCAAAAGCCATTTATCAAATAAGCTCCTCGATTATTTTGCCTGAGATGCCTTTAAGTTTATCTCTAAGATCAGCATCCATGTTGGTTCCGGTATCTCCGGATAACTTTTCTAAAGCCACGGCCTGAGCCTTAATAGCTTCAAATCTTCTGATCATGTGAAGCCTGTCTTCATAACTCTCAAGCGTATTGGTGCACCTCTTGATAAGATCATGCACCCCCTGCTTGCTGATACCGTTTTCATCAGCAATCTCGGTAAGAGACATATCATTGTAAACAGCGGCCTCATATATTTTTCTCTGATGTTCAGTTAGAAGCTCGCCATAGAAATCATACAACAAGCCTTGCTCTACGATTTTCTTCATACATATCCTCTTTACCTATAAACACAAATGATATAATAAACAAAAAAGATATAGGTGTCAAGTATTTTTTCTTGACACTTATATCTTAATATCAGATGGCAAACATCCAAGCTGGTTCTTGAAAGCTCTGCTAAAAGAAGAATAATCCTTAAATCCGCACTCCAGGCAAGCTGCTGTTGCAGGCATACCTGAAATTATCAGATTCCTCGCCATTAGAATTCTTTTTTCAGTAATGTATTGATGAATTGAATAATCCGTCTCATTCTTGAAGATTCTCATCATATGATACTTACTCATATAAAAATGATCAGCCAGGTAATCTATGGAAAGATCAGATGAAAGATTCTCTGTAATATATGTTATTATCTCTATTACTTTTCTGTTATATCTGGCTTCTGGCTTAAAGCCAAAATCTTCGCTTATACATGCCTTATTAAAACCGATGATGGCTTTTAAAACATCAATTCTGGTAAGCAATTCTCCAGCATATTCTTTATCCTGATTCTGAAGGTCTGTCTGTATCTTTTGAAATCTGTCATACAGATCTGAACTAACATTTCCAGGAAATCTTACTACAAAACTCCCAATTTCTCTTGCTTTTTCAAATGCATCCAAGAGGTTATACTTTCTAAGAAAATCATCACTTAGATATAATATGATCCTGTCATAATTTTCTTTGATCTGCCCATCAAATAGTGGCTTGTGTATCAGATACCTGTTAACCAGCACAAAATCGAAGGGAAGAAGCTCATACTCCCTTCCTTCGATCAGATATTTAACCTTGCCCCCAAGCACAAGGATCAATTTATGAAAATCATGATAATGATAAGGAATGTCAACCTTTTCATGATCATTTATATGAAAAAACTTAAAGTCATTGTTAAGATATCCCTTTTCCTCGTAGGCGGAATAAGGAAGCTTTTCATCAAATTCTCTGACCATATCACTCTTTTCAATAATCCGTAATGCATATATCAAGATCTACGTTGCCATCAATTCCCTTAACCGTTCCTGAAGATGTAAACTGCAATACATCAAAATGGTATGGATAGTACAACGGACTACCATAATATGCAATCCAAATTCCATAATCATCAACATCCTGCGCATCCATAAGAAGCGTAAAAGATTTGACATTTCCATAGATCATAGGTTTATAGCCTGCGCTTCTTACTGTATCACAGAAGGTCTTGGCAACAACCTCATACTCATCTGAAGTAAGGTCATTTGTTCTCGCAGAATCTGAATCTGCTGTTTCTATATCGATCACCACAGGGTATTTGACATCGTATGGCTCAATCATATCCAGAATAAGCTGAACTTCTTCTAGAGCCTCTTTCTCATTAACTGCCTGGGAATAAAAATATACTCCTACATCAATACCATTTTCAGTAGCTCCCTTAATATTATCCTCAAAACAGTCATCTGTAAGAATCTTGCCCTCTGTAGTTCCACGAAGTCCAACTCTTATAAATGCAAAATCTATCCCCTGCTCTTTAACTGTCTTCCAGTCTATATTGCCCTGAAACCTTGAGACATCAACACCTTTTTTCACATGGATACTCTCATCAGAACCAACATACTCAAGAAATCCATCATCACCAACCACAAAGTCCTCTTCTCCAAAACCATGATGCGCAATTGTATCTAGTATTGGAAAAAAGTAATATCTGCCTGAGCTTGCAACTACCATCTGGTCAGGAAAAAGAGATCTGATAGTCGTTGTAGTTCCCTCTCCAGCCTCAAGCTTAGACTGAATTGTCGCCTTTATAGAATTTGTAGTTTCAAGTCTAGTCTGCGCCTTGGCATCCTCAATAAGCCTGTCCGCTTCAGTTACAGTGTAATAGCCTTCCTCATTTAAAGCTTCAAGCTCACTTCTGACAGCCTCCTCTTCTCTTTTAAGGGAGGCATTCTTAATAAGCAGCATAACGCTAAAAGATAAAGCAAGTAGCGCTACCAGACTTAAAAAAATAATGGATATGATATTATGAGTATTTCTAACGCCTATGCGTTCTCTTGTGTCCTGGGAAGTATTCTTCATGCTCACATTCTCTCGTCAAAATAACTCTTATAGCCTTCACCAAAAATTTCACTGGCACTAGTTACAATCATAAATGCATTAGGATCTTCTTCTCTTACTATATCCTCAGCAAGAGGCGAAAGTCTCTTTTTAATGGCGCACATAATAACCTTTTTATCTTCACCACTATATGCTCCCTGAGCAAATACGTGTGTTACGCCAATATCAAGTTCCTCTAAAAGTCTCGCTGTAATAATATCTGGATGATCAGATATGATATAGAGCAGTTTAGCTCCATCTCTTCCGTATAATACAAGATCAAGAACTGAAGATGTGATCATAACAGAAAGAAATGAATACAAAGCAGCAGATATATCTCCAAATACTATTCCTGCAATAATAAGTACTACCATATCCGTCATAATAAATAGCATGCCAGTCTTGATATGCGGATACCTGAGCCTTAACAGTTTAATTATAACATCTGTACCACCACTTGTGGCGTGGTTTTTAAAAATAAGTCCCATGGCAATAGCTGATAATGCACTACCAATGGTAACGCCCAAAATAATATCATTTATAAAATAAGCAGACAAATAATTGTGAAAGAAATCTGTAGTCAGGGATATAACCCCTGTGGCATAGATTGTAGAAACTGTAAATCTGATGCCAAACTTCCAAATAGCAACAAGCAGTATAGGAATATTCATGATCCAAAACCACTTACCAGTTCCGATTGGAATAAGCCTGTTAATTACGATAGCAAGGCCTGTCATCCCACCAGGAGCTATATTGTTAGGGTCAACCAGCATCGCTGTGGCAAGCCCGTATAGCGTTGATGCAACCGTAATGATCAGGTATTCCATCAGTCTCTTTTTAATGCTATTTTTCTTTGTGCTACTCATATTAAATATTTGTCCTTACAATTCTTGGTTTATAGCCTTCTTTATTGAGAGCTTCTATAATCTCTTCCTTGTGATCTGTTCCAAATGCTTCAAGTGTGATCCTAAGTTCAACAGCAGCATTTCTGTTAATAGAAACAAACTGGTTATGCTCAAGCTTTATTACATTGCCACTCACGCCAGCAATTACACCTGCAACCCTTGAAAGTTCACCAGGCTTATCAGGAAGAAGCACAGAAACGGTAAATATCCTGTCTCTCATGATAAGTCCCTGCTGTACTACAGACGACATTGTAATAATATCCATATTACCGCCAGATAATACACAGGCAATTTTCTTATCCTTGCAATTAAGCTGCTTAAGAGCTGCTACTGATAATAGTCCTGAGTTTTCTACAACCATCTTATGATTTTCTACCATATCCAGGAAAGAAACTACAAGATCTTCATCAGGAACAGTGATTATCTCATCGATATTAGCCTGAAGATATGGGAATATCTTCTCTCCAGGCTTTTTAACAGCTGTACCATCAGCAATTGTATTAACTGAAGGAAGTGCAACTACGTGACCTGCCTTTAAAGATTCCTGCATACAATTAGCACCTGCAGGTTCAACGCCGATGACCTTAACCTTAGGATTAAGAAGCTTTGCAAGAGTAGATACGCCAGTTGCAAGTCCGCCTCCTCCAATTGGCACAAGTATATAATCTACTGTTGGAAGCTCTTTGATGATCTCCATAGCAATTGTTCCCTGGCCTGTAGCAACATCCAGATCATCAAATGGATGGACCATAGTATATCCATACTCTTTGGAAAGCTCTACTGCCTTCTCATAAGCTTCATCATATACATTTCCATGTAATACAACTTCTGCACCAAGAGCCTTGGTTCTATTAACCTTAATAAGTGGAGTTGACGTAGGCATAACAATAGTTGCCTTAACGCCATAACATTTAGCCGCATAAGCTACACCCTGCGCATGGTTACCAGCAGATGCTGTAATAAGGCCTTTTTTCCTCTCTTCGTCAGAAAGAGTTGTAATCTTGTAATAGGCACCTCTAACCTTATAAGCACCAGTTCTCTGAAGATTTTCGGGTTTTAAATAAACCTTATTTCCAGTAGTGTTGCTCCAATAATCACTGTAGATTAGTTTTGTTTCCAGGGTAACTTTTTTGACGTCTTCATAGGCTTCTTCAAACTTATCAAGAGTCATCTTCTTTTCATCGGCCATTTTCATACTCCTCCATTTAAAAAATAGGTGATATACGGATTGCTCCACTTCGTTCTCGCAATCCTACATCCATTCGGAACTCGAAATGCTCATTTCATTCGCATTTCTTTATTCCTCATGTATGTTCGGTCATTTCAAATATATAGTGCCATGTGCAAGCACAGCACTATATATTTTCATTCCCTATATCACTCAAAAAGTGCATCTACAAATTCATCTGAATCAAATCTTTCCAGATCGTCAAGACCTTCCCCAACGCCAATATACTTGACTGGAATATTAAGCTCAGACACGATAGCTACAGCAATTCCCCCTTTTGCCGTTCCATCAAGTTTAGTAAGGACAATACCTGTAAGATCAGCTGCTTCTCCAAACTCTCTTGCTTGATTAAGAGCATTCTGCCCTGTTGTTCCATCAAGTACAATAAAGTTCTCTCTGCAAATTCCAGGTAATTCCTTGTCTATTATTCTATTCATTTTGGATAATTCTTCCATAAGATTTTTCTTATTATGTAGTCTTCCCGCAGTGTCTACAATCAGAATATCCAGATTTCTTGCTTTAAAAGAGTTTACAGCATCATATATTACGCTGGCAGGGTCTCCCCCTTCTCTTCCAGAAATAAGCGGAGTATCAGCTCTGTCAGCCCATTCCTTGAGCTGCTCAGTAGCTGCTGCTCTATAAGTATCTGCTGCTGCAATCAGAACTTTTTTTCCTCTTTTCTTAAAAACAGATGCAAGTTTACCTACAGATGTGGTTTTGCCTACTCCATTTACGCCAATAACAAATATAACTGTCTTCTTATCCTCAAAGTCATATGCATGCTCATCAGTTTTCATCTGCTGTCTGATGTCATCAATAAGAAGCTGTCTGCACTCAGAAGGATCCTTGATGTGTTGCTGCTTGACCTGAGCTCTTAATTCATCCATGATCTTACTGGTGGCATTGATCCCGATGTCTCCCATAATAAGAGTTTCTTCAAGTTCTTCGTAGAAATCCTCGTCAATATTAGAATAACCATTAAAGACATTATCTATGCCTTTAGCTATATTATCCCTAGTCTTGGATAAACCCTGTTGTAATTTTGAAAAAAATCCATTTGCCATTAATTTGTAAGCTCCTTATCAATAAGGTTTACGCTAACAAGGGTAGAAACACCCTTTTCCTGCATAGTAATACCGTACAGTCTGTCAGCACTTTCCATTGTACCACGACGATGAGTAATTACAATAAACTGGGTACTTGAAAGCTTGTGAAGATACTTTGCAAAGCGAACTACGTTGTTCTCATCAAGAGCTGCCTCAATCTCATCAAGCAAGCAGAATGGTGAAGGCTTAAGATTCTGAATAGCAAACAAAAGAGCTATGGCTGTAAGAGCCTTCTCTCCACCAGACATCTGCATCATGTTAACAAGCTTTTTTCCGGGCGGCTGAGCATTGATCCTAATTCCTGCCTCAAGTACATCCTCATCTTCATTGAGCTCGAGTGTGCCCTTTCCGCCTCCAAACATCTCTTTAAATACCTTATCAAACTCAGTATTGATAAGATGGAACTGTTCAATAAACTGTTTGCGCATAGATTCATCAAGATCCTTGATGATTCCTTTGAGCTGTTCCTCTGCCACAATAAGATCATCATGCTGGGTCTTCATAAATGTATATCTCTCCATGAGATTCTTGTAATCCTCGATGGCATTTACATTTACGTCACCAAGTTTTCTGATGGAATCCTTAAGAGAAGCTGTTTCCTTTCTCATGGCCGGAACATCAGTCATCTCTTCGTCTCTAAGTCCAGCTGCATCGGAAAGTGTAATCTCATACTCATTCCACATATAATTGATCTGAGCATCAATTGTCTCTTCGCACTTTTCTCTTCTGGAATTAAGCCTTGTAACTTCTTTATCAAGGCTCAGCATCTGGGCATTCAATTCTTCAGTCTTTCCAAAGAATTCCTTCTGAGTTTCTGAAAGCGATGCCTTAGTCTTTTTCTTTTCCTCAAGTTCCTTATTAGTCTCATCCGTAACATTGGATGATGCTTCAATAGTAAGCTTTATTTCTTCAATGTCTTTTTTATTCTGTTCAAGGGAGATAGCATTGTTGTTCAGATTCTCAATAATCTCAGCAAGTGCCTTCTCTTCTTCAATTATTTCTTCATCAATACGATTAATATTAACCTGGGCAAATTCCTGTTTCTGAGCTATCTTCTCGTATTCGATATCCCATTTGGAAACTTTCTCGTTCTCGGTCTCCTCAATAGCATGGAGTCCTTCAAGTTCCTTCTGATATCCTGCAACCTTTTCAGAACTTTCCTTCTCGAGCTGTTCTGATTCAGAGAGAGCCTTTTGCGCCTCTTCCTTTTGACTGGCAATTTCCAGGAGCTTAGACTCTATTTCCTCGTTTTCTGCCTTGAGGTCAGATAAGCTTCCTTTCTGCTCTTCCTGTCTCTTTTCTTCATTTTCTACATTAAGCCTTGCTGTATTCTGAAGTATGAATTTACCCTGAAGTTCTGAGCTTAATTCATCAACAATAGTTCTGAGCTCATTTCTCTTTTTCTTATCTTCCTCGATTTCTTTTTGGAGACTATCAAGTTTTTCTTTATATTTCTTTACATTTCCCTCAAGCTCTTCCATTTCACGGCGTCTTCCAAGAAGATTACTGTTATTCTTAAAAGCGCCACCACTGATAGCACCACCTGGAACAAGAAGTTCTCCCTCAAGGGTTACCATTCTAACAGTATATTTGTATTTTCGTGCAATCTTGACTGCATTGTCGATATGATCAACAGCCACGATTCTGCCTAACATAGCCTTAGCAACAGATCTGTACTTGGGATCCGTAGTTACAAGCTCATCTGCCATTCCAAGAACGCCAGGCTCTAAAAGAGCTTCCTTAGCCTTAAGTTCTGGAGGATTATCAAGTGCTGTAAGAGGTAAAAATGTTGCTCTACCAGCCCTTGAATCCTTAAGATACTGGATCATCTTCTTGGCTGTTTCTTCGTCATCTGTAACAATATTCTGGATATTACCGCCAAGAGCAACCTCAATAGCTGTCTCATACTTAGGTTCAGTCTTTATAATATCAGCAACAACACCAATAATACCCTTGGTATCATCCTTCCTCTCCATGACTTTCTTGACACTTCCACCATATCCTTCATAGCGTTCAGTCAGATTTGCGAGAGCTTCAAGTCTTGATTTTTCCTGCTGATAAAGAATCTGAGTATTTCTAAGCTCTGTGTCCTTCTTGCTCATACCCTCACGGATACTAACGACCTCAGCCTCAGCGCTCTTCTTTTTCTTGTTCATTTCAGAAATTTCAGCAGTAATAGCATCAAACTCATCGCGAAGCTTTTGAATGATTTCTTCCTGCCTTGATTCGTCTGACCTCGCTCTTACAAGCTTACCTGTAAGTTCTGCCTTCCTGATATTGACCTGCTCCTTCATAGTATCAAGAGAACTCAGCTTAGACTTGATCGTCGCTCTTGTTCCAAGAGTTTCAATGATCATATTCTTGCAGGCCTCAATCTCATCATTAACATTTGAGATTTTGGTGATCACTGCATCAAGTTCTTTTCTTGCAGCATTTCTGTTCTCAGAGAGTTCTTCTACAATCTTGTCAATCTCAGCCTTATCTTCAAGATATTTATCCTTTTGAAGGTTCTTTTCATCTATCTTAGCCTGCTCATCCTTCTGACGCTGTTTGAAATGTGTGTCATTATCAGTAGCAGCCTTTATTTTCTCATTAAGAATACCAATCTGGCCCTCAAGTTTTTCTCTTTTTACAGATGAATCTGTAATTTTGGCTCTGGCCTCATCTATCTCCTTATCGAGAATCTCAAGCTTACCCTGGATTGATTCATATTCCTCTTTGGTCTTATCATAGTTTGCCTTAGCCTCTTCAAGTGATGCCTTTGCAATCTCAAGATTCTTGCTAGCTTCCTCATACTGTTCCTTCTGACGCTTATTCTCTACAAGGAACATATTAACATCAAGAGTCTTGAGTCTTTCTCTGAATTTCAGATACTCCTTGGCAACCTCAGACTGTTTCTCCAAAGGTCCAATCTGCTTCTCGAGCTCAGACAAAATATCACTAAGTCTTGTGAGGTTGATCTTCTCTTCCTCTAGCTTTTTGATAGCTGTTTCCTTACGAGATTTAAACTTAACGATACCAGCAGCCTCATCAAAAAGATTTCGCCTGTCCTCAGGCTTACTTGAAAGAATCTGGTCGATCTGACCCTGTCCAATGATGGAATAACCCTCTTTACCGATACCTGTATCCATAAAGAGTTCGTTGACGTCCTTAAGACGACATGAAGAGCCATTGATCATGTATTCACTCTCACCAGAACGATATAGCCTTCTGGAGACAGTAACTTCATCATAATCAATAGCAAGAGAATGATCTGAATTATCAAGAGTAATAGCAACATAAGCATAGCCAAGAGGCTTTCTAAGCTCAGTTCCAGAGAAAATTACATCTTGCATAGAGCCGCCTCGAAGCTGCTTGATACGCTGTTCTCCAAGAACCCATCTGACAGCATCTGCTACATTACTCTTTCCGGAACCATTAGGTCCAACAATACCCGTAATTCCATTGTGAAAGTCAAATTTTATTTTATTAGCAAAAGACTTAAAGCCATGGATTTCAATACTTTTTAAATACATTGCAAATTACTTTTTATATACAAGAAGCGCCTGATATGCTGCCTTCTGCTCAGCAGCCTTTTTGGTTTTCCCTGTCCCCTCTCCCATAATTTCATCCCCGACATAAACGCGGACATCAAATATTTTATCATGTTCAGGGCCACTTTCGCCACAAATTTCATATTTAATTGCACCAAGGCCTCTGGCCTGAACAAATTCCTGCAAATGAGATTTGCTGTCGCTGAACATCTGCATACTATCTGCATTAGTAAGTACATAGGTGTCAATAAACCTCTTAGACTCCTCTATGCCACCATCAAGGAAAAGAGCTCCAATCACAGCCTCACACACATCAGCAATAATAGACTCCTTATTTCTTCCACCAGTAGCCTCTTCACCTTTACCAAGCTGAATGTATTTCTTTAGATTGATCTGCTCAGCATCAAAAGCCAAAGCTCCTTCGCATACAAGAGATGCCCTTATCTTGGACATTTCTCCTTCCTTCTTATCAGGATATTTCCTGTAGAGAAAATCACTGGATATCATCTCAAGGACCGCATCACCTAAGAACTCAAGTCTCTCATAATCTGGCTTTTTGTTGATCTTCTGTTCATTAACAAAAGAACTATGTGTCAATGCCTGAATTAGAAGATCAATATTCTTGAACTTATATCCAATCACATTCTGAAACTCATTTAATTCCTGTTCGCTTAACATACACACCTCTTAAAATCTAGTAGAAGACGTTTAGTCTTCCTACTCTAGAATAATTAAAAGAGGCAGTTAAAACCTAACTGCCTCCATCGTCCATTGTATTTATTACAATTATTTTCCAGAAATTGCAGTTTTAAGAAGCTCAACAGCCTCTCCTACAGTAGAGATGCTCTCTGTCTTCTCAGGATCGATCTGAACATCAAACTCATCCTCGAGTCCCATGATGATCTGGAAAAGATCAAGTGAATCAGCTCCCAAGTCCTCTGTAAATGTAGTCTCCATTGTGATCTCTTCAGGATCAACATTGAGTACGTTTGCAATAACTTCTTTCATCTTCTCAAATTCCATAATAAACCTTCCTTTACTGCTAGGCAGTAGATAAAAAAATTATATTCGAGTAGCTTATGCTTCCGGTGAAAGCTTAGCGCTAATCTTTTCACTGATCTTCTGCTGTGTAAATACTACACACTGCAGGATTGAATTCTTGACCTCTACGTCATTGGCACTTCCATGTGTCTTGACAACAAGGCCCTTAAGTCCCAGCATAGGAGCTCCGCCATATTTGTCCATGCTGTAATTGCCAAGAGACTTCTTAAGATCATTCTTTATAAGAAGTGCACCTATCTTGGTTTTCAAACTAGACATAAGGCTGTTCTTGATGATATGCATCATAGAATTGGCTACGCCTTCATACATCTTCAGAATTACATTTCCTGTAAATGCCTCACATACAATGACATCTGCAAATCCTGCAGGAATGTCTCTTGCCTCAATACTTCCTATAAAGTTAATATCAGGGCAATTCTTAAGAAGAGGGAAAGTCTCCTTGACAAGGGCATTACCCTTCTCTTCCTCAGCGCCAATGTTAACAATGGCAACTGTAGGATTCTTGACTCCCATAACATTTTCCATATATACAGTACCCATCTTGGCAAACTGGACAAGGTGGTTGGATCTGGCATCCACATTTGCTCCACAGTCAATAAGAAGTGAATTTCCCTTCTCTGTAGGGATAAGTGGCGCAAGTGGAGCTCTGTCAACGCCCTTAAGTCTTCCGACAATGACCTGGCCGCCAACAAGAGTTGCACCTGTACTACCAGCAGAAACATATGCATCTGCCTCTCCATGGTTAACCATGTACATAGCCTTAACTATGGATGAATCCTTCTTGGTTCTGATAGCCATAACAGGTGGCTCTGCCATTTCAATAATCTCAGTAGCATTGACTACCTCGATCCTATTCTTATCATATTCATATTTAGCAAGCTCAGCATTAACAGCATCTTCCTGGCCTACTAAAAAAACCTTTAGGCTGTCTGATTCCTTAATGGCATCAACAGCGCCCTTGACTGTAACAAAAGGAGCATTGTCTCCACCCATGGCATCAACAGCTACTCTAACTAAATCCGCCATTATTAGTTCCCCCATATCAATTTTGAACTTATATAACTATACTAAAGTGATATGCAAAAATCAAGGCTTTCCGAAGTATTCGGAAAGCCTTAAAATTCGAACTAATTAGGTTGTACTAAAACTTATCAAGCCTCAGTTTCAACAATGTTCTTCTTATTGTAGTAGCCACACTTCTTGCAAACCTGATGAGGCTGCATAAGAGCTCCACAATGACTGCACTTTACAAGAGTTGGAGCTGTCATTTTCCAGTTAGCTCTTCTCTGATCTCTATGGCCTTTTGATGACTTATTCTTTGGGCAGATTGACATTTCAGTAACACCTCCTTACAGTAACCGTATAAGAAACTGCCTGTGTTTAAGGCAATTGTTTACGTTTATTCATTAGCATACTTTAGTAGTATATCCATAGTAATGCTATTTGTCAATAATTTTTTTAACTTTATGATTCTTTATCTGTTGCAGTACTGAGAATACTTCTTAGGTGATATGCCAACTGACTTGGTAAAGGCCTTAAGGAAGTTGCTGTAATCGCTAAAGCCGCATCTGTCGCAAACCTCACTAACGCCTATTCCCTCAGCTAAAAGGGATTTAGCAATAGATATTCTCCTTGCCGTCATATATTTATTGATCGTAGTTCCAGTAGCAGCCTTAAATATTCTGCATATATAGGACTCACTGATATAAAAATGCTTGGCAAGGTCTCCAATACTAAGCGGATATTGGATATTGTTATTAAGATAAGAAAGTATCGCATCCACCTGCTCATTATAGGTAGCAGTCTTCTCAGTAACTTTATTATTCTGTTTGTCGCAAATTATCTGGTTGATCATAACAAAAAGTTCAGTAAATGTAGCCCTTTCCAAAAGGTCATGTCCATAACCGTTACTTGTTATGATCTTATTTATAAAATAAAGAAATCTTCCCTGCTGCTCTGCTGACAGTTTAACTTTATGCGAGAATTTGTCATTTCTATCCTGAAAGCACGCGTCAAGATTTGTTTCTGCACTTGAAATGCTGCGCATGTACTCAGGATCTATCATTATTACAATTCTCTCATGAAGTTCCTTATCTATCTGAGTCAGATAATGCGAATCATACTGATTGATCAGGAAAAGATCTCCAGGCTCAATGTCATAAACCTTATTATCAATAAGGAATTGCTTGCCACCTGAAATTGAAAAATACACTTCATAGCAGTCATGAATGTGCATTTCCATAGCTTTTTCATCTTTGTATAGGTGAGCAATGGCAAAATACTTGTTTTCCATGCTTTTTGCCATTGCTTCCTTGCATGAATTAAGTTCTTTCATAATCTAATTATTTGCATAATGCATATGTATCACGAGCTATAGCAAGTTCTTCATTAGTAGGGATTACCATAAGTGTTACCTTACTATCAGAACCAGAAATGATCTTGTCCTCACCATGAACCTTGTTAGCCTCATCATCAAGAGTAGCACCAATAAAGCCAAGCCTATTGCAGATAAGTCCACGTACAAATCCGCTATTCTCACCTACACCTGCAGTGAAAGCGATGGCATCTACTCCGCCCATAGCTGCTGTATAAGCGCCAATATACTTAACTACTCTGTAAACAAAAGCATCTACAGCGCGCTTTGCACCTTTATGTCCGTTCTCATATCCAGCCTGGAGGTCCCTGAAATCAGATGAAAGCTCATCAGAAAGTCCAAATACACCAGACTTCTTATTAAGAATGTTTGTAACCTCAGCAACAGAAGCATTCTCTTTTTTCATAATGAACTCTACAACTGAAGGATCAATATCTCCAGTTCTTGTTCCCATGATAAGTCCTTCAAGTGGAGTAAGTCCCATAGATGTATCTACGCACTTGCCACCATCTACTGCAGATACAGAGGCGCCATTTCCAAGGTGGCAAACAATCATCTTAAGCTGTGAAGGGTCCTTACCAAGAACCTCTGCAGCTCTCTTACTTACATATGAATGGCTGGTTCCGTGGAAACCATATCTTCTAATACCATATTTCTCATAGTATGAATAATGAAGTCCATAAAGATAAGCTTCTTCTGGCATTGTCTGATGGAAAGCTGTATCAAATACTGCAACCATCGGAACAGAAGGCATAACCTTCTGGCAAGCCCTGATACCGATAAGGTTTGCAGGGTTGTGAAGAGGTGCAAGGTCACTAACATCCTCAATAGCCTTGATAACTTCGTCATTGATAACAACAGACTTTGTAAACTTCTCACCGCCATGTACAATACGATGTCCTACAGCTCCGATTTCTTCAAGCTTAACAACACCATCCTCAGCATTTGTAAGAGCCTCGATAACAAGCTCAATTGCTCTGTTATGGTCTGGCATTGGTGTAACCTTTGTAACCTTGTCCTTACCCTCTGGAGTATAAACAATCTGGCTTCCCTCAATACCTATTCTCTCGCAAAGGCCTTTACAGATAACAGCCTCTGACTCTGAATCGATAAGCTGGAATTTCAGTGAAGAACTGCCGCAGTTAATTACAAGAATTTTCATAAGATAACCCCTTTTCATATTATTATTAATAAAGCATTTATTTTTGAAATAAATCGATGCTTTGCATTTGCATGATGCATCATTATAATTATATCAGTGAAAAAATTATTAGCAAGAGCAAAATTGAAAGCGCTTACATTTTTATGAAAACTATTGGAATCATTGCAGAATTTAATCCATTTCACACTGGCCATCTTCATCTGATCGAGGCCTGTAAAAAAGACCTAAAGGCAGATCATGTCGTTATCGTTATGAGTGGCGACTTTGTTCAAAGAGGCTACCCTTCTTTTTGCGATAAATACACAAGAACCCAGATGGCTCTTTCCTGTGGAGCAGACATAGTATTTGAGTTGCCAGTTTGCTATGCAACAGGAAGTGCTGAATTCTTCGCAAAAGGAGCTGTTTCTTTACTAAACAGACTTGGGATTATTGACTATCTTTGCTTTGGAAGTGAATGTGGCAGTGTTGACCTTTTAACCTGCATTGCAGACATTCTGGAAAAAGAGCCCGCAAACTACAAGGAAACTCTATTAAAAGAGCTAAAGTCAGGCCTTTCCTATGCCAGTGCAAGACAAAAGGCACTCCTTGCCTATATTTCTTCTTCTAATATTCCATATAACAAAAAAGACGTAGAAAACGCCTTTCTTTCTCCTAACAACATTCTGGGGATTGAATATATTAAGGCTCTTATAAGCTCTGCAAGCCCCATACAGCCTTATTCTATAAAAAGAGTTGGACAAGACTATTCATCTGATATATTCACCGAATATTCCAGTGCATCAGCTATAAGGTCATATATTTCAGCAAACGGCATAACAGACAATTTATCTTTAACTATGCCTGAAACATGTATCAATATTTTAAGAAATAATGCTGATTCGATAAGTAATCCTGGTAAACTGTCTGCCCTTCTAGGCTACAAACTTATTTTGGAAAAAGATAATGGCTTTGACCGTTTCCTTGACATAAATACAGATCTTTCCAATAAGATAATTGCGAATATTGAAAATTATGCTGATTTTGACAGTTTTTGCCAGCTATTAAAATCAAAAGATCTTGCCTATTCAAGGATCAGCAGATGTTTGGTCCATATACTTCTTGGTATAACCAAAGATGATATGGAAGAGTATAAATCAAAAGACTATATCTCCCCTTTGAGGGTTCTTGGAATGAAAAAATCAGCATCCTCTCTTGTAAAAAGAATGAATGCTCTGACGGATAATAAAATTCTTATAAACCTGAAAAACGCTTCCAAGATACTATCAGATGATGAACAGGAGATTCTAAAAAAAAATCTGTCTTCATCTGAAATATATGGCCTTATATGCTCAAGAGGTCCCCTAAATGAATATAAGCTAAAGCAGATTATTGCGAATTAACTTAATTTTAAGAATTGCCTTGTCTTTACTGATTGAAGATAAAAATTCAACGTGTTACCATTAATATGTGTACGATTTAATAATATTTCACAACTGTCCGGAGGTAACAAATGGGGCTTGTCAAACTAGAAAAAGGTCAGATTTTGCACAGGGCTGGATCAGATATAGTAGAAACAATCGAGGTTCTCGTTAAGGGAAGCCTTAAAATTTCCAATCAGTTCACTTCTATTACTCTGTCTGTTGGCAGTTTCATTGGCATAGTTGAAGCTCCAGGAACTCCATATAACTATACAATTGAAGCCCTCGAAGAGACTTCTGTTTATTCCTATCCTTATGACAACGCCGATGATATCCCCAATGTAGTTCGTTCAAACCCCAAAATAGCCCCTATTCTCGCTGCTCAATCTGTTGAATCTGCCTTTAAATGCTGCGACATCTTTGAAAAAGAATTTGAAGATGCCCTATCAGAATATGAGCAGATAATCTCTGATTATAACGACTACCCTGCCCTTTGTATAAAGGTAGGAGAAATAGCCAAGCCATTTCCAGAAATAGAAACTATTGAACCTCCTGAAAAAAGCGACAATATAAAAGATTGGGCCTTTGACTTTGTCAGAGCATTAAAAGCCAATGAAGCATCTTTAAAAAAATCCCTGTATCCTCTAAGTATCGAAATAGCTACTGGTGTTGTTATGTCCTCCTATACTATCTTCCATAAGATTTCCGAGGAATCCAAACACCTGATACAATATAGAAATACACTAAAGAAAACAGCTACAGCCTTTACTAATACAATGAAGGCTATAAATGCCAAGTTAAATGATCTGGAAAACAATAATGGCGATGGTTCTGTAGTGACCATTGTCAACGCTCTTAATACAATTCTTGAGTATTCTGGTGTATCACCAGAGATAGCTGCCAAATTTGAAGAACAGTTATCTGAGTTTAAGGCCAACAATAACCGCTATGATTCATCAGATGAAGCAAGAGCACTCAGAAGAAGCATTGGCTCAACTTTCTATGATGTCTACACTCCTGCCTATATAAAAAGTTTAAACGACAATAATATTCCAATAGAGCTTAAAATGTTCTTTATGTTTGGTTTTGTAGACGAGGAACTTGCTGGAGAAAAAAATACACAGATTCTATACAACATGGCCAAAGCATATGTTCCGGATCCTGATGGAAAAGTTCTTACAATCTATGAGTGGCTACTTAAAATATATAATCTTGAACTCGAGCCCTCCAGAAACGAATTTGACCAGGACTGGCCTACCTATCTTCGAGAGCAAAAAAGCACCGGGCAGTTAAACCAGGCTCAGGTAGAGCTTATGACAAATGACCCTACTAGCAGACTTCAGTTTGAGATTCATAATCTTTTTGGTCTTGGAAACAGAATGACCTTTGGCAGAATATCATCCTTTGTTCCAGTTTTTGACGCTCAAAATGTACTACGCCCGCTTGATATGGCTTATCTTACAGTAACTAAAATAAATGACTACTATAAGATGATCAGGAATCTGGACTATGGTGTATTTTGCAGATCTGCTGTCTATTCAAACCCTGAAATTGGCATAACCCAGCTACACTACTCAGAAGACATCACGCCATATATGATTCTTTTGCCTAATGTAGGATCAAGAGCTGCTCTCTGGCAGGAAATTGAGGGTAAAAACAGACGAACGCCTGCAAGAATGGTAGTCTCCATCTTTAATACAGAGAATACCGAAGAATGTATGATAAAGCTTTTTGCAGAATTCAGATGGGAAATGTGCAAAACTGAACAAGGTGTGCACTGGAATGATGTTACTGATCCATCTCTTACCTCCATGTATTGCGATTATCTTCAGTTCTATAAAAAGAATCCTTCTCTATCATCAGATATGAAGGAGAAGTTAAGAACAGACTTAAAGAAATACAACAACAATTATAAAAATATGTTCATTGCAGACTATCTAGCATATACCAAATTTGAAGCTGCCGGATCCCCAAGACTTAATAAGGTTGCTAGAGAAATTCTCTTTACCTTCTGTCCTTTTTCTAAAGATTTAAGGGAAAAGATTGCTGATAATCCTCAGTATACTGAGCTTATAAGCCACTACAATACCAAAATACAAAATCTAGCAAAACCTGTATCAAACATTGTAGCCAAGCTAAAAAAGGAAGATATTCCAATTCCAGAGGCTGTAACAAAGCAAATTGAATATCTGCGAAGCTAAATTTATTTCAAAACATAAAATCTATTGATATCAAATCAAGTCAAAATCGTTAGTCTTTCTACTAAATGAGCCGCTAGTAGGTCTTACCATCTAGCGGCTCAATATTATTAAGCCTTATATTTTTTCTCTATATTCTGTATAAATTCCCTTGCTGAAACTGCATTATCAGGCTTTGTATCTTCAAGTGTAGCATGGATAAAAGGCTTTTTCTCAACTGCAAACTTCACAACAGCGTCATAGTTGATATCGCCAAGGCCACAGGCCATGCTCTTTACGCTTTCGCCCTCTACCACTGCATCCTTTAAGTGGATCATGCATATATCTTTACCCAAAAGATCTATCGCCTCCTCAAATACCTCCTGCCTCTGCTCAAAATTATCAGTCCACAAAAGGTTAACAGGATCAAAGATAATCTGAAGATTTGGAGAGCCTATCTTATCAAGAACCTCTCTTGCTCTCTTAGGATTCCATACTATATGTCTGTAAACTGGCTCAATAGCAAGTATAACGCCCATTTTCTCGGCATATGATACAACAGGTCTTAAGTTGTTTACAAAAATATCAAGAGCCTCCTGAGAATGACAGGCCTCCTTGTCGTAGTGATAATCAACATTTGGAGCACCAGTCTCAGTACCAACCATTCCAGCCCCCATAAGGGAGGCAAAACGAAGATGTGCCATATATTTGTCCTGAGTTGCCTTAAGTGCAGCTTCATCAGGAGTAGCCAGATTAAGATAACAGCCAAGTACTGCAACATCAAGATCTGCTCTTCTAAATGCATCTCTCATATACATTGCATATCCAGGCGTAAGCGCATCTGTATTTGCCGTAAATCCGGGCACCTTTGAAAGCGCAATATGAGTACAGGTAAAGCCCTGTCTCTTTATCTCCTGTAATCTTTCCTCGAAGGGAAGTTCCACTGTGTCATGAAATCTGATTCCTATCTGCATTTTGGTATCCTTTCGTGTAAAAAATTAGACATCGTATTATAAAAGCATCTTTACAGACTTACATATAAAGGAAATTCAAAGACAGCTGTTAGACTCTCTTTACCTCCATAGGCATACATGCCAACTAATGCCCCTGTAAATCTTTTACCAATATGATAACCCTCATCACATAGATAATATACATCAGAAAGTGTATTAAATGTTGTTAATTCTGAAGAAGGAAGCAGTCTGTAAGATAAGG
Organism: Butyrivibrio sp. INlla14; assembly: GCF_900102515.1. Lineage (GTDB taxonomy): Bacteria > Bacillota > Clostridia > Lachnospirales > Lachnospiraceae > Butyrivibrio. The sequence goes on from NZ_FMVS01000002.1 coordinate 48,367, forward strand.
TCCTTACAAGCATGTCTGTTGTCATAACAAGCTCAATCCCGCAAAATTCTGCTTTCAGAGCCTTTTCTCCATAAAAAATATTATCATCCTCTCCAATATGCTCATTTGAATATATATAAAGCATGCCATCTTTTTTTACTATTCCAAACTCCAGATAAGTGTTTTCATCATAATAGCCTGTTATTCCAGCACTCTGGCCTTCTTTTAAGTCTAATGGTTTTAGGATAGCACTATATTTGAACTTAAAACTATCCTGTCTTCTTAGAACTATATTTCTGCTATCTACGCTGCTAAGCGGAGCCTTACTGCCCCTTATGTAAAACTTATTACCTTTAAATGAAACATCCCCTGGATAAAAGCCTCTTGGAGTCATGTAATCCATAGGTAAGCCGCAGGGCGAAATAGTATCTTTTCCCGTATTTTCTGATTCAATCTTCCCTTGATTAGTGAAATCAGCATCTGCAAAAGGTTTTACCTGCATGCAGGACGGCCCTTTTAGATTATTTACGATTGGCCAGCCATCTGCGGTCCAGGTAACTGGATCAAGCGCCGTTTCTCTTCCAAGAATACTATAGCCATTCCCTATTTGTCTTCCGCAGAGATATACCATAAACCAGCGCCCATCAGGGGTTTCCACCAGATCTCCATGTCCGCACCTTTGAATGGCCGCTTCCTCATCATTTTGTCTCATTATAGGATTATATGGGCAAGGCTCATAAACGCCAAAAAGTTCCCTACTTCTTGCCACTGTAACTCTGTGACCAAGACCTGTGCCGCCCTCAGCCTGAAGAAGATAATAATAGCCGTTCTTTTTGTATATATGAGGTCCCTCTGGAGCTCTTTTATTGCTGCCATAATAAAGAAGCCTTGCATCAGATATTTTTTTAGTTCCAGTATCATCTAGCTCAAATATCCTGGCGCCTCGGTTTAATAGCATATAACGCCTTCCGTCATCGTCATTAAAAAGGCCTGGATCAATGCCATCCTCATCGATGAAAACAGGCTCGCTATAAGGCCCCTCAGGTTTATCTGATGATACGACTATTTGCCGCCTATAGACAGGTCCCGAGTCATTAAGTCTGTAAGTAGCTGCAATATAAAACTTACCATTGTAGTATGTAATATCAGGAGCCCAGTATCCACGGCCTCCCTCAAGTTCGTCAAGAAGAGCCCACTTAGGATTTGTAATGGCGTGGCCTATAATTTCCCAGTGCACAAGATCTTTGGAATGAGAAATGGGAATACATGGAAAAAAGATAAATGAAGAATTGACCATATAATAATCGCTTCCCACCCTGCATATGGACGGATCAGGAAAAAAGCCTGGTCTTATAGGATTTCTATAATAATCCTCATATTTGTGACCATACTTTTTTTCCAGATAATCTTCTATTTCTTTAAGATTATTTAAAAACTCCTCATTTGAGCATGGCTGCTTACTCCCCTCAATTTCTTTTATCCTAGAATGGACAATATCCCAAGGGGTTGTAAGATCATCATCGCCCATTAGGGGATCAAGCCCGCATCTGTCTACAAGATACCTGAACATTTCAAGATGTCCAGAAATTGCGGCATAAAAAAGGGCTGTTCTATGCTTTTCGTCAAACTCATTGAGACTTGCTCTTGAATACTCAACTATCCATTTAACAAGTTCAAAGTCTCCCTTCCTTGCAGCTTCATATATATTTATATTTCCGACGTCCATTTCATTACTCCAATTTACATTTTAATCAGTCATACTCTAATCCAATTAACAATCATAACTCACTAGTTATTACTGATTTAAATCTTGCATATCCGCATTTATTCAGATCACATTTATTATCTGACAGAGCAAAGATTCCCACCTTAGCACCAACCCAGGTGTGATCAGAAGGACTATATTTAATGCCAAGATCAGTCCTTATAGCTTTCTCATCTATACCCTTTTCATTTTTATCTCCAATCAAAAGATAAATCTTAAGATCAGGAACATATGTCTTATCCTCAACATTTGCAAAATACATTCTTTCAGAAGTTATGCTCTTATCATCACAATCAAAGACAAGATTAAAAGAGATGTTTTTAAGTCCCGCGTCCAGAGAAATTCCTTTCGCTCTACATATTTCTTCAAGGTCAAAATCTGCAAGAACTATCTCTTTTTTATCTAGGTCCCCACCCTCGCTTCTTATTGTTCTTACAGTATACTTATCTTCCTTTTCTCTTTTGATATATGCTGCAACATACTGCCCACCAGTCATACAAACGCCGCACTTTTCACCATCTTTAAGTCCTGTAGCATCAACATTGATCTTAGTTTCAAACATAGGATAAACAATCTTCTGTGTCAGAACATTAGGGCTTTTCCAGATTATCGAAGTATCCTCACCAGAAAGATTTAAAGCATTAAGGCACAAGCCACCTTCACTATTACTTATGTCATTTGTATTATGCTCGACATTACCATTATCAGAACCTATGATTCTTGTAAAATACTCATAATGATTTCCAAGCCACTGCCAGGATAAATTATACTTTCCATTATCAAAGCTATCTGAGGCAAGATCATTTATATTTCCTTTCCCAGATGCCTCTTTGGCAATTATTTTAGATTCAAACTCAAATACAGGCTCTCCAATATTATCCTTATCAGGGTTTATACCTACGATAGGCCATCCATTCTTCCAGGAAACCGGCTGCAGATGGCAGATTCTTCCATACAATCCCCTGTCCTGGAAATGAATAAACCACTCATCTCCATTTACTGTATCAACAAGTCCTCCCTGGTGAGGTCCGTTTATGCAGCTACTTCCTGTATGCATTACTTCTTTTATCTCATAGGGACCGCGTATATTCTTACTTCTAAGAACAACCTGATAGCCAAACTTAACGCCTCCCGCAGGAGCCCAAATGTAATAATAGCCATCACGTTTGTAAATCTTGGGGCCTTCTATAGTAACTGCTGGATGATCCTTGTCATTACCATCAAAGATAAAATGATCCTCCGATATTGCCTTTAACCCATCACTGCTAAGCTCAAATATTCCAAGAATGCTTTTAAAACCAATTCTACTCTTAGCATAGCCATGGATCACATAAGCTTTACCATCTTCATCCCAAAATGGGCAGGGATCAATAAGGCCTTTTCCCTTAAGGATACAAACAGGCTCTTCCCATTTTCCCAAAGGATTTGAAGTTCTTACAACATAATAGCCTTCATCAGGCATTCCATAAAAAATATAAAACATTCCCTGATGGTACCTTATAGCAGGAGCCCAAACCCCCTCTGAGTGTCTTGGAATGTCATATCTTTTTTCCTTAATATTATCAAGAGCATAGCCAGCAAGTTCCCAGTTTACAAGGTCTTTGGAGATCAGAATAGGAAGACCAGGTGTATAGTTAAAACTACTGGCGGTCATATAATACATATCCCCCACTCTTATAACATCAGGATCAGAATAATCAGCAAAAAGAATAGGATTTCTATATTTCATTTATTTCTCCCCATTAACCATTTATTTCAATATCGTAGGTTTCTTTCAAATACTCAGAATCTGCAATAAGCGTAGAATAAGGTTCTCCAAGTTCAGTCAATCCCTTAGCTATCATTCCGGCATAAAGAAGCGCACCTTCGTAGCGCAAATGTGAGTTATCCTTTTTTCCTTCAATTGCCCAGGAAACTTCACCAGGTTTCAGATTCATGTAGTACTTTTTAGAAGCTTCATCTCCAGTTTTTTCAAGAAAATTCCTACTCATAGTAAAAAGATCTACCACTGGTACATTAAACTGTATGCCAGCCTCTTTCATCCCCATTACATACTCAGTATGCTCTGATGGTTTAAGATTTCCATTTTCATCAAAGAGTCTTCTCTCTACCGAAGTAATAAATACCGGATATGTTCCCTTGTTGCGGGCTACATTCACAAACTTTCCAAGATTTACAATAAATTCACCATGAGGATCTGTATATCTTTTAGGATCATTTATCTTTTCATCATTGTGGCCAAACTGAATAAAAAGATAATCTCCCTTAGTTATATCGTTATAAATAGCAGCTAACCTGCTTTCATCAATAAAGCTCTTTGTGCTCCTGCCATTTACTGCATGATTACAGATTGCTACATCCATTTTGGTATATCTGTCAAATGCCTGAGCTATTCCAGTCTGAGGGTAGGTTCCAAATTTGTTGCATGCTACTGTTGAATCTCCTGCCCAAAATATATGTCTCATTTATATCTCTCTCCTTTAATCCACTCTAAATCAAGTATAAAAAAAGAGAGAAATTGTAACCAATTTCTCTCTCTATAAGTTTTAAGGAAAAATCACTCCTTAACAGCACCTACATTAACACCCTGTACAAAATACTTCTGAAGGAAAGGATATGCTGCCATGAATGGAAGGATCGCAACAATAATAGCTGCATAATACAATGTATTCTGAGATACCTTGTATGCTGTTGTTGGTGTATCACCATCCATGATCATAACCCTCAGCTTGTACTGGAAGTTAACCTGATCAGGATTTGTAATATAAATCTGAACTGTGCTGTAGTCATTCCATACAGTTACTGCATACATAAGACCAATTGATGCAAGAGCTGCCTTGGAAAGAGGAAGTACTATCTTGAAGAAGATTCCCATAGGAGAGCATCCATCAATCTTAGCAGCCTCAAAAAGAGACTCTGGAATGCCTTCAAAGAAGTTCTTCATAAGTACAAGGTTATAAACGTTCATACCATGTTTGATAACAAGGATCCACATTGTATCTACAAGGTGAAGCTGTCTCATAACAAGGTATTCAGGAATCATACCACCAGAAAAGATCATTGTGAAAAGAAGGAAAAATGAAAGTGCATTTCTTCCTGGCATATCCTTCTGAGTAAGTACATATCCTCCAAGTGTTGAAAGTACAAGACCAAGCAATGTACCAAGAACAGTTGTAACAACTGAATTGATGAATGGTCTATATAATCTAACTGTTGTAAAAATTGTGAGGTATCCGTTAAAGGTAAAATCCTGTGGCCATAATCTGAACTTATAAACTCCTACTGAGTTAAATGAGTCAACTACAACCTTCCAAATAGGGATCAATACGATCAAAGCAATGATAACGAATACTACATAGTTAACAACATCAAATACGTGAACCTTATTTTTCTTGGCTCTTACACGCATCTGAGCCTGTTTAGCCTGTGCCATAATGTTCCCTCCTTAAATAATTCCACGTCCGCGGATTCTCTTACTAGCCCAGTTACATACAAGAACAAGTACACAACCAACGATTGACTTAAACAGACCAACTGCTGTTGTGTAGCCATAATCAGGTATGGCAGTAAGGAAAGTCTGACGGTAAACATATGTAGAAATAACATCGGAAACACCAAATACACGGTTGTTATATAAAACGAATACTGATTCAAAAAGGTTAAGAACCTTAGCAAGGTTAAGGATCAGTACGATAATTACCGTATTCATAAGTGCTGGTACTGTTACATACCAAATCTTCTGAAGTCGTGAAGCACCGTCAATATCAGCAGCCTCATAGAGCTCAGGGTTAATACCAGAAAGTGTTGCAAGGAAAATAACTGTTCCCCAACCTGTCTCTTTCCAGATATTGATCAAATAGAAAATTGGTCTCCACAGTGTCTGTGAATGAAGGAAATCGATACTCTTTGAAATGAGTCCCCATTCCTTAAGTGTTTCATTTACAAAACCAGTTGATGAAGTTGAAAGGAACAACTGGAAAATAGCTGCTACTACTGCCCAAGACATGAAGTGAGGCAGATAGATGATAGTCTGTAATGACTTCTTAGCAAATATATTGTGCATCTCATTCAGGAAAACAGATACAAGAACAGATGTAAAAGTTGTTATCAGCAGCTTTGTTATAGATATTTGTAAAGTGTTTGTGAAGGCTGTCCAGAACTCCTTCTTAGAAAACATTGTCTCGAAATTCTTAAGACCAACCCATGTGATGTTCTTGAGCTTATACTGGTAGAAAGCATATCTTACACCAAGCATAGGCCAATAATATATGATGATTACAAAAACTAGTACTGGAAGAAACATCAAATAGTATCCACGGTTGTTCCAGATACGTGTACCGAGAGGTTTCTGATTGATAGGAGCACCAGTGGATGTAGTAGTAACATTTTGTTTCTTACTCATAGCATCCTATTCCTTTCACAATAAATCGTTACTTTTTTACTATTATATTATATCAAATCTTTAATTTTTTTCAAAAAAATCCCATCCTCCAAAAGAGCTTTTCCCTCGGAGGATGGGAAAAAGTCAAAGTATTATTAGCAAAATGCTAATTACTGAGCATTGAGCTCATCAAGAATCTGCTGAGCGATATCGCCAAAGTCAGCCTGATACTGAGCAATAGCTTCCTCAGGTGTAATCTCACCAGCGATAGCCTGCTTCATAAGTGTTGTCTTCTCTTCTACAAGAGCTGCCTCGTTCTCTGTAAGTGTATCGCAAGAAGCTGCTGCAGGAGCATCAACACAGTTCTCTGTGAAGAACTTGTTACCAGCCTGTACAAGTGCATCGTTATCAACGAAACCGTTTGTAAGAGGAGCAATTACAAGGACTGAATCAAGGTGATTCTTCTTCCATACAGAGTTAGGGTCGTTAGGTGACTGCTTAAGGTGGAACTCACCCTCTTCATAAGAGTAGTCCTTCTTCTTCTCAGGATCATCAGCATTTGTTGTGAACTCTTCTGCGTGTGTTGACCAGTGAACATCCTCTGCACCATATGTCCAGAGTGTCTGAACCTTGTCACCATCAAGCATTGTCTCAAGAAGAGCATCGAAGATAGCCTGCTCACGAGCAGAATTGCCATCCTGATCATCTGTGATTACCCATACAGGAGCTTCTCTGTTGAGGTATCCGCCCCATGTATCCTTGATCTCCTGGATAGGAGCAAGCTGAACGAGTCTATCATCACCAAGATCGTTGTCAACTTCCTGCTTCTCCATGTTTGTTGTAAGTGTTCTAAGCCATGTACCAGCCCAGTATGTGAATACACCTTCTGATGTTGTCTGATCGTTTGAGAAGAACTTCTCACGAGCCTGCTTTGTTCCAGCTTCCTCTGTATCAGGATCGATAACGCCATCAGCAACGCCCTGTGCAAGTCTTGCAAGAGCATCGATTGTAGCCTGCTCCTGGAATCCATCTACCCAAACGCCGTCCTTCTGATAGAATGAAGGATATGCGCCCTGCCAGAACTCTGGCATATAGTTGATGTATGGAGCCTCATCAAGCTTACCATAACCAGCTGCGATAACACCGTATGTACCAGCTGATCCGTTTCCATCAGGATCATTCTCTGTGAATGCCTTGAGCATTGCATAATAGTCATCGAATGTCTTGATGTCTTCTGCCTTCATTCCTACTGCATCAAGCCATGACTTCTTGATGTAAGTAACACATCCGTTACCATATGTAGGAGCAAATCCGTAAAGGTGGCCTTCCTTATCCTTCATGTTCTCGTTGATTGTAGGAAGTGTGATACGTGACTGGAACTCTGCGTTTGCATAAGCATCAGCCATATCCCAAAGAAGACCCGTTGTCTGATACTGTCTAAGCATTGTAGCGCTCATGATAAGAGCATCTGGATAAGAACCATCGCCAACCTCACCTGTTGTAAGAAGACGAGATACTGTTCCAGCATAGTCTGAGTGATCAAGCTGGTTGATAACAAGATCAACTGGGTGACCAAGCTTCTCAGCTACTGCAGCTTCCCACTGCTCTTCGAATTCCTTCTGTCCGCTCTCTACTGTAGCTGTAAGTGTTCCATCAACTACGATGTTAAGAGTCTCAAGGTTAAAGTCCTCAACAGCTGCTGTCTCGCCAGCATTCTCTGTCTGAGTTGCATCGCCAGCTGTCTGAGTTGGCTCTGTTGTGTCTGCAGGTGTCTCTGAAGCACAAGCTGCAAGAGAAGCTACCATTGCTGTTGAAAGAAGTAATGATAAAACTTTCTTTTTCATTATTTTGTTCCTCCCAATAATGATTTTTGAATTTAAAAATGTAAGCGTTTTCACTTGCTTATGTACGTACTTTATCATGTATTTAAAACCTTTGCAAGCACGAATTTTGTAGGATTTGTAACAAAGTTGTACATTTTTTTCGGGAAGTGCCGTTTTTACTGCATTTCCGTAAGTGCTTACATGTAAAAAATCACAACAATTTTTTTAATAAACTGTGAACGAACGTAAAATAGCATGTTGTTTTATACAACAGTTTACACAATGTAACCGGTTTCCATTTGTGCACTTTGTATATTTGGCAAATAAAAAACAATCACATAATGCTCTACTTTTGTCATTTATTGCTTACAAAATAGACAACATGCATAAGGCACTTATATTTCCGTAAGTCCTTACATTTATTATCAGAGGGTTACTCCTCTCTTCCAGATAGCCATATCATGGAAGCCCGCAATCTCGCTCTTTAACTTTTCGCCAGAAGCTGTACGCAGGATTTTGTCAAAAAGATCATCTGTAAGTTCTTCAAAGCTCTTTCCCTCAAGTATCTGTCCTGCTCTAAAGTCAATCCAGTTACTCTTTTTGTCAGCGATTGTATTGTTACTTGCAATCTTCATAGTAGGAACAGGGCATGCAAAAGGTGTTCCTCTTCCTGTTGTAAAAAGAACTATCTGAGCACCGGCACTTGCAAGTGCTGTAGCTGCACAAAGGTCATTGCCAGGAGCACACAAAAGATTAAGCCCCATTACATCTGTCCTCTCTCCGTATTCAAGAACATTCATGACAGGATAATCTCCAGACTTCTGAGTACAACCAAGAGACTTATCTTCAAGTGTTGTAATACCGCCTGCCTTATTTCCAGGAGATGGATTTTCATAGATAGGTTCACCCTGTTTGGTGAAATAGTCTTTGAAACCATTTATCATATTTACAGTGTCATTAAATGTAGCCTCGTCTTTACACCTATTCATGAGGATAGTCTCTGCGCCGAACATCTCTGGAACTTCTGTAAGAATAGATGTACCACCACACTCTACTATCCTGTCAGAAATTCTACCAACCAGAGGATTAGCTGTTATTCCTGAAAAGCCGTCGCTTCCACCGCACTTAAGGCCAATAACAAGCTTTGAAGCATCTACTTCTTCTCTTTTATCATTGGAAACAACATCAATTATTTCTCTTAAAAGCTCAAGTCCCTCTTCCATCTCATCGTCTGATTTCTGAGAAACAAGGAACTTAACTCTGGACTCATCAACATTACCTATATATGGCTTTAATACATCAATATTACTATTCTCACAGCCAAGTCCAAGTACAAGAACGCCTCCAGCATTTGGATGATTGATAAGATCCGCAAGTATAGTTCTTGTATGTTCCTGATCATCCCCTGTCTGTGAGCAGCCATAGTTATGTGTAAAGGCAACTACTTCATCAACACTTCCCTTAACAAATTCATTTGCCTTTTTGGCAAGCGCTGTAGCAATGTTATTGACACATCCAACAGTAGGAATGATCCATACTTCGTTTCTAATTCCAACCTTGCCATTTTCTCTTACAAAGCCCTGGAATGTTCTCTTCTTGGTGCCCATCTGCGCAATCTTTTTTTCTATATTTTTAGTATCTGGTTCATATTTATAATCAAGGATTCCCTCAAGGTTAGTCTTGATATCATGAGTATGAACCCATCTACCAACCTTTATATCCTCTGTAGCATGGCCTATTGCATAGCCATATTTGATCACATTTTCATTATTATCAATATCTTTTATTGCAATTTTGTGGCCTGCAGGAATCTCGTCTAATGCCACAACCTCTCTTCCATATGAAAGAGTAATCTTCTCACCCTGTGAAAGAGGCTCTAAACATACAACAACGTTATCTTCTGGATGAATCTGTAAAAATCTGCTCATATAACCTACCCCTTGTTTCATTTTTGTTACATAATGTAAGCGTTTACAATTCCAATATATAATCATATATGCCTAGAGTCAACAAATTTTTCTATTGTATTTACTAGGTTCGTCTTGTATAATATTTTTGTCTATTTTTATGAAATCGCTTACATATTTTTTACATTTTGTAAGTCTTGTAGGACTAGTTTCACTTGCTAATAACTACTTATTTAATAAAATTCGGAGGTAAATGGGATGAAAAAGTTCATGGATGAAGACTTTTTGCTTCAGAGTGAAGCTGCTAAAAAGCTTTATCACAACTATGCTGAAAACATGCCTATTCTCGATTATCATTGTCACATCAGCCCCAAGGAAATTGCTGAGGATCGTCATTTTGACAACATCACTCAGGTTTGGCTTGGTGGTGATCACTATAAGTGGCGTCTTATGAGAGCATTTGGTCTTGATGAGAAATATATGACCGGGGATGCTTCAGACAAAGATAAATTCCTTATGTTTGCAAAGTGCCTTGGCAAAGCCGTAGGCAATCCATTATATCACTGGGCTCATCTAGAGCTTCGCAAGTACTTTGGTTACAACGGAGTACTTAATGAGAAAACTGCTGAAGAAGTGTACGATATTTGTAATAAAGTTCTCCAGCAACCAGACATGGGTGTACGTAAGCTCATCAAGATGAGTAATGTTACACTTATCTGCACAACAGATGACCCTGTAGACAGCCTTGAATGGCACGACAAGATCAAGGATGATACATCTTTTGATGTTAAGGTTCTTCCTGCTTGGCGTCCAGATAAGGCCAAGAATATCAGAAAGCCAGAATTCGTTTCATATCTTGATACCCTTTCAAAGGTTAGTGGTGTTAAGGTTGATTCCTTTGCCAGCCTCAAAGAGGCCCTCAGAGTAAGACTTGACTTCTTTGCTTCAAAGGGATGCAATGTTACAGATCACGCTCTTGAATATGTAATGTACCGCCCTGCTACTGATGAGGAAGTAGAGGCTATATTTGCCAAGAGACTTGCTGGCCAGGATCTTTCTTATGAAGAAGATCTTAAGTATCAGACAGCATTCATGCTCTTTGAAGGTGAAGAAATTGCCAAGAGAGATTGGGTAATGCAGCTTCACTTTGGTTGTAAGCGTGATAACAACACTCCTATGTTTGAGAAGCTTGGTCCTGATACTGGTTTTGATACAATTGATGCTTACTATCCAATGGGCGAGCTTGCTGATTTCCTCAATGCTCTCCACTGCAAAAAAAGCCTTCCTAAGACTATTCTTTATAGCCTTAACCCTAATGATAACAAGATCATCAATACTACCCTCAACGCCTTCAATGAAGGCCCTGTAGTAGCCAAGATTCAGCAGGGAAGTGCTTGGTGGTTCAACGATACTAAGATGGGTATGGAAGATCAGCTTGCTTCTGTTGCAGAATCAGGAAATCTTTCAGGATTTGTTGGAATGCTCACAGATTCCAGAAGTTTTACTTCCTATACAAGACACGATTACTTCCGTAGAATTCTTTGCAATTTCCTCGGAAACTTCGTAGAAAACGGTGAATATCCAGAAGAGAATCTTGATATTCTCGGAGAGATTGCTGCTGATATTTCCTACAATAATGCAGTAAGATATTTCAAATTTCCTTTAGAAACGAGATAATATTATGAGTAATCAGATGACAATTTATGATATTTCCAAAAAAGCTGGCGTATCAATTGCCACTGTCTCACGAGTATTAAATGGTAGCACTAACGTTAAGCCACGCACCAAGAAAAAGGTAATGGACATCATCGAACAGTATGGCTATAAGCCCAATGCTTTTGCAAGAGGTCTTGGTCTTAATTCCATGAAGACAATTGGTATTCTGTGCGCGGATGCTTCCGACCTTTATCTTGCCAAGGCTATCTACTTCATTGAGCAGAACCTTAGAGAAAATGGTTATCACTCTGTTCTTTGCTGTACCGGATATGATATGAACGCCAGAAAAGAGTCCCTTAATCTCCTGCTCTCTCAGCATGTTGACAGTGTTGTAATGGTAGGTTCTAACTTTATCATGAACAATGCAGAAGACAATCAGTATGTCAAGGATGCTTCTGCTTCTGTACCTATCATGCTGCTAAACGCTGACTTTGACTGTCCTAATGTTTATTGCACCCTTTGCGATGATTACAAGGCAACTCAGGACGCCACAGAGAAAATGCTTGATGCAGGGCTTAAGAATATCCTTTACTTATACAACAGTAATTCATATTCAGGTCTCAAGAAGCTTGCAGGATTTCAGAATGCTCTCCTCACACACGACATTCCTCTTAAAAAGGAAATGCAGCAGTGTTTTAAGGGAAGCCATGAAGATATAGATGGTGTAAAAAACTTTGTTGAAAACCTTTATAAAAAAGGAATCAGGTTTGACGGTATTGTTACCAGTGATGATTTCCTTGCAGTTGGAGCAATGAATTTTGCAAGAGCAAATAACATCAATGTTCCCAAGGATCTTCAGATAATAGGATATAATAATTCCATTTTGACCAAGTGCTCAGAACCTGTTATTTCTTCTATAGACAATCGTCTTGAAGATATGTGTATTCAGCTGGTCAAGACACTTATAGGTACTCTTTCATCCAATGAGATGCCTCAGAAAACTATCTTCTCTGGAGAACTTATAAAGAGAGGATCAACATCTTTCTAAAAAGTAAAAGAGAATCTTTTCAGTTAAACTAATGAAAAGATTCTCTTTTTTCATCTAAATAATTATCTAACTCACTCTATTATTTGCTATCTGCCTAAGGCTATATAGTAAACGGAAGATTTATCTAGCGTTTACTGTAGAAAGAAGCCCTGCCATAACAAATACAAGTGGTGAGTTCCAATAAATAGTGATCTCATTAAGTGAATAGCACTCTACGTGATCTAAATAGCACTTCATAGGAGGAAGGTTCTGACCACGAAGGCTCTGAGCACGCTCATCATGAAGTCCTGCATTTGGTCCACCAGATACAAGTCCTGGCCATGGCTCTTCTATATCATCTACAGCAGTTGGACGAAGGTGCGGATTCTTAAAGGCCTTCTCTCCGTTTCCTGATACATAGCTGATATCCATGCTATTACAACCTAGAATATAGTCAAGTCCGGAAGTGATAGCATTATAATACTCTTGTTTGAAACTCATAGTGTTAGCAACACTAAGTACCATCATGTATTTAAGAAGTTCCATGTTGCTGCCCCATATAAAGTCTTCCTTGGCCATACACAGATTAAATCCATTTCTTGAAGCTACATCACATAACCTTTCAGCCTCATCAAAGAAATACTTCCTAGCCTGCATTGTAAGAGCATTATCCTCTTTTTTAAGAATAAGGGACATACATCCAAGTCCGGCAACTTCCGCCCATCCAAGACTTGCAAATACACCGCAGTGATAAAGCTTATTCTCAGCCTTTTTATCAAAATCCTCTACTCTGTTTCTAAGTTCTAAGGCATCACTATAGTACTTGCCATCCGAGGTTGCTTCATATAAAGCGCATGCAGCCCAGAATCTGTTAGAGCCATCTTCAGCCTCATCATACTGGCCAGTATTAGAACCTTCAGGATTAAAGAAAAGTTTCTCCTTGGGATTATCCAAAAGCCACTTATAAGCAAGAAGTGATTTCTCCATTAGCTTATCTGCATAAGCCTTGTCATAATCCTTGTAGATTGTATAAGCAAGAGCAAATACAGCCGCTATATCAGCTGTAGCAATTGAAGAAGTTGCAAAAAGGAACAGTTCGTTCTTGTCATCCTCAGGCATAATAAAATCTGCATGATTAAAGGTTGTAACCTTATGCCATACTGATCCATCCTCGCGCTGCATCTTCATAAGAAAATCAAGTTCAACCTTGACTTCTGCAAGAATGTCCGGAAGATTCCCCTTATCTCCCTTCACCTTTGGAATATCAAACTGTACCTTAAGAAGGTTATCAAAAAATCTTACGCCATAAAGAAGATGTGCAACAGCCACAGCTCCAGCTGTAGAATACCTGCCATAATCTCCTGCGTCGTGCCATCCGCCTGTTACATCTACAGGAGGAACATCCTCCCCATAGACAGTTGCCATACTCATATGACAGGGCTTATGGTAATATATGCCTGCATGCTCTTTATCAAGAGCATCTCCGCAACGAAGGAAATAGAAACATTTGCAGATATCCTTCATGAGCTTGTCATATACACTTCCGGAAATCTCAAATGAAAGACTCTCTTCTCCTCCAGCCACAACCTTATATCTGCCATTTTCCTTTAATTCTGAGAAATCTGCCACATAAGTGTCTTCACCAGATATCTCATCTTTTCCAAAGTGTGTTGCATTGCCCTTAAAAACAGATTTCCCCTGATCTGAAACAACCTCAAATTCTGATGCTTCAAAGGTAAGCACTGCTTTCTTGGCACTTTCAGGCAAAAATCCAACCTGATCAATCAATACTTTTTTCACCGTAATTACCCCCAACTAGTAAATTGTTTATATTGTCACTATTCTATTTTAACAGATTCGCCCCCTATTAGAACATAATGATTTTGATAAGAATCAACATGATAATGTAAAAGATCTTTTTCATCATCTGGTTCATCTATCAAAAGAATGTCTTCAAGAACAAGGGCACTTTTTGTGCTAAGCGGATCATAACTATAAAGCGATGCCCCATTCTGGTAATAAAGCTTATGATCAGCCCTTGAATATTTGATTATAAGACCTTTGTAATCATAGTTATTATCTAACCTATCAATCAGGTTATAGTTTCCGTTACTTCCATCATATAGATATATTTCTAAATCCGTTGTCAGAATGTATTGTTCATTATATTTTTCGTTAGAAACAACCCTTTTAGCCTCTATTTCCTTTTCAAGATAATAGGAATCAGTGGCGCCCGCTGAATAAACATATCTATGCAATAGACCATCATCACTTTTATAATAAAATGTTGTGATAGCATCATCGTAAAAGCTTAAATAACACTCACTGGGTCTACCAAAAATCTCTATGCAGTTCATATCGTTATTGAAATATATAGTTTTTTTATCGCTAATGAAACCAAATCCGCCAAAATCTCGATCCGTGATTACTTTTATGTTAGGATTTATACCATTTGGAGAAAAATAATCCTTAGCAAAATATAATGAATTTTTTTCTGACTCAATTACCTTAATCTTTTTTTGATTCTCCGAATAATAATATGTATTTCCATACTGACCATAGATCATCTGTTTCATGTCTCTGCTAAAAACAGCAAATGAATAGTTCATTTTATTGCCAAGATACTGATTTTTGCCATTTTTATATATATTGATATAGTAATCAGGGTTTTTATCATTTGAGCCGGTAACCTTCTTTTCACAATAAACAGTCTTGCCATCAGAAGATACATACCTTGGATAATCAATATTCCAATACGCATCACCAGCATTAAAGCTATACAGATGCTTACAATTATCTTCAAGGTCCCACACAGTTACCTTGTTAGATTCTCCAAGTGACAGTGCTGCAAAATAACGACCGTTTGGAGAAATAGCCCCTCTAAAAACATCCTCGTCATGGAAATGTACTAATTCGCAGATATCTTTATTAAGATCATAAAGATATAGGTTATTTTCTCTTGTATATTTGCCTGTAGGAGCCTCCTTAATTACAAATATCCTGCTTCCATCAAGGCTCATCCCTGCATCTTCAACTTTTTCAGAAATAAGTGTTTTCTCAAGGTCAGTGTTATACAAGTATAGTTCGTCATAAGTGGTAAGGATAAGCACGCGTTTTCTTGATGCATCAGTACAAACCTTGTATGAGGTGTAATGGGGATTTGAATAGTTGGCCTCTATGGTATCTTCTATGATATTTACTTTTTTACCATTGCTGCTAAAAAGATAATCGCCATAGACTGTTACAAAACACTCATCCATCTTCCAAAGCGCTTCACCTGTAGCCTCGTGAATTCGCTCTTTTTCATAGATAGCTTCCTGTTCTTTTTTATGATTATAAAAAAATAAGCAGATAACTAACCACACCGTGGCAATGACAAGAAGGATCAATCCGATTCTTATTAACTTTATTCCTATTTTAGGACTATTTTTCTCACTAATAATTTCTTTCTTTTTATTCGTCTTTTGGAATGATTTCAAAAGATTATACCTCCAAGATCACATATCTAAATACATCATCAGATCCAACTTTAACACATCCAGAATCTGGCAATTTTTCTATTTTATCTATATCTTACTTTTGACAGTGTATAAGTTTATCAGCATAATTTTATACTTTCAAGCGGCGCTAATCTTTACAAATAGCCGTATGTCCAGTAATCTAGTCACATAAAAGTCTATTATTCCAGGGGGAAATCACATGATATCAAAACTACTTAATGCTATTTCAGACAAGTATCCACTTACAGAAAAAGGTGCATCTGGATTTGAACAGATGAAGGTCAAGGGAATGAAGTTTGACATTAATTCCTATGAAGCAAAGGGGCTTGGCCATGTTTCAACCATGTGTGCCAAGGGCTTTTTTGGTCTTATGAAAATGGATACTCTCATCATTACACCCAAAGATAAAGATCTTCCTCTTTTTTCCTATGATAGAATAAAAGCTATGGGCAATGATAAATTATACGTTGAGTTCTATGACACCTGCGTTGAAGACCCTAATTTAAAACCAATTGACGACCTCTTATCCAAATACAGCGATATTCCTAAGGCCGAAGCTAAAAAGCAGTGGTACGATGACATAAAGCTATCTCAGACCACTACCTTTGTAGGTAAAAAGAAAGATAGCGATGCTTTTGATAAGATGGCTCTTGAATTTATGAACGCCTTCGTTAGTATCGATGCAAAAGATGTCACAGATCACGAAACAAAAGAAAAAAAGACATCTGTCTACGTTGATGGTCTTCTTAATAATGGAGGTCCTGCCACAGACGTATTCCTAAACAGTGTAGGTAAAGAAAAAACCACAGAGCTATTTAAGAAAGTATTATTTTAAGGTCAGCTTAGCTGACATATTTCATATCAGCGGCTCTGCAATAAAAAGCCTGGCTTGAAGTATCAAATACATCAAGTCAGGCTATGTCTTTTCATAAGATATTTGCTAAAGCT
Organism: Butyrivibrio sp. INlla14; assembly: GCF_900102515.1. Lineage (GTDB taxonomy): Bacteria > Bacillota > Clostridia > Lachnospirales > Lachnospiraceae > Butyrivibrio. The sequence goes on from NZ_FMVS01000002.1 coordinate 65,353, forward strand.
TACCCTACTGAGCATCAATTGCAAGTTTTATTGCTCCCATGATTCCCTGATCATCATTTAAGCTAGCAGGAACGATGTATTCATCGAGCTTCTCGAGAGTCTTAGTGTTAATGTATCCAGCCATCTTATCCTTAAAAACATTTCGAATAAGGGGAAATAGCTGCAACTGATGCATTACGCCACCTCCTAAAATTATCTTCTGAGGGCTGAGAGTCATGCAGAAATTTACAAGGGCAGTTCCTATATAATCAGCTTCTAGTTCCCAAACCTTTGAGTCATCAAAAAGTTCCTTGGCACTCTTTCCCCATCTCTTCTCAATAGATGGGCCTGCAGCAAGGCCTTCAAGGCATGCCTTGTGATATGGGCAAACACACTCGCCCTTATCATCAGCTCTTTTCTCAATAATGATGTGTCCAAGCTCAGGATGTAGCATACCGTGAAGTAGTTTACCATTAGCCATAACTCCACCACCAATTCCTGTTCCAATAGTAAGATAAATAGCGTCTGTAAGCCCCTTGGCGCAGCCATAGGTGATTTCTCCAAGGAGCGACCCATTAACGTCTGTATCAAAGCCTACAGGCACTCCAAGAGCGTCCTTGATGCAGCCTACTATATTAAAGTTCTTCCAGGCTGTCTTGGGTGTTGATGTAATATATCCGTAGGTCTCAGATTTCTTATCAAGGTTTATAGGTCCAAAGCAAGCAACTCCAATAGCCTTTATATCCTTGTCCTTAAAGTAATCGATGATCCTTGGCATTGTCTCATCCGGTGTAGTAGTAGGAATAGAAACCTGCTCTATAATATGTCCATTTTCATCCCCAATTGCACAGACCATCTTGGTTCCGCCAGCCTCTAATGCTCCATATAACATAGCTTTACCCCCAATTATGTTTTTCTCATATTTTAAAAGTGATATTCAAACTAAATGAATATCACTTTTAATTTCAATTATCACCTACAGAATCTATAATACCACCGCCAAGAACGATATCACCATCATAAAGTACGCAGGACTGACCTGCAGTAGCAGCTCTCTGTGGCTCGTCAAATACTACCCTTGCCTTGCCTCCGTCAAGTAAAGAAACAGTAGCAGGCTGTTCCTTGTGCTTATACCTTATCTTGGCACTGCATCTAAAGTCTTCTGCCGGCATATCTCCTGTGATCCAGTGAAACTCCCTGATTACAAGCTCTCTTTTAAATAAATCCTCATTATCTGCAAGGATTACTTTATTATTCTCAACATCGAGCTTAGTTACATAGAGCCTTCTGTCTGCCGGAATACCAAGGCCTCTTCTCTGGCCAATCGTGTAATTTATGATTCCGTCATGTTTTCCAAGGACATTTCCTTCTTTATCGACAAAATCGCCCTTTGGATACTCTTTTTCTCTATATCTTTTTATCATTCCAGCATAGTCACCATCAGGAACAAAGCAAATATCCTGGCTCTCACTCTTATGAGATGTGACAAAACCATATTTCTCAGCAATTCCGCGGACCTCTGGCTTAGTAAATTCACCAAGAGGAAAAAGAGTGTGACGAAGCTGCTCTTCAGAAAGGTCATATAAAACATAGCTCTGATCCTTATTAAGGTCTTTAGCCTTTAGAAGGTAAAAATGTCCATCTCTTTCCTCTATTCTGGCGTAATGTCCAGTAACAATGAAGTCACACCCAAGTTCTAAAGCCCTCTTATAAAGACTGTCAAACTTAAGATATTTATTACATCTGATGCAAGGATTGGGTGTCTCTCCCCTCTCGTAGCTACATACAAAGGGCTCAATTACCTTGTTCTTGAACTCCGCCTCGTAGTGATAAATATTATAATCTATTCCAAGCCTGTCACAGACAGCTCTTGCATCCTTGGTATCTTCAATACTGCAGCAGGTGCCAAGAAGATCAAGACCTACCATGTCATTTTCATATAGACGCATAGTACAGCCAACGCAGTTATATCCCTTTTTCTGAGTAAGGGCCGCTGCAACCGAACTGTCTACTCCACCACTCATGGCAATAAGAGCTGAGCCTTTTTCAAGCTTTTTATCTTGTACTGATCTAAATTCAAAATCTTCCATACTTATACCAATAATAACTTAGTTTGTATCTGCTATCTTATCTTACTATAGCAAATGCAACCTGCGCTACGTAAATTAAAATCATGATAATGCCTTCTGGTCTGTTCAACTCTCTCTTACTTCTAAGGAAAAAGTATGTGGTGATCATCATTATAATGAGAATAATAAGATCATAGAATGAGGCAAAATTTACGGCTACAGGATGAAGTGATGCAGACACTCCAAGGATCAAAAGTAGGTTAAAAATATTTGATCCAATAACATTACCAACTGCAAGTCCAGTTTCCTTCTTGGTTGCTGCAATAACTGATGTAACAAGCTCTGGAAGAGATGTTCCAAAGGCAACAACTGTAAGACCGATAAGTGTTTCTGTCATTCCAAGAGCTCTTGCAATTTCCTTGGCACTGTTTACGACAAGGTTACCACCAATTACGATAGCTACAAGTCCGCCCAGGATAAAGAGTGCGCACTTCCATACTGGCATAAGCTTCTCATCTGATTCTTCTGTCTTGTTCTCCTTGGCAGCCTTGATGAGCCAAACCATGTAAGCAACAAAGAAAACTAAAAGAACGATGCCCTCTACTCTTCCAATAACACCAGCCTGATCAGCCATGTTATGGCCAAGAATATTACCTGAAAAAACAGCTGATGAAAGTGTGAAAAGAAATACAACTACTGTTGCGATGATTGAAACAGGGAAATCTCTGTGGAAGATTTCTTTACCACCAGGAACTGTACAAAACAGCGCACAGGCACCAAGAACCACAAGAAGATTGAACATGTTGGATCCAACTACATTACTGATAGCAATCTCATTGGAACCGGCAAGAGCAGCTGTAGAACTGACTGCAAGCTCTGGAGCACTGGTTCCCATGGCTACTATAGTAAGACCAATAATTAGACTTGGTACTCTGAATACCTTAGCAAGAGAAGCTGCTCCATCGACAAAAAAGTCCGCGCCCTTAACAAGAGCAACAAAACCAACAACAAGTAACAATAAGTTTAATAACATATTTTCCTCCTTAAAATATGCAGAAAAAAAGAGACTTTTTTCCACAACAAAAATTGTGGTAAAAGTCTCGCTAATTATAACATATCCCGAGGATTACTCCTGTGCTGACGATATATGTTACATGTATCTCTACATGCCAGCTACTCCCTAATACCTTTTGAAATTATAACACTTTAAGTAAAATTATAAAACTGAAAATTTTATGAACATTTATCCTTCAAATGTGTGAAGAGTCTTACAAAATGGGCATTTTGCAATTGTTACATCCATGTTTACTTCAAAGTTCTTGCTGCATTTTTTGCAGGATACTTTCATGAACTTGATCTTCTTGTTGGCTCCACCAGTGATGTTTTCAAGTTCTGTTTCATTTAAGATTTCTGTATTCATTTAATGTTCCCCCCTAGCGATACTAATATATTTGACACCTATATCATAATATTTTATACGAAAGAAAACAAAAAAGGGAAAAAATGGCGCCGTATAATCAATATACTCTCCTGCTGAATAGCAAGCGATGCATACAAGAATTGCTTCGCAATTCTTGTCCGCGCTTTGGCGCGGTATAAAGAAAGCCCAACATGAAAAACATTGCAAATAAATTTGCAGTTTTCATATTGGGCTTTCTTTGCATCGCTTGTTATTCAGCAGGATACGGGAATCGAACCCGCCTCCTCAGCTTGGGAAGCTGATATACTACCGATGTACTAATCCTGCATATTTGAATTAGCCGACTATTTAATAGTACCGAAATTATGGTATAATTTCAAGTATGAATTGTACAAATTCAAGTAACCATCAGACTTTTTGGGGAACACAAACTGACGATTTGTGTAGAAAGCAGGAGAAATGACAGACAAAGTAAAAAAAGTAGCAGGCAAGGGCAAGAGCCTTGCAGGGGAATTTCGTGAATTTATCATGCGCGGCAATGTAATGGACATGGCAGTCGGTGTTATCATCGGCGGTGCTTTTCAGAAGATCATCTCTTCACTTGTTGATGACATTATAATGCCAGTAATAAGCCTTCTAACAGGCGGAATTGATTTCAACAACAAATTTGTAGTGCTTGATGGCGGAAGCTACGCCACCTTAGAAGCTGCCAAGGAAGCTGGCGCAGCAACTCTTAATTATGGAACCTTTATCACTGTAGTTATCAACTTCATCCTGATGGCACTTGTGATCTTCCTTCTTGTTAAGTTTATGAACAGCGTATCCAACAAATTTGCAAAGGAAGAGGCTGAGGCACCCAAGACAACAAAGATTTGCCCTAAATGTAAGAGCGAGATCAATATCGAGGCTACAAAGTGCCCTTGCTGTACTTCAGATCTTTAAACTTAGAATTGTAATATTTCAATTCGGCTTTAATATTTTAGATTATTGTTTTTCCTCAAAAAAAACGGCTACCGCAAAATTCAAATTGCGATAGCCGTTTTCTTTAATTTATGAGAAAGAGATATTTGCTATTACTCAAGAGTATAATCAAGAGTAGTGAATGTTCCTGTTCCCTGGATTCCAAAGAATGCGCTGCCACCTGCATTGATAGTAGCATTCCAAGACTCAGGAGTAATTACATAGTAGTCGCCTTCTGTAGCAACCTTAACGCACCAGCTATTATCAATTGTGAGCTGACTCTTTTTAAGCTTAAGTGTCCAGTTATTTACTGTGCTCTTACCATTGTTAACAACTGCCATGTTGATTGTAAATGAACCCTGTCCATTTACTGTATAATCAAGTGCAAGATCATCATTAACTACAACAGGCTCTGGATCTACAGGTTCTGGGTCAACTGGTTCTGGATCTACAGGTGTAGGATCTACAGGCTCAGGATCAACTGGTGTAGGATCCTCAGGCTGTGGCTCATCTTTAACTTCGCCTTCAGCGAAAATCTCAATAGCATCCTTAACATGGGATGAACCCTGGAATCCAAATTCAACTGAGCTTCCAGCTTCAATTACTCTATTCCATTCAACAGGAGTAACTACATAATAGTCGCCTTCTTCTGTAATGTTTACATTCCAGCTAGCATCGATGCCAACATCGTTCTTGTTGATCTTTACTACCCAATCTTCTGCCTTCTGGCTTGAAGAGTTAGTAACCTTTACAGATACCTGATAACCTGAACCCCAGTTATTTAATGAATACTCAGTTGTTAATCCCTTAGCTACTGGCTGAGGATCAACTGGTGTAGGATCTACTGGCTCTGGATCAACAGGTGTAGGATCAACAGGTTCTGGATCTACAGGTGTAGGGTCAACTGGCTCTGGCTCTTCCTGACCATCCTTAAGGATTGACCAAGAATCAAAATCAATTACGCCATGCTTTGGAACAAAGTACAGATCATAATTTCCGTGAAGGTCAGGGAAGTTAAGATATACTGTTGTCCACTCATAATCTGAACAAGGAATATTGAGGAACGCAAGTCTTGGTCCATATGTATCGCCATCATGGATTTCAAGAACGTGAGAACAATCTGACTTATAAGTGATTGCGATCTTAGAAGCGCCATCAAATTCTACATTCTTAACAACGTATGTTACTCTTGGTCTAAGTCTCTCAACATATGTTCTTCCATCAGCAGTCTTAACATCAAGCTTTTCCATGATAGTAGCATCTTCTGCTTCAACTGTTGTATATGGGTTTATCTTATCTGTTACAACTGGTTCTTCTGGATTTGGCTTAACTGGAGGAGCCATAACCTTCCAGGAGTCAAAAAGAACTGTAGCACCCTGAAGTGCTGCTACAAAGTAAAGGTCATGTTTACCTGAAAGGTCCATGTTAACCTTAATTGTCTTTGTTGTGAAATCGCCAGCTGAAAGCATGATGTTTGAAAGAAGCTCTCCGTCTGGAGCATCAACTCTCACTTCAAGAACTGCTGGCTTATAAGCCTTAGCTGTTGCAACAAATGCTGCAACACCATTTGAAAAATCTACGTTTTTAGCACATACATATCCATTTGAACGGATAAGTGTATATGTCACATCGCCATCCTGAGCAACAATTGCTGCCTTCATCTCAGCAGAATTCTCAGCTTCTACTGTCTCATAAGGATTAACATCACCATATACAGGAGTGGGTGTTGGAGTAGGCTCCACAGTAGCTTCAGCTTTCTCAGCTACCCAGTAATCAGCGGTAGCATCACCGATAGCACCTACAAAAGCAAGTGTATGCTTACCTTCTAGACTCTTTTTAACCTTATAAGTGATTGTCTTAAATTCACCCTTAGTGTCACCAATCTTGAAATTAGCTACTACATCACCGTCAACGCCGCCTTCTCTTACCTCAATAACAGAAGGAGTATCAGCCTTGGCAGTAAGAGAAATTTTAGATAAGCCTTCGCTAAAATCAACATCCTTAACAAGCCAATAGTCTCCAGCTTCTATACTTGAAAGTGTTGTTATCTTTTGGCCATTATATACTTCAGGAGTCTGAACAACGCCTTCTCTTCCAAAGTTAAGCTCTGCCTGAACTGTGCTGTAAGGATCAATCTTAGGAGCAGCTAATGCTGTAACCGAACTACTTGCTACCACTGCAGATGCAGATAATAACCCGCATAGAAATAAAGATATACCTTTCCTCATACGATAAAAACCCCCTATTAGTTTTTATTCTCGTTTAAAAAGTAATGTGTTCCTAAGCGCTTAAACGTTTTCGTTACTCGAGTGACTAAATTGTAACAATTTACGTAACAAATGGCATGTCAGATATTGCTACCCGCATGCCATTTGTTGCTAATTTACAGAATTTTCGTAACTTTAGGCGCTTTCACCATTTAGATAGGGTCTAATTTGTGCATTTTTCAAATAATTCTGTAACAAAATATTGTATTTTCGAAAAATTCTCGACAAAAATGTTATTTTGTAGTTAATATTTTATCTTTTTAACGTTCATTATTAACTATTTTCATTTACATAGATTGATACTCTACTCTGGATAATATCAGCAACTTCCTTTGCTGTTTTCTGTCCGCTATAGAAGGCAGAAGCCTCTTCTGTGATGATGCTATCAATACTATCGTTACTGCTATAAACCTGATTCAAGGATTTGATGAAATTAGTTACTTCTGCAACTTCCTCTAAAGACATAGGTTCAAGCTTTATTTCCTCATCACCCCTGTAGTAGTAATCATCATATTCTACCTTTTCGTCGCCATCCATATAAAACGGCTTCTGAGTTGCCAGCTTTCCACTTTCCTCAAAAGCAGCTTTAGTGATAGGGAATTCATAAACCTCTTTCTGATATTCGTCAGAATAGAATTTCTTGACGAACTCCCAGGCTGCATCTTTATTCTTGCTCTGCGCGCTTACAGCAACTCTAAGAAGCGGATAAATGCTCGAACTATTAACTCCTAGTTCATTAGGATATCCAATCATGGTTACATCTGAGCCGAAATATCCCTTCTTATACTGATTGTAAGCTCTAAATGAATTAATGCTTGTTATATTAAACAGAGCCTCATCATTAAGGTAAGCTGTATCCTTTACAGAATCATATGCACTATCTGGTATCTCTTCCATGAAGTTCTTACTATACTCAAGGAAATTCACAAAAGACTCGCTGTCAAAGTGACAAGTCTTGTTTTCCCAATCGATATAATTTTTACCAGCATATTTAAGTCCCTCATCAAGAAATGCACTTCTTGGAATAATTCCAAAAGCATACTGCTGATTTACTCCAGTCTCTTGAATAAGCTTTTTGCATTCATCAAATGTAATTGTATCTTTACCCTCTACATATTTAGTCTTTACAAGCATAGTCCCTATCATAAATTTAGGAACAACCTGATAAGTCTTGCCATTTGTTTTTAGAGCATCAAATACATTTGTAACCATGTCGCTTTCAGATATATCAGGATCTTTTTCAAAATATGGAGTCAGATCAAGGAAAAGTCCCTTATTAATATAGCTGTCTACAGGCATCTCATTGCCAACAACAATGATATCAGGCGTATTACCAGATATAATATCCATATTAAATTTCTCGGCGCCAGCACCATATGAATCTTCATTATCAAAAGAAGAATAATCTACAAACTTAATCTTGTAGTCATTGCTCTTTTGATTAAAATCATAGACCAATCTTCTAATATCATAATCAATATAGTATCCGCCAAGTGTGAGTATCTGTTTGTCTTTTACCTGCTCTGGTGGAATCTTATTAAGTCTGTAAAGATGGAAATTATACTCCTCATCTGGTATACAAGCAAGGAATTCCACATCACTTATTGCAACTGCAAGGCTGGTAGAATTTGTAAGCTGAATATCAGAATCAACATAATCTAAAATTTTGGTCTTGGTGTCGGATGCAGCATCATAGCCATAAAAGGCAGTGTTATCGCTGATATACAGATCATATCCGTTTCCTCCAAAGAATGAATAATCACCATTTCCCAAAACCTTAGAAGGCTCACCAATCTTTCCATCTTTAGGGTCAAAAGTGCTAAGGCAATATCCTGTATCTCCATAGTAGCTAACAAAAAGCTTGCCATTAAAGCCTTTCTGGAAGTAGTAATACATGTACTGTCCTGCGTTGTCTACCACAGTCTTAAAGCCGTTTTCCTCTGAATAGGTAAAGATTCCCTTTTCCATAGAAAACAGGATAATTCCATCATCTGTTACAGTAAAGTCGTGAACATCAAAGTAGTCTTCATCGCTTGCGAATTCTTTCATTAAGTCAACCTGATAAAGAAGATTTCCATCAGAGTCGTACTTAACAAAATAGCTTTCCTGCTCAGAATCTACTATTTCTTTATCTTCTTCATTTTCAGAGACCTCTTCAGAAGTTTCCTCTGAAGCTTCTTCTAAGACTTCTTCAGAGACTTCTTCAGAGACTTCTTCTGATGCTTCCTCAGAAGCTTCTTCGCCTGCATGAGCTACACCTATCTCCTCATCTTCTGAAGTCTCATCCGCAGACTCATCAGATGTCTCTTCGTCCTCATATTCATAATTGTACTTATAGCAGACAGCATAAACATTACCATCCTTATCAGGGCAAGCATTCTGATAATACATATTATAAGCCGATGGAATCTTAGTGGTCTTTAAATCTGATCCATCAGGATTAAATGTATATACATAAACATAATCATCTCCTGAAGAAGAAACAGCATAAACTCTGTCTCCAATAGCCCCTACTCTGTTAATGTTTTCTGATAAGCCATCAATATCAACAGCATTAGCCGAAAATACATGGTCTTTTGAAGCTTTTGAAGCTTCTTCTAAAAGCTCGTTACCTGGCTTTTTTTCTTTTCCACATCCGGTAAAAGAAAAAGCTAAAGCCATGGCCATTCCTATGCACAGGCCTCTTTTTAAGTAACCTTTCATTTTCATAATCTCCTCTCTCATTTAGTATCATTTTGCTTTTCCAGCAGTTTCTTTTGCCTGTCAGATTCAAAATCATATTTCTTATCTGCCAGGTAATTAACAATACCTCTTACTGTCCATTTTTTATTCCTATAAGCAAGTACGACCAAGACCGCCAGTATCACAGATATAACTACTATGCATACCGTTCTTACAAGATTTAAAAGTGCAAGAATATCCTCATATCCTCTGGCAAGATTTTCCCAATAAGGATAAAAGATTGGCTTGTCCCACATACTTCTTTTTCCAAAGCTTCTGGATACTTCCCAGAGCTTGAAAAAAGAAAATCTGTCAGAATTATCAACTACTGTAATATACTGATCATCGAATCCAGAGCTGGTCCTTATAATCTGGGCAGCAATACCATCTACAGGGCTTGGCATAACAACTTCATAGCAGTTAATACCACCGATATTAGCCTTGCTGCCATCTTCCGATAAATCAACCGAACTTGTCTTACCACTTAGTATCTCGCCATATCTTGAAAGGGAATCATATGACATATATACGATACACTTTGACAATCCGGCAGCATCTTTTAATTTTCCTTCCTGTCTTTTGACGACTCCCGAAACATAATGATTGATTCCACCAATAGTTACGCACTGCCCTATGATATCGTTTGAGCCAAAAAGCTCCCATGCAAGCTGCTCATCGATAACTATCTTATCCTTCATCACATCATCAGGCATAAAATAGGACCCTGCCACAAGTTCCATAGGATGGAAAAAGAAAAAATCCCCATCAACACCAATTGTATCAACGTTCTCCGCTTTTTTGTTTTCAAACCTTAATGTTGAAAGTCCCTGAGCACTGTAGCAGCTATTATACAAATCTGATATAACGGATGCTTCCTCCTCTTTTGGAGTATTCTCATGTCCTATATCAATGGTATCTACTATTTCCTTGCCATCACTATGAACATCTTCCTCTTCCTCAGGCATAAGTCCTGCCTTTTGCAGCTCCAGCTCCATGGTATATTCAAGTTTTCTTATCTCGCTTGGTGTAATTTCTCTATCCTCGGTAAAAAAGAGACTAACCTGCGCCACTTTACCGTCATACTCCCAGCGACTTGCCCCGAGCTGATCTGGAAGCCCTGAAATAATTACTCTGCTGATAAGTCCAAGCACCAGGTCAATAACCAAGAGGCATAAAACAATGATAAGTACTATATTTCTTTTCCTATTGGAAAAGAATTTTTTTATATATCCCCAAATTTTTTCAAAAATCATTAGTTATTTGCAAGCCTCACCTGTTCCCCTGACTTAACAGGCTTATTTGATGTGGTAATAACGTACTCATCACCATCAAGTGCTGCTGTTATAGCTGAATAATTGTCATCAGAAGCAAGGACATCTACGTCAACCTTGGTAGCAATATATCTGTTTCCAAGAGGGCTTGATTTACTCTTAACTACAAGAACAAACTTGCTGGCAGTACCTGTCTTTATTGCACTGTTTGGAACGACCATGTCATAATCAACTGATCTCTCTCCGATAGCAAGAGATATAGACTGTCCAGGAGTTATATCCTTACTCTCAACCTTAAATGTTAAAAGCTTTCTATTTGCTGGATCTTTCTTGTCGTTTTTGATTGAAATCAGTGTAGCCTTGAAATCATCGCCAAACATCCATGCATTCTGAGGCTTTGCAGCATCACCTATCTTTAATTTCTGTGCCTGCTGATTAGTAACAGAAAAGCTTGTTGTCATGTCTTTTCCATCAACCTGAATAACTGCAGCAGCTTCATCAGCATTTATAGTTTCGCCAGATGCCTTGGCAAGTGAAGAAACAATTCCTGCAACAGGAGTCTTGATCGAAGCTCCTACAGACTCTTCTTCAAGCTTGGCAATCTTTTCCTTAAGTTCCTTTATCTTATCTCTCTGCTGACAAAGAGAAATCTCTGTCTTAATGGCAGTTGTGACCTTAGTCTTTTCTTTTTCTGCATCCTCAAGCTGCTTCTTGGCTTCAGTCTCATTAGCTGTAGCTTCAAGAATCTTACTATCATAGCTAAGCTCTATCTGGCTCTTATAAGTAGCAAGCTCAGTCTGCTCTCTCTTATTGTCCTGTGTATCAAGATTCCACTGTCTCTCTGCATTATTCTTATCTTCCTTGGACATATCAGAACCTTCAATCTTCGCTATCTCATAAGCAGCCATAGCATTTTCATACTCATAGGTAAGCTTGTTATATTCAATTGCATTTGCATCTGTAGTCTTTAATTTCTGAAGATATTCCTTGGCCTTGGTTGCTGCGTCTGCCACAGCCTTGGCATTATCGTAGGCTGTAGTTACCTCTTTAAGCTTAAGCTGGTAAGAGTCCATTGTAGCTGTGCTACCGCTTCTAACTCTTGAGATGACATCATCTGGAACATCCCCTGAAAAAAGAGCCTGCTCATAAGACGTCTGCGCATCATTAAGCTTTTCCTTGGCAGTCTTAAGCTCCTCAGATTCGTTGTCCTCAAGATAGTAAATAACATCGCCAATCTCTACGTGAGCGCCTTCCTTAACAGCAACTCCAGTGATCTTTCTGGTCTCCTTAACCGTAATATTGTAAGGATCTTCAGCACTGACCGTTCCTGTCCCTCTTATCTGAGGGCTGATAGAGCCATATGAAATACTCTGTGTAGCCACCTGAGGCAGTGAATAATTCATAATGGTATTTGAAAAGAATGTAAGAAGAAGCATCACAGACAAAAATCCGATAGCAACATTCTTTATCATATCCTTTTTATTTACCGGCTTTTTGCCATTATCTTTTGGCGCAAGAGCTGAAGTTCCATCAGTCTCTACCACTTCAACTATCTCTTTTTCATTATCCTTAAAATCTGACATTTCTATTAACTCTCCCTTTTACTTAACCTTTTATTCCCCCCTGGTAAGAGATTCCCTCTACCAGATAGTCCTCGCCGTACAGGAAAATAAGAAGCGGCGGAACCAGATATATAACTGCAACTGCGAAGGCAAGAGAAATCTCGCCTGCATTTATCTTGGATAGGAACACCGAAAGTGGGTGCATATCTGAATCCGGTAAAAGAATCAGTGGCTGCTCAACCATGTTCCAGTAATCAAAGAATACCAAAATGGAAATAGAAGCTATACCGCCCTTACAGAGTGGAAAGCATATCCTTGAAAAGATATACCATTCATCAGCCCCATCAATCGAAGCTGCCTCCATCACCTCAGTTGGTATCCTTCTCATGAACTTAGTAAGAAGGTACACCGCAAAGGGTGAAAAAATACCTGGAAGCCAGATAGCCCATTTGGTTCCATATATACCAATTGCCCTAGATACCAGGAAATTAGGAACCAGCGTAACCTGGTAAGGCATCAGCATCATAATGATATATGCAAAAAATATTGCATTCTTAAGTTTCCCTGAGTATCTTGCAAAGCCATATGAAGCCAACGTTGCTATCAGTAGCTGAAACACTACAATAGGGCCAACATATATTATTGAATTCCAGAATTTGAATAAATACTCCGGGCTCTTAAACAAAACTGTGTAATACTGGGAGAAAGATACCATATCCGGAATAAACTTAAGGTTTACTGTCTTTGAAATAAATACCTTGCCGCCTTTTTCCGTCGTAGCAAATATTGATCCGTAATTGGCGCTTATTTCTGATGCCGACATAAATGAATTCGTAACTGTCAGGATCGTTGGCAAAAGAAATATGAAAGCAAATATAATAGCAGCCACGGTAACAAGTACAGTCTTAAAATTATCTATTCTTATTTTTTTCTTTTTAGCTTTTTGTCTAAATCCAACCTGCGTGCTCATCTTCTCTTTTACCCTTCTATATCCTTGCCAAACCAGTTCTCTATTGCATACATGATGTACACCAGTATAGTAACTACAATAAACATGATAATGGCTGCTGATGATAATTTCTGATAGTCAAGAGAAGCAAAGGTGTTATTCATAAAGTGCTGCAAAATATACAACGTCTGATATGGATAATCTCCTGTCATAAGATAAACCTCTCTAAACACCTTAAAGGAGCTTATCAGTGACATGATAGCCACGAACAATATCGTGGATGACATATATCTTACCTTAACAATCCAGAAGACCTGCCATTTATTGGCATTTTCAAGGGCTGCAACCTCCAAAAGATCCTTGGGAATACTTGCAAGAGCTGACATAAACAGAATCATGTTGTATCCAAGGTTCTTCCATAGGAAAAGAGCTACGATTACGATGGCGGCTTTATCGGATTTAAGCCAGTCTACCTTATTCTGTCCAAAGAAAACCATAAAATTATTGACTATTCCATTATGGTGAAACATAACCTGCCAGATAAGAACAACAGAAGCAGTTGGCACCATAAGAGGGCTTAAGAAAAAGGTCCTGAAATAACTCTTAAAGGGAATCCTTGACTCCATAACAGCTGCAAGAAACAGTGATAAAACAACTGCCAACGGAACCGCAATAAGTGAAAAAATAAGGGAATTGCTGGCAGCCTGCTTAAAAGCTGCATTGTTCCATACATTTATAAAATTATCAAAGCCTACAAATTCTTTCTGAATGGGGTTATTTATCATTGAATAATAAATAACTACTCCAAAAGGAGCCACAAAAAACAAAATGACTCCAAGTAGTGAAGGCAGAAGAAAAAGCCAGGAAATAAGCTTTTTCTTCTGAAGTGTTGTTAGTTTAGTTGGTGTCGGAATAAACAAAATCAGGTACCTTCCCCATTTCAAAAGAATAATAAGATGCGTAATTACTATTAGACTCCCCAGTCTTTTTAAAATTGATCAAAACGTAAAACTGATCATTTACCAGTTTGTCACGTCTATACCATCTGCTGTAGTAAGGATCGGACACTACATTTTCTATTATATCGCTAATTTGTTCCTTTTCGGTATAGGTAATTGATTTTGATTCAACATTTATATCAATTTCATCCAAATCCTGGCTCTCAAGATCATATCCCGGATAGTAATTAGTTACCTCTATACTTTCTATTTGTTCTACGTCCAATGTGCTTTCTACAAATACACCATACTTTTTAAGTACATCTATCGTATTAGTATAGCAGTCATATACGTTCATTGTAGTAGACGCATAGCCGTGATTAGTATTATTGTCATATGAAATCTGACCGACAGGCACTGTATCCTTGGCCATTTCATAAGTAAAATATTTATCTATATCTTTTCTATAAGCATCGCTCAGCTCAGCATAAGGAATATCAGAAGTAACTTTCTGAGCAGGTCCTGATATATAGCTAACAGTTCCTGTCTTGGCATTTGCAGCATCAAACTCCCTCATATCCTCATCATGGAAGCATACAAAATAACCCTTCTTATATTCATCAGAATCTATTAGCTTTGAAAGGAGCTGTTCGTCAATGTCATAAGGAATACAGATATCTCTATATACGCTTCTGCCATTCTTTAGCCTGTATACAATAGTTTCGCTCCATCCAAGATCGTGATAATTTCCTGTTCTATCATATTCGGCCCACTTCTTTTTGGTGCTCATTCCAATCTTTGAAAGCTCAACGAAGGAGTCAATGTCAGTAATAAACATGTAGTCTTCCGGCATATTATAGCCGTCCTTGAACTGTCCATTTTCGTAAATTGTGTACTCATAGCCTGATTCAAGAAATGCACAGCTCTCAATTTTATCCCTGGAAGGCACATAACAGTCATATCCCAAAAGGTCACCCTTAAAAATCACAAATATAAGTGAAGCTATAGCCACAGCCATGATTGTCTGAGCTTTTCCCTGAATAAAGCTCTTAATGTTGCCATCAAGGATTGCCTCGATAATGCATCCGGAAATAACTGTTCCAAGGACCATTATGCCAAACATCATGATGAAAAACTTTGAACCATTGTCCCAGACATAATCATTCATGCTATAGAATATGAAGCCACTGGCAAGACCTATAACTACGCAGGATAATATCTTGGCAATCCATCTAAAAGGTCTGAAAACAATAGCTTTCCCGGCATGTTCAGCCTTTCTGAATCTGCTGATTACAGCAACGCAGACAAATGCCAACAGACCTACAACCAGAATATCTACATCATAAGAAATAGTCTCTTTAAAACATTCAAATACAGACCCCAGAGAAGTATTATATAATTCTCCTCTCCCTCTAGTCAGATCAAGCATCATTTTCATGATAATAAATCTATCATAGAGAGGTGATGCTATTACATATCCATCCCCTCTTGCCGCATAAGTTGAGAAAAAAAGCTCCTTGTAGCTTGTAAAAACATAACCATATACAACAGATATCAGCATCAAAAATGCCATTACAAGCATTGCAATTGGAAGGCTTCCACACAAGAGGATTGCCAGAACTGTAATGTTATATATAGTAAAAAACAAAACAAAGCTTCGAAGAGTTTCTATAAGTACAGAAACCAAAACTACTCTGCTCATGGCTCCCATACAGGTTGCAACTAAAAGTGCAATGGCATTAACAGAAATGTACATTATGAGGAATGTAGAAATTGCTTTAAAATATGTTTTCCTCATTCTCTCAGCTCTTGTTGTTGGCTGACTCAGATAAAAGTCAAGCTTCTTCTGTTCAAAGACGTAGGAAAAGCCCTGAAATGCAAAGGCGATAGCTATGCCAACTACCAGGATCCATCCAAGCTGCTCAAATCCCATAACCCTTGTCACAGCATTCTGCATCTCGTGATACATATACTCAGGGCTCTGGTGGTATATCTTTCCATAATTGATAGATCTTGAGACCATTACTGCCACACCAAGAATGTAGTAAATTGCCATTAAAAGAAAGCCAATTATAGAAGACCAAAGAGTTCTTGTTACGTATTTCTTGTGATTAGAAATTCTATTACTCAAGGATAAACTTGCGGATGTCATACCCTACTACCTCCGTTTCACTAATGAATATCTCCTCTAAGGAAAGTGGCAATACTTCGAAAAATACAGGATTTCCTCTCTTAAAAGCCGCCTCTATATCTTCTCTTTCTCCTCGCATCGTGATGGTGTGAAGTCTTCCTCTCTTTTCATGGATCAGAATATCTATTCCCTCAAGAGCTGCCTTTTCATCATCTTCGCTTGTAAATACGCACTGTACCTTCTGCATCTTGAGCTTCATGTCGCTAAGATCCTCTGAAAGGATCACTCCTCCCTTATGAAGAAGGCCTATATGATCACAGATATCCTCAAGCTCTCTAAGGTTGTGGGAAGCAATTATAGGTGTAAGGCCTCTGTCTGCCATCTCTGCAGCAAAAAGGCTCTTTACCCCCTGTCTTACAACAGGGTCAAGACCATCAAAAGTCTCATCGCATAATAAATACTTGGTTCCTGAACATATACCAAGAAGAATTGATACCTGCTTTTTCATACCCTTGGAAAAAGAGCTGATCCTACGCTTAATATCTAGGCCGAAACCGCCGCAAAGCTTAAAAAAGCGAAGCTTGTCGAAGTTATCGTAGATTTCCTGGTAGTAATCAGCCATTTCCTCAGGTGTAGAATTTGGAAGGAAGTATTGGTCATCTGATATGTAAAATATATTCTTTTTAACTTCAGGGTTATCATAAACCGGTCTGTTGTCCACACAGACAATTCCCTTATCTGGCTTTATAACGCCAGAAATAATTCTGAGTATTGTGCTCTTTCCTGCTCCGTTTGTTCCAACAAGTCCAAACACTTCCCCATCTAATATGGACATAGTGACATGATTGACAGCTTTGATGTCATCAAAATCTTTTACTAGTTCTATAAGTTCAATCATGATAACCTCCCTCTTTCCCTAATTTTTCAGATGCAGCGCATGCTACAATCCCCATACTGCTCAGGCGCTTTTTGATTTCATCTACAAGCTCATCAATTGGAATCCCAATGTCCTGCGCTTCCCTAAAAAGCTCAGTTATAGCATTTATAAGCTCATTCTTCTTGTTGTCCATCATCGAGGAATTACCCTTAACAAAGTTCCCTCGCCCCTTTACAGTATAAATAAAGCCCTGCCTCTCAAGCTCTGCATAGGCCTTCTGAACTGTATTAGGATTTGTAGACAGTTCCATAGCAAGGCTCCTGACTGATGGCATCTGATCATCAGCCTGAAGAATTCCCTTGTACATTTGGGTTTTAAAATTTTCAACAATTTGTTCGTAGATAGGTCTGCTATCCTGATAGTCAATTAGATTCATATCATCCCCACCATAATTATTAGTTAATAGTTTCACTAAGACTGACCAGGTGTATTGTGCAAGATAAAAAAAACTGTTTCATATTAACTGTACTAATATATCTAGTACAGTTAATATAGTATTCTCATTTTCGTATAATTGCAAGACCTTTTGTAAATATTCCAAAATATTGTAATGTCATAGGAAATCTGAAGAGATTTAATATATCAAAAAAGATAAGGATCCATACAGGTATCCTTATCTCTTTTATATATTTTTATACAGTTATCTATCTCTAAATTAGTCCTGCGCTTTTAATTCTTAAAGCTATGAACAGGAGCAGGAATCCTGCCACCACGATTTACAAAGGCATCACAGGAGAACTGATTAACAGGCATTATTGGTGCATAGCCTAAAAGTCCGCCAAACTCAACTGTCTCGCCAACACCCTTTCCAATAACAGGAATAAGACGAACCGCTGTTGTCTTCTGATTTATCATACCAATTGCCATTTCATCAGCAATAATACCGGCAATTGTTGTATCCTTGGTATCTCCAGGAATAGCGATCATATCAAGTCCAACAGAGCATACACAGGTCATGGCTTCGAGCTTTTCAAGAGTAAGACAACCAGCTTCCACTGCATTTATCATGCCCTGATCTTCACTCACAGGAATAAAGGCTCCTGAAAGGCCTCCTACATAGGAAGATGCCATAACACCGCCTTTTTTAACCTGATCATTTAAAAGAGCCAAAGCGGCAGTAGTTCCAGGTGCTCCCGCATGCTCAACACCAATCTCATGAAGAATGTCAGCTACGCTGTCTCCAATTGCTGGAGTTGGAGCAAGTGAAAGATCTATGATTCCGAAAGGAACTCCAAGTCTCTCTGATGCCTCTTTTGCTACAAGCTGGCCTACTCTTGTAACCTTAAATGCGGTCTTCTTGATGGTCTCGCAGAGAACCTCAAAGCTTTCTCCCCTAACCTTTTCAAGAGCTGTCTTTACAACGCCAGGACCTGAAACGCCAACATTAATAATCTTGTCAGCTTCTGTCACGCCATGGAAGGCGCCTGCCATAAATGGGTTGTCATCTGGTGCATTGCAGAAAATAACCAGCTTGGCACAGCCAAGGGAGTCCTTATCCTTAGTAGCCTCAGCAGTTTCTTTTACAATACTGCCCATAAGACGAACAGCATCCATATTGATACCTGTCTTGGTAGAGCCTACATTTATAGATGAGCAGACAACATCTGTTGTAGAAAGGGCAAGTGGGATAGACTCAATAAGAAGTCTGTCAGCCTCTGTCATTCCCTTACTTACAAGAGCTGAATAGCCACCGATAAAGTTTACTCCAACCTTTTTAGCAACGCTATCAAGTGTCTTGGCAATTGATGCAAAGTCCTCTTTAGTCTTGCAGGCAGCCCCGCCCACAAGCGCTATAGGAGTAACTGAAATTCTCTTGTTAACAATAGGAACTCCAAACTCCCTTGCTATCTGATCTCCAGTCTTAACAAGGTCCTTGGCTGATTCATAGATCTTATTGTAAATATTCTCATTGAGCTTTTGAAGGTCATTACTGATGCAATCAAGAAGGCTAATGCCCATGGTGATGGTCCTGACATCCAGATTCTCTTTTTCTATCATGTCATTGGTTTCTATAACTTCATTAACATTTATCATAAAGCAATCTCCGTTTAAAAAAATGTAAAAGAAAAGACCCAAACAAACAGGAATCAGATCCTGTGCATTGAGTCAAAAATTTCTTCTCTCTGACACTTAATAACGACACCAATCTCTGTGCCAAGCTTGTCAAGATCGTCAGCAACCTGGTTAAAGTCCTTGGCTGTACCAGCCATATCAACGATCATCATCATATTAAAATATCCGCTAACAATAGTCTGGGAAATATCCAGAATATTAATTCCAGAATCTGCAAGATAGGTGCAAACCTTGGCAATAATGCCTACTGTATCCTTACCAACAACTGTTATGATAGTCTTGTTCATAAGCTCCTCCGATACTGTTTTCATTTCCTTCAAACTTACCAACATAAATGGTAAATGTCAACTAATCTTTGCATCAGCTAATACAGAAACCTGACTTAAAAAAATAAAAAAGATTTCTACAGAACAAACTCCTACACATAAATAATTCGGGATATCTCTGACCTATTAGCCACCATTATCTCAAAATCGCTTGAATGATAAGGGTTTTCTCCCATATCAATCTCAACTCTTACTGTTTCATAAGCAAGTTCCGGAAGATTATTCTCTTTTGATAAATGTCCCAAAAAGATTCCCTTAATCTTATCATTAAGGAGTTTGCATAGGAGTTCTCCACTCTTTTCGTTGGATAAATGTCCTGAGTCGCCCAGTATACGGCGCTTTAGCTGATAAGGGTAAGGCCCTGTCTGGAGCATTCTGATATCATGATTAGCTTCAAGTAAAAGAGCATCGCAGTCCCGAAGGCATTCAACAGTATAATCAGTATAGCATCCAAGATCGGTAGCTACGCCAATCTTCTTGTCCCCGCAAAAGATCCTGTATCCGCAAGGCTCATTGGCATCATGGGAAATTCTCATAGGATTTAAAATCATATCCCCAACAGAAACCTCTTTATCAGTTTCAACTGGAATAAATCTGGAATCCAGCATTTCACCTTTTTTGTCGCTAAACTTAATTCCCTCAATAGTGCCATTCGTAGCATAAATTGGAATATCATATTTCTTTAAGATAGTATGAAGAGCCGCAATATGGTCCGTATGCTCATGGGTAACAAAGATAGCATCAAGGTCTGACAGTCCTAGTTCAAGCTCCTTAAGCCCCTCTTCAATCCTCTTCTTGGAAACTCCCGCATCTATCAAAATATGAGTCCTCTCAGACCCTATATAAGTACAATTCCCACTGCTCCCACTGGCAATACTAGTAAATCTCATAAACATAAAAACCTTTCAAAAAACGCTGTTCTAATCATACCAAAACTCCGCCCATTTTACCACCTGCAAAGCCCACCCCACCTAAAGTCTCCTTTCTCTTCTAATCACCACAAACTTGCCGCCTTCACCCGGCGCAGTGGGGCCTCTTGTTCAAAAAGATTTTTTGTCGGTTCACTCGCTGGGATTTAAGGCCTTCCCAAAGATGTCCCAAAATCCTACGAATTAAACTCAGCTCGCCCCGGAGCCTTCGGCGGGTGGATTTGATACTCGCGAGCGTTAGCAAAAAGTGCCATTTTCTAATGCTCCCAAAGCAGCCTTTCCCGCGCATGCGAAGCTTTGTTTGAAGCAGGACGGAAAGAGACGTATATATGAAAATGCCATTTGGCGCCTTGCGCCATAAAAAAATGCGAAATCAATCTTTCAAGTATACTTGAAGAAGTTGATTTCGCATTTTTGTAAGCGCCCGCAGAGCGGGCCATGGCATTTTCAATTGTAGTTTTTCTAACCGTCCTGCAAGTTTAAGCTGCAGCATGCGCATTAAAAGAAAGGCTGCGGAAGCAGTTGTTTAGTGGAGCCAGTATCAGCAAGCAAGGCTCTGTCAGGTTTTCCAGTAGACTTCGATGCGGTCGCCTTCATGGATTGGCTGCATGTATTCAGGAGTGGCGCCGTTTAGGGTAGTGACGATTGCTCTGCCTTGAGGCTTTGAAAGGTCAAAATCTATGGCATCAAAGATGTCAACAAAGATGTAATCTGCCTTGCCGTGAAGAGTGTGAGGCTCGTTGTTTATGGTTACGTGAAGATCGTGAGCTAAAATGTTTTTGACAGGCTCAGGATCATTTTCGAAAGCTTTAGAGTCATCTTCACTGGAAAGATCCTCGAAAGAAAGCTGTCCATCCTTGCCCTCTACGATCTTAACATCCCTGTCATCACTTTCGTAGGCTTCCTCGTTGGCAAGTCGTATTGCCTCTTCGTCAGCATCAGGAAGATCATCATAATACTCCATTAAAGCTTCTTCCTGGTCCTTGAACTCAACCTTGAAGTTCTCATAAACAGGAGTATTGGCATCTCCACGCTCGTTATTAACTATTATCACAGTATCTTCAGTGATAGTAATATCCATCAGTTCCGCTATCTGAGCAGCAGTGTTGTAATCAAGAACCTTTACGTCATCCCCGGATTTTATGCTGTAAAAGCCAGTCTGAGCTTCTCCGTTTACAGTCGCATACCTTGAAGCCTCGACATTTTTACCATTTACATTTACATTGAATTTTGTCTTAAATTCAGGAATACTATCAATTGTAGCTTTACCAGGTTCACCTGCAGTAGATGGCTTTACATCGATAATATCATTGGCATGGATCTTACTATGAATATCTGCCGGCTTACCATTAAGAGAAATAACTGCAGCTTCACCCGACTGGCCTCTTTGCGTTCTCTCTTTTCCATTTACTGTAAACTTAAGCTCTTCGCCTCTCTTTGGGAAAAGATCTTCATTAGGAAATGCAACCTGCATAGCAGCATCAACAATCTGAAGCTTGCCATTGTCATAGAGCTTGGTCTGAGTCCCGTTGAAAGATACAAAGATAAAGTTATTTGCCTCTTCATAGTAGCTAAAACAAATACCAAGCGGCGTTACAAGAAGTGAGTCTCGTTCAATACCATCATTATTGAGGAAGGTTATGTTCTTCATAACCTCTTCACCTCTAAGAGCAACTCTCTCATCAGGAATTCCCATTTCTCTGGCAATAGCCTCTGTATAGCCTGGAACGCAACCACCTCCGCCTACAACGAACACAGCACTGACAGGCTGATCACCATTTAGACGTTTTATCTCCTCAACTGCCTTTTTAGCCATCATCTCAACCTGAGGCTTTACGATAACAGCTATCTCATCTGCAGTAATAGTCTTATCAAGCCCCATGATATCTACGTATTTCACTTCAGGTTGATGGCTTGAAGAGATTTTTATCTCGTCAGCAGTATTAAAGTCAACAAGACATTTCTTGGCTATGATCTCAGTAATATCATCACCAGCTATAGGTAGCATGCCATAGGCAGTGATAGATCCATCATCAGTTACACATATATCAGATGTTCCAGCTCCCACATCAACAAGAGCCAGGTTCAGCATCCTGAATCTGTCCGGAATAGCAACCATCATAGCTGCAATTGGCTCAAGAGTTAAATTTGCGACATTAAGACCTGCTCTTTCACAGGCTTTATATAGACCGTCAACACAGTCATCAGGAAGGAAAGTAGCAATCAGCTCGACACTTACATTTCCTGCACTGTGTCCTTCAAGATTTACGATCTGGTAACCATCCAGGTAATAATGCATTACCGAATATCCTACCAGATAGAATTTAAGTCCAGAACTGTTCTCCTCGAGAAACTGCGCATATGCCTTTTCAACAGCTGCGGAGTCCAGGTTATAAATATCTTCCTCAGTCAGATCATGATTGTCAGTAAACTCATGGTCATACATGATCCTTACAGTTTTAAGCACACGACCAGCCGCAGCAATACATACATCCGTAAGATGGATATCTGTCTGCTGTTCAAGCTTTTCTTTTACCAGACGAATTGTCATGCCAACCTTGCCAATGTCATGGATCTGTCCATCCAGCATAGCTCTTGTCTGGTGCTTCTCGACTGCCTGGGCAATTACATTAAACTGTCCATCGCTCATGTAACCTACTGTTCCAACAACACTTCTGGTTCCAATATCAAGGCCAAAAACAACCTTCTGATCCGCTTGTTCCAAACTAGGCATATTCGTTTCCCCTCATACTTTTAGTTTAGTTAAAGCTCAAAACCCTTTAGTTTTCGGTCAATCTGCTCTGCTGCTTCTTCCAGAGTCCCGGAATTATCAATAACAAACTGACAATGTGCCCTAAAGGTCGCGTCATCTAGCTGCTTACTCAAAATATCCGATATCTTCTCGTCGGAATATCCCCTTGAGTCTTTTAGTCTCTGCCTCCTTGCGTCCTCTGATGCATATACGTACCACAGCTCGTCTGCAATCTTGTCATACCCGTTTTCTATCAAAAGAGCTGCCTCTACAAAAACAAAATCCAGCTCGCCACGGGATTTTTCATCCTCTATTATATTAATAATATATTCATTTACTGCAGGATGCAAAATGTTATTAACAGATTTTAGTTTATTTTTATTATTGAAAATAGCAGAGGCCATTTTTGCCCTGTCTATTTCTCCATCATCCCCAAGAATTTCAGGTCCCAAAAGCTCAACAAGTCGATCGTAGGCAAGAAATCCCTTCTTTTTAATGTCATTAGCCACATCATCTGAAAAAATAATGCGGCACTTATAATTATCCCTGATGTATCCAAGCACAGTACTCTTGCCGGCCCCTACTCCACCAGTAATGCCAATAATATTAGTTTTTCCTTTTTTTATTTCTCCCATAAAGCATCTCCAAAAATCATTTAGCTTCGTACCAGTCTGATCCAATCTGGCATTCTGCCAATAGAGGCACTGAAAGGTTTGCAGCCCTTTCCATCTGCCTTGTCAAAAGAACTGAAACCGTCTCCACTTCATCTGGAGCAGTCTCGATCACAAGCTCATCGTGAATCTGCAATATAAGCCTTGACTTTAGAGAAAGCTTTTTAAGTTCAAAGAAGACGTTTATCATGGCTATCTTCATGATATCAGCTGCAGTTCCCTGAATAGGAGCATTCATCGCAACCCTCTCTCCGAACTGCCTCACATTAAAATTTGATACCTTAAGTTCAGGAATAGGCCTTCTCCTTCCAAATATTGTAAGAGAATAACCTTTCTCTTTAGCCTCTCTGATAGCTTTTTCCTGATATGCCTTAACTCCCGGATAAGTTTCAAAATATTTCTCCATATATTCCTTGGCTTCGCCAACAGAAATAGAAAGATCCTGCGAAAGTCCAAAAGAACTGATTCCATATACAATACCAAAGTTAACTGCCTTAGCATTTCTACGCTGAAGAGGAGTTACTTCATCAAACGGAACATGGAAAACCTTGGATGCTGTGATCGTATGGATATCTTTACCCTCGTGATAAGCGGCTATAAGTTCCTTGTCATCAGCCATATGAGCAAGGATTCTTAACTCAACCTGAGAGTAATCTGCATCTGCAAATACATAGCCTTCCCTTGGAACAAAGACCTTTCTGATAAGTCTTCCAAGCTCTGTTCTCATAGGAATATTCTGAAGGTTAGGTTCTGTGGAGCTGATTCGCCCTGTCGCTGTTATTGTCTGATTAAAGCTGGTATGTATCCTGTTATCCTCTTCAATAAAGGCAGCAAGACCATCAGCATAGGTTGACTTTAGCTTGGTAAGTCCTCTGTATTCTAAAATGTCCGAAACAATAGGATACTCCGGAGCTAGCTTTTCAAGAACATCTGCCGCAGTTGAATAGCCTGATTTTGTTTTCTTTTCTGCAGGAAGTCCTAGTCTTTCAAACAAGATCTCTCCAAGCTGTTTGGGTGAATTTATGTTAAATTCACAGCCTGCAGCCTGGAAAATAAGTTTTTCAAGTTCAGTTATCCTGATCTGAAGCTTATCTCCATAGGCTTTAAGCTCATCAGCCTTCGCGATAATACCCTCTTTTTCCATGGAATAAAGGATATATGAAAGAGGCATCTCGATATTGTAAAAGAGATCTTCCATGCCAAGCTTGGAAAGCTTACTCTTAAGAAGCGGTGCCGTTTTAAAGCACACAAAAGCTATCTTGCAGGCATAATCACAAATAGTCTTCTCATCCGTTTCTCTAATACTCTTTTTTCCAAATAGATCTGCCTTTTTAGGAAGAGTTAGCCCCAGATACTCCTTGGCAACATCTGAAGGTTCATAGTCATTCTTGTTTGGATTTACAAGATAAGCCCCTATCAGCGTATCAAAGCATCTGGCTTTGTCCTTATAGGACCTATCTTTGCAGGTACCATCCTCAGCATATTCATAGCCATAGGTTCTATCTGTAATTTCAAAAGGTTCAAAAACTCTATAGCTCTCTTTTATATCAAAAGTCACAAGGCTGACTTTTTCACTTAGGACAGACAACTTTTTGCCAAGATAATCTGATGTAATGAAATTTTCTACAGGAATATATACAGCCTCGTTTTCATCAAAGCATATTGAAAGACCCAGAATCTCGTGATGCTTGCCACTCTTTGGAGCAACGCTGTCTGTAAGTAAATAAAATGCGACATAATTGTCTATGTCTTTCGTTCCATACTCATATGCATTTTTAAAGATTTCTTCTACTTCATTTAAATCAGATGTCTGTCGCATCTTAAGAGAAAACACTGGTGCAGCCTTGACCTGGCCAGTTGGAGAAAGCTCAGTAAGCTTCTCTGAAAGAGCATTTACAAGATCATCAGATACAGTAAAAGAAAAGCCATTATCCGTATCTGTGATGTTGCCTGCAAGAACCTTTTTTAGCTCACTTGTAAAATAATCTATCTGCCATTTAACGAAAGGAGTATCTTGAATTTCAAGGTCAGAGCTCGCGCTACCATCAGAAGTCTCAGTGATAAGCTCCACCTCATCGCTCTCTCCAGTTTTAAGAAGGCTTACAAGCTTAAACATAGCTCCATATACGCCACCAATATGGTTACCATCTCCATTTGTAAAATCAGGGATGCTGTAAAAAGCATCCCTAACATATTTATTTACACTTATACTTGTCTTACTCAATTTCTCTTCCTCAAATCTCTTATAGTCTGATAAAGCCTTATTCTATCCAATTGTAAATGCCAGTATCACTGTCGTTACAGCAAGGGCAAGGACCAGGACTTCCAAAAGAAAACTAAAATGCACAAGCCTTCTCCTCCCCTTTAATCTCTTCTCTGCACTCTTTAGAAGGTTATCAAGTTCCTCCTTAAGATTAAAGGTATTACCGTCCTCAAGCCTCTGCATACCAGTTCTGACCAAAAACTGAATTGTCAGTTCTTCCCTGCACTCAGGGCAGTTATCAATATGATCCAAAAAATCAGCCAGATCCTGATTATCAAGATCATCTTCTAAAAATAAAGTTATGGACTTATCTATATCTTTACATGTCATGCAATCACCTAAGTTTAGCCATACACGCACCTGTGTATAAGCTTCTGCAAAAACAACATCTAGTCAAACAACAATAATGAAAATATAGAAATCTACAACATATAGAATACAATAAAAAATCGAAAAATTAAAGGCTTAGCAGGGCATAAAAACACCCTCTTACCGGATATTATCCATGTTAAGAGGGTGCTTAAGAATACTAATATTATTTTTCTTCTTTTAATTTGCCTATCTTTCCAATAATGTTCTTTTCGTCATATCTAAAGAAGATAACTGCTCCAATAAAGCAGGTAATGAAAGCAACAATAGCTGTCAATCTGTAGCTCTGCTTGGTCTGAGCAACTGTAATGGAAGTAAATGTAACCATTGCAATAGCCTGTCCCATTTTGAAAGCAAAAGTTCTAGCAGCAAAGAACATTCCGCTTCTGTCTTCTCCAGTCTCAAGTCTTGTAAGTTCAGCCACATCTGCAACACATGCCTGTGGAAGAATGCCAAGTATAGCCATAGGAATTGCTGCTGTAACAGCAATTATAAATCCCCAGTGAACTCCAACTCCGCAGAGAGATGTAATAGCAAATACTACTGAATAAGCAAAGAATCCGGTAATGATAAGGCTCTTTTTACCAATCTTCTTGGCAAGTACGTTAATAACAGGATACAGGCATACACTAATAGCTGTCATAGTAGCTGTAAGTGTAAATGTCATAGTATCAGGTATTTCCATGAGCTTGGTCTCATAGAAAGCAAGACCAGTCTGGAACAGAGTAAGTGCAAAGAAGTAGATCACGTCACTGTATACAAAATGTCTGAACTGAACATTTGAAAAAGTATCGATCAGCGACTTAAAAGGCTTTGTTTCACTTGGCCTGCTCTCAATATAATCTCTTTCCTTGATATAGAAAGCCGGGAACAGCATTGCAAAGCAAGCAATTGCTGACATAATAGCAACAGCAAGTCTTATTGAACCTGCCTGTCCAACTGATGGCTCAAGCATACCAGCAACGTTAGGAAGAAGGAATGAAATACTCTGTCCAACGATAAATGTAAATGAAATATAAGTTGATACATTTATTCTGTGCTGCTGCGTATCTCCAAGTTCAGCAATAAGCGCATTATATGGTGTACAGAACATAGTCATAAACAGATAGAACACCATAAGAAGAACAAATAAAGTTACATCGTTAATCTGGATGCTAGAAGTCTGAGGAATTGTAAAAAGTCCAATTGTGCAAAGAGAAAATGGAACTGCCATTGCTCTCATAAATGGAATTCTTCTGCCGCCTTTAAACTTACTTCTATCTGACCATCCTGCAATAAGCGGATCAGTAATCGCATCAAATATTCTTCCAGCAGCAAGAACAAGACCAAATAAGGTCAGTTTAAAAAGAATAGGCTGCTGTGTAATTCCTGTGGCAAATAAGCCTGTATTTGGATTCTGGGCATCTGGACTTCCTGTGTAGTAATATACCATCCAGTTTGAAACAATTCCTGATAAAAGGCTCCATCCAAATTGTCCCAAAGCAAATATCCATAACAGACCATTAGTTATTGGTTTTTTTGTTTTCATATCACATTCCCTTTGTTTTTCTCTGAACAAGTTCTACAGAGATTTCCTGTAGTTTCTCGTCATTAAGAATATATTTCTTTTTAAAGAATAGCACTGCAATGACAAGAACAATAGTAGGTCCAATTGTCATTATCATTCTAAGCCCCATTACAGAGCTGTTATCGATAGAAGCAAGAACACCTGAGTTGCGCACTTTCTCAACAAGTCCTGCCATATCAAGGACGCTAGCACTATCCTCCTGAATATTGAATAATGCAAGACATATAGATGCTACAAGTGCCGCAATTCCTGATGCAAGCTTAACTACAAAGGTCTGCATAGAGAAAATAACAGACTCATCTCTGCGGTAGTTCTTGATTTCGCCATAATCAACTGTATTTGCAAGGAATACTGTTATAACTACATTAAGTATTCCGGAAGCTGACATAATAAAGAATCCTGGAATAAAGAAGGCAAATACATTTGTAATACCAGTAATTGCCATGCCCAAAAGAACTAAATATCCAAAGATCTCAGCAATTACGCAGATGTAAAAAATCTTAAGTGTTGAAAAGATTTTTCTAAGAAGAGGGAATAACAGCATCATTGCAAGAATCTGCATCCCACCAGCAAAAGTATTAAACAATGTGTAATTGCCCTGCCAGTTACTTCCAGCAAGATCATATTTAAAGAAGTAAATCAAAAGATTCGAAGTAATGTATAATGCAGTGTTCGCCAAAACAATAGTAATAACAATTGTCATAGCCTGGTCATTCTGAACAAGAGCCTTGAACATCTCTCCTATTGATGCAGTTTTCATATCAACTGTAGATTTCTCTTTAATGCAAGCACAAGTAATTGTAATAAACAGAATGAACACTATACCAATGATAAGTGAGAAGTATTTGAAACCAAGTCTCTCAACTTCTACTGTTGAATTCATATCAATCTTGATATCAGTAGGTCCTGAAACAGGAATTAAATTAAATTCATCAGAAGGAACATAAATTGCTACAACAGCCTTGCCGCAATCTGCAGAGTCCATTGAGATCTCGATAGCGTTATTGCCAAGGTTCTCGTTCATAGCAATATTTCCAATAGTAAATGAGTAATCTGTATTATCATTTTTTAAGTAAACAACACCGTCAGCCACATTCTCATTGCCAACTGTTCCGTCAAATACCTTCTGAGTTGCAGAAACTGAAAGTGTAACTTTGGCATCGTCTAAAAAGATCATATTGCTAGTAGGATTGCCATCTGCATCTCTTTCTATAGCTGTTACTTCAAAGCTTGTATTAGAGTTGTCGTAAACTCTATTGATATTATCTGCGCTTCCAGCAGCCATCTTGGATCCAATGGCAGCTACAGCCATAACAGTTACGATGGTAATGATGGCTGAGCCTACACCTGCGCAGGAACGTGCCAACGCAGAGAGGCCTTCTCTTTCCTTACCGCTTTCAGTGAAAGCTGGTACCATAGACCAGTAAGGAATGTCCATCATTGTATAAGTAACACCCCACAGAATATAAGTAATTGCTGCATATGCTATAAGCCCACCCGCATCAAGTGTTGGTGGTGCAGCAAACATAAGCACAAGAAGTACTGTATTTGTTATTGTACCAATCATAAGCCATGGGCGGAATTTTCCCCATCTGGTCTTAGTCTTGGCAACGATAACTCCCATGATAGGATCATTAAAAGCATCAAACACACGTGCCACCAATAGAATGATACCCATAGCAATGGCACTGACTCCCATAATATCCTGGAAGTAATACAGTACATAGGATGCTGATAGCATGTAAACCATGTCTTTGGCAACAGCACCTATGCCGTATGCAAACTTTTCAACCCCTGTTAAAGTTCTTTTTTCAGACATCTCATTCCTCCTTGAGTCCCATAGCCAGTTCTACTACCTTCTTTGCTCCGTCATAAATTCCCATGTTCTTGTTAAGAACAATTGCTTCACACATCTCATCCAATAGTCTTGTTTCAAGGAACTGATCAAGCATCTGGATAGTATGTGGAATATCTCTACATTCAAGTGTTCCATCCCCAATCTCTGCAGAGTGGATTGCTCCCCACATTTCATGTTTGCCAACTCTTCTGATAAAGAGCTTAGGCACAGGGTAAAAGGCAAGCTCACTTGGCTTGGTAACCAGTACATCACAGCTTCTCATAAGAAGATTTGTTGTATAAACTGCCTCAAAGATATCCTTGTGATAAAATGCGTGGATACCTGTGATATCTTCTTCTGGGTCAAGAGCCTTCTGTGCAAAAGAAAGCGTGTCTTCCCAATTGTCCATATGCTCTGTGCAAAGCCCCTTCATATCTGAAATCTCAGAGACAAGCTGATCCCACACATTTCTATAATCTCCCACATTAACATATAGCATAGCCTTGCCGTTCCTGATATGTGGTAAAAGATATCTGATGATCTCAGCAAATATTTCCTTCTGAGCTCCAGCTCCTCCGATAGTAAGAAGGAAACGCATTGGCTTATTATTTTTCTTTCTATCAAGTCTGGCCTCGCAGTCCTTCTCAATATTGCTGACCAGCTCATAGTCTATATAATGTCCAGTATAAACAAGGCTGTCCTGAGGCATTGGCTTGCAGACCTTTTTCTTGTTCATTCCATTTAAGATTCTATAGCCCATATATGCATTTCTGCACTGAATTGTATGAAGACTTCCCTCTGAGAGGTGAAGTGCCATAGGCCAGTTATCAGGAATAGCGTTTACAACATGCTTCATTCCTGCATGAATAGCTGCTTGTGCAGGCCATACATGAGTTGCAATAACCGGAATATCCTTAGGTACATTCTTGTATACAGGAGCCATAAGCTCTGCATTTTTCTGATCCTTGGAATTATAAGTAAGTGCTCTAAAGCCCTCATAGTTAGTAGGCTCCCATACGAGCTTATTAAATAAAGCATTCTTGGATAATCTTGACCCCAGTGAATAAAGATCATTCTGATGTCCAATTACCTTAGTACAGGTAGTCTCAGGATATGAATTAAGGTCCATCCAATATGGTGTATATCCTAAATGTCTGGCGTATGAAGCCATAGCCATGGAAATCCGATAATGTCCAAAGCCCATTCTGATATTGCCAACTATGATTCCCTTCTGGGTATCCATTTCTCCCTCAGAATTACCTTTAGCTGTCACCTCAACATTTTTCACGCCAAGAAGTGGCCCGATAACCTTATTATCAGTAACCTTGATCTTGTAATCAACCCCTGAATCATCGCCATACTTCTTCATATAGCTTTTTTTAGATTTGAGCGCACTGTTATAGTCTTTGTCACTAATAACGTTTCCAAAAATCTCTTTTGCCAGATCTTTCATAACACTTCCATTTCTGCCAAAGATGGCCTAAATAAGCCTCTTTAGCCAACTTATTCATTGCAAAAGGAAACTTAGAAATATTATTTCAGTTTCCACTCAAATAATACCATTTTGCGCACCAAATCTGCAAGAAACGCTTTTTACAAAAAACGTTTCCTGCTTTTGTGCATTTTTACTTATTTTCTTTTTAAATAACGGAAATAATCGAAATATCTCTTTTGGCTGCAAGATCAACGTACTCAGTTCCGCATTTGACAACGGGTTTAGATAAATGTTCAGGGTTTATGAATATGATTTCTCCAGCCTGACCATTGCTCAGAAGAACTCGGTTAGCAATAAAAGTATTAACAATATTGGACAAAAAAGTCATTACCGCGTTGGGGCTAAACTTATCAAGCCCCTGTTTTTCAAACTGTTCAATAACTACAAATGGGCAAACTGCCTCTCTGTGAAGTCTTTTTGAAGTAAGCTCATCATAGATATTTGATATTACTACAATTGATGCTATCTCATCTATCTGATCGCCTTTAAGCGCAAGAGGATATCCTGAGCCATCTCTCATTTCGTGGTGCATCAAAATACAGTTTTTTATATGAACATCAATTTCTTTGTCTTTAACTAGTTCATACCCTCTTACCACATGTTCCCGCACTACTCTTTGCTCATATTCTGTAAGTGGTGTTTTCTTATTGACAAGCTCCTGGGGTATCAGCATTTTTCCTATGTCATGTAAAAGTCCCCCAGCAGTAGCAAGCTCTATTTCATCACTTGGTAGTCTCATCCAGGTTGCCAGAGTATTACTGATAAGTGAAACGTTAAGGGAATGCATGTAGACTTCATCGCTATTGTCGCGAAGGTTGTGGATCATATCGAAAATACCTGCAGTCCCACCTGCCTCTACAAAAAGATGATATACAGGTTCCGTAAGTTTTTCGATATCAAGAGGCATAGTATCGTTAGCTATCATTCTAAAGGACTCTTCAAGCTTTTCTGCATTTTCCTCGATATGCTGTTTAAATCTGATAAATTCCTCTGTACTCTTAAGCTTTTCTGCATAGGAAAGATTTTCAGAAGATGGAGTCTCTTTTTTGACTGGGACGTCCTTTTTCTGATCTTCTACAAAGATATTGTATAAAGAATGTGCTTTAATCCTGGCAATATCCTTGTCATCAAGAACCGTGCCCTTAGTAAGAACCAGCCTATCGTCAATAGTATAAATGTTTTCAGATACTACAAGTCCAGGCTCTAGTTTATCAACAGATACTAATTTCATAATTTTTCCTATTCGTAAAAAGATATTTGAATACACAATATTACGAATATTATTATAACATATAGAAAAACCTCCTGTAAAACAGGAGGCTCTAGTGCCGGCAGTGGGACTTGAACCCACACGTGGTTACCCACAACAGATTTTGAGTCTGCATCGTCTGCCATTCCGACATGCCGGCGTATATTGGCTGTCCGTCACGCGACGAACAGCTTATTTAATATAACACAAGAAAGATGCTAGTTCAAGGGGTATTCTTAAAAAGATAATACGCAAGCACATGAAGTGACTGCTTGAAATCACCGCCGTTCATGCGCTTTAGAAGTTCTTCTTCGCTTAGCCTCTTTACGTATAAAAACTCTGATTCATCAAGCTCCTGCTCAGATACCTTGTGGCAGTCTGTCGCTGCGTAAATATGTACAAAGCTATTTGATAATGTTGCATTGGCTGGAATTGTCATAAGATGCTTCCAGTTATCAGAAACATAACCTGTTTCCTCCTGAAGTTCCCTCTTTGCTGCATCAAAGGCCTCTTCCTCAGTTGAGAGGATATTGTCAAAGGTAATGTAAGGCACATCACTCTTTTCCTTGTATTCAATAGCTCCTGCAGGGAACTCAGTTGTAATCTCATCTATTCCATGTCTGTACTGGCGAACACAGATAAAATCACCATTTTCATCAGTAGCAACCACTATAGAAAAGCTATGCTTTGAATAATTGTAGACAGGACCAATGATTTCCCCATTAGGAAGCTTATAATCGCAGCGCCTGAAGTCTATCCATTCATCCTGACATACGTGATCTACGTGAACTTCTTTCCACTCTAAATTGTCATTACCAGTTGTCATTTATCTTTTATACTCCTTATATAGCTATATGAAGTTCATTTGCCCCTTCAAAAAGTCTTTTGCCATTAAACCTTGCATCGGTGACATAGGTGCTATAGCCCTTTTTACCAAGGGTCTTTCGCCCACACAGTACAAGATGTATTCTCTTGTCCTCTGTCATGTACTCCTCTGTTACCTCATCAGGGCTATCGCTCTTTTCCACGACACTCTTAAAATCAGATACAAAGGCCGGAATTATCACAGCCCCTATGCTCTGCCCCTGATTTGGTCCATAAATCCCCATAATCTCATGTAGCAATTTAGTACGTAGTTCGTCCATATCTTATAATCCCCCCAGATTAAAAATTTCAGAACCAATACAAATAAAAATTTAATTTTGAATTGTCTCAACAATTGAAGGAAGTAGCTGCTTTTTACGTGATACAACACCTGGAAGCATAGCGCTGTCTCCCTCTACGCTGACACCAAAGGCTGATGAAAGAGTATGCTGAGCCTTTGCTCCAGCAAATACAACCTCAGATGACTCTGTAATGATATTGGTCAGCATAAAGAACAACATATCAAGGCCGTCTGAAGAAGCCACCTTTTCAAGCTCAGGCATTATCTTTTCTTTTATCTCAACAAGCTCTTCTCCGCTCATAGAGTTGATCTGGCCAATTCCAATTGTCATATCATCAACTGTAAACTTCTTGAAGTCCTGATGAAGGATCTCTTTTGCACTCTTGCCGCTAAGATTTGATCCTGCATGGAACATCTCTTTTGCAAAGGATTCATAGTCAACCCCTGCAATAGAGGCTAGCTCTTTGCCTGCATTCTCATCTATAACTGTGCAGGTTGGAGATCTGAACATAAGTGTATCAGACAAAATAGCTGCCATAAGAAGTCCTGCTGTAGTCTTGTCAATCTCTATTCCAAACTCCTTGTACATAAGATAGATAATAGTACAGGTTGAGCCAAGCGGCTGATTTCTAAAAAAGACTGGGCCTGATGTCTCAATGGTGCGGAGTCTGTGGTGATCTACAATCTCAAGGATTTCTGCAGTATCAGCGCCGTTTACAGCCTGGTTCTTTTCATTGTGGTCAACAAGGATCAGCTGTTTCTTCTTGGCACCCAGGAAGTTTCTACGGCTGATCATACCGATATAATGATCATTCTTGTCAAGAACAGGGAAATATCTGTGCCTCATGGAAGCCATGATTTCCTGGATATCCTCAATGTAATCATCCATATGGAAAGCAACCAGATTGTTCTTTTTCATAACATGCTCAATCGGCATACTCTGATTGATAAGTCTCGCAACGATGAAAGTATCGTGTGGAGTTGTTATGATCTTTGTTCCATGCTCACGTGCCTGGATCTGGATTGTCTTGGCTACATCAGCACCCTCGCAGACGATAATACAGCCTGCATTCATCTCGATAGCACACAACTGCATATCATACCTGTTACCAAGGATGACAACATCGCCTTCCTCAATAACATTTTCCATCATATCAGGATTAGCTGCGGCTATAACAACCTTACCCTTTTCAAGAACGTCTTCTATTTCTCCGACTATAAGTTCTCCATCGAGAGTCTCAACAATATTTCTGTAGCAGGTCTTGGCTTCTGATAAGATCTTAGGATCTATAACATCCATGTAGGTTTCTACAATGTCATTGGTTGTGACAATTCCCGAAAGTTCTTCCCCTTCAGTGACGCAAAGGGTAACAACCTCGTTGTCACGCATCTTAGACCAGGCATTTTTCAGGGAAAGATTTCTATCTGACCCTTCAAGCATCTTGATCTCCATATCTCTAACCTGAGTTCTCACATCCTTGACATAAGCTGGTACTTCAACTCCAAAATGAGATAATACAAACTGTGTCTCCTCGTTAAGGTGTCCAGCTCTACAGGCAATATAGTCACCGTGAGTTATATGTCTCTTTAAATTTGCATAGGTAATGGCTGCGCAAATAGAATCTGTATCCGGATTCTTGTGTCCCATTACTATGATTGGTCTATTTTGCTTATTCATAAATATCTCCTGATCTAATATAACGAAAAGTTATTTCACGATTCTTATTCCATATTATCGCATTAATATATTCTCATGCAAACTGACTGTTATAAAGGTCATAATAAAAGCCTTTCTGATCAAGAAGAGTCTGGTGATCCCCCTGCTCCAAAATATGGCCATCCTTCATAACTAGTATGACATCTGCCTCTCTGATAGTTGAGAGTCTGTGAGCCACAATGAAGCTGGTTCTTCCCTTCATCATCTTATTAAAAGCCTTCTGTATCCTTATCTCAGTGCTGGTATCAATTGAAGAAGTAGCCTCATCTAATATCAGCATAGGCGGAATAGACAGCATTACTCTTGTTATGCAAAGAAGCTGTTTCTGTCCCTGAGAGAGATTACCTCCATTCTCTGAAATAACTGTATCATAGCCATTAGGAAGTCGTTTGATAAAGCTATGTGCATGGGAAGCCTTGGCAGCAGCAATTATATCCTCATCAGAAAAGCCTTCTCTGCCAAGTGTTATATTATCCTTAATAGTTCCATTTCTAAGCCAGGTCTCCTGAAGCACCATTCCAAAATTATTTCTGATATCACTTCGCCTGATATCTCGTATGTCATAGCCATCTATAGTAATAGCGCCCTTATCAACGTCATAAAATCTCATTAAAAGATTTATGAGTGTTGTTTTACCACTACCTGTTGGACCTACAATTGCTACTCTCTGACCTTTTTTTACATTCAGATCAAGATTCTCAATAAGCTTTTTGCTCTTGTCGTAGGAAAAAGAAACATCTTTCATCACTACATTGCCGTTTACGTCTGTAAGCTTATAAGCATTTTCTTTATCCGCTGTCTCTGGCTTTTCTTCTATGAGACTAAATACCCTTTCTGCACAGGCAAGGGCATTCTGCAGCTCAGTTATTACTCCTGATATCTCATTAAAAGGCTTAGTATACTGATTGGCATAACTAAGGAATATTGTAAGGCCACCAACAGTCATACCACCTGAAATACACGAAAATGCACCAAATAGAGCAACAGCAGCATAAACAAGGTTATTAATAAACCTTGTTCCTGGATTTGTCAGAGATGAAATAAATGTGGCTTTGATGCTGGCTTTTTCAAGTCTTTCGTTTATCTCATCAAAGCTATCCATGTTCTCATCTTCATGAGCAAAAGCCTTAACTACAGAGAGATTTCCTATCATCTCATCAACAAAAGAAGTCTGATCAGATCTGGCCTGGCTCTGAGTTTTAAAGAGGCTAAATGACTTATCTGCTATAAACTTGGCAACAATAAGCGAAAGTGGCGTCATCACAACCACTACAAGGGCAATCTTAAAGTTTAGGTAGAACATAAAAACAAGCGTGCCTGCAATTGTAACGACACCAGTAAAGAGCTGTGTAAATCCCATTAAAAGTCCGTCAGAAAACAAATCAACGTCAGATATTATCCTTGATACAATGTCTCCTGTCTGCTTGGAATCAATATACTCAAAGGGAAGCTTTTGAAGCTTGTCAAAAGCCTCAGTACGAACATCTCTTACGACTGAAAAAGTTATCTTGTTATTTGCCTTATTCATAAACCACTGACAAATAGAAATAACTACAACACATACGACCATATTTATGAGAATTTTTATTACGCCTGCAAAATCCACGTTACCTTTCCCAATTACATGGTCTATAGCCCGTCCTGCAAGAATTGGAACATACAAGGATAAAAGGGCTGTCACTACAGCAAGAGCCATGGATGCTACTATAAGAAAGCGGTATTTAGCAGCATATTTCAGTACTTTTTTAAGTGTTCCTTTTTTCATACTGCTCCCTCCTTCTTAAACTGTGAATCATAGATTTCCTTATAAAGCTCGCACCTTGACAGGAGCTCATCATGAGTTCCAATATCAGATACTGTTCCATTATCAAGAACTATTATCTTATCACAGGATAAAACCGCGGAAGCTCTTTGGGATACAATAAAAGTAGTAGGAGCATCTTTCATATCAGATATGGCTTTTCTTAGGTTCTTATCAGTAAGATAATCAAGGGCTGAGGCGCTGTCATCAAGTATAAGAATTTCAGGCTTTCTTACAAGTGCTCTGGCAATAGACAGTCTTTGCTTTTGACCGCCAGAGAAGTTCTTACCTCCCTGTGCCACCATGTAGTCAAGTCCACCCTCCTTGCCATCAACGACTTCTTTGGCCTGAGCAATTGAAAGAGCTTCGTATATTTCTTCGTCTGTAGCATCTTTTTTGCCCCACTTCATGTTATCTCTGATAGTCCCATGGAAAAGAACTGCCTTTTGCGGA
Source organism: Butyrivibrio sp. INlla14 (assembly GCF_900102515.1). Lineage (GTDB taxonomy): Bacteria > Bacillota > Clostridia > Lachnospirales > Lachnospiraceae > Butyrivibrio. The sequence continues at coordinate 103,224 of NZ_FMVS01000002.1, forward strand.
ACAACTCCAATTCTCTCTCTTAGAGCCTCAAGGCTATAATCCTTAACATTTCTGCCATCAATAAGAACTTCTCCCTCTCTGGCATCATAGAATCTTGGAATAAGGCTTATAAGGCTGGACTTACCACTACCCGTTCCTCCAATGATACCAATTTTCTCGCCTCTGGAAGCAGTAAAAGAAATATCTGCAAGGCTGTCTTCACTATCACCCTCATATCTCATAGAAACATGTTCAAAACGGACATGCTCCTTTGTAGAATCAAAGGTTGTGACCACCCCATCCTTCATAGAAGATTCAAGTTCAAGAAGCTCCTGGACTCTGTTTCCAGAAGCAATGGCCTTGGTCATTGTTATGACAAGATTTGCAAGCTTTATAAGTTCTACAAGAATCTGCGTCATATAGTTATATAAAGCAACAGCCTGGCCCTGAGTCAGGTCGCCATTATTTACAAGGATGGCTCCCTTATAGATCAAATATGCTATAGAAAGATTCAAAATAGCATAGGTCAAAGGATTCATAAGAGCTGTCACAGAGCCTACAAATTTCTGTATTCCAAGAAGAATATTATTTTGCTTGTTGAATTTATCTTTTTCCTCATCCTCAAGCCCAAAAGCTCTTATAACTCTTACGCCTGAATGATTTTCTCTTGTAAATTTAAGGAGAACATCAAGGCCAGATTGAATTTTTTCATATCTTGGTATACTCCAGGCAGTTATGGAAACGACAACCACAGACAGCAAAACAATTGTAACCGCAAAGATCAGAGCCTGTCTTGCATCAATAGTAAAGGCCATGATCATAGCGCCAAATACAACAAAGGGTGAACGTAGAAGTAGTCTGATCGTCATATTGACGCCCTGTTGAACCTGGTTCATATCTGTCGTGATCCTGGTTATCATTGCAGAGGTTCCAACTCTATCCATATCAGAAAAAGAGAGTTTTTGTATATTATCAAAAAGAGCTCTTTTAAGCTTTTTGGCAAATCCAGTTGCCGCCTTGGCAGCAAAATACTGGGCTGTCACAGCACTGACAAATCCCACAAAGCACAGAAGTACTAAAACAAGGCTTAGCCTTAGACAATATCCCATGTCTTTACTGGCTATGCCTTTATCGATGATGGCTGCGATCACAAGAGGCACCATAAGTTCAAATGATGCCTCAAGGAGCTTAAATAGCGGTCCTAATATTGTTTCCTTTTTGTAATCTCTTAGATATATTAGTAATTTCTTCAAGTCTCATCCTTCCCAAAACAGTTAGTAATTTATTCGTAGTCCTTTTGGATAATGATTTTTGAGCATTCCTCCCGCTTGCTTGGCCCAGCCTATGCTATATTCATCAACCATGATAAGTGTCCAGCCCTTTTGCAGGTCTTTGTCGCATCTAACTGTCTGGCCATTTAGGTATTGCCTTATTTCCTGGCTGTCTTCTTTATAAGAGACGAAAGCCTTTGCATCTTCAGCCTTGATTGCCAGCGCAAGAGCATGTGATGGCTCAAATCTATCCTTTTTTATGGTTCCAAGATGGAGCCCTGGCCTCATGCACTTAAGACCATTTATTCCAGGCATCTTGGAATCACAGATATAAAGCTGATCTCCAAACATAAACATTGTACCATCAAGTCTAATGCCGCTATTTAAGATCATTTCCTTTCTGCTGGCAAAAGATAAAGAGCTGTCTGCAAACTCCCAGAAAAGCTTTTGAATTTCCTTTTTGGCAGGAACATTTCTTCCTCCGGGAACATAATTATCCTTATTCCTGTCAAGAAGCTCTCCGTCGCGCTTTAGAACACATAAAAAATGCCCTTCGCCGCGAAGTTTGTGAGGCCATAGTCTTATAGCTCTCTGTACCTGTTTTTTCAAGGAAGCTTCTATTTCATCCAGATTCTGTTCAGTTCCATAATATTGACCACAAAGGGCTCTGCATTCATTTAGGCAATCTTCTGAAATCCACTCACTTCTTGCATTGTCCATGCCTTCATAAAGAGGTACTTCTTTTACCTTAAAATCAGGGTGGGTTGCCAAAAATCTAAATATGGACTCTTCATTTTCTTTAGGAGCAAAGGTACAGGTTGAGTATACTAAAGTTCCACCTGGCAAAAGCATTTTAGCAGCATTATCAAGGATTTCTTTTTGCCTCTCGCTACAGATTGTTACATTTTCAGGACTCCATTCAGAAAAAGCAGCTTCTGCATTTTTCCTAAACATCCCCTCTCCTGAACATGGTGCATCCACCAGGATCTTATCAAAGTATCCCTCAAATATCTGGGAAAGGCTGCCTGAGTCCTCATTTAATACAAGAGCATTTCTGATTCCCAGCCTCTCTACATTAAGAGAAAGAATCTTGGCTCTATCCCTGTTTATCTCATTGGTAACAAGGATTCCCTCTCCCTTCATCCTTACAGCTATCTGAGTACTTTTCCCTCCTGGTGCAGCGCAAAGATCAAGGATTCTCTCACCTGGCTTTGGATCAAGGAAGCACACAGGAGACATGGCACTGGGTTCCTGGATATAGTAAAGTCCAGCTTCATGATAGGGGCTCTTTCCTGGAGCAGCATCATTTTCGTAGTAGTAGCCATTTTCTTCCCAGGGCACCTTATTTAAAGGCTCATCAATCCTAATTCCAATCGCCTTTAATTTTTCTTCTACATTATCACAAGCCTTTATCGCATTTATCCTAAGGCCATGATATCTGGCTTCGTCATCTCCAAAGCTCTTTACAAATTCTTCATATTCATCTTCAGAAAGGAGCTTTTTCATTCGCTCCAAGAATAATTCTGGTAGCATATTCATTCACCTCAATGACTACTATAACACAAAACAGCTCTCCTTACCGCAATGCAGTAAAGAGAGCCTTTATAAGCATCCAAATATCTATCTTAATTATTTCTGCTCTTTATGTTCCTTAATGAATTTCTTGATACCTTTAAAAGTCTCAGGACTAATGATATGTTCTATCCTGCAGGCATCATTTTCAGCAATAGTCTCATCTACGCCAGTTGTCATCATAAGAAATGTAGTTAAATTCTTGTGTTTCTCATATACTGACTTGGCTGTCTTAAGACCTTCCTCTGTAAGCACCAGTTCTCCATCATCAGCTACTGTAACAAGACCGTTATCTTTTAAAATTCCAACAGCCCTCGAAACACTAGGTCTTGAAAATCCAAGTTCATTAGCAACATCAATTGAACGGACTGTACCCTTTTTCTTTTTCAAAAGATATATGGTCTCAATATAATCTTCACCTGATTCGTGCATTTCTGATCACCCCTTATGCATTATTTTTGGTTAAGCTTAATCCTATAAATTACATTGTACACAATTTTTTATATATTGCAATATGTTTTGCTAGCAATTGAAAATATCTCCGCCTATGTTGTATCATCATAGGTAATTACAGATAAGAAATATAATCCAATATCTTATGGAGCTTTTATGAAAAAAAGATATAACTTCATGAACTTATTAAGAGTTCTTTCAATGTTCACAATAGTATTCTATCACATGTTGATCACACTTTACATCTATGGAATTCGTCAGCTTGAAAGTATTTCATTTTTCTTTGAAAATAGAAATATGCATATAGCCAAGATAGGAGTCTGCTTATTCTTTATGTTATCAGGCTGCGGCCTTATGTTAGGGGCCAAAGATTCCAATAAGCACTTCAGTATAAAAGACTTTTATATAAAACGATTCAAAAAGATCCTGATACCTTTTTATATAGTCTACGTATGCTACTTCGTTTTCCTTTTATGTATCGGTGAAATGCAAGTTTCAAACCCCTTTGGAGAAAAAAAGCTTCTTCCAATAAGTTTTATTTTTACTCTTCTGGGCATGGATGCCTACCTTGAAAATTTCGGTGTTCCTACATGCTCTCTTGGCATTGGAGAATGGTTCCTGGGTTGTCTTATACTAATTTACCTTTTGTATCCTCTACTTCGCCTTGCAATGCAAAAAAATAAATATGCGACAATTATAGCAGCAACTGCCTATTACGTTCTTATCAATATGTTTTATCAGGATATTCCGATATTTAACGGCGTCAATATGTACATGAATATAGCTATAAAGATTTATGATTTCATCCTGGGAATGTTCCTTGCCATGGTTATAGATGATATTCCTAAGATTGCTCTATTTATCAGCATTCCACTTAACCTCATATTTGTGCTGTGCCCGTTCACACTTCCAGGCATTGACAGTTTCCAGATTCCGATTCAGTGCCTTACTATTTTCATTATATGTTCTTTCCTTGAAAAAGCACTTGATAGGGCAAATGGATTTATGAAGGTAGTATCACTTCTCGCAGCCTATAGCTACGAGTATTTCCTGGTACATCATATAGTCATCGTTCATATGACAAGACTTGGTCAGAACAGAGCATTTAGTAATTTAAGTATTCTCCTACTCTTTATAAGCGAAGTATTCATAACAATAGTCCTAGCCATCATATTAAAGAAAATAACAAGCTTTAGAATTACAAAAAAATAGTTTGTTTATTCGAATATCCATTTGCTTGCCAATCTGTGTAACTAAAAAGACCATCCATTTCTGGATGGTCTTTTAATTTTAAAATATTACTTGGCGTAATCTGTTGCTCTGCTCTCTCTAATAATATTGACCTTGATCTGTCCGGGATATTCCATCTCGTCCTCGATCTTCTTGGCAATATCGCGAGCCATGAGCACCATATCAGCGTCTGAAACCTGCTCAGGAACAACCATTACTCTGACTTCACGTCCGGCCTGAATAGCAAATGAGTGATCAACACCCTTAAAGCTATTAGTGATTTCCTCGAGTTCTTTTAATCTTGATGTGTAAGTTTCAAGTGTTTCTCTTCTAGCTCCAGGTCTAGCTGAAGAAATAGTATCAGCAGCCTGTACAAGAATTGCTATAAGAGACTGTGGCTCTACATCTCCATGATGAGCCTCTACTGCATTGATAACAATCTGAGATTCCTTGTACTTCTTACAAATATCAACACCCAGCTGGATATGTGAGCCTTCAAGCTCATGATCAACAGCCTTACCAATATCATGTAAGAGTCCGGCTCTCTTAGCAACTCGAACATCAAGTCCAAATTCTGAAGCAAGAAGTCCGCACAACTGTGCAACCTCTACGGAATGCTTCAAGCAGTTCTGACCGTAACTAGTTCTAAACTTCATACGGCCGAGAATCTTGATGACTTCAGGATGAAGTCCATGAACACCAGCCTCAATAGCGGCATTCTCACCTTCCTCCTTGATCTTGGCAGCTACTTCCTTCTGTGCCTTTTCAACCATTTCCTCGATTCTTGCAGGATGGATACGTCCATCTACAATAAGCTTCTCGAGTGCTATACGAGCAACTTCTCTACGAATTGGATCAAATCCAGAAATTACTACTGCCTCTGGTGTATCATCGATAATAAGATCAACACCAGTCATTGTTTCAAGAGTTCTGATATTCCTACCCTCTCTACCAATGATTCTACCCTTCATCTCATCGTTAGGTAGCTGTACTACAGATATAGTTGTCTCAGAAACGTGGTCTGCAGAACATCTCTGAATTGCATTTACAACGATTTCCTTGGCTCTCTTATCTGCTTCTTCCTTGGCTTCAGCTTCCATGTTCTTGATCATGACAGCTGATTCATGCTTCACATCATCTTCTACGATCTTTAAAAGATACTCTTTTGCCTGTTCGGAGGTTAAGCCAGAGATTTTCTCAAGTTCCTGTAGCCTTTGTTCATTAAGCTTAGCAACCTCGTCACTCTTTTTATTGAGCGCCTCCTCACGAGCATTCAAGCTTTGCTCTTTCTTCTCGATCGCTTCCGATCTCTTCTCGACGTTTTCCTCTTTCTGCTGAACTCTTCTCTCAGAGCGCTGAACCTCATTTCTACGGTCCTTAACTTCCTTTTCCAACTCGTTGCGTGTCTTTAACGCTTCTTCCTTGGCTTCCAAAAGTTTCTCACGCTTTGTCTCCTCAGCAGTTTTGAGTGCCTCGTCAATAATCTTTCTTGCCCTTTCCTCAGCACTTCCGATTTTCCCCTCAGTTACCTTCTTATGGTATGAGTTTGACAAAACCCAAGTTACAAGTACAGAAATGACAAGAGTTGCTACTACTGCAATAATAATACCGGGCATTACAGGAGCACCTCCTTATTCAATTTTCATTGTACAATATTTTGTATAGTACGCTTAAAAAATATCAATCACTTGCGTACTTAAATACAATTTTACAACACTTAAATTTTACCTTTTATAAAATGCAGTGTCAAGGTATATCGGGACTACAATTATCCATTGCATGTTTTATATTGGACATAGAATAGCCTTTTCTCAAGAGAAATGCCATTATTTTCTGCTTGTCCTTAAAATCCATGGAGTCATCGTAATGCTTCTTGGCAAGTAGCTTAGAGATCTGATCAAGTTCCACATCCGAATCTTCATCGCAATATAACTCATCAATAATTGACGATATCAATTCCTTATCTATTCCTTTATTAGACAAGTCCTGAATAATTCGGTTTCGACTACGCAGAGACATATGATAAGTTATATAGTCCCTGGCAAAGCGTTCGTCATCAAGATACTTGTAGGATTTAACATAATCTATCGCTTCATCAATAAGCTCATCAGGATATAAACCCTCTGCAAGTTTGTCTCGTAGTTGTCTTTCTGTATAATCCTTTTTTTGCAAAAGGTTCATAGCGCGAAGCTTAGCCCTCTTGGAAAGTACTACCCCTATGATTTCCTGGTATACAGCATCTGAGAGTTCATTCCCAGGCTTAATAGAGTAAGTTCTAAGTTCACCCTTGTATAATACAAAAGCAAATTCTCCGTCAATAAAGACCTTATTTCTCTTCTTATCAAGTTCAACAATGTCTGATATTATCATATGCCGAGTACTATTACTTTGAAGCCTTTGTCTTCTTAGCTGGTGCAGCTTCTGAATCTGCATCTGCATTTGCTACAACATCTCCATTTACTGGAAGCCCATATTTAGCCCTTACCTTAGCATCAATATCTGCAAGAACAGCTGGATTATTCTCCAGGTAAAGCTTTGCATTCTCTCTACCCTGTCCAATCTTCTCACCTTCGTACTGATACCATGCACCGCTCTTATTTACAATATCAACACCTGCAGCAAGATCCAAAATATCACCAGTTGCAGATATTCCCTTACCGAACATAATATCAAATTCTGCCTCTTTGAAAGGAGGAGCAATCTTGTTCTTAACTACTTTAACTCTTGTTCTGTTACCAATAACTTCACCATTCTGCTTGATAGCCTCAATTCGACGAACATCCATACGAACTGATGAATAGAACTTAAGAGCACGTCCACCAGTTGTAGTCTCTGGATTACCAAACATAACGCCAACCTTCTCACGAAGCTGGTTGATAAAGATTACAGTACAATTAGATTTGCTGATAACAGCTGTAAGCTTACGAAGAGCCTGTGACATAAGTCTGGCCTGAAGTCCCACATGCGAATCTCCCATGTCACCATCAATCTCTGCCTTAGGAACAAGAGCTGCAACAGAGTCAACTACTACGATATCGATAGCGCCAGATCTAACCATCGTCTCTGTGATTTCAAGTGCCTGCTCACCACTATCAGGCTGTGAAATATAAAGATTATCAACATCTACGCCGATGTTCTTGGCATATACAGGATCAAGTGCATGCTCTGCATCGATAAAGCCTGCTATACCGCCTCTCTTCTGAACCTCAGCGATCATATGTAATGTTACTGTAGTCTTACCACTGGACTCAGGACCATAGATCTCAACAATCCTGCCCTTAGGAATTCCGCCAAGGCCAAGTGCAATATCAAGACTAAGTGAACCTGTTGGGATAGTCTCAACATTCATGGTATCAGATGAATCACCAAGCTTCATCACAGCGCCCTTTCCAAACTGCTTCTCAATCTGTCCCAGTGCTGCTTCTAATGCTTTCTGTTTCTCTTCTCTTTCCATACTAATCTCCTTTTCAGAACACCCGTTCGTTTATATAACTATACTAAAACAAATGTTCGGGTGTGTCAACATATTAATTCATTTTTAGTTACGATTTTGCATTCTACAGTAATAAAACTGGAAAACTCCGGCAGAAACGCCAGATATGGGGTACTATCAAATTCCCTTGTCATCCGTCATGCACATATTAACAAATAACAAGTCCAATAAAAAGTACATCCCAAATTAATGATCCCCGTTAACACATACAAGCCATTGCTAAGAAAAGCAACGGCTTGATTAGATTACCATATAATTCCCCGTAAAACAAATTAATATTTTATGTATATCGTAATTTAGTTGATGATACTTATATTAAACTGTCTACAAAGAGCAGCATATTCCTCATTGATAAGTTGTACCATCTCCTGATCACCAGCGATATTATCAGGATGGAACATCTTCATAAGGTCCTTATATCTCTTTTTTAATGAAAGAGGATTATCTACTCCTCTGAACATAAGATCAAGAGCATCGTATTCATTTTCTCTCTGTATAGCCTTTTCTCTCTCGAGTCTTATGTATTCATTTTCAAGTTTCTTCTTGTCACCGTTTAACTGGTCAAATCCATTGTTAAGAATGCGAAGCCTTTGGTCAAATAAAGCCTTGTCGTTATTGAGCTTTTTGGTTGCTGTCTCAAGCTTTCTCTCGGCAATATCCATTCTCTCTTTAAAAGCCATCTCGTCAGCTTCTAATCTGGCATATCTATCCTCTAGAGAACTCTCCTGATTCTCAAGCCTTACGCTCTCTTTAAAAAGCCACAGACGCAATTCAGAAAGTTCATCTTCTGAACCATTAAGTATTATTTCCTCAATTCTTTCTCTATCTAACATATGAATCCTCCCATTTAAAGGGCTGTAAGGATTTACTTATCCTCTTTAGGGAAAGCTATGTCGATTGCCTGATCGTCAGCCATCATGTTTTCTTTTTTGGCAGAGAAATGATCCATAACATCCGGAATCATATCAAGAACCTTAGTCACAGCATCCTGATTTTTGATATTAACAAGCTTGGTTGAACCATTTTTAATAACAAGAACTGCGCTTGGAGACATCTTGGCTCCAAATCCGCCGCATCCGCCATTTTTCTTGTCAGCTGTGCTTGATCCAGCACCTACGCCAAAGGAAACATCTACAAGAGGTACAATAACTGTATCTCCTATCTGAGTAGCCTCGCCAACAACTGTCTTGGCCCCCATAACTTTGTTCATCCCACCGAGTAAAGACTCTACAACCTCATTAAAATTACCCAAAACACACCTCCAACGATATCTATCAGGAATTTAAGATTTTCTTAAATCTTCTGATGACTTTTTTCACATCTTTATTAAAGTAGCAGACGCCAACACAATATAAAACAGTCGCAACTGTTATATGCCCCTTAAAATGAGCATCTGCATAAATAACTTTCCTGTCAAAATCTGGTTCAAACGAAACTTTCCTGAATATTACTGGATAAAAAGCTCCATATAATGCCATAACCTCTGCTGTATCTGCCGGATCTCCCAATCCTAGTTTAAGATCAACTCTCGCTTTATCAGGTGCTATCATCTTCAAAAGCCTGATAAGTTTTCTCTTAACCAGCTCAAATGCTCGCTTGAAAATATCGTTTTCAAGTGTAGTTTTTATCATCCTTATCTTATCATAAAGTCTAGATGTTGTATATCTGATATTTTCAAACACATTAAGTGGTGTTGTAAGAAAATTCTGAACTCTTTCAACAATTTGTAATACTATTTCAATAGGAGTTTTTTCTTCTTCGTCCTCATATCCTATATCTATATTATCGGATTCTGAGACTTTTTCTTTATCCTGTTCCAAATCCTGTTTTTCCTCTGGAACTATATCTGGATTTTCAGCCTGCTCAGCATCGGTAACATCATTTTGACTGCTAGGTGACTTAGTCTCAAGATTATTACCAGCCTCTTCGGAGCTTTCATCATCAGTTTTTTCTTTCTTTTTTCTCTTCTTCTCGCCCCTGGCTTTGTCATCATCCTCTTTCTCGGATTTAGGTAATATCTTTATCCCTAAGATTTTAACCGTAAATTCCTTATTATCAGGATAAGCGATAGTAGCGCTTATAAAATGAAGCAGCCAGGTAATCTTGGCGCTGCAACTTATCTTATCCGTATCAAAGCCTTCCTCAAATTCCATTTCCGGAACATTTGCATCCAGCCTGTACCTGATAGGAACAAGCAGGATAAGAAGCAATATTGCAAGGATAATTGCCAATATCCACAGCAAAACTATCCCTATTATCCTAAGAACCGTTAATACTCCCGCCAACATACAAAACTCTCACTTCCCCAAATGATAATCATGCCTTAAGAAGATAATCTGATAATCTTCCATCAAGACCTGCAATAGAAGCTTCCTGAGATATCCTAAGTACTATATCAAGTGCTTCTTCATAGCTAGAGGCTATCCCATAGATAAAAACAGGATGAACCCTGTAGTAGGGTTGCCTCAAAAAGGCACAGTGTATGATATCAAGCTGATCATTTTGGTTCATGGCCTTAGTGACACAAAATATATTAAACTGGCCACAGCCATGATATAGGTTCCATTTTACCAAGGCCCTTTTTTTGACACTTGTTCCCCAGTAAAGGTCCTTGGAAAACTCACAAAACCCGCGTTTTCTCATTTTCTCTTCCCCAAATCATAAACAAAAATCATATGGTGACAAAATTAACTACTGACACCTTTATCCTATTATATTACGCATCAAAATATGCATCAAATATTCTTTTGGCAATTGGAACAGCATAGCTTCCTCCACTACCTGCATTCTCTACTATAATTGTGACGCATATCTCAGGATCATCTGCAGGCGCAAAACCAGTAAACCAGGCGTGGGAATCAGAAGTTCCTGAATTAAACTCTGCTGATCCAGTCTTGCCCGCAGCCGTATAGGTAAGCCCCTTTAGCTTGCTGGCAGTACCGCTTTGAACTACCTCTTCCATCATTTCAGTAAGGATTGTAGCTTCTTCAGAAGACATAAGTCTTTTGTACTCTTCGGAAGAAAAGCTTTTTACAACCTTGCCAGTCTCAGTTTTTACAGAAGTTACAAGGTATGGCTTCATAAGAACACCATCATTGGCAATAGCGCAGGTGATCATATTCATATGAATAGGTGTTACACTAGTTGTTCCCTGTCCAATTGAAAGCTGCATTATATCGCCGGTTGAAGTTGCGGCATCATATTCAGCGCTGGATTTAGAATAGTTAATTGTAAGGGGAAGCTCCTGATTAAACAAAAGATCCTCCAAGGCCCTGTCAAAGGTCTCCCTATCTACGCTTAGTCCAATATTAGCAAATGATGAATTACAGGACTTGGCAAAAGAACTGGTAAAATCCACAGCTCCATGATTTTCCCCGTGATAGCAGGAAATAGTGTTACCATCGTAGTTATATCTTCCATTACAGCTAAATCTGTAATTCTTGTAATCATCTGGATGTGCCTTGATATAGGCAAGTGCTGTAACTATCTTAAAAGTTGATCCAGGAGGATAAACTCCCTGCGTTACCCTGTTTAGAAGTTTAGCATCAGGAGAAGTATCTGCTATCATAGACTCCCACTCATCAGCAATGGTATTTGGATCAAAATCAGGCTTTGATACCATAGCAAGTATCTCTCCGGTTTTTGGATCAGTTACAACTATCGCTCCCTTTCTTGCAGAAAGTGCATTAAAAGCAACCTCCTGAAGATTAACATCAAGAGTTGTATAAACGTTATCTCCTGGATATTTGGAACCAGCAGCCTCATATTTAACCTTATCCTGAAGGTCAATATTTGTATTTATCAGATAATAGTTGGCCATGGCCTCTATTCCGGCCTTACCATTTGTAGAATAGCCAACTACATGAGCAAATTCCTTGCCATATGGGTAAACTCTTTTTTCTGTTCCATCAGAATCAGTTTCTGTATAAGCGAGGACATCGCCATTTCTAGATAATATCTCACCCCTGTAATTCTGGGAAAGTATAATCTGCTGTCTTGTATTATAGCTGTTATTAAAAAGTTCCTGCTTGTTGCTATATGCGTAATTACAGATATATCCCAAAAGTGATCCAAATAAAGCAATATAAAAAACCGATAGTACAATGATTGGCTTTGATCTTATTTTTTTCTTAGTTTGTCTTTTGTCTCTTGGTATATTCCTGAGATCTTCCATCTCTGCCTGTATCCTCTTGTCTGTAAGTTTCTTTCCTGTAAGTCTGGTCTCTGTCAAGTCGCCTTTGCTGTCTTGCTCTTTTGCGTCTTCTCTCCTCAAGTTCATATTCCTCATCCACTCTGATCATGCACACGCCTTCTGATATCATGATCATAAAAACAGTAACAAATACAGATGTTCCTCCATAACTCACAAGAGGAAGAGTAACTCCTGTAAGAGGTATGAACTTAGCTCCGCCACCTATAGTGAGGAAAGTCTGGAATATATACGCCACTGCAACTCCAGTAATTATGAGCCTGTAGAACTTATCTCTTATATAATAGCCCTCAACCATCAGCATAATAAAGGTACTGACACAGATAAGAGCCATAAAAATAGCAAATAATACTCCAAGTTCTTCTGCTATTGCTGAAAAAATAAAATCTCTTTCAACATAAGGAATAGACTGGGGCGAGCCCCCATAAAGCCCAAGTCCAAACCAGCAACCGCTGCTGATTCCAAACAAGGACTGCGAAATCTGGTAGCCCGTCCTTTCTATATCGCTGAAAGGATCCAAAAACGCCTGCACCCTCACCTGAATATGTGTAAAGAGCTTGTAGGAGATCACACTTGCCAATACGCCAAATGAAAGGCCTATAGCCAGATATCCAATATTTTCTGTTGCAATATAAATAAGTGCCAGATAAATCACGAAAAAGATAAGCGCACTTCCAAGGTCCCTTGATAAAACAAGAATTATAACGTGTGCCGCCGCGATCACCGAAGTCAAAAAAAGCTCCAATATTGATTCTGATTTATAAAGGGCCGCTGCCATAAAAAACAAAAAGACTATCTTTACAAATTCCGAGGGCTGAAAAGTGATTCCGGCTATCGTATAGCTGATCTTGGAGCCATGCGTAGCTGCTCCAAGTATGAGAACGGCACCAATAGCAACTATTCCAGCACCTGCATATACATAAGTAAATTTCTTGAGAAAGTTAAACCTGAAGATAAGCTCAGGAACAAAGAATCCCACAACAAAAGACGCTGTAATTATAAAAAACTGCTTGATAGCCTTATCATAGGAAAGTCTTGTAAGTATGATCATTCCTATCATAAGAAGCATGCAGCTATTATTTATCAGTAACCTGTTCCCCTCAGGATAAATCAAATAAAAAAGTGTCAGCACAGATGCGAAAATAATTATCTGAAATGCAAAGAAAAATGCGTACTGGGCCTTGCCAGTCCTTGCAAGGATCTGGACAAAGCACGCTATCTGTACTGCAAACATTAAGATTATCTGTCTTATGTACACGCCTTTTCTGTCTTCTTCCGTCTTTCTTATGAAAACCAAAAAGGCTTCCAAGGTATACAAAAAAAGTAACAGCGTGATCACATATTTAGATATTTCCGTCACATAAATTTCCATCTGTCTATTCTACTTCCCGCTTAAAGTGACCTGTTGTATAACCCTTATCATCAAGATTTCTAAGTTCATCCTGATCCCCGTATAAAAAGGCACTTAAGATTTCAATACTTTCTTTCTTATTTTCCGTAGTAAGGTCAATCCTTAAATGATCAAATTTCCCTGAATTTCTAATACTCTCAAGCTTCTTGTGAAGAGAAGTCGGATGTGCATTCCAGATCACATTATAGCAGTTACGGCAGTTTGTAGTAACAGGAAGGTTATTGCCCATTCTATCTACAAGAGTCATCTTTTCCCTGTTAAACTCATTTAATCTTCCGCTGCACTTATCAAGTGTCTTCTTGACACAGCCTGCGCTGATCATCATAGGTGCAGCGCCGTACACATTGTAAGATACTATAGCACCAGTTTTTTCAATAATAGAATCCGCAATCTCCTTGGCTTCATGGAATGTTACTTCAAGCGGAATCGATAGTTCTCTGATCTTAAAGTCCTCTTTCCCAAATTCCATAGCCATATTAGCTGCCTGGCCATTCCACATGTATACACCGTAATCAAGTATTACCTTGCCATCAAAAGAGATATCTCTCAAAAAACCTATCTGCTCCAGATTTCTTACTAGAACTCCGGAGAACAGACCATCTTGCATGGCTCTAGCTATCTGCTCAATATCTCTAGTTCCGTCGTGCTTCTCTTGTCTCGTCATAAATGGAAGAGCCACAATAAATTCAGCCTTTTCTTCTTCCTTAAAAGCTTTTATCTCTGACGCCGCCCAGTCTGATAGCTTAAAAAACAGATCACTGTCAACGTATACTCTTATTTTCTCAGTATAGTCTTTAATAGTCTCTATTACAGCTTCAAGCTGCTCGCTTGTATTCACAAGAACGTGGAATAAACCCGTCTTATCAATACAATCTGTACTAATCTCTTCACCTTTTTGAGCATCAGCACGATCATTATAAGATTCTTTATGTTGAAAGCTTTCTTTCTGGCCTTTATCTGTCAATTTGTCCAACATCTGTTCAGCAAGGGCTCTTCTAAGTTCATTCAGCTCGCTGACAGCAACAAATATCCCACAGCCTTGTCCAAGATCCTCTATTGAAATATTTATATCTTTGGCCACAAATGGTGTATTCCCAAGTTTTTCAAGCTGTTTTCTGATTGATGCCTCATCCATAGGTCTCTTGCTGGCAGCCTGAACTTCACTTCCTGTGACAGTTTCATAGATTTCTTCGCCATTCTTCTTGACAGCCATAGTAAGAACCATGGGCTCTCCAAGAGTAAGATATGCATCCAGCCTGCAATCAATCTTCTTTTCGCCTGTGAGATATTTCTCTTTTACCATGTTAAGAACCTTATCAGAGGTTCCATTGTAAGCTGGTGATGTGATGGTCACCATGTCTCTTCCATTATGCTGATGGTAATACCCTTCGCTGATGCCAGTTCTAAGATATAAGCCTTTAAGGATGTCCATATCCTCTCTTGAAACTGTCATGTCGCTCTTTCTGTCAGCATAATATCTATCAATATATTTACGATAAAGAGCTGTTACACCTGCAGCATATTCAGGCTTTTTCATGCGGCCCTCTATCTTGAAGGAATCAATTCCCGCCTCAATAAGTTCAGGAATAATGCCTATGGTGCACATATCTTTAAGGCTAAGAGGATAGGTTTCGCCTCCCGCCGAAGTTCCCTTTAGTTGATATGGTAGCCTGCAGGGCTGCGCACATCTTCCTCTATTACCACTTCTTGTTCCGACCATGCTGCTAAAAAGACATGCTCCTGAATAGCAATAGCACATAGCTCCATGAATAAAGGCCTCAACCTCAACATCGGCCTTCTCTCTAATAGCCTTCATCTCCATAAGGCTAAGTTCCCTGGCTGGCACTACTCTGCAGCATCCAAGGTCCTTTAAGAGCCTGGCTCCATAGACTCCAGTAACAGTCTGCTGAGTGCTGGCATGTAATTCAATATCAGGAAACTCATCCCGAATAAGGCGCATGACACCAAGATCCTGTACTATTACCCCATCAAGCCTTTCCTGAGCAAAAGGTACCATAAAGTCATAGACCTGGCTAAACTCTCTTTCTTTTACCAGGGTATTAACTGTCATGTAAATTCTCTTATCATGTAAATGGGCATATCTGATAGCATCCAGTACCTGCTCAGTGTCAAAATTGTCGGCATAAGCTCTTGCTCCAAATTTGGAACCACCAAGATATACCGCGTCTGCTCCTGCATTAAAAGCAGCTACCATTGTCTCGTATCCGCCAGCTGGCGCCAAAAGTTCAACTTTTTTATTCATGATCAAAACCTTAAAGACTTAAAAACTTAAAAAGGCTGCTGGTACAGCAGCCCTAATCATTATTTCTTACTACCTGTTCCCTTAATCTGGGTCTCAAGCTGAATTATCTTCTTGGAAGAATCATCAAGCTTGGTCTGAAGATTCTTGCCATTTTTCTCAGTGTTCTCAAGCTTGATCTGTGTGGCTATAAGTTCGTGCTTCAGATCATAGAGTTCCTTCTCTTTCTCAGAGAGTTGCTCCTCCATAAGTTCTATCTGCTTCTTGGACTTAAAATAATCATCTGCAATATTAAGTTGCAAAAGAACGTTCTGAGTATCGATAGGCTGACGTTTAAAACCATCTATCTTGTTGTATTCAGCAATCTTGTTATTGATATAGGAGGCTACCTTCTGAAGGTACTCCTCACTTTCGTATCCACTTAAGGTAAAAACCTTTCCCCCGATTATTACCTCTGTATCTGTCTTAGATGCCATATTACTCCCCTCGCCTTTAATAACTACAATAGACCCAAAAATATATCATTCACATTATACTTCACCAGACTCCGGCATTTCAAGCCCTAAATGATGATATGCAGCCTCAGTAACCACGCGGCCTCTGGGTGTTCTGTTGATAAAGCCGTTCTTTATAAGATAAGGCTCATATACGTCCTCTATAGTGCCAGGATCTTCTCCTATCGCAGCAGAAAGTGTATCAAGTCCAACAGGTCCGCCTGAAAACTTGCCTATCATCGTCATAAGTAAATTTCTGTCAGTATGGTCAAGTCCCATTTTATCAACATCCATAAGGTCAAGTGCTGTAATAGCAACATTCTCTGTGATCCTGCCATCATACTTAACCTCTGCAAAGTCTCTTACTCGCTTCAGTATTCTATTTGCAAGTCTAGGGGTTCCGCGGCTTCTCCTTGCCATTTCCAAAGCTCCCTTTTCATCTACCTCTACATTTAGAACTTTTGCAGACTGCATGATGATTGTACTAAGCTCATCAAGATCATAAAATTCCATCCTGTGGACCATTCCGAATCTGTCTCGTAGTGGTGCCGATAACATTCCAGCCCTTGTGGTTGCCCCAATCAGGGTAAAATGCGGAAGGTCTAGTCTTATAGATCTGGCTGTAGGGCCTTTACCTATCATGATATCAATAGCATAGTCCTCCATTGCCGGGTACAGGACCTCTTCTACCTGTCTGTTAAGGCGGTGTATCTCATCAACAAAAAGTACATCTCCTTCCTGAAGATTGTTTAAAATTGCAGCCATATCTCCAGGCTTTTCTATAGCAGGTCCGCTTGTTATCTTAATATTTACCCCCATCTCCGCTGCAATTATTACAGAAAGAGTAGTCTTACCAAGACCAGGTGGTCCGTAAAAGAGAAGGTGATCCAGACACTCTCCTCTCTTTTTGGCAGCTTCAATATAGATTTGAAGGCTCTCTTTTATTTTCTTTTGCCCTATGTAATTATCAAGGCGTTTGGGGCGAAGGGAACCTTCAATTCTGGCATCCTCAGCCTTTTCAGTTGTATCCACGCTTCGAGCGGTGGTATTTATCTTTCGCTTTTCCATGTTTTTATACCATTTGCTTTATTATCTAATTTCAATTCACTTTAGTTGTTGCCTAAGTGTTCAGAACATTTCTTTTAATGCCAGCTTGAGGAGTCTTTCTGTATCATCACCAGCTTCAGGGCTTGATGCCAGAACTTTCCTTACTGCCTTCATAGAATCCGTAGAGTTGTACCCAAGGGCAACCAGAGCTGCAACAGCCTCGTCTCTTGCAGGGTTAACACCATCAGATTCGCCTGCTGCACCAGATATAGAAGTAGCTAAAGCGCCGCCTCCAAGAAGTTCATCCTCAGAGACCTTGAGCTTATCACGAAGTTCCAATGTGATTCTCTCAGCAGTCTTCTTACCTATGCCAGGAGCCTTAGAAAGGCTCTTACTGTCTCCTGCAAGAATTGCAAATCTAAGATCATCCGGTGTCATGACAGACAAAATAGAAAGTCCACCCTTAGGACCTATCCCATTTACAGTTATCAGCATCTTGAAAAGATTAAGTTCATCTCTTGATAAAAACCCGAACAGGGTAAAAGAGTCCTCTTTGACATTGGTGTAGGTGTAGAGTTTAACTGCCTCACCAATTCCAGGCATTCTATCCATAGTAGAGCCTGATATAAATACATTTACTCCAATTCCATTAACATCAATGACGGCAAGCCCCTCCTCGATGTTTTCAAGGATTCCGTTTACATATGCAATCATTTATAATCCCCACTTCATTACTTTTTTCACTATAAATATAATAATGGAACAAAGGTTTGCTTGCAACTGATGTGTTAAGAGGGTGGTATTTCTACCACCCTCCAGGCATCTATTTAGTTATGCTTTTATAACAACATCAGACGAAATCTTTTCTCCATTTGGAGTATCATACACAAAACTATATCCCGTATTGTTATCATATATGTTTGCGCCACCCTTAGGAGAGGTAATCTTAGCTCCTGATGACTTAAGGTCGGTCTTGCCGTTTACGTATAGTGCAGATCCCTTATCATCAGATGTATTAATATCAAATGTTCCCTTTCCAAAGGTAACATCCTTTAGATGTGTCTGTATGCCATATTTGCCTGCATTTATCTTAATATATCCTTCAATCTTAAGTGGACTGTCAGACACAGTAAAATCATCACAGCGAATGCCTGCTTCTAAAGATGGATCATCAATTGTCAGATCTCCTTTGATAGTGAGGTTCTCGTTTCTTGAGTAAATGCCAACACACCTGCCGCCATCGATCTGGTAACCCTTTTTAATCTTTGCATTATAGAAAGTAAGTGTCCTTGTCTTAGGATCAAATTCTGCCTCTCCTTCATCACACTTTATCTTTCTATTTGGCTTACCGAAATTAACCTGACTTTCGCCAACCCAAATATCATAAACGCCCTCATAATGGCCAACAATATAGGCAGTCGTTGCCGGTGTCCTTCCGTCTGATTCATATAAAACACTGTCATCATCTACTTTTCTAACGAAAGAATTTCTAGGAGACACAAGCGAAACATCATCTTCCAGGATTAGTTTTCCTCCACCAACTGCTACAAGCGCCCTCCTATTAGCATCTTTTATCATTACATTTGCAGAGGAAAAAATAACCTTTGCATTTTCTGCCATAACCGCAAAGTTGCTTCCTGTTGTTGTAACCGATGTAGCAACACTAGAAGAAGCATCGAAAGTAATTGAAGCTTCTTTTTTATTGTCAGTTCTATCTACAAAAATGGAATGGTCAGCATCTGGAACGTTTATTTCTACATCTCCTGTTATAGTAACCGCCATATTTGAGACATATATTCCAGCTGATCTTCCTTGTTTGGTTTTAGAACACCTTGTTACAAGTGCATTGATAAATCTTAACTTATTCGCCTTTGCACCAGGAGAAAAAACAACTTTTCCCTGTTTTAATTCTAAAGTTGCTCCCTTACTAGGTAAGCGTCTTCCATCAACCCAAATACCGGCATTATCTGCCTTTACCCATTTAGCTACAAGCTTATAATTTTTATTAACTGGCTTTGAAAAATCAAAACAAGTCTTTCCATCGTACCAGCCTTCTACGTAGTAGCCATCAATCTCAAGGTATTCTGGTTCCGTGGCAACCCCGCCTTTTTTAACTGTCTGGGTTGTTGGTGCATTACCATTCTTTCCATTTAGATCAAAGCTAATACTAAAACTATCCAGGCCAAGGTCACTACTTTTAATTTCTACAGGCATAGAAGCATAGTCGCTTTCATAATCCCAATTGGCGCTTTCTACCATCATATAAACTCTGTAGTTTTCGCCCCAGTCACCAATATTAAACTTTCCAGGTAAATTGAATTCTGATTTTCCTCTACGCCCTGAAGTATAATTAATATCTACTTGCTCATAGTACAAAATAGAAGCATTGTTAGTGTTCTGGGATGTATATTCCTTATCCAAAATCATCAAGGCAAACGAATTACTATTCTCTAATCCAGAAACAGTATAATTAATTGTAACAGTATTGCCTTTTACTTCTGGTTTTTTGCTTGGCGAAAGCTTAACCGATCTATTTTTATCTATAAAAGTCAACTTATAACACCCAGCTTTTACCTCTGAAGATAATAAAATACTAGACATATCAATATTGCAAGCCGGGCTTATTCCAATCGAAGCGGTTTTATCGGCATTTTCAAATTGATAATCATCCCCATTACCATGATTAAAAAAATACATATAAACTGCGGTAGTATCATTTGTGTATGAGCGAAGCCAATAGTTCGTAACCTCTTTTTCAAAGCGCTTTGCAAATTGTGGGTTTGAATCCCACATGCCATGAGTGCCACCATAGTACCCACTATTTAATATCTCAGAACAATCCAGAACAAAGAAATTTTCACCTTCAAGAGGTTCAAAATTAACAGCCACAGTATTATAGTCTGAACTATTCTTTTCTCTCTTATAGCTTGGCGCAATATAATTTTTCAATTTTACATTGTCAGCATAAAATTCCCCATTAAGAAAACTATTCAGCCAGCAATTTCTCCATCTTGAAAGCTGTCCTTTGTCTTTTTTGGAGGAATCATAAATACCTTTTGATATTACAGAGTCGCAATCAATCAGTAAAGTTTTCCTATCACCAAATTTTTCGCCATTAAAGTCTGTACATTCCTTCTTAAGAACTCTCCACAACAGCGGTTTACCATGATTCCAGCCAAAATATACTCTGCTAAATCTACATCCAAGAGGACTAAAAAATTCGTGATAATTTTCCCTCACTGGTTCTTCAAGATCTGCAATGGATAGTTTAGTGTTGTTTTCTGTCTTCAAGAAATAATCCTTAGCCATATCTGTATCCTCCTCCATTTTCCCTGAATACAATATACGTTTTTGCGTTTCCTATTTTATATATTATTGTATAGCCAGAATTTTTTCAACAATTTGCGCAATTAAGAATACTTAATTAATTGCATAAAAATAGCGCTGTGAACTTAATCACAGCGCCACATTTTTCTCTATTAACTATTTACACATTTCTTCTTATCAGCTTCAGTTTATCACTCAATTACATGAATCCATCCCTCAGGAGCTTCAACAGTTCCCATCTGAATTCCTGTAAGTGTATCATAAAGCTTCTTCATTACAGGTCCCATTTCATCCATTCCACTTGCAAAGCAGATTTCCTTGCCATGGTCGTTGATCTTGCCAACAGGGCTGATAACAGCTGCTGTTCCGCAGAGGCCCATTTCTACGAAGTCAGATACTTCTGACAGTTTGACGGGTCTCTCCTCTACATTCATACCTAGAATCTCTCTTGCAACATATACAATAGATCTTCTAGTGATGGAAGGAAGAATTGAGTCTGTATGTGACTTAGGAACAACAAGTCCTCCATCCTTGGTAACAAAGATGATATTCGCTCCGCCTGTTTCCTCAATATATGTTCTGGACTCAGCATCAAGATAAACATTCTCTGCAAAGCCTTCCTCATGAGCAGTTACAATAGCATGAAGACTCATAGCATAGTTAAGACCAGCCTTGATATTACCTGTTCCGTGAGGAGCAGCTCTGTCATAATCTGAAATCTTAACAACGATTGGCTTAGCTCCGCCCTTGAAGTATGGGCCTACAGGAGTTACGAAGATTCTGAACTGATACTCATCAGCAGGTTTAACTCCAATTACATTTCCTGTAGCAAACATAACAGGTCTAATGTAAAGTGTTGCACCGCTTCCGTATGGAGGAACCCAGTCCTTATTGGCTGCAACAACCTCTTCAACAGCCTTTATAAATCTGTCCTCTGGGAAAGAAGGCATCTCAAGGCGCTCAGCAGAATCAACCATACGCTTAGCATTAAGGTCAGGTCTGAAAGTGACTATTTTACCATCCTCTGTTTCGTATGCCTTAAGTCCTTCAAAGCACTCCTGTGCATAATGAAGAACTCCAGCATCCTCACTAAGAGTTACTGTTGAATCTGTGGTAAGAGTACCCTCATCCCACTTTCCATCCTTATAATTTGAAACATAGCGCTTATCTGCAACCATGTAGCCAAATCCAATATTGGCCCAATCAAGATTCTTTTTGCTCATCTTATATCCCCTTCCAAAACTTAGATGCATACACATCCAGAATTATCAAATGCACTTTAACACTTCAAAGCACTAATTAGTAACATTATAATTCATAATCAAAATCCGTCAAGTACAAAACCATTTAAACTTCCAGGTCTTTCTTTTCATCAGGCTTATTCTGCTCTGCTTCTGAACCATCCTTTTTATCAGCGGAAAACTGCTCAGTAGTACTCACTCTTCTCTTAAACAAATTTCTAAAGGAGGACTCTCTTCTAGCAGAATTATACTTAGTATTTGATGGATCACTGAGCTTTTTATATTCACCGCCTTCAATATAAGCAAGATCGTAATAATCCCCTGTAAAGGTACTGAGGCTCTTTTTTGCAAGGAAGTGATTTGTAAGTCTTGAGAAAAAGGCATAGATAACTGCAAAAACCGGCACTCCCAGTAAAAGTCCAACTATTCCCCAAATGCTTCCAAAGAAGGTAATTGCAAAAATAACCCAGAAGCTGGAAAGCCCAGTTGACCCTCCAAGAATCTTTGGCCCCAGGATATTCCCATCAAACTGCTGAAGGACTATAACAAAAATAAGAAACTCAAGTGCATTCATAGGGTCGATCATCACCAGCAAAAGAGCTCCTGCGATTCCACCAATGTAAGGTCCAAAATATGGAATAATATTGGTAACACCAACAATTACAGAAATAAGCAAAGGGTAATTGATTTTAAGTATCATACAGCCTATATAGCACAGGATTCCAATTATAATGGAATCAAGGATTTTGCCACCAATAAAGCCTTTGAAGGTCTTATTTACAAATCTAAAGCCACCAATCAGTTCGTTGGCAAAGTCTTCTCTAAAGAGAGAATATGCCATTTTCTTGCCTCTTGTTGTAAACCTCTCCTTAGAATTAAGGATATAGATAGCAACAATAACACCTACCAAAACATCAAAGAATACATTCACTACAGTCATGAAACTTCTAGATACTAGTCTTGGCAGAGTATTCTCATCAGGAAGAGAAGGCAGAAGCTGTTGAAAAACGTAATCACTTAAGGTCGCATAATACCCCTTAATAAACACATTAGAAAGTTCCTGCAGATCCGGATTGTTCTCAAGCCAGGCGTTAGCTGTAACATCAAGATTTCTGACATATTGCGGCAGCTTATCAGATATCTCCCTGATACTGTTTACCAGCTGAGGAAGGATTGTACTAAAAAGGCTATATACCATCAAAAGAAAGATGCACATAGTGATAAGAACAGCGATTGCTCTCATCTGCTTTCTCTTTTTCCAGTTGGCATCCTTGGAAAAAGATACATCGTATCCTCTTTTTACATATATAGGCTTAAGAATCCTTCTCTCCACTGCATCAAGAACAGGTATAAGGACATAAGCAAGGCCTATTCCAATTATGATTCCTGAAATAGCATTGATTATTGTATTGATTGAAGCCAGAGCGCTGGACCAGTGAAACATCAGATAATAAACGCACAGCAGTGCCACAGCAACTACAAATATAGTTATCCCCCAGGTTATCTGGTTTTTTTCAGGTTTAATCTTCATATGCTCACCATCCAATTACTTATTGTCAGTAAAGATCAATCTATCATTCCCTCAAGAATGTAAACAAGGCTGTCCATAAAGTCATTTTCGATATCCTCTGCCTTACCAGCATCGCAAAGGCCTGCTACAGCCGGATCAAGTGGAATTCTGCCCAGGATATCAAGCCCCTTGGAGGCTGCATAACTCTCTATCTTGCTCTCTCCAAAGATGTTAATAGGCTCTCCACAGTGAGGGCACTTCATATAGCTCATGTTCTCTACGATACCAAGAACTGGAATGTTCATGAGATTGGCCATATTAATAGCCTTTTCCACGATCATCTCAACCAGCTCCTGAGGCGTTGATACCACAATAATTCCATCAACAGGAAGTGACTGGAAAACTGTAAGAGGAACATCTCCTGTTCCTGGAGGCATATCTACAAACATGAAGTCCACATCGCCCCAATTTACTTCTGCCCAGAACTGTTTAACAATCCCTGCTATAACAGGACCTCTCCAAACTACTGGATCTGTCTCATTGTCCATTAGCATATTAAGGGACATGATCTTTATGCCGCCCTCGGAAGTTGCTGGAATAAGGAGCTGATTCTCATCAGCGAAGTTAGCTTTTCCAATACCAAACATCTTAGGAATTGAAGGACCTGTAATGTCAGCATCCATAATAGCTGTCTTGTAGCCCTTTTTATTCATGATAGCAGCAGAAAGGCCAGTAACAAGACTCTTTCCAACGCCGCCCTTTCCGCTTACTATACCAATCACCTTTTTTACATGTGAAAATTCTGAAGGAGCAACCTTGAAATTTTCCTCCATCTGCTTTTTAAAATCTTCTGGTTTCTTTGCCATTTTAAATAATCTCCTAACTTTATTGTAACGTGTAAAGAGCACAGCTATTATCTGTGCTCATTTTTTTTAAATACAGCCTCATCATTTTCATCAGCTATATATGATTCAATTATAAACCTTGGCCTGTTCTTGGTTTCAAGATAAATCTTACCAATATACTCACCAATAACTCCAAGAGATATCATGATAAGTCCACCAATAGCCCAAACAGAAAGAACTGTAGTAGTCCATCCAGGGATTGTATTACCTGTAAAATGTCTGATAAGACTATATATAAGTACCACAATGCTCACAAAAAAGATAAACATTCCAAGTCCAGTGATTATCTTGATTGGCTTGGTGCTAAGGCTTGTGATACCTTCAATAGCAAAACTCAGCATCTTCTTGAGAGGGTACTTGCTCTCTCCTGCAAATCTCTCAGCTCTCTCATAGTAAACATAGTCTACATTGTAGCCTACCATAGGAACTATTCCTCTAAGAAAAAGATTGACCTCTCCAAATTCAGAAAGTCCCAAAAGTGCACGTCTGCTCATGAGTCTGTAATCTGCATGATTATAAACTGTCTTGGCCCCAAGGGCATTAACAAGCTTGTAGTAGCTCTCTGCAGTAAACCGCTTAAAGAAGGTATCTGTAGTTCTCTTAGAACGTACACCATAAACAACATCAGCTCCAGCAAGGAACTTCTCTACCATTTCATCAATAGCATCAATATCATCCTGAAGATCTGCATCCATTGAAATAGCTGCATCGCACAGATCCTTGGCTGTCATAAGTCCTGCCAATAGAGCATTCTGATGTCCCATATTTTTGGATAAATTAATTCCCTGAAACAGTGGGTTCTTGTCATGAAGCTCACTTATCATATTCCAGGTATTATCCTTTGAACCATCATTCACAAATATTACTCTGCTATCTTCAGAGATCTTCCCGCTCTTTATAAGACTCTCCATCTTATTCTGAAGGCGCCTTGACGTCTCTGGAAGCACTGCCTCCTCGTTATAGCATGGAATGACGCAGAACAACCTATTCATTAAAAACTATCCTCCCAAAATTAATCCTTAGAATTAATATAATTGATTAACCCCTCAGAATCAATAATCTTCTGCATAAATGGAGGAAAAGCCTGTCCTTTAAAGCTCTGACCCGTTGTTTCATCAGTGATCATGCCTGTATCAAAGTTAATGCTAACAGTATCTCCAGCTCCTATTGCATCTGCAGCCTCTTCACATTCGATGATCGGAAGACCGATATTTATGCTGTTTCTGTAAAAAATTCTGGCAAAGCTCTTTGCAATAACACAGCTTACGCCACTGGCCTTTATGGCTATAGGCGCATGCTCTCTGGAAGATCCACACCCAAAGTTCTTATCTGCAACAATGATATCTCCAGCCTTTACCTTGCTGGCAAAGTCCTTATCAATATCCTCCATGCAGTGCTTAGCAAGATCAGAAGCATCTGTACTATTTAAGTATCTTGCCGGAATTATTACATCTGTATCTACATTATCACCATATTTAAAAACTGTTCCCTTAGCTGCCTTCATACTCTTTCTCCTCCATCAAAGTCCCAGCTCACTTGGCTGTGATAACTTACCTGTAACCGCACTTGCAGCCGCAACTGCAGGGGATGCCAGATAAATCTCTGAATCTATAGCTCCCATTCTTCCAACAAAGTTTCTGTTTGTGGTAGAAACACACCTTTCCTTGGAAGCAAGAACTCCCATATATCCGCCAAGGCAAGGGCCGCAGGTAGGAGTAGAAACAATTGCGCCAGCCTCGATAAAGGTCTTTATAAGTCCTTCCTCCATAGCTTCAAGATATATCTTCTGTGTAGCAGGGATAACAATACATCTAACTCCCTCTGCCACGTGATGGTCTGTAAGCACTTCTGCTGCAATTCTCAGATCATCTATTCTACCATTGGTACATGATCCAATCACAACCTGGTCAATCTTAATGTTCTCTATATCATCAAAGGTATGAGTATTCTCTGGGAGATGCGGAAATGCCACAGTGGGCTTTAGAGTGCTAAGATCAATTGTATATTCCTCATCATATTCAGCATCTTCATCAGCCTCATATACAGTAATTTTTTTGCCTGGTGCATGCTCCTTCATATAAGCAAGCGCTATATCATCCACAGGGAAGATTCCATTCTTGCCACCAGCCTCTATTGCCATATTAGCAATAGTAAACCTGTCGTCCATAGAAAGATTCCTGATGCCCTCTCCCACAAATTCCATTGACTTATAAAGAGCTCCATCAACACCGATCATACCTATGATATGGAGGATGACATCTTTTCCGCTGACCCACTTTGAAGGCTTGCCAACTATGTTGAACTTGATAGCAGAAGGCACCTTAAACCAGGCTTTTCCAGTAGCCATTCCAGCTGCCATATCAGTAGAACCGATTCCTGTTGAGAAAGCCCCAAGAGCTCCATAGGTACAGGTATGAGAATCAGCTCCAATAATAAGGTCTCCAGCTACTGTGAGCCCCTGCTCAGGTAAAAGAGCATGTTCGATACCCATTTTTCCGACTTCAAAATAGTTAGTGATCTTATTCTTTATGGCAAACTCTCTTACACATTTGCAGTTCTCAGCTGACTTAATATCCTTGTTAGGAACAAAATGATCAGGAACCAGAGCTATCTTATCCTTGTCAAAAACTCCTTTTTTGCTGAATTTGTTTAGCTCTGCAATCGCCACCGGGCTAGTAATATCATTGCCGAGTACCAGGTCCAGATCAGCCTCAATAAGCTGTCCTGCAAAAACCTCATCCAGGTGTGCGTGTGCTGCCAAAATCTTTTGGCTCATGGTCATCTTGCTCATAGTCTTTATGTCTCCTTAATATAAATCAAATTATTTTATGCAAATATAACATAGTAATCTGACTAAAAAAACATAACAAATTTAATCGTTTTTATTGACCTTTTTTAATGTATATACAAAGCATATTCCTAGAATAAAGATTCCAGCTATGCTCATGACAAGTCCTTGTGTAAAGCCTTCAGGTTCATAAGTCACTCTGATTTCATGGACTCCGCCAGATACAGGCACCGCCATAAGACCATAATCAGCCTTTATCATCTCTGTCTCCTGCCCGTCAACCATGCAGCTAAAGCCCTCTGTAAATGGAACAGAGAAAAAGACCAGAGTGCTGTCCTTAAGCATTGCTGTTGTCGCAGTAAAGCCTCTTGTATCTGTCGTAAATTCCGAGCAAGAAGTTGCTGCCCTCTTTTTACATTCATCAGAAAACTCAAGATAAGACATCTCATTGTTAAGGATATCCTCAGCAGTCATTTCTTTCATTGCAATGGAATCTCCAAGCTTTAGTGCATCCTCATCTGAAATGATAAGCACTCTTGCAAGGTCGTAGTCGTGTTCCTTGGCCTCAAGATCTTCCCATTCAGATTGGGTAATGTAGTAATCAAAAGTAAAGCCCATAGGAATAAAATTCAAATTATCAAATACATCAAAGCCATTCTCATTCTTTAAAAAGAAGTAGCCATCCGTGCCCTCACCTTCATGAAATACTCTGTTCTTGCTGATATCTGCATTTTCAAAATAATATCTGCCAGAAAGAATAGCCCTTGCTCCGCATCTGTCCACAGGAAGATTGGTCTCAACAGTTCTTGTGATACCGCAGCTTCCATAGAGGAAATCAAATATCTCAGAAGGCACTGTACTAAGGAAACAATGAATTGAGGGGATTCCCCAGGCCATATCGTAATTAGTAGAGGTACTGTCAACTTCACCTCGGCAGAACTTACTCTGGTCAACATTGACTTTGTTAAACAGCATCTGCTCCTGCCATTTTTCTTTTCCTCTGTTGCTTATAATACCACTGCCATTTTTTAGAGGAACAAATGTAGAAATGATACAGCTTATGATAACAGCAAATAAAATGATCCCATCTCTAAGGCCTGTCTTGTAGTGGCCATTCTCGTTCTTTCCAGCAAGCTTTCCCTTGAAATTTCTTGGAAGGGCAAATACTACCGCAAGAAGCATCAGACACAAAATAGCTGTACCAAGCACATCTCTCAGAAAAATAGTATTATTCTCTGTCATATTAAAGAACACCATTTCCCCGTCATCATTCTTGGATGGAAGAAGGTATACCAATAGGAAAAATAAAAACATGATAACGGCTACTATAGCACCCTTTTTAAGCTGAGGAGACTTGCCTCTTTCTGTAACCTGGGCTGTCATAAGGCACATCAAAAGAATTGGCATGTAATACCATCTTGCATAGTAGGATGAATTAAACATGGAAAAAGCAGCATTAAATACTGGTAAAAAGGCAATCACACCGCAAATTATCAGCATTGTCTTTTCCCAGTTTTTCTTTTTCTTGTTAAGAAGGAAGTAAGCTACTACTCCAGATATACCAAACATAGGAATATAAGCTGCAAGAGATGCATTCTTGACAGTTCCTGTATAAAACAAAGTTCCTTTGCCAATAATGTCAGGCAGCATAGAAACACTCTTAACAATATCCCAGAGGAGTTTCTCACTAGGATATATGAGCATATTATAGCCGTTTATATAATTATCAAGTCTTGTATTCCCCTTAATTCCTGCATAAGCCTGCATCAGGAAAAATCCTGCCAGCAAAACTCCTGTAATTCCGCCAAAAAGAGCCTTGTTAAACATCCTGAGATTAGCTTTAACACCGTTATTTCTGCCATACCTTACAATGTAGTAGATAATCAGAAATACAACCTGTCCAAAAAAGAAGTAGTAATTTACAACAGACATAAAAGCCGTCATGCAGGCAAAGTAAATAAAGCTAAAGGGATCCTTGTCGCAATCAGCTGCATTCTCATCATCCTGAGCCATGAGTTTTTCAAAAGTCAAAAGAAAAAGCGGGAAAAAGGCCACTGAATCTGTAAAATGGTTAAATACTATATTACAGGCATTAAAACCAGAGAACGCAAATAAGTATCCTCCAATCATCGCATAGCTGTATTTATGGACATAGCGCCTTATGTAAAGATAAGCACAGCAAGCAGCTGTAGCATACTTAAGAGCCATAAGAAAAGGCATAAGGTAAGGTATATAGTTTTCTGGAAACAGCATTGTTACCCAAAAGAAAGGACTTCCCCAAAGGTAGAAGGAGAAGTCACCAGCCATGCTGCCTCCAAGATCAATATTCCAATTCCAGAAAAATTCTCCATTCTCTACTGCCCTATGAGCAGCCAGATAAAACGGAATCTGCTGGACATTGTAATCACCATAATAAAAGAAAGGCAGTCCCCTTCCTATAAAGATAGGCAGCGCCGCCAATACATACATTAAAAAAGCACTAGCAAACATTATTACTGGTGCGTACACTTTGTTTTCTTTATTTTTTCTACTTATACTAGTCTCGGACATTGTTCTTTCCCTTAGATTATTATTTTCCCATCACTCATTCTATCATAAAAAGAGCAAAGAGTCACAAAATGACTCTTTGCTCCGAAAAATCAGCCCGTAATAATCAAAAAATCAGTTATTGATAAGCTTGTCTGATTCGTTGTTCCAGCTGTATAGTTTTCTGATTTCTTCACCAATCTTTTCTGATGGATGCTCAGCGTGAAGCTTTCTCATAGCCTGGAAGTGAACCTGACCGCCAGCCTCTGACATATCAAGAAGGAATTCCTTGGCAAATGTTCCATCCTGGATATCAGCAAGAATCTTCTTCATTGTCTTCTTAGTCTCATCTGTGATGAGCTTAGGACCTGTTACATAGTCGCCATATTCAGCTGTGTTAGAGATAGAATATCTCATTCCGGCAAAGCCTGACTGATAGATAAGGTCAACAATAAGTTTCATCTCATGTACACACTCAAAATATGCGTTTCTTGGATCATATCCAGCCTCTACAAGTGTGTCAAAACCAGCCTGCATAAGTGCGCAAACACCGCCGCACAGAACAGCCTGCTCTCCAAAAAGGTCTGTTTCTGTCTCTGTCCTGAAGGTTGTCTCAAGAAGACCTGCTCTTGCACCACCAATACCAGCGCCATATGCAAGCGCAAGATCAAGAGCCTTACCAGTAGCATCCTGCTCTACTGCTACAAGACAAGGTGTTCCCTTACCCGCCTGATACTCAGAACGAACTGTATGTCCAGGTGCCTTAGGAGCGATCATTGCAACGTCTACATCCTTAGGAGCCTTGATAAGTCCAAAGTGTACATTAAAGCCATGTGCGAACATAAGCATGTTGCCTGGCTGAAGGTTAGGCTCGATGTCCTCTTTGTACATCTTGGCCTGCTTCTCATCGTTAATAAGGATCATGATGATATCTGCCATCTTGGCAGCCTCAGCTGTGTTGTAGACCTTAAGTCCCTGAGCTTCAGCCTTGGCCTTGCTCTTTGATCCTTCGTAAAGTCCAATGATAACATTGCATCCTGAATCCTTGAGGTTAAGAGCATGTGCATGGCCCTGTGAACCATAACCGATAATGGCAATAGTCTTGCCCTCTAAAAGAGATAAGTTACAATCTTCCTGATAAAAAATACGTGCATCCTGTGACATTTGATTTCCCTCCATTAATTCTAATCTAAGTTTTCTCCTCATTAATGTAAAAGAGCTGTATAAGCTCTTACATCTCCAAATAAATAGCTATCAGCCATATCATTCATCAAGATAAATAATATGATCTGTACCTCTTCCAAGACCAGCAATACCAGTTCTTGCAAGTTCTAAGATTTCTCTGCCCTCAAGCAATCTTAAAAATGCGTCTACCTTGGACTGGCTACCTGTAATCTCGATGATAAGTGAATCCGGGCTGACATCTACAATATTGCCTCTAAAGATATTTGCTGTTGCCAGTATACTCTGCCTGTCGTCAGCTTCAGCTCTTACCTTGACAAGTGCAAGTTCCCTGTATACAGACTCATCAGGCTCAAGTTCATGAATATCTCTGACATCTACAAGCTTGGCCACCTGTTTCTCAATCTGATCCAGGATCACATCATCTCCGGAAGCCACAATAGTAATTCTCGTAAACCTGGGATCCGCCGTTACTCCCGCTGTAATACTCTCGATGTTATATCCTCTTCTGGAAAAAAGACCAGAAATTCTAGATAATACACCAGAGGTATTATCAACCAACAATTGAAAGACTTTTTTCTGCATTTTGCTCTCCTCTGAGCAGTTTCAAACCCTTTATTTATCTATTGACTTTTGCACTTTAAAGTGCTGCATTATGTGTTGAGATATTATTGGGTTTTAAACTATTATTTTGAATATTAGTTGCTGAATTTAAACTAATTTAAATCAAATTATACCACCAGAAACTCGCATGTCAACATTTTTTCTTTTTGACTTTAAACTCTCAATTATTTACAGTGTTAAAGTGTGAGGGGATTTGTTTTAAAACAGCCATTCCCTTGCATGTCTTGCGCAAGAATAAAGAGTCGCTAGCGACTCTTTCGCGCCCGAGCGGTATTGCGAAGCAATAAACTTCATCTCCGCGAGGTGCGAATCCACAGCGGAGCGTTTTTAATTGAATAGGGAAGCAATTTCCTATTCAATTAAAAAGACAGGCAAGAAATAATCTCACCTGTCATAAGTACTATTCGGCTATATTACCTGATAAGCCTAAATATTTAGTTAATCTTCAGTCTTCTTGACAATATGATCCTTGTCCTTGAAGATATGGTATTCCGGAATGCATCCGCGAACTGAAGAAAGAGGATAGATATTGCACCATCTTCCTATAACAGTTCCAGGATTCAATACGCTGTTGCAGCCAACTTCTACGTTGTCCCCCAGCATAGCTCCCATCTTCTTAAGACCCGTCTCGACCTGGTCATCAGCGCCATTTTTAACTACGATAAGCTTTTTATCACTCTTAACATTTGATGTGATTGAGCCAGCTCCCATATGGGCCTTAAATCCCAGGATAGAATCGCCAACATAATTATAGTGAGGCACCTGAACCTTGTTAAAGAGAATAACATTCTTAAGCTCAGTTGAATTACCAACTACTGCCCCTTTACCAACAATTGCGCTTCCTCTGATAAATGCACACTGTCTGATTTCAGCATCCTCGTCGATAATGCAAGGTCCTCCGATATAAGCAGAGTCAAACACCTTGGCACTCTTGGCAACCCAGACATTTTCGCCTCTCTTCTCATATTTATCTGCAGGAAGTTTATTGCCAAGTTCTATGATATAGTCCTTGATACCTGCAAGAAGTTCCCACGGATACTCCTTGGTCTTCATATAGTCAGCTGCAATAGTCTCATTAAGGTCATACATATTTGAAATTCTAAATTCTTCCATATCCAATTCCTCACAATTCATGTAGATGAATCACTATCCTCTTTAATAAGTTTCTAGCCTATATTCAATGCAGAAATCTAATCTACATTCAATTCGACTTTTGTATTATATTACTTTATTTTTCTTTTGCAACTTCTGAAGTCTTGGTCGCACTGCTCTTTGCTCTGGATGAAGTCTTTTTAGCCGGTGCAGCCTTGTAATTAGCAGACACATAATCAAATCTTGACCTCAAAAGCCCCCTGTAATCATTGCTCTTAACAAGGTTTGTTCTCTTGCTAACAAAATCATCAAGCTTACCCATGTACTCAGCCTCAGAGATTTCTCCCTGAGCAACCCCGGTAAGGCCTTTCTCCCAACTTGCAGTAAGAGCTGGATTAAGCATAGGTTTCATAGAACAGGCAACAGTCTCATAAACCATCTCTCCAAGCTGAGTTGGAGTAATGATCTGAGTCTTTTTGTTAAGATTCAGATACTTGATATTTACAAGTTTAGTAAGGATTCCTGCTCTAGTGGCACTCGTACCTATTCCAGAGCCCTTTATCTGTGCTCTGAGTTCCTCATCCTCTATAAACTGGCCCGCATTCTCCATAGTCAGGATCATAGTTCCTGAATTATATCTCTTTGGAGGCGATGTCTCTCCTTCCTTAATTGCAAACTCAGAAAGCTTTAATACATCCTTCTTTTTAAGCTTCTGAAGGTATTCAAACAACTCTTCGTCAGTTACTGTTTCCTCTTCATTATCCTGTGACGCACTATTCTCGTCCTCATCCTCGGTCTTTTTAGCTTTGTCCTCTTTCTTTTTAAAGAAAGAATAATCCATTACATGAAGATATCCCTTGCCTGTAAGAATCTTGAAATTAGCAAAAAAGTGCTCTCTTTTTTCTTCACTTGCCATATTGACAGCTGAAACCTCCAGTGCCACCTTCTGGTAAGTAGCAGACGGATAAAATACAGCAAGAAATCTTCTGACAATGATTTCATAAACCTTAGCAGATGTGGGACTAAGACTTGAAAGTGCAGATAATCCCTGCCCTGTTGGTATGATAGCATAGTGATCAGTTATTGCCTTGTCGTTGACATATCTTGTCTTCTCAATTCCTTCATAAGCCTTATGCTGAAGGATTGACTTGGCAAAAATGCTGCAAGGCTCATAAGCTGTAAGTCCTGAAATATTCTTGTCAATAACCTTGGCGATGGCGCTGGACATAACTCTGGCGTCAGTTCTGGGGTAGGTAGTCAGCTTTTTCTCGTAAAGCTCCTGCGCCACAGCCAGTGTTTCATCCGGGTTTATCTTAAAAAATCTGGAGCAGTCATTTTGAAGCTCCGCCAGGTTATAAAGAAGCGGTGCATTCTTAACTTCCTTCTTTTTTTCACACTTTTCTATAGTTACATCTATAGGATTTTGCAGAGATAGGACCTTGTCATCTCCCTTAAAAGAAATATCTGCTCCGTTTGTGCCAATAAGAGATGCGATAAGTTTTTTGGCGCTATCTTCTGTTTTAAAGCCTTTCTCGCTGTATAGCTCAGGAGAACCGTCAAATACTGAATCCTGCGTCACTCTCCATTCTGCATCACATTTTTTACCATTGATGTCTATGCCGCCTATTACCCTGTAAAATGGAGTTTTTACAAACTCTCTAATTTCTCTTTCCCTGTCAACTACAATTCCAAGGACACAGGTCATAACTCGTCCTACAGAAATAACACATTTATCTGTGTTTAGATAGTTCTTAATAGAATAAGCATATTTAAGAGTCAGTGCCCTTGAGAAGTTTATTCCCATGAGGTAGTCCTCTTTAGCCCTTAAAAAAGCAGCAGCGCCAAGATTATCGTATTCAGAGTCATCCTTGGCCTCTCGAATTCCGCGGAGGATTTCCTCTTCAGTCTGGGAGTCGATCCAGACACGCTTTCTCTTTTTCCCTTTTACACCTGCCTGCATGTCAACAAGACGATATATATATTCGCCCTCTCGTCCCGAGTCGGTGCATATATAGATCGTTTCAACATCTTCTCTATTAAGTAGCCCTTTTACTATTTTGAATTGTTTAGAGACATTCCCGATAACTTCATATTTGAAGTCTGTAGGAATAAATGGAAGGGTATCTAGTGCCCATCTTTTGTATTTCTCATCATAGACTTCCGGGTAGCTCATGGTTACCAGATGTCCTACGCACCACGTTACAATTGCCTCGTCGGACTCCAGGTAACCATCTCTCCTGGAAAAATTAATTTTTAGAGCGCTGGCAAAAGCCTGTGCAACACTAGGCTTCTCCGCGATATATACTGATTTATTAGCCATTCATTAATTCATCTATTCCAATCAACTTAAGGCTATCTGGCGATTTTCTGGCTGCATCTGTAAGCCACGCATCAAAGCCTTCAGTTGAAAAGAGATAGATAACATCTCCCTCAAGTCTTGCTTTTCTAGCGTCAGAATGCAATTTAACAAAATCCGCATGGGTTACCGCTCTGTCCCAGAAGCACATTCCAAGAGCAGTTTCCCCAGTCTCACTTTGTGTGACAATATCGATATTGCCTTCCTTACCTATCCACTCGCCTTCTTCACCAATCTGGAAAGGGAATTGACCCCGCTCTTCTAATTTGAAGATATATTCCCTACAGACGATTTTAAAGTACTCGCTGGCATAGGATTGCATTCCCGCAGATATAAATATATCATAAAATTTCTCCGGGGGCATCAAAACAATATCACTTTCGTATGGATAGATAAATCTAAAGAAAAAGTTCACCATAGGATTTGCTATCTTATAAACGCCTTTCATGACATTCTCTCTTCCAGCATTTCCAAAGGAATATGCCTTGTAAACGAAGTCATGATGGATAAGAGTTTTCAGATATACAGAAATCTTGGCTCTTGAAAAACCTGTATCATGATACAGGTCATTAAGCTTATTAACTCCTCTTGACATCTCTGCTAAAAGAGTATGATAAACAGCAGTTTCTCTAAGGTTCTGCTCCGTCAGTCTTATAGCCTCACCACGAAGAACAGCCGCATCTCCTATGATATTTCTGCAAACATTCTCTCTGAAATCATATTTATCATTAAAGTATTTCCAAAGTCTCGTCTGTCCGCCAAGGATAGAATAACACATAACCACATCCTTGTAAGACATGTTAGGAAAATGAGTTCTCATTTCAGAAAAAGGAACCGGCTTGATCTTCCTAAAGTCTGCAATCGAACCTGCAAGCTTACCAAGGTTTGCAACCATACTGTTCTCAACCCAGTTGATATCGTGGCTCACAAGAACAGCCAGAATCTGTCTCTCCTTGCCCTTGGTTTCAACGAACGCTGCAAGTTCCTGCATAAACTTCTCTGATAATTTCACAATATTCTCGAAATTGCTTACCATCAATATAAGAGGACTACCTTCAGCATACTTTAGACAAGCCTCAAAAATCTCAGTGTAAGTTGAATTGATATTAACATCAAAGCCCCTGTCATGCAGTTCTTTTGACCAAAGATATAGCTGCTCTTTTTCAGATGCTGATCTGGCACAATAGAACACAAACTTTCTGTTCTCGACAAACTTAAATCCAAGTTCAGAAAGATCTATATTCTTGTGGCCATAGACCACAAGAATATTGGAAAGCCCACTATCGTAGTATCTGTTCAAAAAGTTCAGGTCACTCTTTCTGCTCTCTTCCATACTCTCTCTTCCATATCATACAAAAATATAGTGCTCTATTTAATAGTATAACCCAAGTACTGTTAAATTAGCCACAATTATTTTTTGTTGATATAGCCACTTGCCTTTAAGAGCTCAGCACATTCTACAGCACCACCAGCAGCGCCACGAAGAGTATTGTGTGAAAGACCTACAAACTTCCAGTCATAGATTGTATCCTCACGAAGTCTGCCTATGCTAACTCCCATTCCATTTTCATAGTTAACATCAAGAGTTATCTGAGGTCTGTTATCTTCCTGCATGTACTGGATGAATTTCTTTGGAGCACTTGGAAGCTTAAGCTCCTGTGGAAGTCCTGAGAAGTTCTCAAGCTTTTCAATAAGTTCTTCCTTTGTAGGATTCTTTTTAAACTTAACAAAAGCCGCTGCTGTATGGCCATAGAGTACTGGGATTCTAATACACTGACATGTGATCTTTACATCATCAGCTGGCACAATAACGCCGTTTTCAATCTTACCCCAGATTCTAAGTGGTTCTTTTTCTGACTTCTCTTCCTCGCCTGAAATAAAAGGAATTACATTGCCTACCATCTCTGGCCACTCATCAAAGTTCTTACCAGCGCCTGAAATTGCCTGATAAGTTGTAGCTACTACTTCGTATGGCTCATATTCCTTCCATGCTGTAAGAGCTGGAGTATAGCTCTGGATTGAGCAATTTGGCTTAACTGCAATAAAGCCCTTTGTTGTTCCAAGTCTCTTTTTCTGGAACTCGATAACATCCATATGCTGAGGGTTGATCTCAGGAATGATCATAGGAACATCTGGTGTCCATCTATGGGCAGAGTTATTTGAAACTACAGGAGTCTCAGTTTTAGCATACTCTTCCTCGATGTGCTTGATCTCATCCTTGGACATGTTCACTGCTGAAAGCACAAAATCAACATCCTCAGATACAGCCTTAACATCAGTTACGTCCTTGATAACAAGGTTCTTAACAGAATCAGGAATAGCCTCGTCCATCTTCCATCTTCCAGCTACAGCCTCTTCATAAGTCTGTCCTGCACTTCTAGGGCTGGCAGCAACTGTTGCTACCTCAAACCATGGGTGGTTATTTAAAATAGAGATAAATCTCTGACCAACCATTCCAGTTCCTCCAAGAACTGCTACCTTAAGTTTCTCGCTCATAATGTTACTCCTCCTTATCATTACCTACGCTATATTCTTCTATAAATTTATCATATGAAGCAATTACTTTTTTCATCACAATAGGACTAGGGCCGCCAATCGTGATTCGCTTATTGACACAGGTCTCAAGACTGATAGCCTCGTATATATCCTCCTCAAAAAGCTCCGAATAGCTCTTTAGCTCTTCAAGGCTAAGATCATCTATAGCACAACTTTTGTCGATGCAACCAAGAACAAGCCTTCCAATCACTGAATGGGCATCTCTAAAGGGCATTCCCTTATTAACAAGATAATCTGCTGCATCTGTAGCATTAGTAAATCCCATCTTGGCACTTTCCATCATAGCATCTTTGTTGAACTTAATTGTTGCCAACATATCGGTAAAAAGTGCGAGACAATTCGATGTGTTGTCTATAGCATCAAAGAAAGCTTCCTTATCCTCCTGCATATCCTTGTTGTAAGCAAGCGGTATTCCCTTCATTGTTGTCAAAAGAGACATCAGATCACCATATACTCTTCCTGTCTTGCCTCTTACAAGCTCTGCAATGTCAGGATTCTTTTTCTGAGGCATGATACTACTGCCAGTAGAATAGGCATCATCTATAGTCACAAATCTATATTCATTGGAATTCCAGATTATAACCTCTTCAGAAAATCTGGACAGGTGCATCATTATAGTAGACAAAGCTGACATAAACTCTATCAGATAGTCCCTGTCAGATACAGAATCCATGCTATTTAATGTAGGTCCATAGAATCCAAGAAGCTCTGAAGTGTATTCTCTGTCAAGAGGATAGGTCGTTCCGGCAAGAGCTCCCGCTCCAAGCGGACAATAATTCATCCTCTCATAAATGTCCTTCATGCGAAGAGCATCTCTTTTAAACATTTCAAAATACGCACCTAAATGGTGAGCAAGGGTAACTGGCTGAGCCTTCTGAAGGTGGGTAAAGCCTGGCATATAAGTAGTAAGATTATCCTTCATAATACCGCTAAGGCATTTTAACATATTTAAAAGAAGTTCAGACATATGCAAGACTTCTGACCTTGCATATAACCTCATATCTAGAGCCACCTGATCATTTCTGCTGCGGCCAGTGTGAACCTTTTTACCAGCATCTCCTACTCTCTCTATGAGATTAGCTTCTAAAAAGCTATGAATATCCTCATACTTGGTTGTTATCTCAAGATTCCCAGCCTGAACGTCCCTCAGGATTGAATCAAGGCCATCAAGTATCTGATTCTTCTCCTGCTCAGTGATTATGCCCTTTGCAGCAAGCATTGTAGCGTGAGCCTTGCTGCCTGCCACATCGACCTCCAGAAACCTCTTATCAAAGGATATGGACGCATTAAAATTCCAAGCAAGTTCATTTATACTACCGGTAAATCTACCACCCCACAGCTGAGCCATTTCCAATTCTCCTATCGTCTAAGCATCTAAGATTGTCAGACGCCTTAGTCTATATATTATTAGAAATCCATTTGGTATTATCACAAAAACCTTTTGAAAGCAAAATGAATATTTGCCTATAAGTAAAGAATACTTTAAGAAAATTATATGCATATCAAATGCATAATACAAATAATACTTGCATATATATACATTCTTTTATACTTTTTTGTATTAAAGTCATAAAGAATTATAATCCAAACTCAAGATAGTGAAAACCCCCTAATCAAACAAAATATTACACAAATCTTTTTGTAACTACACAATTTCTTTGTATAAAAAAGACAAATGTCCGTTTCTCGCGAACATTTGCCTCGTATTTGTTCATTCATAAAATATAAATTTTCAGTCTTTATATGAAATCAGGCTCAAACTATCGTCATAATGATAGTTGTCAATTATTTTTGACTATTACAGCTCTGGCATCCTCCGTGGCAATTGCCTCCATTAGGACAGCCAATGCACTTTACACCACTCTTTTTGGCCTTATATATATATCTTACAGCCCAGCCAACTATGAGCAGAATTACCAGTGAAGCTATTACATTTGTCATAGCAGCCTCCTTTCAAAATAAAAACTTTATTATCAAGGCTTAATCAAGCTTGTATTCCAAAGCCATAGCCTTGTTATTTCTATAGATTATAAATCCAATGATACCAGCAAATACAGCAATTGCAATAAGACCAGCTACAAATCCTGTTCCAAAAGCTCCTGTTGTAAAGAGTGTACCAAACTGATATACAATAAATCCTACTGTAAAGCCTGTAGCAAGCTGAAGGCCGATTGCGCCCCAGAGCCACTTCTGTGACTTCATCTCAGAGTTCATAGCACCAAGTGCTGCAAAGCATGGAGGTGTATAGAGGTTAAACATAAGATATGCGAGAGCTGCGGCCTTTGTAAGTCCCATAGCTGCTGCAACTGCGTTTCCTTCACCGATAAGTTCAAGTTCTTCTGTATCAATGAAGTTAGTAATAGCAAATACTGTAGCAATTGTTCCAACAACGTTCTCTTTTGCAATAAAACCAGTGATAGCTGCTGCTGCAAGCTGCCAGCTAACAATACCAACTACAGGAACAAGGAGGTAAGCAAATGGTCCTGCTACGCTTGCAAGAATTGATGTATGCTCCATTCCCTCTTCTACAACTTCGAAATGCCAGTTAAATGTCTGCATGATCTGAACAACTGTGTTACATACAAGAATGATAGTACCTGCCTTGATGATGTAAGCCTTACCTCTCTCAAGCATTGACTTGGCAGCAAATACAAGACTTGGAACCTTGTATTCAGGAAGCTCAATGATAAAGAATGACTTTCTATACTTCATACCAGTTACAGCCTTGATAAGAAGTGCTCCCAAAAGGATAAGACCAATACCTACAAAGTAACATGTTACTCCAACCCACTTTGATTCTGGGAAGAATGCTCCAGCAAAAAGAGCTATAACAGGAAGCTTAGCTCCACATGGCATGAAAGTTGCAAGCATTGCTGTTGCTCTTCTTTCTCTCTCATTTCTGATAGTTCTGCAAGCCATGATAGCAGGGATTCCGCAACCAGTTCCGATGATCATAGGGATTACAGACTTTCCAGAAAGGCCAACTCTCTTAAAGATTGGATCAAGAACAACTGTAGCTCTTGACATATATCCGCAATCCTCTAAAAGAGCTATAAGGAAATACATTACCATAACAAGTGGAAGGAAGCCTACAACAGCACCTACACCGCCGATAATACCATCAACAAGAAGGGCATATAATAAAGGATTAGCATCTGCCATCTTATCACCAACAAAGCCCTGGAAGGTTTCAATCCATCCTACAAGAATATCTGCGAGCCAGGTTCCAAGTGTTGTCTGTGAAATATAAAATACTGCCCACATTACAAGAGCAAAGATCGCAATACCAAGAACAGGATGAGTGATGATATTGTCAATTGTGTCTCCAAAGTTTTTGTCCTTGGTCAGTACCTTACGATTCTCAACCTCAGAAACAATCTTATTAACAAACTCAAATCGCTTTCTATCAGCTTCTTCTACAGCAGCCTTACTGTGAACATCTACATCACCCTGAACGTAAGCCTCTTTCTGGCCCTTTCCTTCAAGGCTGGCTGCAGCCTCAACAACTTCCTTAAGTCCTTTTTCTGAAGTAGCTACTGTCTTGATTACAGGGCAGCCAAGCTTTTCAGAAAGCTTCTTCTCATCTATGCTGTTTCCCTTTTTATCATTGGCATCTGTCTTGTTAAGTGCTACAACTACAGGTACCCCAAGTTCCAAAAGCTGTGTTGTAAAGAATAAGCTTCTGCTAAGATTTGTAGCATCAACAATATTGATAATAGCATCTGGATGCTCATTCTTAACATAACCGCTTGTGATACTCTCCTCAGATGTAAAAGGAGACATTGAATAAGCACCAGGAAGATCTACTGCGATAAGTTCCTTATCACCATCATAGTAGTTCTTCTTGATATGGCTTTCCTTCTTGTCTACTGTTACTCCTGCCCAGTTACCTATTTTTTCATTTCGGCCAGTCAATGCATTGTACATGGTAGTCTTTCCACTATTGGGATTACCAGCCATTGCGATTCTCATAATACTTCCTCCTAAATACTTTTATTTTGATATTATATTAGCCATTGCTAACATGGTATCTTAAATTTAGTCCGGACAATAAATCCGGACTAAATCAATGTACATTCATTACAATTCCTGTCTGTCAAATCTTGATTGCAGCAGCAAGCTCTGGATCTATATTGTATCTTGCATCCTTAATTGCTACTACGAGATTACGTTTCTTGTCAACTACAGTAATCTTCTCTCCACTGTAGCATCCAAGTGAAAAGAGAAAACTCTCCATATCGCTATCACCCTGAGTATCAACATCCACTACAGTATATTCATTGCCAAACTGAGCTTCATTCAGTGTCATATTATCATCTCCTTTACACGCAGGGAACCTTGCGTTTCGTGCTAAATGTAGTTATCTTTAGCTAACCGAATGTTAGTGTACTCTAACCTTAAAGTGTTGTCAATAAAGTGTTTTGCACAATCTAAATATTTTTTATAACTATTTATTATAATGCATTTTGTTAGCAATAGCTAACTTCTATAATAAAAAATAACCCTATTGAGAAGAATTGTCAATAGGGTTAACAAGATTATTACATATATTAAAGAGTTATCTCATCAAAAACCTCAGGAAGAATTATCTTTCCTGCATGTTCTGATTTAAGTTGCTCTGGCCTGAAACTATGAAGCGGAACAAGAATCTTAGGTTCAATAATATCCACTGTGTTTCTAAGATAAAAAGGCTCCGCATGACCTCCAAGTCCGCATCTTTCTGCATTGAGTCCTAAAACGCCAAGCATAGTATAAAACTTTTCATAGGATGGATCATAGTCTCCAAGTGGGGCTCCATCCATATGAAGATATATAGAAATAACACTGGCAATATCAAACAGTTCATAGCTGTCTTTATAATCCTGCTGAAGGACATATTTCTTAGGATTAGCCAGAATATCCTTTCTTGTAACAATCGGATAGTCCGTCACAAGGGGAGCATTAACACTTCCACCCTCGGGAAGATAAACGCTAAACTTATCTTCTTTATAGAAAGCAGCCAGATATTCAGCCTGAACAGGATCAAGAACCAGTTCTCTTCCCGCCTCTTTTATAACTCTTACAAAATTATGAACACGCTCCACATTACGGTTATAATTGTTGATCACAATAAGCCCCTGCTCATTTTCTGCATAGGACTTCATCTTATCAAGAAGTGTAAGCTCTGTATTCTCTCTTACAGGCCCCTCAAGTGCAAGTATATCGACATCACTATGGCTTATTGTAACACCCTCACTGATCATAAGATCAGCGCCCTTACACTTATTTGCAAAGTCTAGACTGATCTCAGGATGATATCCATGAAGTCTGTAGTCACCTGTATAGCAGATCTTGCCATCTTCCGTTTCAATAAGGAAACCACAAGCGCCAATAACATCATGGTCAACTTGAATGCAGGTAACCTTTATATCTTGTACAGTTATTGAATCATCATAATCTATTGGAAGAACATTCTCATGTTCTCTAATTTCAAGTTCATTCATCACACCGAGTTCATGATACAAAATCTTTGAATCACGGCTCATATAGACAGGTACTCTTTGATCAAGCGCACCTAATCCTCCCATATGGTCAATATGCATATGAGATATTATAAGAAAAATTTCCTTGTCTGTTTCTCCATAGGCCTTAACTCCAAGCCTATCAGCTAGTTCCTTGTCATATATACCATCAATTGCGTTAAGTACCCCAAGTCTTATGTAGTCATAAGCTTCGCTTCCTTTTCTCATTCGAACCTTATTATCAATTCTGTCTGCATAAGAAAAGCCAAAATCAAATAAACAAATAGCCTTGTCAGTCTCAACTGCAACTACTGTTCCGCCAATCTCTTTAAGACCACTATAGAATTTAAGTTTTGTCATAAACGCCTCGCAAAATTCTATCTATCCAAAACTCATCAGTTGTCAATATATGCATATGACACCTGTATCATTATATCAAAATATCGTACAAAAGAAAAAATAGCGAGTAGAGAAGGTAATTCTCTACCCGCCAAAAAATTACTTGATAAAATTAATACTGAGCGTTGATCTGCTCTGTAAGAGTATCAAGCCAAGTCTGAGCATCAGCCTTGTCAAATACAAGCTGCTCTACAACACCAGGAACTGTGTTTCTGATATCGTTAGAAGCATCGAATGTAGGTGAGAAGAAGAAGTCCTTAGCCTGCTCATAGCATGCTGCTGCGCAAACATTCTCAGCCATGTATGCCTTGTACTCATCTGTCTCATAAGAAGACTGTCTGATTGGAAGGTAGCCAGTTCCTACTGCCCACTTTGTCATAGCCTCTGTGCTTGTGATGTACTTGAGGTACTCCCAAGCTGCAAGCTGCTTGTTAGAATCCTGTGCGAACATAACGATGTTTGTACCAGCCATGTTAGCTGCCTTATTAACGTTACCTGGAAGTGGAGCTACGCCAAGTTCCCATCCCTCAGCCTTGATATAAGAAACGCCTGCTGAAGAACCAACGTAAGAAGCGATCTGCTGATTGCTAAGTACGTTTGAGAAGTATCCATCCTCACCAACAAGACGAGCGTACTCGTTGTTGTAAAGGTTTGAAAGGTATGTGAATGTCTCAAGACCCTTATCATTGTTGAAAAGAGCACCTGTAGCATCTACATAATCAACACCGTT
The DNA here is from genome assembly GCF_900102515.1 of Butyrivibrio sp. INlla14. Taxonomy (GTDB): domain Bacteria; phylum Bacillota; class Clostridia; order Lachnospirales; family Lachnospiraceae; genus Butyrivibrio. The sequence goes on from NZ_FMVS01000002.1 coordinate 147,381, forward strand.
CTGGTGAAGAGAAGCTTCAACAACACCTGCAAGATCATCGAATCCGATGAAAGAAATGCCCTTTGCATCGTAAACAGTCTTAGCTGCTGTCTCTACATCAGCCCATGTCTTAGGAACTTCGATTCCGAGTTCATCGAACATTGTCTTGTTGTAGAAAAGAACATATGTTGACTTGTTGTAAGGAACAGCGTGTACGAAACCAAACTCAGAGCACTCATCTCTGTATGCTTCTACAACGTCATCCCAGTTGTCAAAGTCGTTAGCTACGAAATCATCAAGGTGAACAACCTTATCAAGGTAAGGTGTGAGCCAGTTGTTGTAAGCCTGAGCAACGTCTGGAAGAGCGTCAGCTGCAGCACTTGCCTGAAGCTTTGTCTGAAGGTCTGAGTATCCACCCTGGTTAACAAGAGTAACCTTGATGCCGTACTCGTTTGAGTTATTGAACTCATCTGTGATCTCTGTAAGAACTGTCTCAAGGTTTCCATTCATAGCGTGCCAGAATGTGATTTCTGTAGCCTCGATGTTCTTAGCTTCTGTAGTAGCAGAAGCTTCCTCTGTTGCAGCAGATGTCTCAGCTGCTGGTGTTTCAGTAGCTTCTGTTGACTGAGCCTCTGCAGGAGCCTCTGTCTGAGCTTCGCCGCAGCCTGCAAGCATGGATGTTGCCATAGCCATTGCAAGGATGCTAGCACCAATTTTCTTTAACTTCATTTCATAATCCTCTCTTTCTTTGAAAAAAAGCGTTTCTATCATAAAAGGCTGATGCCATTATGATCATAAAATGATGAGCTGCCTAATGCAGCCTTTCAGTATAACATAGTGTTATCCCTTAAGTCCACTCCTTGTTACACCTTCAATGATGTATTTTCTAAGGAACAGATATATGATGATGATAGGCATAACCAGCATACATGAAGCTGCCATTATAAGCTCTGTTGATGAACCAGCCTCAGTCTGGAATCTTACAAGACCATTTGACAATACTCTCATCTCCTGTGAGTTTGTTACAAGAAGTGGCCACAGGAATGCATTCCAGGAACTGATGATATTAAGGATTGCAATAGAGAAAATAGCCTGCTTGTTCATTGGAACCATGATCTTCATCATATATTTGAAGTCTGAACACTTATCTACCTTGGCTGCCAGATACAGTGACTCTGGAACCTGCATAAAGAAACGTGTCAGCAGATAAATGTAAAAAGCACTTGAAATCCAAGGAATGATCATTGCCTTGTAGGAATCAATCCATTTAAGGTTAATGATTGTCTCATAGTTTGTGATGATAAGCATTTCTCCAGGAATCATCAGTGTTGCAAGGAAAAGAGAGAACACTGTCTTCTTGCCTGGGAAATTCAATCTTGAAAAAGCAAATGCTGAAAGAACTGTAGTTACAAGAACTCCACATGTAGTGCAGGCTGTAACAATAAGTGTATTAACAAAATATCTCGCAAAAGGAGCTGCCTTCCAGGCTTCCTGATAATTGACCCACTGTGGCTCAGCTGGGAAAAATACTGGAGGCATCTGATTAAGCTCTGATGGAGTCTTAAGTGAAGATAAAATCATCCAAACAAATGGAAGGATTGTAAAGATTGCTCCGAAGATCAGAACCGCATATTTAAGTATTGAAGCTATGACATTTCCTATTTTTCTTTTCTGTGTCATCTTAATTTCCTCTTATTTTTTCTTCTTTTCACCAGTTACTCGAAGCTGAATCTGAGTCATTACAAGAATGATCAAAAACAGTACTACAGAACCGGCTGCAGCTATTCCATACTTGTAGCTATTGTAGAACTTGTCATAAATGAAGTACACAATAGTCATAGCCTTGTTGGCTGGGCCTGCCTTGCCCTGGAACAGTGAGAATACCTCGTTGTAAACCTTAAACGCACCGATCATTCCGATAACGCTTGAATAAACAATCATAGGAGCAAGCTGAGGAACTGTGATCTTGGTAAATACTCTGATCTTGGGTGTTGAATCAATTCTAGCCGCCCTGTAAAGGTCCTCAGGAATAGTCTGAAGCCCTGCAAGGAAAATAAGAATGTTGAAAGCCATACTCTTCCAAATAGCAAATATGATAAGAGCAGGCATAGCATATTCAGGACGATTAAGCCATGGAATAGGGTCTATTCCAAATATTCCAAGGAAATAATTGATAAGTCCATAATTACTGTTGAACATCCATCTCCAAACGATACCGATAGCAATTACACTGGTAACATAAGGAAGGAAATAAACTGTCTGGAAAAAAGCCTTAGTCTTCGTTGTGTTGTTGATAAGCACTGCTATAACAAGTGACAAAAAGATTGAAGCAGGTACAACACATATAACGTAAATACTTGTATTACGCAATGAAAGCGCAAAGTCAGGATCTGCAAAGAGAGCCTTGTAATTCTCAAAGCCTATTGAGCTGTAGGAGTGATTAATAATACTGTAATTTCCCAAAAAGCTCATGATAATGGCTCTTATAAGCGGATAAATGGTGAAAGCCGCCATAATAATAATAGATGGAAGGAGATATAAATATCCCTTAAAACTCTTCTTATCCATAATGTTCTCCCTTGTACCCTAATTAGAATCTTCCAATGAGCTTCTCATCCTTGTCAAATACAAGGATATGGCCTTCACGTACAGCAGCCTTCACAACATCGCCTTCTGAAACCTGCATGTAAGAATGTACAAGAACGCGAACATTGCTCTCGCCAAGCTTTGAAAACAGAAGAAGATCACGGCCTGTCATTCGAAGGTTATCAACTGCAAAAGAGATTCCATTGTCATCAAGAGTAAATGACTCTGGTCTGATACCTGCATGATAATGGCCATCTGCAAGCTGAGCACCTGTTCTAAGAGCAACATCACCACAAGAAATAACGCCACCCTTAACATCAACTTCTATATTATTGATTTCTGGAGTTCCAAGGAAGTTAGCTACAAATTCATTAGCTGGATTAAGGTACATTGTCTGAGGTACCTCGTACTGCTGAAGAACGCCTTCCTTCATAACTGCAATACGATCAGAAATAGACATAGCTTCTTCCTGGTCATGTGTTACGAAGATAGTTGTGATCTTAACTTCCTGCTGAATACGTCTGATTTCTTCTCTTGTAGCAACACGAAGCTTAGCATCAAGGTTTGATAAAGGCTCATCAAGAAGAAGAACCTGAGGTTTCTTAACAAGAGCTCTGGCAATAGCAACTCTCTGCTGCTGTCCACCTGAAAGCTCACTAGGTTTTCTGTTCATATACTGGTCAATCTTAACAACCTTGGCAATTTCAAGGGCCTCTTCTCTAGCCTTATCCTTCTTCATTCCACGGTTGATAAGTGGGAAAGTAATGTTATCCATAACTGTCATATGTGGGTAAAGAGCATAGTTCTGGAAAACAAGACCAATCTCTCTATCCTCTGGAGCAATATTAGTCACGTCCTTGTCTCCAAAGAATATCTTTCCGCTTGTAGGGGTTGTAAGACCTGACAACATAAAAAGCGTAGTAGACTTACCGCATCCCGAAGGACCAAGAAGACCAACAAGCTCTCCGTCGTTGATGTTAAGATTCATATGATCAACCGCATTAAGGCTGCCATAAGTCTTTGTCAGATTCTCAATTCTAATATCCATTTTTCACCTCTAATTGATTAAAAATAATACAAGTAAATAAAGTCGCAAATTTGATTATACTATATATTCACAGATTATTAAATATTTATTAACTTTTTCACAAGGTAGCCAAAAAGCCCATAAAATAAGGGCGGAGCAATCATCACTTTGGCTCCGCCCTTGAAAAATCTAGCTAAATTTTTTCAAAAAATTTTCGTTTCCTTTAAAAGTCCTTTTTATCTTTCATTCTGCCTATTGCATCCATGGCAAGTTTACTTCTCTCGCATTCTGAAGCCGAAAGTGATATTTGCCACGCCAACGGGCTCCCCTTCATATGTTCAGCCGCATATGACAAGCCATTAGTTCTCTCATCAAGGAAAGGTCTGTCAATCTGATTAGGATCTCCCAATAAAATTATCTTGGTATCCTTGCCAGCTCTCGTAATAATGCCCTTTGCCTGTGTAGGTGTCATATTCTGAGCTTCATCAATTATAAGATAAGTCTTAAGGATAGACCTTCCTCTAATAAAGTTAAGGGCCTCGCACTGAACAATACCTCTTTCAAACACCTCATCTGTCTTGCCCTGTAGTTCTTTCTCGTCTTTATACCTCTCCTCTTCATTGGAGTCAATGAGCTGCTCAAGGTTATCGATGATAGGCCTCATAAGTGGAGATATCTTTTCCTGCTCATCACCTGGCAAAAAACCTATATCATCATCAAACTGAGAATTGGGCCTGCAGACTAAAATCCTGCGATACTCCCCAGTTGGCCTGTTGATCATCTTCTCGAGTCCAACTGCAAGAGAATAGAAAGTCTTGGCAGTACCTGCCATACCCTTAACTATTACAAGAGGAGCCACCTCTGCAGGCTGCATAAGCGCCTCCTGAAGGAAGTACTGACCTGCGTTTCTGGGCTTGACTCCATAAGGTTGTGCCTTCTCAAATTCAAGCTTTTTGATAAAGCCTCCACACACCCTGCCCATCTGAGTCTTATTAGTGGATTGATCAGCCCTTATTACAATAAATTCATTTTCATAAAGCTCAGGTGCATACTTATTGCCTTCTTCATCACAACAATACACCTTATCTACAGGAATGCCCTTTTTCTTGAAATCCTTAAAAGCATCTTCCGGCGCATAGACAGAATTTCGGCCGCTATACTGCTCTCCCTCACCTGCAACCTGTTCAGTAGTAAAGTCTTCTGACTTAACTCCAAGAATCTGCGCCTTGATTCTCATCAGGATATCCTTGGTAACCAGAATAACCTGCTCTTTACTGCAATCACTAAGTCCCTTACAAACCTTCAGAATACGATTATCTGACTTGTATTCTGCCATATCCTTGGGAAGTTCCACATCCTTGAAATTCTTTTCAACTCTAAGGAACCCTCCATTGTCAAGCTCAACTCCCTTGACCAAATCCCCTGCGCCTCGTAGCTGCTCCAAAATTCGAATAGCTTCGCGCACATTAGCACCTCGCTCGCCTTCATCCCTCTTGTGGCCGTCGAGTTCCTCCAAGACTACCAGCGGAAGAACGACCTCGTTATCCTCAAAGCACTTCAAAGCGTGAGGTGCCTGAATCAAAACGTTGGTGTCCAGTACGTAGATCTTCTTCATGCGTAGGTCCCCCTCTATTTGTATGACTTATGAGTAAATTATACCATATCTTGTATTTTAAAGATTATTATTAATAAAAAAATTATAATATATCAACAGCTTATTTTATCCATAAACGTACAGTCGAACATGATATTTTGCAATAAAAAATGGTGTATTTCATAAATAAAGGAGACATAAGCATCTAGCCTAATGTCTCCTGTTTTATGTCTTTATTTCTTTTTTATTCTGTCATTTTAATAGAATAATATATATCAACTTTATTGAATGATTTAGATTTCAGCCGCTCTCTTGAGGGCATCATTTATATGAGGAAGGAAGTTGTCTCGTCCGACAAGATCAACGAATCCATCCTTTTCCATCGTATTCATAGGCTGCTCATTAACATGTGAAAATACAAGCTGAACGTTATTCTTCTTGCATCTATCGTACAGTTCCTCAAGAGAATGCATAGCTGTAGCATCGATTGCTGGAACACCACGCATTCTGATAACAAGAGCTCTTGTAAAGTCCTTAAAAGAAATCTCTGCTATCTGCTCAGCATCGCCAAAGAACATAGGGCCGCTGATCTCATATACTCTGACATGCTTTGGAATGTCCTTAAGTCCAGGGCCATCAGGATCATCATCAGGATCATAGTACTTCCAGCCGCGAACTCTTGACTCTTCGCTCATTCTCTTCATAAAGAGAACGCAGGCAAAGAGCATACCAACCTCGATAGCAACAACAAGGTCAAATACTACAGTAAGAACAAAGGTAGTAACAAGAACTATAATGTCACTCTTTGGAGCTGTCTTCAAAAGATGGATAAAAGTCTTGTACTGACACATATTGTATGCAACCATGAAAAGAATTGCCGCAATAGTTGGCATTGGAATAAGCGCTGCATAAGGCATGAGTACTAAAAGAACCAGTACAAGGCAGATTGAATGGATCATACCTGCTATTGGTGTTCTGCCGCCATTCTTGATATTAGCTGCAGTTCTGGCAATAGCACCTGTTGCAGGAATACCGCCAAATAGTGCAGAACCAATGTTACCAGCACCCTGAGCTACAAGCTCCATATTAGATCTGTGCTTACTGTCAATCATACTATCTGCAACGACACAGGACAAAAGAGATTCAATCGCAGCAAGAATAGCAATTGTAAATCCGTCTCCTGCTACAGATCTAAGTGTTGCAAAGCTAAATGTTGGAATCTTAAGAGCTGGGAGCTGTCCCTTTATCTCATAAAGATCTCCTATTGTATTAACATTCATATTAAGAAGCTTTACCATCAGGATTCCAACTATTACAGCTATTAAAGAGCCTGGAATCTTCTTGCTGATCTTGGGCCATACAATCTGAATAACAAGACAGATAAGTCCGACAATAAGTGCCTGATAATTAAAGGTACCTATATTCTTGCCAATAGCTTCTACTTTCTCAATAGTCTCAACAGTTGAAGTTCCTGCAGGATATGTAAGTCCCAAAAAATCCTTGATCTGACCAATTGCAATTGTAACAGCAATACCAGCAGTAAATCCTGTTGTTATAGTATAAGGAATAAACTTGATAAGTAATCCAAGCTTGAACACACCCATTAAAATAAGAAGAACTCCGGCAAAAATAGTAGCAAGCGCAAGTCCTTCCATACCCTTTGTTGCTACGATTCCAGCAACGATAGTAGCAAAAGCTGCAGTAGGCCCAGCAATCTGCACTCTGCTACCGCCTAAAAATGAAATAATAAAGCCTGCAACAATTGCAGTATAAAGACCTTCCTCAGGTCCTACACCTGATGCAAGAGCAAGTGCGATAGATAAAGGCAATGCAATGATGGCTACAATTATTCCAGAAATAAAGTCCTGGACAAACTGTTTGCCATTGTAGCCCTTCATAGCTGTAAACAGCATGGGTTTCAGTTTTTCGTTTTCCATAATTTCCTCCACATTAATGATGCCTATAAAACCGATTTTATTTATAGGATATTTCAAACCCAAGAAATTATAGCCCCCGAAATGGCCTTGGTCAATAAAAAGATCCCTAACCATTTCTGGCAGGGATCATATTTTTACTAAATAATTGTCCAAAAATATCAGCTAAGTCTGTCTATTACATCATCAACTGGGTCTGGTGTAACTTCTGGAGCTGGCGCTGGTGCAGGTGTTGGATTAGATGATGGTGCTGGATCTGGCTTTCCGAACCATCCAGAAACCTTTCCATCTCCTAAATAGGCGCCATCTAAAGAAAACTGGGGTTTCCAATCATGGCTTGTCTCTGCGATATCCAGGCAAGTAATTTCTGCTCTTTCCCACTTCTTCATACAGATAAATATCTCCTCTCTACTAATTGAATCGCGCTTAATCATATGATATTTTTATAGTCATGTAAAGAAATCTATCATAATTGTAAGATGTACTATATACCGTACAATCCGCTTGTTAACTATCGTTTTGTTATAAGAAACTTGATATCATAAAAATCTATACCTATAGAAAGAGGAATTTATGTCAGCAATTTGGGGTCTTGTAAAATTTGATAAAGAAAACTGTCAGACAGACAGCATGTCTTTTGAATATGAAAGAAAATGCAAATTAGACCGCATCAATGAAATCAAATCTGGTAATAGCCTTTTTGGCTTTGGTCTTCAAATAATTACTAATGAGGATGAAACAGAACTCATGCCCTACATTCTGGATACTGATGGAAATATCCTGGATACAGACTCTGATCCAAAGAAGCACAGAACCATAATTGTTGCTGATTGCATTATAGATAACAGAGACGAGCTTATTGCTGAGCTTTTAAATGTCAAAGACACATCCATTTCAAATGGACGTCTTATTTGTCTTGCCTACAAGAAGTGGAATACAGACCTAGTGCACTATCTTAAGGGAATTTACTCAGTTGCAATATTTGACATATGCAAGGAGCAGCTCTTTATCTTTACAGATAAAACCTCCAGCAGATGTCTTTACTACTACAAAACTCCATCTGCAGTAGTTTTCTCAACACTAATATCACCAATAAAGATGCTCTATCCTGAGCTTAAAAGAAATGAGACATATTTAAAGGACTTTTTATTACTCCCTGGCCTTATGCCAAATATATCTTCGACAGAAACTCCTTGGGAGAACGTTTTTATTGTAGAAGCTGGCTGCAGCGTAACTATAACAAAGGATTCCTGCATTCAGACAAGATACTGGGCTCCGGAAAAAATAAACCTTCCAAAGGACATAGACAAGTTAAAGAATATCTTTCTTGATACCTATAAAAATGCCGTTAAAAGAGCTGTCACAACAAATGGACAGGTAGGAATAGCCCTAAGCGGCGGCTTTGATTCTGCCTCAGTTGCAGCCCTTGCTGCCCCTTTACTACAGTATCAGGATAAGGATCTTTTTTCATATACTTATGTTCCTCATTACAATATGTCCGGTTTCTATCCTAAAAACCAAATCACAAACGAGTCCGGATATGTAAATGAGATAGTCAAGATGTATCCAAATATAAAGCCCACCTACACCGACAACGGCGGAAAGAGCTTCTATGGCTATGTAGACGAACTGGTTGATGTAATGGAAATTCCATTTAAAGCTTTTGTCAATATGCCTCTTCTTTTGGAAATCTACAAGTCTGCAGCCAAAAAAGGCTGCAAGGTATTTTTGAATGGCCAGACAGGCAATGCCAGTGTATCCTTTGGTGCAATCGAGGATACTATATATGACCTATATAGAAGAAAAAGATATTTATCTCTCTTTACATATTTAAGTAATTACTGCAAAGAGGCAGGAATCAGCAGAGCGCACGCATTTTCAGTAACACAAAAACTAATCTCTGCTATGAATAAAGAAGATGGTGGGCAGCAAGAACTCACTAAAGAATTATTAAATAAGTTTGTAAATTCAGATCTTTTAACAGATTACAGCCTGCGAAAAAGAAATCAGACAAACATAGCGCTTAACTTTTCTGAAGAACCTGTCTGTAAAAGGGAAAAAATTACATCTGTCATATATACACTTCCTGCTCTTTCCTATATCGGAGCCATGGAGACTAAGCTTGGGCTCTATACAGGAATTGTCATTCGCGACGCCACAAGAGATATGGAAATTTTAAACTTCTGTAACTCTTTTCCCTTTGAATACTACTGCTACGAAGGAACTCCCAGATACCTGATCCGTGGTTTTATGAAGGATCTTTTGCCGCGGTGCATTCTGTACCCAATCCTTAAAACAGGTATCCAGAGCAGCGACTGGATCTACAGGCTTACAACTGAAAAAGACAAAATATTAAGCAATATAAAGGAAAGATCAAGCGCTGAAAACTTGGATAAATACCTGAACAAGGCTGCAATAAATGAGTTCTTGGATGAAAGAAAAGATTTCAACCTTCAAACTGAAAATGAATATCTCTATCTTTTTATTACATATATATTTATGAAATACATAAAGTAGCATTTCTCTATAGTTTAACAAAACGAGTAGGCAAGAACCTACTCGTTTTTAATGATATAGCTTCCTATAGTTCGCTAATTATAGTCTCTAATTTATCAGCGATTATATCCTGCGAATCTCCCTCAAACGGTCTTACTATCTGATACACAGGGCACTTGGAAGCAAGCTTCATTGAGAGATTTATTACTTCCGGGTAATTTTCCCATGGTCCTTTTAGCACCTTGAGTAATAAACTATTGTTAAAGCCAAGGAACTGCTCAAAACCAGTAAGTTTTCTAATTGTAACTTCTTTTACATCTCCCACAGTGAGAAATGCCATAAGCTTTAGAGGTTGTGGTTCTGAAACAAAAACGTCTCCTACAGGAACCAGGAATTTGTCCTTGTCCTCATCTATGTAGATAAGGCCATCATGATCAAGCTTTCTGCTATCAACCTCATTTCTGCAGAGCTTTTGATATGGAAATGCCGGAAAAACCATATCTTTTTCTCCATCAAATTTCACAGCTGCCACATCATCAGCCATAATGCGGTAGCCACGTTCTAAGAGTTTTCTTGTAAGCGAAGACTTGCCCGCACCTGAAACGCCTGAAATAAGTACTGCTCCAGCAGGTACAAATTCGTTATTGTTTCCTTTATCAGGAATTACCACTCCGCTACAATGAATAGCAAGAGTCTTTTTCTGAAGAAGAAGCATTGCCATAGCATAGCCCAGGATCCATCCGGAAACCATAGCTGGAGAATACCCTTCTCTACATTCAAAAATTATCTCACGGCCAGCCCTTATTACATAGAAGCCGCCTTTGTTTTCAAAACAAGAATAATCAAGCCCTATATCATAGCGCCTTTTCGTGGCATCTTTTTCCTGAAGATAGCTTATAACCTCGCTCTTACAGTCGCCCTGTCTTATCAGGACATCAGCAAAAGAACCTTCATCTCCCTTTTCAAGCTGTATTAACTCAACTTCTGAATCTATATTAAGGCCATAAATCTTATATCTGAACATATTACCCCTTACTTCTAATATATATAGTCAATGCTGATACACCATCATTTTATAGATTGCCACCTATATTTACAACAAAAACATATAAAAATGGAATAATAAAGAGTCGCTAGCGGCTCTTTCGCGCCCGAGCGGTATTGCGAAGCAATAAACTTCATTTCCGCGAGGTGCGCATCCACAGCGGAGCGTTTATTATTGAATAGGAAAGCAATTTCCTATTCAATAATAAAAGGCTACAGCGGAAATGACCGCCATAGCCCTTATTATCAATAATATTTATCTAATACTTTGCCGAGTACTGTTTTATACGAATAAAGCCATATTCTGAGCCTGTTTATCTTCCTGTTGCTGCTTCTGAAGAACTGCCTGATAAGAATCAAGAGCCTGCTTGGTCTTGAGCTCCTGAAGAGCCTCTACAGCATTGTCTTCTTCTTTGTCCATCTGATAGCCATTAAGTTCCATGGCAGCATGTGAATTATAGGTAAGAGCATGATCAACGCCATTGGTTTCAGATCCTGTAGTAGATCTCATACCTGAAATCTTATCTATAGCATTATCAATCTTACTCATATCAAAGTCCTTGGTCACATCATAATCTGTGATTCCAAGAGCATCCGTTGTTGCATTGAATGTAGATACCTTTTCGCTAGAGCCATTACCGTCTGAAGCCACTTCCAAAGAATCCTCTTTAGTAAGGAGTTCTTTTTCATTAAAAGTTGTACCCTTGGCTGTTTCATTGATTCCATCAAGGTATTCCTTGATCTGAGCCTGTATACTCTGCTTATCTTCATCTGAAAGAGTTCCGTTGGCTGCTTTTACTGAAAGTTCTTTTATTGACTGAAGATAATCTTCAATGCCTGCCATAGCTCCTTCTTCTACATTAAGAGCTGACTTGGCAGATGTAAGATTTTCAGATCCTGCATCAAGACCATTTACCTGAGATTTGGTTTTCTCCTGGATTGCAAGTCCTGCCGCATCTTCAGAAGCTTTGTTAATAGTACCGCCTCTTGCTATGGTTGCATAAGCGGAATTATCTGAATATCCGCCTACGGATGATATGCTACTCATATTGCTACCTCCTTGAAATTTCCCTCGCATCCCTGCGAAAACACCTTGCATCCTTGCAATACTCGTCGCATCCCTGCCAGTGCATCCTTGCAAACTCTACAGGCCTCCGTGCCTTCCTTTGTTACTGCCATAGTAGCATCATGTTTTCAAAAAGGTTATTAAATAAGTATTAAATCCAGGGAAAAACGGCACAGAATTTCAGGAATAAGGAGCATTTCCGTAACTTTGTTCTAAAAAAGCATAATAATTCACAATTTGAAATTATTTTTTTCACTTTTTGAACACAATTTAGGTTTAGTATAATAATCAAGTTAGTGATGCAGCTCGGCTTACGAATCTATTCGAAGCCTAATCACTATCTCCCCCTCATAAGAAAATCGCAGGCACTCACGTCCCCCCGTGGGTGTTTTTGCGTTATATGAGGATTTTTTATTAGTTACCGTACTTCCCATACAGTTCAAGAAGCTGTGCCATCTCTTCTGGTGTAAGATTTTCTGCAGCATACTTTATAAGCGCATCCTGATCTCCATCAGCTACATATCCAGACACTTCAGATACAGTTTCTGCATCCATATGATTCTCAATTATCTCAGTTACAACTTCCTTATCTTCCTCAGTCATATTCTCTAAAACTTCTGCAACCTTAGGATTATCAGCAGCTATTTTTTCTGCATTTTCTGTGATCATATCAACAGTTTTTTCAGCAGCAGCTTTTTTTACAGACTCTTTTAACATAGGAAGAGCTACATTTATGAACAACAAAATAACAGCTCCTAAAATCACAAGTGACATCATAAGTTTCCCGAAACCACTGTTTTTACTGCGTTTTGCGGATTTTCTATATTCTTTATTTCGACTATTTTTTGACATTTTTTCTTATTCTCCTATACATTTTTTAGAATAGGTCATATTTCTTTTAGAGTTCGGTCACACTTTGGCAACACTTTCCCGTTATTATAATCCTATCAGAAGGATAAAACCTTCTGAACCCCCAACAATACTTTTTTTCATACACGGGTTGTCTGGTTCCCCACTGGGCAACCCCTCCTCCCAAAAATACACCACCTATAATGGTGGTTTTTTTATGGCCATAATACAATACATCTATACTGGCACAGCTGTTGCACTTTTTCATCGCATTTTATTTTCTTTATTTCTTTTAGGTTATTTTTAGGTTGAGATCGTATAGTAATCTTCAGAAAGGATAAACACTTTCATAACAACTTTTTTACACCAGCCAGGGTTGACCTCATACAGCCCTGGCACTCCCTAAAAGTCAATTCAGACAATTCTTTTTTCGTATTTTTCCTACATCAATCAACATAAACAAATAAAATAGTATTATAATTATCTCTATATAAAGGCCGTATTTACGCGGCAGAATGGAGAAAGGTATGTATAAAGACGGTAAAGTTTGGGTGGCAAACACTGAAAACGGGGAAAATGTATTTCTTTTGCCAAAAATGGCTAATCGCCATGGTCTTGTTGCAGGGGCAACTGGAACTGGTAAGACTATAACTCTTAAGGTTCTTGCTGAATCCTTTAGCGACATGGGTGTTCCGGTATTTCTTGCTGATGTCAAGGGTGATCTGTCTGGAATGGTACTCGAAGGCGCTGATTCAGAGGATATGCAAAAGAGAATTCAGAAATTTGGTCTTGAGGAAGCTGGCTTTAAGTATCAGAAATATCCTGCAGTGTTTTGGGATGTTTTTGGCGAAAAAGGTATTCCTCTTCGCACTACTGTCTCAGAGATGGGCCCACTTCTTTTATCCAGGATTCTTGGCCTTAACGACCTTCAAAGTGACATTTTATCAATAACCTTCAAAATCGCAGATGACAATAACCTTCTCCTTGTAGACACCAAGGATTTAAAGGCCATGCTCAACTATATCTCAGAAAACACCAAGGAGTTTGCTGCAGATTATGGAAATATCAGCAAGGTGTCTATTGCTGCCATAGTTCGTGCTATTGTGGCCCTTGAGATTGCAGGCGGCGATAAGTTCTTTTTCGAACCAGCCCTGAACATAAGAGACTGGTTTGCTACAGGCGAAGGCGGCAAGGGAATGATCAACATTCTCGATAGCACAAGCCTTATAAATAACGGTCAGCTCTACGCTACTTTCCTTCTATGGATGATGTCAGAGCTCTTTGAGACTCTCCCTGAAGTTGGGGATCTTGATAAACCCAAGATGGTATTTTTCTTTGACGAAGCGCATCTATTATTTGATGATGCTCCTAAGCTTCTCATGGACAAGATTGAGCAGGTGGTCAAGCTCATCAGATCCAAGGGTGTTGGTATTTATTTCGTAACTCAGAACCCCAGAGATATTCCAGATGGTGTTCTGGCTCAGCTGGGCAATAAAATCCAGCATGCGCTCCACGCTTATACTCCATCAGATATGAAGGCTGTAAAAGCTGCTGCTGACTCCTTTAGAGAAAATCCTGAATTTAAGACATCTGATGTTATTCAGGAGCTTGGAACCGGCGAAGCTGTTGTATCCTTCCTGCAGGAAGATGGTACTCCTTCAGTTGTGCAGAGAGTTAAAATTCTCCCACCTCAGTCTCTTATGGGCGGTATTGACTCTGCAACAAGAGACAAAGAAATCAAGGGAAGCGTTCTCTACAGCAAGTACTATGAGCCTGTAGATCCTGATTCAGCTTACGAGTTCCTTGAGAGAAAGGGACTTGCTGATGCCAAGGAAGCCGAGAGATTAAAGGCCGAGGCAGAAGCTGCCAAGGCAAAAGAAAAAGAGGAAGCCGCAGCTGCAAAGGCAAAGGAAAAGGCAGAGGCTGCGGAGGCTCGCAAAAAGAAGCAGGCTGCAAAGAGCGTTGGAAACGCAGTTGCCGGTACTGTAGGCCGCGAAGTTGGTAAAACTGTTGGCGGCAAATTCGGTAAGTTTGGTAAGACTCTTGGAGGAAACCTTGGTGCAAGCCTTGGAAGAGGAATCCTTTCAACATTCTTCAAGTCCTGAAAATTGAAGAGTTTGCTAGTGTGCAGTAATGTGCAGTTCTCGGACGAGGAGATAATTCATAGAACAAATCGAGTAGAAGACGGTCAGTCTTCCTACTCGTCTGCGAGCCGCTGGTCAGCTTAGCTGACATATTTCATATCAGCGGCTCTGCAATATATAAGAACCATCTGACTGTTTTGAACAAGGTTGAAAGTCAGATGGTTCTTTGTATATGAGTTCTAATGAATTACGACGCAGACGAAAACAAGCATTTCTGCAGACTAGCAACACATTCTGTTACAGCTTATCGTGATACTCCTGAAGGGAGTTGATATTTCCGCAGCCCTTCTCTTTTACCTCATGAATGCCTTCTGCAGCAGCTTTTCCTGCAGCAACTGTTGTGATGTATGGAATGCGGGCCTTTATGGCATCTTTTCTAAGGTATCCATCATCATGCTCAGCGCCTCGGCCAATTGGGGTGTTGATAATAAGCTGAACATCTCCATTTTTAATAATATCCTCTACGTTTGGTCTTCCGCCCTCGTAGTTCTTTAAAATCTTTGTTGCTTCAATTCCTGCCTCAGTGATAAGTTCATAGGTCTTACCTGTTGCATAGATCTTAAAGCCATCCCTTACAAAGCTCTTTGCAAGGCAAACTGCGTGAGGCTTATCTTCTTCATTGAGTGAAATAAGAACTGCGCCTTCAAGAGGGAGTCTACTACCAGCTGCTTCCTGAGCCTTAAAGAAAGCTTCTCCTGGAGTCTTTGCAAGTCCAAGAACTTCTCCTGTTGAACGCATTTCTGGCCCAAGTACAGGGTCAACTTCTGGGAACATATTAAATGGGAACACTGCCTCTTTTACCCCATAATAAGGTGGCTCGCTTGTCTTCTTGTTGGCGATAAGGTCAGCTACTGGGGAAGGTCTGCCTGTAAGCTGAGATGTAATGATATCGGTTGCCACAGGAACCATCCTGATGCCGCAAACCTTGGAAACAAGAGGAACTGTTCGAGACGCACGTGGGTTAGCCTCAAGAACATATACAGTATCGTCCTCTATAGCGTACTGCATGTTCATAAGACCAACTACATTCATTTCTACTGCAATCTTTCTGGTATACTCCTCAATTGTCTTAAGGTGCTTTTCAGAAATGTGCTTGGAAGGGATAATACAAGCTGAGTCTCCTGAATGGATACCTGCAAGCTCAATGTGCTCCATTACTGCAGGAACAAAGGCATGCTGTCCATCGCTTATAGCATCAGCTTCGCACTCAAGAGCATTATGGAGGAATCTGTCTATAAGAATTGGTCTGTCAGGAGTTACTCCTACAGCTGCTCTCATGTACTCTTCCATCTGCTCTTCGCATCTTACAATTTCCATTCCGCGGCCGCCCAATACAAATGAAGGACGAACCATAACAGGGTAACCTATGCGAGCCGCAATCTCTTTTGCTCCCTCTACATCTGATGCCATGCCTGCCTCTGCCATTGGGATTCCAAGCTTATCCATCATCATGCGGAACTGGTCTCTATCTTCTGCAAGATTGATAACTTCTGGAGTAGTGCCCAGAATGTTGACTCCTTCTTCCTTGAGCTTGGCTGCAAGGTTAAGAGGTGTCTGACCGCCGAACTGAGCAATTACGCCAAGAGGCTTCTCCTTGCGATAAATCTGAAGAACATCTTCAAGTGTAAGTGGCTCAAAGTAGAGTTTATCTGATGTGTCATAGTCTGTAGATACTGTCTCAGGGTTACAGTTTACAATAATTGTCTCAAAGCCCAGCTTCTTGAGGGCCATAGCAGCATGAACGCAGCAGTAATCAAACTCGATACCCTGGCCTATTCTGTTTGGTCCACCGCCCAGTATCATGATTTTCTTGTTATCACCCTCTGTCAGCTTCATTGGATGCTCAAGTGTGCTCTCATCCTGATAAGTTGAGTAGTAATATGCACTTCCATCTGTGCCATAAACATGAACGCCATCCCAGTTTTCTAAAAGGCCAGCTTCCTGTCTCTTATTTCTGATATCATCCTCAGACACTCCAAGAAGCTTTGAGAGGTACTTATCTGAGAAGCCATCTTTCTTGGCTTTTACCAGTATTTCTTTTGCCGGAACAGTGCCTTTAAACTCATTCAAAAGAGCTTTCTCTTCATCAACAAGCTCCTTCATCTCATTTAAGAAATATTCCTTGACCTTAGTTATCTCATGAAGCTCAGAAGTCGTAACGCCCTTCTTCATAGCTTCATACATAAGGAAGTATCTCTCTGAGGAAGCATCCTTAAGGAGTCTTAAAAGCTCATTCTTGTCCATATCCTCGAACTTCTTGATGCAGCCAAGGCCATAGCGGTCCTTTTCAAGGGATCTGATTGCCTTTTGGAAAGCCTCCTTGAAGTTCTTGCCGATACTCATAACTTCGCCCACAGCTCTCATCTGTGTGCCAAGCTTATCCTCTACACCTCTGAATTTCTCAAAGGCCCAGCGGGCAAACTTAACTACAACGTAGTCGCCATTTGGAACGTATTTATCAAGGGTACCGAATTTAGAATCAGAAAGTTCTGAAAGAGTAAGTCCTGTAGCGAGTTTGGCTGAAACAAGAGCGATAGGGAAGCCTGTAGCCTTACTTGCAAGGGCTGAAGAACGTGAAGTACGTGGATTGATCTCAATAACAATAATACGGCCTGTCTTAGGGTCGTGAGCAAACTGAACGTTGGTTCCACCAATAACGCCGATGTGCTCAACAATCTTGTAGGCCTGACGCTGAAGCTCTTTCTGCAGATCTTCAGATATAGTCAACATAGGAGCTGTGCAGAAGGAATCACCAGTATGAACGCCAACAGGGTCAACGTTCTCAATGAAGCAGACAGTTATCATGTTGTTGTCCTTGTCACGAACAACCTCAAGCTCAAGTTCTTCCCAGCCAAGAATTGACTCCTCAACAAGAACCTGGTGAATAATAGACGCCTGAAGGCCTCTTGCGCACACTGTCTGAAGCTCTTCCTTGTTATAAACAAGGCCGCCACCTGCGCCTCCCATTGTATAAGCAGGACGAAGCACAACAGGGTATCCGAGCTCATCCGCTTCTGCGAGAGCTTCTTCTATACTGTAACAAGCCTTGGAACGAGCCATTTCAATGCCAAGCATGTCCATTGTCTTTTTAAATTCTGTTCTGTCCTCGCCACGCTCAATAGCGTCAACCTGGACACCTATAACTTTTACGTTGAATTTGTCGAGAATTCCGGCCTTGTATAATTCAGAACAAAGATTAAGGCCTGACTGACCACCAAGATTAGGTAATAGAGCATCTGGCCTTTCCTTTTCAATAACTGCAGCTACGCGGTCCACATTAAGTGGTTCGATATATGTCTTATCCGCCATTTCCGGATCAGTCATAATAGTTGCAGGATTGGAGTTAACTAAAACAATTTCATACCCGAGACTCTTAAGAGCCTTGCATGCCTGCGTGCCCGAATAGTCAAATTCGCACGCCTGCCCAATAACTATCGGTCCCGAGCCGATAATCAAAACTTTGTGTATATCAGTTCTCTGTGCCATGATACTCCTCCAAATATTTTCATTTTTTCATCCTTACCATTTTATTATCAGGCACCTGTTAACACAAGAAATTTTTTTACAAAGTCAAAAAATAATTCGGGATCATCCTATTTATGTCAGATCAGTTTTTTCAAAAGACTCACTCTTTTTGCTGTGTCCTCTCTATCGCAGAGATCAAGCACTATTATCTGCCCTTCTTTGTTAAGTGCAAGGATGTTTTCTGATGAAACAACATATTTTCTGATCTCTTCAAAGGCAAGTCCTACTATCTCATAGGTAGCATCAATATACAGACCGTCCTTGATACCACGAATATAAAAGCGTCCCGAAAGAATGCTGAAGTCAAAATTCTCACTAATCTCATCCTGCCAGGAATAGACAGTGTAGCCATTGTCCTTAAGGATTGCGATGATTTTTTTGATATTATCAAAGCTTCCCTCCACAAAAAGGTCAACGTCATGAGGCCTGGCAGCTAGCACCTGAGGATATGTCAGGTAGGTACCGAGGCTCCCAATCAGCACTGCATCAGTCTTCGAAGTCAGTAGCTGAGCCATCTTCAGCATTTCAGGATATCGTTCTTGAAAAAGCTGTTCTTCACTATCCATGAAGCTCACCTCCAGTCCTTGATCTCGCCCTGCATATTCCAGTCGCGGCAAAGCATTCCATTTGGATAAAAGATCAGCTTGTGTAACTCACCACCTGTATGGTTCTTGATCATCTCCTCATAATCGGACATCTCAAAGGAAACCTCCATGTCCTTGTAACAGTACTGGAATGAGAAATAGTAATAGCCTCTGTTTATTGAGCTAATGGCAAATTCACTCTCAGGTAGATTCTCAAGAATATCCAATAGTTCAATTCGACTGTCGGTAATATACTGCTGAACAGGTCCTGCATCCACGCCGTCCGCGAATACAGAGAGCTCACGAAATACCACTCCCGTAACGCCGAGGCTCCTTGCAAAATCAAGATATCTCACAACATCCTCTGCGTTCTCAACTCCGCCTTTTTGGAAAACACAGACCATCTTAAGAGGCACCTGCTGCCCGAGTCTTTTTACCACATCCTCGAACACCGTATTCTCTTTTATTGTCTCGCCGGATTTAAACTGAACAATTCTCTGATTTCTGTCTTCTTCGTAGAAATGCCTTGAACACTCAATTCTGGTAACATTAAGAGCTTTTATTACCTTCAGCAGTCTGTCCCAGTTTTTTACAAAACCCGACAGATTAGAATACATAACCCTTGGTTTGATCACACTGCCGTTACACTCTGCGTTTTTTACAGCCTCTGCAATCAGTTCGAGATGGTGTGGACTCTCCGAGGGTTCTTTTCCCGACAATGATAAAAAAATCTCCCTATCTCCCGCATAGGCTAAGGCCTTCTCAAGCATCTCCCTGTAACCGTCACAGATACCTTCACAGACCATGGCCTGGCCGTCTCTGATGAGTTTCTCAGAGCAGAATCTGCAGCTTGCACTACACTCATTGTAAATATATGGTGTAAAAGAAAGGTATTTGCCGTAACCTCTCTGGGTAATATCTATATTGGTTCTAGCCGCCAACTGCTGCGCCCAGTTGTTGTAATCACTATAAAAATGCATAACTTCTCACAATCTAATAATCAATAATAAAATCAGTGGTATTATACTAGATTGTCAACCTCTTGGAAAGTCGTCATATTTTAGATTGTTTCGGGGGTCGGAATCGGTGGCGGTATAGTCTGATATCATGCTGTCGCTCAATTCACCGTCATCTGCAAAACCCGTCAGCACCTCTACAAATCTAGGATCAGTCAATATCTGTCTAAATAATCCATGACAACCTTCGCTGCAATCTCTCCAGGTGGCATCAAAGTTCCCTGTATACCATGGGTCGGCTACATCTCCTTCTCTACCGGCAAATTCCAGCATTTTATATACTTTCTTATCCGGATCTCCGCCAAATAAGCTGTTAAGATTTCTTATATTCGCGCTATCCATCCCGATAATAAAATCAAACTTATCATAGTCAGTTCTGGAAGTAAGCCTTGCCCTCTTCTGACTAACTCCAAGCTCATTATCATCAGTTCCGATCCCGTGCTCTCTAAGCTTAGCTCTGGCAGGCGGATACACCGGGCTTCCAACACCATTCCATATTTCATCTGTGTGCGTCGCAGAAGACTCTATGTGAAATGCCTCTGCCAGGCCCTGCTTGTTAACTATATCCTTCATAATAAACTCTGCCATTGTAGAACGGCATATATTGCCGTGGCAGACGAATAAAATCTTTATCATCTTAGTAAAAAACCTCTATTCTCACGTATTTACTGGCTTTAAGCCTATTTTTGTCCAACGTATTTTTCTCATTTTCGTGGCAATCCTTGGCAATATTTGGCATATTTTGACCGGCAAAAGGTGCAAAAAAAGGTGCAAATCGTTCTGACTTGCACCTCGACTTTTTTAAGCCATTTATTCGTTAGATGCCTTGTCCCTATATTCAGAAAAATCCGTTAAAACATCAGTATCTTTTTTAGATTTAGCGGTATTCTTTTCCTTGGATATACGGGTCATCTCATCCAAAGCATCATCAAATCCCAGATGAGTGTATGTGTTAAGCGTAACACCTATATCTGAATGTCCCATGATGTACTGCAAAGTCTTAGGATTCATTCTGGCAGCTGCCATACGACTGCAAAATGTATGTCTGCATACATGAGGAGTAACCTTAGGCATCTGCACCTTATAGATCTTGTTGTATTTCTCAACAATATGCTGGAAATACTTCTCCCAATGCATTGCCACCATAGGATGCTCATCCTTATCAAGGAAAAGAAATCCTACATACCCATCAACCATAGGCTCAACTTTAGGTGTCTTGCGATTAGCAATGATGCGCTTGAAACACTCTGCTACTTCTGTAGTCATCGGAACGAACCTTCCTCCAGCCTCAGTCTTGGTATCTCTGATGTTATATCCAATACCATTATTTCTCTGGAGCTGATGGTCTACATTTATCTTCATATTTTCAAAATCAAGATCATTAAATGTAAGACCTACAAATTCTGAAATACGAAGACCTGTATTAAACAAAATGTAAATACCGTCATAATACTTGCAAAAGTGCCTGTCTTCCTTAACAAACTTAAGAAATTTCCTCTCATCATCACGAGATATAGCCTCACGAGTCACGCTATCGTTATATATAACAGTGCTGAGACCAAATCCAAAGGGATTCTTTCTGATGAAATCATTATCTACCGCAAGTTGAAAAGCAGGTCTGAGAACGCCTCTGATAACATGGATAGAGCTGTATCCTCTTCCATTTTTCTGAAGCTGTATAAGCCACTCCTGAGCATCTATAGTTTTAACCTTGTCAATCCTCTTTGTTCCAAATGGATCTTTTCTTAAGATACTCATTACAGTCTTATAACCAGCTTCTGTACTGGGGCGTACACCTTTTCTCAATGAGACATATTTCTCCACTAAATCTGATACTGTAAGCTTGCCTCCTTCTGGAACAATCTGATCGATGAGATCCGCAGATATCTGCTTTTCAAGTTCTCTAAGTGATATCTCAAAAGGTTTTCCGGCAGGCATAGGATCATTTTTATCAAGCCTCCATGACCTCACATACTTAGATTCCCCAAAAGTATCTACATATTTGTATCTGTATCGACCATTGCTCTCTTGTATCTCGCCGTTTCGTAGCACACGACCACGGCTGTCTTTTCTTTTTCCGCTCATATATTGGTACTCCTTTCAAAAAGAAAGGCTCCAATATGGCAATTAAAATGATACCATAACCTGGAGCCTTCTGCCATTGATTAACGTCAATTCTGTCAGTATTTATCCGCTTAGATGCAGGTTGCATCGTCAATGAACTGTTCAAATTTTCTTCTCTTAAAGGCAACTCTTTGCCCTATCATGATTAGGTAATCAGCGCCAGGATTAAATGAGATAAGCCGTCTAAGTTTCTTCTGACCTATTCCAAAGTAAAGAGCTGCTTCATCAACAGAGAGAGTATATTTCTCACTAAGCGGCATGTCTTTCATTTCTTCAGACATCTTAGTTACCTCCCCTGCAATTCATCTGGATGCATTTAAGCATTTCTTCTGAAATTTCCTCTCGGATTCTTGTGAATCTTCTTTTTATCTTGTCACTTGAACATTCTTTTTCGGTTGCTATAGCATTATAGGATTTGCCTTCTACCAAGTGTTTCTGAATAATCACAGAATCCTCATCGATATATCCGCTGATAATATCATTCAGAAGCTGATAATCCATCTTCATGACACTTACCATCATGATTGTCTCTACGTATTCCGCTGCCCCCTGCATATCCTTAAGTATTGCCATGTCTATTTCACCTGTATTAAAAGCTTCATCAATCGTCGCATTATTCATGGCTTCATCCGCTGTTGGATTGCTTATATTTGATGTCTGCACTCTAATATCCAGCTCTGCCCGGCGTTTACTTCTGATACGTAGCTGTTCGCTTTTGATATAATACTTTGTTTCGCTCTCAATCCTATTCAGCATTCCCGGAAACTCCCTGTAATACTCAAACATCAACGATAATCTTTTTTCAGGGGAAGCTTTCTTGTAGCTGTTAAGCAAATCTGTCTCTCTTATCTTCAAAGCCATACAGCACCTCCTCAAGAAAACTTCTTCATGTAAAACCACTCAAGGTACTGTTTACGCTGCTGAAAATCCGGTGTAGAAATCAAAAGTCCAATATCTACTCTCTGAAGTAGGTCTATTGCCTCTATCTGTTCCTTTGTCAGGTAAGGTCTGATACTTGTTCCCGTTTTGAGGCCATGCTCCTCTCTAACTTCCTTTGCGGTTTTTCCAAGTACAATCCTGTTGAGCATGTTGCATTCATTAGAAAAGTGGTAAGGCTTTGGGTTCTCCTCGATTAGCTGTATGTTTGCTGTAAGGAGTGGAAACTCTGACCTTGCCTCCAATAGAAACTTAATGAATTGCTCCATTTCATTGAATCTGCGAATGTAATCCTCCTTGAAAGCCGCTGCTTTTCGGCCTCTGTAGCCCATCACCAAGAACACAAAACCGTCTCTGGTCATGTTGTAGCAGATCTGTCTGTGAGCGTTGTTGTCAATGTAGGTCTGCTCCTCAAAATTGAGGAGCAGAAATTCCTTGGAGCAATCAAGACTGCGGATGTCTCTGACTACATTGTCATGGCGTTTTTCAAATATTTCTGCCACAGTCATGCTGTCAATCCTTGCGACTCCATTCTTGTCTGCGAATAGACCATATTGATTACGGGGTACTAAATCTTTCATTTATCCTTCCTTTCCGCCCGTGACCACCTGCGGCAGGATGCAAATAGGAGCCTTTTTATATCCACCGATTACTTGCACAAAAAGAGATGGCACAGTAAGCTACGGTGGATGCTCAAGAAGTGATAATAGATTTCTCCATATATCTGCTTCTTATTGCATCCCACCGCCTTAATGGCCATCTCAGGCAATGAGACTATTGTTGGAAGTAAATATGTACTAATATGCTTTATCATCGATATTGTTGAGCTACCAAAGCATCAATGATAAAATTAATTTTAGAATTATTTACTTCCAGTTCCTTTGCTTTTAGTGACATTGAATTGCTGTATTCTTGTTTCTGTCACCTTTATCTGTATTTTATAAAAATGTCTAACTAAAACTTCGGACGGATCGGACGCTCATGGACGCTTCTGGACAAAATGACTAATACTTTTTTTGGGGGAGGCTTAAGTATTATGACTTTTTCTGATTATGCAAATGGATTATATCCATATCTTTCAAATGGGGTCAGTGAATCTGAATACTTCGCAGAAATGATCGGACACTTTATAAAAGTATCTGCAATAGATGCATGCAAACCTCTCAATACGAAGCCCGATACCCAGTACAGGTACGTTGTTGGCGCTCGCCACCTCTCTCCAAAATTTGCTAAGTACATATATGAAAATCGCAATTTATCAAGATTTGAAAAATGGATTGATCAAAGAATTTTTGAAAGCGACTCCGTAGATGCTGTTTGTGACTGGCTAACCAATAATGGCCAGCCTGGTATTGATCCACAGAAAGAATGTACTAATCTTTTAGAAAAAATTCTTATAAGCATAGCAAATAAAAAAGCTGCAGTCACATCAAACAAAGATACAAATGATTTTGACCTTAAGCTCATAGAAGAAATTGAAAACAGGATAAGAACTTTACGTGCTCCTACTCAAGTAGATGTTCCAGTTCAAGCCACCAAAGAAGAGGAGCCATACATAAACGAACTTTATAAAGCCTATGGAGATGCAGGAAAAATAACTCCATTTACAAGAGAAGACCTTGCCTCGTATCCAGATTACGCTGAAGACCTTGATGAAAGGCGTATAGATTATTATGCTGCTGAATCAATACGTCGTGGTGTCCAAGAACTAAAAACACCTTCTTTAGCCGATCAATTTGATATTCTTAAAGACTCAACATATAACGGAGTAAAAGACACTGCCAAAAAGAAATATTCCGACGGCTATGAACGCATGCTCTCTGTTATGGAGCAGTCGGTTAAAATACCTTCAGAAAACTATTTGCTTGGTAAATCCCCATACTGGATAAGCGCAAAAATCAAAAAGGGAGTATGCCATCACTTGGTTAACGATGGGAAAATCAAATGGGTAAGATCAGAAAATAAGGATAATTAAGAAATGAACGAAACTACTGTTATAGGATCTACTTTTGAAATATCACAACGCATTCTTCTAATGCTGAATACGCTTTCAGACATGCAGTTGGATGAACACCAAATAGCCGCTATCGATTTCATATCCATATACGCCGCAGATTTTAATATTCTCGATGAAAACCTTCACGGATATGGAAACTATAGATTCAGTGAATACCCAGCAAGGAAAACTCTCATATCAAATGCCTTAAAGCAACTGATACTATGCAGATATGTAACCCTTGCAGCTAATTCATCCGGATTCACTTATGCTATTACTGATTCAGGAAAAGCATTTATACACAAAATACATAACAACTATGCAAAAGAATATGCTATAGCAGTAAAAGCTGTAATAGGTCAGTTTGAGGGTGCTGATTTTAAAGATATGTACCAAGAAATAATCAGAATAATAAACCTTTCTACTAAGGAGATGACATTAAATGAATAGATTTCATATAAAAAAGCTTATAGTTTCCGGTCCCAATCACAAAGACTCCATTATAGAATTTGGGCCTGCTCTTAATTTCATTCTTGGTCCTTCCAACACCGGAAAAAGCCTTGTAATGGCTTGCATAGACTATGTATTTGGTTTTACTCCTAAATCAAATAATCCATCAGCAATTGTAGAAAACAATAATGGTTATGATAACGTTTCACTAATATTATCAACCGCAAAAGGCGATGTCACACTACGAAGAGCAATTGGGGAACCCAGAATATACGTTAGTGGTGATAATTATCGCTCCGGCTATTACAGCACAAGCCGCGAAGCTAAGCAAAGCATTAATTCTTTCTATCTTGATTTGTTGGGAATTGATGACAATCTAAAAATCAGGAAAGCTCAGACAGGGGATAAAACTCAGGCACTTACTTGGAGAAGCATGCTACACTTATTCTTTCTTAAACAGGAAGATGTTGCCAGAACCAGTTCTGCTTTACTTTTCCCTGGAAATACCGGGGACACAGCTGCATTGGCAGTATTGCTATTTCTATTAACAGGGCAAGATGCATCCAATGTTTCTACAAAGGAAGATCCAAAAGTAAGCGAGGGAAAACGCGAGGCTTTAATAACTTATCTCAGTAATAAAGTCAATAACATAGCTTCAAGGCGAGCCGAAATAGAAAATGCCCTTGCCTCTGCGAAAGAAAGCAGTTCTTACTTATCTATAGATGAGATACGTCAGCAAATAGCCATCCTACAAGAAAAAATTGATACCGCCACCCAAAAGAGCCAGAAACTGTTATCACGTATTTATAGCTTAAATGGAACACTTTCTGAAACAAGAACCGTAAAAGATAACTTTAAAAATCTACGAATACAATACAAGGCAGATATAAAGAGAATTAGCTTTGTTATTGACTGTGCCAATGCAACTAACGGTCAGCCACAAACCGTCACTTGCCCTATCTGTGGAAATGAGACAGCCAACATTACAGACCCATCAATCATTGATGCCTCAGCTGCAGAGTTACAAAAGATCAAACGGAATCTGCACGAGTTAACTACAGCCGAAGAATCTCTTAACGTAAAGGAAAATGACCTTGTTTCAACCATCAATGAACTAGAAGAAGAGCGGATAGCAATTGATACACTAATATCAAGAGAACTCAAGCCAGAATTATCACGATTTCAAGTCAAACTTGAGGAAAGTCTCAAATACATACGTTTATCCGGTGAACTTGATAATATTCGCGCAAGTGAATTAGATTTAAGAAATGAGTTATTTGAAAAAGAGACTCAGGAAATTCCTAAACAGACCGAATATCACATTAAGGAAGACTATACTTCAAAGCTTATTCATGGCTATGAAGAATTATTACGCGGAATATTAAAAGAATCAAAGTTCGGTGGTGCTGAAACCGCACGATTAAATATGGATAACTTTGATATAGAAATCAACGGTCTGAAAAAATCCGTTTGCAGTGGCGGTGGAAACTGCGGAATTCTCAATACTATTGTCACTTTAGCTATGAATAAATACCTGATAGGTCTTGACCGCTATGCTCCAGGCTTTTATGCTGTTGACTCATCATTAACACAGCTCTCTGAATCTGAGTATAAAGAGCAAGATGATACCGTTAAACAAAACTTCATACAATATCTCATAGATCATGCTCATGAGCATCAGGTAATATTCGTCGAGCAGAAAAAGCGCATGCCTTTTATTCCAGAGAATAATGAAGACGCCGGCGTACGCACTATTACCTTCACACATGACAGAAATCATGGAAGATATGGTTTCTTAAATGATGTTTATAATCCTGAAGATCAATTATAAGCAAGACATAAATATAAGCAGCAGACCAATATAGTCTACTGCTTATATCTATAAACGCAATCACTCAAATAGATCGTTAAGTTCCAGCAATACTGCTCCATCTTCCGCCGCATGCCTAACCACTGACTTTTCATATCCTGTTTTGCTGACGAAATATATATACTTTTCTTCTATATTAGGAAATGCCAACATGGCTGTTTTTAAATCTTCATACTCCGAATGTGGCATTTTGGAATTTGTAAATTTGCACTCTACAAAAATACCTTTCTTGCCAGTCTTGTCTATCATAAGTATGTCCACATCGTCCTGTGCTTTGATATGCACATTATTCCCCCACCATTTTCCTATATGATATGGTATAAAAGGCAATTCCTTCTTTTTTGCCTTTCTCACAAAATATTCCATGCATATTCCTTCAAAGGCATCTCCCATATAATCAGATATTCCATCCATGATTTCCTTTGAAGCAGCATCTGCACCAAGCATTTCATAGTATGCATTGTTAGTAAATTCATACCTAAACCAAAACCGGAAAAAGTTGTCTGTAATCTTATATATCCCTTTACGGCTGCTTTCACTTTCCCCGCAAGGAACCTTTTTTTCTACAAGACGCATTGTCTGTAAAGTAATCAAATACTTTGAAACTTTACTTTTATCTTCATGAATATAGTCAGATATTTCCTGTACCCTATTTCTCCCACCGGCTATGGCACTTAAAATGCTGTTATATACGTTAGGATCACGCAGTTCAGCCTTTAATAGGTTTGAGGGCTCTTCATTCAAATATGCCCCCTTCCTTATGATTGTTTTTGATATGTTTTCCTCAATTGAAACACTGTCATCAAAAGCCTCCAGATACCTGGGTACTCCTCCGAGGATTCCGTAGGCTATCAGCTTCTGTTCGTATGTATAGGATGGGTAAAAAAGACTGCTTTCATAATAGTCAAATGGAACCACTTCCATACTTGAAGTCTGTCTGTCATGTAATGAACTCTTTCTTCCCATAATGTCAGATTCCATAAAACTGACTGAAGATCCACATAAAATCAAAAAAATATTCTTGTTCTTCTTCCAAAGATGATCAATTGCATGCTGCAATATAGACTTGATAGTAGGATTTTCTTCTGCAATAAAAGGAAATTCATCTATGATGATCAAAGTCCTCTCGCTCACCTTCTTATCAATGTATTCAAAAGCCTCTTTCCATCCTTCAAATGATGAAATGAACATCCCATCGAGTCTCATCTGTATCATTTTAGAAAAATCCTGCAGGTTAAGTGCATCATTTTTCTCCTGTGCAGGAAAAAAAACTGCATTTTTATCCTTGGCAAATTCCTGTAAAAGAGTCGTTTTACCTACTCTTCGCCTTCCATACATGACCAAATACTCAAATTTAGAACTCTCATATAATGAATTTAAAAGATTAAGTTCACTAGAACGTCCTATCATTGTGTGCTCCTTTGCCGCAAATAATTTAACTACTTATAAATAGTCTACTTATATGTAGTCTACTTATAAGTATTTTATTTTGAAAGGACAAAAAAGTCAACGCCTACCTTGTCATTTTTCTACATAAAGAAAGCAGCAGATCATATCATAACCCGCTGCCTGAATATAACTTCTTAGTAAAGAAAAACAATATCAATACACAACTCCCGCGCAGATTTTTTCCGTTATCACACTCTTTTGCATACCAATACGATCCAATCTGCTTATATAAATGAGATTCATAAGATTTGCTGCAGTATCTGCATGTTCGCCAGTTACTTTCATATAATTCCCATGTGTGGTCGTATTCCTAAACTTAATAAATGCATCTATACTATCCTCAAAAGACTTAATGCTTCCAGTAAAACAAGCTGGCTGAATCAATATTTCCTTATACATATGAAAAAGAGCTTTTATTTTATCACCAGCGGCCAAATCCCAATGATTGATACTCCCCCTTATAAGATCATATGTCTTAGGTTGAAGTGCATCACTGCTTTTTTCATGTGTTTCAACCAACTGCCTAACATCATAAATTAATTTCTGGAATGAAGGATTATCTTCTGCAGTAATCTTATGGAGTGCTGCCTCACATTCCAGACATGTGCATATTTTCTTGATTCTATCAGGAGTTATCCAATTAACATCATCCTCATCTTCCGGCAAAAACTCTAAAGAAAAATACGGCTTTTTTTCTTTTTCATCATAAATAGCCGCAAACAGTGGAACTACTGCTCCCCCAAGATTTTCAAAGCTTATACATCTAAACCAGTCTTTATTCGTTAGAGCTTTAAATCTGTTCACAACATGCAACTCTGCATACTCAGTTATAAACTGATGTCCTCCGTACTCTTCGTTCTTTAATAGGGCGATTTCATCAAATGCTATATTCTTTCTAAACGCAAGAAATTGACACATTTTCAGCACAGCATTATAAAGCGGTATTACCTCATCCATGCATATTCCACTTGGTATTGATACCACCATACTTGTAACAATATTATCCAATGTTTTTCCACTTATTCCCTGCTTTTCTGAAATATGAGACTCAATATGTAAATGAATTTTTTTACCTTTTGCCATCACAGTATAGTCAATAGCGTCATCGTGGCATTTTATTTTGTACTCGCCATTTTCCATATCAATTTCAAGCCTATTAGGTGTAAATAGCTTGGCAAGGATCCCACCTGTGAACTTTAATCCGACACATGATTGATTCTTTATCTTCTTTCCCAAAACATAGATATCTGACTGATAATGACTAAGCCCCTGTTTTAATTCAAACGCACCTTTCTTAAAGATAAGCAGATCATCTCCACTCATTGTTCTTGTTTGGATAAAATCATTTTGTGGCGTAATAGATATCTGTTTCTTATTTTCATTTATAAAATCAAAAGAAAAGCCCTCGTCATACTGAACAACGCGAACTTCCTCATCTGTCCCCATAATCTTTCCATAATTCATATTTTCCATAACAGCCCCCCTAAATTGTTTTAGCAATGTCTAATATAACTTTAAACACCTCATTACTGTTATGATAACCTCTTCAGCAAATATTTAGTCAATGGTTTTTCAAAAATCTCATGCAAAACAATTGCAATCATCATGCAGATTAGGAATGAAAATACTATTCTGATTACGTTAGTGTCAAATCCTATCTTGGCAATAATAAACATCGTAGACTTCCATGTAAAAAATTGCGCAAAGAAAAAAGCATAAGAAATCTCGCATAAATATCTAATTAGCCTTGAATTCTGCATCCACATAGGAAATTGCATGCCGGCAAGAGTCACTATTTGAAGAACAAACATCGGCAGCCCTATCCAACTACTGTATAGCATATAATTGCCAACAGAAATATTACGTCTGTAAGCACTCAACCACGAGTACCTTATAATACTACCACGTTTATGAGATGATTTCTTTAAATACTATTGGTCGATTTGCGCGATTCGCGCAATTCATCTCATCAGCTTAAGGAGGTTCATCCCATGAACACAAAACAAAAGATCCATCAGGCCAAGATGGCCAAATGGGCTGTCCTTATCAAGGAACAGTCCGACAGCGGTCTCACTGTCAGGCAATGGTGCAATGAAAAAGGTTACACTATTCATGCCTATAACTACTGGAAGCATCTGTTAAAGGAAGAGGCTCTAAAAAGTATCTCACTTCCTGAAATTGTCCCTTTACAACAACCTGAAACAGACATGCTGCAACTTCCAGCTTCCCATTATCCCACAGGACCCGATATGCCCGATTCGCGTAAATCGTGTCTGCCTTCATCAACACTATCAGTTTCATTTGGCGATATCCAGATCAACATCGGCCCTTCTGCATCTGACGATGCCATTGCCAGCATCATTAAGGCGGTGCGCCATGTTTAAAGATGCCAACTTTAGTTCTTTCTCTGCCATATATGTGGTATGTGGCTACACCGATTATCCGAGAAGAATTATTATTCGAGAAGTTTTTGGTGAAGTACCGTAGATTCTATTCTTCTTAGTTTTTTTCTTGAATAATGATATTACCGATATTCTTATTGTACAAACTACAATAAGGAGGTATTACCACTATGCAAGAAACAAATCATTCATTTACGGAATTGAGGACGGAACTTCTGGGAAAGCTGCGTGACCGGGGCTGTACCACTATAACCATTACCGGCTATAGGTATTTATGCAACAGCATTTTTACATGGCTGTCAGATAATGGTTTCGATTGCTACACCGAGAAAGCAGGATCCCTGTTTTTGCAGCATTATCAATCTGAGCACGGAGAAAATCAGTACTATCTCTCTTTACGTACAGTAGTGCAGAGATTAAATGATTTATTGAAGGGACAATGGTCAGATGTGCATTCTGATAAAGGAAAACATTTTTGCTTGCCTGATACATTTGCAGAAATAGTTGACCATTATTGTAACTGGAACGAAAATATTGGGCACGCTTCTGGAACCATCAGGAATAAGAGATATGCTATATCCTGGTTTCTGGATGAGCTTTCAAAACAGGACTGCAAATCGCTCGATGTACTGTCTCCGTCATGTGTTGCACGCGCCAGCCTAAAAGTAACTAATCATAGCCTTTGGGGTGAGATCAGACTGTTTTTAACATATCTTACAGAGTTTGAGGGTGTAACATCTGATTATTCAACAATAGTGCCTCGTTATAGTAAACCATATATCATCCCTAGCGTATATTCTATTGAAGAGATAAAAAGAATAGAAGAAGCCGTAGATACCAGTACCGTTTTAGGGAAACGTGATTACGCGATGATTCTTCTTGCATCGAGAATGGGCATGCGCTCTGGTGATATTGTAAGGCTGACGATTGAAGAGGTGCTGAACAGAACGGATTTGGATATCATTCAGACAAAGACAGGAAACGTACTTCATCTTCCATTGATCAGTGAAGTGAAATCAGCCATTGACGATTATTTATCAGTCCGACCGGAATCGCAGACAGATATAGTATTTATAAACGTTTATGCTCCATATAATCCTGTAACAACTTCTACCATCAGAGCTGCATTAAGGAAATATATCGGCTTTGCTGGTATTGATTCCGGTAATCGAAAAAGAGGGCCTCATGCTCTCAGGGCATCGCTGGCCAGTTCCATGGTCAACAATGATATAAGCTATGAAACCGTAAGAAAGGTATTGGGACACAGTTCCAAGAGTGCCATCAAACATTATGCACGTGTAGACGTTGAGAATCTAAGAAAATATAGCTTAACACCGCCACCACCTTCTGATAGATTTTTTGATTTTTTACACGGGGAGGTGGAATAAGATGTCAGAGTTTAACTCAGTTTTTCGTGAAGAAATATCAATGCATCTCTGTGTAATGGAGGCGGAACTTAGTTATGAGGCATATAGGCACTGCAGAAGAACTATGATTCTGTTTGATGAATATCTTTGCAGGATCAACCAGACTGATAAGGAAATACCTGAACCGGTAATCGAATCATGGATTAAAGAAGTCAGCGCAGATATCTCAGTAAATACATCAGGTCAGCATGTACATTATATCAGGCAACTCCTTCTATTCCTGACGAATTCAGGTTATACATGCTTTATTCCAAGAACGCTTACTACCCGTGATACATATGTGCCCTATCTTTATTCTGATGAAGATATAGAAAGAATCTTTGCTGCTGCAGACTCATTGAGGGTTTCAAGGGCAAGAAAGAATAAGTTTGCAGAAAAAGAAATACCCTTGATACTGCGTTTGTTATACTGTTGCGGCCTACGTGTTGGAGAAACTGTAAACATTAAAGTCAGCGATCTAGATTTTGAAAGGAACCTGATTGTTCTTCGGGTTACCAAGAGGTACAAACAGCGGTTGGTTCCTTTTGGAAAAGATTTGGCAGAAATCATTTATAGGTACTGTATTGGCATGGGGATACTGAATGATTCTGATGCATATTTATTTCCGGCCGACGACAGGAACAGTCATATTTCACCTAACAATGTCGGAAATTATTTTAGAATTATCAGAGAAAAGGCTGGTATAAGCTGCAATGATCAAGCTGAGCACGGACGCGGCGCCTGTCTTCACTGTTTTAGACATTCGTTTGCGGTAAGAAGCTTTGATAAAAACGAGCGTAGTGGAATTAAAGCCAGCGAGTCTGTCCCGTTCTTGTCTACATATTTAGGGCATGACAGCCTTTACGAGACGGAAAAATATTTGAAATACAGTGGTAATTACTTTGAGGATACGCTTACAAAGTTTGACGATTATTCTGGGGAATTATTTCCGGAGGTGATCATATATGAGTAGGCGGAAAATAGAGTTTATGTCATTACTGGAAGATTATTTTGAGACATACCTGCCCTATAGTCGTGGTCTTAGCCGGAATACCATAGAATCCTACAAGCAAAGCTTTATGCTTTTGCTTCGGTTCATGCAGGATGTAAAGGGAATAGATGCTGATGATATCAGGTTTTCAAACATGGATTATGATACATTGCTAGAATTCTTTAACTGGCTTGAGAAAGAACGACAATGCAAACCGGTTACCAGAAACCAACGTTTATCAGCACTTTCAGCATTTTCGGAGTATGCACAGAATAGAGATTTTGATGCCGCATCAGTGTTCAGAAGTGCCATTATAAAAATACCGATAAAGCGTGGGAATAAAAAGCAAAGGGCTGTCTTTTCAAGGGAAGAAATAAAAATACTATTGTCACTTCCTGACGAAAGATATGAAACTGGACTTAGGGATAAAGTTCTACTTTCGTTCATGTATGCGACGGGTGCAAGAGCACAGGAAATATGTGACTTCACAGTTTCAGATCTGCATATAAATGACAAAAGTGCATCTGTTACATTGCGTGGAAAAGGATCAAAGGCCCGTCAAGTAGGTGTTTCCCTCACACTAGCAGGGTCTGTACAAAAATACATAAGACATAGGCGTATAGAAAGATATCCGGAAAGACATGTTTTTTCAAGTCAGACACATGAACTGATGACAGTATCTTGCGTCGAAGGCATATATAAAAAGTATGTTACCATTGCGAAGAAGAAACATCCTGATTTGTTCCTGCAGGACAGCTATCCGCCTCATTCTATGAGACATAGTACAGCATGCCATCTACTGGAAGCGGGAGTCGATATCGTCACGATAAGAAATATATTAGGTCACGTGTCTGTTCAGACAACCCAAATTTATGCAGAAATGTCGCAGGATTCTGTAGACAAGAAACTGAAAGAATGGAATGATGCCTGGTTTGGAAACAAGATTGAGATGAAGGAATCCAAAAAGGATATTCCGGATTTTCTGAAAAAGAAGTAGTTTGTTATCTGAGAAGAATTATTGAAAATGAAGAGATTATCAGTGTTTTCCCAAAACTTCTCGAATAATAATTCTTCTCGGATAATCAGTATTATTCGAGTTCTGGAATAATACTGACATGCGCCTCGGTATGGATTCCCTTGCTGCAATCATTGAAAGCAGATACCACATATCTCTTTTCGTCCCAGGATCCATGTTTCTCTTCTGCGGTCGCAGGTCAAACAAGATAAAAGGCCTTGTCTGGGAAGGAGATGGCTTCCTTCTCTTTACAAAAAGAGTTGAGGATGGGCGTTTTTCCTGGCCCCGCAATTCACAGGAAGCCAGAATGCTGTCAGCTGAACAGTTCCGTCTTCTCAAAGACGGTTACAGCATCGATCCAGGGATAAGGCTTGTCCATCCTGAGAAAACCGCTTAATCCTTTGTGCAAAACATAGAAATTTTCTTCGGCTATAGCAGCCATCTTTCAACTGCCTGCTGTGCTTCATAATCTCCTTGGATATGTCATCCTACGGATTTATGCGGCATTCTGCAGGCTTTTTTCTATTCTCTGACACTCATCAGTATCTCTTGTCATTGGGCCTTACATGAAGAATAATTAATAGGCATTTTGCCAGTCCTTCAATGCCATCAAACTCGCATGAATACTGCATTCATGATAAAATAGATACAGTAAATGAGGTATCAGATGAGAGATTTTGCCCAGTTGTCACCAGAAGAACTGAATAAGATGAACAAGCAGGTTCTTATAGCCATTATTGGTTCACTCCAGAACCAACTCAATTCTATAAGCGGTCAGCTTGAACTGCTTACCGAACAGATTGCTCTTATGAACCAGCGTTCTTTTGGCCGGAAGACTGAGCGTGATAATCAGCTTGATCCCAACCAGTTAAATCTATTTGACGTCTTCAACGAGCCTGAGGTTTACAGTGATAATTCACCAGAGCCTGAAGTTTCTGAGATCATAGTATCTTCACATACACGAAAGAAGGCCGCCCAGAAGCGCGAGCATGATCTGGAAGGACTTCCTGCGCGTATTTTTGAGCATACACTCACCAAAGAAGAGCTTGCTGAGAAGTTCCCCAATGGCTACAAGGAGCTTCCTTTTGAAACATACAAGCGCTTATCAGTTATCCCACAAACATTCCTTGTTGACGAGCATCATGTCCACGTCTACGCATCCAAGAATAATGATGGAACCATCGTGAGAGCAGAGCGCCCGGCTGATGTAATGCATGACTGCATCGCCACTCCATCACTTATCGCTGCACTTATCACCGGAAAGTATGTCAACCATCTTCCCCTGGAGCGCCAGTCTAAGTGCTACAAGGAAAATGGAGTGAATCTTGAAGTCAATACTCTCGCCAACTGGATGATAAATGTTTCTGAAAGGCACCTGGCACCTATCTGTGACGAGCTCCACAACTACCTTTATGACTCCAGAGTAGTCCATGCAGATGAAACTCCATTCAGAGTGATAATGAAGGACCATCCTGAAGATGGCGATGTCAACTACATGTTTGTCTATCGAAATGGCAAATGTGACGACAAGTATCCGGTGGTCATTTATGACTTCCAACGTACACGAAACGGAAGCCATGCCGATGAATTTCTCAAAGGTTATTCCGGGACACTCGTCACAGATGGTTTTTCAGGTTACGATGCTCTTGACCGGCGGCGAAGTGACCTGAAAGTCGCGGGATGTTGGATCCACGCGAAAAGGAAGTTTGCCGAGATTGTCAAGGCCGTCGGCCCGGAAAACGCCGGAAGTGCCATAGCAGTCAAAGCATCAAAGAAAATATCGGAGATGTTCCATCTCGATAATCAGTGGGAGGATCTCAGCAAAAGAGCTCGTGAGAAACAGCGGCAACTGGTTCTGAAGCCAAAAGTTGACGATTTCTTTGAGTGGGCAAAAAAGGTTGTCATCACCCTCCCTGCCGGCAGTGCCACAGCCAGAGGTCTGACCTACTGCATAAATCAGGAAAGCCACCTTCGCGTCTTTCTTTCTGACGGAAACGTTCCTATGGATAATAACCGTGCATTATCCGACGGAATTACTTATGCGCACCTTTCTCTCAGAGCACTGATGAATACTGGCTTTCCACAAAAAAGATGCGCATAATAATCTCATCTTATACCACACAGTCGTGCCAGTTCTTCATCATTTTGCCACATTGGTTTTTCTTCGGGGACATTTTGTTCTTCTCCATCACCTGCATTCATCTGTTCCCTTAACATTCCAACAGATGGACTTGCATATGACTTCCGAGTTGTCTTTGTATCTGAGTGCCCCAGTATTACAGCTATTGTTTCAATAGGAACTCCATCCCTGTACCACCCGCTTGCACGGGTTCTGCGGAGCATATGTGGGTATATTTTCTCTGGGATATCCGGATTGTCTTTCCTGATGATGTCGGCATATTTCTTCACGATGCGTTCTACATTTCTTTCTGACATTCTTCCAGTAACGCCCTTTATTGTTGTATATATAAAGGGTACAGAACGCCTCCTTAAGTCAGGATGAAATACAGAAATATACCGTTTCACTAATGGTACCACTTTTTCTGATAGTGCTACAACACGCTCTTTGTCTCCTTTTCCGCGAATCCGAAGGTAAGGTTCATCTGCTTCGATATTGACATCCGAAATGTCCAGGCATATCAGCTCGTCTGCACGTATAGCTGTATCATACAGCAAAACCAGAATTATCTGATCCCTAATTCCCTTATCAGACATCCCCGGAGCTGCAAGTAACTTCTTAATCGCATCCTTATCCTCTATGATTTCTTTTATCCTGGAGGGTACTGTAACATATGGCACCTCAGAAACATTCATATATATCTGGTAAACTGAAATCTTTCTGGAAGCTGCATACTTCATATATGCATTGATCACTGCGAGTCGATGGTTAACTGTAGCTGGTTTGTACCCTTTATTCACCAAATATATTCTGTAGTCCAGCATAAAATCATATGTAAGATCTTCAAACCTGAACTTATCAATTGAAATGTTACATTTATCAGTCACATATCTTCTGAATACTGTAAGACCATCTTCGTAGGCTTCTGCTGTCTTTTCGCTATTCTGATGCTGCGTAGGCAGGTATACATTCAGGTAATCCCATGTCATTGAAAAGAATAAATCATCTTTTAGTATGTTCTTTTTCATCTGCGTCTCACCTCCGGAATAACATCGTCGGTCACAGTATCTTTCTGCTTAATGATGTCATAAGCTTCCCTTACCAGATGATAATAGTAAAAAGTTTCATCCGGATCTTTATGGCCCAGATACTTGCTTAGATATATGAACATGACGTTTATATCAACGCCTGCTTTAATCCATTTATTAAGCCTGTCAACTACAAATCCATGTCTCAGTGAATGAGGCGTAGGCCGCTTATCACAGCGCTCAGATGCACTGGTCTTATCCCAAAAATCATGAAAGTTTCTGTCGATAGAGGTTTTAAGAACATGTCCTTTAGGGAATCTTCCTGGAAAAAGCCATTCTGACTCCTCTCCAAGCTCGTTTTTTAAATATCCATAGTACTTATTGATCAGGATTCTTAAGTCTTCCGGCAGATAGACCAGTCTGTCACGATGATTTTTACCGTCAACTATCGTGATTATGCCTTTATCCATGTCAACATCAGTCGTTTTTAACTCGCATACCTCATTGTTTCTCATCCCACAACAGTAAAAGAGTCTGAAAATAACAGGATACTCATTGGCCATTCTGTGATCATAAGGTTTGTTCGTGCGTGGTGAGTATGAA
The DNA here is from genome assembly GCF_900102515.1 of Butyrivibrio sp. INlla14. GTDB lineage: Bacteria > Bacillota > Clostridia > Lachnospirales > Lachnospiraceae > Butyrivibrio. The sequence continues at coordinate 185,614 of NZ_FMVS01000002.1, forward strand.
TCAACAACAGAAAAAAATTCTTTGAGTTCAGTTTTATCCATGACATGTATCTTTTTCTGGTCTTTTCCTACATATAACATCGGAACATAACATTCAACACCATGTGTATTAAGATACCTGGTAATACTACGAACTGCGCCAATGCGGCTGTTATGGCTGCTCTTACTTTCACCTGGCAGAGAGCATAACCATTTATCAAGCTTTTCCGGTGTTATTCTGGCGTCAGTATATTCATTGTCTGCCCAATACTGATCAAAGCGGAATAACTGATATCCTTTAACGTTGTAAATATATCCCAAGGAGCGCATCTCGCTTACGTAGTCACGGATGTAAGGCGCCAGAACACTGGTGTATGGATAGTCTCTATACTGTATCATAGCGACCTCCTTTCATCAGAAGGCCTGCTTCTGACAATGATATGGGGCACATCATCATGCGCTCATCATCAAGATTCAAGTAGTGCTTTATTGAGGTTGTGTCTTTATGACCAAGCAGATCGGCCAGTCCCTGCTTCTTGGTTCCTTTCCTTAACTGATCTGTAGCGTATGTTCTTCTTGTCACATGGAATCCTGATCCTGGTACATTTCTCTCAGGAAGAGCTCTTCCCAGAGCCTGTAAACAAACACCTCTCTGTATTGAATCATAAGGTACTCTGTGTTTTATAAAGAGTCTGTCATTTTGAGTTTTTTCATTAGGTCGGCCATGCTTTATGTAAAGATAAACAGCATTTCCTACTTCTGTGGGCATAGGAAGCACGATCTCGTGGCTTGTTTTCTTTTGATATATCCTGATGCACTGTCTTTTCCAATCAATATCTTTTAATCTCAGATTAACTATGTCTATGGATCTGATTCCCATCTTCATACCCAAAAGAATCATTGCATTATCGCGGAGATCCATGGCTGTTAAGCACGTATCATGTTTTTGCATAATGGATTGTTTCTCATCATCTGTAAGAGTGATAACAAGCTTTTCTCTTGCTTCAGAAGAACAAAGCAATGCCTTATGGATTCCGTACGGAAGAATGCATTTACGTTCAAGATACTTTATGAACTTACGTATCCTTGAGTTATAAGCATTCTTACCTTCGGCAGAAGAGTGCTGATCAGTTAAGTTGAAGCCCTTAATGACTTCAGGAGTTATCTGGCCAAACCCACTGAGGTCACACTTGACCAAATATTCGCAGAACCTTGTAACAGAAGATCTGACCATGTCTATGGTTGATGATGCCCAACCTTCTTTGATCTTAACATCAAGATACTTGTATAGCTCATCCTTACACCAGTCAGGCAGGCTTTCACATTTAACCGGTTTGGTTTTATTCAGACGCTGAGGAATAATACTGCCTTCGTTGCAATAAATATCAAACTGGTACAGAACCCTTGCAGACTGATTCCAGCCATTTCCTTCATGATACGTTTTTTCGTGTTCAAGCCAGATAGCAGCTATTCTCTTATGATATCCCAAAGAATTCATTTCCAAAAACAGCAAAAGATTATGTAATGTATAGGCTGCCCTTTCTTTTGAGGATTTGCTATAGCCAAGAGCCCGGTAATCATTTAGGAATAATTCAATTGCAACAGCAAAATCCTCTGCGGGAAAATCCATGCTTTCAGCTGCAAGTGCTGTTATTTTTGCTTTCTGACTATTAGTGAAATCGGTGATATCAAATATACGATCATGCATTCTGAAATACGGATACCACCCAAGTCCATGCTGACACAATCCCATATCCGCCATATATAAAAGAATGTCTCCAATTGAATACATATATATGGCGCCAGTCTTCTTAGAACGATGAGCTTCAGTATGACAGTAGTACTCAATAAGCTCAAAGGTAATCTCAGAAGGATCAGATATGCCTTGCTTCTGAATCTTATACAAAAATCGTGCAATTCGGGTTTTTACACAACCAGCATATGATTCTGGTAATTCAAGAGTACCAAGATAACCTTCCATCAGCTCATTCCATGGTTCCTGTAAAAGCTTTGAGTAAGGCATTGCAATAGGATAGGCATTTACAGCCTGAACTTCTCCAAAGCCATAAATATCTGAAAGGCGTAGAAGCGTTATCTTGTAGCCTTTAGGATAAGGCCCATTGTTTTCAAACCATTGCAATGATGTATCAATGGAATAAGACTGCTTTTTTTCAAGAAGATATTCCTTAAGTTCTTTTAAGCAGTTGATTGTAGTATGATACGCGGTAGAACCAGCTTCTTTCGATGACATGTAATCTACAAGCTGCCTGCTATGCTCGTAGTAATCACGGAGCCATTCTTCATGCTTAGGAATTTCCTTGGGAAGCGGAATTTCATAGAAACGAACATCTTTTGGTCTTGCCATAAGTACCGTCACCTCCTTTTAAAACAATCTTTAGGTGACGTCATTATAATCCATGTAGGATTTTATGCGCATCTTTTTACATAGAATGCAGTAATGGCGAGGCTTTTGGGATAAAACTTCGGATAAGTAATTCCGTCGGATAAGGAAGTTTATGCGAACATTCGCATAACGTGCAGAACAGGCAATAAGACCATTCACTCTTGGACGCAAGAACTGGGTAACAATGTATTCTCCAAAAGGAGCCTCTGCCAGCGCAATCATCTACAGCCTTGTTGAAACCGCAAAAGCCAATGACCTTAGACTCTATGACTACTTCGAATACCTTATTGCTGAAATGTCCAGGCATCTACGCGAAGAAGCAAAGCAGAAAAAACTCTTAGGTGACAAATATATTCCTGACCGAAAATATATCCAGGATCTCCTTCCATGGTCCAAAAATATTCAAAAGCAGTTCCATCTTCCGAAGAAAAAATCATAATTTTATTATCAATGTGCAAATCTATGAAATCGCCAGTAAAATGGCGGTTTCTTCTTTATGTGGTACTCATGATTGAGTGCTTACTTACGTCTTATAGCCAATGTCACTCCACAAAACAAAATAATATATTCTGCTACTAATGCCTGCCATGAAAAAACAAACTTTGCATAGTTGCTGTTCTTTATTTCCGGAATCAAAGAGCAAGCAATAGCCCCTATAATAAACTCCATAATCCTAAAGAAAGGCTTTGGATAAGTTCCACTCGTATTGAAAAAAGCCACAATGAATGGGGAATACAGCAAAATCAAACTCGCTATAGCCATAATAATTATTTTGATCTTAGTACTAATCTGTTTCACTATTTCTTGAATCAATGGGTAAACAAGGTAGCACATTATAATACAGGAAACAAACCAAGTTCCACCATTATGACTCACGTTAAAAAGTGTATCAAAACTCGCCTGAATCCCCAATATTTCTATTGGTGCCAACAAAAGATTCTGTGCAGTGCTCTCATTTCCCATTACAAGAACAAACAAAAGTGCAACCACGTAATACAATGGCATAATTCCTATAAAACGCTTAATATAAAACTTTTTAATCACATCAATGCTATAGAAATTTTGTTTATGCCAGGAAATATAAAGAGAAAAGCCAGATAATATAAAGAACGCAGTCATGTATATAGCGCCCATATTGATAAATGGTGTAAGGACGCCATAACTACACTGTATATGAACGTTAGAATGGAACAAATAAATAGCCAGTACAGCTATGATTCTATACGCATCTACGCCCACTATCCTTGTCTGTCTGTCTGTCTGTCTGTCTGTCTGTCTGTCTGTCTGTCTGTCTGTCTGTCTGTCAAGATTTTGTCTTTCATATCAACATTAGTCAACCTATATTTATCAAAAAACATCAACATTTCAGATAGAAACGCGAAATTATTAAAGAGAAAAGTTATTGATCACATGCACCACATAACCAATCTCTTCATCCGTCATACCATAATACATAGGAATACTAAGCTCCGTTGAACTTATCTCCTCCGCTATAGAAAAATCACCTTCTGAATAATTTAAATCTTTATAACATTCCTGTAAATGCATTGGTATCGGATAATGCTTATTTGTACCTATGCCATTATCATTAAGGTATTTCTCAAGCATATCTCTATGATTACACCTTATGCCGAATACATGCCATACAGGAGTGACATCATCTATAACCTTTGGAAGTTCTATATATTCATTTTTTATCTCGGCCAAGTACCTTGATGCTATGTACCTGCGATTTTCATTCATTCTATCAAGATGTGGTAACTTGGCAGAAAGAAATGCAGCCTGCATTTCATCAAGTCTACTGTTATTGCCTTTGTATATATGATGATATTTAAAATCTGAACCATAATTGCCAAGTGCACGCACCTTGTCAGCTATTTCCTGATCATCAGTCACAATTGCACCTGCATCTCCAAGAGCCCCCAGATTTTTTCCAGGATAGAAAGAAAAACAGCCAACTTTACCAAATGTACCGACTTTTTGTCCTTTGTATGTAGCACCATGTGCTTGAGCGCAGTCTTCTACAATGACTAACTTGTACTTATTGGCTATTTCCATTATTGGATCCATGTCACATGGTTGACCATATAAATGTACAGGAATAATAGCTTTTGTCTTTTCTGTAATAGCCTTCTCAGTATTATATGGATTTAAATTAAATGTCTCTAAAAATGGTTCAACAAAAACAGGTATTGCCCCAACATAAGTAACCGCTAGAGCTGTAGCAATATATGTGTTTGAAGGCACTATAACTTCATCACCAGATCCGATTCCCAGGGCTTTCAAGCTTAGCATCAAAGCATCTAAACCATTGCCTACGCCAACACATTCTTTTGTTCCACAATACTCAGCAAAACTCTGCTCAAATTTTTCATCTTCCGGCCCACCTATGTAATATGAACGTTCAAACGTTCTCTCAAAAGCTGCTCTTATATCATTATCCAGTTCACATTCCATAGGCTTGAATGTAACAAACGGTATTCTCATCATTTTACTTCACACAGTCCGCTTTATATCAAAGCACAATCCTAATAATATCATTCTTTACTTGTATCGCAGCATTTTCCCATTGTTCATGAACGATTTTTTTCAAAGACTTAATCGTAGGATAGTCTATATACTCCCCTTTATGCTTGAAGCATCTAGCATCATCGATTAAAATAACACCATCATCGATGCCTTGTTTTTTTATAGCTAACAGTTCTTCAACAATCGGTGTGTCCTTCTCTGCTTTTTCTGTCACGCCTCCAGAATAATGTCCATCCAACCAAAATATTATTCTTGCGTTGTCAATTTTCCCTTTGGCGTCATCTATCATCTGCGGTAATTTATCAGAAGAATTACCATTATATAGATGTATTTTAATATCATTTTCAAAGCGTTTTTTTGCCTCTTCATACAATTGTGAAGAAATCTCAACAGATGCCAAATACTCAAACAGCTCATAGACCTGCACTAGCATATCACCTTTATACGTTCCCGTTTCTATCAGTACATTGCAGCCATACTCGTTTGCATATTCCTCCATCATCTCTTCCTTGTACTCGTGCGTTGCTGGTATTCCTATCTTGAATTTCATCTTAATCACATAAATTACTTTACCAAAAATATTAGCCATTTTACTTTTCCTCCACTTTATAATTAAAAACTTGGTATTTTACTTTTTTCTTCTACCAAGATTTACCATGTAAATAAACTCTTCTTTCCTGCCAAATACAATAATATGTCCTACCAAAACACATATTAATGATATAAATGCCTTAACTATCATAATGATAAATGAAGAATCAGACCAAAGAATACCAAACACCTTCATAAGAACAGCAAACTCGCCAAAAAAGAACAGTGTTAAGATAATCACATATATCAAATATCTTCTGAGCCCTTCATTACCGGTATATAAAACCTTTTTATATGTATAATATGCTCTTTTATACCAGCAATATATATTTCCTATTATTGTTCCTAATATTACCCCCTCTACACCGATAATTTTGGCTCCAATTATTGATAGAAAAATATTGATTATAGCTCCAATCCTATAAAATCGTTTTTGCTCCTTGAATAATCCAGAAGCATCTACCATACACCCTACTGTTGCCTGACCTAATGCAACGTATGCGTCTATTATTATCATGGTAATTACTGTCAATCTTAGTTCATATTGTTTTCCATAAAAAAGAATAACGAAGTCATTAATAGATAACGCAACCGGTATAAGAAGACAACTTTCAATAAAAAAGGTAATATACGTGAAATTCTTAAAAAAACCAGTTCTATCGTTTTCTGTATCACTCGCCAATAGATTTCCAGCCAAATTTTGAATTGGTCCAATTATAGAGTAAACTATAGCCTTCGCCGATGAGACTATTGTTATATAATTTCCTACTACGCCAACTACCGCCGTACCAATTAGTGTCGAAATCACGACATTATCAGTTGAGTTAAAAACATAGCCAGCAATTTTACTAGCAAACATATCTTTCGTGTCAGCTAAAACCTCTCTAACCAAGTATCTTGGTGGGCGATTAAACTTGAACCATCGATAATGAGCCTTTCTTATTACGAGCAACATTACATTAGATGCTAGTGTTCGAAGTAAGATAATGCAAAAATACAAATATATGCTCCGATACATATATAACATCCAAAGATTCAATAAGGAAAATGCTACATTTATTATCAAATCACAATATGTAACCAGATACTGTTTCTGATCTGCGTATAGTAAAGCATTATTATATGACAATAAGTATGATAGTGCTGATGTTAGTGCCATCATAAGCCACGCAATACTAATCTCACGCATCGGTATCGATACATTTGTAATCACATATTTCAGCAATGGCAATAGAGCAAATGTCCCTAACGCAATTATTAATGCTATCCAGCGATATAATGTTCTAAAAACAGTCATTATATCGCAAACCTCGTCATGTCTATCCTCGGCAACTGGTTTATATAGTCTATAAATGATTACCGTCTGTATACCCAATTCAGATATTGATAATGCCCCCAGCAACTGAGCTAATGTTGAATTTAACCCTAAATAATCTGCCCCCAATACCACCAAAAACATCTTTCGTGTGGCAAAAGAAAGCAATATATTTACTATCTGGAATGCAAAGCCAACTGCACTACTTTTCCTTGCTATAGTTCTTCTATCAACATTCACAAATCATCTCCACTCACCAAAAAATCAAAACATTATCTTTGGCGCTCAAAGGCTCCTCATTAGCCACTTTTGAATTAGGTATTATCTTTCTAAGTTCATCTACAGAATATCCCCCCAATGTCAAATAAGAAAGGCTATTCCAAATCATATAGCCATGTTTTGCTTTCAATATAACGCTTTGCAAATAAGCATCCTGAACTTCTCTGCCCAACTCAGAAAATGCATAATTGCTAATAACAAGATCGTATGAATCAGCAATTCCTTCTAACTTGGTCCCATCTACATAATTGACCAAAGAAATCTTTTCATTAGTACTGCTTATCTCAGTCAGATACTTCTTAGCTAGCTCCGTAACTTCTGGCAAATCGATAAGATCATAACGTTGGATATTACACTTATCCATGATTATTTTGCATTGACCACCATACCCGATTCCAATTTCTGCAATAGAATTTATTTCTGCCGGCATTAGTTTTTGAATATCGTAAAGTATCTTAATATATCGTATTGTCGAAGGTGCTACTTTTTTGTCAAGATCATCAAAATAATATCTCTCTGGTTCACCAATCTTGTCACTCTCTAAATAAAGATCCAAGCATTCATCTGACAAAGCTTGCTTTTTTATAATCTTCCAACATTGCTCTGCGAGGTTGACCGAAAGACCAGTTACAATCTGTCTGTATATAGAACACGACCTAAAACTACTAAACACCTCCTCATTACTTACTGCTGCGTTTACAAATAGCAAATAGTTAGTTCCATCAGAATCTGAAATACTGGTATTCCTGACGTTTGCTGTAACTTGTTTCTTTTGAACGTTATCAATAAAGATTCTATCAATTCTTTTTCTTTCTTTTCTATATTTCATCTTTAGAATATGATTCTTTAAATAATTCATCTTTATTCCTCTCTAAATGTCTTATGTCATTCTATTTCAATAATCTCAAATTTTTTCATTCCAATCTTTGAAGCCATATAGGGAAAACCGCTTTTAAACATTCTCTTATCTTTTATGAGGTATATATATTCAGCGTTTGCTATTCCATAAAGATCCAAAAAAGTCTTTTCATATCTTTCATATGAATAACAAGATTTTTCATTATCTATATGAGTTATGTTGCCATCATTAATTTCTATATATGTGTGTGCTAAAAATCTGTTTAAAAACGTTTTGCTATCTGAGTTTAACAACACCTTATATCCAGGCCACTTCTCATGTATTTCTTCAACTATTTCCTCTATTTTTGAAATGAGAGCTTCTTTTTCTTCCTCGTCTAATTCTTTTTCATAGCCATAAGGCTCATTAAAATCTCCGAGTAAATTTAGAAAACGACATGAAACACTAACATACTTCGTTCCAAGACCATTCAACATCATATCTATTGCATTTCTTAGTCTTATACTTGGTGTAAACATTTCGTTGTATAAAAGATTAAATCTCTTTTCATAAGCAAAGCCTGCATTTGTATATACATGTATCTGCCCAGATAGCTTACTTAACCTATTTTTTAAAAATCTCTCTTGTTTCCTTTTCTGATAACTACTCTCATCCGTAGTATCTAAAACAACTATATGCGTATAATCAGTATCAAAGGATATCTCTTCATCCGGTATGGTCCAGTCATACTTCGCTGGAACAAGGAAATCTGTTAGTGGAAAAGGATCTGTAAACTTCAGTTTGTAATTAAGGCCTTTCTCTTTACAAACACTATAAGTACTGACTATGCCTCGAAGACGGTCTGCCAAACCTCCAGATTTAATGCCTCCATCGTAAATATTTAAAACAAAAGAATCATGTTCTCCTTTATTCTCCTTTTGTTCATATTTCTCTAAGAGAATACTGGTTTGCTCTTTTTCTCGCTGTTTTCTCACAACATACCAGTAGTAATATCTGTTATATATAAGCCTTCTAAGCCTTGTTTTTATTTCTTTTGATACATCCATATGCTTTATTTAATCTACTAACTACCCTGCTATATTTTTCATAATCATTTCCTGAAAGCCAGAAAACTATACCAAACAAATTATTTATCCCATATTTTCCCTTACGAAGTTCTTTCACATAATATGTACCTTCTAATACTCTCAGTACAAACTGCGAATCATCTTTTCCTAATTCACTTCTATATGAATCATATTTTCGTTGGTATACAAACAAATTTTGAATCAATAAATCTCTGCACTTCTTTTGGGTACACTCAGCTGCATTTTCAGTTGCAAATTCCAATAGCATTTTTTCATCCACAAGAGACTCAACTGTTTTGATGAAGTTTGCTCTTAACCTGGTGACGCTACTCTCATTTGTTCTGTAATAATAACTGCCTTGTGATACATGAACCTTATTTGCATAAAAAAACAGCTTTCTATTATTTAATTCATCAGTCTTAATCCTATAGTCTTCATAATCGTATCCTACACTTATAAGCAGTTCCTTTCTTACGCACATCCAAGCATGAAGGTTCCAGAAAATTGACAAATCAAAAGCTGTCTTTCCATCTATAGTTTTGCCAAGGTACTCATTAGTTTTAGTAATGCGCTTTATTTCGCCATGTGTAACAGAATATGGTTGCGGAACTATAATATCTAAAGAATCCTTCTCCAAAGCTCCAACATAATTTTCAAGCAAATCAGGGCTTATATAATCGTCAGCATCTAAGATTTGAACATAATCACCAGTAATATACTTGTAGCCCTCTGCTCTAACTTTTCCACCAGAGCCATAGTGAGGAAGTTTAACTAATCTGATTCTGTTATCATTGAAAGATTCAACTACGTTCACCGTGTTATCAGTAGACTTATCATCAAGAATTAGCAGCTCAAAGTTTCCATAGGTCTGATTTATAGCTGACTCTATTGCTTCTGTTATGTATTTTTCAGCATTGTATGCTGCCATTAAAAATGTAAACTTAATGTTTTGCATCATTTTTTTCTACTAGGAACCATATATATTTACGATTTTCAGCTGTCTTTACATGATTACTGATTCTTAAGTCTGTATCTTCAACAACTTGGTACCCATTTTTTTCATAGAATCTTAAAGCTCTTTTGTTTTCTGCATTCACATACCAAAAGATTTTATCAAGTCCATAATCTTCAAAACCAACCTTGATGATCTGGCACATAGCTTCGCTAGCAACACCACATCCCATAGCTTTTACTCTGATAGATATTCCAAATTCCGCGCTCTTATCTTCTCTATCAATATCTTTCAGGCTAACCGTACCCAAGTACTCATCATTGTCATCAGCAATAGCCATATGGATAAACTCTCGATCATCAGTACTCTTTTGATTCATCAATCCAGCTGCTTCTATAAAGTTCTTGCAATCCTCTAATGTTAACTTAGAAAAATCCTTGTCCAAATGATGTACTACGCTATCGTCATGCATCCATTCAAGCATCAGTTCAGCATCATTGATATTAAGAGGTCTCAATTTCATTTTTCACTCTCTTCAACAAATCTTAGAAATTCCTGATAATCCCTGATATAATCAGCTTCATCATATAGTTCCGATGCCAAAACAACTAACACTGCATCTTCTGAAAAATCATACATTTCACGCCACATAGAACCTGGTATGTACAATCCTTCGTATGGTTTCTCAAGTGAAACTTCCTTTTTCTCTTTTCCATTATCAAGACGAACTTTGCAACTTCCATGTATACAGATAAGAATCTGCTCGAGGTTTCTATGTGCATGTTTTCCTCTCACAACTTCCGGAATCGTATCATACATGTAATAGAATCGTTTTACTCTGAATGGAATATCTTTAAACTCTTCTAATGCTACTAACTGCCCCCTATCGTCGCCGTGGGGCTGAAACATATATTTAACAACTTGCATTAGTGTCTTTCACCCTTTCGCAAATTAGCAATATCCTTTTTTTCTGTAATCAAATAAATCATTTTATAAATGAGTTTATAAACCACAATCGGTATTATCATCACGGCATATGTTAATCTTTCCCGATAATCAAGCCCACAATCCTTGATATTGAATAGCGTCAATGCCTTATAAAACGCCCCAAGCTTATGAGCATTTTCACGCCTCGTTGTTCTGTTGTACCGTTCAACATCTCTTAGTAACAAAGTATTTGTATTGCTGCCAGATACTCCGCCAGTTGAATAACGAATTCCAACAATGTCATAAGCTGGTGTTATCCTAGTTGTCTCTAGTGTTCTTGCAACAAAAGGGCCATCTTCCCATAACCTATACTGCTCGTCAAAATAGTTCATCTTTTCCATGAACTGTTTACTATACACAAGCGCACTACCCGAAAACATAGCGTAGAATTGTCCTGAAACATACTTTTTAAACTGCTTTTCCCTGTCAAAAGAAGACAGCTTTTTTACATAAGATGCATGCGGCATGTAGTACATTTCTCGCCCTTTTTCATCTAATGCAACCCTTGACACACCCATTACTTCAGGCTTGTATGTGTTTATCTTGTTAACAATTTTGCTAATAACATCATTTGAAGCAAATGCATCATCCCCAGAAACATTTATTATGTATTCGCCATGCGCTTTTCTATATGCTCCATTGATATTTTTTACCGTGCCAACATTCTGCTCATGAGTAAGAATATAAAGATCTTTTAAATTGCTCTTTTTGTTTTCGCCTATATATTTCTCTATCTTTCCCTGCTCAAAATTTGAAGATCCATCATCAGAAATTATGTATTCAATGTTTGGATAATCCTGGTTAAGCACTGATAAAATACAGTCATAAATCTTTTCAAATTTACAGTATGTAATTGTTACCACCGTAATCAGTGGTTTATCCTCAGTCCTCATATCTCCCCATCTTTTTGCTTCTGGCATCATTTATTCCTAGCCTGATGTACTTAAGTGTTTCTCTGTTATGCTCAGTAAAAGCCCCCATCAGTATGTTGTAGATTATTTTTATTATTTCTTTTGGATAATTAAGGTATCCTTTGTACTTATCTACAAATACAATGTTGTTTCGAGTCATGTAGTAGTACCTTAACGGAGCATGATGCGAATAGCGAATCTTTGTAAATATCAGATTTACTTCCCCGGAATCTCCAAGCATATGAGACAGTACCACATCATGGTTCCTAATAACTTTGTATCCTGCAAGCTTAAGTTTCATGCAGAATTCATTATCTACAAAATCTATAAAATAGCTTTCGTCATAGCCTCCAACCTCATTCCAACACTTTGTGCTTGTTAAGCTGGCGCTGGTCATGCAGGCCTTAACTTCCTGATACTTTTCTTTATTGTTCTGGAGCTTTTGGCTCCAGCCTTCGTAATTTATTTCCGGGCATGCAATTGCACACTTACTGTCTGAGAGGGCGCATGTCATCAACTCAGGTATTAACCTCTCTCCTATCACAGAATCCTGATCAAGAGTGAGCACCCAATCATAACCTTCCGTAGAAAGATACTTCATTCCCTCGTTTAGCGCTTTGGCTATTCCAACGTTTTCACTTTGGAAGATAACTCTACATCCACATTCTTCTGCTATATCACGTATCATATCTGAGTTACGTGAAGCATTATCAACAATCACCACCTTAGATGCTTGATCTCTTACAGCTTCAGCATTAGCCTTGAGCCTTTCTGCGTCCGGATTGTATGTAATTATCAGTGCTGCAACACCATTGGTATTATTCGTTTGCATGCCTTTTCCTTAAAAGTAATACTCTTGGTATAGACATAATCTTGTTCATGAAGTTCGCACCAAATATTCCAAGAAGAAAGTGATACGTCTTAGGTAACATACCCAGATTAAGATCAAGAGAATTTAACATCTCCCAATATTTTTTGTATGTTTTCTTCCCAAGTGCTCTAGCATTACTCAGTCCGCCATAAGATCTCAAATTGTATTCTTTTTCAAAATCTTTGAACACATCCGTTCCATAATCACTGTCATATCTCTTAATGGTCCAGATAAGTCCCTTATGAAATTCGAGGTTTGAAAAGATTGAAGTTCTATCTGCCAGCAATGGATTCTTCTCAGATGACTCTGATTTTCCATAACCATTTTCTCCATCGCCTACCGCCTCTACCGTTGGAACATTCATGTAATAACCACCATGATTCATGAGAGTATATATGAACATGTATATCTGGAAATAGTGCTTATTAAGAAATGGTTCAGCGTCCAAATCTTTCACAAACTCTTTCTTAAAAGTAAGTCCTGAGAACAAAACCCCATCATAAACATGTTTGCTAACATATCCACTTCCGGATTCTATTCCAAAACTGGAGTCGTACTTTCTCCTATACTGAGAAAACTCTGTCTGATAAAAAGGTGAGTAAATCATAGCAGGATTGTTTTCTTTAATAACATCCAAAGTGCTTTTTATAGCTTCCGGAAAAAACTTGTCATCATCACTCATAAGCATTACCCACTCACCATGAGCATGATCAATTATGTTTTTAAGATTTCTGTCATAACCAATATTTTTCTCATTAGGATGAAACACAATATCCATCTCTGGGTTACGACTACAAAAGTCGCTTACAAGATTTTTTATCTCTTCCCTCTTTGGAGATTTATCCTCACAAATTAAAACTTCAACTCCTGTCTGATAACCTGCTTTAATACTTTCAAGGCATCTCTCCAACTCCCTAAGTCTGTTATATGAAGTGATGCCTATCGTTAATATTGAGTTTTCCATAAAAACCGCCCCTGTCAAAAAGTGTACTTTTTGGCACAATAATAAGGAGGCTTCAAAATAGCGAGGTCTCCTTTATAAATATCCGCTTGAAATGCCTGAAAGCGCAGATACCATGCGTGTTCTAGAGGGTATACAAATTCGGGGGGGTATGGTATAATTTGTAGGTTGTCTATTATTAGAAGAAACAGATTTGCAGGAAAGTACACTTTTCTGCAAATTTTTTTATTTGTCAAAAAGTAGCATTTTTGTAAACCTTAGCTCTATATCTGAATGTTGAAACAGGCATGTTTAAGAGCTTTGCAGCTGTTGTAAGCGATATATCCTGTGTTGCCCATCTTTGATATACCTCTCGAAAATTTGTAGGAAGTTCTTCAGCCGGTCTTCCAAACTTCACACCTCTTGCTTTTGCTGCATCTATTCCTTCACGCTGACGTTGTTTTATATTTTTTCTTTCATTTTCTGCCACATAAGATAATAGAGCGAGAACTATATCTGCCAGGAATGTCCCCATGAGATCTTTTCCTCTACGAGTATCAAGAAGGGGCATATCAATCACAACAATGTCCGCTCTTTTTTCTTTTGTTATGATTCTCCATTGCTCGATGATTTCCTCATAATTTCTGCCAAGACGATCAATGCTCTTAATGAATATAGTGTCGTTTTCCTTTATTCTTCTGATAAGCTTCTTATATTCAGGACGGTTAAAATCCTTACCAGAAAGTTTATCCATGTAGATGTTTTCTTTTGGAACACCCATTTCTTCCATGGCAATCATCTGTCTACCCTCGTTCTGATCCTTGGTACTAACTCTGACATAACCATAAATACTGCTCATTTTGTTTTCTCCCTTCTTATGAAAATTTCTTCTATGTTGCTGATAAAATACTTTTTATTGGAATGATAAAGTCTTATTTTCCGTTTTTCGCAAGCAGGGCATCGGTTATCACCGGATGCAGCTCGCTTGTTGGATGGCGCACCCCCAATCCCCCAGAACCTCGCTTTGCTCGGAGCCATAATTCCTGACAGGTAACTGCTAAATGCAAACGTTATTGTTACCAATTAAGTGCTCTCATGATTTGATTTATACAAAGAAAGTGGGGCAACTCCACTTTTTTCATAAATGGAATTGCCCCAACTTTTATCGGGTATGTTCTGTAGTTTTTTGTTTTTCAGATAGGTTCCTCTGCTCCTCAAATTTGAGGAACAGATCCACGTTGTATTTTGCAGTCTGATAATCTTTCATATCTTTTTTAGCCTGCCGGTATTCAGCATAGGTCTGTTTTTTCTCCTGAAGAACCTGTCCATATTCCAAATTCAGTTCTTTTATCTTTGGGATATTTCCCTGAATCTTTGAAAAGGTTTCCTTCGCAGCCTTACACAAAGTAATCGCCTCACGATGTTCTTCAAAGAATCTTTTGCTATAACCGCTCTTTCTGTATTCAGCATAAACATCCTTGGTCTTGGAATAGTTTATGATGTGTTTTTTCAGAGTAGCGATTTCTTCAAGCCTGCCTTCCAACTCCTTTTGTCTGGTAGTAATTTCACCAAATCTTTCAGAAGCTGACTTAGCTCTTGCTTCGAGATCTGCATAATCCCTGATATCATGCTCTTCCAAAAACAGAAGTGTCTGTGCCATCTGTTTGATGTTATGAACCTTAGCCCAGCGTTCAAAGCCAGGGCCTTTCCCTTTTGCAATCATAGCCTGAATATCAAGCAGCATATCAATCTTCGGCTCATCCTTCACAGGAGTCATAACTTCATTTTTATCCTGTTTCGGATTAGGAATAAAGCTTGCTTCACCTGCAAATACTTTTTCCAGATCTTGTTCTCTATAGCCAGCTCCAAGAGAACGCATTCGCAGAAACTTACGCTGACCTTTACCCTTAAGGGAAACATATTTGCCTCGTTTACACTCATATCCCATTTCCAGAAGAAGCTTTATCAGCTCATCCATATCCTTTGGTTTTTGTTCCATACAGATATCGATAGCCTCTCGAATTTCTTCTCGGAAGCTCTTTCGGCTGGGATATACAGTTCGCTTTGAACGCTCACTTGGTCTTCTTGGAGTAATGACAGATAATCCATTTTCGATACAGACTATATCGCTGACTTTTCGTAAAGCCACACCGGATAATATAAAATCCCTGAACTTACCATCACAATTAAGGTTCGTAGAGTTATAGATGATATGGTTATGAATATGTGCTCTGTCAATGTGGGTTGCAACGATAAAAGCATGTCTGCCCTTAGTCCATCGCATTGCTGTTTCATAGCCAATCTTGTTTGCTTTTTCCGGTGTTATCTCTCCGGGTTTAAATGCCTGTCTGATCTGATATGCAATCACATCGCCATTATACTTTCTGCCGGTCTTTTGAAGATATTCCCTCTTGGAAACAGCGAATTGTTCCTCAACAAGCTTCGGATCACACTCATAACTACTGACCAATTGTCCACGTTCTGTTTTCTCAGGATTCTGAGCGTAATCCGTTCTGTCCTTGATGCACTGCTGGATGGATTTGCCTTTATTCATATGCATGGCAATCAGCCTTGTCGCTGCCACAAGTCACCACCTCTTTTCACTAAATCGTTGATAGCCTCTGTAATATTGCTTTCAAGAGTGACCAAAGTTGCTCCTGCTGAACCTGTATCCGTTGGATTTCTCCGTAATAGAAGCTGCCGGTTTCATTGGCGCGTTTTGCACATTGGTTGATATTGTTGGCGTTGATGCGAAGGAGGCGAGACACCTCCTTCACATCGCTTAAGTCCAGTCTGATCACATATCCATCAATGGCCATTTTACGAATATAGGCAGACATATTATTTATGCCTGCCTCTTCCATACGCTTGAGGATTTTCTCTCGCTCACCCTTTTTCAGCTTTATACGGATATAATCAGTGTACTCACGCATTACTATCTCTCCATAGCATCACAAAGCGGACAGACTGTTGCAGGCTTAGGCTTATCCGGTACAACCGATGTTTCCTGAAGCTTCTTCAGAATAGATTTTTTCTCTTGCTCTTCCTCTATGACTTCAGCCGCATCAACCTGACATACAGGCTTAGACTCAGGCAGATTATTGATAACACCGTCAAAGTTATTATCATTCTGTT
Organism: Butyrivibrio sp. INlla14; assembly: GCF_900102515.1. Classification (GTDB taxonomy): domain Bacteria; phylum Bacillota; class Clostridia; order Lachnospirales; family Lachnospiraceae; genus Butyrivibrio. Next base: position 202,432 of record NZ_FMVS01000002.1, read on the forward strand.
CAACCATATCCTCTATACCACGCATAAAGTTTTTGCTGATAGCAGGACCAGCACCGGGATCTTCTTCTGTAATACCTGTAGCCTCTTCGATTTCTGTTTCAGCAGCTCCGCCTACTTCATCCCATTTCCTAATCTTGGTTTTTCTCTTTTTCTCCATAGTGGTTAATCCTCCTCACAAAACTCATAGCCATCAAAGATATCTTCCGCCTCTTCAAGAACATCGATTGTTCTCTCAAGGATACGCTCGGTCTCTTCAATGAGTTCATTAGCTGCAGCGTATCTCTTGTTGCTCCTATGAACGATGCTGGCTACCACTCCTGTTACAACGCTAAAGCCTGCTACTACTCCAAATACTACTTTCTTATTCATGCTACGTTCTCCTCTCTTTACATTGCTGCCTGTAAGTCTTTGTCAGGCTTAGATTTGCTTTTCTTTTGTTCTGCCGCTTTCTTTTTTCCGGCTGTAATTTTGTCCTTTATGGATGTCTTTTTTGCTGTTTTCTTTGCCACAGCATTATCCTTTTCAGAAGATTTCTCTTTTGCTGTATCTATTTTCTCAGCTGTAATAGTTATCTTCTTTTCAGGTTTATACTCACTAAAATCAACCGGAGGTGTGACCTTGATATAGCCTATAGGCTGGTCAGCCTCCGGATTATCGAAAGGGAGTTCATCGCCATGTGCCTCCATAAACTCATCCATTTCTTTTACAGTAGTCTTCTCGCGAACCTTATCATCAATCTTGGTAATCAAGTCTGAAGCAGCCTGCCTAATCGTGTTAAGGGAAGCCTTAAGCTCAGGTACTTCTTTTCCCTCTGACCAGCTTGCAAGATATCCAAAAGAGTAATCTGAAGTATCAATGCCATAGTGCTGACATACTACAAATGCCACGGACTCCGCTTCTGTTTCTTTCTGATTCTTAGTCTTCTTTTCACTGTTAGAATCATATTTTTCTTTGGAATGAAGTGCCTGATGTGCAGCCTCATGAATGATAGTTTTCACAGTCTGAGCCTCACTCATGCCTTCCTGTACAGCTATGCGGTTCTCTTCAAGATGGAAGTAACCCTTTGCACCAGACTCAATGTTTTCAAAGGTAATTGGCACCGGAACTACTTCCTGTATCGCCTCAAGGAGTGTTTTGTAACCATCAACACTTCCGGTTAGTTCCTCTATTCCAAGTGTAGGAATCGGATCACCATCGGTCTGGCTTATGTCAAAAGTACTGACAGGCTTAAAGGCATTTATTGTAACTTCCACCTTTTCCTTTATAGGTTCGCCATCCTTATCAAGAATTACTTTTCCATTGCTATCAAGCTTGTCCTGCTCACGTTCCATTTTGTAAGGAGCAGGTGCAAGGATACGGATTCCTTTCTCACCCTTAAGTACATGGCGATTCATTTCCTTCCATCCAGAAAAAGACTGACACATGGTTGCATCAGGTCTTTGCATCATGATGAGAATCTGATTATTCACGGAATACCTTGGGAGCTTAGCGCAGAACTTAAGGTAGTCCTGATAGATATCACCTTCAAAGATATTCTTTACGCCATTCTCCAGCTTTACTGTGATCTCATCCATTTCCTTTTTTCTGGCTTCAGCCGCTGCCTTCGGATCAAAATTGTTTTTGTCGTATGCCATTTATGAATCCCCCTTTCCATCTTTTTCAGTTTTCTTGTTGACCTCTTTTGACTTTTCCTTCATCTGTGACAACTTGTCCTTAATAGAAGGAGCAGGCTCTTTGGCCTGCCCCTCATGAATACGCTTTGCATATTCCAGATATCTTGATTTCCTGTTCATTACACTTCCTCCGTATCCGAATCTGTCTGGTCATCATCTGTTCCTGTATCCTCTGAACCATCAAAATCATCATCTAAATCCTTTGGAAGACTATCGAGATAATCCTCGTCATCCTCGTTGTAATCTGCATCAGGATCTTCAAAGCTCTGTTCCTGCTTCTTGCTCTTAGAACGTGTCAGGTACATATATCCGCCTGCACCGCCTATTCCTAACAGAAGCACAATTGCAAATACGCCTGTAGGATTTTTCTTTTCAGGTTCAGGCTCTACCGGTTCCTCAACAGGAGCAGGTTCTTCCTTTGGAGTCTCTACTACAGGAGCAGTTTCCTCTTCCTTTATTCCCTTTGAAGCCATATACTCTTTAACTTCATCCTCATCCATAAGTGCCAGTAAATCTGATTCATCAACCATATTCAGGAAATGTACTGTTTCCTGTCCCTGATCATCACGGTCTATGATGATGTAAAAATAATTGCCAGACTTGGTAACAACTGTAATGAACTGTTTTCCACCAGCCTCAAGACTTCCATAATCATCCACAAGAGTCATGTTTCCATCAGGAGTAAGTGGTCCCCACTTCTCCTCAGGCTCTTCCTCGGGTTCTGCCTCTGTAGGATCTTCGCCGCAGCATAAGGTGTAATCAATCTTGCAAAGCTCACAGTCGGGATTGATGCAATCCTCTGTGCACTTGGTCTCGCAAATACATTCATGTCCTCCCGCAAAAGCCGTAATAGGCATTGCCCCAATAAAAAATGCTGCAGCCATAGCCACAGCACCCAGTACCTTTGTTTTGATATTCAGTTTAGTTTTCTTCATTGCCTATGCCCTCCAAATCATAATCATCTTCATCTTCTTCAGCCTTAGAATCCTGCACATTCTCGTTTTCTGCCACCGCATACGCATTTGAAGTTCCAGGATTTCCAAGCTGTCCGCTTGTAGCAAGTTTCAAGAATTCTGCCAACTGCTCAGGAGACAGATTTAACGCTCCCACATCTGCAAGAATCTGTGAGTTCTCTGCTTCCTGCAAACGCTGTTCAGCAGCTCGCAGCTTTCCTTTATCATCTTCAATTCTCTTTTTGCATCGCTCCACTTCAGCGCGGAGCTTGTCTAATCTCTCGTACATATTTACCTCCTATCGAATTCTGCCGTAGCAGTAAAAATGTGCTCTCCAATAGCGTGTATCATAGCTTGCATACTTAATTGGTGAGCCACAATGAATCATAATTTTGTTTATCGGATCCACTACGATTCCAACGTGACTAGCTCCTACAGTGTTGTAGGTCCCTTGGAAAAAGATAAGGTCGCCGGGCTTTACATCAGACTCTCTGACTCTGGCTGTTACATTCTTCCAACCATTTGCTGTGAGTCTTCCGTAGTTCCATCCGTTGCCACAGTTATTGATAACCCAGCTAACATACCCTGAACAGTCAAAGCTTGTTGACGGATTACTTCCGCCCCAAACGTAAGGATATCCAAGATACCTCTCAGCCTCAGCAAGCATTCTCGCAAACTGTGCATCAGTGAGATATTCTCCAGGAACATCATAGTCATCATAAGGATTCGGAGTACCAGGATTAAGATAAGGTGCATCACCGAATACATCTGGCTTATTACCCTTAAGCTCTACGATTACTTCATAGCGCTTTATCTGATCTACAGTAAGGTCAAGAGCATCAATAGCAGCCTGTATTCCTTCATTGGTAAGAGTGACGTTCAGTATATAGTACTCATACTCTTCTGTTTCCGTGTAAGTGTATGGCTCCCAATAGCCGCCATCCTCGTAGTCGTCATCCTCTACCCACCTGATACCGGAACGTTCAACTTCTCTTTCTCTGGTCTCAACTACTTCCTCAATTTCAAGGTTGTACTGATACTCAAAAATAGTCTGTAGCATAGTTTGAACTTCTGCTTCCGTATAATCCTCATAAAGGACTGTCAGAAGCGCTGCAAGTTCAAAGGGGTCATGTCCTATTTCTGTCAGATCATAGTTGTATTCATCGTAATCAGGGTAGTCGGTTTCGATATTATCTATCTGTTCCTGAAGGTCAGCTTCAAGTTCCTGGTAATCAGCTTCCGCAGCTACAATGTCCGCTTCATCAGCGGTATAACTTGTTCCTACCACAAGGTCATTACTTCCACCTGCCATCATGGAACAGGAACTAAGTGTCCCCGACAACACCAAGATAACTATGAGAATAAGAACTGCAATCAGAAGTCCCAAAGGATGATTCTCAGCAAACTCTTTTATCATTTCAGCAAGTCTGCCAGCGATATCCTCTGCTTTATCCGTAAAGCGTTTCGCAATACTTCCAAAGGCATTGGCACTTTCTTTCGCCTGAACCTCATGAGCATGACGCTGTATTTCTTTTCGCATCAGGTTCTTTTGAACTTCTTTGGAAGACCTTTTTACCTCTTCTTTTCCGGTTCTGTTATGAATCTTTTTGCTGTAACCATTCTCTGTTTTTGTGCTTTTTTCCTGAAGCTTAGACAGATACTCTTTTTCCGTTTTGGAATCCGTCAACCTGCTTCTAACACCATATCCTATATCCTCAGCAGCTTCTGCCCCGGCATTTACCGCATCAACGCCTGCATTGTTATCTTCGTTTTTGCTACGGACTTCACTATGGACACTTCTTGTAACCGCCGCATCTGCATATATCTTTTTCCTTCCCTGTTTACGAAGTTTCTTAAGTTCCTCTTTTTCCTCTTTGGTCAAGGTGATATCAGCTTTTCCAACACGAAGCTTTTTTCGGGCATACTCCGCACGGGAAGCTTCTTTCTTAAGCTTCCCAGCATGAGTCTTTTTCTTTGGTGTCTGCCCCGGTTCTATTCTCTTTTGGGTTTTGCTCGTATCTCTTGTGTAAACTCCTTCATTCATTTACTCGCATCCTTTCCCTTACTTGTTCTCTTCCTTAGCCTCAGTTACCTCGGACAGCTTGGTTGTCATAATACGGTAAAGCTCAATATCTGTAGGGAATCTGTCAACAAACGGAAGGATTACATTGCCATAAAAAATAAGTCCTTCACCAGCTCCTGAATGTGTAACATAAGAGAGCTGATGTGGACTTATATTGAGCTGCTTGGCAAGGATCTGTCTGTCACCAACAGCCTGATTAAGCATATAAATGAAGTCAGAGTTTTCAAAGATATTCTCGACTTCCCTTGAAGCAAGCAGGTCCTTTACGTTCTGCGTGATACCTGTCGGAATACCTCCCCACTTACGAAATCTCTTCCAAATCTCTACAGTGTATGCTGCTGTCTGTTCCTCACGCAGAAGAAGGTGCATTTCATCCATGTAGTATCTGGTGCTTCGTCCCTGAGAACGATTCTCTGTAACTCTGCCCCAGACCTGATCCTGAACTACAAGCATTCCGATTTTCTTAAGCTGCTTACCAAGTTCCTTTATGTCATAACAAACAAGTCTGTTTGTGATATCCACGTTGGTTCTGTGGTTAAAGACATTAAGTGAACCTGTGACATAGATTTCAAGAGCAGTTGCCACATGCTTAGCTTCAGGTTCATCCTGCTTAAGAAGAGCATTGTACAAGTCTTCCAACAGCGGCATCTTCTCCGGGTTCGGATCTTCGAAATACTTGTTATAAATCTGATGGATACAACGGTCTATAACAGTCTTTTCTACAGGCTGTAGTCCTTCCTTACCGCCTACAATCAGCTCACACAAGGACAGGATGAAGTCTGCCTTAAGAGCTATCGGATTATCATCATCCGAATAGTTCATGTTGATATCCATTGGATTGATATACTGGGTAGATGTAGGGCTTATCTTGATTACCTGCCCATTGAAACGCTGTACTAGGGCTGCATATTCGGCTTCTGGATCTGAGATGATTATGTCATCGTCAGTCACAAGAAATGCATTAGCAATTTCTCTCTTTGCAGCAAATGATTTACCGGAACCGGGAGTACCCAGGATAAGACCGTTAGGATTCTTAAGTAGTTTCCTGTCTACCATGATCAGGTTATTGGAAAGTGCATTTAAGCCATAATATAGGCTTTCATCTCCTGCCTGAAACAGTTCCTGCGTTGTAAATGGAACGAAAATAGCGGTACTGCTTGTGGTCATGCCACGCTGAATCTCTATGAGATTATTGGCTAGAGGTAGAGAACTCATGAGTCCTTGTTCCTGCTGGAAGTCCAAACGGATAAGGTTACAGTTATGTTTCTGAGCAATGGACTTTGCCTGGAATATATTATTTTCAAGCTCCTGCTCTGTTCTTCCGGTATTCATAACAAGGAATGTCAGAAGGAACATTCGCTCATTCTGGCTCTGTAACTCTTTCAGAAGGTCTTTGGCATCCTTACCAAAAGTTGCAAGGTCTGAAGGGATGATATCCATGTCATAACCGGCTCGAACAGCCTTTTTCTGTTCCTCAATCTTACTTCTATCAAGCTCCGTTATGGTATGCTTCACTGTTTTGATTGCTTCATGCTGGTCTACAGACTGGATATGCATCGTAACTATCATGCTTGATTCCATATTCAGGAAATCAGCAAGCATTCTGTCATTGATATCTGATGCATCAATAGATAAGAAGCTCATAGCGCCATACAGACTTCCCATTTGGAATTTCCTGCCTGTAGGAAAAGCAAAACCACTTGGTGCAATGAAGTCTTTAACAGTAAGTCCTGTTCTGTTCAGGTATCTCCAGTCAAAGATAAATTTCTCCATATCCCCCATGTGGAACTGCTGATGCATAAGGGCAAGTCTTTCTTTTCCATTCAGGATTTTTGCCTGAACACCAAGCCTCTTAAAGTTATTCAGAATATCCGTCTCAATATGAACTATCCTTGGCTTAGCTGCCTTCATGGAATCAGCATGGATTCCAAAGGTAAGGAACTTTGTCTTAGTAAGTCCGTTATTGCCAGCTTCCATCTGATGAAACAGCATTGAACTGTACTCATCTCTAACACTGTTGAATCCATCGTTATTATGGGGAATTGCAATGCTTGTCCTGAAATCATCTATATCTGTAGCCATGTTCATGAAGGAAACCTGAAAATGAACTGAGCTATCAAAGAAATTAAGAAATGAACACCACTCCTCAAAAATCTCTGTTTTATCCTCCTGTTGAGCCAACTGATAGTTGATATCCTGGAACTGAATTGTTTTTGTGTAATAGTCCTGCCCTATTCTGCAGATACCATCCTGAAACATCCTGTCAAAAGGGATGGACTGCTGGGCTGTTCTCGGAACGCCATCATTTTTCTGTGCGTTCTTCATGATCTGCCTGATTTCTTTCTTCTCAGCTTTAGTCAGATGCTTTGGCATGACCAGATCTCTTTTCTTCTCTTTCGATAGAAGCTTGAACAATCTTATCTACCTCCTTCTGTGCTTTTTCAAATCTTTCAAGTGCTGAATAGTTATTGTCTGTTTTGTATGGCCTCTGCTTAGGCCTGATGAATGTTGCCTTTATAAGATGTCCTAATATGACCTCAAGGTACTGCCCGTTCTTTTCATACATAGCCAAAAAGAAGAACGGCATCATAACGACCATCATTCCCATGGCCGCTGCTGTCGTAGCTGCTACATGCTTTATCAGAAAGAATGTTGGCACTCCGAAGAGTGCCGCCACACTAAAGCAGATCAGCTGTCTTTTGGTCAGATTGAACACAATCTTACTTTTGACCTTTGTAAGATCACGAGGCACTGAAATATAAGATGCTGCCATGATTTGTCCTTTCTTTTAATGCGCGTGGAGAATCGACTTTGCTATAGCTCCGGTCTTGAAGAGCGTGAAAGCAAGAAGTATTGTGTAGCCCATCACTCCCCACAAAGAGCCGATGATATCTGTTGTGAATGCTACTGTCTGAATCAAAACAGCATATATTCCAACACATACCATGATCAGGAACCCCTGGAATCCTAATGCAAATAGTGATCTCAGATAGTTCTGACCAATCATTGACTGCTCCCTGTTTCCAAAGGTTGCAAATGGAATAGGTGCAAGGCTGACCATGAGATAAATCTCAATCATTCTTGCGTAAACAATGACGAATATAAGTGCTGACAGGATGTAGATTAGGAACTGTACGACAAATGACTGAAGATATATGGATAAAAGTGGTCCTATCTCCATCGTTTCCAAGGTACTTTCCATTGCAGCAAGAGCACTATCATCTATCGCAGTAGAACCTGCTATGATACCGCCTGCGTTATTTACCACATGCTGTGCCACATCAAAGACAGCCATTGTAATATTCATCGTGTTAGTTATCAGGGTAACCGCCAAAAAGGTCTTAAATATCCATTTCCAGAAGATCCAAGTTTCAAAGTTAGCCAAATTGTTATGGCCTATAACCAGTTGAATCAGCTCATAACAGGCAATAAAGGTAAGCAAAATACCGGCAATCGGCATGATTACATTCTCTGATAGATCTTTGATCATATTAAAGATAGTTGGTGAGAAGTTTGCCGGTGTCCTTCCGACCTCCGTAGCAATCTCACCAACCTGATGATTCAGTGAAGAGAAGGTATTTGTAACATTACTCATAATGCCTGAAACAAGCAGACCTCTAAACCAGTCCTCTATCGCCTCAATTATGCTGTCCACTTGTTACCTCCTATTATTCCAATTGATTCATGGCAAGGCCGGAGGCGGATAATCCGCCCCCTCTTGCCATGATTGGGTTGTTTCCTGCGGGACGATCAAAAAAGTCCTGAAAGAAGGGGAACAAGGGTTGTTCCGATGAGCGCAACACCGCCACCAGCCATCAGCTGCTTCATTCCCTGTGACTTCGCTCCAGGGTTGTCGTTGCCGTATCCTTCAAGAAGGTTAATGCCTCCCCAAATTCCAAGGCCTGCGCCAAGTGCGATAACTACTGTCTGTAATGCTGTAATTGAACTCTGAAAAAATGCCATATTTCTTAAAACCAAAAACGCAGCTTATTGTTTTTTTGTCGTTTTGTTTTGCAGACTCCAAATATAAAAAGGGCTGCTGTAAAACAACTCTTTCTAACTGCGTTCTTGATTATCCTCCTTATAATGTGTACTTATTTGGAGCCTGCTTTTCTGTATTCAGTTGTCGTTCCGCAAGCCCGTCGACTGACTTGCAGATATGCGCGCATATTTAATGCCCTCACAGCTCTGTGGCCTGATCTTGGGCATAAGAAAAAGCCCTATCTGAAATGCCTTTTATTGACATAACAGAGGGCTTTATTCTCCATCCATTTCGATGACTTCATATTCGTCATCAGCTTTCAGTATTAAGTTGTGATCAAGAAACTTTTCGATATCAAACCAGTTCCTCTTGTCTGCATCCGCTGTCAGTGAATACTTGGGATGCTGGGTAAGGTCATACTTATCTGACAAAAAAGGTCTTACGCCACGGACTTGAACAATGCACTTGCTCCCGTCCATTACCGCCAATTCATCAATACTCATAAGATCATGACCAAGTTTTTGGTAATTCATGTTGTAGCTCTGTGACGTTCCCCTGCTCTCACCTGTGTTGTACATGTCTATAGTCTCTTTGCCGAGCATGGTATTAAGATCTTTAAGGGTAGTCTGCTCTGAGCCTCCAAGAAATATCTGGCTATCACAGTTGCCTATGATGGTATCAGCATTATCCTTATAGATTGCCTTTAACTGTGACTTTGCCTGTAGTACCAGAGCCGCGGAAATCTCACGGCTTCGGATTGTTGCCATCAGCTTTTCCAGGTTGGGTATCTGCCCAATATTGGCTGCCTCATCGATAAGACATCTGACATGCACCGGAAGCCTGCCACCATACACATCATCTGCTTTTTCGCAGAGTAGGTTGAAAAGCTGTGTATATACCATAGAAATCAGGAAATTAAAGGTTGCATCTGTATCTGACATAATCAGGAACAGTGCTGTTTTCCTGTCACCAAGCGTATCAAGCTCCAGTTCATCATAAGCAGTAATCTCCCTGAGTTCCTTAATATCAAATGGAGCAAGTCTGGCACCGCAGCTAACAAGTATAGATTTAGCTGTTTTGCCGGCACTTAACTTGTATTTAGCATATTGGCGAACCGCAAAGTGATCCGGATCTCTTTCTGCCAATTCCTCAAACATCAGGTCTACAGGATTCTTAAACTCCTCATCATCCTCCCTGACTTCCATTGCATTAAGCATTTCAAGAAGTGTAGAAAAGTTCTGCTCTTCCTCAGGCGCTTCGTAGTGGATATATCCTATAAGTGCTGAATATAGCAGTTTTTCTGCCTTTTCCCAAAATTCATCATTACTCTTACCTTCGCCCTTTGTGTTGGCTATAAGCGTAGTTACAAGCTTCAGGATGTCCTTTTCATTGTGCACATAGGCAAATGGATTATAATGCATTGATTTCTTGAAATTGATGGTGTTAAAGATTTTCATCCTATAACCATTTTTCAGGAGTGCTGTTCCAACCTCATTTACTACTGTGCCCTTGGGATCTGTGACCACATAGCTTGAATGCATCTGCAATATGTTTGGCTTGATTACAAATCTTGTTTTACCTGAGCCAGAACCACCGACTACAAGGACATTCTTGTTTCGCGCATACTTGGGATTAGCAGGTCTGCTGTTCATGGTAAGCCTTTCTGTCTTGGACAGAATCACATTGTTTTCAAAAACAGGATCTACATAGGGTTCTATGTCCTCACTTTTTCCCCACCTGGCAGACCCATATTCGATGTTGTGGCGAAATTTCTTGGCATTCTTACCTTTGATATACACAGCAAGCCGTAAAGCAGCTCCTATAGCAGCTCCCACAAGTAAATCCATTGCGCTTAAGCTCGGCAGTGGATTAGCAAATGCTTTAATAATAGTGCCATTCAATACAATACTCTGAAGCTTTTCGGATGCATTAGTACCAGAAGCTATCCGAACTGCCTCGCCTATATTGGTTCCAATAAGCCCCACTATCACATATGGTATGTTCAGGATAAGGAGCTTATTTACATTCTTTTTCATCGTTCCTGCTCCTTTCTCCTCTCCTTCTGCTTGTTGGGAGTCTTAGCAACAATCTCCTTGAATTTCTTGAGTTTCTGCAGGATACTCGGACGTTCTTTCTCCTTTGATTCCTTACGCTTAGTCTGCTTAGCCGCATATTCCTTAAGAACTGCTGTTATTGCATCTGCATCCTTCGCCTTGAAAAATACGGTGTATTTTGGCGGATCTATTGATCTATCCTTAGTTATTGCAAAATCAACGCCGTACTTATTAGCAATACGCTTAAAATCACGGATACCAGAATCCCCTATATCCATACTGGAGACACCCTGTCCCTGACCAACAAGTTGCTTTACAGACTGTTTTCCTTTTATTGGAGTATTCTTAGCCACTTCCTTAGCAGCCTTTTTCTTGTTGTGATGTGCTACGTACGCTTTTAACGCTTTCCAAAGAAGCTGACCTGATACTTTACCGGATCTGATCGCAAGTTGTACTGTTTGTCTTGCTACATCTTCCTGCAATTCATCACTTCCTCTCTGTTACCTAAAACCGCCATTACTGAAGCTCATAAGCAGGGTATCTCTCGCCATTTGCAACAAAATCAACGAGTCTGCTCATAAACTCTTTCCCGGCAGCATCATAATCATCACCTGTAAGAAAACTCAGGCCTTTCCGAGTGCCTTTCATTACAAGTGCAGAACCTATAAAGTACCTGCCACCATGATAAGAAAAGGTCTTGTCCTTATTCACGATGACAATATAAGGACTGTTGCCCATAAACTCGCTCTCTGTATAACCGGAAAGCTTTTCCAAAATGACATCAGCTTCTTCAGGCGTGACCTTCTTGTACTTGCCATTTGTAGCGATAACAAGCGCACCCTCATCCTTATGGATTGCCTCAGTTTCTAATAGCCTGGCTCCGTCATTAACCGGATCAAGCTTAATATCAATTTCTAATACTTTCATCTGTGTTTTCCTCCATTAAATACGGCCTTCAGCCATGTCATTATTGACCCAGGCCTGATAATAGCTTTGCATTGTAAGTGGAGCATTATATATTGCAGCCAAAAGATACTGCTTGATATTACGCACCTTCACAGGGTTCTTTTGCATACAATCCATAACATACTCAATATGTGATGAATTAACCTTCAAAAACTGAGACTTTACCACGCTCACTGGCTTGTCATCCCCTGCAATGCGGATCATCTTGCGTTTGGAACAGATGACATCCAGCATAAGATTCATAATGGCATCAAGAGTCTCCTTATCAAAGGGATAACGTTCATAAAGAATATCCATATCAAGCTGTTCCATAAGATATTCGTGATATGATGCCCTCTCATCCTTATCCACATCCATTCCTGATAGGATAGGATTGTTCTTACTGTAATCAGTATTATTAATCTCAGTATTATTAGTGTATGAACCGGAGACTTTTAGAGGTATGCCGGACACACTATCACCAGTATGTCTGTCATATTTCTGCATGTATGAATCGCATACCACTATAAAATTCTTTACATAAATCCTGGTAGGCTTGCCTTGTCCCTGCCTATATCGCTCAATCAGTCCAAATCTTTCAAGTTCAGCTAAAAGTTTGCAGGACTTCTGATGACAGCGCCCCAAAGCCTTCTCTATGCTAGAAATAGTCATGTAAACATAGATACGACCTTTTTCATCCAGCCACTTATTCTTTGTAGATAGCGAAACCCTGTCCAAGAGGATGCCGTATAAGATTTTGGCATCAGATGTTAGTTCCCTGAACTTCTCATCGGTGAAAAAGACTTTGGGAATGCGATAAAATGCGTAACTCTCTGACTGCTCCTCATAAAAATAGTCAAACTTCATGACCTCATACCCCCTGTGGAGTAGCTTTCCTTGCTGCGTTATGTTCGGAGACAATCTTATTCATACAGGGCCAACAAAAAGCTCTTCCATATCCATAAGGGCATTCACATTTGCAATTCTTTGGATGTGCAAGACTCTCTCTATGTCCTGCTGCTGATGAGCCATGATTCTTTGTTTTACCTGTTCTTCTGTCCACTACTGTTCTTGACATCGCATTTCCTTTCCGGGCACAAGAAAAGCGCCAAACTGTGGATATACCTTCAGCTTGACGCTTTATGCCCATGGCCATTATTTGTTATTAGTTCATTTCAGAGATCAAAGTGCTTCTCCGCCTTTGGATTTAGCACCCTTGTCGATGGATTCCTTTTTTGGAATCTTGGCCACTTCCTCCTTCTTTGCCTTAAGATCACCAAGAAGTGACGCTTTCTCTTCCTTCTCAGGAGCAATCTCATCCCGCTCGGACTGACGTTCCACAAACTTCTCACCAAGCTCAAAGATTTTAGCCTGGGAATCATAGTGATAGACGTTATCCGTAAGCTTATCTGCCGGAGAAACCTGCGTGGCGTTTACCTCTTTTACCATGTTTTCCAGATCCTTAAGTCCCATTTTCCCGTTGTCAGGAACAATGAGAATTTCATGGATACTCGAAGGTAAAATATAGAAGTCACCGCCTGCCTTCTCTGCAGCTTTGTCCATGAAGTCCTGATAAGCAAGAACACCTGCACCATGAACCTTATCCGGCACAGAAGCTACAAAAATCTGTTCATCCTCAGGTTTTACAGGATAAAGGCCAAGCATTTCTGCCTGTTCAACTCCCATCATCTCAGCAAGGACCTCGCCCATGCCCTTGATTTCAAGAGGCTTGATTTGGGGAGCATTCTCCATTGCATCAGCATGAAGCTGTTCAGGAGTAACCCCCATGGTCTCGATCAGCTGATTTGTAACAAGGATTGATGCCCTGCCTTCATCATCGGAACTGAGAACAAAGCGATATACAACCGCCATGTCCTCCATATTCTTATGAGGTACAGTATCCAGTAGGTCCTTGTTTGCCTCCGCAGAAACAACTTCCATTACAAGCTTGTCCTTCATCTTTGAATAGTCAGTTAAAGAATCAAGATCAAAGTCAGGTCTGTTCTCAATGCCATCGTGGATTGTCTGAACCGCCTTATCTACAACCACACCATAAGGAGTACCGTTCTCTACAGCCTCATAAAACTTATCAAGGCCAAGGTTTACACCAACTCTGTCACCCTCAGGCTTTACTGTCATTGCCTCATAATGCTCATTGAGCTTGTTCACAGGATTTACAGTAATTTCTGCCTCAGAGCCCTGTTCGTAAAGCTTATTCTTCACATCCTCGACAAACTGCTCTTTAAATGATTCATAATCCATATTCTATTGTCCTTTCTGTTTGCGTTTAGCCTTGGATCGTCATCCTCTGGCTTAGTTACAGGCATAAGAAAAGCGCCAATCCCAAATCTGACGACTCAAATTTGAGCTGACGCTTAATCTGCCTTTATTCTTTTGCAAAAGAAATGGACTCGGCTTACGGTTACTTGTTTTGTTCCGTTCGCTTTGTCCATTGTAAATATAACACGTCTAAAAAAGCTTGAAAAGATGCATGGCGAGGGAACTTTTGGTACCCGACGAGGGAACTTTTGGGCAATATATCATTTTAGCCATGCAAAACTGTATTAAAGAAGTCCTTCCCACTCTCAAGAACAGTCATAATAAGCCCCACTGCTAAATATGAAAGGAAGCCTGCGCCTGAAATAATCGCAAGAATAAATACATTATTCCACTGTGATGTGATCACAGCCAGTAATACACATATACCAATAAAGTTAAAAAAGATGCCTGCTATACGACAGTAAACCTTGGCTGCTCCATTTGCAACCATGCACAGTGATCCAAGAATCACTACCATCAACGCTGCAACAATCTTCGAAAGAATCTTAATCATCATTGCCAATCCTCCCTTTCTGTTTTTCATTCAATACTTTATATGCAATAAGACGAAGCACATACTCTGGCATCATTCTCCTGCCAAGTTCCCACTCCTGCATTGTTCTATATGGGACACCAAGCCATGCCGAAAACTCGTTGCGACTCATACCGGACTGTTCCCTTATGACTTTAAATGCGTAAGCCATCTTCCTGCGTTCAGCATCGTTATCACTCTTCTCAGGCTTCTCTACTTCTATCTGAATACCTTCAACATCATAGATTTCCTTTTCCATAGGCAATCCCTTTCCATGTAGTCAATGCGTGTAATTGCAAATTAATTATATGTAGTCAATGACTACACGTCAAGACATAAAAAAATGGCAGACATATTATATGTCCACCACAAAAATGTTATATTTAATCATTTATTTATCAGGAAATGCCATTGTTCTCAATAATACATTTCAAAAATGTAATGATTTTCTTCTCATTCTCCATCAAGCTTTTCTTTAATTCAGATTTATTTCTATCATCGTCAATTTGTGGATTCTTTGGCTTTGCCAAGCATCGTAATAAATCATCATGAATGATCAAGGCATTAACGAGCTCATTATATACCCCAGCCGTATCTGCGCTTAACCCCGAAAGCACCCTTAACAAATTGGCTCCGGACATCATTACATCCGTCGTACTTATTCTTGGGTTTCTAACTTTAGCTGCCTCTATTGTATCAAGCTGGCTTGATGACACCCTTATATTTATTGTATTACCCTTCTTCTCAATGGATTCTACTCCCATGAAATCCCCCTCCGTGATTATTATTATCTAAAGTTATATGTATTTACTTGTATATACATGTTATTACATTTACAAAAATTTGTCAACATTGTAAAATAAAGGTCGAAACGCTATATGCTTCGGCCTTTGTTCTCTCCATCTATGTTGGTTACAATCCATCAGACAATATCTGCTGTTTCCGCTTGAGTCTTGGTTATTTCCTCGCCTTCAAAAAGATCATAAATAACGTCCATTTTATATTTTCTCTCAAACATCTCTTACCTTTCCCTTTCAATCAACGCTTACAGTATCAGCCCCAACTGTTTATATACATATAATAAAAAACGAGGTATACATAACTAGTCCGCCACGTAAAAAGAGTCTACATCATATAATAAATCCGTAAAAAATAACAGCTCAGCAAAAGCCAAGCTGTTTATCATACATATATAGTGCCATATCGGAGCCGGTTTTTATTGTTACTGTAAAGGGTGCAAACGAGGTGCAAATCGAATGATAAAGTATTCAAGAAATGCCTTAACTATGGCATTTTGCCACTATAGTCGGTACGCTGCCGTGGCAGACAAATAATATCTTAATCATAGTAAAAATCAACTCCTAACTTGCTATTCTTTTCCTTGTTTTTCAGACCTGATTTAAAGGTGCAAACAAGGTGCAAAGCAAAGCCATTTTCGCATCTCCTTCAAAACTCATATATGTTCAATAAATTTTCTCTATATCTCCGCTAACTCCATATTCTTCCTTAAACTGAAGCAGGTCTTCTGAATTTCTGATCAGCATAATTTCTTCAAAAGAACCGGTGTGAATATCTTGAAATCCTGCAACCTGCTCTCCAGTACAGATGCTTGCCTTTATTACAGGCTTTTTGTTTTCTCTGTTATAGGTTTTCTTAACTGTTTTCTTTTTAAAGAACATCTGGCTCCTCCTATCTCATTCCTTCACCGGTGGCTTCCAAGGTTTAGACGTAAACAGTCTTCTAAATACCTATAGTTCTTTTACAAATGCTGTCAAATCCGGATGTTCTGTAAAGCCAATATGCTTATAAAATTCATATGCTGGCTGCGTTCTCTCTGTCATTAGAAAAATAGTATTCAGCCCTTGGGCTTTAATCTTTTCCTCAATCAGTGATAAGAATTTCTTTCCATTTCCTTTATCCTGATAATCCCTTCGGATACAAAATTCTTCAATGAAATACTCCGTTCCGCCACACCAATGTTTTACTCTTCCTAAAGACATTCCAATTAGCTCATCACCTTCAAATAAACCATAGAAAATAGGCTGTCTTACTTCCATCAATTCTCTTATATAATTATCAAGCTGATCATCGTCCCAGTCTTCATTCCAAGGTGGTGCACTAAAGACTGATTGAAATAATTCTTTTATCTTCTCCAAATATGTCTCATCTAAATCAAGTACAGTCATCTTATCTCGTTTTCCTCCTCTGCCCAAATAGGAATTAAATATAATCCCCAGTCTCAACAGTTCTTGCAACTTCGCATTCATACACCCATCGGCTCTCATCCAAAACAGGAACATCTAAAACTTCGCCACGAACAGCCTCGTAGGAGATATCATTCTTAGCACCATCTTTAGCATGCTTAGAGCCAAAATAATCCATGAGCGGAAGCATATCAGTACTAACAAGATTTGCACTGAAAATGCCTGTTCTCAAAACATTTTTCTTTA
The DNA here is from genome assembly GCF_900102515.1 of Butyrivibrio sp. INlla14. Classification (GTDB taxonomy): domain Bacteria; phylum Bacillota; class Clostridia; order Lachnospirales; family Lachnospiraceae; genus Butyrivibrio. Next base: position 219,423 of record NZ_FMVS01000002.1, read on the forward strand.
CTTTCCTATATCTCGCCCCACTCATGCCGTGGCAGTACTAGCATATCACAGGTTATGTAAAAATAGGTATTTTAAAAAGCATGAACTTCTACAACTACATTTTGAATCGCAAAAATACAGAATACAACATCTTCCATACTGCATTCTACTTTATAGAAATTTTATTTAATTTTAAAAAATGCAATCGCTTTATCGACATATTTTGTTCATTTTAATGGTATGATTGTAATTGGCCCGCACAACTTTTCCAGCCTTAAAAGGAGGTTAGAAATGGATATAAAATTGGAAGAAAAAAGTAGAAAAATGTCCCTTAAAATTTTCCTCACCGGTCTTGTTATGATATCTCTTATCCTTATTGGTGGACTGATCACAAGCCTTTCTGCTATATCCCAGCAGAATGCAGCAAGTTCAGAAGAGACAAGAGCTTCTATGCAGAATCTTTCAGACACCATGGATGTGCTGTCCCAGAAAGCCAGTGGCCTTAACGATATAGCAAAGGTTCTCGACGAAGAAATGTCCTTCTTCCGTATTGAAGCAGATGCTGCTACAGTATAATGGATCTAGGGAACGGGAGCAAATGGCCTGCTAACTCCGTCCCCACGGTTTGCTGTCATCTTAGTAAATAAAAACTTTCAAGCTCAGTTCTCGATTCTGCCAGCGCCTTTTTGGTGCTGGCATTTTTGGTTGGAAAGTCAAACATCTTGTATAAATAGCCCTGCTCCCTGGCAAGTTCCCAGCTCTTTGGATATACAAGTTCAAAGGCAAGAGCTATATGGCCGATTAAATGTTCAGCAGGCGAATCCATGATATCACGATTTACAGCATGATGCTCTCTGACCTGCTCCATGACCTTCTCTGAAACACCTGCATTGAATAATACATCCTCAGTTACGTTGTAAATTTCCTCCATGGGAGTTTCTACATTCACTCTCAGAATATCAACCTTGTCAGCATCTCTTAAGATATTGCAAAAGATAAGTGTTTTTCCAGAAATGGATTCGTCTATCCTGTACTTATTATGCTGTCTGATAACTGTCTCAAGTTCATTGTCCCATGACCTAAAATCAACATATTCTGTAATAAGCCCTTCATCACCAAAAAGAAGATCCGCACCAAATTCGGCATGGTCTACCGATTCAGAGTCTATGAAGGTGTTATATCTTTTGACCTGCTCAAATCTGCCAATATCATGTAGCATTCCCGACAGCCAAGCAAACTCGATCTCCTCTTCGGTAAGGTTCAGACTCACTGCTATTTTCTCACAATTATCTGCAACTCTATAAGTATGAGCTATCTTAAGCGCTATCTTAGGATCATTTGGATCATAATTCCTCGTATACGCTGCAAACAGCTCTCTAACTTTTTTTCTGTCTATTTTCATAAATCAAATAACCTCATCTGCTCATATTTTTCTGGTAATTCGTTTATATACTGAAAGCATTCCTCCGGTTTGCAAATGATCTTGTTCTTTTGGCAAATTTCATAAAAAGCTTCTGTAAGTTCCTTAGCATTAGGGCTTACAAGGTTATAAGAATTACCATATTTTTTTATATACTTCTCCTTCAGCCCAGGAAAATGCTTATCAAGTGCCGCATAGTAATACTCGCGATCACCTTCTCTAAGTGTCAGCCCCATTCCGAAATTGATGATTCCTTTTACGCCTGCCTCTGCACATTCATTTAAGATTGCTGTTATATTATCCTTGGTATCATTGATATAAGGCAGTATTGGAGATAGCCAAACAACGGTAGGTATCCCTCTTTCCTGCATCTTTTTAAGTACCTGTATACGGCGTTTTGTGTTACAAACATTAGGCTCAATAATCTTGCATAACTCGTCATCATAGGTTGTAAGCGTGATCTGCACTACACATTTAGCTCTTTTATTGATTTCATCAAGAAGATCCAGGTCCTGAAGAATGCGATCCGACTTGGTTATAACTGCAGCTCCAAAACCATATTGCAAAATAATCTCAAAACACCTTCTCGTCAACCTCAAGTTTTCCTCGCAGTGCATATAAGGGTCGGACATCGAACCTGTACCGATCATACACTTTTTTCTTTTGGATCTTAATGCCGCATCTAGAAGTTCTGGCGCGTTTTGCTTCACTTCTATATCTTCAAAGGGATGAGTAAACTGATAACATTTACTTCTGCTGTCACAGTAGATGCATCCGTGACTGCAGCCGCGATATATGTTCATTCCTGTAAATCCTGAATTCTTCGTCAAAATTCCTTTTGCGCTTACAAAATGCATATTTACAAAATCCTCTTTTTAGTTTTTGTTATTCAGAACCCAGGCAAATGCCTTGGCTGTCCTAATGTCAGCATCTTTAAAATGATTACCCTCGTTCCATTCGAGAATGCAGTTTACGCCTTTCTCTTTTAACATTATCTGAGCTTCCCTTATTCTATCTCCTACAGTCGCCATAATAGGATTACGTGCCTTTTCTTCCCTATCTCCAAGGCTAAGGTAAACTGAATCAGTTTTAATTTCATTCTTTTTCATATAATCAACAAATCCCGGAAACCACATGGAAGGGGACGCAGCCGCAACACCTTCAAAAATATCCGTCTGATATGCTGCCCACAGGGCAAATAGGCCAGCTAGCGAATAGCCGCCAATGTAATATTTTTTTCCTTTGTCATTGCATAACTTCAAAAGCTCGCAAAGAGTCGTTGATGCATCTCCTCCAAAGTTCTCTTTTCCAAATACTGCCGGCGCTTCCCAAGGGGAAAGATCATTGTTCCAATTATTTATCCTGACAGCAATCAGGTGCACGTTCATATCGCAGCTACTAGAGATTGCCGCAAATTCATTTTCGATTTCTTCAAGGTCGTGATCATCAACTGGCTGAATCAGAACAATATTGGAATCTGCATTACCAAATTCGTATGTTTTCATAGCTTTCGTGTCTCTTCTGCATGAAGTCCCGTACATTCCGGGATTCTTCAAGGTCAAGTGAAAATCCAAGTTTGTCAGCAACGTAAATTGATAAGTCTTCAAAGTAATCATACATGCGAAATAGCTTATCCCACATGTCTTCATAGGTTCCGCCTGCAAAGATTCCCTCAAAACGCTGCATCTCTTCTTCCGTGAGATATTTGCTAAGATACTTGGAAAAAGAACCGGTGGTTACCTTAAAGTCATTATCGATACCAACCTTCCAGTTTATCATCTTCATGAACATATTCATCATCAAATGTTCCATGGAATATCTGGCATAGTAAAACTGATGCCTACAAAGCCCCTTTGTGGCATAATTACTGACCCATCTAAATTCATTTACAGTATTATAAAATTCAAACTCACTTGGCTTTTTGACAAAAAATATATCGCCAGATGTAATCTCTTTTAACTCAGAAAAACCGTCTTTGTTTATGAGTATTGTTCTAGGCTCATTAAAGCCTTTCTGTTTTCCAATCTGTGAAACATCTAGAAAAGTCAGATCAATCCTGTTGCCGTCCTTGTATTGTGTAAGATATGCGAATCGGTTCTTCCCGTCGTAATCATAAGGTTCCATATACCAGTCATCCGGAGTCTGCATGATCAGGATGTCTCCAAATCTTTTCATGTATTCTTTGTCAGAAGTGAATTCTCTGATATCTGAGACAAAAAAGGTTATGTCAAAGTCTGAAAAGCCATCCCGGACTGCACCTGGTGTAACCGCAGAGCCTTCCATTGTCGCCGCACGAATTCTCTCGTCTTCTTTAGCTGTTTTTATGATAAGTTCAAGCATTTCATCGTATGTTTTCATATTTTCCCCGAATACTTTCATGTGTCACAAGCTATAGTTCTTCGAACATAGCACTTTGCAGTTACCTTCAAATACTTCTTTACAAATCCTAAGTTCCAATTCCTGCCTATGCTTGAAATGTTCATAAAGCGCCTCAGTTCCTGAAACATCCTTTTCCAACGCATAAGGCGAATTATCAAAATACTGCATCATAAGAGGAAACCACATTTCATTTCCTTTATCATCAGATCTCTCTTTTCTTATAGTATCAATATTTGAAGCTATATCATCAGTTTTAAGATACAGTATCTGATACTCCTTTCCAGAAAGAGCCTCTTTTACCCTCTTATAAAAATCGATAATATCCTGATCACTACAATTCTGAAACAGGATCATATCCTCAACAATGTTCTGGAATATGGAGCATTCAAAGATATTCTTATCCCCGTTCCATTTTAGAAATCTCCTAAGTACCAGCTCTCTAAAGTCCTCTTTACTAATGCGCCCATTATAGATTTCATATTGTTCAAGATCCTTATGAAATCCCGGAATATCGGTAATAATTTGGGTATAGCAGATAATTATGTGGTCATCTTCCTCAAAACTCTTTTCCTCAATTTCACTTCGAATAGCGCTGTATTTATCTAGAATCTCACTATATGTTTTCTCATCAACATAAGCACACCAGGCAAGTTCAACAGGTGAATAGTCGCCTTCACATATAGCCTTATAATCAGTATATTTCTCAGAAAGTTTCCTTACAAGAGTACTCTTGCCACTACCTTGAATTCCTTCGATAAAATAATTCATTCATTTCTCCTTTCGTAGACTCTGGCCACCAAAATCCATCACCTATGCATATAGAGTCTAGTCATTTCAGGTTCTCCATCGCCCTGTGCCATACAGAAGAACTCCCAGCCATATCGCTCGTAGAATCCTACATGATCCGTAACAAGATAAACTGGCGTAATTCCTTTGGTTTTCAGATTCTCAACCGCCATATTAAGCAACACACCTGCAATTCCCTGACACCTATACTCCTCTTCTGTGTACACAGTGCAAATATTGGGCGTAAGATCTTTTCTGTCATGAAAATCATTGTCTATAACACCAAGGCCACCAACTATCTTGTCACCATCAAGGCACAAATACCAGCCATACTCCGTATCCCCCTTAAGATACGCCTCCATACATTCCAGATAAGCCTCTTTAGGAACGCCCCATTTTTCATGAAACCAATTGGCTGCAGTTTCCTTTAATTCTTGTTTTTCTCTAAGATTACAATATTTATATTCACTCATTTTTATAAAGCCCCTTCTCTGTTAGTGTATATACTGTTGTACAAACCTCATCAATAAACTTTCTGTCATGTGAAATGCTGATCACAGCCCCTGGGAAAAGAGCTATCATCTTCCTGATAACTGGTCCCTAGAGCGGCGAAAAGTTTCTTGTAGGCTCATCTAGGATTAGAACATTCGCATCAGATAAGCTCATCTTTAGTAGAAGCACCTTTGCTTTTTGCCCGCCCGACAGCTCTCTTATAGGGTGGTCCATCTCATCTGCTGTATATTTAAGTGACCCAAGGTAAGTCCTGATGCGGGTCCGTACTTCTTTATCTCCTGTTTCATCCAGAAACTCCACAGGCGTCATATCAAGGTCAAGAAGTTCCTCATAGTTTTGTGGCATGTACTGAGCCTTTATATCGCTCCTTGATAGTAGTTCCTTGGCCATCTTTTTAAGAAGTGTCGTCTTTCCTGCTCCATTAGTTCCAACAATGCAGATTTTCTCAGAGCCTCTTACTCTCAGAAATATATCTTTTGCCAAAACCTTTGTATCATCCGGAGTTCTAAGCTCATCAAGCTGATACTCAATAACCGTCTTGCCAGCAGGCATCCTGGCATCATCAGCCCCCAGCTTAAAAAATATTGCTTCTTCCTGCTCGGGCATCTTGGTCATGTTCTCATCTTCTTTTGCAAAGCGCTTTCCCATGGCCTTAACAGTGTGCATCTTGTCTTTTAAATTTTTACCTGGTGCATCTCTAGCTCCTTTGGAAATATTGGCAAGAGCACTATCTACGGAATCATACACTCTTTTGTATTTTTCATCTCTGATTTTCTTGGCTCGTCTGTCATTTAACGCCTGCTGTTCCTGCCTCTGGAAGTTTTCGGCTCTTTTCTCAATATAATTCCTGTATCCATCCCTGACAATCGTGTACCTGCTCTTAGTTTTCCTCATGATCTGCTCAATATGTATCACTACATTCGCAGTATTCTCGATAAGGGTCTCATCATGGGATATAAAAAGAACTATTTGCTTCCACCCATTTATTAGTTTTTCCAACAATTCCAGCGTACTGATATCGATATCGTTTGACGGCTCGTCCAGCAAAAGAACTGACGGCTTATCGATTATAATCCTTAATAACTGGGCCTTTACCTTCTCACCACCAGAGAGGCTCCCCATGCTCTGTTCGCTATAAAAAAAATCAATCGGAACATTAAATTCCTTGGCTAGTTCAGATAGTTCTTTTGGATCCTTGTCAAAAAAGAGATTTCCCTCTGAGAAGTACTCATAAAGAGATTTGTTTTTGTCTGCATCAGGCAGTTCCTGGGGAAGATACCTCATCACTTCTCCGCCAGTTATCAGTTCTCCCTCGCATTCAGTGTACTCTTCAGCCATCTGCGGATCATAAATCCACTTCATAAGAGTAGATTTTCCATTTCCTTCTTCTCCAATAATAACCGCTTTATCCCCGTCGTTTAAAGTCATATTAAATTTTTCAAGTATAATCCTTAAATCTTTGCGATGTGTTATAGTCAAGTCCTTAATCTGTAGCATATATCGCCTCCAATTCCGCTGCTTAATGCCGCTCCTATGACGATTTCCTCGTATCATAAAAATGAGCCTATTTTGCATACGCAAAATAGACTCACACAAATAAACCAACTAAAACAGTTAGGCTAAAAATGCATGATAATCTAGTTTAAGCGTACACAAAACAGCCGCATAAGCAGCTATAAAAAAAATAATAGTGTTCACTCAAGCTAAATTATCTAATAAACATTCCTTCACCTAAACGCAAAGCGCTCTTTCCTTATATTTTAAAACTATTTTCATGATAGCATTGGTCCCAAACAGTTGCAATATAATTTTATCTTGTCAGCTGAAAATGGACCGCTGACTTCGTCACTAGGGTCCATCATATTTTTCCTATACTTTCTATAAAACCCACTGCTTCTTTGATACCACCACTATTCTTGAAGCTTTCAGATACTTTTTCAGCCCCTTGCTTAAAACTCTTGTCTCCAAAAATCCGTGTAACCGTGTCTAGAATAGCAGCTTCATCTATTGAAGATAACCTTATACCGGCTCCAAGTTCTTCTACTCTTCTAGCCACCGCACCCTGCTCCGGCGTCTGCGGAAATAAGATAAGTGGAACACCAAAATACAGCCCTTCTGAAGCCGAATTCATTCCGCAATGAGTAATGAAAGCATCAGCAATTGAAAGAACTGCCATCTGATCTACGCTCTCATAAATTTCAATATTATCAGGCATATCATCGAAATGATCGGTATTTGTTCCCATCGATATGATTACTTGATAATCTTTTTTACCCAAAGCACTGATGCAGTTGCGGTAAAACTCCCTATTCTGATTTACTGTACCCATAGAAATATAAATAGTCTTCTCTGCCTTCTTTTCAAAGTTATCACTGATTGGCCGAATTGACGGGCCTATGAAATGATACTTGTCAGAAAAAGTATCTGAACACGGCTGAAAATATTTTGATGTATACACAATCGTGTTTGTATCATTATCATTCTGTACAATATCAAGGAGTCCTTTGACTGGGTATCCTTTTTCCTGAAGTCGTCTGATCTGCTTATTCACCTTAGGCATAGAGAACAACATTTTCAGAGTTTCCGCGATACCATGTTTCATATACCTGGATGAATATCTATTAAAGGCAAATGTAGTCGTTGATGAGATAAATGGAATACCATGCTTCATTGCCGCAAGTTTGCCCCAATACGCTATAGAATCTGCCACAATAGCATCTGGCCGCAGTTCACATATTTTTTCTGTTACCATCTCATCCAAAGCCAGTGTCGATGAAACAAGAAGTTCAACAGCAAAAGCCTGATCCTTGCCAACCCGATCAGCGTTTTCTTTATCTTCCATCTTGAAATCAAAACTATCACATGGAATAAAAAAAGCACCGGCATTTTCTATTTTTTCTCTAAACATCTCAAATGAAAAATAATAGATTTCATGCCCAGCGTCAGTTAAAGCTCTAACTAGCCCAAGTGTCGGATTGGTATGCCCGTGAGCAGGAATACAAAACCATGCTATTCTCATTTTTCTCCCCTTTTATATCCTGTCAAACAAGTTCCAGTTCTTCTCCGGGTCGTAATATTATCTTGCCCGGTCCATCAAATCTCTCAGCGACCTTAATATCAAAGCCGGTCTTATCTTTAACTGGTTCCATGTGATAAGGTATATTGTGCCTGGCGCCAATAATTTTGGCGCACCTCGAGGCCTCATCTACGTTCATATTGTAAACGCCATCACAGCACAAAAAGGCATAATCAAGCGTTCTAGATTCCAGCCTTGTCATATGCGGTGTTGTAGATGTGTCCCCGGAAAAATAAACCTGTATACCATCAGGAAAGGTAAGTATAAATCCCACACACTCTGAAGCATCATGGTTCTTGTTGTATCCTGCCTCAACGCTTTCAACGTGAACATAGCCAAGCTTGTAATCATTATGCTGGCCACCAGATAGAGCATCTGACCACTTTATAACTCTGCAGCCATCATTTCTTTTTGAAATAAGCTTATCCTGGACATGATCATAATGATCATGAGTCATTAGAATAAGATCTGCAGGAAGGTCGTACCCATCACCCATAAAGGGATCGATGTAAATAACCTTCTTATCAACTGTGACAATTCTGACACTTGCATGTCCCTGATATAGTAGTGTTGCTGCCATGTTCTGTCCCTCCAATCAAGCCTAGTTTATCTTAATTATAGCAAAAATTCTACGGCAATTCGTCCATTTTCATCAAAAGTATATTTCTTGCCCCACTTTGTAATGGTCTCATTCTTGGCAAGTGTGAAGTCACCCTTAGCATAGTACTTGCTGCCATCCACATAGAAGAATGTCTGCTTGGCAAGGTGTCCCTTCTCATTAGCATAGTAATCTTTGCCGTCAAAAGAGATAAAGCCTGTCTGCTGTAACATCTCTAAAAGATCTTTTACATCCATCATATGTAACAGCTAAGTTTTTAACTGAACCTTTAAAAGCATCTGCAGCTATCTCGGGAGCTTCGCCTTCAAACTTAACAGTTTTAAGAGCTCTGATAGAAAAAGCTTTTGAATCAATCTTCTTAACGCTTGCAGGGAAAGTAACGTCCCTTATACTAAGTGCATTACAAAATGCCTTTTCACCAATCTCTTCAAGTGTATCAGGTAAGAAAAACTTATTAACCTGAATACCATTAAAGCTATTTGCTTCAAGTTTTTTAACTGGTGCTTTTATATATAGGCGTCCATTAATTCGAGCATTTGCCAGTGCATAAGACTCAATTTCCGTAACACTTTCAGGAATCACAAAATCATCAAAAGTGCTTGCATAGGCAAAAGCATAAGCTCCAATTGACTTTAATGTAGAAGGAAATTTAAACTCAACTCTTCCTCCAATTGTGGATGAGTAGTTATTAAAGTCGGCAAAGCTCCTCTTGCCAATTCTTGTAATACCTTCTTCGATAACAACATATTTGGCCTTAGTTCTATAACTATACCAGGGCTGATCCTTATTGCTGTCAAAATCTCCTATTGCACCAGAACCACTAATTGTAAGAGTGTTGGTCTTTGTGTCATAGGACCAGGAAATATTATCTTCTTCCTCTGACAGATCATTTACAGAAACGCCGCTCTCTTTTTCTGATAGAATCTTACTCTCGCTAATAAAATCAGTAACTGCTTCTGCCTCAGTGTCAGCTTCATCCAAGGTATCTTCGCTTAATGTCACATTCAAAGAAGCTGCGTCATCCTCGGAGCTCTCTCTAGCAGCCTCGCTAGCCTCATCACTTTCGGCTTCGATTTCATCTTCAGTTGTAATTTCGTCTGAATTGTCAGAAGCGTAGGAAACTGTTGAAGAAAAGACTGTGGCTGCTGATACTACAGCACACAACGTAGACATAGTAACACCCCATAACTTTTTTCTCATACACTAAATCCCCTTTTTAGTTTTTTGTATTTCTTCCCCAAAAAACATAGTATCATCAACGATTTAGCGATTCAATATCATCACATCAAATAAGAAAAAAATAAGACAGACTTAAAGTCTGCCTCATCTTTCATTTATCTTATTCATCAACCTTAACTGCGAACATTACAAAATAAAGGTCATCTGACTTAGTGCAGGTAGACAACATCACGATCTGGTCATCTACTGTTGGCTCAATACCAGTATCTATGTAAGTCTTGTACTCGATTGTATCAAGATACTCCCTCATATTGGAAGGATTCTTACCATAAACATCATAGATATAAGAATCCTTGGGAACATCCATAAATGCAAAGATCATATATCTTGATATTCCATTAGAGGTCCTGATCTGGAAGTACTTGTGCTGATCCAAAAAGCTAAGATCCTCTTTGTAAATTCTGAGTGCACCAAACATAGTGCGGTTTCTCATATTATGGCCATATATGATGGAATTAGAATCTGTAAACTCTGGATCGCATCTAAAATCAAGGAAAATCGCTCCCGTCTCAGACTCATTGCCCGCATAATCATCTTCAGCATACTTGTCATTGTCGTTACTGCGCATTATAGGGTAACTCAATCTCTCATCTTCAAAATAAAGCCAGCCCACAGTATCAGTATATCTCTGCACAAACTTATCAAAAGCTTCCTGAGATATATTCTGGCCCACATCCTCACCAATTATGATCGTATCAACAATTTCCTTGGTTTCCGAACTCTTCTCACCATTCTTTGAGGAAGATTCAGTACTTTCAGTGGAAGTCACCGCATCACCTAAGTCAATAGTCTCAGAAGAACTCAATGTATCACCTGCCTCATCCGCCTCAGAAGAAGCCTCAGATATTGATGCTACAGAAACCGTTTCTACAACCTCAGGCCCATTGCAAGCCCCAGAAGATTCACTTCTTCCCGGAATCAGCTTCACAGCAGCAAACATGCCAAGTATCAGCAAAAGAGCTGCAAGCACCACTACAAAATGTCTCCTGATTCCCTTAAAGATACTGGCAAAAAAAATCACTAGAATCTCAAAATAAATCAAAAAAGGAACAAGCTTTCTATGATTATTATTAAAAGTTTTAAATTTCGATAGTAAATTCTTCATTTCTCTTTTACCAATTTATAATCTGAAAAAACCATACCAAAAAGCACACCGAAAGATTTTATCTAATTAGTCCCCAATAAGTCAATCCTAAAAAAGAAAACATTTTGTGAACATCAAAAAGAAAACCGGTGCTATGCTTTTTGCACCGGCTCGTATTACTGACTATATTCTTATTCTCCAAAAACCTTGTCCCTGAGTTTCTTTCCAGTAGGAGTTGCCGCAAGTCCTCCCGCTGCTGTCTCCTTCAACGATAAAGGAAGCGCATCTCCAACCTCTTTCATTGCATCCAGACATTCATCTGCAGGAATCTTGGCATCTATCCCCGCAAGAACCATATCTGCACTTGAAAAAGCTATCATAAGGCCTGATGCATTTCTTTTGATGCAGGGAATCTCCACAAGTCCTGCAACAGGATCACAAACAAGTCCCATCTGACTTGAGATTGCAATAGCAAGAGCATCTGCACACTGCCTTGGAGAGCCGCCTCTAAGCTCCACTAAAGCTGCAGCAGCCATAGCCGCAGCACTTCCGCACTCTGCCTGGCATCCACCCTGAGCCCCAGCGATACTAGCCTTCTTGGCAATGACCATTCCAAAAGCAGAAGCTGTAAACATGCTCATAACTATAGCTTTTTCATCATAGCCCTTGTCTTCATAAAGACTCACAAGACATCCAGGAAGAATTCCGCAGCTTCCAGCTGTTGGCGCAGCCACGATTCTTCCCATGCTGGCATTACATCCAGCCGCAGCCAAAGACCTTGCTATAGCCTTTCCCATAAACTCTCCGCAAAGGCTCTCTTTTCCTTTGGCATACTCATTCATCAGGTATCCTTCGCCGCCAGTAAGGCCAGATGTTGACTTAAGATTTTTATCAAGCCCTGTCTTAACTGACTCCATCATTACCTGAAAGGCAAGTTCCATTTTCTCATATACTTCAAGCTCGTCCTTCTCCATGGCAAGTGCCTGGTCCTCAATTACAAGCTCGCTTATCTTAACATTCTTTTTCTCAGCTTGCATAACAAGCTCTTCTATTGACTCATATTTCAGCATTAACTATTCCTACACTCTCCTTATCAGGATGGCATTATTGACATGCTCAATTTCTCTGATCTCATCCACCAGCTCCTCTGGGGGATTACCATCTATCTCGATTGTCATGATAGCATCTCCGCCCTTCTCCTGCCTGGATAAATGGAAATTAGAAATATTAAGATCCTCATGTTCAAAATGCATCATATGGGTCACACTAGCTATAACCCCTGGCTTATCATCATGCATAACAAGAAGTGTATTGTTCTCTCCGTTAAATTCCACATTCATGCCATTTATCTGATTTACTAGAATATTACCGCCGCCAATACTGGCGCCCTGCATGGTTCCACTACTTCCATCCTCCAAAAAGAACCTGATCATAGCTGTATTGGGATGAGCACCCTTTATATTTTCCTTGGTAAAAGAGTACTCAATTCCCTTCTCATCTGCTATAGAGAGAGCATCTCTGATCTCCGGAGAATAGCTCTTAAAGCCCATGATTCCGGCAAGAAGTGCTCTGTCCGTTCCGTGTCCCTTATAGGTCTGGGCAAAAGAACCAGACAAAGTAATCTCAACTTTTTTAAGCTTCCTATTGTCTATCAACTTGTTAACAACTCTTCCAAGTCTCACTGCTCCTGCAGTATGAGAACTTGATGGTCCTATCATTACAGGGCCAATAATATCAAATACATTCATCCATAACCTCTTTTAAATATGCTCAGGCACTGGTATTCTGAGCGTTCACATAATCTGAATAACTCATGCCGGCATATTTTTTAAAGCACCTTCCAAAGTAATTGGGATCAGGTATCCCAACTTCAGATGCAGCCTGATACATTTTAACACGACTTTTGGCAATGTCCATCGCTTTTGTCATTCTGATACCAGTTAAATACTCTATAAAATTCTTGCCTGTATCCTGCTTGAACTTCCTCGATAAGTAACTTGCGCTAAATCCAAAGTGTTGGGCAATATAAGTCAGATTAAGCCCTGGATCTCCATAGTTTTCTTCCACATACTTTTTTATAACATCAGTGGAATCTCCCTTGGATGCATGACTTTCAAGAGTCTCTCCCTTACCCTCTTCCCAAAAGTCCGGAGAAACCATGAGTTTTTTCTTGACTCTCTCTAAGACCTCAGTGATCTCAGCCCTTACCATAGGCTTTAGCATATATTCAAATACAGGCAGGCTCACGCATTTTCTTGCATATTCAAACTGATCTATAGCAGTCATTATTATTATAACAAGATTTGGATACCTGCTGGTAGCAGTCTGAGTAAACTCTATTCCATCCATAAAAGGCATGGATATATCAACAAAAGCAATATCCGGCCTGATCTCATCTATAATATTGATTGCCTCAATTCCACTAGCAGCCTCTCCAACCACCTCCATATTAAGGCTCTCCCAGTCTATAGCCGCCCTCATAAGCTTTCTTGCCGACTGCTCATCATCAATGATCATAACCCTGTACTTTCTGTCCATACCCTTTTCCCCATACATTCTTACTCTAAATTAAAGCCATCCCCATTTATACGCCATAGGATTTGCCTACGTCTAAAACAAATTCAACCTCTGTATATTCCCCTATTTCACTCTCTATCCTGACAATATCATCCTTGCCCTCAAAGATTCTCATTCTGTGAATAGTTCCCCACAGGCCAAAGCTCTCTTCTTCAGACCTGTTCTCTGGATTTTCAGTAGAAAGAACTCTCGTAATCTCCTCACTACTCATCCCAACGCCTGTATCCCTCACCGACAGATGAAGGCATCCGCCTGCAATGTAGCTTTTTATCCTGATGACACCAGGCTCCCCTTTCTGCCTGATCCCGTGATAGATGCTATTCTCTACAAGAGGCTGCAGGATAAGCTTGGGAACTACCAGTTTCATAGTATCCTCAGCTATATCATATTCATCCTCTATTATGTCCCCATACCTTAGCTTTTGCAGTGAAAGATAGTCCTTGACTATGCATATTTCCCTTGATAGCGGGATTTCCCTGTCTCCCTTACTAAGGAAATTCCTATAAAAGCTCCCCAAAGTTTCAAGTGCATCGTGAACCTTGTCAGCTCCAGCATCAAGTGCGAGAAAGCCAATAGTCTCTATTGAATTATAAAGAAAATGCGGCTTTATCTGTTCCTGCAGAACTCGCATCTGCGCTTTCTGAAGCGTTTTCTCTTTGTCTATCAAAGTTACAATAAGCTCATTAACATGATCTATAAGAGAATTGTAATCCCCCTTTAAAAGCTCTAGCTCAGTAGAAGGCATCTCCACATCAATCTTCTTAAGATCTCCGGATCGCTTGTTCTTATCCATGCTGGCAGAAAGTTCCAGCACAGGATCTGTTATATTTTTCCTGATAAAGTTCCCAACAAAAAAGGCCATTATCATAAATATCAGCAAAAGAACTAATAAAACATATAGCATCCTAAAGGGAATTCCCTCAGTGCTAAAAGGCGCCGCCCTAAGTAAAACTATTGGATAGTCTCCTACCCTTCCTCCGGATAAGAGCATTCTCTCGCCGTCAACAGACACATCCTTAAATTTTATCTTATCTGAGGCAAAAGAACTGTCATAAAATCCTGCTATGCTACTGTTTCCCGCGAGGCAAGTTCCATCTGTTCCCATAATGCAGATGTTCCTATAGCCCAGGGAAGAAAGCATCATATCAAAGATTCCTGGTGATATATTCATAAGCATGATTCCTTTTTGTTTCTGAGAATCAATGTCATATATAGCTCTTCCAATAGTTACAAAAGGCCTGTTATCTGACTTTTTGGCCACGCCATTACTATTTAAGGAAACTACAGCGCTGCCTCTTGCCTCGCAGATATCTTTTTTCCACTCATCGCCGCCTAAAACCTCATTATCAAATTTATAAGTAAATCTGTTGGTTGTAGCCAGGATCAGGTCTTCTCTTATTACCATGACACAGTCCACACCCTCAGTAACGTTCAAAACATCCATAATGCCATATCTGGCATCGTTTATCATACCAATATCAACGCTGTCACCATCTGCGCGCAGAAACTTTACAAGTCTATCCTCAGTCATGATGATGCGAGACAATTCCATGTATTTTACGATATCTGCGTTTATGTTACTCGAGAGAGTCTTGGTAATACTCTCCGCTTCCTGAACAGCGTAGCTTCTCTGCTCTCTCTCAACTATAAAATACGTGGAAATCAAAAAAGAAATAGTTACAACAAGTATAAGACCAAGAATTCCCCTCTGAAGACTCTCTGATAAGGAACTCTTTTTTCTGAAGCGCCACAAAAACTTCCCCATTACTCACCCCGTTTTCGCTTTCCCCAAAAGCATTCTTTTTCCTAATAAAATACCACTTTTTGGCCTGTGAATAAAGACAAAAAAAGAACGAAAAAACAGGCCCAGCACTGACTCTGAGCCTGTAATCCCTGTCTGCCTCTTAGCCCTTTACTGCGCCAGCAATAAAGCTTGCCTGAATTTTTCTGGAAAGAAAGAGGTAAACAATGAGGGTTGGGAATGTCGCAATCGCAAGAGCCGCTCCTATAGGGCCCCAGTCTGTAGTATACTGGCCCGATAGAGCCTTGATACCAACAGGAAGTGTTCTGTGCTTGGAATCAGAAATAAATACGTTAGCAAACATAAACTCGTTCCAGCACTGCAAATATGAGTAAATACCCACAGTAGAAACCGCCGGTTTCATAAGTGGAAGAATAATCTTAAAGAATGTTCCGAAAAGTCCGCATCCGTCAATTCTTGCAGCCTCATCCAATGCAAAAGGAATTTCTGACATAAAACCTGTACAGATAAGAATTGCCATGGACAGGGCAAAGGCTGAATACGGTACAATCAGCGTTGAATACTTATTAAGCCAGTGTGCCTTGGACATTACTACATAAACAGGAACAATAGAAGCCTGAATAGGAATTGTAAGTCCCAGCATAAAAAATGCATTTGTAAGCCCACTAAACTTCCATTTGATTCTTGTTATTGCATAACATGCCATCATGGCTGCCATTATAGATATGGCAATAGCAAGTGTAGTAACTAGCAAACTGTTAAAAAAATACAATGCCATATTACCAGTATTAAGGGCTGAAGAATAATTTGACCACAGCCAGTGTTTAGGAAGTCCTATGATATTTTCACCAAATATTTCCTCATTAGACTTAAGAGAAAAAGTAAACATGAAATAAATGGGGAAAAGATTTATGACAGCCCAGATAACAAGGAAAATGTTAATGATCACCTTGATAACGGGACTTTCTTCTTTTAAAGTATAGCTCTCCATCTCTTACTCATCCCTTTCTTTAAATGCTGCGCTGATAAGAAGTGCAAAAGCAAAGCACAAAAGAATCAGCATTACAGAAATAGTACTTCCCATTCCGTATCTGTTTCTCAAAAACAGCATATTTTCAAGAAGCGTACTAGGTACTTCTGTAGACTGGAATGGACCGCCCTCTGTGAGAATACGTACAAGGTCATAGGTCTTAAGCGAACCTGTAACAGCAAAAATGACACTAACCCTTAAAATAGGCTTGATTATAGGAATGACAACGTATCTGTCAACTTGCCACTTTGTTGCTCCATCGAGCATAGCTGCTTCCCTAAGGTCCAGATCAACACCTTTAACACCTGCGTACATTAAAAGCATATGGTATCCTACGTACTGCCAGACAGTAGGTACTATAATACTTCCAAGAGCAGTCTTTATATCTCCAACCCAAACATGCTTCCAGCTCTCAAGATGCACAGCATCAAGGAATCTGTTAAGAAGACCGTAGTCTGGATTATAGATTTTGAGCCATAACTGACCAATTACAACAGTTGAAATAAGTACTGGCATAAAGAAAATTGAAAGAAAAGTTCTTTCTTTTCTAGTCTCATGTCTTCCAAGAATAAGAGCAAGCATTAGAGCTAGTGGAAGTTGCACAAACACTGAGAAAAAAGCCAGTATAAGAGAATTCTTAAGAGAATTCACAAATTTAATAGATCCATTAGTAAACAGTTCTATATAGTTATCAAAACCAATGAAGGTTCCTTCAGAAAAACCGTTCCAATCGAACATGCTTCTGTAAACTGATACAGCAATTGGCGCAATCAGAATGCTGATAAACAGAAACAGTCCGGGAAGAAGAAATACGAAAATAGCCAAGCCCTCTTCTATTTTCCTCTTTTTCTTTTCACTCATACCCAATCCTCACCAATAGTAAATTCTTTTAAAAGGGCCCTTCCCCGCTTCCCGAGTGGGAGGTAAGGAAGGACCAAAGAGATGGAAAAAATAATTATTTATAAACTTTTATCTTATATCCTTAGCAAGACCCTCTATAAACTGATCTCCGTTAACCTGGCATCCATAAACCTGATCTACATATGAAAGATATGTGTTTGCAGAATCAGCATCCATAGCTGTATCGCCAAAGAGAACGAATGTATCAGCATTTGCACAGATATCAGCTACAGTCTGTGTAAGAGGATTGATAGTGCTTGTGTCGCCATAAGGTGTCCAAGCTGGAAGTCCGCATCCATCAAGGTATCCATAGTGGCAGATGAGCTTACCAAGCTCCATAGCATACTCAGCAGCGATCTCAGCGTTAGGTGAAGAAGCTGCTACAGCAAGTGTATCTGAAGGTCCACCGATAAGCTGGCCAAGTTTAGCCTTGTCAGAGTTGATAACTGGGAACTCAGCAACCTTAACCTTAGGAAGGAACTCAGCGTTTGATGCAAAATCTGCGCAGTTCCATGTACCATTCATGTAGAAAGCATATTTGCCAGCAATAAAGTTGTTCTTAACTTCGTCATTTGTAAGGCCGATTCCTGAAGGATCGAAGTAGCCGTTGTTTACAAGTGTCTGGAATGTATCTACAGCAGCTGCAACGTCAGGATTGTTCCATGTATCTCTTCCAAGGAAAATATCGTTAAGAGTATCAGCACCTACACTCTTCTCAATAACTGACTCAAGATACTCTGTTACGCACCATGTCTCTTTACCAGCACATCCGAAAGGAATGATTCCTTTTTCCTTAAGTGCATCACAGCAAGCGATGAACTCTTCATATGTTCCAGGAACCTCTGTGTAACCAACTTCTGCAAGAAGATCCATGTTAGCAAAAAGACCAACGATGTTCATTGTTGTAGGAACGCCGTAGTGCTTGCCATCATAAGTTGTATTTCCAAGCATATTCTCAGGAAGCTCACTTGCAAACTTTGGATAAACATCATCGAGGCAATAAACCTTGCCAGCATCTACAAAGTCGCCAAGGAATGCGCATGACCATGTAAAGAAGATATCAGGCATCTCGTTAGCTGAAACAGCAGCTTTGATCTTAGTCTTGTAGGACTGGTTCTCAAATGCTTCCCAGTTAAGAGTGATGTTAGGATATTTCTCAGCCATTTCAGCGATAGCTGCTTCATATGCATGACGGTTAGAGTCACTCTCTGTAGCAATACACCACATGTTAAGTGTGATCTGCTCGTCTGTAGGAATAGCTGCAGCCTCAGTACTTTCTGTCTGCTCAGCTGCTGGTGCTGTCTCTGTAGTATCAGCCTTAGTTTCTGTCTGAGTGTTGTCAGATGTTTCTGCTGCTGGTGCCTGTGATCCGCATCCGAAGATTGAGAATGTCATAAGACCAGCCATGAGAATAGACGCTATACGTTTCTTCATTTTCATACCTCTCCTTATTTAATTAAATCACGTTCACTTTGTAAGCTCAGGCGCATGCAACCCAAACTCTTTATAAATAGAATATAGAATATTCATGAACTTTATTGAATGTAAATCTTTTACCTCATCAAGCACTATTTTTACTTTTTAACAAAAAATGTCTTTTTGGCATCATTTTTTTGAACTATATGCACAAATAGATTTAAAATATTTCTGATTGCTCTAAAAAATCTAGTAATCTTTACATGCGAAAACGTTTTAAAAATATAAGTTTATATCCAGTTTAACCAACAGATGTTTATACGTTTCCACGACATTGCATTTTCTTTTAACACTTACTTTTTCTTATTTCACCATATAAGCAAATTATCCCGGCTATTCTTTCATATCTAAATATATATTCTCTATTATCAAAGTTTTAGAATTAAGCTCAGGTCAGCAAATTTTTATAATAAAACTTATATACGTTGAGTTTTTTTGAATATTTTGCTAAAATATTGTGGTTTCGTGTAGAAACATATGCGGAAGGAGAAATATGAAAAATGAGCGAAATGAAATTTGATCCTGTTACAGGACAGCCAATCAATCAGCCAACTGCTCAGCCCGGTGTTCAGCCAGGTATGCAGCAGCCAAATATGGGGCAGCCAGTTGTAAACGGTCCTAAATTCGACCCGGTTACTGGCAAGCCAATACAGCCTGCTATGCCTCAGGGCGGAATGCAGCAGCCAAACATGCAGCAGCCAGGAGGAGCACCTAAGTTCAATCCAGTTACAGGCCAGCCTATGCAGCCTGGTATGCCTCAGAACGGAATGCCTCAGCCTGGTATGCAGAGAGGACCTGCAGCAAACGATCCTAAGTTTGATCCAGTTACAGGTCAGCCTATTCAGATGCAGCGTGTTCCACAGCAGGGTAACGGTGGAATGAAATTTGATCCTAAGACAGGCCAGCCTATGCAGCCTGGTATGCCTCAGAACGGCGGAAACAAGGGTGGCAACAAGACAGGCCTTATCCTTGGAGTAGTAATTGCCGCAGTTCTCGTTCTTGGAATTGGCGGTTTTGCACTTGCTAATGGTTCCAAGAAGAAAGCAGCTCCTGAAATCGATGAGCCAATTGTAGAGGCTTCTATCGAAGATCCAGTCGAGGAAGAAGAAATTGCAGCTGTAGAAGCTACTTCAGAAGAAGATGCAGCTGTAGAAGCTACCACAGAAGAAACTGAAGAACCTAAGGAAGAAACAAAGGTTGCAAAGAGTAATGTAGAAGTTGATCCTTCAAGCCTCTTCTCTTTCAACTTTGACGGAACTGACTATTCACTTCCAATGCCTATCTCAGACCTTATTGCAGATGGCTGGCAGTATAATGATGATAACGATGCCAAGAAGCAGCTTGCAACAAGCCAGGATGAATACATTTACCTTCAGGTTCCTGGTGATACATCAAGAAACCACGTAACTGTATATGTCAAGAACTTCTCTAACAATGCTATGGCTCTTGGTGACTGCTACGTTACAAAGGTAGAACTTGATGACTACACAATGCACAAGCTTGGCAAGACAGTTACAGTTCAGAATGGTGCTATCACACTTGGTGTGAGCAAGGCTGAAGATGTAAAGGCAGTTCTTGGCGAAGCTGACAACGAGTACGACGGATCTTCAGGAAGTAAGTCTCTTACATACTATGGTGAGCATGACAACTACGGAATCGATTCTTCTGTAAGATTCTATTTTGGCGATACCAAGTTACTCACTTCTATCAATATTGAGAACGATGTTGAGCCAGAAGACTTTGTACAGGCAGAAGTATCTGATGAAACACCTGATTACCTTTCAGCTTATGTAGAACCCAAGGAACTTGGATCAGATCCTCTCTCAGGAAACGTACAGATTGACAAGAAGGTCTATAATCTTCCTTGCCCAATGCAGAAGTTCCTTGACAATGGATGGAGCTACAATGTAAGTGATGATACTCTTGGTGCCGGACAGAGATGTCTTGTTCCTGTTTCAATCGGCGACGACAGAATTTACCTTGAGGCTGTTAACCCTATGGATTATGCAGTACATCTCAATAACACAATTGTTGTAGCCGTACAGGTTAACGTATACAGCCGTACAAAGCTTGATTTCCAGATTCCTGGCGGAATCAACATTTCTTCAACTGATGATGATATCAAGAAGTTCCTTGAGAGCAACAAGATTGAAAACTACGAGTACAAAAAGGATTACAAGAAATACACTATTCCTCTTGATCAGAAAGATTCATTAGACAGATGTGATAATTATATCAAGTTTGATATGGATGATGATGGAACAATAGATGGCTTCGAAGTTCAGAACTATGGCTGGTTATTGGAAGACTAACATTTAAATGATATAAAGAAAAAGAAAGAGATTGGATGCGTCCAATCTCTTTTCTTTTTACATTCATATAGTTCATGACTTATTTCATTAATAAGTACTGCTAACATTAATTATTTATATTCATCATAGTAAGGTACTACTATGCTCTCTCCCGCCTTTATCACATCAGGATCATATAACTGATTAATACTGCAGATTTCTGACACAAAGTGCTCTAAGTCTTCATACTCCTGACTATCATAGAATCTGCCTGCAATGCTGCTAAGATTATCCCCTGCATGAACAGTTACAACCTTATAATACTTGCATTTCGGAATATAATTCTCATTCTGTGCTTCCAATTTAATAGAGTTCCTAAAGAAAAGCAAAAGAAAGATTACCGCAGTTACAAATAGTGCCAATACCATTTTCTGGCGTCTTACTATCCTTAGTCTTCTCTTCTTATTCTCGTATATCCTAAGTTCACTCTTTGATAAAAACCTTGGATCATTATAAAGACTTGCTGCTTCCATCAATGCCTTTGTCATAACACTTTACCTCCAAAATAAAGAAAAAACCTTGTGCAACAATACATACCCTTCATTTCTGATAGGTATATATTGCCACACAAGGTGGTCATTATTTTGGACAGCTCAAAGCATGTTAAAATCTAACTTGTTTCTCTACCATGCGAACAAACTCAGTATTGTTCCTGGTCTTGGAGAAGAGGTTGATACACTGGTCTACTGCATCATCAGCCTTCATGCCATTGAAGCCCTTTCTCAGGCTATTGATAGCCGCAAGCTCTTCTGGTGTAAGAAGAAGATCCTCTCTTCTGGTACTGGACTTAGGAATATTGATAGCAGGGAAGATTCTCTTCTCCTGAAGCTTTCTATCAAGAACCATTTCCATGTTACCAGTTCCCTTGAATTCCTCGTAGATAACATCATCCATCTTGGAACCTGTCTCAATAAGAGCAGTTGCAAGAATTGTAAGACTTCCGCCCTCTCTCATATTTCTGGCAGCGCCAAAGAATTTCTTGGGCATATGAAGCGCTGCTGGGTCAAGACCACCAGAAAGTGTTCTTCCTGAAGGAGGAACAACAATATTATAGGCACGTGTAAGTCTTGTAATAGAATCAAGAAGAATTGCTACATCCTTGCCATGTTCAACAAGGCGTTTTGCTCTCTCCATAACCATCTCTGCTACTCTCTTGTGATGCTCAGGAAGTTCATCGAAAGTTGAGTAAATAACTTCTGCGTTAGGGCCCTCGATTGACTCCTTGATATCAGTAACTTCCTCTGGTCTCTCATCGATCAGGAGAATAATAAGATGGATATTACTGTCATTTCTAAGAATTGACTTGGCAACTTCCTTGAGAAGTGTAGTCTTACCAGCCTTAGGAGGTGATACAATCATACCTCTCTGTCCCTTACCAATAGGGCTTATAAGATCCATGATTCTCATTGCCACAGAACTTCCAGGCTGCTCAAGCTTAATTCTGGAATTTGGGAAAATAGGTGTCATGTTCTCAAAGTTCCATCTTCCCATAGCAACTTCTGGTCTGTATCCATTTACTGAATCAAGTCTTGAAAGAGCTGCAAATTTATCAGTCTCCTTCTTGGCTCTGCATCTTCCCTTTAAGATATCACCAGTCTTAAGATTAAATTTTCTGATAAGGCTTGGAGCAACGTATACATCATTTTCTCCAGGAAGATAATTCTCACATCTGATGAATCCATAGCCGTCCTGCATAACTTCAAGGATACCATTTGCGTCATCACCATCTGCAAGCTCTTCTGCCTCTTCCCTTGCTCCTTCTGAAGTAGGAGCTGCATCCTTAGTCTTTTCTGGTCTGTCAACTCTTTCAGGTTTCTCAGCCTTAGGAGCCTCTTTGCGCTCAACCGCCTCACCTCTGCTAAAAGCTTCCTTGTTATTTGTCACAACAATGTTTTTCTTCTTATGAAGTGGCTTCTTTTCCTCTGAAGCAGTCTCTTTTTCCTGAGATTCAGTCTTTTTAGCAGCTTCCTTCTCATCAAGTTCGCACATAAGGTCTATGATTTCAGACTTCTTAAGTGCTGTAGCGCCCTTAATGCCACGCTTTTTGGCAATGTCACGAAGGTCATTAAGTTTAAGTGTTTCGTATCTTTCTCTCAAAATATCTCCATTTCCGTGGGCAACTATCTACACCACACATAATATATAAAACTCTAGTTCAATGGGATTAATAAACGACCGCAAATCATTGCATTTGTTTAAGAACTAAAACGATATGTCTTGTGGTATATTACATCATTATTATTTTTTAGTCAACTATATTTTTTTATTTGTTCCAAAATATTTTCAGGAACGAACAATTTGCCCATGCCAACCCCCAGATCTATCTTGGGTTTATTGTCTCCATGGAAGTCAGATCCTCCACTTATAAGTAGGCCATGGCGCTCTGCAAGTTCCTTCATCTGTCTTTCTTCGTATGCTTCATAGGTTGAATAGATAGCTTCAAGTCCTGCAAGTCCTACCTCCATAAGACGAACTACAAGGGCTTCTAACTTAGCATCACTCATATGATATAAAACAGGGTGAGCCAGAATAGGAACTCCGCCATTTTTAACAATGGCTTCAATTGCCATTTCAGGAGTAATATTTTCTCTTGGTACATAATAGGGGCAGTCATCTCCTATGAATCTGTCAAATACTTCCTGTTTGCTTGATACATAGCCCTTTTCCAGCATGTACTTAGCAAAGTGAGCTCTTGTTATAACTGTCTTTGGAAACATCTCAGTAAGTATTTCATAGCTGATGTCTATACCTGCCTCATCACGCAGTTTCTCGCACATCTTTATATTTCTCTGGATTCTGGAATTCATGTAGGAATCGATAGTATCAAGAAACTCCTGATCCTTGTAGTTCACATAAAGACCAACTACATGGACATCTTTTCCCTCATTTACAGTTGAAAACTCAATTCCTGGCACAAACTCCATGTCAGGATATTTTTCTTTTACGTAAGTATCTGCTCTCTCTAGCCCCTTTACCGTATCATGATCAGTAAGAGCAATCGCTGCAAGCCCCTTTTCATGGGCATAGTCCATAAGCTCTTCAACGCTAAAAGTTCCGTCAGAGCAGGTTGAATGTGTATGTAAATCTATAGCTTTCATCAAATTTCTCCTATTGTCATTTATTCCCGTACTCTTCCAAATACAGAGATAAAATCAGTCTTTTTAATCAAATAGCATCCAAAATAAACCGGGCAAGACCATCATGATTGTTATCTTCACTAGTTATAACATCTGCGCTTTTCTTGACCAGGTCTGTTCCATTTATCATGGCAATTCCGCAGCCTGCTGCTTCTATCATTGAAATGTCGTTCTGTTCATCACCAGCAGCATAAGTGTTCTCTACAGGAATTCCCAAGATGTCTGCAAGTCTTTTTACTGCACTTCCCTTTCCGGCTTCTGATGGGAATATCTCCATGTAATAAGGATTAGAATACAAAAGAGTAAGTTTCCCTTTTGTAAGTTCATGAAGGGCTTTTCTAAATCTCTCCTGCTTGTCATGGTCATGAAGCTCAATTGCAATCATTTTGGAGGGAGCCGTTTTCAAATATGGCATCACATCATCTGCAACTATAAGCGGTGTCTTAATAACCCTTCTGTAATAGTCCATGCACTCCCCATCATGTCTTGATACGATATGAGTCTCGTTATATGTATGGCAATGGATTCCATACTCCTCGGCCAGATCAAGGATCTGTGGCACCATTTCAAGAGGCACTCCCGTCTTATAAACGTATTTATCTTCATCTACGCTATATATCTCTGTTCCGTTAGAGCCGCATAAAAAACTTCCCTTAAAATCAAGTCCAAGGCCATTATAAACTGCCTTGGCAGAATCAATTGCTCTTCCTGTATTGATGCAAAAGTGGTTGCCTGCATCTGTAAATTTCCTGAGAGCCTCCATGGTTTTTGGGGTAATGACCTTGTCTTTATTAAGTAGTGTCCCATCAAGGTCGAAGAAAAAAATCTTACTCACGAAAATATAAAATCTCCAATCATAATTTGTGTCAGTACGCTAATTGCTGCCTATAAACGAACAAAGTCTTTACCTGCTGTTTCAAAACAGGTAAAGACCAAATAGCAAAACAATAGGCGTCATCCCTCAACTATAAGGTATCTGCCATCTCCAATATCAAAAACCTCATCGGCATCAAGCACATTGCTGCCTTCCGTATCAACTCCGGTCTCCTCAAAATATTCTTCTACCTCATCGACACCATCGACAACCACAGCCATACAGTCCTCAAGGAAGGCCTCGGCCTCCTCCATATTCGATGCTACATCCTCAGGGAAAAGCTGACCCTGATTCTCCAAAAAACATCTAAGAACTGCTTCATCATATTCGTGCATAAAAAGTCCTCCGTAACTTCTTTATAATAGCCGTAATTTCTGCATTTCGTGATAGAGCCTCGCTATTGGAAGTCCAACAACATTATAGTAATCGCCTCTGATACCATTTATAAAGATTGCAAACTGTCCCTGGACTCCGTAGCCTCCTGCCTTGTCGTCCGGTTCTCCTGTAGCAACATAGTCAAGTATCTCCTGCTCTGTCATAGGTGCTACATCCACAAAGGTTTCCTCGTGGAAGGTAAAGCTCTTTTCCTTGCCCTCTTCATCTGTGTAGAAGCATGTAACTCCAGTAAACACGGAATGGGCATTTCCTGATAAGTTCCTTATCATATCCGCAGCGTCGTTGCGGTTCTTGGGTTTTCCAAGCACTTTACGATTATATGATACAACGGTGTCTGCGCCGATTACAACTAGTCTATCTGTATCATTCGTTAAAATTTTGTGAAAAATCTCGGAAGCTTTTTGAAAAGACAACTCCTCAACAATCTTACTTGGATCATCGGAGTTTATTATCTCCTCTCCCTGTGCAGGGATAACTTCGTACTCCGGGATTACCTTTGAAAGCAGCTCTTTTCTTCTAGGAGATCCCGATGCTAAAACATATCTCATATCTTTCTTTCCTTTAAACCTTCATTTCCGGTATAAACACCCTTGAATTCTGAGTGCTTAAAACCTTAGAATTTCGAACAGCTTCATCTCCAAACTGTTTCTGGGAATTAACCCTTTCTGATGCATCAAGCTTCTTATTATCAACCTTGATATAATTGCCATTTTCGTCCATAACATGAGCCTTGTCGGTATCTGCAAGCTCAACTGACAAAATGTGCCATAGTTTCTCACGCAGTTTCTCATTCTCAACAGGGAAAAGAATCTCCACGCGCCTTTCCAGGTTTCGCGGCATCCAGTCCGCGCTACTTGCGTAGTACTCAGGAATTCCGCCATTTTCAAAATAGAATATCCTGCTATGTTCAAGGTAATTGCCAACTATTGATCTGACTGTGATATTCTCACTAACTCCGGGAATTCCTGTCCTAAGACAGCATATACCTCTTACTATAAGATCAATCTTAACTCCCATTGAGCTTGCCTTGTAGAGCTCCGCAATAACATCCTTGTGGCATATTGAATTCATCTTGGCAATGATTCTTGCGCTCTCACCATTTTTAGCATGCTCTTCTTCTCTTTTTATAAGGTCAATTATCCTGTCCTTGAGCCATAAAGGTGCCAGGGAGAGTTTATTCCAGCCAAGAGGTTCAGAATATCCTGAGAGCATATTAAACACAGCTGTAGCGTCCTCGCCAAATGCGGGAGCACAGGTAAAAAGACCTACATCTGTATACTGCTTGGCTGTGGAATCATTGTAGTTACCAGTAGCAAGATGAACATATCTCTTTATTCCGTCATCTTCTCTTCTGACAACAAGAGTAATCTTACAGTGGGTCTTAAGGCCAACAAGTCCATAGATAACGTGACATCCGGCTTTTTCAAGCATCTTGGCCCAGACTATATTGTTTTCCTCATCAAATCTGGCCTTGAGCTCAACTAGAACAGTCACCTGTTTGCCATTGTCAGCTGCCTTGGCCAGGGCTGCAATGATAGGCGAATTACCACTTACTCTGTAAAGAGTCTGCTTGATAGCCAGTACATCCGGGTCTACAGCAGCTCTTTCTACAAACTTGACGACATTTTCAAAGGTCTCATAGGGGTGATGCATCAGAATATCGCCCTTACTGATGACTTCAAATATATTGTCGTCCTGCTCAAACTCAGGTACTGGTGCAGGAGCATTATACCTGTGTTCTTTTAGATGGTCAAATCCCTCAAGCTTATACATCTTCATAAGAAAAGTCAGATCCAGCGGCCCGTCTATGTTATAAATCTCATTTTCTTCAACATTTAGTTCATCAGTAATGAGCTTTAAAAGCTTTTTATTTATGCCAGCTTCAACTTCAAGTCTAATTGCCTGCCCCCACTGACGGCGTTTTATCTGTTTTTCAATCTCTTTTAAAAGATCCTCCGCCTCATCCTCGTCAATAGACAGATCGGCATTTCTACCAACTCTGTAGGGCGAACTTGTAATAACATCATAGTTTAAAAAGAGCCTTGAAATATTCTTCTGTATTATATCCTCCAAAAAGATAACCTTGCGGACAGAATCTTCACCGCCGTTTCCAGGTATTTCAAGAACTCTTGGAAGTACGTTTGGGACCTGCACGGTAGCAAAATCGACGTCATCTTTGCCCTCTTTTTTCTTAAGAAGAGCTGCTATATTCAAGGTCTTATTTCTGATAAGAGGAAATGGCCTTGAGGAATCGACAGCCATCGGTGTCAGAACAGGATACACAAATTCATCAAAATACCTGTCCACATACTCCCTGTCTTTACCTATAAGATCTTCTGCCTTGCAGATCATAAGCCCATTTGCCAAAAGAGCTGGCACAAGCTCTTTATTGTAGATCTCATACTGCTTGTCTACAAAGTCATGAACATGCCTTAGAACCTCTTCAAGCTGCTCAGTAGCTGTCATGCCAGCTATATCAAGCTTTTTGTAATCTGCATTTATCATGTCTTTGAGGGATGCAACTCTGACCATAAAAAATTCATCAAGATTGCTGGCAGAGATGCTTAGAAACTTAAGTTTCTCAAATAAAGGATTATCAGAATCCTCAGCCTCTGACAGGACTCTTTCATTAAACTTAAGCCAGCTAAGCTCCCTGTTTATGTAGTATTTAGGATTTTCAAAATCTGCACTTTTTTTGTTTTTCTCTTTTATCTTTGCCATAAATAACCCCTCGATTTCTTATAGCATTTTCTTTTGCCTGATTACTGGTCTTATACCAAATACTTCCTCGAAAAAGGCTGCTCTGTTGTTAAAAAGTCCCTTTTCAAGAGTAATATCTGCCTTGGTATCAACAGTAATAACAAGCTCATCATCCTCAAGTTTTACCTTGACATCTCTAAATTTCTGTTTGTGAGTTCTGTCAAGGCCGTTGGCGGCTCTAAGTATCGCAGTTAGTTTGGCAACTCTCAGATAATCTTCTCTTGAGATCCCTTCCATATAACGACTAGGTGAGCCAAAATACTCAAACTCTTCGTGATTATACCTGACAATATTAGCAACCATCAGTCTTTCCAAATGGGAAAGCCCTATGATCTCCGTAGACATTATGATGTTATAAGAACAATCCCCCAGGTATACTACGCTTATATACTTGCCACAATCATGAAGGATAGTTGCAATCTGTAAAAGAAGTCTGTCTCTTTTTCCAAGTCCATGAAGCTCTTTAGTATTATCAAAGATTGTAAGGGCAATCTTTTGAAGGGTTTCTCTTCTGGACTTACTGCCCATGAATCTCTTGGAAATGTTCTGGGCACAAGCCACAATGTCCTGTTCAAAGTCATGTGGCGACTTGATAAAATTCTTACGCTCTGCGTATTCGTAAGCAATGCCATCGCAGAGTGTGATACCTGGAGCCCAGATATTAGAAGCATTTGTGGCATCAAGGATACACTTTATAAGAACTCCGGATACATACAATAGAGGGACATTATCCTCTGGAATATTCAGCTTTTTAGCTACTACAATGTCACTTACCTGATTGGCCTGAGATAGGAAACCTAAATATTCCTGAGTTGTTATATAGCCATCGCTCTTTCCCTCCTTGCTAAATCTCTGCACAAGAGGAGAAACATAGTCATCTATAACTATTATGTTGTCTATTGAGTTGTCCTTCAGGTATAGCTTGGAAAAAACAGATAGCTGGGAATTTACCAACTCTGAGACCAGCTCCATATACTTAAGCCTCGGAGCATGAACAAGCTCCATGGTGGTATGGATCCTGAGCACACCAGTCTTTAGGTTCTGAGTTGCCACAAGGGTATCCTTTTCGAAAAGAGATATCTGAATGCTGCCACCACCAATATCTACAATGGCTGTTGGCTTTGCAATGATTTCTTTAAAGAAGCCGTGTTTAAGGGCAATAGATTTATAGTCAAGGAACCTCTGCTCGGAGTTGCTTAAAATATCGATTCTGATACCTGTTCTCTGCTGAATAAGGTCGCGCACTACCTCAATATCTCTGGTCTCTCTGACAGCACTAGTACCATAGGCCTGATAATGTGTCACGCCATAGCTCTTCATGATCTGTCTGAAATCCAGAAGAATCCTTATCATCTCTTCTACATGTCTGTGTGAGATCCTGCCGGTAGCATAGGTCTCACTACCAAGGTCCATTCGGTGCCTTACATAGTCAAGCTCTCTGACGCCATTTTTATGGGAAAGCTCAAAAACTTTTAGCGCCATTTCATAGGATCCCACGTCAATTGCAGCAAAAACCTCTCCTGTCATATTTGCCCCTCAATGAATAAATATTCCCCGGTGGTATAAACTGATCTTGAAAATGAATCCCACCACCTCACTTATAACGTTAATTAATTGATGTATTTCGTGCCGATATTATAGTCGTTTGTTTAATAGTTTCCGAGGATTTTGAGCATTTTGGCTTCCTCGCGAAGGCCACGGAGTGCATTCTTGACTGCACTGTCAGCAAGGTTGCCCTCGAAATCTATAAAGAAGCGGTATTCCCAGTCCTTATCCTCGATTGGACGGGATTCAATCTTAGTCATATTAAGGTTATTGTATATAAAATGAGACATCATGTGGTAAAGACTACCAGCCTCGTGTGGAATTTCCATGCAGATGCTGACCTTATGAGCATCCTTAAGAAATACCTTGCGATTAGTAACAATAATAAAGCGGGTAGAATTAGAATCCGCCTGATTTATTCCCTCTTCCAGTATTTCAAGTCCATAGACCTTTGCTGCAAGAGCACTGGCAATTGCAGCCTGTGATTTATCTTTATCCTGGGCAACCTTCCTGGCTGCGAAAGCATTGTTCTTCATACTGATCTGCTCAAAATGACTGTGCTCAGACAAAAATCTGGCGCTCTGCATAAGGGACTGCGGGTGAGAATAAACTCTTTTTATGTCAGAGAGCTTAGTTCCTGGAACGCCCAAAAGGCAGTGCCTGATAGGAATAATCTCCTCACCGATAATGTAATGTTCATACTCTGTCAGAAGATCATATATTTCACTAACTATGCCAGCAGTTGAGTTTTCGATTGGAAGAACAGCATAATCTGCGCTTCCATCCTCAAGTACAGCCATGGCATCCCTGAAAGTGTCTACATGGAAGCTGTTTACCTCTTCTCCAAAATATTTCTTCATGGCAGCTTCTGAGTATGAGCCCTCAGCACCCTGATAGCACACTCTTGAACTTGCCTTATCTATTGAATCAATCTGGATAAAAGGGAGATTTCCTGCAGCTCCGGCACTTGCAAGCTTCTGATACTGTAGTTTACGGCTCATTGACATGAGGTGGGAAAAAAGCTCCTCCACGCCCGTCTTATTGAATTCAGAACTAGCCAGTTCTTTTACCGCCCTAAGTTTCTGGTCTTCTCTCTCTTTATCAAAAACCTTTTTACCTGTTGAAATCTTATAGTCTGCAACCTGTGAAGCTATATCCATCCTCTTTTCAAATAGCTCCACTATCTGCTTGTCTACTTTATCTATCTCTACTCTAAGTTCGCTTAAATCCATTTTCGCTGCCCCTGTATATTATTAGCCTCTTTATGTCGATATATATGTAAAGACTCTAAGTTAAGTTTATGATAAAAACCGCTTGATAGCAATAAGTGCAAGCAATATAATAATTTTGAGACCACTATATTTTGTAGTTTCGTTTTTTATGGAGGCATATTATGAGCAGAAAGGCAATGTTTGGGTTTGCTTTAACCGCAATAATTGCTATTGGTTTATTTGTGCTTTATATTTTCAGCAAGCAAATCCCACGAGATCCTGCAGATGTAGGTAATCTTGCTGGAAACCTTCACAACAAGGGGCTTTTCTTTGAAATGGATGGAAAAGTCTACTTTTCTAACCCCTACGATCACGATTGTCTTTATTCCATGAATTCCGATGAGTCACATCCAAAGAGACTTACAAGCATGCGCGCCCAGTATATAAGTGGCGCTCACGGATTTCTATATTTTTACATGGATTCAACTAAAAAGTCCGATAAGGTATCAGGTCTTGGTTCTGTTTCCAACCAATATGGTATCTATAGATGTAAAGTTGACGGAAGTGATCAGGAGTGCCTTCTTAGAGATTTCTGCGGCGAAGTGCAGCTATGCGGCGAGTACCTTTATTACCAGACTAAGCTTGATGGCGGTGCCCTTAACAAAATAAGGGTTGATAAAAAAGAAAAACAGCAGGTAGTTCCCGAAATGATCTCGCCTGTTTGCTACGATAGAGGTACCATCTATTACACTGGAGTTTCCCAGGATCATTACATTCACGCCATGAATACCCAGGCTGGAGATACCACCAGGGACGTTTTGTACGGGCATCTCTTTTTCCCTGTAGTTATGGGAAATTACATCTACTATATGAACGGAGATGCAGGCTACAGCCTTTGGCGCGCCAACATGTATGATGGAACTACAGAAGTTGTTATAAATGAGCGTCTTGATAACTACACCATGGATAACAACTATATTTACTACACATATTCAAATGGGCTTGATTCTCAGCTCAGACGCTGCACACTTGATGGGGAAAATAAGACAATTCTTTTTGAGGGAGTTACCAATTGCCTTAATGTTACTTCACACTTCTTGTATTTTAAGGTTTACGGAAACGACGATGTGATGTATCATATGCCATTGGATGGTAGCAATCAAATTTCAGTTCTGACATTTGATTAAACATGTAGAATTGCGAAAATGACGTTAGTCTTGGAGCAATTCGTATATCATAAAAAATATTTAATGAGGAGAAGGTATGAACAATTTGCGACACATGATGAACCCTCTCGACTTCTCGGTAGAGGAGCTTGAGGCCCTATTCGATGTGGCTAATGACATCGAAAAAAACATGGGGAAATATTCCCACAAATGTGATGGCAAGATTTTAGCCACATGTTTTTATGAACCCAGCACCAGAACAAGACTTTCCTTTGAAACTGCAATGCTTCGCCTAGGTGGTAAGACACTTGGTTTTGCAGATGCCGGATCGTCTTCAGCAGCAAAAGGCGAAAGCGTAGCCGATACAATACGTGTTATTTCCTGTTTCGCAGATATATGTGCCATGCGTCACCCCAAGGAAGGTGCTCCAATGGTTGCAGCTGCTAATTCTCTTATTCCTGTTATCAATGCTGGCGATGGCGGACATCAGCATCCCACCCAGACTCTTACAGATCTTTTGACCATCAGATCCCTATATGGTAAACTTGGTGACTTTACTATCGGCCTTTGCGGCGATCTTAAATTCGGACGAACCGTCCACTCTCTTATTAATGCTCTTACCAGATACACTGGTATTCATTTTATTTTCATTTCCCCTAAGGAGCTTAAGGTTCCTGATTATATAACAGAGATGCTTGATTCTAAGGGAATTACCTATGAAGAAGTTATAAAGCTTGAAGACGTTATGCCCAGGCTTGACTTTTTGTACATGACAAGAGTACAGAAGGAACGTTTCTTCAACGAGGAAGACTATATCAGATTGAAGAATTTCTATATTCTTGATAAAGCCAAGATGGAGCTGGCAAAAGAGAAAATGTTCATCCTCCACCCACTTCCAAGAGTTAATGAAATTTCTGTCGAGATTGATAATGACCCAAGAGCAGCCTACTTCAAGCAGGTTCAGTACGGTTTATACGTAAGAATGGCTCTGATACTGACACTCCTTAATATGACAGATGCACATATGAATGAGGGACTACTCAGGCAGTTCTGATATCTGAGATTATAATATCAGCTAATAATCATTTATTCATAAAGATATTTGAAAGGAAAAACACATGTTAAACATAGGAAAAATCGAAGAAGGCTTCGTTCTTGATCATATCCAGGCCGGAAAGAGCATGCAGATATACAGACATCTTGGGTTAGATAAGCTTGACTCCACCGTAGCCATAATAAAAAATGCCAAGAGTAAGGCCATGGGCAAAAAAGATATCCTAAAAATTGAATGTGATATTAACTCTCTTGACCTTGATGTCCTTGCATTTATCGATCACAATATCACAGTCAATGTAATAAAAGATGGCGAGATCATTGAAAAAAGGTCTCTTGTACTTCCAAAAGAGATCACAGGAGTGATCAAGTGTCACAACCCTCGTTGCATCTCTTCTATCGAGCAGGAGCTTCCTCAGATCTTCTATCTTGCCGATGAGAAAAAAGAAATCTATCGCTGCAAATACTGCGATGAAAAATACAGTAATGGGGATGCAGTTGTTCACTGAATAACAGGAGTTCGGATATTAAGAAAAAGCAAAAATAAAAGGCACATCGCATAGCGATGTGCCTTATTTTTGGCTTTCTTAATATCCGAACTCCTGTGCCCAGTACCATGATCCATCAGATGTCTGGCAAATGGCGATACCAACTGTCTTGTAACCAGCATCCATAATGTTTGCTGCGTGGGTTGGTGAATTCATCCAAGCAACATATACGCTATCAGCTGACTGATAGAGCTTGGCAAGATTCTCACCATACTGAACAGTACTATCAACAGTCCAGAAATCTGAATTATTTGGTCTTGTGTGAGAGAACTTAGTTGTAATCTCACTTGCACGAACCTGAGCTGCATTTGTAAGAGCAGTGCTCCAGACAAGCTCTGAAAGTCCTCTTGCTACTCTTTCCTGATTCATAAGGTTAAACACAGCCTGACATGCATCTGTTGCTGCCTGACTTGAAGCTGCACCACCTGCAAGGGCAATGGCTTCATCATCGATATAGATTTCTCCAACACCTTCATCAAGTCCTCTTACGGCAGCCTGATCATCAATGCTCTGTGTATCAACAGAACCACAAGCTATAAAGGTGAATGCCATAACCGCTGCAATACTTACTGCAAACACTCTTTTTAACTTTCTCATAATCATTTCTCCTACACACTTTTAAATAGTGGACAGAATGCTCCACTCACGTTTTTTCTTAACTTAATCCTACATGAATGAGTATCCCAATTCAATAAAAGAAAGATAATATTTTGACTGTTTTGAGTATATATTTCAGTTGATATCAGCCTAAAATGAAATTATTATTCACCACTCCCAGGCGCCTGTTTTATAGGTATGTACAACAAATCTTTTTCCGCTTCCAGACTGACCACTGCAAGTAGAAAGAGTAAGTAAACTTGGATATTGGCTAAAATCAGCATCAGCGGGTCTTGGATAAGCAGATGAATACTGGATAAAATCCAAAAGTTCATTATAAGATTCTGTAGTCTCAACTACTTTATAAGCATCACTTCCAACTCGCGTAATGTAATAGCCAAAGACTCTGTACTGAAAAATATAATCCTTGGTATAGATATAGACATAAGGATTCTTTTCAAGAAGATCTTCATTGCCATTTGCATAGAGCTTCTTAAGGCTTCCAAACATAGAGCCGTTTCGCATATTGTGGCCAAAGATTATATCGTGCATCCCCCTGAATTCAGGATCACTTAAAACGTCCTCAAAAAGGCATCCCGCCTTATTAACCTGCCCATCAAAGGTAAGATGAAGGTACTGGTCTACCTCATTTTCTTTTACCACAGGATAACTGATATCCAGACTAGGAAAATAGAGCCATGCCACCACATCAGGATTGATTTCTTCTAGTTTGTCAAAATCAACTCTGATAAGAGGATACTCAACAACTGAGGATTCCTCCTGAGATGGCCATGTAATAGCTGAAGATTCAATTGCTTCATACTCATTGTCAGCCACAGCATACTCTTTCTGGTCATCGTAGATTTTGTAGCCCTCATAGGCAATAACTCCTATACAGATCAGTATTGCTATTATGCGCAAGGCTTTAAATACCTTATTTCTCATAATATCCCCCTCATGTGTCATTTTGGGCAACTATACATATATAATATACAAATTGCTCCATGACTATGTCATAAATTAATATTATCACTTCATTGCTCATGATGTATACTAAACATGTATGAAATTTAGATTAAAAGGGAGATAACATGAACGAGAATATGAATCAACAGGGCCAGCCAGTTCAGGGACAGCCCGGTCAGTATTATCAACAGGGGCAACCCGGCCAATACTATCAGCAGAACCAGCAATTTCAGCAGCCTCAGTATAGTCAGCAGATGCCCTATTGTCAGCAGCCTTATGGCCAAATGTACAATATGGCGCCACCACAGCCACCTAAAAAGAGCTTTTTTAGCAGGTTCCACACAGACAAGTTCCACTGGACAGATCAGTTTCTGTTAGTTGGTCTGATTTCAATCGTACTACTTATATGCGGTGAGCTTGTTGGAGAGCTTTTAACCTACGGATTATTTGCTGCAAATTTAGCTGATGACCCTACAGGATTTTTCAATATTACTGTAATGTACTTTAACTTCATAGGAATTTGGATTGTACTGTGCCTCTACATGGCAATTGTTCCCAAGAACCGCCCTATCCTAAAGGCAATAGGTACAGCTCCAAAGGGTAACAACATTCTTTTTCTGGTAATAGGCCTTTTGATTGGTTTTGGAACCAATATGATCTGCGCAATTGGAGCTATGCTTCACAAGGACATCAGTATTACTTTTGATTCACTACCTGTCTTTGAGCTTTTGGTTTTATTTATAGCAGTATTTGTGCAGTCCTCCGCAGAGGAACTCCTGTGCCGAGGCTTTATATACCAGAAGCTTAGAAAAGGCTACAAGAACCCTTGGGTTGCCATTATCCTTAATGCAGTATTTTTTGGTGCTCTTCATCTTGGAAATCCGGGAGTAGGTTTCCTTGCCATTCTTGATATTGTAGTTACTGGTATTTTCTTTTCACTTATGGTTTACTACACCGACAGTATCTGGTGCGCTATGGCAGCTCACGCAGCCTGGAATTACACTCAGAACATAATCCTGGGACTACCTAACAGCGGAATTGTTTCACCTTTTTCAATTTTCAAGCTTGATGCTGCTTCAGCAACCAGCTCTTTTGCCTACAACGTAGACTTTGGTCTTGAAGGCACGATACTTGCGGTATCTGTCCAGATTGCCGGATGTATAGTAATGTTCCTTCTCTTCCACAACAAACACGAAAAAGACTATGAACCATGGAATAACTAATTACGACAATTACAAAACGATCATATTTCACATCGACGTTAATTCTGCGTTTCTATCCTGGTCCGCAGTTAAAAAACTAAGGGATGAGCCTGGCAGTATAGACCTGCGCACTGTTCCTTCCGCCGTAGGAGGCGATGTAAAGAGCCGCCACGGTATCATTACTGCCAAATCAATACCAGCCAAAAAATATGGAATAGTAACTGGAGAGCCTGTTGTAAAGGCTCTCCAGAAATGTCCTAATCTCATTCTGGTACAGGGTGATTTTACAACCTACAGAATGTATTCCCACGCATTTATAGAGATAATAAAGAGATACTCCCCTAAACTTCAGCAGGTTTCAATTGATGAAGCTTATCTTGATATGTCTGGGGAAAAAGAACTATTTAAAGATTCTGAATCTGAAGACTTCCCCTGGCCTCTGAACGTAGCCCGGCTCATAAGAGATGAGATCAGAAACACTCTCGGCTTTACAGTCAATGTGGGAATCTCTTCCAATAAGCTCCTTGCAAAAATGGCCAGCGATTTCAAAAAGCCGGATTTGACCCACACTCTTTTCCCTCATGAAATACAAGAAAAGATGTGGCCTCTTCCTATCGGCGATCTCTACGGATGCGGTAATTCAACCGCTTCAAGACTTACATCTCTTGGCATAAAGACAATAGGAGATGCAGCAAATAGCGACTATGAGTTTCTATGCTCCATCCTGGGTGAAAACGCCGCAGGCTATATCTACAATAGTTCAAATGGCTATGGCAGTACTAAGGTGCATGATGAATACGAAGATGCCAAGAGCTATTCTAATGAAACTACTCTTAAATCCGACCTTACAGCAGATTCCTACGATAAAGAAATAGAGCCCATTTTAAAGTATCTCTCAGGCAAGGTTTCAGGAAGGCTTAAAAGAGATGGCGTCTACGGCTGCACCATAACAGTAAGCGTAAAAACTGGCAATTTTAAACGTCACTCAGCTCAGATGAAAATTGATTCCTCAACTGATGATGACCTAGTAATTTACAAATGCGCAAAAATGCTATCTGATAAGCTCCTCCTTGGTGATGAAGGTCTTTTTATAAGGGGAGAAGTCATCCGCCTTGTGGGCGTTGGAGTAAGTAAGCTCGATGACGGCTCCTACAGACAGCTCAATCTCTTTGATGTACTGGCAGCAACGCCGCATCCTGCAGCTGCAGGTGCTAAAGACGCCACAAAAAAGGAACCAGATTTTGATAAAAAATTCGAGCGCCAGAAAAAGTTAGACCAGATGGCAAGAGAAATCGATACCCGCTACGGCAAAGGAACCATAATAAAAGGAAGTACCCTAAAGTGATGTTCATCAT
Organism: Butyrivibrio sp. INlla14; assembly: GCF_900102515.1. Lineage (GTDB taxonomy): Bacteria > Bacillota > Clostridia > Lachnospirales > Lachnospiraceae > Butyrivibrio. The sequence continues at coordinate 257,424 of NZ_FMVS01000002.1, forward strand.
CAAGGATACTTCCTTTTTCATTCACAGTAATCAAAAATCATATAAACGACTCTGCTATAAGCAGGTCAATTGTTCGAAGCAACTATCGTATCATTTATCAGCTTCTTAATAAGTGAGACAAGTCCATTTTCCTCATCAAAAAGGTATACATAGCCCTGTAGAGACTGAGCCTTTTGCCTTAAGTTCTTGCAATGGCTCCATACCCAGATTGCTGACTGTCCCTTGCCATTCTTGGCTTCCTGGATCAGATTGGCTGCTGCACTGTTTCCGTCAAAGGCAACCACTGCAGATGGTCTTCTTTCAAATATCTCGTAGTTAAAGCTCTTGTAGATTCCCATGCCTTCTGCTTCTGTAGAAACCCTGATGAAGACGCCTGCCTTCCTTAGCTTATCTATCTCTTTTTCTGTCAAAAGAGCTGGTACAACCGAATATATCCTAAAGCCCTTGGTGTTATGATCAATCAGGTATTTCTCATATCCGGACAGCTTATGGCCGATTACAAAGCAGACTTCCTCCGGATTCAAAAAATCCATCAGCTCATCAAGCTCTCTGGTGGCCTCTTCTCTTACTCTCGTTGCCCTGTTCTCAGTATTAAAGCTGCCTCCAAGAAGCACAACAGGAAATCTGTCCCAGGTGATCTCCTGGACGATATCTTTTAGCTCAGTGTTAGCATCAAGCTTTCCAGCCTTACTCTTAGCTCCTCCGGAAATCTTGACAGCATGCATTTTATCAAGAAGAACATCCTCAAAATCCTTGTTCTTAACAAGTCTTGCGAAGGCTTCCTTCTTGTCGGAGTATGCTTGTCTGCTCTTTTCAATAATATAGCTTTCTGCTTCCTTCATAAGAGAAAGCTCTTCCTGTGACAATCCAAGAAGCTTTTCAAGAGAAAGCTGCTCATCTATTGAAGAAGTGCCATAAAGCGCAGCCCCATCTGTTCCCTGAACGCACTTTATTCCCTGCTTCAAGTACTCCTTGAGAGGATGCTTATCAAGCGAATTGAGGTTATTAAGGCGTACATTACTGGTTATCTGGAATTCCAGGACCACATTGTTTTCTTTTAGCTCTTTTAAAACTGCTCTTCCCTTCTTGGATTTAAGAGAATAGGTGTAAAGGCCATGGCCCAGGCGAATCCTTGGCATCTGCTGGCCTTTAGAAAGGCTGTCTCTGACGCACTGTATACTGTGGGCTATATTGTCCTTTAGACTGTCATTTTCTCCTGCGTGGATACGGATAACAAAGGTAGGATCCTTTTGACAGATCTTGGCTATTTCCTTAAAGACTGGCTTAAGAGTTATTATGTCATTTATCTCTTCTCCGACAAAGTCGCAGCCAGCAACATAAGGGTCAAGGGCTGTTGCCTTTAAGACTTCAAGGTTCTGTTCCAGATAATCTGCTGGTGTTACCGCGTCTTTGATAATGGTAAGGGGGATCCTACGCATAGCAGCAAGGAATCTTATCATGACCCCGGTTTCCCTGTAGATCCTGGGCATAACCTCGTGAACCTGCCGGAGCATTTCTATGGATTCATACTTTTTAACAAGGGTTGTATCGCTTATCTCTGCATACTCAACGCCCTGCTTTTTATAGCCCCTTGCAATCCAAAGGAGCTTATCCTGGAAAATAGTATTGTTGCAATAGTCGGGATTTTCTTTATCTTTTAGCATCTGCAAAAGAGCAGTTCTTACATCTGCATCCGGTATCTGGGAAACATTTGATAAAAAGATCTTCTCCTCACTCTCTTTGCCCTTGCAAAAGACATATCTATAAAGGTAAACCTTCTCAAGATTAGTAAATACAGCCTGTCCATCTCTGATGATTCCTAGTGAGCCGCGGATCTTGACTATATTCATCTCGGCATTATCAAGATTATGGAGAATAAGATCAGCAAAATTTATAAAGGTGTTATCATTTATTTTTCTATCAAGATACTTGCCCTTTAGCTGAGAAGTTACAAACTGCCTTGCAACCTTCTCTCTCTGAGCATTTACCTTTATCCATTGCTCTTGAGTAAGCTGAAGATCAAGCTTTTTGACATAGTATAAGGGGTATCTTATCTGATGATAAATGCCAAGTGCGATCAATATGTCAGCAGGCAGATTTCCGTTCATGTGAGTATGAAGATCCGCTCTGAATTTGAGCTGTTTAGGAATATAGGTGGTAAAAAGAGTCTTGGACATATCAAGCTTATAATTCTTGGTCTGACTCATTAAAGTCTTGGCAATAGCAGGAACCTGGGCCTTTTGGAGGATTCGGCCATCAGGATAGATAGTTGCTATCTCAACATCTCCAAGTTTAAAAAGATATACCTCTTCCCCTAGTGCTCCCACATAACATGGAATCTCTCCCTTTATGATAAACTTCCCGTCTTCATCCTGAGACAGCGGAAGTTTGCAGGTCTTGGCAAGGTTCCTTATTAGATTTCCTGATGTATGATTAGGAGTTTTTAAAACGTAATATAACCTGTCTAAATCCTTGTAGAGATTGATAACTATATCTTTTTCATTGTCCAAAAAGAAAAAAGTAAAATATGTCATATTCTTCCTCTTCTTGTGCTATCACAAAAGCTGTTGCATGTCCCCTGGTAAACTGGCTGTGATCTTTATTCTCTCTTTAGTGATTGGCTGGTCAAACTCTATATATCCTGCATGGAGGGCTGCTCTTTCAAGGCCATGGCTATTATCTATTTCTTTGCCATAGAAGTTATCGCCAAGTAGCGGGTGTCCAAGATATGCCATGTGAACCCTTATCTGGTGCGTTCTTCCTGTATCAAGGTGGAGCCTTACAAGGGCATAATCTTTAAACTGCTTCTCAACCTGGTAGTGGGTTATGGCTTCCTTACCCTCAGGATGAACCTCTCGAATCATACGCTCATCAGGGCGTCTTCTGATAGGCTCATTTATAGTTCCGAAAGCATTTTCAAACACGCCGCTGCATAGAGCCAGATATTCCTTGCGCCTTGACATGTTTTCCTTTTGTTTAGACAAAAGAGCTGCACTATGGCGGTTCTTGGCAAAAATAACTAGTCCTGAAGTTTCTCTGTCCAGACGCCCTACCGTGCGGATCACGTGGTTCTGTCCCGTTTCCTCATAGTATCCGGCAAGGTAATTGCTAAGAGAGTCCTTGTAATGAGCATAGGATGGATGGACTACCATATCCCCTACTTTGTTGATGATTATAAGATCCTCATCCTCGTAAACGATGTCCAGATCTCCCTTGGCAGGAACAATATCCCCTGCATTATCATTATCCTCGTAAATCCTGACAATAAGCGTATCTCCAGGAAAAAGCTCATCAATAAGGCGCAGAGGTTCACCTTTCTCTTGATAATCATCAGCCTTTCTGATGCACATGACTCCATCAGAAAACAGCTTGCACCTTGTCATCTCACGGCTTGAGAGCTCCATAATATCACGCATGATCTCTCCTGCGGTGATAGTCTTATTATCGTCATTTATGTACTTGTATCTGAGTTCTCTATAGCTGTTATCCATTAAAGCTCTGATTCCCTACCACTAATACCAAAACGACCAACTGCGACAAAGAAAAACGCAGTTGCAATAGCTGCAAATGCAGCTGTAGAAGCATTAAGGACATATGTTAAATTAGCATAAGCTGCCAGCTCGCTAGTCCCCATAAATCTGCCAATTATTATTGTGCTAATTGTTCCAGACGCACTTCCTATATAGCTAATAAAAATAGTTATAAGGGTATAACATATTCCCAGACCTTTTCTGTTTGTGGCAGTATTCTTTTGACATGAAATGTAAAAAGAAATATAAACTGCCAGAGTGATGATTGGGAAAATGATTTGAATCGGAAATATCCTTACATCTAATATCTCTGGCGGCATTCCCATACGAGTTCCTATGTCGTTTTGATTTAGAATAACGAAGCCAGCTACTCCTATAACCATTACTTGAAAAATAAGAGCAAGCAGCCCTTGTACCTTTATATCCCTGTCAGAGCCAAGTCGCCCACAAGCTATGAGAAAAAGCGGGTTAGCAATATTAGTTATAAAAGTTACCGGAAAGCTTATCATATTGGATACTGCAGCTTTTGCCGCTATAAATTCTGCACCTTTACCGGCAAAATACTTATTAGTAAGTAGATTAAGTGGAATATCAATACAGGAAATTGCAACTGCAAAAATAATCAGCAAAGTAGCCATAAGTCTCTTGTTTTTAATATTTCCGGTAATGACTGCCACAAACAGTATTCCATATATTACAAGTTTAATTGTCACAAGCCAAAAAGAAACTGGAATAATTCTGGCCTCCATATCTTTTGTTCCAAATAACGCACTTCCAAAGGTGCCCTGGTGCTGAATGATATACACTGATACATACACCAGAATAGTCTGAAGAATAAAGGCTGCAATAGCAGGCTCTTTTACACGGTTGTCTTTCATTTTTAACCCTCTTTAATACTTTCATTTTTAATTATATACGTTATTGCGCATATAGGCATAGCTAAAGCGCCAGAATAAAGTATTAACTTTTTGTAACCAAAAATCAAGTGTTGTAATTAAGCGTACTAATCGCTTCTATTTCGTCCGCAAAATAAGGCTAAATACTAGCAACAAGTAGTTGGTAGAGATAATAATAATTTCATATTATGGTTATGAAGTAATACCTGATATTTTCCTTAATATCAGGTCATATCTATAGCTGAAAGGAATGTATGAAAAAATGAAAAAGAAAAATATACTGTCGGCCCTTCTTTTGGCTGCTATGATCACGGGATGTGTGGGGAACATTCCTGCAGCAGAGAAAGGGGCTGCAACTGATGTTTCTCTGGATAATTCCAGCCTTGAAATATCAGCAGAACAAGCTAGTAGTGCTGATGATGCTAGTTCAACACTCACATCAGTAGAGGAACCTATCGAAACAGCTTTTGTAGATGATGTAGCTCTTAAGGATCTTTGTCAGGATTACTTCGTTCTTGGAGTAGGCATCAATGGAAGTGATCTTTTTAACCAGTGCCTTAATATTCCGCAGTACATGGAGCTTTCCAAAAAGCACTTTGGAAGCGTGACCATGACCAACCTTATGAAGAGCTGCTATATTCTGGACCAGGCAGGATCTCAGGCTAATCTTGCAAGCGGAAACGCTGAGCCGGCTTTATCTTTTGACACAATTGATCCAACACTTAAATGGTGTCAGGAAAACGGCATGAAGATGCGTGGTCACACCCTTGTATGGCACACTCAGGCTCCTGGATGGTTCTTTAGAGAAGGTTATACAGATGACGGGGAATATGTAGATAAAGAGACAATGCTATCCAGAATGGAGAGCTACATAAAACAGCTCCTTACTCATGTTCAGACTGAATATCCTGGAGTTATCTATTGCTGGGATGTTGTAAATGAGGCTGTTGAACCTGAAAGTGCTGATCCTGATAGCTTTTTTAAATGCCGCACCGCCTGCGGACAGGATCCAAATCCATGGTATGATACGATTGGTCCTGACTATGTAGAAATGGCCTTTACTTATGCAAGAAAATATGCCGATGAGGATGTACTTCTTTTTTACAATGACTACAACACCTATCAGGAGCCCAAGACAGAAGGCATCTACGCTCTCTGCAGTTACCTCAAGGAAAAAGGCCTTATTGATGGTATTGGAATGCAGGGCTACTGGGGAATCGACTATCCTTCTATAGACATGATCAAAAAGGCTATGACTAAGTTTGCCGAGCTTGATCTTCAGATTCACGTAACTGAGCTTTCAATTGGCGTCGACAAGGAAACAGATGCTGAGTTTGAGAAGCAGGCCAAAGCCTACGGCGATGTATTCCAGATGTTCCATGATATGGACCTTGAAGGCGGCGGACCTGCTAATATCACAAACGTAACTGTATTTGGACTTGTTGATCACTACCGCGAGGGCGATCAGACAAACACACGAATCTTTAACAAAGACTACGAGCCCAAGCCAGCGTTTATAAAGATCAGAGAAACAATGGAAAACTACTGATCTTAAATACTATTTTTTAATTTCTGTTTATCCAGATACATATCCGCATCGGCCTTGTCAAAGACTATGGAAACTTCTTTTTCACCTTCATAGTAGGCAAGGCCTGATGCTATGACTATTTCACCAGACTCATTTCTCTTTCCATTATCTTCTCTAAATTGCTGCATTATCTTATCAGCATTATCAATATCTTCTCCCTGAATAAGAGCCACAAATTCGTCGCCGCCGACTCTGAATATAGGACTATGCTTGAAGGCTCTGCAAATAAGCTGGCAGCCTTTCTTTATGTAGGCATCTCCAGCCTTGTGTCCTCTGGTATCATTTACATACTTTAGATCATTAATATCAAAAACTGCTATAGCAAACCTAAGTTCCTCTCCATACTTAATTCTGGAATTAAGCTCTATTTCTACATCCAAATAAGCTTTTTTGTTCTTGATTCCTGTGAGTACATCAAGATTCGCTATATTTCTCGCAGCAGATAGATTTCTATAATACTCCTGCTCTCTTCTAACCTGAGAATCAACATCTATAATACCAGCTATTTCACTCTTTTTAACTGCATTAAAATCCGGATCAGAACTCTTATTTTTTCTCATAAAGGCTCCAAAAATGTAATATAATATCGATAATATTATATCACATTTAAGAACCCCTATTTAAACTTTTCCATTACCTTGGAAAACTCCGTCTGATAAGCCTCATTCTCTTTTTCATGGAGATTTGCCGCTTCTTTGAGTGCATCTTTAGTTAAGGTTTCATAAGATACAAATTTAAGATTATCCGCCGCTTTTTGAGTTTTCAGGACAATCTGATATGAGCATGGTCCAACCATTAAAAGCTCCATAGCCTCTTGATCAGTAAGGTATCCGCTTGTAATGATTCCAAAGGTTTCATAAATTGTATCGTTGGCTATGGGCCCAATAATAAGATCATACTCCTCATAGACATCTGGTTTAAGGCGCCTGTTTGCAAATATATAGTCAAACCACTCCTTATTTCTCTCAAATTTCTTGACCTTGAGACTTCTATCATCAAGCTCATAGTGGTTAATTACAATATCTTTGCCAGGGCTCTCCCTGACCCATCTGTTTGCAAAGGCTCTGTCATCAGTTGTATAAAACCCCTGCCCCATATCCGCATTCTTCCGGCCATAGTGTACATCTGGTTTCTCTATAGCCTGGTAACTTGCATGAAAAAGATTATACATAAGGCCACCTGCTAAGTAATTATATCAATTAAGCAGTTTCTACATTCCTCGTAGCAATCACATCTACGCCTGTTCCTGCTACATCCTTAATAAGGACATCTCCAATATGAGCAGGTGCTGCAACGCAGGCAGCATCTATATCCTTCATAACTTCAAAAATCTTGCTTTTTGGAATATCACTTGCAGTCTTGCAGGATACGCGCTCTTTATCTCCGCCAGTGATCTTTACAGTACTTGTCACAATCCTGGTGGGATTAACAACTTCTTTTCTTGCATATATATCGCCCTTAGGGCATGTATTACCGCTAACCTCAGTAACTTCGCCATTTTCCATGCTAACTGTCAGCATACATCCCATAGGACATCCAATACACGTAAGCTCTCTCTTCTCCATCTCAAACTCCTTTTTGTAGTACATCTAAAAACATCTTCATCGCAAGTGCCTATGCACGCTAAGCGTCCTGCATACATCACTCGCTTTCAATCTTCACAGTAATCTTCTTGATAGGCTTTTCCTGAAGCTGGCTCTTACGAAGGATGATCTGCTCCATCTCGCCAGGAGCAAGAATTCTCTTTTGATTGTGCATCACTCTCTCGTCATCAAAGTACACACTTACAAAAGAATTCTTGTAGACATCACCAACTCTAAATCTAACAGTTAAAAGATCATCCATCCTGTCTACATTTATTGAACTTGGCACAGTATATCTGGCTCCATCAGTTGCTGTAACTTCAATGACTGAAGTACCCTCAGCATCCTTGCAGCCTTCATTTATATACTTGACTGCATTCTGACCAGCTCTTTTTGCTTCCTCAGAGACATAGTCAACCAGGTCATGAACATGAAGAACATTTCCGCAGGCAAATACGCCAGGAATGTTGGTTTCAAGTGATTCATTAACAATAGGTCCTGATGTTATTGGGCTCATCTTAACTCCTGCTGCTCTTGAAAGCTCGTTTTCAGGAATAAGACCACAGGATAAAAGAAGTGTATCGCAGGTATATCTTTCTTCTGTACCTGGAATTGGCTTTCTGTCAGGGCCAACCTCAGCAATAGTTACTGCAGTCACATGCTCTTTTCCCTCAATATCAACTACTGTGTGGGAGAGTTTAAGAGGAATTCCATAGTCATCAAGGCACTGAACAATGTTTCTCTTAAGGCCGCCAGAATAAGGCATAAGCTCTGCCACAACCTTGACCTTAGCTCCCTCCAGAGTCATTCTGCGGGCCATGATAAGTCCAATATCACCTGACCCCAGGATAACTACTTCTCTTCCAGGCATGTAGCCTTCAATATTAACAAGTCTCTGGGCAGTACCAGCTGAAAAAATTCCAGCAGGTCTGTAACCAGGAATGTTCAGGGCTCCTCTTGGCCTTTCTCTGCAGCCCATAGCAAGGATAACGGCCTTTGCAGGAATCTGGAACATTCCATCTTCTCTGTTCATAGCAGTTACTGTCTTATCTTCTGCAATATCCATTACCATGGTGTTTAGTTTATATTCAATTCCAAGATCATAAACCTGCTTTATAAATCTATAAGCATATTCAGGGCCTGTAAGCTCCTCCTTAAAGGTGTGAAGACCAAAGCCATTGTGAATGCACTGATTTAAGATTCCGCCAAGTTCGTGATCTCTTTCAAGGATGAGGATACTGTCATTTCCAGCCTCCTTGGCTGCAACAGCAGCTGCAAGGCCTGCGGGACCACCACCAACTATTACAATATCGTATGTCTTCATGATCCTTATACCTCCCCTTTAGTTCTTTCTATAACAATATTGGACCTGCCACCTGACTTGGTGATTTCTTCATAGGAAAGTCCCAGCTCTCTGTTAAGAATTTCCATGGTCCTGGGTGAGCAAAAGCCCGCCTGGCATCTTCCCATTCCGGCTCTTGTTCTGCGCTTGACTCCGTCAAGACTTCTTGCTCCAAGAGGTCTGTGAATAGCATCAAGAATTTCGCCCTCTGTGATTGATTCGCATCTGCAAACTATAGTTCCATAGGCAGGATTCTTTTTGATAAGCTCATTCATCTCTTCTACCGAGAGTCCTTCTGTTCTGGTGATACCCTTTCTGGTGCCGATCCAGTTATCCTTAGGAATAAGACTCATCTTCTCTTTGAGCATATCAGCCACCATCTGGCCAATTGCTGGCGAAGCAGAAAGACCTGGTGACTCGATTCCAGCTACATCGATAAAGCAAGGGGCATCCTTAACCTCTTCAATAACAAACTCATGCCTTTCAAGATGCGCACGAAGTCCGGCAAAGGATGTGATCACATTTCTCATTGGAAGGTTCCTTACATTTTCAGAAGCCTTGGCTGTTAGCTCATTTATACCAGCTGCTGTTGTTGCTGTTCCCTCTTTGTTCTCAATATCGATAGCTGTTGGTCCAACAAGAAGGTTTCCATGGACAGTTGGTGTAACTAATACTCCCTTACCAAACTTAGTAGGCTGAGGGAAAATAGTGTGTGACACATAATTTCCAACCTGCTTGTCAAGAAGGCAGTAGTCACCTCTTCTCTCGATTATGTGCATCTTATCTGCACTAACCATGTTGTGAATCTCATCAGCATGGACACCTGCAGCATTTACAACATATCTAGAAACATACTCGCCATTATTAGTCCTGATGTGCCAAAGACCATCCTCGCCCTTTTTGATGTCTTCAACTTTCGTGTTAAATCTAAACTCTACGCCATTTACACTCGCATTTTCTGCCATAGCTATAGTAAGCTCAAATGGGCAGATGATACCGCCAGTTGGTGCGTATAACGCTCCTTCCACGTTTTCTGAAAGGTTAGGCTCCATCTCAAGAGCCTCTTCTCTAGACAGGATTTTAAGGCCCTTAACACCGTTTTTTACGCCTCTGTCATAAAGAGTCTTAAGTCCATCAAGTTCCTCTTTGTGAATGCAGACAACCATAGAACCATTTCTTTTAAATGGAATATCAAGATCTCTGGAAAGATCATCCATCATCTCGTTGCCCTTTACATTAAGTTTAGCCATAAGTGAGCCTTCATCCGCATCAAAGCCTGCATGAACAATGGCTGAATTGGCCTTACTTGTTCCCTCGCAGACATCCTCGCATTTTTCAAGGACGCATACGCTTGCATCATACCTTGAAAGCTCTCTTGCAATAGCACAGCCGGACACGCCGGCCCCAATTACAATAACGTCTACCATAATACTCTCCTCTTTTTTTGTTTCTGTAACCCAAATATATTTAATCTGTCAAAAGATATTTCTCGATAGTTTCAGATTTCCTTGGCCCAGCCTCTGGTGGAAGCAACAGCCTGTTGCCATCCCTTTAGCTCTTTTTCTCTCTTCTCAGGGGTCATCTGTGAATTAAACTTTCTGTCTACTGACCAGTTCTTGATTACATCTTCCTTGGTCTTATAGCAGCCAACAGCAAGTCCCGCAAGGTAGGCCGCGCCCATAGCCGTAGTCTCAACGCAGCTTGGTCTTACAACCTCAGTATCGATGATGTCTGACTGGAACTGCATCAGGAAATTGTTCTTGGATGCTCCTCCGTCAACTCGAAGTGAAGTCAGTTTCCTGCCTGTATCAAGCTCCATAGCATGGAGAACATCTGCAGTTTGGAAGGCCAGAGACTCCACCGTTGCTCGGATTATGTGATATTTGTTAACGCCCCTTGTAAGTCCAACAATAGCTCCACGGGCATATGGATCCCAGTAAGGAGCGCCAAGGCCTGTAAATGCAGGCACTACATAGCAGCCATTTGTATCCTCAACCTGAGTTGCAAAATATTCTGAGTCCGGTGCCGAATCAATTGCCCTTAACTCGTCTCTTAGCCACTGTATAGCAGCTCCTGCAACATATACTGAACCTTCAATTGCATAGGTTACCTTATCTCCAATTCCCCATGCAATTGTAGTCAAAAGATCATTGCTTGAAAAAACAGGCTTATCTCCAGTATTCATCAGCATGAAGCAACCAGTGCCATAAGTATTCTTGGCATCGCCTTCATTAAAGCAGGTCTGGCCAAATAAAGCAGCCTGCTGATCTCCTGCAGCTCCTGCGATCTTGACAGGACCACCAAAGAATTCAGGATCAGTCTCGCCATAAATACAGCTGGAAGGCTTGACTTCTGGAAGCATACTCATAGGAATATCAAGGATTTCGCAGAGTTCCTCGTCCCATTTAAGAGTATTTATATTGAACAAAAGAGTTCTGGATGCATTAGAGTAATCAGTTACATGAACCTTGCCCTTTGTAAGCTTATAAATCAGCCAGGAATCAACTGTTCCAAAGCATAGCTCACCTTTTTCTGCCCTTTCTCTTGCCCCTTCGACATTATCAAGGATCCATCTGATCTTGGTTCCTGAAAAATAAGGATCAAACTTAAGACCTGTCTTTTTCTGGAAAAGCTCTACTATTCCAGGATTAGCTGCCTTCATCTCCTCAGCAAAGTCAGATGTTCTGCGGCACTGCCAGACTATAGCGTGGGAAATAGGCTGACCTGTCTTTCTATCCCAGACAATAACAGTCTCTCTCTGATTAGTAATGCCAATTGCCGCAATGTCTTCAAACTTAGCATCTATCTTATTCATGGCTTCACGCGCTACAGATAGCTGTGTCTGCCAGATTTCGCTTGCGTCATGCTCTACCCATCCAGGCTGTGGAAAGAACTGTGTAAACTCTTTTTGTGCAATACTACACATATCACCTTTGGGGTCAAAGAGTATACATCTGTTACTAGTTGTGCCTGAATCAAGAGCCATAATATATTTTGCCATACCCAAAAAACTCCTCTCTATATTGAACAAAAGTACAACTTAATAATAATATCCCAAGTCTAAAAACTCAACATGTTCTAAATAGTTTCCATCTTTTTACGTCATTTTTGTGTATATTAGACAAATTCATTTTTTCTTTTTGTGACATATCACAATTGAAATACAAAGAAACAGCGCGAACCATGTAGTCCGCGCCATCTCTTTAAAAGGTGTATTCAATTATTTATTCTGAAAGCCTCATAAAATGAGGCAATCATACGTTATCAAGAAGTTCTTCTCTTGCCTTGTCCAAAGAGGCAATGACCTTGTCGCAGAACTTGTCAAACTCAGGATCTTCCTCATATTTATCAGGATGAGAAAGGACATAATCAAGAGCTATCCTTACTCCTTTATGGAAAGGCACAGTTGTTGTAAGTGCAGGCGATAGTTTTTTTACCTTACTATTGTCAAATACCACAGATACTGACTTATCTCCCATCAGGCTTCCTCTAAAGTCATAGCCATACTTGTCACCTATATCACTAAGAAGGTCTGTAGTAACATAATAGGGCTTTAGCTCAACTCCAAGGGCATCAGCTATAGTCTGATAAATCTGATTCCAGGTAAGAACCTCATCTCCTGTGATCTGGAAAGCCTCACCAAGAGCGTGGTTGTTTCCCATAAGCCCGATAAAGCCAACTGCAAAGTCGCTGTTAAAGGTAAGGTGCCAGAGTGATGATCCATCGCCCTGAATAAGGACCTTTTTGCCCTGCTGCATACGCCTTATAACCTGATAAAAGCCCTTATTGCCATGAACCCCAAGAGGAACACTCCTCTCGTCGTAGGTGTGACTTGGTCTTACTATAGTTACAGGGAACTGCTCTTTTCTATACTTCTCCATAAGGAACTCTTCGCAGGCAATCTTATTTCTGGAATACTCCCAATATGGATTTGCAAGGGTCGTTCCTTCTGTGATGATATAGCTGGAGGCAGGCGTATTATAAGCAGATGCAGAGCTTATAAAAATGTACTGCCTTGTCTTATCCTTAAAGAGCCTATAATCTCTTTCTACTGCATTAACATCAAAAGCTATAAAATCGCTTACTACGTCAAACTGCATTCCATCAAGCTTTTTTACAACATCAGCCTCGTCACCAATATCTGCAGTGATCTGCTTTATTCCTTCCGGCACTTCTGCCCTTCGATTTCCCCTGTTTAAAAGATAAACCTCCCACATAGGATCCTCAGATAGCTTTCTGATAATGCCCATGCTGATAGTCCCTGTGCCGCCAATAAACAATGCCTTCATCTTATCACCCCTCCTTAAGAAGTCTGTGTCTTTTCGTATTTATCATGCCACCCTGGCCTCTCATTTCACGAAGCCTTGGCATAAGTTCAATATAAAATGCATAACCATTTACCAAAAGAGCTCCTATCCAGGCGCTGATCTCTGCATAAGCAGTTGCTGTAAAGCCAATCCTGCCGATGAAATAAGATATAGTAAATATCCTGAGGATCATCTCAAGTATTCCAGAAAGCATAGGCAGCATGGGCTTTCCCATTCCCTGCACTCCACTTCTGACTACAAATAACGTATCAACGCAGATAAGCATAACTCCGCATCTTGGCAGGAACTGGCACACAAGGTTTATCTGATCCTGACCTGTTAAAAGAATTGTCGCAAGAGGCCTTGCTGCAAATACCATAAGTGATCCCAGCAAAATGTAGGCTGTTGTTGAGATAAAAAGACAAGTCTTAAGTCCCTCTTTTATCCTGTCAAACTTGCCAGCCCCATAGTTCTGGCTTGTATAAGCTGTCATGGCGTTGCCCGCTGTAGAAGCCGGATTCATAAAAAGATTCAAGTACTTGCTGCATGCTGCATAAGCTGCGGTATAAACAACTCCATAGCTGTTTACAAAGGACTGGACTACCATACATCCAACTGCGGTTATAGAATTCATAAACGCCATCGGAAGGCCATTTTTTAATAGCTCATAGAGATTTGTATTTTGTCTGTCAAAGTCACTTCTTTGCAGATGTATCTCAGGAATCTGACTTAGTCTCCTGATACAGATAAAAGCAGAAATTACCTGAGAGCAGATTGTGGCAATCGCGGCTCCTTCAACTCCTGTATGCAAAACAAAAATAAAGAGGCTATCAAGTGTCAGATTAAGAATTGATGAAAAGATAATTGCCTTTAGAGGCGTTCTGCTATCCCCGAGGGATCTAAGGATTGCAGCGGATATGTTGTAGCAGATTCCAGCTGACAAACCGCCAAAGACTATGTAGCCGTATTTTAGACTATCTGGCATTATGACTTCATCTGTCCTTAGGATTCTAAGTGCATGAGGCAAAAAGACAACGCTAAATGTGGTAAGGGCTATAGCCAGCATGATACCGAGCTTCACAATCCCGGCAAGCCTTGCCCTTAGCTTGTCCATGTCCTTGGCGCCAAAGCTTTGTGCCACAAGCACACCAAAGCCGTTAGCCAGCCCAAAAGAAAAGCCAATAATCAGGAAGAACAATGATCCCATGTTTCCAACAGCGGCCAATTGGTCATCTCCAAGGCCTTTTCCTACTATCCAGGTGTCAGCAAAGTTATAAAATTGCTGAAGCATACTGGTCATAAGAAGTGGCCAGTAAAAGGCCATGATCAGCTTAAAAGAGCTTCCTGTGGTGAAGTCAATCTCCTTCTTAACAAAAGCCTTATTTGCAGTATTTCCCATAATAATCTCCTCAAAAACGCAGACCTATAAAACACAGTTTTTGGTCTATGAACATACTATTCTCATTTCATAAAAAAAAGAATCTAAAACTTGGCAAATATTGCCCATTTTTTGTTATTATAGGAATATGAATACAATTAAAAAAGAAACAATTAAATTCGGCATTTTTGCTGAGATTTCAATTACAGAAGAAAATAATAATCCCAAGTCCTTCCCTTCACATTGGCACAATGCTCTGGAATTTACTATTGCCAGAAAGTCAGGGTGCCTTTATAAAGTTGAAGGCAATCTCTACGAGCTTGAAAAAGGTGATGTTCTTTTGGTATGGCCACAGCAGATTCATGAGACTGTAAATATTCCCCAGGATGGAGCTCTTTTTACCCAGTTCTCTTCTGCAATCCTTGAGAGTAACCTTGATCTTGTCTCCATGTCCAAGCTTATATATGAATGTCATCATATTTCAGCCAGTGAGCACCCTGAGCTTACCAGCCACATTTTGGACCGGGTAATGGAGATAAAGGATATCAGAGATTCCTCTGATCCATTCACAGAGACCAAGTGCAAGCTCTGTATCTACGATATTTTGGTCAATATAGGTGAATTTGTTCTAAGAGAAAGAAAAGATGACATCCCGGCCGGCTTTAACTCCGGGGCGGCCTACAGATACATCCATGAAGCCTGCAACTTTATAGTTGAGAATTCTACAGAGAATATAACTCAGAAAGATGTGGCTGAAGCAATAGGTCTAAGTACATTTTATTTTTCAAAGATTTTTAAGAGCTATATGAGCATGTCTTTTCCTGCATACCTATCAAGTGTAAGGGTTAGAAATGCCACTAAGCTCTTGTCAGATGCAAACCTTTCTATAACAGAGTGTGCCTTTATGTCCGGCTTTCAATCTACTACAGCTTTCAACAAAGCTTTCCACGATATAACCGGCCACTCTCCCAGGGAGTACCGCAAGCTCTACCGCTGATATAGGGCAAAATACAGGACAAAAGTCCGTCGCTGAAGGCATCTGCAGCAAATACACAATTTTTGCCTCGACACCTTCAACGCCGGACTTTTTGACTTACTTCACTCTGCTGTCCATGAATTTGTCTATGACCTTGTAAATCTCATTATTGGGGTCATCTATCATTTGTACAGTTGTATCAAGTTGTAGGAGCTTGTCCTGGCCTTTTTCTCTCTTTTCCCAGACAGGAAGTGTCTCTGTGCTCCTTGTTCCATCATCGTTTATGATAAATCCGTTTGGATCACCGCTGTAGATAAAGTTTATAAGATAACTCTGCATAATCTGAGAGAGCTTGTAGTCCTCTTCATCATAAAGCCCAGGGTGTCTCCACAGATTTCCATATAGATAAGGGAGTTCTCCTGCATGGTAGTTAGAAAGCATATTATTGGTCTTGGTAAAATAGTACTCATAGGTTGGTCTGTTCTGACTTACCATGTAGTTATTCCATACATAGTGGGAATAAGAAAACCACATCGCGCTATAAGCCACGTTAAGCGCGCCCTTGGCATCTCCCATGGCATCAACTATAAAGTGCTGATCCCTTTGTGGAAGTGTTGATGGCACAACCTGAGCCATTTCCTGGGCATATTCTTTTATATCCTCAGAAAGAAGGTCAACATAATTATCCTGAGTTGCCTCAGTTGATAGCAAAAAGGCGTCTGCTTCTTTTACGTTAAAGCCATTAAGGAGGGCCTTTTCGTGGTTACGTCCCTTCTCATAAGTTAGATATGGCTGTTCTGTTATGGCATAGCCATCTACTGTCATTGAGCCATTTGATGTCTTAGTCTCAACAAGCTTAGAGGCAGGTATTTTTCTGAGTTCTTCAGAGTTTTTAACTCCAAACTCTTCTCTGACTTCTTTTCCTGTTTCAAGGGCTTCTCCGTAATATCTGAAGGTATGAAATGGCTCTTTTGCCACAATACCGCTGGACTCAGCTACTGCATAGTTAAAAAGTCCCTTGGAAAGAGGTGATACGCAGATAGCATTGACGCTGGATGATCCTGCAGACTCACCAGCAATTGTGATCCTGTTCTTGTCACCGCCAAAAGCTTCAATGTTGTCATAAACCCACTGAAGAGCTGCTATCTGATCAAGAAGGCCATAGTTACCACTTGTTCCGTTTGGAGACTCCTTAGCAAGGTCCTCTGCTGCGTAATATCCAAATACTCCAAGCCTATAGGCGCAGTTTACAAATATTACTCCCTTGGAAGCCAGAGTTTCTCCTCTATACTCCGTATATGAGGACTGGCCAGTTGTAAGGGAACCTCCATGAATATAAAAAACTACTGGCAGAAGCTCGCTTCCAGCTTCCTGCGCAAACTTTTCCGTATCAGCAGGTGTAAAGACATTAAGATACAGGCAGTCTTCAGAAACTTCCTCAACATATTCATCGCCAAACTTTATCTGGTAATCATGCCAGCCAAGTATGTGAGATAAAGAATCCATAAATACTGAGCCCTGTGTCTGCATAGCTCTTGGGCCAAAGTGATCAAAGGCTCTTACGCCTTCCCAAGTGTTAGGGGCCTGAGGCTCTTTAAATCTAAATTCTCCAACAGGCGGCTTGGCATAAGGAATTCCTGCATAAACCTTAACAGAATGATCCTTGTTGTACACTCCAGTTAGCTTACCCTGGTCTATTGTAATTACATCAGTCACATCAGGGTTTCTGGCTGTGACAGCTGGAACCCGCTTTACTGGCGGTTTTGTGAGCATTGCATTTATTACTAGAACTAGGGCAAATACCAAAAAAGCAAGAAGGAGCTTTTTTCCGCCGTAGGATTTCTTTTTCATGACTTTATTGTAAAAATCATCTTCTTTTGGCAGAGTCTTTTTGCTCATATACCCGTAAACAATCATGGCCAATGTTGCTATAATTCCCACAAACCAGCCTATCAGCATATTCTTGGATAGTTCCAGAAATGCGATATATAGGATACCAATAAGTATCACCGCAATATAATAACCTATCATCTGAATGATCCTCCGAAAATTTATCAGTTGCCAATTGCATACAATTATATTTTATAATTTACAAATAATCAACTCGCACATCTCAAATAATATTTCGGATGATTATTATAATCGATTAACCATTTATTCTTAATTGTTATATAATAATGATATAGGATTGCGACAAAGACGAAAGCAATGGAGCAATTCGTATATCATTTAGGTGTCATAAGTCAAAGAAAAAGGAGACCGCACATTATGTCATTAGGAAGAGAAGACCTTATCCACTCACTTGCAAAATCCATGGGAATGGGTGACGCCCAAAAGGCCAAATATACCGCTGGCAAATATAATGCCGAGACTGGCAATATCTTCTGCAATGGCCATGTGATCACCAAAAATACTATTGAACAGTCCCGTCTCTATTTTTTGAATCAATACAGAAAACTTGCGGGCAGAGACGATGAAGGCTCCAAGGATCTTGCTAATATCTACGAAGTTGCTCTAGAAGCCATAAATATGATGGTAGACAGTGGCAAGCCAGATACGCCTTGACCTACTCTCCCACTGCCTCGTAGGCTGTGTAATAGGTTTCTATCCTGTCAAACTTATAATAGGCATCGCCTCTTATATAGGCGCTGCTTCCCGGGTCGATTGTTACTTCACCGCCATTTTTAGGTATCATCCAAATGCAGTCCACAAGCTCTTCTCCATCAAAGAACAAAACATAAGCATCCACCTTTGCTCTTTTCTTTGTGGTATTTTGAGCAGTCACAACTGCTGAATTCTCGACTATCTCTCCAAAAACTGAAACGCCGTCATAGAGATTTCCCTCATAGGGATCTCTTTTGGTTACCAGAAATTCATACATGGAAGGCAGAGTCCCGTTAAGAAGCCTTTTATCAAATCTTCCCTCCAAGACAAAAGCCTCTCCCTGACTTACCACCTCAACAGTCTTATTGGAGGTTGCAAGTTCATTGCCATCCTCATCTCTAGCAGTAAAAAGGCACTCAAATCTGCAGTCGTTTCCAGTCTCATTCTTAAGGACCAAGATTGGATTACAGTTGTGGTAGTCCTCTCTAAAATATTGCCCAAGGATCCTGACCCCCAGAGGAAGTCCCCCGTAGGAAGGCATATCATCGTCTGAAGCGCCTTTTTTATCGCTCCCATAATCATTCTCAGCTTTGGCGCTCTCATCAAGGCTGTCTATACTTTCAAAGATACTATTTGGATCTATCTCAAGAGCAATAGCATCTGCAGTACTTGTACCGGCAGCCCCGTCAGAGTTCTCTTTAGCATTGTTGTTAAGTGCCTTTTCATCCAGATGCATTCCATCATCGTCTACCACTACGCCATCGCTGACATAGTACATCTCATCTGGATTTTCTAAGACAAGCTCCGTATTCTCACCAGCTGCCTCATTCGGGACCATAAAACTAACATCCAGGCCTAACCTGCCGTAATTGTCATACATGATCTGGCTAATTGCATTAAGCCCATTAAGTTTTTCATAGGGAAAAGATAAACCAAAACTATTTAGATACATCACAATCGGAAGCAGTATCCCGGCAAAAGAAATAGCCAGGGCTCTTACTGTACGTATAGACTTCTCTTCTCTGATGCAGAGAATATTCAGAATAAAAGCCATTATGGACGGAATTATTCCCACAACAAAAAAAGAGCTGATCAGACCCAGTATAGAAATTATCAGAGCAATTGTTGTTATATGCATGAAATTCCCTCTCATTTTCTGTGCATATTCTACAAAAATTATTTCAAAACAAATGTCAATACTTGTATCTATATTTTTTTGTACTACAATATATTGTAGTTAAGAAATGATTTTTATTTCGTTTTTGAGGAGGGTGTGAATTATGAGTAATGTTGCCGATATTGAGGCTCTTGATTCAAGAGTTATACGCAACATTCTTCGTTCTATGGCTAATGAGCACTGGTCAGTAGCTGAGGCTTTGGATGAGTACGATATACCTCAGCAGCTTCGCAGCGAGTATGAAGCTCAGATAGAAGAATGTTTTGTCGACTAGTTCATATAGACCACTTGTTGGCCGCCGCAAGGCGGCCTTTCTTATGTAAATCTTTCTTGTGTGATTCTTTGGTTATATTCTTGTTTCACTCTTGTTTGAGAAGATTCATCCCCACATCGTAAACCTTGCCCTCGCAGGCATCAATAAGCCATTTGGCCATGGTAATTCCCTGTTCAGTAAAAAGAAGAAAATGCGGCTCGCGGACACTAGTGTGAACTGTGCCGCCCATAGTAATAAAGGGAATCTTCCAATCATCTATGAACATGCCAAACTTTGGCGTGATCTCCTTTAGCTCTTTTACCATCTGGATGAGCTGATTATAATATTCATTCTGAACATCCTGATCTGTCTTGTACTTCTTGCGGATGATATCGTTGTAATAGGCACTCAGAAGGTAATCATGTGTAGAGCTTGAATAAAGATATCTGAACCTGTCACCATGCTTGGCATAGAGGGCTCTGTACCAGTCCAGAGTTATGTTATCCCCGTGAATTGATTTCCATATAGAATCCTTGGTCTGCCAGATGTTTCTTGCAGTCTTCCTCCAGTTCTTGTATAGCAAAAGCCCGCTATCAGAAAATAGCGTAATATTGGAGGTCTTAGGATAATAGTCATCTGCAATCTCGGATGCCAGCGCGGGTACTGCAAAAGCTCCCGCCGAATTACCTGCAATGAGAATGCTCTTTGGATTAGGAAAAAGAGCTTTCGCCACCTTCATACTCTCAAGGAAATTTACATAGCCATGGAAATGAAGTATGTTATCGCTGCCATCCTCACCCTGATATGGATAATCATTGCAGCCCACATGAAAATCCCCAGTGGCATAGGTAATAACTACAAAGCTCCAATTCTTGAAGGGATTCTTGTCTGACATGATATCAGTGATCCCCACGTTTATGTTCATGATCTGGGTAAAGGGTCTTAAATTATTCCAGTAATAGTTGGGAAGCCCTGCTGCAACCTTGCCTCCAGTCACTGGTCGTGCGGCCATGTACTCGTTATAGGCAACACCGCCTCCTGATAAAAAAATGCAGAGTTTGTCAGGATCTGCTTTTTTGACATAGATATGGTACTCTGACCCATCTCCCGACAGTCCCTTTTCAAGAGGTACCTTGTACCAGGTCATTTCCTTGGGATCACTGGGGAGATTTTCTGCCTTGAAGCTACTCTCTTCTATTGCTCTGCCTATTCTGTTTTCTACGTAATCTCCAACTTTTGACGCAAAAACAATTCCGCGCTTAAAGTTACTTTTGTTGGTCTTATCTTTTAATCCCATATTTCTCCATACATCAAAGGTTGAACATCTTTTGCGCAGCCCGTTTAAGGTCTGAGAACCTGAAAATGATGAGGGCTGCAATGAGTATGAGGTACACCATGATTACCGCAACTGCAGGCCATGTGAAGGTATTCATACCATTTTTAATAAATATTATCTGTGATAGAGCCATGAACAGATCAAGAACCAGATATAGAATATACTCATCAAGTCTTAGCTTGAGTACCTTGGCAGTAATAATGGTGGCTATAGCAAGTCCAAAAAGTGTACTTGGAACCATCCACATTACGCTCCAGCCGTGGGGGCCTGTCTTAATATCAACGTACACATCAACAATTATGGCAACAACCACCTCAAAGGTTATTACCTTTATCAGGTTATTCCTAAGGTACATTGTGGTTATAAAGGTGATCCAGGCAACCAAAAATCCCAGCATCATGATTCCAAATACAGGATATATCTTTTGTGTCTGAATATTGATCGTTCCAAATATAATCTCTGACGCAATAAAGATAAAAGTCACCATCTTAAAAAGTGTTATGTTACTGATCTTTTTCTTTTTAAGAGTTGGAAAAGGTGCCTCAGGCTCGCCATCAATCTGGCGGAGCTGTCCCTGGCACAAAGGGCAGCACTCCTTGCGGCCTCTTATATTTACCTTGCATTTAGGACAATACTGCATTTAACTTACTCCTTGTCATAGTCATTTGTTCCAAGCTCTACTTCAAGCCCCATCTCCGTAAGGCATCTAAAGAAGTTAAGCATACTCTTATGAGTTTTGTAAGGGGATGCTTCTCCGAAGGTCAGTCTGTCCTTGTAGGAGCAAACTGTAACCTGCTGACTGGCAGCGGTCATAAAGGCACTAAAGCCGTCAATAAAATCTGCAACCTCCTCTGGCATTTTGATCTGTCCAAGATTGGACATAGAGCTTGTAACGCCCTTCTTGGCCGCCCTGTCAAAATAACCGATTCCAATATCCTTTATAGGAAGCGGGATCATCTTGATACCAATATTATGCTCAAGTGCAGCATAGGAATTCATTGTCTTTTCAATACTCTCAGGAGCGAGTTTTTCTTTAAAGTCCTTATCAACTTTGGCTATGATGCTCTGCATATCTCCGTTATAATCTGCAGGATCATAGTCGATGTTTATTACGCCAAAGAAATTTCTGCTGGTGCCGGATTTAAAGTATTGCCTTAGGTTAACAGGTACACTTACGACTATATGCTTCTTTTTCTGTGCCCTGTTCATTCCCTGAATAATGGCTTTTATGTAGACTGAAACGCACATAACTCCGACTGTTGTTTTATACTCATGTGCTATATCAAGGAACTTACTGGCTGATATAGTTCCTTCTATCAGATGTGGCAAAAGATTATCATCTATCTCACCAGTTATCTGATATGCCTTAACTGATCTCATCTCCTTGAGCTGCTTGAGTCCTCTTTGCTTGCTGTAAAAGTCATCGAAAGCATCTACATTTTTTTCCTCAATAGAAAAGTCATCAGTAGGCTTGATCTCAGCATCTATGCCATGCTTGATCACAAGATATCTTGTGAGGAGATTTTTGAAAAACATAAAGGCGCCAGTTCCGTCAGCAAGAACATGGAACATTTCAAGGTTAATCCTGTTGTTGTAGTAATTAACCCTGTAGAGGAGGTTCTTGCGGCCTGGAATATATATAGGCTCGCAAGCCGGAGTATTCTCCTCTTCAACCTTTACCCTTAGGTCAGTTTCCTCCAGATAGTACCAAAAGAGTCCTCTGTGCAGTACACAGTTGAAGATAGGGAAATCCTCTATTATTTCGTCCAATGCTCTCTGAAGGATGTCTTCATCAACCTGCTCCCTTAACTGACAGGTAAGCCTAAAGACCCTGGTATTGGCTCCCTTTGCTGTTGAAGGTACAATCTTGGCAGCATTATCAAGTTCGTACCAGTTTCTACTTTTTGCCATTAAATCAATTTTCCAACCTTTCTGTTACCACATCCATAGAGCCTCTGCTCATGCGGTATATTACATCTTCTAAAGATATGAATTTCTTATTTCTAATGAATTTGAGGTACTTGGGAGTAAGCCTCATTTTTATTCCCTTAGCTTCTATCTCACTATTGACCTTGCTCTGTATAGTCTCGCAGGTATCCGCAGCATCATGAGTCATGCTCTTACTAAGGATGCACAGAAGCGTTCCTGCAGTACGGACAAGTCCCTCTATATTTGGCTCATCAGAAACATCAAGAGACTGCAAAGACCCAACAGACCATTTTTTCAGGTTATGATATATTCCATACTCAAGATCAAGCTCTACAAGTCTTTCGTTAGTTCCATCATAGAGCCAGACTTCATTGCCCTTTACAAACATGTCGCTTACCTGGAAAAGACCTCCCTCAAACGGAAACTTGATATCGCAGGATTCACAACCTGTAAGAAGGACGTTTGAATTGATCTCGCTTACTCTGCTTTCATTTTCAAACTCGTCCTCATCGATGGTAAAGTTTGGTTCCTTTATTTCTTCAAGGTCAGGAGCTTCGTCCCTGGGCTCTACATAGATAGTCTGTGACTCCTTTACTTCTTCAAGGATTTCCTCGTCACTTTCTTTCTTTTCAGAGATTCTCTTTTTCTCCTCATAGCGGATCATATAGGAGCCAAAGCCGGGAGTCTGAACGGTAAATCTGTCAGTTCTACACTCCTCAAAGGGTCCGGCTACAGGGTGGATTCCCCTCTTTCTGCCAAAATAGTCTCTGTCAAAAACAAGTTCAGTACCATCCGGATTTTCAAATCTCGCCTCAGGTTCAAAGGCAACTCCTAAAACAGACGAATTGACCGGAGAAGAAATGTTCCTTGGCAGGAATTCATAAAGATTTGTATGAAGAGTGTATCTTCCATCCTCTTCGTCTATATAAAAACTTATCTTGTGGTCCTTGTCCACGTGGCATTTCTCATTATCACAGGGTCTTGCGCCGTTAAAATATGCATTTCCTGACAAATATACCGGTAGGTGGTCGTAATAGTGATCTTTAGACCCTTTATCTTTTTCTGCTCCCTTATAGAAGCCTGAAAAATACTCAGGAGCAGAAGGGTAACTGTTGTACACACTTGTTCCGCAGATAAAGTTATTCTTGTCTATTGTATCAAGGTTCTGTGAAACGCAGTACTCCAGAAGTTCCTGTCTTACAGTCTTCTGAAGGAAAATGTTATTGTAGAATCTCGCATCGCCATGAAGAATAGTCATAAAGCCAGCTATCTGAGTAGAGTGCGGCACGTGATATGGCGTATATCTGTTTGTTGCAAATCTCTTTCCTGCATTGTCTGTGCCATTTCCTACATAGGTAAAAGAGCCAGCGATGAGATTATGTACAAAGGCGATGCCCTGAGTACTAATCCTGCAGGCTATATCTGATAATAGCAGGTTATGGTCGATAATTGTAGGTCCGTGCGAAACTTCAACAAAAATATCTTCTCCAAGGGATAAGCCTGAATCTATGATTGTTCCCTGTGGCGGCACATTATCATGAAGGAAGTTCTGAGTAACCCTGGTGCCCTGAGCTTCCCAGTCAAGCCAAATTCCTCTTGTACAATGATCTATGTGATTGCGTTTTATCACAGTATCAATAGGAGCATGAAGCTTGATGCCTGCAATCTCGGCCCCTGCCAGATTATGCTTGTTGTTTATATTATGAATATGGTTGTCTTCAATAACGCTAAAGGCTCCGCCAAGATGTCCTACTATGCCCGTCTGACCACAGTCATGGATATCACAGCGTCTTACTATGTGGGAGCCTACTGTATCTTTATTCCAGCCTTCATTAACTGCTTGACATACACTATCTCTCTGGGTCTGCGTGCCATCTTTAATCCAACTTGTAGTCCACTTGTTGTTATTGCCCTTCTGGTAGTACTTGCCAAGGGAAATACCGCTGCACTTGGATTCTGAAATATCGCAGTCCTCAATTATCCAGCCAAGAGCCCAGTTAGGACCTATCATTCCTTCCTGGAATGCTGTTGGTGGTGCCCACTGCGTAGCTGCACACCTGATTGAAAAGCCAGAAATTGTTATGTAATTTAGTCCCTCTTTTTCAGGAAAAAAGCAAGCCTTTCGCACTGAAAATTCTACGTTCTCTATATTGGGATTCTTGCCTTGGAAATTAGCATAGATAACTGTCTCGTCATTTTCCTGCGCTGTAAACCATACATACTCAGAAAAGGCGGGATCCCAGGATCGCTTATCTGCTGCTGGATGCATGCAAGTATTTAGATCAAATACTTCATACATAGACTTGCCATTTAAGTAGATATCTCCTGTGTGGGGCGGATTCTCCTGATTGCTGAACCAGTCCCCATGAACTACGTCTATATAAGGATTGTAGCTTCCAAAAAAGCTATTGGGAACTCTAATGCGCCAGAGGTTCTCAAACTGTTCCCAGCCTCTAAGTTCCTCTGCTCCTGTGATTATTGCTTCTTGTCTAGAAGTGCTGATATATGTGATACGTTTATCCTTCGTACCTGAATTGGCTGGTCTTACCCATTCTCTGTAAATTCCAGGGCCAACAAATACTGTATCACCTGCGCTTGCAAGGTTAGCAGCTTCCTGAATGGTCTTGAATGGGTGTACAGCTGTGCCATCACCGCTTCTTAGAACATTACCTGCTACATATATCTGCATATTAACCCCCTTTTGTAGTTATGATGTCTGAAATCCAGCTCTGTGGCCAGAATTTGCAGAACACACAATTATTGCTCTGTGACCTATCGTCACTTTCGGCAATACTACATACATATAATATACAAGTATAATTATAGCATGTTTTAAGTGCTGATGAAGAGTAATTCCAGCCTGCTATTATACGAAAAGCTTGTTACCACCACTTTCGTGTAAGCCAGTTCCCTACCGTCTAATATTCACCTTATATGCAGATTACTGTATACTAGTACTATATACAAAAGCTCAAATATACTAGTTGGAGGGGACTTTATGGCACGAATGAAATACATATATGCAATTGCAATTCTGGCGGGATTCATCCTGGCTGGGCTGCTGATCAGCATGATTGGGAAGTTGTTCTGAAATGTAAGATTGTATGCAGTGATATAAAAGAATACCGGTTTTGTGCAAGAACAAAGAGTCGCTAGCGACTCTTTCGCGCCCGAGCGGTATTGCGAAGCAATAAACTTCATCTCCGCGAGGTGCGCATCCACAGCGGAGCGCTTTTTATGATATGGGAATTTCGGAGAAATTTCCTATATCACAAAAAATTGCTCCATAACAAACTTATGGAGCAATTTTTTATAAGCAGGTATCACGTCTCAGCCTGCGCTTAATTTCTTTTGCTTGTACAAATCTGAATCAGCTCTAGCGATAAATGATTGAATTGATATAGGCTCTGCAAAATCGTACTGAGCTATCCCAACGCTGACTGAAACAGAGTACTTGAGATTATTGTCACTTGTAATTCTTCTGACATTAGTCCTGATCTGTTCTGCAAGCCAGGTTGCTTCAGCTCTGTAAGCCATTTCTGCAACTATAATAAATTCATCTCCGCCATAGCGGGATACAAAGAATCTGTTTCTAGGGCCCTGACATGCATTCTTGATAGCATTAGAGATTCTCACAAGAGCTCTGTCGCCTTCCACATGTCCAAAAGCATCATTTATACTTTTGAAATTATCAACGTCTACCATTAACAGGAAAAGAGATAATCCCGGCTCAGCATTTCTCATCTTCTGGGTCAGATACTTGTACATCTGAGTCCTGTTGTTGATCTGAGTGAGTGGATCAAGAGAAATAAGGCTGTCCTGTATTGAAGTATAAATATAAAAGATTGCTGCTACTGCTCCATAGCACAGAAGCGGAACTCTCCAGATTATAGCCTGCAAAAGTCCCATGACAATAGGAGCAATCGGGAAAAATCCTATTGTAAAATAAATACTTCTCTCCGCATACTTATCCTTGGCAAAGGCACGGTAAAAAGCCTTAACCGAAGCAGCTATCATGTATCCAAAAGGGACAATGATCAAAATAACATAAAGCTTACCATTTACCAGCTTGCCCGCGTCATCAACATAGTATGCAAGGCCTGTTCTGTAGGCAGTTACACAAAGGATAGTTGAAAACCAGACCGGAATACTAAGAAGTAGCTTACCCGGATCATTTTCTACAGCCTTGTCATTCTGAATAGCCTCAGACAACAGAAACCACTGATATGCAGCAATGCTAAGAAGTACATATGTAAAAATATTAGATAGATACAACATCTGTCTGGTGGTGGAAATAATTCCGCCATCAACAATTGCCCAAAAGACTTCTGCAAGAAAATACAACATCGTAACAAAAGTCAGATTTCCAAGATAGACCTGTGAAAGCTGCTTATTAACGCCATGTTGTATTTTAAAAAGTATTATCCCCAGTAGGAAAAAACAAGCTAAATATGCTTCTATATAAAATATTACGTATCCCAAAGTAAAACCTCCAAGCTGCCAATGCGTAAAAATTATTTTAGCATGAATTTTTTTAGTTGTGACAATGTTTATGCATTATTTATACATTGTTTATAAATAAAAAATGAAGCGTCCAGATTTCTCTTAGACACTCCATTCATGCTCCGCCTGCCACAGCTTTAAGTGCTTCAAACTCTGATTCATACACGCCTCCCATTGCTTCCAGATCCTCCCAGGTATACCATGCCCCACTTAGCTGCACACCTCTTATTGATATATCAGTACATATCACCATAAAGGGCTTGTGATTGACCACAATATAGCAGGTTCTGTTAAGCCCAAAAGGCGTCACAAAAACGTGCCCTGTCTCAATCAGATGATTAAGCTGATCTATTGTTGTACTCTTGGATAGAGGTTGTGTTTTTAACATATTATCTCTTCCTATCTACTTAAATACTGGTACTTTCACTCTTATCTATTCTTTAAATAGGGGATGAGAAGTGAAATCATCTATTGAAAGAGGCTTTGAGTAGTGATAACCCTGCAAATGGCTCGCGCCAAATCCAAGAAGTATCTCCCTGATATCACCTGTCTCCACGCCCTCAATAGTAGTCTTAAGCCCAATATTGCTGGCGCACTCGATGATTGCCCTTGCAACTATCCTTTTCTTTTCATCTTCATCAATTCCATCGACAAAAGACTTATCGATTTTAATTCCAGCTACTGGTAAAAATAGCAAAAGCTCAAGAGCCGAAAAGCCTGTTCCAAAGTCATCTATAAAAGTAAGTATTCCCTGACTTCTTAAGAAAATTATCTCATTTCTAATGAAATTCTTATCAAGTACACTGCATCTTTCTGTAAGTTCAACCCTAAGATTTTCAGGCGGATAATCCAGCTCCTTCAATATTTCAAGCAGGTCTCTTCTAAAATTCTTTCGTTCAAGCTGTGTATAAGAAACATTGATACTCAAAGAAAGTTCAGGCCTTACCGAAAGAACTTTTTCCTTCCAGTATTTCATTGAATTTCTGGCAATCCAAAGACCCAGATCATAGAACAAAGGATCATCTTCAAGCCATCCTATAAACTCTGAAGGAGAAACTCTTCCAAAAGGATTTTTCTGCCATCTTACAAGAGCTTCTGCTCCCCATAATCTTTCCTCCTGTGCACTTACTACAGGTTGGTAAACTATTGAAAAGCCTTCACAGTCACGGCTTATGCTATTTCTAAGAGCATTCAATAGAACCAGTCGCTCGTGACTCTTATCCAGGTTGCTGCTTCCAAACACGCACAGTTCACCGTGCCTGTCCTTCATAGACTCATCAAGCCCCAGAATACCATTGGAATATACTGTATGCTCATCAATATTAAAGTTCATAACCTCTGTGCAGGAGCCGCCTAGAGTAATTGTAACATTCACTCCTTCCACAGCAATTGAATTCCTGCAATAGTCCACTATTTCAGAATATATCTCTTTTATCTCCGAAAGATTAAGCTGGGTTGAAACAAGTGCAAACTTGGTTCCTCCAGCGTGATAAACCTCTGCATCATCAGTAAATTCCAAGAGTTTTTCTGCAAAGGTCCTAAGAATCTTATTGCCAAACTCATATCCGTAGACGTTATTCAGTTCGCCGAAATTATACATTCCAACAAAAAGAATGTAGTATCTCTGCCTCTCATCCTTAAGATCAGCAAGAGTATCAAGGAGCTTGTCCTTAGTATAAAGAGCTGTTACACTGTCGTATTCACTGGCTATTCCATGATTATCTATCGTTCCGGCAAAGTATAAGTGCTTACCATCATCATCTCTTATGACCGTTCCTTTGCAGGTGCAGGCCACATACTCACCATTCTTATTTCTAGCCCTGTAAACCATGTCATGAGACTCGCTTTTTCCCTCAAAAAGATCCACGATAGACTGATGGTATCTACTCTTATCCATAGGATGAATATGCTCTTCCCAGATTTCTCCAGCATTTTCCATTCTTTCTGAAGGCAAACCAAACTCCTCCACGCAGCTTTTGGACCACCTGGATATATTGGTTTCCATGTCAGTCATAAAAACATATCTACCTTTTGTCGAACTGGCAAAGGCTTCAAACACTTTAGTTAAAAGAGCTACCTTGTCCATATTTACTCCAAAAAATAGCCAGAATAGTATAAATTTATTATACTATCTGGCCTAATTAGTGTAAATTCGTTTATGTTTATTTAATATTTCAACTAATTTATTTAGAATAATTTCGTTCACCGAAGATTCCAGTGCCCACTCTTACGAAGGTAGCTCCCTCTTCTATGGCCACCTGATAGTCTCCAGTCATGCCCATTGAAAGAGTATCCATTTTAACCCCAGGTATATCAAGAGCGTTTATCTTATCCTTGAGTTCTCTAAGCCCCTTAAAATACACTCTGTTGCTCTCTGGATCATCAGTATATGGTGCAATTGTCATAAGACCTCTTATGCATAAATGCGGCAGAATAGATATTTCTTTTACAAAATCAATCACCTGTTCCGACGCCAGGCCAAACTTGGTGTCCTCACCTGCCATGTTGACCTCTATCAGAACATCCATCACCAGATCATGCTTGGCAGCCTGCTTCTCTATTTCATCAGCAAGCTTCCTATTGTCAACTGAATGGATCATGCAGGCAACTCCAGGAAGATACTTGACTTTATTGGCCTGAAGATGGCCTATCATATGCCAGTCAAGATTTTCTGTGATTTCAGCAGTCTTGTCCCTTATCTCCTGAACCTTATTCTCTCCAAAAACTCTTATGCCGCAGGCCATGGCCTCCCTTATGTCGCTGACAGGCTTGGTCTTGCTGACTGCGATAAGCGTAACCTCGCTTCTATCCCGCCCTGCCTTGTCGCAGGCCTTTTGTATGTTCCTCTCTACTATTTCCAAGTTTTCTCTAATCATAGTCACTATCGCTCCTGAATTATTATCTAACAAAAAGCACAGTTTAGAGCGCATTTTAGTCTAAGCGGAGGCGTCCTAACTGCTTGATAAAAAACCATGCACATTATATCATAGATAGTAGGGAACTCGAAAGTTTATATATCTTTTCACTAGTCAATATTGTTCTACACCATTAGATATGATACGAGGAATCAATATCGCGCTACATATGGGGGACAGTCATGAATATCAACGATATTGCCGCAGGATCACAGATCAGGATCCACGCTTCCATAAATAATCACAACATAGTTCTTATGACAGAGGCCATTTTCGGCATTAACGCAGGGCTTCTTTGTAAACCCATGGAATATTTTGGCAAATACATGCAGTTTCTCGAGCCCTCCAAAGTTCAGATCCGCAACAAAAGAGATGGTAGAGTCTACAAGTTCATGTCTACATCTATAACCCCTGTAAAAACAAGATATGGAAACTTCCACCTCATCAAGTGTTCCTCAGCTCTAGAGCCGGAAAACTCCAGAAAATCCGAGCGTTTTTCACTTGAGAAGGTAGGTCTTTTTAGAATAAGCGGCAATTCAGCTACTCTTCATAACTGTATCGTCCACGACATCTCAATGCGTGGAATGTCCATTATTATCGATAATAATTCAAAGTGCAAGGTTGGGGATCGCATCGATATAACCTTTAGATACGGAGAGCTTCTCCATCAATATGAAGCAACTGCAGAAGTTGTCAGGATGTTCACTGTTTCTGGCCGCCCTGCCCTTGGCTGCAGTATCGCAAATATGAACGTAGACATTATCGGGCTTCTCAATGCTAAAAAGAACGAGAAATACGGTCTTTCAGAATCCAGCATAACCGCTACTGCCCCTAGCACTGACACTTCAACAAATCTTAATCCTGAAATTTCCAAGGAGCAGCAGATTGTGGAGGTTGAAGAAGACCTGGCCCGCCAGCTGATCCCGGAAAAGAATTCTCCTCAGAGAAAAATAAGTGCTAATCCCTTAGATCCAGCAAACCTCGAGCATATCTCCCGCGAACAGCCCAAGACCCTTCGCCAACAGCGCAAGGAAGCCCGCATGGCAGAGCAGGCCAAGGCAATTGAGAATCTACTTGATCTAAGAGATGTTTGATGTAATGTGATCATTTGATTGTCTTGAAATATAAGCCAAATGCCACAATTGTGGTCAATATATCTGCCACAAACTGGGCAAGGATAACTCCATTAAAGCCCATAATACCCGACAAGATAACTATAACAGGCAAAAAGACAATTCCCTGTCTGCAGGCTGATAAGATAAATGCACCCATGGCCTTGCCTGTTGCCTGAAATGTACAAATTACGATAAGACAAATCCCCATAAGTGGTGCCCCCAAAAGCTGCAGAATCAGCATTATTCTTCCGGTTTCTATCATTGCTACATCTGTCAAAAAGAAGGACAGGATAAACTTTGAAAATACTGAGAGAACTATAAGGAAAAAGAGTCCTGTTCCGCCAGTTAAGAGCATCCCAAATCTGATGATTTTCTTTAAACGAATCTTAAGTCCAGCTCCGTAGTTATATCCAATCAGTGGCTGGCCTCCAAATGCAAGTCCCACAATAACAAGAAGCGCTATATTGACGATCTTAAGAACAATACCCATTACAGCTATCTGCGTTCCCCCATAGGGCTGCAGAAATCTGTTTGTAAGCGTGATTCCTACTGTCTGCATGAGATTTGTAATGCTGGATGGAAGGCCAATGGCAAGTACTCCTCCAAGCGTTGCCCCATCAAGGCTCAGATGCTTTATATTAAGGGACAGCACAGCACTCTTTTTACAAATGATTACCACAAAAAAGGCGTTTGTCACAATGTATCCGATAACTGTTGCAATTGCTGCTCCCGCAGCTCCAAGCCCCAGAGAAAAGATAAAAATAGGATCCAGAATTATATTTACAACCGTTCCGATCACAGAGCCTATCATAGATTCCATGGCCATACCCTCTGCTCGTAAAAGGTTTGATGGAACAAGAGCAAAAATGACGAACACTGATCCCAAAATCAGCCATGAATAGTACTGCTCTGCATATACGTAATTCTCTGTCGTTGTCCCCAGTATCATTAGGATTTTTCTTTTAAATACCAGCATAAATGCGGTAAAAACAATTCCTGTAGCGATTGCAGAGTAAAAGCAGAAGGTACTCTTTTTCCTGGCATCATCATAATCATGGGCCCCAAGAGTCCTTGAAATAACTGAGCTTCCACCAATTCCAAAAATATCTCCAATAGCAAGGAGCAGCGTAAATAAAGGCGCACACAAAGCTATTCCCGCAATCAGATCTGTGTTTCCTGTCAGTGCTATGAAATACGTGTCCACCAGATTATAAACCAGTGTGACCACCATTCCCATCACAACCGGCAGTGCCATCTTCATATAAGCCTTGGGAATTGGGGCATTTTCAAATAAATCGTTCTGCATGATGTTTTCTCCTAAAAAAAGAAACCCATAACCTCTGGGATTATGGATTTCCGTACCGTGGCAGGCTGCGCCCGCCCTACTATCATTATTATGTTTACAACGTGGCTATGTTAGCATGTAAAACCTGGAATGTCAAATTTAAAGCTCGCCCTTAATATTTTCGCAAAAAGAATCATAGTCGAGAGAAGTAATATCCTTTAGATCTACAGTCAGTAAACTCTTATCTGTCTTGCGTATTGCCACATCAACATTTTTATTTATATCATGAACCTGTTTTACGTATCCATATACATCCAGCAATACTTCATCTGAGTAATCCCTATTCATATTTAGATTGATACTAATAGATACTCTTTCCGGATCAGCCTTAAAACTATCATAGTTTGTGCTTGCAGTATCCATATCATTTGAATAATAAGCAGATACAATAGTATTCCATGTTCCCCAGTTATCCAGGTTATTATCTATATCAGCTATTTCTTTTTCTATGAGAGGTTTGTACCTGTCTTCTTCATACGTATCCCAAATAAAATAGTCATCTTTATTGCCTTTTTTGTAAGAGTAAATGAAAAACTCCTAACGAAAGGCATCTTCATGCCTTACATTAGGAGCTAATTCTATTAATAAATATATTATTGCTTTATCTGTTTCCTCAGTTCTTCAAGTTCTGCCTTAAGGATAGCATTTTCATCTTCTAATTCCTCTTTCTCCTCAGAAAGCTTCTTGCGTTCTGCTTCGCCTTCCTTGAGTCCTTCAGCCTTACCTTCCTTGAGCCCCTCAGCCTTGCCTTCATGGAATATTCTGATCTCCGGTAAATCTAAAACCTTGCCGCCCATAATACCACCTACCTTATCCTGCACTTTGTCATGCTTCATCGTAAGCTTGTAGACAACCTTATGTGTTAACCTAATGATAACATTGTGAGATAATGCTGACAAGTTGCCTTTCTCAAGTTCCTGGTCAAGTCGATCAATAAGTTACAGTTCAGACCATAGCTTGACACACAACCCTAACGATTAAAAATCACATATTAAAATGGTCGCAAACCCAGAAAAAATCTGACTTTTTCTGGGTTTTTCTATTGCATTTCACATCGTTATGGTATATAATATAAACGTAACGATGTAACTTCGAAAGGAGCACGCCATGGGCATAATTAAGCAGTTAGACAAACGAACCGGTATCACTTACGTGTATGAATCCAAGGCATACTGGGACAAAGAAAAAAAACAGAGTCGGGCAAAAAGAACACTGATCGGCAGGATTGATCCTGAAACCGGTGAAATAGTCCCCACTGATGGGAGACACAGAAATACCGAGGGCGCCGAAGAAAAGGAACCCGACTATAAAAAGCTGTATGAAAAGCTTCAAAAGAAATGTGAAGCACAAGAAGTACTCATCAAATCTCTCAAAGCAGAAATAAAACAGTTAAAGGTTAAGTAATCACTTCTATGAACAACTATCAGTATGAATTCATTACAACTCTACAGTACCGCGTCAAGAATCTTCAGGCACAGGTTGATGCCTTCAAGAACGGATCCAAGTATCTGCAGATGGATGCTCAGTATAAGAGTATGCTTCATACTGAAGAATGCCACATACACAAACTTGAAGTCGAGCTGTCCAAGGCTCATGCACAGACTATAGATGTCAGAAATAAATGGTGGGACACCATTGAAGATGTCTACAAGGATCATCAGAAAGAAATCGCTGCTAAGGATGCCAGGATCAGAGCGCTCGAGAAGCGCATCATCCTGGTTGAGCAGCAGCGCGATGCTGCCCTGGACAAGGTCGCTGAACAAAGGCGTGAATTATATGAAGTAAAAACTGAGCTTGAAGAAGAACAGGGAAAGAATCTTAAACTGACGGCTCAGATCAACAGAGATTATGAGAACTCTTCTAAACCATCTTCCCAGTCTCCAAATCACAAGAAAATATCCAACAGCAGAGAAAAAAGCGGCAGACGTCCAGGCGGTCAGCCTGGGCACAAAGGTCACGGTCGAAAAAAGCAGGCTGTATCAGAGCCAGTTATTATGCTGCCTCCACCGGAAGAAGTACTTGAAGATCCTGACTTCAAGAAAACCGGCAAAGTCATCCGTAAACAGATGATAAATCTGAGGTTTTTCCTGGATGTTAACGAATACGCTGCTGAAGTCTACTATAATTCAAAGACGGGCGAAAGATCCCACGCGCAGTTCCCTGAAGGATATATCAATGACGTAAACTATGGCGGCAGCGTCAAAGCACTTGCATTCATCCTTAATAATGAATGCTGTGTCTCCATAGACAAGACCATCAAACTTATTTCAGATCTCACTGACGGAAAACTGAGCATTTCAAAAGGCATGGTCAATGGTCTCTCCAAAGAATTCTCCATGAAAACGGATAAGGAAAAGAAAGAGCTTTTTGCATCACTGATGCAGAAGCCTGTACTCCATACAGATAACACCAATGCCAGAAGCAATGGAAGCAGCCGTTTTGTATTTATTGTTGCTGCTCCGGATGGGACTGCCCAGTACTATTTCAGGGAAAACAAAGGTCATGCAGGAATAAAAGATACCCCTGTCGACCTTAACCAGTCAGCGATATTCATCCATGACCATGACACCACCTTTTATAATTATGGCAGTGGCCATCAGGAGTGTATCGCTCATATCCTGAGATACTGTAAAGACAGCATACAGAATGAGCCTGATCGGGAATGGAATAAGAAGATGTATAAACTTCTGCGGGAAATGGTTCATTACCGAAATGGCATTGATGAAACCACAGGATTTGATGAAAAAACTGTCATGGCATTTGAAGAAAGATATGACAGCATCCTGGAAGAAGCCCGAGAAGAATACGAATACATTCCACCCAGTAAATACTATAGGGAAGGCTATAACTTATACAGACACATGGCGAAGTATAAATCCAGCCATCTGCTATTTTTACATGATATAAGAGTTCCGCACAACAATAACATGGCGGAACGTCTTTTGCGTGCCTATAAACGCAAGCAACACCAAGTCATGAGTTTCCGCTCGGATGCGAGCATTGATTACCTTTGTCAGAGCATGAGCATGCTTCTGTCATTAAGACAGGATTCAGAATCCAGCGTATATGACAGCGTATCGAAGATCTT